>NZ_QKTW01000016.1:66481-345130 GCF_003236175.1 Taibaiella soli | reverse complement strand
CCCCATCTTTCTTTAGGCATGAAAACGCCACAACAGGTGCATAAAAAATCCCGGCCACTTGAGGCAACCGGGACTATTTAAAATCCGTCAACTTTTTTCAGGACTATTCAAACTATAAAAAAAGAGGCCGTCTTTCGACAGCCTCTGTGATATCTTTTGGCAGGTTTTTCTACCGTCTGTTATGGCAAAATAAACTTGAAACCAATGCCGTGAATCGTCTGTAATTCTACGCCAGCCTGATCTTTCAGGTGCTTACGGATTTTTGTTATAAATACATCCATGCTGCGGCCGAGGAAATAATCTTCTTTACCCCAAACGTTCAGCAGGATTTCTTCACGTTTCAAAACACGGTTTGCATTCAGACACAAATAGCGGAGCAGATCTGCCTCACGTTGTGTAAGCTGATGTTTTTCGTGATCATTGTAAAGAATCAGATCGTTGAAGTTAAAGTTCAGACCACCGACCTTAAATTCTACAGGTTGACTGTCCTCTACTTTACGTGTACGTTTCAGAAACACTTCAATGCGCAGCAATAGTTCCTGCATATTGAACGGCTTCGTAACGTAATCATCCGCACCACTTCGGAAACCGGCGATTTTATCATCGTCCATCGATTTTGCGGTGAGCAACAAAATAGGTACCGTATCGTTCTTTTTACGAATCTGAGTTGCCAATGCCATGCCATCTTTTCTCGGCAGCATTACATCGAGCAGACAGATATCAAAATTGTGTTTCATAAACTGCTGCCAGCCGGTTTCCCCGTCCAGGCAATGAACTACATCGTAACCGTGTACTTCCAGGTTATCTTTCACAACAAAGCCCAAAGTTGGATCGTCTTCCACCAATAAGATTTTCGCTTTACTACGCTCTGCCATTTTTAGCTAGTTTTTTATCGGGAACACTAATGTAAAGGTGCTTCCTTTTCCGAGGTTACTAGAGCACCGGATTTCTCCGCCATGAGCTTTGGCTATAAACTTTGCATAGTTTAAACCTAACCCTACTCCCTTTACATCATGCACGTTTCCGGTGGGAACGCGATAAAATTTTCGGAATAACAGTTTTTGGTGTTGCTTTCCGATGCCAATACCGTTGTCCTTCACTGAAATGTGTAGGTTCTTTCTCCTAATTTTCAGAAAAATATGAATTACTGGCGTATTGTCACAATATTTTATTGCGTTGTCAATCAGATTTGAAATTACGTTATTTAAATGAAAATAATCACCATAAAAATCAATCTGACTGTCAGACAGATGTAGTTTAATTTCTCCGCTCTGTTCCTGAATTATTTTTTCGAATATTTTGACATTCTCCTGCAACAATTCGCCCCAGTCCATCGTATCTGGTTTCATTTTTAAACCACCCGATTCTATTTCGGAGAGTTGAAAGACTTTTTCTACATGCGAAGACAGATGTTTCGATTCTTGTGCAATGATCCCTGCATAATTCAACAACCGTTGCGGGGTAGTAATAATCTTTGGATCTTTCAAAACTTCGGCAGAAAGGTGAATAACAGAAAGTGGCGTTTTAAACTCATGAGTAATGTTGCTCACAAAATCTTTCTGTACTTCATGAAGCATTTTCTGGCGAAGCAATTTAAAAAGCACCAGCATAAGTCCGCCCAACACCGTCATCATTGCAACACTCATCATCATCCAGCCAATTGTCCGCCCGACCATACCCATATGCATACTCCAATATATCTGAATAGACATAAGCCCGATGCAGACAAACAGTGCAGACATTATTATGATACGGATGTTAGCGACTTTCATACCTTGTAAACAAAGATAGCCGCCACAACAACCCAATAATCGCACCTTAATGCAACATATGACATTAAAGCTTCTTCGGACTGTTTTCCGAAATGTATATACGTAGTAACACGAATGCTGAAATGCCTTACAGGATTATGTTTCAGCGATCGTCCGTTACGACCTCATTCCTGTTTTTTTGTTTTGAAAACGATATGTTAATGCTAATGGCTATGTATACGCTAACGGATTCTATCGGGATTTGAAGCGATGAATGCTTCCCAGCTCGTTCCTTTTTTAGCTGTCGTTTTTGGCGTTTTTACCGGCGCCGTAATTTCAGGAAAACGACTTTGAAAATGGTGACATAGTGCAACTGCTACCGCATCGGTGGCATCCATGAAACGTGGATCTTCTTCAAACTTTAAAGTATGCTGCAACATTTGCCAGACTTGTTCTTTGGTGGCGTTACCACGACCCGTTACCGACTGCTTGATCTTTCTCGGTGCATATTCAGTGGCTTGCAACCCATGCATCATCGCGGCAGCAATCGCTACGCCCTGCGCACGCCCCAGCTTTAGCATACTCTGAACGTTTTTTCCAAAGAACGGCGCTTCAATAGCAACAGCGTCCGGTTTATGCATTTTCATTAATGCTTCCATTTTGCGAAAGATCATTTCCAGACGTTCGGCATGGTCCTGACGTTTAGCAAGCTGCAAGACACCCATTTCCACAAGTGAAATCTTATTTTTGTCCACGGCTATAAGGCCATAACCCATAACAAGGGTCCCGGGATCGATACCAAGAATAATTTTAGGATCTTGTTGCAAAATGAATTTAAAGGCTTGTTGAACAAAAGTACCAAAATATGGATCAATTATCTGCTCGGCGGTGCCGTTTCTGCGCTATTGATCTGGAGTCTCTACCGTCAGGTTTATTCTCAGCTGAACCATATCGGCACACCCGGTTTTTCGTGGGCGGGTAATACTATTTTTCTCGTTTTCGCATTGCTGCTGATGCCTGTGAACCTTGGCCTGGAAGCCTATAAATGGAAGCTTCTGGCGGATACAGCGCAACCGTTGAATTACCGCAAAGCGTGCACCAGTTATCTTGCCGGCATTGCATTCTCGATCGTTACACCAAATCGCATTGGTGAATATCCGGGGCGCATTCTCTACCTGAAAAGAAAAAATACACTGCGACTGATCAGTGTATCTGTTTTAGGTGCGTTCGCGCAGTTGTTTGCGGTACTCTTTTTCGGCGTAGTGGGGCTTTTATACTACAATATTGCCTATCCGGGTTTCTGGGAAAAAGTATTATTTGTCGTTTGCCTGGGATGCACCATTGGTGTAATTTATTTCTATCTGCGCTTTGAACAATGGGCGCCGAAACTGCAAAAAATAAAATGGTTCCGAAAATTTAAAACCTATGGCCAGCTGCTGAAACGCTTTTCCATGCAAGATCAGGTAAACATCTTGCTGCTTTCCTTGCTGCGCTATCTTATTTTTTCGGCTCAATTTATGCTGCTGCTTACCTGGATGAATGTTTCGATTCCACTGGTTTCAGGCTTTCTGATGACTACGCTTTTTTTCTGGGCTATGGCGATGATTCCTTCGGTAGCGCTTGCAGAACTGGGCGTACGTGGTCAGGTAGGACTTTTTCTGTTCAATCATTTTTCGCCAAACTCTATTGGCATCCTTATTGCTACATTCTCATTATGGGCAATAAATCTCGTAATTCCTGCATTATTAGGCAGTATTTTACTGTTTAGAATGCGGTGGTTACGCTGACACATTTGTGCTATATTTATAATGGCATTTTCATTCGAAAAATTCATCCTATGAATTGGTTTTTAAAAATTAGCCTGGCAGTTTGTTTATGCACTATGATGACGTTGCCTGCAATTGCTCAGAACGAGTTTTGCGGGCTAACAAATATCTCTTTTCAGGAGGGCGAAAAACTCTTCTTTAAAGTCTACTACAATATGGGACGCATATGGGTAGGCGCCGGTGATGCCAGTTTCACTACAACACTCGAAACTTATAACAACCGGAAAGTTTACCATGTGGTCGGCGACGGCAGAACTCAAAAATCGTACGAATGGTTTTACAAAGTGCGCGATATTTACGAAACCTATATTGACGCAGAAACCATGCTGCCACTGAAGTTTGTGCGTAATGTAAATGAGGGTGGTTTTAAGATCTACAATAATGTTTCCTTCAATCATAATATCGGCCAGGCAGTCTCTACCCACGGAATCTACGATGTCCCAAAATGTGTGCAGGATGTACTTTCGGCCATTTATTATGCCCGTAATATCGATTACAACAAATATCAGCCCGGTGCCAAAATCCCTTTCAGCATGTTTCTGGATGATCAGGTATACAATCTATACATCCGTTATGTAGGAAAAGAAAAAATCGAAACGCGCTACGGCACGTTTAACGCTATCAAAATCACTCCTTTACTCATCGAAGGAACCATCTTTAAAGGTGGCGAGAAAATGGCAGTTTGGGTAACCGACGATAATAACCATCTGCCAGTGCGGGTAGACAGCCCCATTCTTGTGGGCAGTATCAAAGTCGACCTGATAGGTTACGACAAGCTTAGAAATCCGCTTACAGGGCTGATCAGTAAACAATAGCCCCCTCTACTTAACAAACACAAAAATACATAAAGCATTAACTTTCAATTGTTTAAATAAATTATGCTGGGAATATTTTTGCTATATATTCGCCGCCATTTTTTACTGAAAAACAAATAGTTACATGCTAAGAAAACAACTGCTGAACGGCAAAAAGGCCGCAGCGATTTTAATGATGGTTTTTGCAGTCAGTTCCTGCAACAAGGGAGACAGAACCGAACCATCCAGTACTCACTTAACACGCCAAACTGCATTGACAGCAGACGAGGCTGTTACGAAACCCGGAATATACGAGCAAACCTATGTTATCAATGACAAAGTCTATAAGGTAGACGTAAAATACTATCAGAATTCAGAAGGTAAAATGGTTGTTGAACCAGTAACGGACAGCAAAGATATTAATGATTTCTTGCAAGCAATCAAAGGAAAGAACTACTCCATCACACAGGCACCGCAGGCTTTCGGAACTTATATCCTGCATGATTCTTCCAGTAACCCGGCTACCATAAACGAACAGTTCAAAAAATATATTAGTCCGAAAATTCAGGTAAATCTCCAAGCTCAAAAAAAACTTAACACAAGTCTTGAGCGTATTACTGATAATAACTTAGTTTACTTTAAGATAGACAACTATTATTCACAACAAAGAGCTGCCAAAAAAGACTTTGCCTATGCGACGTTTTACGAAAATATCAATTTTGGAGGCAGATCTTATGCCGCAACGCTTAATGGCTGCGATAATATAGCCGTATCCATCCTCGCCAATATAGCCCGTGCTTATGGTACAAAAAGCTATATCGGCAATTCCTTTAACGACCTTACATCTTCTTTCTCTGTTAATTTTAATGACGGCTTAGGGTCTATGACAACACCCCAAATAGACGTAAGATTTTATCAGGACCAAAATTTTGGAGGGTGTGCAACAGATTTTATATTTACAAACCCTAACGATCCGTCGATTACTGTGGGCATGAACGTCCACAATGTGGTAATGTGGGCCGTATGGTGGTCTCCTACGCAATACTGGAATGACCGGCTCAGTAGCTACTACCTGATACTGCAGGATGTACTCTAAAATCGCCTTGATTTAATATTTTTTATATCACTTTGCAAAAGCTCCTCATATGGAGCTTTTTGTTTTTACCCATCATTCTAATGCCCAGCCTCACATTATAACACTCCCCAATTCTTTTTTCTATTTTTGCACCCTTTACCAGACATTCCATAACGATATGATTTCCCTTGGGGGTAAGCCTTTAGATATTGCCGCTTTTGAACAGATTGTGCTGCACCAGAAAGACATCAACATTTCTGCGACCGCAATCAAAGAGGTAACACGCAGCTACCAGTTTTTGCAGTCTTTCTCCAAAGACAAGCTGATTTATGGTATCAATACCGGTTTCGGGCCGATGGCTCAATATCGTATTGATGATAATGACCGGAAAGAACTTCAATACAACCTCATCCGCAGCCATAGCTCGGGTATGGGCCAATTGCTGTCGCCGCTGCATACACGTGCTTTGATGCTTTCCCGCCTCAATACGATGTTGCTTGGCTATTCCGGTATTCATCCAGAAACGGTACAACTGATTACGGATCTTATCAACAACGAAGCTTATCCTTGCGTATATGCGCACGGTGGCGTAGGAGCAAGCGGCGATCTGGTACAGCTCGCACATCTCGCCCTTGGCCTTATTGGTGAAGGGGAATTCTGGTTTGAAGGTTCAATACAGAAAGCTGATAAAGTTTTCAAAAAGCTGAAACTGAAACCGCTCAGTATTCATATTCGTGAAGGTCTGGCAATTCTCAACGGTACTTCAGCGATGAACGGCATCGGCGGCGTGAATGTAATCATGGCGCATCGTCTGGTAATCTGGTCAACATTACTCTCGCTGATGATCAATGAAATGATGGAAGCGTACGACGACCATTTTTCAGTAGAACTAAACGGTGTAAAAAGACATAACGGACAGCAGCAAATCGCCAGCTGGATGCGAGCATTCGGTGATAAAAGCAAATTGCTCCGCAAACGTCATGAATATCTCTACGACAAAAAAGTAACGGAGGATGTGCTGGTCGATAAAGTGCAGGAATATTATTCACTGCGTTGCGTTCCACAAATTCTCGGTCCGATTTATGATACTGTACTCAATACTGAAAAAGTAATCATCGACGAGATCAATTCCGTAAACGACAATCCGATCATCGATCGTAAGAATAAAAACATTTTCCACGGTGGTAATTTCCATGGTGATTATGTAGCACTGGAAATGGATAAGCTGAAAATAGCAGTGACCAAACTGTCTATGCTGGCAGATCGTCAACTGAACTTTATTCTGAATCCAGCCTTAAACGGCAAACTACCGCCTTTTGCAAATGCTGGCCGTCTGGGTTTGAACTTTGGTATTCAGGGCATGCAGTATCCGGCTACTTCTACGGTTGCAGAAAACCAATCGCTGAGTACGCCAATGTACATTCACAGCATCCCGAACAATAACGATAACCAGGATATTGTAAGTATGGGCTGCAACGCTGCAGTGATGTGCAGCCGTGTTATCGATAATGCATATGAAGTGCTCGCGGTAGAATTAATTGCACTCGTTCAGGCCATTGATATCAGAGGAATTTCCAGCAAACTTTCTCCGGCAACGAAATGGTTATACAACGGAGCAAGAAGCATTTTCCCTTATTTCAAAGAAGATTTTGCTCCATCGCAGAAAATGCGCGAAGTGAAAAACTGGCTGACGGAAACAGACATTACCGGACATTTTCATAAACAACTATAAGCATCACGATGCAAACATTTGCACTAGTAACAGGTGGCTCCCGCGGCATTGGCCGCGCAGTTTGCGTAAAACTCGCAAGCCTGGGTTATTCTGTACTGATCAATTATAAAGGCAACAAAGCCGCCGCAGAAGAAACAGCAGCACTCGTAAAAGCTCACGGTGTCTCTGCAGCAGTGCTCGCATTTGACGTTGCCAACAAAGAAGAAGTAAGAACGGTAATTGGCAACTGGCAGGAGACAAACAAAGAAAGCATCATTGAAGTGTTGGTGAATAACGCCGGCATCCGTCAGGATACTTTGCTGATGTCTATGACTGATGAGCAATGGGATGATGTGCTCGACACAAGCCTGCAAGGCATGTACAATGTCACGAAACAAGTGCTGAACCCCATGCTGATGCATCGTTATGGCCGCATCATCAATATGGTTTCATTGAGCGGACTGAAAGGCATGCCGGGACAAGTAAATTATTCGGCGGCAAAAGCTGGTATGATCGGTGCTACCAAAGCGCTCGCACAAGAAATTGCGAAGCGCAATATCACGGTCAACGCAGTAGCGCCGGGCTTTGTAAAAACCGATATGACGGAAGAACTTAACGAAAAAGATCTGGCAAAAATGATTCCGATGCAGCGCTTCGGCTCTGCAGAAGAGGTAGCGGATCTCGTGGGTTTCCTGGCTTCTAAACAGTCATCTTATATTACCGGACAAGTTATTTCAATAAACGGCGGCCTTTACACTTAAGGTTTTCGAAAAATACCAGTATTCATGGAACGTGTTGTGATTACGGGAATGGGCATTTACTCTTCCCTCGGAAAAAATAAAGAAGCTGTTTCCCAATCTTTGTTTGAAGGTCGTTCGGGCATTATCCTCGATCCCAAAAGAAAAGAAATGGGTTACCGTTCCGGGTTGACGGGATTTGTAGAGCGTCCGCAACTGAAAGGCTTGCTGGACAGACGTTCGCGCATTATGATGCCGGAGCATGCCGAGTTTGCGTATATGTCTACCATCGAAGCCTTACAACAGGCGGGCATGGATACCGAATATTTTGAGAAGAATGAAACGGGTATTGTCTTTGGTAATGATAGCTGCGCGCAACCGGTCATTGAGGCAATTGATCTGATCCGTGAAAAAAAAGATACCATGATGGTGGGTTCTGGCTCTGTATTTCAGGTACTGAACTCTACCGTTACCATGAATCTGGCCACGATCTTTAAACTGCGTGGCATCAACTTTTCCATTAGTGCGGCGTGTGCAAGCGGCTCACATGCTATTGGTCTCGGTTATTTATTTATCAAACAAGGCTTACAGGAACGGGTAATCTGTGGCGGCGCGCAGGAGATCAATATCTACTCGATGCCAAATTTCGATGCGCTCGGTACTTTTTCTACAAGAGAAGACGAACCGGCAAAAGCTTCCCGCCCATTCGATCGCGGCCGCGACGGACTGGTACCGGGTGGTGGTGCTGCGACTGTAATTCTGGAAAGTCTGGAATCAGCGCAGGCTCGCGGCGCTAACATTCTTGCTGAAGTAATCGGGTATGGTTTTTCTTCTAATGGACAACACATCTCTAATCCAAGCGTAGAAGGTCAGGTTCGTTCTATCAACAAAGCACTGAAAGATGCTGGGGTGTCAGCAAAAGATATTCAATATATCAACGCGCATGCTACGTCCACGCCAGCTGGCGATGGCAGCGAAGCAGAAGCAATCTTTGAAGTATTCGGCGGAAAAACACCAGTAAGTTCTACCAAGTCTATGACCGGTCATGAATGCTGGATGGCGGGTGCTAGCGAAGTAGTTTACTCGATGCTTATGATGCAGCATAGTTTTATGGCACCGAATATCAATTTCGAAAACCCGGATGAGCATTCTGCTAAAATCAATATCCTGCCAGAAACACACAAACAAGAATTTGACCTGTTCCTCAGCAATTCCTTCGGCTTTGGTGGTACTAATTCATCGCTGATTGTGCGGAAATGGAAGTGATATCATCCTGAGCGGAGTCGACGGAGTGAGTTGTGAGTGGTCAGTTAAGAGTTCCCATTAGTGCGCACTCGCGAGTAAATCAGAAATCAGACATCAGCCATAAAAATAAGAAAGCCGGCGCTCTCCGACGCCGGCAGTTCCCACAGTGAAAGGAAATCACTTTATTAATTACTGTTACTAGTTGTTGTTTACCACGTTTGCTGTCAGTACAGAATTTCCTGTGCTTACGGCAGAACCTGTCAGTACAATAGTATAGATTTTACCCGCAGCGAGATTCTGGCTTGCGATAGTTACTTGCTGTGTTGGTTTGCTTGGATCCTGCAACGTAATTTTTACAGTTCCTGCAGCTGTCTCAGAAAAATCAGAAGCCGTTTGAGGACCTACATTCTGAACAATCGGATTGTTGTTTGTACCAATGTACATGGCTTCATTCAAAGAATCCGGGCTCAGGTTTACCAGACGAATCTTAGCCATATTCGCAGATGGAGCAGACAGATCATCTGAAGTAAATACCAATGATGGCTTCGTAACAATACCACCGGCGAATGCAGAGTAATATTTACTTACGGCAAGATTTTCTGCGTTATTGACGAGGCTTGTCTGTGTAATAGTCAACAAATAACCCACGCTTACGCCACCCGTAGCCACGTCCACATACCCGGTTTTATTCAGATACGCGATATTTGACGCACTGGAAACTTTGGCACTGTTAATAGTACCGTCCACATTTGCAGCTGCAACCGTTCCGTTAAAGAACATCATTTTTGCAGTTGTCGGGGTAGAATTGTCGTCTTTCTTGCAAGAAGAGACGGTGCCGATTGCGGCAAAACCTAAGATAGCTACGAGGATTTTCTTCATAATAATGAAATTCTGGATGTCAAAAATAAGGGAATTACTATTTAAAAAAACGTAAAACAATGTTTGTGAAAACAATGGGACCTATATGGTACCAAAATCATACCAACTAAAAATAGCTTTTCATCATTTCGCAGGATATTAACTTCGCGTTTTATTTTTTGGCAATGCTACTTAACCGGACTTTCTTATTCTTTTCCTTTCTTCTGATTTTTCAAATTCATGCAAACGCACAAGACATGCGCTGGCTCAAACACCAGATCGGCATATTGAGCGGCACCACCATGGACGGTCGCGGATATGTGGGGAAAGGTCGCGAGCGGGCTGCAATGTATATCCAGCGGGAGTTTAAAGAATTTGGACTCCAACCCGTCCTCCCCGATAGCGGCTATATGCAGGTCTATACGTTCCCGGTAAATAGTTTCCCCGGAGAAATGTCTGTTTCGCTAAATAAAAAAGAGATTGCCGCAGGCACCGAGTATCTTGTTGATGCCGCCAGTATCGGTTTCGATGGCGATAAGACCAAGGTCAAAAAAATAAATCTCGACAAAGCACGGACGAAAGAAGAGTGGGAAAAGTTAAAATTGGAAATGGGTGACCTAAGCAAGATTTACCTGCTCAAAAATGCGGATAGCTTCTGTCGCAGAATGAGCATCCGCAGTCATCAATTGTCCGAAAATCTCCCCAAAGGCTGTTTTATCGTACCTGTTCACGGAAAGATGACCTGGACGGTTGCAACAGATACAACCAGCAACACCGTACTTTATGTACAAGACAGCGTTTTCCCGAAACGATTAAAGTATGCCTCCATCCATATTCAAAACAAATTTTCACCTTCGGTCAAAAATCAAAACGTGATCGGGATGGTACCCGGTACGGTGAAAGATTCTTTTATTTTTATCACTGCACATTACGACCACCTCGGCCAAATGGGCCATGACGCTGTGTTTCCAGGAGCAAGCGACAATGCAAGCGGATCGGCGATGATGCTTTACCTTGCCCGGTATTTTGCCAGCCATCCGCAACGTTACACCCTGGTATTTGTTGCATTCAGTGGTGAAGAAGCCGGTTTACTCGGCTCTAAATATTTCACAGAACATCCGGCAGTACCGCTCAGCAATATTCGTTTCCTTGTAAATCTCGATATCATGGGTGATGCTACTGATGGCGTTACTGTAGTTAATGCAACAGAGTTTCCCAGAGAATTCAAACTGCTGGAAACCATCAATCAGACTAAGAGCAACCTGCCACAGATAAGAAGCCGCGGAAAAGCCGCCAATAGCGACCATTATTGGTTCACCGAAAAAGGAGTGCCTGCATTTTTTATTTACTCGAACGGGGGTAAAGGTTATTACCACGATGTGTTTGATAAAGCAAGCGAATTGTCATTGACAAACATTGACGGTGTCATCAAATTGATACAGGATTTTATTCCGGCGTTATAGCTTCTTACATTAATCCTTATTTTTATTTGTCAAAATCACTAAGAATGAAAAAAACATTGCTGACAGCAGCTGCTGCCCTTGCCATTTTATCTGGCTGCGGTGGCGGGTCAAAAAAAGGCGGTCAAAATGAAGACGCTCAGAAATTCATTGACAGCTATACGACCGAATATGTAAAGCTGTATACCGCTCAGGAAGAAGCGCAATGGAAATCAAACACCGAAATCAAAGCCGGCGACAGTACCAATCAGGTAGCCGCTGAAAAAGCGGATCAGGCAATGGCCGATTTTACGGGAAGCAAAGAGAACATTGAAAACGCAAAGAAATTTCTCGACCAGAAAGAGCAGCTTAGTGATATTCAGAAAAAACAACTCGATTTTATTTTATACAATGCGGCCAACAACCCGCAAACGGTTGCTGACATTGTAAAGCAACGCATCAAAGCCGAAAACGAGCAGACGCAGGTGCTCTATGGTTTTCAATACATGCTGGAGGGCAAAAAAGTAAGCACCAATCAGCTGGATGATATTCTGAAAAAAGAAACAGACGTCAACAAACGGCTGCTTGCCTGGGATGCAAGTAAAGAAGTAGGTCCGAAGCTGAAAAATGGATTGATCAATTTGCGTAATCTCCGCAACCAAACGGTGCAAGCGCTGGGTTATCACGATTTCTTTACTTACCAGGTTTCGGATTATGGCATGAAAACCGACGAGATGATGCAGCTCATGGATCGCCTGATGCGCGAGCTGTGGCCACTTTATCGCGAGTTACACACCTATATGCGTTACGAAGCGGCAAAAAAATATGGCATTGGCACTGTCCCTGACTATCTGCCGGCGCATTGGCTACCAAACCGCTGGGGGCAAGATTGGAGTTCTACTATCAGCGTGGAGGGCCTGAACCTCGACAGCGTATTACAGGCAAAATCAGCACAGTGGATCGTGAAGGATGGTGAGGACATGTATGTAAGTATCGGATTCCCGAAACTGCCGCAAACATTCTGGGATAAATCGAGCCTCTACCCTTATCCGCCAGACTCAAGCGTAAAGAAAAACAACCACGCTTCTGCCTGGCATATGGACCTCAACAAAGATGTACGCAGCCTTATGAGCGTAGAGCCAAATGCAGAATGGTTTGAGACCTCGCACCACGAACTGGGCCATATCTACTACTACATCACATACACCAATCCTGATGTGCCGCCATTGTTGCGTCAGGGCGCTAATCGCGCGTACCATGAGGCAATTGGATCAATGATGGGGCTTGCAGCCATGCAGAAACCATTTCTGGTTGGTCGTGGCCTGATCGGCACGGATGTAAAAACCGACAGCATTCAGTCTCTGCTGAAAGAAGCAATGAACTCCGTTGTGTTTATCTTCTTCTCTTCGGGAACAATGAGCAATTTCGAAAAAGCAATGTATGTTGATAGTCTGCCGGCAAATCAATTCAACCAGAAATGGTGGGATCTGGCGAAGAAATACCAGGGTATTGTGCCACCATCTGCGCGTGGCGAAGAATTCTGCGATGCCGCTACCAAAACACATATCAACGACGATCCGGCGCAATACTACGACTATGCATTGTCCTATGTGATCCTTTACCAGCTGCACAATTACATCGCAAAAAACATTCTGCACCAGGATCCACGTGCCACGAATTATTATGGCAACAAAGGCATCGGTGATTTCCTGAAAAAGATCATGTATACGGGATCTTCGAAAGATTGGCGTACCGTGCTGAAAGAATCTACCGGTGATGATCTGAATGCGAAAGCGATGCTGGATTATTTTGAACCGTTGGTCAATTGGCTGAAAGAACAAAACAAAGGCCGCAAGTACACGCTGCCTGAACAAATGCCTTAGTAGTATTAAGTAGAAAGCTATTATAACTTAAACAAAATGGTCAGACGACTCAAAGTCATCTGACCATTTCTTTTTGTGACTACATATGTTCCGATGTCTGCGTCGCGAGGAATAATAAAACATTTTTCTCAGAAGCAATTTTCTGTGCACTCCGAATTCGTTGCAAAATGGTAGAATCTGTTTTCGTACCCTCGATCATCACATAGAGATAGTGATAAAAAACATAAAATTTTCGTTTCGGCAAATTCGAAGCCAGCACTCTTTCTCCATCCGGATTAAAATAATTGTTGTTATCCAGAAAGTGTTTCAAGTCCTGCATTGTATCCAGATAACGAACCTGACCATTCCCTATATCGTTGACGAATTTGCTGAGTGAATTTGCGCAATTGTATGGCATCACAGCTTTTCCATCCGAATCAAAACAATGAACATCTGGCCAGGACATATTGGGATTTGCAGACGCGAGAAATAAAAATAAGGAATCCGCTACAATGCCTTTTTCTCTTGAATACTTGTAAGTTGGATTATCTCTCAAAGATTTTCGATGACAACCGACCGAGGAGATCAGCGCAAGCAGGGCAATAGCATATTTTATCAAAGGGCTGGTTTTATAAGCCTAAAACTAAATGCTGAAGATTTAAAGCTTTGCTAAATTCGAGAATGCGGGCCATTCCTTTCAGGAAATCAGACATCAGCGATCAGCACATCGGCTTTTACATTATTTTTGGCGAACACGAATGTCGAAACGCATAACCATCATAACATCGGCTTATCCGCCGGAAAAAGGAGCAGCCCCGACAAGGGTATACAATCTTGCGCAAACATTATTGCGCGCGGGTAACGATGTTTCCGTGATTACCGCCATGCCCAATTATCCTACAGGAAAAATATTTCCCGGATATCAAAGCAAATGGCGCATGCAGGAATTGGCAGATGGTATCAATGTTTACCGCACCTGGCTATATCCTTCCAATGCCAGGAATATCTTTAAGCGGGCAGCTAGTCTTTGCACTTACACAACATCAGCCGGCAGTTTTATTTATTCCTATCTGAAAAAGCAAAAGCCTGATATTGTAATCATCAATACGCCGCCGCTGTTTTCCGGCTATATCAGCATGATGCTGGCCAAACGCGCAGGCTGTAAATCGATTCTCAACGTAAGTGATCTGTGGCCTATGTCCGCATTGGAACTCGGCGCCATCAAACAAGGAACTACCTACAATATGCTGGAGTATATGGAACGTACAATGTACAAATCCGCACACGCGATTGTTGGTCAGTCAAAAGAAATTCTGGCGCATATTAAACAACACGTACCGCACACCAGATCCTTCTTGTATTACAATCTGCAATCAACGCGGAACGGCGAAACGATCACTGAGAAAGCTGAAGGAAAAAGAAAAATCGTCTACGCTGGGCTCTTAGGCGTTGCGCAAGGTGTTTTTGACATTTGTCAGCACGTTCACTTCGCAGAACTAGGTGTAGAGTTTCATATTTATGGGGACGGCTTCGAAAAGGAAAAGATAGAAGCGTTCATCAAAAGCAATCCAGATCGGGGCGTTTATTATCATCAATCCATTCCCGCATCCGAAATGCCAGCTATGTTACGGCAATACCATGCAACGATCATTCCGCTTAAAACAAACATTCGCGGAGCTTTACCTTCGAAAGTTTTTATGGCTGTGGCCAATGAATTACCCGTTTTTTTTAGCGGTAGCGGTGAAGGTGCAGGATTGATCCATATGCATCAATTGGGCTGGGTGAATGACCCCGAAGACTACAAAAAGCTTTCGGCCAATATCGCCACATTTGCCACACTTCCCGAAGCTCAATACAATACCATTCTCAACGCCTGCCGTGAATGCGCCCAAGGCATGTTCAACAAAACCGAACAAGACGCCGCATTTCTTCAATTCATAGAAAACATCTGATGTTTGTTCCTTTATGTCACGTCGACCCAAGGAGACGTCCCGCGTAATGTAGGTCCATTTATCGTGAGCAGCCTCCTAACGTGCAAATAGCAAGACAACGCAAGCACTAAACGCGAAATCAGATCACCACGTCGTTCCCCATCATCGTGATGACCCTTGTGGTGTGTTTTTCTCCGTGAATTATCCCCACGAGAGCCAATGACACATTGCGCAAATAAGTTCAAATCAAGGCTCTTAGCCCGGCAGCACAGTAGTAATGCTGCCTAATCGATCGAGCGACCGTCTGAACCCCGAGGTGATCGGATGAAGACTGCCTTTTTTGCCCTACTTTTTTTGCAGAAAAAAAGTAGGAGAAAAGAGATTCTGCCGCATGATGAAAAGAACAAGTAGTTAAATCAAGGCAATGAAAGCTTGTAAAGACTAATGATCAGACGGACTCAAAGCCGTCCGACCATTAGTCCAAAACGAAAAGGCCGGAAAATTTCCGGCCTTTCGCTTCTTTAATAAATAACTGCTATTTTTTGAAATTTCGCAGCTTGATCACTGTGCGACGATTTGCAGCGCGGCCTGTAGCCGTTTCGTTCGTTGCAATCGGTTGTGTTTCGCCAAAGCCTTGTGCTGTCAGGCGATCTTCGCTGATACCTTTTTTCACGAAGTAGTTTTTCACCGCTTCAGCGCGTTTCTGA
The DNA here is from genome assembly GCF_003236175.1 of Taibaiella soli. Taxonomy (GTDB): domain Bacteria; phylum Bacteroidota; class Bacteroidia; order Chitinophagales; family Chitinophagaceae; genus QKTW01. Next base: position 329,194 of record NZ_QKTW01000016.1, on the reverse strand, counting down.
GACAATCCCATATTCAAGTCATGACTGCCTACATTATCAGTATGACCTTCGATGTCTGCAAAGTAAGAAGGATTATCTTTCATCACTTTCACCACAACATCCAGTTGTTTGTAAGATGCTTTCTTGATGGTTGCTTTACCAGTTTCGAAGAATATAGCTTTTGCAGCTTTTTCTACCTGACGAACTGTTTCCTGTTTGATTTCAGGACAACCCTGGTTAGATGCAGGTCCAGGATCATTTGGACATCTATCTTCTGTATCCGGAACGCCATCTTTATCCGCATCTGGCGGAGGACAACCATCGTATTGAGCCAGACCGGCTACGTACGGACATTTGTCTTTGTTATCTGGAATACCATCGCCATCAGAATCAGGACAGCCGTTAAACTGCGGCAAACCTGCCACCAGCGGACATTCATCCTTGTTATCTGCAATACCGTCGTTATCACTATCCGGGCAACCATTCAGCGCCGCAGGTCCAGCAATAGTAGGACATGCATCTTCATCATCTGGCACACCATCATTATCAGTGTCTTTAATAATTACTGGTGGCGGCGGAGTAACAGCTTTAGGTGGTTTGTATCCAGGCTTAAACCAGTATACGATACCAATTGAATGCTGCAAGTGGTTTTGATCATGATCGGTGCCTGCAATTTTATACCCTGATTCGAGATTCAGATAAATCGGATTGGTCTTTTTACCACTCAGATTTACGTTTACACCTATACCCAACGGAATGTCTGCTCCCCAGAAAATATCATGATAAGAGGCATTGATGCCCGCAAACACGTAGGGAGAAAACAGATAATCTTCCTTCGGAATAATGTTGTAGTTGATACGAGCATCAAACTCACCAAGGAATTTTTCATTTCTCGTTCCTGCTGTGTTGTAATGGTATTTGTTGATGTAATCAGAATCCGGACGATCGGTTGGATATTCCAGATTGGCCAGCGATAAACCCAAATTCAGATCGAGATGTTTGTTCAACTGAAACCAATAGGTAAATTTTACCATCGGGTTCCAGAACAGATGGCTTCTGGTACTCGTATCATAAGCCCCTTTTTCACTATTGTACGAATAATGGTACTGATCTGAAAAAAGGTAATTATTGGTCTGCGGACCGTAGAAATCATACCCGCCAAAATGAATTCCTATCCCCTGCATTTTTTGAGCGTTAGCCCAAAACGAGCACAACAATAATACTGGCAATAAAAATTTTATTTTCATAATCATCGTTTTTGGGTTAGGAATTATTGTTTAACAAATGTTCTGAGTGCCGTACCAAAATTTCCGTTAACCACAACATATGAGAAGCTTGTATCTCCAGCCGCCATATGCAAACTGGCATTGTCGCAAGAAAGCGTACCTACTGATGTCGGCTGAGGCGGAACAACAATTGTTACGTCATCAAGATGCGCGAAGTAGGCCAACACAGGCAATGTTGGCGCACCGCCTACGTCATCGGTTGAATACAGCCCTGTAAGAATTTTAGTAACATGAACAACTGCGCCATTCGCCGAACGTATATATGTACCGGACAAATCTGTGCTTGCAGGTACATTGGTTACAGCAATATACACAACGTTGGTGCCGGTGTAACCGTTTTTGTTTTTGGCTGTAGCGGTCACTACATATAGCCCAGGTGTATTATTATCTACCGATGCAAGGTCAAAATCTACAGGATATGATTCCTGCAAAGTTGAGTCGTATGCTGTTGCGGTAGCGCTTGGAACCGTTCCTCCTACTGGAATACTATAGAACGGGCTACCTGTAATGGTCACTACAGGATAAGACACCGTAACCTCTTTAGAGACGTCTGCCGTCTTTTTACAACCAGCAAACGCAACGCCTGCCAGGACTAAAAACAATGCGATTCTTTTCATCTTTTTCCTTTTTAATGATTTTACTAATGAATATCCCACCAAACTTTATCTGTAATCTGTTTCTGTCCAGGGAAGTTTTGATTCCGGGTTAGCTCAGTATTCGGATACAAGAATCGCTGCGGGAAGTTTTTACCAATCAAAGAGTGCACGGAATAAGTGAAGAAATCAGGGTAACCAGTTCTTCTCCATTCTGTCCACGCCTCAAAGCCTTGGTTGCCTGTCATAGAAAACCATTTCTGTGTGATGATGTGTCGTACTTTTTGGTCCGTTGATCCACCGGCAGGGAATTCACCCCAATAAGCAGGAGGTGCTTGTTGTACTGGATCGCCACCCAAATATCCGGTAACGGTGTCTCCATGTATATAAGCATAAGCTGCATAATCGGCGGTAACAACAAACGTAGAAGGTGAATCTCTTAATACTATTTCAAAACCGTCAATTACACTTGAGTACGCGGCAAAATTGGCATGAATACCTTGCTCAAATAATGATTGCGCATCTCCAGTACCCCAGCCACGTGCTGCTGCTTCGCTTTGAAGAAACAGACTTTCATAACTGGTTATGAATTTAACGGGAGCTGTTGCAGAATTGGCATCTGAAAACAAAGCTCCGGTAACAGCAGAAGGGGAAGATGCAGACACCTGGTTGCTATAATTACCCTGTGCAATACCAACTACTAAACCACCAACTGTTGTATAGAAAATATAAGCGCGCAAATCTCCGTTTGAATTCATGGAGTCAACCACTGTTTTACTCGCTACAAGGTTTTGTGTTTTGCTGAGCGCAACCCCTTCTGCATACAACGGGTTTTGGCTACCCGGTGTTGAAGAGAAATTAATCAGCGCATCATCACCTTCTCCGATAAACGGACCGGCACCCAGCGCCGCAATTCCGGCTTGTGCTTTTCCAGGATTTACTTCAGAAAGGCGCATCAATATTTTCAGCTTCAGTGTGTTCGCAAATTTCATCCATTTAGTCATATCGCCATGATAGATGAGATCGTCTGAACCTGGCAGATTCGGATCGGACGGATCAATAAGTGCGGAAGCCTGATCAATCATCGTCAACAATCCATCATAAATTGCCTGTTGCTTATCATAGACCGGAGAGATAATACCCCCCATCGACGGATCACCTTTTATTGCTTGCGAAAATGGAATATCACCCCAGGCATCTGTCATCACATGGTATGCATAAGCCTGTAGTAATTTTGAGATTGCTACATATTGCTTGAAATTTTTGGCCGATGCTGTAGTATCAATATACTGCAAATCCGCCAGAGCGCTGGAAGTAAACGACCCCCATACGTTATCATAAAAAGTACCTTGCGGTGCATACTGATCTAAAACATTGTACTGATTGCTCACCGGTGATTGCGTCCAGTACTGAGCCCACATGCTGCCATTTATCTCGAAAGTAACGCCCATGGCAGATGCCAGGTACATTTCCGCAGTTGGCAACACTAATGAAACTTGTGGGTTTTGAGCAATGTTCGGGTTCTGATTTACGTCGAGGTATTTTTTACAACCACTGGCCAAAACCAAAGAACCTCCCAAGATTATTGTTGATATTATACTTCTTGTATTCATAGTCTGACATTTTTCAATTTAGAAGGTAACTTTTACAGTGAAACCATAGTTACGCAGAGAAGGGCGAGCTCTGAAATCAAATCCTTGTACGTCTGTGGCACCAGCAGCATTTACTTCTGGATCTACATATTTATTCGAACCCGCAGTCCAGATAAACAGGTTGTTACCATAAGCACCTACCATAACTGACCCAAGAAATGCACGGTTAAACCATTTTGCAGGTAACGTATAGTACAAACTTGCTTCCTGTAATTTTACATAACTCGCGTTAACAATATTCTGACCAGCTGGTTCTACACGAGTATAATAGCTATAAGGTGAAAAATTGGTCGTATTGGTAACTGATTGTCCTTGAGAGTTGATGTAAACGGAATTCGGAAATACATAAGGATCTCTCTTTCCTGTTTCTTCAGATGTACCAGTGAAATCCATCAGATCTTTTGTTGCTGAATAGAATACACCGCCTTGTTTTGTGTTGAACAACACATTAAATGTCAACCCTTTGTAAGACAGTGTTGTACCCCATGATGCGATAAACTTCGGTTGAAAAGAACCTTTATAAACAGCTGTTGAACTCAGTTTCGGCATACCACTCGCGCTGTCTACAACAGTGCGGCCCTGGGCGTCGGTCTGAAGGTCAGTTCCGTAAAAAGCACCATAAGGTTTTCCTACAGTAGCTGTAACCTGCATGTCGCTGGCACCGCCCAGAGAAATCTGGGAAGTACCTTCATTCAGGCGTTCCACCATGCTGTTGTTTTTATAGTAAGTACCGAAGAGTTCCCAACGGAAACCTGATCTTGTGGAAATCGGAGTAACACGGATCGCTAATTCAACACCGTTATTGCGCACATTACCTACGTTGACAACCTTACCGGTGTAACCAGAAGATGGCGCAACTGGTATAGTCGTGATCTGGTCAACGGTCATGTTGTCATAGTAAGTAAATTCAACACTCGCTCTGTTTTGAAAGAACTGCAGGTCTGTACCTACTTCCCAAGAATTCGTTCTTTCAGGTCGCAGATCGGGATTACCAATTACATTACCCAGAGTATAGCCCGGAATCAAGCCGCCGGCCGGCGTAGCGAATGGGAATGTGACACTACCAAACTGTGTGGAAGATGTTGCACGCGCAAAACCTGCTGCATTGTTTTGATAAATTCCAGCACCATTACCTACTGACGCATAACCACCGCGAAGCTTACCATAAGTCAGTACTTTATCAGTGAAATTACCTTTAAAAGTCTCGGTAAACACCCATGAGGCTGTCATACTTGGGTAGAAGAAAGACCAGTGCCCCGGAGCTAACGTAGAAGACCAGTCATTCCGGCCTGTCATTTCCAGGAAAACAGTTTTCTTATAATCTAAGCGTAGATCTCCATAGGCAGCTACAAGGCCGGAACGGAAATAACTGTTTACAGAGGCCACATTACTTTGCGCATTACCAAAATTGTAGTAATCGGGAATTACCAGACCATTTGTGTTCGGATCGATGTTTGATGTCAGAATGTTTTCCGCACTATAACGAATGTTATTACCTACTGTCAAATCGATACCGATGTCCTGACTCAACTGATTATTGTAATTGGCGATCGCATCGTTGTAAAAGCTGAGACGAGCGTCACTTCCCTGGAAGTAACCACCATTGTTAGTCTGATTTTGTGTGGTACCGTCTGGGTTTGAATAATAAACTTCATCGAATGGCTGATAAAAGTATTTTGGTATTTTCTGGAAAGTCCGGTCAGAAATTACGTCTACACCTGCCCGATCGTAAATATTCCAGTGGCTGGTTGGTTTATAACCAACAGTAACGGCACTGATGATGCGGTCTGTTTTATCACGGTTGTCAAATTTATCCGCAACAAAATATGGGTTCAGTGAGTAGGCGCCATAATAACCATAACGTTGAATACCATTCGGATCGGTGAAGCCATATCCATAAAAAGGATTATCTAAATTCTTCAGTTCTTGTACAGGAATATCACGCGGAGTTTGCAGCAGGTTGTCCCAAACCGCACCCTGACCATTGGCGGACTGTCCCTGAGTTTCTACACGCTGACTAATATTCAGATAGTTGAAATTGAGACTGGCATATACTTTATTGGAAAAATCATGCGTTCCATTAAAACGAACACTGTATTTATCGTAGAAAGTATTCGGAGTAACACCGGTATTGTTTAATGTATTCAAAGAAAGGTAAAACGCATTCTTTTCATCACCACCACCCAGAGAAAGATTATTTTCAAGAGTCTTACCTGTGTTGAAGAAATCTTTAATATTATTCGGCTGAGCAGAATAAGGTTTTACTAATTGCTGACCATCGATTACCTGACCCCAGGGACGAAGCTGTCCGTCGAATTTCTCGCCCCAGCTAAAATTTTCCCTATGATCGTCTGCGATACCGTCATATACGTTACCCTGTCCATAAGAATTCTGGAAATCCGGGTATTTCAGAATGTTTGATAATGTATAACGTGTCTGGAATGATACTTCCGTTTTACTTTTTTGCTTTTTCGTACGGCCACTTTTTGTCGTAATCATGATGGCACCGTTAGCGGCAATTGATCCATAAAGCGCTGCCGCCGCCGGACCTTTCAACACCGTAATAGACTCAATGTCATCGGGGTTAATATCATTACCCTGGTTACCGAAGTCAATCTGGGACAAATCACTCACCCCTTCAAGGCGGCTACTGTTATTAATCGGTATACCATCTACAACGATAAGTGCATTGTTACCATTACCTAGAGATTTCTCACCACGGAGTACCACACGGGTTGAACCACCAGGTCCACCGGTAGCACTGGTAATGTTAACACCGGCAGTTTTACCCTGAATCGCAGACAAGGCGCTCACGTTGTTACCCGCTGTGAGATCCTGACTAGATAAAGTTGTTGCGGAGTAACCGATATCCCTTTTCTCCCGTCTGATGTTCAAGGCGCCGGTCACAACCGCTTCCTTCAACTCGTTGGATGCTGGCTGCATACGCACCACAATTGTTCCTCCCGTAATATTTACGTCTTGTGTTGCATAACCGACCGACTGTATTGTCAGCACTTTATTTTCCGCTGGCACATCTACTGAGAAGTTACCGTCCACATCGGTTACCGTACCAAGCGTTGTTCCCTTAATAGCTACACCCGCCCCCGGCAATCCTTGATTTCGTTCGTCTAACACCCGACCGCTTACTTTCCTGGCCTGGGCCATTACAGCCTCCGCACTTACTGTAAGCAGCACGATAAGTAGTAACAGAATTCTTTTCATACTCTAAGATTTAATGTTTAATAATATTTCCTTTAGTGCCTGACAATATATTAGAGGGTGATTTTATTAGTGAATTTATTGATAATAAAGCTAACATGCAAATATTTTTTATGAAAATAATAACAATACATTCACGTGACTTTAACGTATCTCGATATTTTTTCTTGCAACAAAATCCATGCCAACTATTCATTTTCAGGCAATTACTGTTAATACATACCGCTTGGGGGAACTAAACACTTGATTTTCTACATAATGATTACGTTAAATGAGATCTCAATTCCCCAACTCGCCATAGTCACAACAGACAATTGATGGTTCCAAATTTTTAATCTAGCGGCTGGATGACTGACTCTTTATGAGCACATTCGACGAAACGGAATACGCTAAATGCTTTTTATGAAACCAGCAACAAAACATTCACACATTTTTAACGCATTTGGATAAATCTCTTAAGATCAATTTCCGTGCCGATTTTCACTCTGGCATTTCTATGTTTTTTTTGATACGAAAATTTTATTGCAAATCAATAAGTTATAGAGGTGTAGAAAAAAATCTTAATGATTTATTTGGCACAATGCATTATCGGGGCTACCTTCGCAGTCCAAAAATTTATGTGCCCGCATTGAGTTGTTCCTCACTCAACCTTTTAAAGCACAGATATTCAATAGAAAATATTAAAAAGGAAATGAGACACCTTAGTTTTAAAACACAATCTGCTAACGAGAAGATCGTACAACGTAACTGGTACGTGGCAGATGCTACCAACCAAACGCTGGGTCGTATGACGACTAAGATTGCGTCTATCCTGCGTGGTAAAAACAAGCCATACTATACTCCGCATTTTGATTGTGGCGATTATGTAATCGTAATCAATTCCGGTAAAGTACAGTTGACTGGTAACAAACTGGAAGACAAAGAATATCTGACCTATTCAGGTTACCCTGGTGGTCAGAAGTCTGCTACAGCAAAAATCCTGCTGAACAGCCGTCCTAACCTGGTTATCGAGCGCGCTGTAAAAGGTATGCTCCCTAAAAATCGTCTGGGTCGTGCTATGTACAAGAAACTGTTCGTGTACGAAGGTGCAGAACATCCACACGCAGCACAAAAACCAGTAGAATTGACATTCTAATTCAACTGGGTATTTAAATCAACTTTTGTAAAACAGTTATAACCTTCATAATAAATGGAGAAACAAAAAAACGCCGTTGGTCGCCGTAAAGAAGCGGTAGCACGTGTGTATCTGAGCAAAGGCGCCGGCAACATCACGGTTAATGGCAAAGAATACAAAGCATACTTCCCTATCATGTACCTGCAAAATCAGGTAGAGCTTCCTCTGAAGACAATTGATGGTGCAAGCAGCTATGACATCGTAGTAAATGTACAAGGTGGTGGTCCTAAAGGCCAGGCAGAAGCTATCAAAATGGCTATTGCACGCGTACTGTGCGAAGTAAATCCGGAATTCCGTCCAGCTCTGAAAAAAGAAGGACTGATGCGCCGCGATCCTCGCTCTGTTGAACGTAAGAAATTCGGTAAACGCAAAGCTCGTCGTAGCTTCCAGTTCTCTAAACGTTAATCGCAGCCTGGTTGTATTCTTTATTTTTTTAACCGACAAGAAAAAATTACAATGGAAGAAAATAAAAGCCTTCATCAGCTGTTACTGGAAGCTGGTGTACATTTTGGCCACCTGAAGAAAAAATGGAATCCCAAAATGTTGCCGTACATCTTTGCTGAAAAGAACGGTATCCATATCATTGACCTGAACAAAACAATTGAAGGTCTTGAAGAAGCTGCTGCTGCACTGAAATCTATCGCAAAAAGCGGTAAGAAAATCATGTTCGTAGCTACTAAAAAACAAGCTAAAGAAATCGTTGCCGAAGCAGCTGAAAAAGCTAACATGCCTTATGTTACTGAACGCTGGTTAGGTGGTATGCTCACAAACTTCCAGACAATCCGCAAGAGCGTTAAGAAGATGCAGAGCATCGAAAAAATGCTGGAAGACGGCACAATGGACAGCGTTACTAAAAAAGAGCGCCTGACACTGAGCCGCAGCAAAGAGAAAATGGAAAAAGTACTGGGCGGTATCTCTCAAATGGGTCGCACTCCAGCTGCATTGTTCATGGTTGATATCAGCCACGAACACATCGCTCTGGCAGAAGCAAAACGCCTCGGTATCTCTACTTTCGCTATGGTTGATACCAACAGCGATCCTACTAAAGTAGACTTCGCAATCCCTGCTAACGACGATGCTACAAAATCAATCGCTATCATCACTAACTATCTGACTGCAGCTATCCTGGAAGGTCTTCAGGAACGCGCTACAGCTAAAGAAGCTGGTGAAGAAGAAGTAGTGGAAGAAGAAGAAACAAGAATGCACGGTCTCGACATGAACGACGAAGAAGAAGGTAAAGGTGAACGTCGCGGTCGTCAAGGTGCTGGTGGTGGCAATAATCGCCCAGGTGGTGGCAACCGTCAAGGCGGTGGTAACCGTCAGGGTTCAGGCAACCGTCCAGGTGGTGGTGGTAACCGCCAAGGCGCAGGTAGCCGTCCGGGTGGTCCAAAGCGCTAATCACAGCATATAATCTAAATTAATAGTGTCTTAAAGCCCCATATTTGGGGCTTTAAACATAATTTACGATTTTTGCACCCGATTTCAATTAATAACATTAACCTCAAATAATAGGAGAAATTAAAATGAGCGTAACTATTTCTGCAGCAGAAATTAACAAACTGCGTCAGCAAACAGGTGCTGGTATGATGGACTGCCGCAAAGCATTGACTGAAACAAGTGGTGACTTTGAAGCAGCGATCGACTGGTTGCGTAAACAAGGACAGAAAGTTGCTGCTAAACGCAGTGACCGTGAAGCAAACGAAGGTGTTGTTATCGCTAAAACTTCAGCTGATAACAAAACTGGTTTCATCGTTTGTGTAAGCTCTGAAACTGACTTCGTTTCTAAAAACGCTGATTTCGTTGCTTTTGCTCAGAGCATCGCTGATGCCGCTGTTGCAAACGACGTAAAATCCGCTGAAGAACTGAACGAAGTAACTATCAACGGTGCTAAAGTTGCTGATCTCGTAAACGATAAACTGGCTGCTATCGGTGAAAAAATCGGTATCGTAGCTTTCGAACGCGTTGAAGCTCCTTTTGTATCTGCATATATCCACGGTGCAAACCGTATCGGTGTACTGGTTGCTTTGACTACCGAAGCTCCTGAAGCTGGCCGCGACGTTGCTATGCAAATCGCAGCAATGAACCCTGTAGCTGTAAATGCTGACAGCGTTTCTGCTGATGTAGTTGAAAGAGAAAGAGCGATCGTTACTGAACAAATTCAGGCAGATCCTAAAATGGCTGGCAAACCAGCTGATATGGTTGCGAAAATCGCTGATGGCAAACTGAATGCTTTCTTCAAAGAAAACACACTGTTGGCTCAAGCTTTCGTAAAAGATCCTAGCAAATCAATCGCAGATTATCTGAAATCTGTAAATGCTGATCTTACTGTTACTGCTTTCAAACGCGTAGCTATCGGCTAATTTTAGTCTGAATCTTTTTATAGAAGTCCTCACGTTACTGTGAGGACTTTTTTTATGGGATTACTCATCATTAATGGAAAAGATTTATTTTTAATATCATTAATTTGAAAATATAATCTTATGAAATTCCTTTCCACATTACTTCTTGCCGGGATTGCTATAAGTCCAGTGACTGCACAAACTAAAAAGGTCACCTTAAAAGATTATATCAAGCAAAATCCTAGCCACTACCAGCCAATTTTTTCATTTATGAATCAGCAGGCGATACGTGCAGCACAAATGAAAACGACGGTAATTAAACAGCGCCTTATAGCTTCGTCCGACTATAATGCCACAAATGGTGTATATGACATTACGGACTCTAGTTATTTCTACTACAATGGCAATAATTACCGTGGTTCTACTTTTGACTATAACATGATGAGCTATGACTTCAACTATGAACCAGATGATATGCCCACATTTAATGCACCATCGCAATTTGGATTTACCTCAGTTGCCCAACCGCTGACGCTGACGGATTCAACTATCAGTTTCCAACTCGACTCCAATAATAACCTTGTGCTTTTAAGCAGAATAACCGGCAGCTATGTAAACAATAATAAAATAGCGGACTATGCTACTTATGATCTGTCGACAGGAACGCCAATGGGCAATAATCGATATCTCAGTACATATGACGCCCAGGGCAGAGTTGCCACTGTTGTCCGCATGAATTGGAATAATAATAACTGGGATACGGCAGATAAGAGAACGATTTATTATGATGCCCAAGGCATACAGCAAACGGACACCCTGACATTCTATGATTCCGGAGCCTGGTTGCCTGTTGGCGCAATTGCCTATAGCTACACAAACAATAACTTGACCCAAATCAACATGTATGAATTCACCGGCAGCTCCTGGCTGTTAACACAGCAATATGTCAATACGTATACCGCCAGCAATCAACTGCAGACCTCCGCATACAGCGTGGACACAGGCGGTACTTTACTAGTCCCGATGTCGGCAGACTCCTTTGGCTACACAAACAACTCCGCATTCTGTACATATTGGCTGAGTTCCATAAATCCGCTCTACTTCCAATTACCGTCTATGCCACTCGTGCCTGCATTTCTCTATGAAAAGCATTTAAATACCCAAGGCCTCCCTGATACGACACATATCGACATTCCATTCCTGGGAGAAAGCGGTTCGCAAGTTTTCACATACAACTCCAGCAACAACCCAATCCTGGAACAGGATATGGTAGATACAAACACTTATATTACGAACTATTATTACGAAGATTACGATGATCTCGCAGTAAATAATATTCCAAAAGCCACTGCAAACATCAACGTTTATCCAAATCCATCAACAGATATGCTAAACATCCGCTGGGATAATTTTAAAGCTGGCACACCGGTTTCTATCCGTATTATAAATGCCGCCGGTCAAACCGTCCATTCAGAATCTTTCGGCTGGAGACAAACAATAGAAAACTTATCAATGGCCAATCTGCAGGCAGGCGTTTACTGGATCAGCATTGCAGACAATTCAGGGAATACGTTGTTGAATCAATCAATCGTTAAGTACTAAGTATAAAGCTGCAATTACTAAAAAAGCCAGTTTGCCGAAACTAATTTCAGCAAACTGGCTTTTATATTTTATGTCTGATTCATCATCACAAATCAGCGATCAAGAAATCAGCGATTATAATTCGATACAAACATTCTTTGGCTCCGTGAAGAAACGCATTGCGTCCCAACCACCTTCGCGGCCCACACCAGAACTTTTAAAACCACCGAATGGCGTACGCAGATCGCGCAGCAGCCAACAGTTTACCCAAATAATACCACTGCCTACTTTTGCAGCTACACGGTTTGCCCTGGTTACGTCCTGCGTCCAGATAGTAGCCGCCAAACCGTAATCGCTTGTATTCGCCAAAGTCAGTGCTTCTTCTTCTGTTTTGAAGGATTGCAGCGTCACTACCGGCCCAAATATTTCTTCCATATTTGTGCGACAATCCGGGCCAAGGCCTTCGATGATTGTCGGCTCAATGAAATAACCGTTGGCACAGCGGCCTTCTGGTTTCACCACATTCCCACCAAGAAGAATCCTGCCACCTTCTTGTTTTGCCAGCTCTATACAACCTAAAACTTTGTCAAAATGCATCTTGCTGACGATTGCCCCCTGTTTGCTGTTTTCATCCAGCGGATCGCCTACAGTTAACTTTTTAACTCGTTCTATAAACTCAGTTTTGAATTTCTCGTAAATACTTTCTTCAACCAGAATGCGGCTGCCACAAAGACAAATCTGTCCCTGATTAGCAAATGAAGACTGGATAGTTGTACGCATCATTTTTTCCCAATCACAATCAGCAAAAATGATATTCGGGTTTTTACCACCGAGCTCGAGCGATATTTTCTTAAACATCGGAGCCGCTGTAGCTGCGATTTCTTTGCCCGCGCGCGTACTTCCGGTAAATGAAATTGCTTTGATCTGCGGATGTGAAACGATTGCAGCACCACAATTCGGACCATTACCATGTACGATATTCAGTACGCCGTCGGGCAGACCCGCTTCTTTACAGATTACGCTCAGCAAATAACCGGTCATCGGGGTTACTTCACTTGGTTTTGACACCACGCAGTTACCTGCAGCTAAAGCCGGTGCTATTTTCCAGGTAAAAAGATACAATGGCAGATTCCACGGAGAAATACAACCCACTACACCTACAGGTTGACGCAATGTGTAGTTGATTGCCTTGTCTTCCATATTGTGGCTTTCTGTGGCAAAATGCATCAATCCGGTTGCAAAAAAACGGAAGTTGCTTGATGCACGCGGAATATCTACCTTTTTGCTCAACCAAAGCGGTTTACCATTATCATTTGTTTCGGCCAGTGCCAAAGCATCCAGATTCTGATCAATTAATTCCGCTATGCGGTTCAGAATTTTAAATTTTTCTTCTGCCGGCGTAGTGCTCCATTTAGGAAAAGCAGCCTGTGCAGCAGCAACTGCCTGGTTTACATCCTCGATTGTACTATCTGGAATTTGACTGTAAACTTCCCCTGTTGCAGGATTAATATTTTCTATATATTTACCTTCCGCCGGTGCTTTAAATGCGCCGCCGATATAGTTTGAAATTTGTGCCGGTGCTGTTAGTTGCATGGCGGCAAAGTTAGGAATTAGCGATTGAATGAAGATCTAAAGTTTGCCGTGTCTGGCACGATGTTTTATTGTATTTCTTCTACAAACTTTTTATTATGAACACCGCCGAAATCGCAAAAATATCGCTAGTGAATGCTGATAACGAAGAAACTGTTTTTCTTTTGGAAAAACTGGTCAGACAGGCCTTTTCGCGACTGGCGAGCCCACTTCACAATAATGGTTTGTATACCGAACTTCAGCAATTGGTTACTGAAGCCTTTCTGCTTGGTAAAAACTCACTTCCGGTACCCGGACTCCTTTTTCCTATGGAGCTAGACAATGGCTGACAAGCATTAAAATCAGGCGTTTTCCTTGTGTTTTATCGTTCTTAAATTAATGTCATATTCCAGATATGCTTTCAGGCAACAAAGCATTTGCGTCCAGCCTTGTGTCTGTTCTACCAGGCGCGCAATACCATTGTCATCTTTGTCCCAGCCGTACTCTCTGATTTTGGCTGTAGTGATGCCGTCATGCTCTTCAAAATGTATTTCTACGGTGGTTTCGGAGCCGCTGCCACTCCAGTTGAAAGAAATGAATTTGTCTGTTTCTACACGTTTTACATGGATATCAATGGAACCGTCGTAATCTTCCCAACGCCAGGTAATCGTTTTACCTTCTTCCATTTTCCCTTTGCCATCGATCGTAAAATAGCCCGATAACTGTGTCTGATCCACAATCGCGTTAAAAACCTCATGTACAGGTTTCGCGATCTGCTGCTGAATTTGCATTTTCATCTTCATAACGATCCGTTTTAAAATGCTAACAACAATACAAATATCAGATTTTTGACTGTATAAGCCCGATTTGTGAAGAAAAAGAAATGGTAAAAAAATCAGGCGATACCTACAAAGAAAGCCGCCTGGTTGGAGAGCAGGCGGCCGTTTCATGGTGATAGGGAATATTAAGTTCCCTCTTGAAATTCATTATTTCATATAAACTGAGGCGAATCTATGGGCACTATACGAAAATAACTACAGGTAAAAAACTGAAAGAGAATCTATTAATATATATCGAAATGATCAACAAACGGAAGCGCTATTTTTAAAACGAAAAATTTCAATAATTTTTTTGAATAAAATTATTTTTTCTCCGTTTTTATACGGTGTTTGCAACCGAAATATCCCGTGGAAGTAACTAAAGAAGAATAAACCAAATTATGGTTTGCGTAAGCGGATTACAGCTTTTCTGCCGACCTCATTATATGCAATCACATGATACGATTTTTCTCCGTCAATTAATAAAATATCCGCGGTATTGGGTGCTTCATTTCCCTCATTCAGTGCGATGATAGTAATCGTATACTTCTTATCACTGCCAGGAACCGGAACTTCAATCCGCTTCTTTGACTGTGTCAATGTGTGATGTGTCAGTAACGGTTTGTCATCGATCATAATAGAGATGATGTCTCCATCGATTTTGCCACCATCCCAGACATCAAGCTTCAATGTATCGCTTATCCATTCGTATTCTTTTTCTACGCCAACCGTAATTTTATCCGGCACAGACACCGCAGCAACAGCAGGTTTTACGGTCCGGACAGTGTCATAAATGATCGTCATTTTTTTCTTTGGCACTGCTGCAGCCTGAACTGGCACGGACTTTACCACGGTATCTTTCTTTGTTTGCTCTTCCGAAAAGAGTTGTTTCAATTCTTGCTCGTTGATAAAATTGATGGAACCGCTGCCACAAGATGCATTACCAATGTCTTTACTGGAGAGCTTTCCGGCGAGTGCGTTATTTGCCGCATCATATTTCAATGTAGCATCAACAAGACAAATGGTAACATTGCTTTCAAAGCCGTGGTTGTAAGTAATCTCTGTTTCATGGAAACTGAGCATTCTGGCCTTGCGGTCAATACGTCCTTCTATCAGTGCTTTCGTGTCTTTGTTTTCGTCGTCGTAAGTAAGAGAGTATCCTTTTAAAATCTCTCCGGTATCAGTAAACACCAGACGGTAATGATATGATTCGCCTCCCCGCACTGCGAGATATCCATTAAGCGTAAATTTTCGCTGAGCCATACTCTCAGAAAAGAACAAAACAAAGAACAAAACGAAAGGGAAAACATATCTCATGGGCGGCAAAATTGTGGAATTAATACGAATTATGCCAAAAACATACCACACATTATTTTTTTATTTGGATTTAAAACACTCCCTATTTATATCAAAAGTTAAATTTTAGTAAATCATTACTTGGCTACGCATAGCGTTTTATTTCACTAAGTCTTTATTTATACATTATTATAAATATCTATGGCATCATTTTTTTGCTGTTAGCGTCTTTGAGCCATTTGCAGATTGGAGTACTTAAAGCTACATTTGCTTTACCCTCTAAAATCGTGTTCTTTAAACATCTTCATTTTTAATAAATTATGTGCCTTGAGCAAGCATTAATTGATTTTGAAACATACAGTAAGAGCCATGACAACAACCTTATCTGTTTACATGAAGCAAACGGTACCTACTTGCATGTGGGTGAGTCTTGCAAAAATGTAACCGGATTTGAAATGGTAGAGTTGATCGGCAAAAACCCGTATGACTATTTTCATCCAGACGACCATGAACGAATTCAAAACTGCGCGCACTTCCCCGTTTTGGAGGGAAAGGAAACCGTCCAGATCGAATTCAGATTCCGCAATAAAAACAATGAGTACATCTGGCTAAAGAGCAAAATCCTTCCCATCAGAGATGAAGCAGGAAATGTGGTAAGTTTCTTTTCTATTTCGAAAGACATTACGATTGAAGTAGAGATTAAAGAAGGACTGGCACAAAAGGAGAAACTCTTTAATCAGGTGGGTTCCATTGCCAAAATCGGATCGTGGGAATATGATGTGACCAACGGCGAATTACTTTGGTCAAAAGCCATCTATGACATCTACGAATTGCATTACGACTATATCCCGACAAAGGAAACATTATTGCGTTTCTGTGAAGACGATATATCGCGCAACCGTTTTGAGCAGGCATTAGACGAAGTAACAGGGAAAGGTATATCGAGCGATTTCACCTTGCCACTTATCACTACTGCCGAGACCAAAGTTTGGGCACATATCATTCTGAAACCGGAAATCAGCAAAGGGAAAACCACAAAGATCCTGGGCGTTGTGCAAGATGTCACTGCCGACATGGAAATGCGCAACAAACTGAAAACACTGGTAGACGAACTTACCGCCCAGAACAGGCAATTGGAAGGGTTGTTGCAGTCTTTGCCCTTGATTTTCTGAGATCCTTAACTGAATAGCTGATAAACAATCAGCGCACTGAAATATGCTAAAAACAGCATGTAAGTAAATTGCACGGCTGGATATTTCCAGCTGCGGGTTTCACGTTTCACAATGGCGAGCGTGCTCATACACTGCATTGCAAATACATAAAATACCAGCAAGGATAACCCGGCAGCCAATGTATAAACCGGTGTGCCGTCACTACGTCGCGCAGCTTTCATTTTATCCCGGAGTGTTTCTTTTGCGGCCTGATCATCGCCAACGCTATAAAGTGTGGCCATTGTCCCTACAAAAACTTCCCGGGCGGCAAACGATGTAATCAATGCAATGCCGATTTTCCAATCATAACCCAGCGGCTTAATACCTGGCTCAATAGCATGCCCCATAATCCCTGCAAATGAATTTTCGAGCTTGGCGGTTGCATGTTCTTTCTGTATCTCGCTGAGCAATTCTGGATTGGATGCAGCCCGCGCTTCGCGTTTGCTATATTCTTGCTTTACTGCCTCCATTCTGGACGGCGGGCCATAGGTAGCCAGAGCCCAGAGCAGCAGCGAAATAACCATAATTACTTTACCAGCGTCAGAAACGAAAATTTTTGCTTTCTCAATCATCGTAATGCCTACGTTCTTCCAACGCGGAGCACGATACACAGGAAGCTCCATCAGGAAGAATGTCCGGTCGGTTGACTTGACGATAAAGTTGAGCACTTTGGAAACGATCAATGCCATAAAGAAGCCCAGTAAATAAAGTCCCATAAGGACAAGCCCCTGCAAATTGAAGAAGCCCAGGAATTTTTTATCCGGTATCACAAGTCCGATGAGGATCGTATAAACAGGCAAGCGGGCGGAGCAACTCATGAGTGGCGTCACCAGAATAGTGATCAGCCTTTCTTTTCGATTCTGAATAGTACGCGTAGCCATAATTGCCGGCACGGCGCAAGCCATACCGCTAATCAATGGCATTACAGACCGTCCGTTTAATCCGGCACTTCGCATTAGCCGGTCGGTCAGGAAACTAATCCGCGCCATATAACCGCTGTCTTCGAGGATAGTAATAAATCCGAACAGGATCATGATTTGCGGAATGAAAACCGCGATACCACTGATACCGGCAAGAATCCCGTTGATGAATAAATCTTTAAGGAAACTATCGGGCAAAATGCTGCCGAACCAGCCACTAACGGCACTAAATCCCTGTTCTACCCAATCCATCGGATATGCCGCCAGCCAGAAAATACTTTGGAATAAAATAAATAGTACCGCCAGCAAAATGACATTGCCCCACAACGGATGTAACAATACTTTATCGATGCGGTCACTGATCACCATCCGTTTCAGCGGACTCTCTTCTACCACACATTGCTGCATGATCGTTCCGATGCGCTGATAGCGGGCCATGATCTCCGCGGCCTGAATTTTTGATTTCTGGAATGACATTTCATCCAGCAATGCTGCAATCCGGATGCGCTGCGCCGCATTGAGGTAACCAAGCTCCTGGTAATTACAAGCCACGTGGAGTGCACTGTAGTTACTTTCCAGTCCGCATAATATTTTAATATCCTCCAGCCAGATACCTACTAGTTTTTCGGTGTCTATAAAATCTGGCTGCAGCACCCATTTACTTCCCTGCTGTTGTACGTCTGAAATCGTTTTTTTAAGTTGCGCAATGCCTTTATTCTTTCGCGGATTGATCGCCACGATTGGCACGCCCATCATTCGTTCCAGCCCCTCCTGATCAATGGTAATTCCTTTTTGTTTCGCAATGTCCATCATAGACAAAGCAATCACAACGGGAATCTTCAAATCCATGATCTGAGAACAAAAAAGCAGATTCCGTTTCAGGTTGGAAGCATCTGCTATTACCACAATCATGTCCGGCCGATCGGGATTATTGCGATTAAGCAGCACTTCGTAAGTCACCTGTTCATCAGCACTTTTAGGATAAAGGCTATATGTACCGGGCAAATCAATAATACTTGCCGTAAGTTTTTCCGAGATCTTAGCCGTTCCCGTTTTCTTATCAACCGTTACACCCGGAAAATTGCCCACCTTCTGGTTCAGTCCAGTCAGGACATTGAACAAGGAACTTTTTCCGCTATTGGGATTTCCGACGAGTGCGATTTTATACGGATGCTTCATGAAACAGGCCGCAAAGGTACGACTTCTGATGGCTGATTTGCAGAAGGCTGAGGTATAAACGGGCTAACCAGTGAGCTTTTTGCCGAAAGAGACAATTTTTTTCCCGAAAATGAAAACAAAGCGTGAAAGGTCAATGCTGAATGGTCAGTCACACATCAACCTATAAATGCAAATACTCAAATGGAAGGAACTGTGTTCGTCTTCTTCCGTTTGAAAGATAGCAACGGTTAACCAATTAACTTTTTGACTAATTAACCCTTACCGGAGCAAGGTAATATTTCCCCTAAGAAAATGCCTGCGACCAGAATCTTTGGTTACATATTCCAACACATAGACAAAAACACCGGATTCGGCTATAACACCATGGCTTGTTCCTCTCCAGGCCTCATTTGGATCATGAGAAGAAAAGACCGCTTCACCCCATTTATTGAAAATCTGAAGAGAATATCCACTTACCGGACAACGGGCAATAATACGATACTGATCATTTTTACCGTCATTATTCGGAGTGAATGCATTTGGTATAATTAAGCAATCATCGCATGGGTCAATGTCAACGTCCACAGTGTCCCTTGACAAACCGCAATCGTTGTAAACCGAGAGGTAATACATGCCGCTGTGATCTGGATGAATGCAGCAAACATCTTGTCCGGTACTCCAGGCATAATTGACATCCGGGTAGGAATGGCCGATCGTCGTTGTATCCTGTTTACACATATTTAGGAATTTATCCAATTTAGCCTGAGGCTTGTATTTTACAGTAATCGTTACCGGCGTCTTGTCACTTTCGCATTTTCCTGAAGTCTGTGTCACATATATTTTTTGCGTACCCGGGGTACCAGTTGGCACAAACGGCTGCGTAGTCATGCCGAGCGGATCAGAAACATACGCATACCATTTAATATTATTTCCCTGAACGGCGATCTGCGGCGGATTTGAAAACTGGCAAATAGTTGTATCGGAAACCACTGGTGCTGGTGTTGCCGGCTGTATTGCTACCGAAACAGTATCATGCTGCACACCGCAGGCATCGGACACGGTGAGCATATAAACCCCCGAAACACTCGCCACCAGCGAATCTGCGGAGCTTCCATTATTCCACATGTAGTTTTTATACGGGTAAGAAGCCTTTAGCACTATCGGCGTGTTATTACAATTTATGGAATCACTACCCAGACTCAGCTTACGAAAAGGCTGATATTTTATCCGGAATGTATCGACATGATAAATACATTCAACGGGAGTTTTGCACCAATACACGCCCGTATCGTGGATGGTAAGCTGCTGTGTGGTGGCACCAGTATTCCAGGTATGTGCGGATCCAGAAGGCGCAAAAACAGTATAGTTAAGATTATTCAAAGAGCAAACTACTGTATCAGTATACGTTTTAACTGTATCGGTCGCGGTGATTTCCTCGACGGAAATATCGTCTACATAAATATAACTGCGGTAATTCTGCCCATTCACAGCCGTCGCCGGCCACTGTTGTACAAAAGAAGGAACCGCTTGTTTGAAACAACCCATTGTGAGCCATTCCTCACCACCCGTAGCAGTATATATACCAGTTATTTTATACCATTTGGCAGTATCCGTAAGATAGTTGCCCTGGCTATTCTGCACATTATAAGGCAGAGATAAGACATAACCATTACCATTACCGTTGGGCAGCAGCGCCTGTGTATTAGAAAGATTAATCCCAAAGCTTTCGATTGCTACGTAGTTAAATCCCGAAACGCCTATCGTAGGACTTACAAAGAAAGAAACACAATAATTACGTCCTGCCGCTAACGGATGAGCAAGCCGGGTTTGCAAATACTCGCGATAATCGACTTGCAATGTATTGCCGGAATACTGCCCTTCCCAGGCAATCATACCTGCGTACGCATAACCACCGTGCGCATCCTGATAACCAAAAACGCAATTCGGGACCTTAATGCCCGGGGCGGCACTGCATACATTAAAATAATCGGGTGATGCTTGTTGTACGGGATTGGCCCAGTTTGACGCCGTAGGGAAATTATTGTAGCCGGCCGCATATGCAAAGCCAGACAAACCGATAGGGCAACTGTTATATTGTTCAAAGCCCGGGTTCAGCACAAGATTTTGCGCCGCGGACCGGGAAAAGCACAAAAGACCAAGATAAATGATCAGCAGGGCTTTTAGCTTCATGTAGTAAGATATATTTAGGATTTATAAAGACAGTGGTTAGATGAAGGTACGTTGGTTATTTGTTAAAATTTGATTTTTATCTAATAGGTTGAAAAAACAATGATCAGCCCAACAACCAGCATTACGGCCATTCCTGCAAAAAATAGCAAATCTGCGGCGCGTTCCATACGGATGTTATTGTCTTTCCGGATCGCCGAATACGCACACAGAGCGGCAGCGATAAATATAAAGTTATCAAGACCCAACACCTCATCTGCATAAGTTCTCATGCCAATTTTCATAACGCGAAACAACGCGATAATGGTAATACAAACGCCGATCATAGTGGTTGATCCCGAGAATACATGCCGCGCCACATCCCGGCTTCTTTCCGTTTCCCTGTTCATTCTGATTATATTAATAATATAAAATTAAGCGCCGGTGGCATTGAATTATTGATTTTTACAGAACTTGCACCCATAATTAACTAAATGTATTCAAATACAGTTCGCATTGTCCTTATTTCGATCGCTGCTTTGGTGGCTATTTTCTTCGGCACAGTAGGTCTGTGGCTGCAAATGGGCGCGGCTATCGCTTTCATAGTACTAATGGGACTGGGCTATTTTCTTAACGGCGCTGTATATCTGGCTTTTCGTAAACTGGGCAAAAACGATTTTGATCGTGCAGAGGAATTATTAAAAATGACGAAACACCCAAAATACTTGGGCCGTACGCAAAAAGCTTACTACTGGTTTATTACCGGATGTATTGAAGCTAATAAAGAAAATCTGCAGCCTGCGGCGAATGCGTTTGAAACGGCGCTCAGAAGCGGACTGCGCACTGAAAATGATAAAGCCATTGCGATGCTGAACCTCGCCAGCATTTTTTATAGCCTAGGGCAAACAGAAAAAGCAGCCAAATATCTGGAAGCAACCAAGCAACTGAAATACAGCCAGGGGTTGCAATCAGAAGTAGACCATATTTCCAATTTATTAGCCAACGGCTAAGATTTCCCGATTTCAGACTTCACCTGTCGAAAAAGCCTTTTATTTTGTTGATTATGAATTAGAAAAATCAACAAATGTCTTCGTGTGTCGGATAATGATTACAGAATCAAGCTCCTTTAAATAATTTTTTGGCGAGTCAAAAAATAGAATATTTGTTTCAGTTGAAAAACGGAAGCTCTCCCGTAGAAACACGGGAATAAAATTCATTGTCCACCGCCAAAACCACACACACATGTTAGTCACCCTGCAAGGTACATGGACCTTACAAGTAAGGTCTCTGTATGCGGCGCTGCGATCGCGCTTTATTGTTTCCGGGGCCAACTCCGGCAATGGAACTTATCCAGTAATCGACCACATGACTCCACTGACTGTTACCGGCAAGCAATGGACTCTTTCTATCCAGCATGACTCAGGAAATGGATTTCAGGAATCGGAAACACATATCAAGTTTCCTGTCAAAAATGATTTCCATTATGAATTTGACATTCGATCTTCCACTGGCGGCAATGAAACGTTGACGTTATCTTGTTCTACTCCCATTACCATCCACGATTTTCTTATTTACGGACATGCTTCAGCGTATTCAAAAAATCATATTTTCAATCCTGGCCATAAAGGACAATTTGTGATTGACACAACCCGCGGCTTGCAGGAGGCAATGAAAAATGAAGCGCTGAAAGATTTTATCGTTCGCTATTATCCTGACCGTATTATTCCAGATACGATTGTTTCGTTCCGCCCCATTGTACTCTATCTCAGCGACGAGCTAGCCCCTTCACAGGTACAACTACTGTACAAAAGAATTGCAGATCGCACGGGGCATTCATTTATGCATATTTCAGACAATGCACGTCTGGAAATGGATGGCGATTTACAGCTAGAACATTTCGATCTTTTAAAAACGCTAAAGACAAATGTTTCAGCACGGAACAGCTTTCCCGTAAACGCAGCTGTTGCCGCTACAAATCTGTCTAAAAATCGTAATAACGGAACATCGGTTCCTGCCTCTTTCACAACACTTTCATTCGAAACTTATGAACGCACTTCGCCAGAAAAAATGGCAGGCATCTACACCGGCAAAGGCGCCAGGCAATCTATAGGCGCTACAACAACCGACATGAACGGCAATTATATTTTCCGCTTTACTGGCTGGAATCAATTATCTGAAGCATTCGCCCAAAGCCCCGGCGATATTATGACCGTGAAACTGCCGGATATTATTTTCACTTTAAAGAATTACCTATCCCCTTACAATGTCACTTATGAAACCACTCCTTATCACAATGTCTCAAATCTGCAGCGAATCGATATTGCTCTGCCGCAAAATGATATTCCACCCGCGGGACAGATCAACGAAATCGCGAAAAGCAAATGTACATCCGATGCTACAAGCAGAACCAAAGTCACCACATTAACCCGAAACAAATAACGTTTTAAAATTGGAGATTTATGATTGAAGGTAGACCCACGTTCTTTAATTAATCTGCAATTAAAATTTGCAATTGAATATTTAAGCACCACATAACTTTTCTACGCCATGAGCCATTACGGTAAAAAACAAATCGATTGGATGCAGGAAATAAATGCATCGACCTACACCAGTACAGAGACTACCGTTTCTGCAAAAACACCGAAAGCCAAAAGATTGTTTGAATACACCGGCCCCGATCTGCTGATCTTAAAAGGTGTGATCACGGGCAAACCGTATTATTTTAAATATCCCGGAGCGCAAGTCGCCGTTGCACACGAAGACTCTTATGCAATGCTCGCCGAGCCTTTCCTGACGCTTATTTCATAAAAGAAAATCCCGGCTGTGTAAGCCGGGATTTTTAAATTCTTTTAATACAAAGAATCCAACTCCAAAATCTGATAGTATTCTCCCGTCCTGGGGTCAATCTTACAGTAGTAGCGTTTCATTTCTGTGTCACCGTCTATTGCACTTCCCATCGCCATTCCCAAAAGCCCCATTGACCCGTATTTTTCGGTTATCGTTCTTGTAGATGGACCCTCAAAGCGTCTCGGGAAATAATATTCATTCCCTTTCCGAAGCACCGTTGCAATATTTATACTGCCATCGGCTTTGTACAAATGACCTTTATCGCAGATAAGAAAAAAATCTTTAGACTTCATTCGCCTCTTCGATCCATTTTCAGAAATAAGATTAAAATCCAGTTTATCTGAAAGAATCCATTTGATCTCTCCCGTTTCTGAAGGTGTGTTATTTAGGTAATCTTTTACAGTTCGATACAGCCCATCTTTGATCTTTTCATTATAGACCGGAACTTTTGCAAATTCAGCAGCTCTCCCGTTTACGATAAACTGCTCATCTACGTCTTTTTCGTCAGATGCATAACATGCAAGTGATGCCTTTTTGATAACACTATCCGTCATCCAGGCAACATAATTTTCCGTGCTTATTTTATAATCTCTTGCCTCGTGATAAATTCTGATAGGCCCTGCAGATTTATATTTCCCATTGCCTCCGATATAACAGTCCGCATCAAAATGAAAGGCTTTAATCCCGTGACCAAGCAAATCGATTGCGAAGTTGTAAGCATAGAGTGCAATCACCAATGTATCTTTTGGCACCGTGCCCATTTTAGATGTTTTGAAGGCGATCCGTTCTAACAAGTAAGAATTCAAAGTTTTCGGACGATAAAATGATATCGCCGCCGGCCTTCCCAAACCACAATGCCCAACGCCAATGGTATCTTTGTTTGATCTGAAGTCTACGATTCTTATAGCCGCAAATCGATCTATAGTCTGCAACTGAGCTGGCGGCAGGCCGATGTATTTTACTTCTTTATTCAACTTGCCAAATGCACTTAATGGCAGAATAATTAATAGCAACGCTTTTAACAACGCGCTAAATAGAGTTTTAATTTTTTGCATGATTTCCAAAGATCAATTCGCGTGCCAATTATTAAGGAAACGCCCAGCATTACTATATATTATTGTTTGGTCAAAGTTGTTTCCCAAGCCATTTCTGATGCTAAAACCGGATAATACGCTCCGGTTCTGAAATCAATTTTGCAGTTGTACGCCTTGGTTTCTTTGGCCGGATTTTCCAGGAGCAATACAAGGCTGCCAAGTCCCATGCCCGCACCATATTTGTCATATGCAGTGAGATCTGAAACACCATTCAGCAATACAGGAAAATAAAAGTTGCTGTTCACAAACTTCACTTTTACGAGACCTTTACCAGAAGCTTTATACAAAGTTCCTTTGTCGCAGATGGCAAAGAACTCTTTAGCCTTCATCCGGGTTTTTGAGCCGTCCTCTGTGGTCAGATTAAACGACATCATGTCTGAGCCAACCCATCTGATCTCACCGGTTTCCGAAGGAGTATTATTGAAAAAATCTTTAGCGGTGCGATACAGCCCGCTCTTTACTGTTTCGTTATAAACCGGAATCTTCGCAATCTCGGCAGCCCTGCCATTCCGAATAAAATGTTCATCAACTACCTGCTCATCAACGGTGCCTCTGGTGAGCATTCTCTTTACCACAACACTATCTGTAACAGCCGAAATATATTCCTCTACTTTGCTACGATCTTTTACTTCACGACAGAATCGCATCGGGCCGGCAGATCGGTATTTCCCATTACTGCCGATATAGCAATCCGCATCAAAATGAAAGGCATTTATACCAGCACCTGTCAGATCGATTTCGAAACAATAAGCATATAAGGCAATAACCAGGGTATCACTTGCTGACGGATTGAAAACAAGGTGCTTCGATAGATAAGAATTCAACTCTTCGGCCTGTTCAAAACAAATTGTCGATCTTCCGTTGAAACCAAAGTTGCCTTCACCAATAGTGTCTTTGCGAGCAGTAAAATTCAGAATTTTTATTCCGGCGAACCGGGATGCGGTATCTAATTGCGTGCTTCGAAGGCTTATGAATTTTATTTTTTTATCGGCTTTTCCGAATACACTTAACGGCAAAATAATTGACAACAGCGCGATAAGAGCAGCGCTGGCCAGGGTTCTGGTTCTCTTCATAATCGGGCGCAAGTTCCGTGAAATTTCACTTTTGCACAAAAAAAGCGCGTCACCGTTAGATGACGCGCTCATATTTATCTAAATCCTTTTTATACTACTCTTGCGTTGAAGTTGTTTCTTTCTTCGCAGGGGTATGGTCAATTGTAAATACAATTTTCTTTTCTTCTTCATCATAATCTGCAATCACAGCATCACCTTCTTTAATCCGGTGATTGAGGATCTCTTCGGCCAACGGATCTTCCAGATATTTCTGAATGGCTCTGTGCAGTGGTCTTGCACCAAATGCCTGGTCATAGCCTTTTTCAGCAATATACTTTTTAGCACCGTCAGTAAGTTCCAAACCGAATCCGAGCGTGTTCAAACGTTTCATTACATCTTTCATAATGATGTCAATGATCTGGTTGATATGGCCCTGATCCAGTGAATTGAAGATAACGACATCATCAATGCGATTCAAGAACTCTGGAGAGAAGGTACGTTTTAGTGCTTTCTCAA
Organism: Taibaiella soli; assembly: GCF_003236175.1. Taxonomy (GTDB): domain Bacteria; phylum Bacteroidota; class Bacteroidia; order Chitinophagales; family Chitinophagaceae; genus QKTW01. The sequence continues at coordinate 302,724 of NZ_QKTW01000016.1, read as the reverse complement.
TTACACCGCGTGTTGAATCTTCTGCTGCCACTGCTTTTGCAGAGGTTGCGAAACCAACACCATCACCGAAGTCTTTCAATTGGCGAACACCAATGTTTGACGTCATAATGATCAGCGTGTTTTTGAAATCCACTTTACGACCTAAGCCATCTGTCAATTGTCCGTCGTCCAATACTTGCAACATGATGTTGAAGATATCCGGGTGTGCTTTTTCGATTTCATCGAGCAACACTACAGAGTATGGTTTACGACGTACTTTTTCTGTCAGCTGACCACCTTCTTCGTAACCAACATATCCTGGAGGCGCGCCAATCAAGCGACTGAGGGAGAATTTTTCCATATACTCACTCATGTCTACACGGATCAATGCATCTTCACTGTCGAACATGTAACGGGCCAGAGCGCGCGCCAGTTCTGTTTTACCAACACCGGTAGGACCGAGGAAGATAAAGGAACCGATCGGCTTGCGTGGATCTTTCAGACCTACGCGGTTACGCTGAATAGCTTTTACTACTTTAGAGATCGCTTCGTCCTGACCGACTACAGCACCTTTCAAATCTTCACCCATGCGGCGCAGTTTCGCACTTTCAGCTTCCACCATGCGCATTACCGGAATGCCAGTCATCATGCTTACAACTTCAGCGATATCTTCTTCGTGAATCGGATAACGTTTATTCTTTGCTTCTTCTTCCCAGTCTGCTTTAGCTTTTTCAAGCTCTTCGCCCAGTCTTTTTTCCTTATCACGAAGCGCAGCAGCCTCTTCGAAACGCTGGCTTTTTACAACCTTGTTTTTTTCCTGTTTGATATCCTCGATTTTCTTTTCGAGCTCAAGGATATTTTGAGGTACGTTGATGTTCTTAAGGTGAACGCGTGCGCCAACTTCGTCCATTACATCAATGGCTTTGTCTGGCAGCAGGCGGTCGGTCATGTAACGGTCGCTGAGCTTTACGCAGGCTTCAATTGCTTCCTGATCGTAGGAAACGTTGTGAAACTCTTCGTACTTAGAGCGGATGTTGTTCAAAATCGTAATCGTTTCATCCACACTTGGCGGATCTACCATTACTTTCTGGAAACGACGATCGAGTGCGCCATCTTTTTCGATGTACATACGATACTCATCCAGCGTCGAAGCACCGATACATTGGAGATCTCCCCGAGCCAGTGCCGGCTTGAAGATGTTGGAAGCGTCCAGCGAACCGGAAGCACCACCCGCACCTACAATGGTATGGATTTCGTCAATGAACAGAATTACATCGCGGTTTTTTTCCAGCTCGTTCATGATTGCTTTCATGCGTTCTTCGAACTGGCCACGATATTTGGTACCGGCTACCAGCGCTGCAAGATCGAGGCTGATCACACGTTTATCGAACAATACGCGCGATACTTTGCGCTGTACGATACGAAGTGCGAGCCCTTCTACAATCGCTGTTTTACCTACGCCCGGTTCCCCAATGAGAATCGGATTGTTTTTCTTGCGGCGTGAAAGAATCTGAGATACGCGTTCGATCTCTTCTTCACGACCAACAATGGGATCGAGGTTGCCCATTTCTGCGAGCTTAGTGATGTCGCGGCCAAAATTGTCGAGCACAGGCGTCTTAGACTTCGCATTACCTGCTGGTCTGCGCTGCTGAAACTGGCGACGTTCATCATCTTCTTCAAACTCTTCAGATCCCGGGTCGCTGCCATAATCAGCGGTTGGCGCATGGCCTTGCAAGATGCTCAGTTCATTCTTGAACCGGTCATAGTCAACATCATATTGATGCAATATTTGAGTGGCTACGTTTTCCTTGTTCTTAAGAATAGACAACATTAAGTGCTCCGTTTCAACCGTCGGGCTTTTCAGCGCTTTTGCTTCAAGCACCGTAATACGAATCACCTTTTCGGCTTGTTTGGTAAGCGGCAGGCTATTGATATTGGCCATTGGTTTATTGTTCTTATCCTTTATGGCCATCTCTAGCTCTTTTCGCAAATCATACAGGTCTACCTGCATACTTTGGAGAACCCTTACGGCAAGTCCGTCGCCTTCGCGAATCAGACCGAGCAACAGATGCTCTGTGCCAATAAAATCATTGCCCAACCGGAGTGCTTCCTCTCTGCTGTAAGAAATGATTTCTTTAACCTTTGGTGAGAAATTAGAATCCATGAATCAGGTCCTTGTTTTAATAAAGTTAACGATAAGGGATGTTGTTTTTCTATTGGACTTAGCTATAACTGTATTGTTCTTATGTAGCTTTGCTGCAAGTCTCTAACTTAAATGTACGAAAGAAACTATTGTATAGAAATGCTATTTTTAAGATCAATTTTTACCGCACTGCCATTTTAAAAACACGGTCCCTTATTTATGGATTTCAAAATTGATACCAAGAGTAATTATACGCTAATAACGCCGGTCGAACCGCTTTTAAATGCCAATTTAGCAGACCAGATAACGGACGAGTGCCAAAAACTGCAGGAAAGTTCTGCCGCCAATTTCATTATTGACTTACAGGCCTGCAAAGATGCCGATACGGCATGCTTCCCAAAGCTCCTTGATCTGTATGAACACGCATATACTTCCGGCCAGTCGCTGGTTTTCATTCATGTACAAGACAATGTGATGCAAAAAATGAAACAGGAACAGCTGCACCTTACACTCAATATCGCACCAACATTGATTGAAGCTGTAGATATTGTGAATATGGAAATACTGGAACGAGATTTGTTTAATGAAGAATAGATGAAAGTAACGATACTCGGTAATAATTCGGCTTTGCCGGCGTTTGGCCGCCACCCCACTTGTCAGATCGTCTCTATTAGTGGCGGACTGATCATGCTGGATTGTGGCGAAGGCGCTCAGATACAAATGCAACGCTTTGGTTTTCGCTGGCGCAAACTGGAAAACATCTTTATCAGTCACTTACACGGCGATCATTACTTCGGGCTTCCGGGCCTGGTAAACAGTATGAGCTTACTTGGGCGAACTGCCCCGCTCCACGTTTTTGGCCCCGCAGGGCTGGAATCGATCATGCAACAGATTTTCGATGTGGCGGAAACCGTACTTGCTTTCCCTTATTACTTTCATCCATTGCCAGAAGGCGCCGCACTACTTACTGAAAATGAGTTCTTCAAAGTAAGCTGTTTCCCGGTAGAGCATCGCATTCCCTGCCACGGCTTTCTCATAGAACGCAAAACCCGTGGTCGCAAAATAGATCCGGAACGCTGCAGAGAATACGAAATTCCTGCTTACTTCTATGACCGCCTAAAAGCCGGGGAAGATTATACCCAAAAAGATGGGTCTGTGGTTAAAAACGAATGGGTGACAGAAGACGGGCCTTCTCCGAGAAAGTACGCATTTTGCGCCGACACAAGGTATTCCGAATCCTACCTTCCATACATCATGGACGCCGACACAATCTATCATGAATGTACTTATGTACACGCTGAGGTTGAAAAAGCCCATGCCCGCTTCCACAGCACTTCAATGGAAGCTGCCGAAGTAGCCCTGAAGGCAAATGCCAAACAATTGCTGCTCGGTCATTTCTCTTCGAAATACAAAGAACTCGACCAGTTCCGCGAGGAAGCTGCCGCTATTTTTCCGAATGTGCTGGTGACGCAGGAAGGGGTCGCGTATGAGATCTAATGATAGATTTTGTGAGTGGTAAGTTGCCAGTTCACAACTCACAGTTTGACTTTTTATCTTGAAATAAAAAAGCGTTTGCCTCATCGAGACAAACGCTTTTTGTATACTAGAATATTTTTTGACTTACAGCCCGGTAACACACAGCCCCACTGCATAAGGCGTCACGTCCGGCCCTTGCCCTTCTTTAAATAAGGTTGTGAAGTTGTACGTTCCGAAAATAGAAAAGTTGCCCCAGCCAATGCGTGCTGTACCGGCAAAAGACCAAGGCTGAATGTAGCGTTTAGTATTTACCTTGTCTGCCACTTTCGTGCCATCCACTTTATACACACCTTTCGTGTGCGCTCCTACCAATGTTCCTACCGTCATACCAATTGCCGCTTTAAAGCCCTTGTTACGGTTATTTTTATTGGCGAAATAACGGAGCTCAAACGGCGCAGTCAGATACGCTGTAGTGATTTTATATTTGTTGTAGTCTTTACTTTCTGCTGAAAAACTTACCTGATCACCTTTCGTTCCTGTGTCGGTAAAGTTAATTTGCTGATTGTCCAGATAGATGCTTGCGGTACTGATACCAATTCCGGCGGCAAAGCTGAAGTTTGATTTTTTCTTACCGAGCGGAAAATCATAACATACATATCCGTTGAAACCTCTGCTAAAGCCACCGGTTTTAATGCTATCCGGCTTTCCAGCCCAGCCATTATAGGTAAACTGCAGCATCACGAAGTCGCGAGACGGCTTTTGTATTTCGGTTTGCTTGTTAGGGCCATCCGTGTCTTGTGCAAAAACATGTGCTGTCTGCACAATAAGCAAGGCCAATAAGGCAAAGCATTTCTTCATAAAGAAAAATTAGTGCGCAAATATAATAGCAACCTGATGGAAAAATTGTTAAAATGTTTTCGTTTCTATGTCACTATCTATTCCCTTTCACGATTTTACAAAATAAAAATATGTCCTGTTTTATAAAAATTTATTCAAGAAGCTTTTGTTTCTGGACTTTTATCGTACATTTGCCTTCCTGAAAAACAGACGGAGGTAATAGCTCAGTTGGTTAGAGCGTCGGATTGTGGTTCCGAAGGTCGTGGGTTCGACCCCCATTTATCTCCCAAACGTCTTCAAAAGCTGCCTGCAAAACGGGCAGCTTTTTCTTTTTTATCCCTTCTCTTAAAAAAATCTCTTCCCGATTTCCGTAAATCATATTCTGTGTTTATATTCAATATCTTTGTGACAATTAAAATTAAGTTTCATTATTAAAAGTTATTAAAATGAGTTTAGAAGTTATTGGTAAGCTCCACGTTAAGTATGATGCACAGCAGGTTAACGACCGTTTCCGTAAGCGCGAGTTTGTGATGGAGCTTTCTGAAGAAATCAACGGAAATGTTTACACCAACTACGCCAAAATGCAGTTGGTACAAAATAAATGTGATATCCTGGACCGTTTTAATGAAGGTGACCCAATCAAAGTAAGCTTTAATATCAAAGGCAACCGTTGGGAAAAAGATGGTAAAGTAAACTTCATCACCAATCTGGATGCATGGCGCATTGAGCCAGCTGCAGCAGGCATGAACAACGGCGGAATGCAACAGCAGTCTCAGCCAATGAACAATGGTTACAACGGCAATAACGGCGGCTACAACAACAACGGCGGCGGTTATAACAACGGTGGCAACTACAACCAGGGCATGAATCAAAATGCCGGCAACAATGGCGGTAACGGCAATTTCTACAATCCGTCTCCAGAAAGCGTAGACGACCTGCCATTCTAAAATTTTCTCTTGAAGATAAAATCATAAACCTCATGTGTCAATCGCCCCATTTACTCAAATGGGGCGTTGCACTTTATAGGAAAACAAAAACAATCCTTTTATGAAAATGACTCGAATCACCGGAAGCCTGCTTTTAATTGCAGCAACCTTGTGCGTCTTCCTCAGCTCCTGCAGCAGTATACCAGAGCATGCGCGTTACATTCCCAAAGACGCCTCTGTTGTAATTGGCCTCAACACGAAAGAACTCGGCAAAAAGGTAGCCTGGAATGCCATCGTAGGCAGTAAAATTCTGGACCGACTGAAAGAACAGCAATCTAAAGATGCAGCGAAAGGGCTGGACAAAGCCGGTATCAAAACTATGAGCACAATGTATACTTATGTAATGACCGACAACCGCAGCTCGGGCTACAACCGTATTACCGGACTTATTCCGCTTTCCAATGTTTCTGAATGGGAAGCTTATGTAAAAACATCTTTTCCGCAAGCTGTGATTAAAACGGTGAAAGACCGCAAAGAAGCCCATCTTACAACTGGCCTTTATGCTGCGTGGAATAACGAGCTTCTTATCTTCGAAATGCTGCACAAAGGTGGCTCTGCAGAAGATATGGCGAATCAATACAACAACGCTATTACTATAGACAGCACGGGCACCACTGTGATGCCATCTGCAAAAATGCCACACATTGTAGACGATGAAACCATCATGGCATCTGAAATGGACAAAGCATTTGCTGTTACGAAAGACAACTCTATCGTCAACGATAAACGTTTTGCCACCCTTGAAAAAGAAAATCACGATATCAGTGTTTGGGTCAACTACGACCGACTGATGAACCAATATATGAGCGCCGGCGCCCTCGGAGTGAACGTGAGCCCGCTCTGGAAAGATGCTGCACTGGCCGCAGGTTTCAGCTTTGACAAAGGTGCGATCAACGGCGATATGCTTCACTTTGTCTCATCCGACATGAAAGAAGCTTACAGCGAACTGGCAAAAGGTGATGTGAGCAAAGAGCTGCTGGACCGCTTTCCGGCACAAAACGTAAACCTGATCGCGTCGGGCAAGATTACCCCGAAAGGCCTTAAAATGATACTGGAAAAAACGGGTGTCATCAGTTTTGTAAATATCGGACTGATGAGTCAACAACTTTCATTTGATGATATCTCCGATGCTTTTACGGGCGAAATGGCGTATGAACTGACAGATTTCAAAATGTCTGTTCCAGATACTACGGCGTCAATCACAATGCCCCAAATGAACTACCTCTTTGCGATGAAGATCAACAAAAGATCTGCAATTGACAAGTTTGTAAAAATGGCCGTTACCAATGAAATTCTTAAACCAGCAGGAACAGATACCTATACATTTGGCATGGCTGGCGAACATTCTCCGGTTCTTTCACTCAACAAAGAATTTATCGTCCTTGCGAAAGACGCTGAAACAGCCAAAAATTTCCTCGATGGCAAATTCAAGTCAGATAAAATGCCAGACGTGGTAAAACAATCTATTTACGGCCATCCTTTCGGGATGTTTATGGATGTCCAGTCCATCGCACAAAACGTTGCCCTGCCTGCAGGAACAGATCCTAATGATGCAGCGATTGCAGAAGAAGCCCGTAAACTCATAACCAATGTATCAATGAATGGTGGCGAGTTTAAAGGAAGCGCGTCACAAAGTCACATCACGGTCAATTTTGCCAATAAAGACGAAAACAGCCTGTTGGTTTTGATAGATTTTGGACTGAAAGCAAAAGAGGCAATGGAGAAAAAAAATCAGGCAAAAACAATGCAACCTCCTGTTGCAAACGCAACCCCAACCGCTCCGATGGATTCAGTTTCTTCGAAAAACTAACCATTAGCACTTTTTAGTCGTCTTATCAAAGAGACTATATGTTTGATTTTTAAACTTATTTTTATAAACTTGGTAAAAATTTTTTCCATGCGAAAAGCTTACCGTTTCTATAAGCTGGCCATTCTCGCGCTGGTTGTGATAGGAATTCAGAGTTGTCATAAAAAGAATGGCATTGATAATGATTCAGTTATCAAAAAACCCTACGGTTTGTATATAGGTGATGAGCAAGGTGCTTTATGGAATACCAATACTGGTGATTCCATAAAACTTATCTTTCCACCAGACGGTTATCCGGACCGCTCCATTATTACTTCAGGCAACAATCTGCTTTTTGTAAAATCTAATACACATTTAAGCCTGAACGACGGCGGCAATTTCAACCCGACGGATTCCAGCGTTACCAAAAGAGGTATGTGGCAATCGATCATGCTTGATGTTCCCGACCATGGTCGCGTATATCTGGCATCTGAAGGTTATAGCAACAACCATCCGACCAACGGCATTGTGTATAGTGAGAACAATGGTAAAACATGGATCATCGACACGATGGTTTATAACGACACCATGCAGATCCGCGCTACCACATCGCTGACACAGCTGCAAAACGGCCTTCTGTTTGCACATAGCAATGTTGATGGCTATTTGTACGCCCGTGTTTCTAAAAACGCAGACTGGATCCGTATCAATCCGATAGGGTTACCAACATCCAGCTCTACTTATTACTACCTCAGCCATATGGGAAATACCCTGCTTCTTACCGACTATAGCGGTTCACAAGGGGTATGGCATAGCGAAGACAGTGGTGTAATCTGGAAAAAATATGGTGGTACCCTGCCGAACGTTCCGTTGTATGCAACTTATGCTCCTTATGACCAAGATCTGTTTGTAGGCACTAAAGGCTACGGCGTATACCGTCTGGTAAACGGAAACTTTGTTCCGGCAAACAACGGCCTGGCACATAACACATCTGTTCGCGCCATTGCAGGTAAAGATGATGTTTACAAAAACGATGTAACAAAACAATACTACTATCTTGCTACGAGCGATGGTCTGTACCGCAGTGAAGACAATGGTCAGAACTGGATACAAACCATTCCGGGAGATTTCTCAACCTTGTATTAAAGATCTTCGGGGGCTTCGTCTCCTCCCATAAATTCATTCAGGTCGCGCCGCTGTTTCTTAGTCGGGCGACCTGTTTTGCTGAGGCGCTTACCCGTAAAGAAACTGCTGGCCATTTGCTGATTCATTTTCAAATCCTCTTCCGAAGTAAGGTCTACATAGTTTTGAATAGCCACTTCGTAAGATCCGCGGTTTTGCAATAATCCAGTTACTTCAATCGTCCATTTCCTGGCGGGAGTTTTTATATCATAGCGATCGCCCAAAGCGACCGGTCTCGCAGGTTTTACAGAGGCTCCGTTCAATTTTACTTTTCCTTCGTCACAAGCAGCCGTAGCCTGTGTACGTGTTTTAAAAACACGAATCGCCCACAGATACTTGTCCAGTCTTAATTTTTCACTCATACCAACAAATTTTTTTGTAGAGACGCAGGATGCTACGCTCTAATTTACATGCATAACCCGAGACGTTGCATACAACGTCTCTACAATTATCGCAAAGAATTAGTTTTTACCAATTACAAATACAAACGGAATATTACTGCGGTCTTTAATCGCCGCCTTCACTTTGGGAAACTTCCGGATCACTTTATATTTCTGCAGGTCAATTACCTCCAGAAAATTTACGTAGTGGCGCGTAATGACCGAATGGCGCATATAAGACGAAAGGAACACTGCAGAATAAAGATCTGCAGCAATAATATCATTGAGATAATGCATCCAAACTTTTCCACGGTCCTGCCACATAAAAAGTCAATTTTAGCGATGTTGCTTAACCGGCTTGTAAACTTTGTTGAGATCAGTACCACAACCGCAATTCTTGCTGCTGCTGCACCCTTCAAGCATCATTCCAGCCATTAATACGCTCATTAAAAAAACAACTATTTTGCTTGTCTTATTCCGCATTATTAATCTGCTACTTTTGTTGTAAAAATAAGGATATTTGATCACTCCGCATAGCAAACAAATTCTCGTTGCACCGCTTGATTGGGGCCTTGGGCACACTACCCGATGTGTTCCGCTAATCAAGTATTTAAGGAGTCTCGGCCACTGCGTTACTATCGCTGGCAATAATAGCCAAGTTAAATTTTTAACGGAATATTTTCCTTCTATTCCCTCATTGTCGCTGGAGGGCTATAACGTTTCCTATTCACGCCACCCCGCAGCATTTATGACCAAACTGCTGAAACAAGTGCCTCGTATCCTCCAAACGGTCAACAAAGAACACCAATGGCTGCAGGAGCAGGCGAAAATTCATCATTTCGACGGCATTATTTCAGACAATCGTTACGGGCTTTTCCATGAAACCATCCCAAGCGTCATTATAACACATCAATTGCAGGTCCAAACAGGTCTCGGAAATGCAGTGGATTCGCTTTTACGACCACAACATTACCGTTTCCTGAACCGGTTTTCAGAATGCTGGATTCCTGACGTAAATAAGACCGCAAACCTCAGTGGCAGCCTTGGTCATCCAAAATCATTGCCCGCGAACGTCCGCTACCTTGGATTACTGTCGCAGTTTGAGCCACCATTTCAAACCAGCGAGGCACATATTTTAATCCTGCTTTCGGGTCCTGAACCACAGCGAAGTATGCTTGCTGAAAAAATCTGGGAACAATTAGATCAGATTTCGCAACCGGTCATTTTTATAGCAGGTTCTGATGCAGCAGCCAAACCCAAAGAGATTCCGGCACATGTGCAGTATTTCGGCAGACTTTCACAAAGAGATTTGCAACCACTGCTGGAAAAAGCTTCGCTGGTAATTTGCAGAAGCGGATATTCTTCTTTGATGGACATTGCCGCACTCGGAAAAAAAGCAGTGCTCATTCCCACGCCAGGCCAGACAGAACAGGAATATCTCGCCAAAGAGTTATTTCGCTCCGGGCAGTTTCTTCACTCAACCCAGAATGATTTCGATTTAAAGAAATGCCTTTTACAAACCCAAAACTTCCGATTTGACGCGCGTTTTTCAATACGCGATTTCACTCAATACCGAGTTGTGCTCGATACCTGGCTTCATCGCCTGTAAAAATCCGACCGGGCGGCATTTGTGGAATATCTGCTGCTGTTTTTCCCATTCCAAAAAAATTACATTTTAACGACAAATACGGATAAATATGCTTAAATTCATGATAGAGTTAGCGCCGTTATTTTCATTTACTGTGGGAACGATTTTTAAACAAACCTTTTGCTGTTCTCCGGTCTGAACAAACGAATCAATTAATATTATTCTGCTTTTTGCCGATAAATGATAACCTGCAAAGGTTTATTAACCAAATGAGCGCCGCCTGGTGTCTACCGGCGGCATTTTTGTGCTCCGGAATGGAGAAATTGCACATCTTTACATCAAAATCCCTAGAATTATGTCAAAAAAACATCAAGGTCGGACAGATGGACTGGTTTATTCTACCAACCAGGATTTTTATAACGATTACGAAGAAGAAAATACCGCTGCCGAGACACTACCGAAAGAAAAACAGAAACTGAGAGTAAAGCTGGACACCAAACAGCGCGCCGGCAAAGTAGTAACGCTCGTCGATGGGTTTGTTGGGACGGCGGAAGATCTGGACGCACTGGGCAAACAATTGAAAACCAAATGTGGTACCGGCGGCAGTGTAAAAGACGGCTTCATTATCATTCAGGGCGATTATAGGGCAAAAATCCTGGGTTGGCTGAAAGAATGGGGTTATTCACAGACTAAATAAGCCTTCTCGGCTCCTCCAAAGCAGAAGAACTCCTGGCGCGAGCAAATTCGATCTTCAATAGCAAATAATATTGTCTTACTTTTGCGCAACTTTTACAATACTCACATATGTCTATTCAGGATATTAAGCCATTAAATGAAAAAGAAACCCGCGCCGGATTTGGCGACGGTATTTTGGAAGCAGGCCGTAAGAATCCGAATGTGGTGGCACTTACTGCCGACCTCGCAGGATCTTTGAAACTGAACGCCTTCATTAAGGAGTTTCCTGAACGTTTTGTACAATGTGGTATTGCCGAAGCTAATATGATCGGTGTTGCTGCAGGTATGACTATCGGTGGTAAAATTCCGTTCACTACAACTTTCGCAAACTTCTCTACCAGCCGCGTTTACGATCAGATCCGCCAGTCTGTTGCTTATAGCGACAAGAATGTAAAAATCTGTGCGTCGCATGCTGGCCTTACATTGGGTGAAGACGGTGCTACACACCAGGTACTCGAAGATATTGGCATGATGAAAATGCTGCCAGGTATGACGGTAATTGTTCCTTGCGATTACAACCAGACTAAAGCAGCAACAATGGCAATTGCTGAGCATCATGGCCCGGTGTATCTGCGTTTCGGTCGTCCGAAATGGCCAAACTTTACCGCTGAAGACGGCAGCGATTTCAAAATCGGTAAAGCACAGGTTCTGGCTGAAGGTTCTGACGTAACAATCTTCGCTTGTGGTCACCTCGTTTGGATTGCTGTAGAAGCGGCAAAAGAACTGGATGCAAAAGGCATTTCCGTTGAGCTGATCAATATTCATACCATCAAACCACTGGATGAAGAAGCTGTACTGAAATCAATCAAAAAAACAGGCGCTGTTGTAACTGCAGAAGAACATCAGATCAATGGCGGTCTCGGTGATAGCATCGCAAACGTTGCCGCCCGCGAATGTCCGGTTCCTCACGAATATGTTGCGGTAATGGATACTTTTGGCGAAAGCGGAAAACCAACAGACCTGCTGAAAAAATATGGTCTGACTAAAGAAAATATCATTGCTGCTGCAGAAAAAGCAATTGCGAGAAAAGGTAAATAATCTTAGTATACTAATATTGAAACAGGCGACTCATTGAGTCGCCTGTTTTGTTTAAAGTTTGAGATGTTTTGAACTGTACCTGCCAAGTTGTTTGCCCGCTAAAAATCATTCAAGCTATCGCCTTTCCATACCAAGATAAATTTCATCTACTTACTACCTATCTCAACTTTATTGGAATAATATCTAAATACGGATACCTGACGATGTAATCTGGCAACACATAATTTCCATGATTTTCAAACGCTGCTATTCTCGTGTGTGTTTTGCTTAACCTGTCAATATCGTCATTGCTTAACCACCAATGATACGCTGTGATACCATCATTGTAAAACATTACCTCAGTGTGTTCAAATGCGTTCACGTTAATAATGACTTTCGTTCCCTTGGGAAGAACCTCATTAAGATGCTTATAAATGTTGGTGTTATAGTTCTTGATTAACTGCTCCGTATTGGTTCTCCTATAACGATATAGATCTCTGGGATTCAGCACAAGAAACAGACAACAAGAGACTGCAAGAAACGAAACAAATTTGTTGCCAAACAGCCTAACGAAATAGAGAATACCGACCGCCATAAATATGTTGATTATGGGTGCCACTACAAAAAAGTATGTTGGAAGTTTGCTTTTTACAACGAACGAGAAAAACGCGAAAGTTATTACCGTGTATAACACTAGCGAATATTTTATCTTGAAATCCCACTTTGTTCGTGCCAGTAAAAAAAGTCCAATGAGCCCCAGTGTCCAGATATAACCGCCAAAATAAAGATGAAAGTTCCTTACATAGAAAAATATACTTCCGGAATGGGCTTCGACCACTTCGGTAATATGTTTTGAATTATATGCATACTCATACCTGGCTATTTCCGGATACTTGTAAAGGATAAAGAACTGCCACGGAAGAAAAACCATACAACATGTCATCGTTGAACAAAGAATAGGAATCAACGTTTTCCAACTTTTGCTTTTGTAAAACTGGATAAGAACGTCAATTCCCCAGGCAGAATAAACTAAAAGTCCAGTGAGCCATTTGTTCAATACCGCACACCCTGAAAATATTCCAATTAATAGCACCCAATACCATTTGTTCTTTTTCAGATACTCCATATACGCCCAAATACTTGCCAGCGTGTAAAAGCAAAAAGACATATCGTTATGGTCCATCCCAATACGACCAGAAATAAGCTCTAATTGATAATTGGAAAAGCACACGAGGAGTGAGGCTATTATTGCTATCTGCTTATTTTCAGTAAGCAATATTGAAATTCGGTAAGTCAAAAGAATTATCAAGAAACCAAACAACGCGCTAGGATAACGTATAGTGTATTCGGAGACCCCAAAAATTTTCATACTTAATGCCATCTGCCACATAAATAGTGGCTGCTTATGCAGCCAAACGCTATTACAGCACCACATGTTTGGATCATAATCCGCTACAGGAGTTGCATTCAGCATAGGTTTCAAAGGATACTTCATCATGTTCTTAGCCACCAAAGCATGAAAACGTTCATCCCAATCGTGTAGGAACGGGTCTAAATGTGTTATGTAAATCCTTAAAACAAAACCTATGAACGAAATGACAACTATCTCCCAATTTTTTTTCAAACAACTCGCCATTGATAATCTCATTCTGGCTTATTGTTTTGAAAATTTGAAATGGTGTTTTCCTCCGTTATAATCCACTTCCATGACATATATGCCAGGACTTAGTTTCTCCAGACTGACCGCGGGCTCATCATCTCTTGAGGTAATTTGCGAAACAAGGCTTCCAGAAACATTAAATATCTTTATCTCTTTAAAGGAGCCTGAATTCTTAAGCCCGCGAATATGTAAAATGTCATTGGCGGGATTAGGATAGATATCAATTTTTTCCGTCTCTAGTGCTGCCTGTACTATACCTAGTCTATTTAAACTACGCCAGCTATTATTTACAGGATTTAACACCTCACAATTTTCATACTTGAAGTATGCTAGATGATTGTCTTTTCTGGTGTAGAACTTACTCCGATCTCCGGCGTCAAAACCGAATTTTACTGACGCACTTGTGTTTGAGTTCTGATTACTGTTAAAAGAAGAATATTCATCCGTATTCCAATAGTCGTCTATCCACGCATGCGCCCACGAGGTACCATATCTGGTGAAACATTGTATTCGACCATCGAACCCTGCATAACAAACCCGCTGAATTGAATTGCCCCAGTCGAGAGAGCTTTTGGCCAAATCTCCATTTGCATATCCCAAAGTTGGACTGCTATACGTATATGGCAGCCAAGAATGGCTCCAAATACCACCTGGTTGTATTGACACCTGGCTCTGATCATAATACTCTCCATAGCTCTGGTATGTCCCATTTGCATTGCGAACGTCGCCCCATCCCCATCCAGGTTCGTCATGACGAAACATCGATCTGCCAGCAAGCTGATTTATCGAGGAGATATTGTCAAAATTCTCTTCAAAAACTAACTGATAATTGGAATAATCTAATCTACACTGCGCAATAACTGATTCATTAAATGAAAAAGTTAAAAACGCAAACAACATGCTTTTGAAAAACCCAGTTTTCATTAAATTGTTGATTAATGGCCTGAAAACCAATACCAACAATCGTACCAAATTTACTTTTTATGCATATATTTTTTTGTAAGTAATTGTATTTTTGTCTTTAGTCGCTACCAACACTATCGTGCAGAACACACAGAATGGAGGCATCTCACTAAAAAGTCTTGAACTTTTGTGATATGCGAAATGAATAATCAAATACAAGATGCATAATTGCTAATCTTAAATTTGGCTTACGAGACAGAACACAACCGGACTTTTCAGCCTTGTCTTAATTTTGCGGTCATGTTCAAACAATCATTTTTCATACACATCGTTGCGCTACTTTTTCTTTCCTCTTGCTCCAAGCCCAAAGATCTAGTTTACCAACAAATCAATAACGTTCACCTAAGTAAGCTTGGATTTAAAGAATCTTCCGTTGGGCTGAATGTGGTTTATTACAATCCCAACAAATACGGATTGAAAGCCAAGGGCGGCGATATTGACGTGTTTATGAACGATAAATATCTGGGCAAGGCGAATATTGAAACGACTACAGACATCCCGAAGCTGGATACATTTTCAGTTCCGGTTTCCGTGACATTGAGCATGGGCAGTCTATTGCAAAATTCATTTCAGTTTCTGCAATCATCTGATGTTACCATTCATCTAAAAGGCTATGTAAAGGTGGGCAAAGCCGGCGTTTTCATCCGCGTGCCGGTCGATTGTATTACGAAGGAGAAAATTCAACTGAAATAGTGAGCGGTCAATGGTGAGTTGTGCGTTTTATAAAACGTAAAAAATACGGCTCTCCCGGAAGAGGCATAACGAGCGAGGTATCAAAGGGCGAAAAACCTCGTAATGGAGCCGCGCACTATGACTCACAACTGACTACTCACCACTCACAAAAAAAGAGCCTTTCGGCTCTTTTCGTCTTTATTAAAATTCATTCTTCCACATCATGCTTTCTACCGGGCGAATGGTGCGCTCCGTATACTTCGCATTTTGCTTGGTGTTGTATTTGTTTTCAACTTCGCCATCAACCGGAAAATAGATCAGCTGACCAATCGGCATACCTGCGTAAATGCGAACCGGATGCACGCAAGAGATTTCCAATGTCCAGGTATTGCAGAAGCCCACATCACCTTTGCCGGCAGTTGCGTGAATATCGATACCCAAACGGCCCGTAGAGGATTTGCCTTCCAAGAAAGGAACATGGTTATGCGTTTCCGTATATTCTTCAGTGACGCCGAGATATAAAACGCCAGGCTGCAGCACATACCCTTCTTCCGGAATTTCGAAATGGCGTACTTTATTGTGTTTGCGCGCATCCAGCTCTTTGTCTTCGTACACCGCAAGATGCTTACCAAGGTGCACATCATAAGAGTTGCTGCCAAGATATTTGCGATGATAAGGCTCTATTACGATGCTGCCTTTTTCTATTTCTTCGAGGATGCGTTTATCAGAAAGGATCATATTGCTAAGAGAAAGTGCAAATATAAAAATTGCTTTGGCGCGATTGTAGCTCTTGCTCCCAAATGGCCGAATTTTTATCTTTTTACTAAATCAGCTCACGCACGAACGCACATTATAGATTTTCTCAAAGCGCCACTCATTAACAACTCGTTTACATTTCACTGAAAATCCACGTCTTATTCTGGTGTACAATGAATTTTTTCATCGCCCCCAATCAAGTTCTACAATAGAAAATACGTATTGATAATCATTGTTTTATAGTACTTTTTCTATTGTTCCAGGCAGGCGGGTCATTTATTTTTGCTTCATAGGGTATAACCATGGGATTGCCGAAAACCATTAACAGAGTAGGCGTTCACCAACAAACAGCAAAAACAATGGGTATCATCACTCAACTGTTGCAGTCTATTCTGGCACTGCTCGGTCTGTAACCAGAAAGATTCTAAAAGGTCATTCCGAAGAAATGACCGGAGAAAAGGGATTCGCCGAAAACCTTAGAGTAGGCAATAACAACTAAAGAGCTTTACGATGTCAATCATCACGCAACTGCTTCAAACTATCCTGGGTCTGCTCGGTCTGTAGTTCAATAAACAGCTTCAGATCATCATGCTGCGCCATGATCAACCAAATTGTAGCGGGGATTGCCGAAAACCCGAGAAAAAGAGTAGGCTAAATCAAAGTCAAAATATAAACCATGAGCATCACTGTGATTCTGTCTTTAGTTACATCTATCCTTGGTATTTCTGTTACAGGCCATCTGTAGTATATTTTACCACTGGCAATATTTCGTGAGATTCCGATATTCTATCGGAATCTTTCTTTTAGGAACCACCACCTAAATGCGTTCAGAGTCTGCGCTCTTCTTTACTTTTGCCTATGCCGTTGATAAAGGAATGGGAAAGTGACCCTTTTAGTCTTGCCGCCATCTGGAAAATTGACGAGCCAGAATCATTTTTCACCGAACAGATTGGTATTGTTTCGGACATTAAGAACGACAAAAGGCGGATGGAACGCCAGGCAGGACGATTTTTACTGAAACATCTGAAAAACGATTTTCCGCTGCTGGACATTGCACCGGATGCGTCTGACAAACCACGGATACCTAACAACAACTATTTCTTTTCCATTTCTCATTCGTTCCCATATGTGGCAGCAGTTGTAAGTCCTTATGCCGAAGCCGGCATTGATATCCAATGTTACCATCCCAGGATATTGAAACTGCAGCATAAATACCTTTCGGAGCAAGAGCAACAATTCACACAAAACGATTCCCAACTGACCACATTGGCTTGGTGCGCTAAAGAAGCAGCCTATAAATGGCAGGGAAAACGAGGCGTAGAATTCATCGACCATCTCCCCATTCTATCCTGGGGAAATGAAAATGAGAAAACACACATTACAATAAATCTTGAATTGACAAATCCAAAATGGCTTTTAAACTTAGAAGGCTTTATAAATGAATCATTTGCACTGTCAATTGTTCATAATACCACAGAGAATTTCAACCTATCAATCACTTGATGATTTAATTTATTTGTTATTATTCATCCAATTTTATCATTTTTTTGGAGTGAAACACCTTTTTCCTTTAGTTTTGCGTAAAATTTAATATTTATGTCATCTTTGCGTTTTCCAGCTTTGCAAGAGTTAAGCTCTGAAGAAAAAAAGATTGGCCACTATAACGGCAAAAAAATCACCGCGATTTTCAGCAGTAACGTTTTCACAGGACGTACGATCCGCGAATATCTGAGTGATGAAGCCTACAAAAGCCTGATGGCTTCTGTAAAAAGTGGCAATAAGATTGATCGCAAAATGGCCGACCAGATTGCAGCAGGCATGAAGGCGTGGGCAGAAGAGCGTGGTGTTACTCACTTTTCGCATTGGTTCCAGCCGCTGACAGGCACTACAGCAGAAAAACACGATTCTTTCTTTACTATAAAAAGCGACGGCACCGCAATCGAACTGTTTGACGGTGACGCGCTGATCCAACAGGAACCAGATGCATCCAGCTTCCCGAACGGTGGTATCCGTGCGACTTTCGAGGCTCGCGGCTACACGGCATGGGATCCGTCATCTCCGGCTTTCATCATGGAAACCGGCCATGGCAAAACACTCTGCATTCCTACCATCTTTATTGCATACAACGGCGAATCGCTTGATTATAAAGCGCCTTTGCTGAAATCTATCGCTGCACTGGATAAAGCAGCTGTAGACGTTTGCAACTATTTCGATAAAAACGTAACTAAAGTAACAGCAACACTGGGCTGGGAACAAGAGTATTTCGTGATCGATGAAAATCTCGCGAACGCTCGTCCTGACCTCGTAATGTGCGGTCGTACACTGGTGGGCCATGCTCCTGCAAAAGGGCAACAGCTGGAAGACCACTACTTCGGCGCAATCCCTGAGCGTGTATTTGCATTCATGCAGGATTTCGAACAAGAGTCATACAAACTGGGTATTCCGCTACGTACACGTCACAACGAAGTAGCTCCCGGCCAGTTTGAATGTGCGCCAATCTTCGAAGAAGTAAACATCGCTGTTGACCACAACTCTTTGCTGATGGACGTTATGGCACGTGTTGCAAAACGCCACAAGCTGAAAGTATTGCTGCACGAAAAACCATTTGCTGGTGTAAACGGTAGCGGTAAACACAATAACTGGAGTCTGGCTACAGATACTGGTGTAAACCTGTTGGCTCCTGGCAAAACGCCTCGTACCAACCTCATGTTCCTCACTTTCTTCATCAACACGATCAAAGCGGTTCATGATTATGCAGATCTGATGCGTGCTGCTATTGCTTCTGCAAGCAATGACCACCGTCTGGGTGCAAACGAAGCGCCTCCGGCAATCATCTCTGTTTATATCGGTACTTATCTTTCTCAAGTGCTCGACGAAATCGAAGAGCGCGTAAAAGATAAATTCAGCGAGCAGGATGAAGTAATCCTGAAACTGGATATCCATAAACAAATCCCGGAATTGCTGATGGACAACACGGATCGCAACCGTACTTCTCCATTTGCATTCACTGGTAATAAATTTGAATTCCGTGCGGTTGGTTCAACTGCCAACTGTGGCTCTCCGATGACTGTGCTGAACACAATCGTTGCAGACACACTGAAACAATTCAAAAAAGAAGTAGACGCACTGATCGAAAAAGGCGAGAAGAAAGAAATCGCTATCATGCACATCCTGCGCAAGTATATCACTGATTCTAAAAACATCCGTTTTGAAGGTGATAACTATAGCGACGAATGGGCTGAAGAAGCAAAACGCCGCGGTCTGAACAACTTCAAAACTACGCCTGAAGCGCTGGATTCATTCTTAACAGAAAACGCTAAGAAAGTATTCTTCAACAACGGCATCTACAGCGAACGTGAACTGGAAGCACGCCACGAAATCATGCTGGAAGACTATGTGAAGAAGGTACAGATCGAAGCGAGAATCCTGGGCTATATCGCTACCAACCACATTTTGCCTGCAGCAATCAACTATCAGAATGTACTGCTTGAAAATGTAAAAGGTCTAAAAGATCTCGGTCTGGACGAAAGCACTTACAAAGCACAATTGAATCTGCTTAAAGTTGCAAGCGGTCATATTCAAAACATCAACGATAACGTAGAAGCTATGATTGAAGCGCGTAAACGTGCCAACAATGTAGCGGACACGCACAAACGTGCAGCCCTCTACTGCAACGATGTGAAACCATATTTCGACAAGATCCGTTACCACGCTGATAAACTGGAACTGATCGTGGATGATAAACTTTGGCCACTGCCAAAATATCGCGAACTGCTGTTTTTGCGCTAAACGCAATTTCTACTCAGAGGTATGCCAGTCCTTTCCAGGACTGGCCTTTTTTTTACATGGCTGATCGCTGATTTTTGATCGCTGATGTCGCCGTGAGCTGAGTGGAAGGAGTGAGTGGCGAGTTGTCAATTGTGAGTGCTCAACGTGGTGAAATCGCATGGTGCAATCTCGCTCTGGAAGTTCTCCTCCTTCGGAGGAACTAGAAGAGGCCTTACTTAATACTCAAAGAAAATGATTCAATACACCAGAACAAACGCGGCAAATGAAGATTTTCGCTGGCTAATAGTTGCGCTGGATGCGGATTTGAGCATTCGCAACGGCGAAGCGCAGGCTTTCTTTACGCAGTTTAATACGCTTGACGCCATTAAGCATGTGATTGTCGCTTACGACGGCGAAATAGCGGTGGGCTGTGGAGCGATTAAAGAATATGCATCTGACACAATGGAAGTAAAAAGAATGTTTGTGCAATCAACGCAAAGAGGCAAAGGCATTGCATCAGCCGTGTTGCGGGAATTGGAACTCTGGGCAAAAGAACTGGGCTACGCAAAATGTGTTCTGGAAACCGGCGAAAAACAATTTGAAGCGGTAGCGCTTTATCACAAAAACGGATATACAGTCATTCCAAATTATGGTCAATATGCGGACGTTGCCGACAGTATCTGCTTTGAAAAAAAACTATAAAATTCTGTAGTGATAGTAACTCCATAACCCTGCAATACCAAACGCGATACCGGCGATACGCAACAGCCAGGAAATATAATTATTGGAGATATAACGCGCATAAGGAATCAACAAAACGGGGATCGCCTGCGCTACATAGCGGCTCGAAAATACCCAGGTAATTTTAATGGATGTTGCTACCAAAGCCAGGCCTGTAAGGAAAAAGAAAACAAACCAGATATCGCTGCGATTTTCCCATATTCTATAGCAAGATGCAATAAGAAAGAACGAACCCGCTCCAACAATCATGCCTGGCGCTACGTACTTATAGCCCGGCATGAGTTCACTGATCTGCAACCGGTGAACAACAGTCTGCAGTGGTTCATAAGCTATAAAATGCCCCAATATGTTGACGACACAGGCACACACAGTGAGCACTATGCCCAGATAATAAAACCGGCGCGGCAATAAAAGCCATCTGTGACAAATGATCAATGTAATAATGGCTAGATAACCTAATGCAAGAAATCCATGCATATAAACTGTGCCTCGTTGAATGTGTTGCGCAGCAGGCGGCATAAGCCCCTTCCACAATCCAAAAACATATAAAGGGATCGCTGCTGCAGCTACCAGAAATAAAATGATCTCTTTGAATTTCCCCTTTACCAGAAACAGCAGTGGCGTGGTCACGAGCAACATTAAAAATTGCGCGCGCCCCATAATTGCCAGACTGATACAAAACCCTCCTAATAGTGCCAGTAGATAACTGGCAAAACCGTTACTTTCCTTGCTGATTGATTTATAAAACAAGAACAGCCCCAGGCTGAAAAACATCATCGCCGGCAGCTCTGAAAGCCCTACTCCAGCTAGTCCCCATAACGGCGGAACCGAAAGAAGGATTAAAGCTGCACCTGCCGGATCTTCTTCTTTCCGGTTTTTAAAAAACAAATAGGTGATACCTGTAAGCAATAAAAAAAGCAATCCGTTTAAAAAGCGCATGCTTACCGGTGTAACTGGACATAAAGTACCGAAGCTCGCCAAAACCACTTGGTACAGGGGACCCGGCGACTGATGCGTCATGTGCAACAGGAAGTCCTTTCCAAGACCCAGATTGCCAAACAGTGCAAGATTATTTATATAGAACGGCTCATCTGAAATATACTGGTTGGGCGAAAAAAAGATCATTGTAAATAAAACGATCAAAGCGCAGCTTGCACACCAAATATTCAATCGTTTTGCTGTCATACTTTTTTCCATTTTATACCGCGCAGGTTTCGTTTTTATCCGTTGCAAGATAAAACTTCAGCAGTAGTATGCTATATACAAAAACGGTCGGACGACTTTAAGTCATCCGACCGTTTATTGCGGTCCGCCGATCAGACATCAACCACTAGCGATTACAACTCACTCCACCAATAAAACCGCGCAGCACTTTTACCCCAGTCGCTAAAGCCGGTTTTGAGTGCTTCCGTGAGCTCTTTTTGATTAACTTTTTTGGCCTTAGGCGGCTTCGGTGCACCAAATTCATTTACAGGAGGCGGATCCACTGTCACTTTAGTTGCTACCCATGTTGTATAAAGACGCGGAACCGCAAGTTCCAGTATCATACCTGGCAGGCCACTAAACATTTCCGGTCCACCACTTACTATGATATCATCAGTATAAAAAGCTACTACATAAACAGAATCACAAATCTTACCCACAGCTTTGCGGCATTTGTAATTGGCGATGGTCCGTATTTCGTCAGTAATTTTCCATTCAATTACCCGCATACTGTCTTCTACCAGAAAATTTTTCTCGTAAATTTTTTTCGCGGCGGTAACGCGATGTGTCGCAAAATCGGTCAGCACCTCATTTTCAGCAGCAGGATAACCGCCAAACATTTTCGCCGGGTCGTCCAATTCCTTAGCCAGCTTGTATTTGGTTTGCTGCTGATTAAAGTACAGCACAAAAGAGCTGATATTAAATTTGGGAACCTGTGATTTTACCCGCTCAAACCACTCATTCTCTTCATCCTGAAATTGGCGGTGCACATTTATCTTACGCTCAAACTCAATAGTGCCCTGGCTTGTGTATTGCGCATTTGCCATTAATGGCAGAGAACATAAAATGATATAAAAAAAGAAACGGTTCATAGCTGTTGATTTATTTGTTTGAATCATTGTTTTGCGGTGCACTCATCGGTGTGTGCGAAAAATTCCAGATCACACTAAACAAGCCGTAGCGGCGTATTGTATTGAAGTTCGTCTGCGTTACATAGTTGTTCTGCGCATAACGGTTGATTCCCATATTCTGATTCAGGATATCAAATACAGAAGCACGTATTTCCAGTTGATCCTTCTTTAGAAGCTTTTTGCTGATGTAAGCATTCCAGCGTACAACGCTTGTGTTTTCTTCAAAACCGGGCGTACGCTGACGCATGTACCAGGAGATGTACGTTCCCAATTCTATTTTCTTTGGTAACTGATAAGTAACCGTCAGGTCATTTCCTGTGTACCAATAACTGGTAGTGTAAGTACTGATTGTTGATTTATTATCGCTGTAACCTACGCCCGGCGTGAAATAGATGGAAAGTTTGTTTTCGATATCATAGTTAAAATCAAAATCGATACCGTATCCATTATTGTTGCTAATGTTCTCTACACCATTTACAAAGGTTTTGCTTCGATTCACGTTCGTATTGATACGGGCACCGATCCTCACTGCTTTTACTTTCACATTGTAGCCCAGATACAGATAACCGTTATAGTTACCCTGCACGTTGATATATTGATAAGAACGTGTTCCATCCGGATTTACATTGTCCGCGCGGCTGATGGCGTTGTTGATATAGGTATAAGAAGCATTCGACCAGAGATATTCACCATTCATCACTTTGTAAAAATTATAGCGCGCGGCCACTGTGTGATTGAATTGCTGTGTAAGGCCAGGATTACCGATCGGCACATTAAGGGGATCAGTATTGTCGCGCAGCGGCTGAATCTGATCGATCGTAGGCTGTTTGCTGCTTCCGTAATAGTTCAGGTTTACCGAGGATTGTTTATTCGGTTTGTAATTGAAATTAATTCTCGGAAAAAAGTTGTTGTAGCTGTATTCATAGCTGCGATGATAGAGCGTATCCGTACTTAGGTTCTTCTGCTTATACGCAGTATTCGACATATCACCGCCAAAAGCAAAATTCACTTTCTTATACACAAAGCGAAAGGAAGCACCACCACTGTTTTGCAGGATATTGTACATGTAATCGCTGCTATACATTGGGTTCAGGCTATCGGTATAGTCCCCGGATGGCTGCTTATCATAAGAGCTCTTCGTTGCATTACTATTATTGACGCCGACCGAATAATTCAACTCCAGGAATGTCACTTTAGAAATCGGCTCCGTATAAGTCGCTTTCCCTTTAAACACAAGGTTAGCAGAGTTGTTTACTTTATGCTGATCGATAGCACTGTCGCGGCCTGTAGCGTAGTAATGCGTGAATGAATTCAAAAATCCGTCGCTGGCGTTCTCACGATAATTCTCATTGAAGTTTATCGACAAGGTGCGACCTTTCTTCGCAAATTTCTTTCGATACAACATTGTTGCATCGAAGTTTTTGGAGTTGGCATTACTGGTCAACGTGCGATGCGAATTGTAGCTTGTATCTGCATCATTGCTTATTGCCTGCGTCTGATAATCAGTGCTGGTCTGCGTTTCACGATAACCTCCATTCACTGTTACTTTTAGTGAAGAAGTGGTATCAATTTTCCATTCAAACATTCCATCTGCTTCATGACGCTGGCCGCTGCTGAATTTATTACTGTGCTCATTCGTAAAATATCTGGATTCCGGAATCGTGTATTCTGTCGTTGTATTTCCTTCTACTTCGAGATTTTGTTTCGCGTAGCGATAGTTTCCTGTAGTATGGTAAGCATCATCTTTACCCCATTTATCTGCAAAGTGAATACCACCTGTCCATACTTTCGGTAAGCCTTGTCCCCCGTAATTTCCGTCCCAGCTGGTGAAATCATCATCGGAAGTAAAGGACGTATAGATGCCGCCGTCTTCGTTTACACCGGTAATTGTATTGTTATCGGCACCATATTTCTGACGGTCTTGCCAGCCAAGGCCTACTTTATCTGTGTTGGAAATAATGCCAAATGCAGATATCTGTCGCTTGCCTTTAAATGCGTTGAGCATCCCCTGATTTTCATAATACTGGTCTGTTCCGCCGCCTGCATTCAGCTTTCCGAAATACCCTTTTTTCTTGTCTTCTTTTAGCTGCAAATTGATTGTTTTGGTCTTCTGACCATCATCTATTCCCGTAAATTCTGCCTGATCGCTTTTCTTGTCAAAAACCTGCACCCGCTCCACAGCATTGGCTTGCAGCCCTTTTGTCACTACCGCCGGATCGTCGGAAAAGAACTCTTCACCATCAACCAGAATCTTTGCAACCTGCTCGCCTTGTGCCGTTACTTGTCCGTTTTTATCAACCTGAATACCGGGCAATTTTTTCAAAAGATCTTCTACAGTAGCATTCTCCTTTACCTTGAAACTATCAGCCATGTACTCCGTAGTATCCCCTTTTACTTTGATCGCGGCAATTTGCTGTTTAACTACGATCTCCTGCAGCAGGTGGGTTTTAGAAACCATCGGCACAATTCCCATGTCTACGGAATTCTTTTCGTTAAGTTTTACGATATCAATGTAGTCTGCAAATCCAGGAAAGCTGATCATCAAGATAAACTTGCCACCCTTTGATGGATGTAGGGAAAATTGTCCCTGCTCATTGGTTCTTGTAAAAGTGGCGAGCACTGAGTCTTCTGCGCGCAGCAACGTAACGGAGGCATGCGGTAGCTGTGCATTATTAAACGTATCTGCAACACTTCCACTAATGGAAAATGCATGCGATTGTGCTTTGCTCAAAAAAGGAAGAACCAGCAAAATGAAGACCAGCAAAGGGTTACGATAGTTGTGCATAGTCAGGGATTTAATGTTTACGAAACGATGACAAAAATCCTTTTATTGTTTTAAACCCCAAATTTTGATCTGCAAAATCCGGGGGGAATGTTTGGGGGAATTTTCAAAACAAAAAGAAAAGCAACACTTTAGAGTGTTGCTTGGCCTACTATTGTCGACTTGGGTTATCTGCAAGTTACTTTCCTGCCATTTGTTTCTTTTTCACTTCCGGACGATTATGATTTACCGGAATACCAAGTGCTTCATAAATATAATCTTGTGCTACCGTACGAACGCTGAGTTTATTGATTTCATTGTTTTCTGCAGAAGGATATACACGGTTCGACAAGAACACGAACACTACACCTGTTGCGGGATCAGCCCACACGCAGGTACCTGTAAAACCCTGATGACCGAATGCATATCCACTGCAGCGATTCCCTGTCGGACCAGCGTCATCACGATCTGGCTGTGGTTTATCAAAACCGAAACCACGGCGGCTCAGACGGGAATTGTACGCGATGAATTTCTCAATGGTTTCCTTTTTAAAATACTGTTTGTTTTTGTAAGAACCGTAATTGAGCAACATCTGAAAAACAACAGCCACATCATTTGCGGTAGCAAAAATGCCCGCATGTCCCGCTACGCCACCAAGCAACGCTGCACCTTGATCATGGACATAACCATGCACCAGCTGATGACGGAAAAACACATCATATTCTGTTGGCGCTATTTGGGTAGAATCAAACTTTTCCATTGGCTGATACATGATTGATTTCAATCCAAGAGGCTTGTAGAACTGTGTTTGCACATACTTGTCAATTGTAGTTCCACTGATCTTTTCTACGATGGCTGCAAGAAAATAAAAGTCAAGATCGCTGTAAACATAACGGCTTTTATTCTCCAGCGGCGTGGTGTAAATACGGTTCCAGATGGTGTCTTTATAATCGTTGCGGATAAAAAGATTATTGGCTACCTGAGTGTCGAATGTATCGTTTGATTTTGTTCTGTAAAGGTCTGCTCGCAAATTTCCGGCACTGTCCAGCGTTTCTTTATAAAACGGAATCCAGCTCTTCAATCCGGCCTGATGCATCAACAAATCTTCAATTTTCAATTTCGCTTTATCGGTTCCATTTGCCTGCGGCAGATAATCGCCAATAGTTTTGTTCAGATCTAACTTTCCATCCTCGTAGAGGCGCATTACAGCAAGCGTTGTCGACAGCACTTTCGTCACGGAAGCGACATCGTAAATTGTTTTATTGTCGACCGGCTGCTTTTTATCATACGTATAATAACCAAACGATTCATTGTAAAATACCATTCCATCTTTGGCGGCAATAATCCGGCAGCCCGGAAATGCACCACTCACAATGCTGTTTTGAATAAACCGGTTCAGCTTATCCAGCGCCTCAAGATTGACCACCCCAGCATCACCCGGACTGGTTACTTTTCTTAGCTGATATGGTACTGCTGGAATGAGAGGCATCTCCATTGCGGGCGACATACCGGTACCCATATTAACCGTAGTATCCAGTTTCGGTTGAATCACATTGCAAGGCGAAACAGGTAAAATACCTTTCGGTTTTACTTCATTGAGCAATACCCGCGCAATTGATTGCTGCGTGAGCGTATCATCATCATAAGCGATCAGTACATTCGGTGCACTGCAGAAGTTTTGCATCACATACGCGTTACCCATCAGCACAATCATCACATCTTTTTTGCCTTGTAATTGTTGCAGAAATGAGACCTGTTGTGCATCCAGACCATAATTATTTGCCGGATAAATATTCAGATTATGAATCGCTACAATCGTCACATCATTAGTTGCGATGGTATCCAACAGCTTTTTCGCCTGCAGATTAGTACTTGTTTTCGGCAGCCAGTTGGTAGCCATATTCCGTTGTGCATCGCCCATGATTTCAGCCAGCTGGCTGCTTGTTGCATTAACGCCAATGTAACCGACATGCAGGTTACGAGCGGCAATTTTTCCAATAGTCGCATCATTATCACGAACCAACGTTGCAGCGGTTGTCGCAATTTGCTTGCGCAGCGGAGCCGTAAACTGATTGATGTCGTTGACGATATTAACGGTCGAAATTGGAGTCCATTTGGCAAGTCCCGCATCGTATTTAGCCGCCAGAATCTTTTTCACGCGTTGTTCCAGATCTTTTTCATTGATGCGTCCGTCATTGATGGCACTGTCAATTTTTTGAATAGCTGTTGGTACATCCTGCGAAAAAAGCAACACATCGTTGCCGGCCAGATAGGCACGCAAATCTATTTCGCCTGAAGGAAACCATTTAGCAACGCCCTGCATGTTCAACGCATCGGTAAATACGAGCCCGTTAAAGCCCATCTTGTTTTTCAGCAAGTTTGTAATCGTGTTATAAGAAAGCGTCGTCGGAATATTTGGCTCTGTTTCCAATGCCGGAATAGATAAGTGTGCAACCATTACACTTTGTACACCCGCTTTAATCAATGCTTTGAACGGATATAATTCGAGCGTATCCAGCTGTTCCAATGATTTATTGACCGTTGGCAAATCTTTGTGCGAGTCTACATCTGTGTCACCATGGCCCGGAAAGTGCTTCGCGCAAGCCATTACACCATTGTCCTGCAAACCACGCATGTAAGCGATACCCATTTTCGCCACCCGGGTTTTGTCTTCGCCGAACGACCGCATATTGATCACCGGATTCGCCGGATTGTTGTTTACGTCCACATCCGGAGCAAAGTCTACATGCACGCCAAGACGTTTGCATTGGTATGCAACGGCCATGCCCATTTTATACATCAAAGCCGTATCATTGGCCGCGCCCAGCATCATTTGTTTCGGAAAGCTCATTACGCTATCCAGACGCATGCCAAGCCCCCACTCAGCGTCCATTCCAATCATCAACGGCACCTGAGCCATCTGCTGGTACTTATTGGTTAAAACGGCCTGCCGCCCAGGACCGCCCTGCATGAATATCAATCCGCCGATCTGATGAGTTGAAACAAGACGTGAAATGAGCGTATCATTCATGTTTTTTCCGCCGGAATATGCCGCCACCATAAACAGCTGCCCGATCCGTTCCTGCCTGTTCAGATTATTGTAGATGCTGTCTACCCACTTTGTCCGATAGTTAGTTTTGGGCACCGACGAATTTCGCCCTTTGGCGCCTGCAGAAAAAAAGCATATAAAAAGTCCTGCCAGTAAAGCAGCAAACGGTTTCCGGATAGTCATAAGAACAAAAATAATGGTAATGAAGTGTAATGCCTAAACGCCAAAAAAAGACGTTCTTGTTGCATGAAAATTATCGCTCTATGTAGATTTTCGGCTACATTCGAAGCATAGTGCAAAAGCAATGCCAGCTTTTTTAAAAAAGCTTGTTGAAACTTCGCAAAAAAAACCAAACTTCGTATAAAACAGATTGATTTTTTCGCAACTTTGCCATTATTATTCAATAATGCAGCTGTCTTGATTTTTTTATGGGCTTGTTTAACTTTTTAACTCAGGAAATTGCCATTGATTTAGGCACCGCCAATACTCTTATAATTCATAACGACCAGGTAGTTGTAGACGAGCCATCTATTGTAGCGATCGACCGTACTTCCAATAAAATTGTGGCTGTTGGTAAAAAGGCCATGATGATGCACGAAAAAACGCACGAAAATCTGAAAACGATTCGCCCTTTGAAAGACGGTGTAATCGCAGACTTTAATGCGGCTGAAGGGATGCTCCGTGAAATGATCAAGCTTGTGTATCCCAAAAAACCATTGTTTCCACCAAGCTGGCGCATGGTTATCTGTATTCCTTCCAGCATCACTGAGGTAGAAAAACGCGCGGTGCGTGACTCTGCCGAACAAGCAGGCGCAAAAGAGGTCTACATGATTCACGAACCAATGGCTGCTGCACTCGGTATCGGTATCGACGTAGAAGAACCGACCGGCAACATGATCATCGACATCGGTGGTGGTACTACCGGTATCTCTGTAATCGCGCTCGCCGGTATCGTTTGTGACCAATCTATCCGTATCGCAGGTGATGAATTTACTGCCGACATTATGGAAGCAATGCGCCGCTATCACAGTCTGATGATTGGTGAGCGTACTGCAGAACAAATCAAAATACACGTTGGGTCTGCACTGAAAGACCTCGACAATCCACCAGATGATATCGCTGTAAACGGACGTGACCTGGTAACAGGTATTCCAAAACAGATCATGGTATCTTACCAGGAAGTTGCTGAAGCACTGGATAAATCGATCTTCAAAATTGAAGAAGCGATCCTGAAAGCGCTGGAAAGTACTCCGCCGGAACTGGCTGCCGATATTTACCGTCGCGGTTTGTACCTCACAGGTGGTGGTGCACTGCTGCGTGGTCTCGACCGCCGCATTTCCCATAAGATCAAGCTGCCGGTTCATGTAGCAGACGATCCGCTGCGTGCTGTAGTGCGCGGCACTGGCATGGCACTGAAAAATGTTGTCAAAATGCCTTTCCTGATGAAATAAAATCTTTTGCGCTACCGGAATTTCCTTCCAAACTAAAAACTCCGGTAGCGCACTTTATATTCCAATCCATCCAACTTCATTTCCCCAGTGCGCACGTTTATCCTGTTCATACGCAGATTTTTTAACCTCATCTTCTTTCTGGGGTTAGAGATCGTATGTATTGTGCTCATTGCCCGCACTAAAACATTGCAGGGAAATGAACTGATGAATTCAGCAAACAGTGTTTCGGGATATTTCTATAACAAGCAGAATGATCTCGTTTATTATTTCGGCCTTCGCCAGATGAACGACAGCCTGCTGAATGAAAATGCGCGCCTTCGCTCTGAACTGGCCGCCTATTCGGCTGTAGACACCGCGAAAGACGGGAAAACAAGCCTTCCGCTCAATTTCAGTGATTCTACGCATGTGCTGCATTTCGCAGAATACCATTACCGCACGGCAAGGGTCATCAATAACTCCGTCACGTCTGCCAACAACTATCTAACCATTGCCCGCGGCAGTGAAGATGGTATAGAGAAAAACATGACCGTTATTTCCAGTAATGGCCTCGTTGGCCGGGTTGAAAATGTTTCCAAACATTTTGCAACAGTACTGAGCATGCTGAACGTAAAACAACCGGTAAGTGCGAAACTAAAAGAAGGAACCACCTTCAGCGTCGTTAACTGGGAAGGCGAACGGCCAGATGTGCTGCTGATGAAAGGTATCGCACAGGAGATTAAAGTAAAAAACAACGACTCTGTTTATACAACAGGATATTCTCAATACCTGCCGGCCAATATCCTGATCGGTACGGTATTTAAGAAGGAGATCCTGAAAAAAGACAACACACAGCAATTATCTATCCGTCCTGCTACCAATTTCCGGAACCTGCAGTATGTATACGTGATTGAGAATAAAATGAGCGGCGAGCGCACGCAATTGGAAGACTCTACAAAAGGAAAAAACAAATGAGCGACTACGTAAAAAATCTATTGCGTTTTTGTCTTATCATTCTTATCCAGGAACTTATCCTGAATAAGATTAATCTGCGCTGGTGGTCAAACCCAGCCGGATTTCCTGTGTTTGTTCCGTACGTTTATCCTTTGTTTATTTTGCTATTGCCAATCGAAACACCTGTTTGGCTCATGCTTATACTAGGCCTGGTTACCGGTCTTACAGTTGATACATTTAACTCTACTGCGGGCATGCACGCCATGGCTACAGTACTGATCGCTTATTTACGCACCAATGTACTGGCAGCATTGATGCCAAAGCACCTTTCGGAATACCCTGGCCAGTCTCCGAATGTAAAAAATATGGGCTGGGTACCGTTCCTTGTTTATTGCGGCTTTCTGATTTTAATACATCACACCGTCTTCTTCCTGGTAGAGCTTTGGAGCGTTAATAACATCGCTTATCTCTTACTCAAGATTGTTGCATCGGCTATTACTTCGCTGCTGTTTATCGTGGTGTATCTGCTATTGTTTACCAAACAGGCAGTGCAGCGTTCCGCTTAATCCAGCGCATGCTGCAGCCTCTGTATCATTATTCTGAATTTCTTATCTACTGCAAAAATAACGCTGCCTTGCGTGGCCGGGTTTAACCCTTTAAGATGCCCCAACGGCTGGTCTATCTGATCGCCATTTGTTTTATTCATGGCCGAATACCAGAAGCCTGTTGCGATCATATCAACTGAACCGTTGTAAAACCGCAAAAGCACTTTAAAACTGATTACCTGATTCTGCACTTCGGGAAGATCGTCAATGGTAATATAAGCCATGGTACGAATGCTATCATTACCTGCATCATCGACCATAAAATAATTATCGGACGGGTCCAGATTGGTGTTAACCCAAGTTTTCCCTTTCTGATAAAGTGCTTTTTTCTCTTTTCCTTCTTCTGGAAAACTCTTCTGATAATAATACCGGTTTCCGGTGTCAAGTGCCAGCTGTGTAGATGGTTTGAGGGTTTGAGCCCAAGTAGCAACTCCGGCAAATAATATGGCTATGCAGCATAATATTACAGCTTTCATGACATTTGGTTTTTATAAATATATAGATAAAAAACCAATGCCACCAAATTTGTCAAATGTCAAACATGAAAGGTCAAATACCCTTGTTTCTAAACAATATCTTGACTTTCGGCTGCTGCCTCGAGCAAATCACTTCATGGATTGACGTTTAACACGCTTGGTCAAACGTGAAAGGTCAAGCACCGTGTTTTTATACAACATCTTGACATTTGACGTTTCACGTTTGCCTACTTGTGCATATGATACTCGTGTTGTCCATGCTCGCCTGCTGCCTTTTTATAGGCTTCGAGCGCACGCAGCTCTACTCTTTTTATCTTTCCGCTAATGGTTTTCGGCAGCTCATCCACAAATTCAATAATACGCGGCGTTTTGTATGGCGCCATATGCTGACGACAATAACGAAATATCTCGTGGGCCAATTCTTCTGTTTTCTCGACGCCCGCCTTCAACACAACAAACGCTTTGATCTCATAACCTTTTATAGGATGTGGACTTCCCACTACAGCCGATTCCAGAATATGCCCGGCTTCCAGTAGTACACTTTCCACTTCAAATGGACCCACGCGGTAATCTGAGGATTTAATCACATCATCATTACGACCCACAAACCAGACATAACCGTCCTCATCTTTATACGCCTTATCTCCCGTATAATACAGTCCATGTTTGAACACTTCTGCCCGTTTCGCCAGATCACCCACGTATTCTTTAAAAATGCCATTGAATTTTCCTTCGTGCATTCGTACTGCTATTTGTCCCTCTTCATGCAGCGGCATTTCATTGCCTTCATCATCAGCTATTACAATATCATACAAAAAAGAAGGCCTGCCCATTGACCCAAACTTGATTTTATCTCCGGGCAAATTGTATACCATACAAGTACTTTCCGTCTGACCATAACCATCACGCAGCAATAAACCTGTGCCGCTTTTCCAGGCTTCCATGACTTCCGGATTCAACGGTTCACCGGCACTCACGCATTCACGCAAACCAGAAAAATCATATGCTGTCAGATCTTCTTGTATCAACAATCTCAGCGCTGTTGGTGGCGCGCAGAGTGTTGTTATTTTATGTGTCTGTATCGCCTTCAGATGTTCACTAGCCACAAAACGATCCCGCTGACGATAACAGAAAATGGTAGCGCCGACATTTAAAGGTGCAAAAAAACAACTCCAGGCAAATTTGGCCCATCCGGGTTGTGAAATATTATAATGCTTGTCTTCAGGTTTTAGCCCAATCCATGCAGCTGTGCTCAAATGCCCCAGCAGATAGCTGCTATGGGTGTGCGCCACTACTTTTGGAAATCCTGTAGTACCAGAAGTAAAAAACCAAAACAGTATATCATCTGCACGGGTATCTGCCGCCTCGGCTATAGTAGAACCTGTGTCGATTACAGAAATATTCTGCCAGCCGGGATGACTAACATCGAGCAGGATTTTCACTGGAACATCCTTTCCATATTTTGCTAGTGCCTTCTCTATTTTCGGAAAATTCTCCTTGTCGGTAATAATGGCCTTCGGATTGGCTTTTTCAAAACGATAAGCGATGTCGTCTTCACTTAAAATGCCGGCCGCAGGTATCATTACAAAACCACCTTTAATAATGCTCAGATAACTCACCCAAAGCGATTCATCAAGTCCGCACATCACAAATACAACATCCCCTTTCTCCACAAGATTAGCCCGCATGTAATTGAGCAGCTGATTGCATCTTCTGGCTGCATCGTCATAAGTCAGCGTTATCGTTCCCTGATCCTCTTTTACTAATTCCAGCATCGGTTTTCCTGAATGTTTTGGAAGATGAACCGACTCAAATACGTCTCTTACCCAGTTAAACTGTTCCGGAACTTCGTAAGAAAAACTATTTAAGGTATCATAGTGTCTTGCTTCGATCGCCTCAATAATGGCAGTAAAAGATTCTCTAAATGACATAACTCTACTGTTTTCTGCGTGTTACTTAAAGTTAAGCAAACGCTGCCGTTGTTTTCTGTTGCTAAAATGGTAATTTTTTGAGGCGGAAAACTAAATTTGCAACAAACGTAATTATATGGCTTCTGAATTGATCTCTACTGATAAAGCACCCAAACCGATGGGCTTGTATCCGCATGCACGTAAAGTGGGCAATCTGCTGTTTCTTTCCGGCATTGGTCCGCGCATACCAGGCACCGACGAAATTCCTGGTCTGAAGCTGGACAAACATGGTCAGTTCACAGAATTTGATTTTGAAGCACAATGCCATAGCGTATTTAAAAATGTGCGCACTGTATTGGAAGAAAGCGGCAGCAGCTGGGATAAACTGGTGGATGTAACGGTATTTCTGGTGGATATGAAACGTGATTTTCATATCTACAACCGCATTTATGCAGAGTATTTCAAAGAGAACCAACCTTGCCGTACTACAGTGAGTGTAAATTCATTGCCATCAGCGATAGCGATTGAGCTGAAATGTATCGCTACTATATAATTTTCACTATTCTATTTTGAAGGACGATGATTAATCATCGTCCTTTTTTGTTTAATATTTTGACAACAACTTTTCGAGGCAAAAACCAATAATCAGCAGGAAAATAAAAATGCCGGAAAACGTCCAAAGCGGTGGTAATGGCAATAACCGCCTGCAAGTGTATTTGTATTGCATATCCAATCTCCTCCAGCGTATTTTATGCCCGCATAGACTGCATGTTACTACAGCCGTTCGTTTCAACGGCATCAAAGCAACACTTAAAAAATGAAAGTAATGTTGGTAACACTGCACTTTAATTCCACCTTTTTTTTCACAACATTTACAAGCCAGGTTCGACACACTTACACGCTTAGTCTTGGCTTTTTTAAGTCCATATAATAACATCATAGCAACTCCGAGTATTGGAGTTACCATCAATTATGATGCCAATTTCAATACGACAAATTTCACTAACAGCGTAATAATCACGCTCCAGACTAGGCATTCGCAGATTTTGAGAGAAATGAAAATTTGCAACTATTCGCTAAAACAAAACAAGCCGTTCTTATTAAAAGCGGATCCCGATTCTTTGGCGCAATAAATCAGTAAAAAAGGATCTTTTCGAAGCTTAAATTTCTTTATCACCTCATGGGTATACACTGAATCATCCAAACCAATAAAATATTGATTAGTCGGCACAAAATGTAAATGGCCCTTCAGGAGGGCCATTTCAACTTATCAACGTTTTTGAAAGTATTAATCGTCTGACGAAATCAACATTACAACTTAAATAGGCATGTCAATTCGTAATTCTTTGCGGAAGCTTTTACCTTTAGCGTCTTTTCCTTCAATCTGCCAAACTACAGTACGTAATACAACTTCCAGCGGCTTTTGGTTGACTGCTTTTACATTACGAACACTATTGAGTAATTCATTTTCCTTTTTGCGGCTCAGTCTTTTAGCTTTTGCAGCGCGTTGAACGGCACTTCTGATTGCATTAGCACTGGCATTTGAATGCTCGAGATGACGATCATCTAAACCGGTAATATAATAGTTGCTGCCGTTACCTTTAAGAGGCGTCCAGCTGGAAGTATGGTTGAGTTGTTCCAAGACAAAAGTCCCAAGATCACCATCAAGAATGACGGATGTTGTATAACGCTGCGTTAGTTTTTGTACCGTTCCCCCGCTGATTTGAAGCTGACTTCCATTCAGTTCCCCGCCAGAAAGACCGTATGCTGCGCTATTACCGTTGTGTTTACTATTACCACTTTTGCTGGAGACACCGGGAATAAATACGGTAACATCCTTAAACTCTACTGTCAGACCGTTACCCTTCGGCGCCTGAGTTACCGGCTCTTGTTGTTTTGGTTGCTCTTTCGGCGCGGCTTGAACAGTATCTTTGGGTGTGGTCGTTTCGGTTGAAACAGTTGCAGTGTCAGGAGTCTTCGGTTGAATATCCGTTACGAAATCTTCTAAATATTTAGAATCGGCTTCTGTTACGATCGTTGATGAATCACCAATTACAATAGGCCCGTGACTTTTATTAACCCCGCTCTGACAAGCAGTAAAAGAAACAAGCATCGCCGTTGCAACAGCTATATGTAGATTCGAAAATTTCATGACTGTGTAATTTCGCGTACGAAAATAAAAAACGCCCTGCAGTTATACAGGGCATTTTAAAAGAATATTTATTAAATCACAGATTAGTATTGTTGCAGTTTCTTAACAGCTGCGTCCAGTCTGCTTTTCGCTAGGAAATTCTGTTCCAGCTCAATTGCAAACGGCACAGGCGTATCCAGACTTGCACAACGCACAACTGGCGCATCCAGGTGTTCGAAGCAATTTTCAGAAATCCATGCCGCTAATTCACCGCCAATTCCT
This sequence comes from Taibaiella soli, assembly GCF_003236175.1. GTDB lineage: Bacteria > Bacteroidota > Bacteroidia > Chitinophagales > Chitinophagaceae > QKTW01. The sequence continues at coordinate 266,346 of NZ_QKTW01000016.1, read as the reverse complement.
CCGGTCAATGTGTCTTCATGCAGCAACAATACCTTCCCGGTACGCATTACAGCTGCTTTAATGGCATCATAATCCAATGGCAACAATGTGCGCAGGTCAAGAATATCAATGCTCAGCTCCGGATGATTTTTTGCATAATCCATCGCCCAATGCACACCGGCTCCGTAAGTAATGATGCTGATATCTTCACCTTCCTGCACCTGGCGCGCCTTTCCGATCTCTACTGTATAAAAATCATCAGGAACCATACCACTGATGCTGCGATAAAGTGCTTTGTGTTCAAAGAACATCACCGGGTTTGGATCTTCCAATGCTGCCAACAGTAAGCCTTTTGCATCTTCCGGTGTAGAAGGATAAACAACTTTCAAACCTGGAGTATGTACAAACCATGCCTCGTTACTCTGTGAGTGGAATGGACCAGCGCCAACACCACCGCCTGTAGGCATACGTACTACCACGTCTGCATTCTGGCCCCAACGGTAATAAATTTTTGCCAGGTTGTTGATAATCTGATTAAAACCTACTGTAACAAAATCAGCAAACTGCATCTCCATCATTGCCTTGCCGCCTTTCAGCGAAAGACCTAAAGCGGCACCCACAATAGCACTTTCACAGATTGGTGTATTGCGCACACGTTCTTTACCAAATTGTGCAGCAAAACCATCTGTTACTTTAAAAGCACCGCCGTATTCCGCAATATCCTGCCCCATCAAAACCAGATTTGGATGGCGCTCCATAGAAATGCGCAATGCATCACTGATGGCTTGTATAAATTTCTTCTCTGATTTTGCTTCTGAAGCCGGCGCAATCGCTTTGCTGTCGTGCGGTGCATATACATCCGCTATTTCCGCTGCTGTATCCGGTTTGATTGGTTCTGCCGCGAATCCGGTTGCCAACCCTTCTTCAATTTCTTTCTGAATACCTGCACGAATTGCATCGATCTGCGGTTGCTTGATCACTTTTTCTTTCAGCAGATATGCTTCATAATTAGCAATCGGATCTTTTTTACCCCATTCTTCAAACAATTCCTTTGGAACGTACTTCACGCCGCTGGCTTCTTCATGGCCACGCATACGGAACGTCATACATTCAATAAGAATAGGCTTTTGCTCTTTGATACAATATTCACGGGCTTCGCTGATGGTTTTGTACACTTCAAGGATGTTATTTCCATCGATCGTCAAACCTTTCATTCCATAACCTACAGCACGATCTGCGAGTTGCTTACAAACGAATTGTTCGTTTACCGGCGTACTTAAACCGTAACCATTGTTCTCAATAAGGAAAATAACCGGCAGGCCCCATACAGCTGCTACGTTGAGCGCCTCATGAAAATCACCTTCACTGGTACCGCCATCGCCGCTGAATGCGAGCGATACTTTATTTTCTTTATTCAGTTTATGAGCTAATGCAACACCGTCGGCCAATGCCAGCTGAGGACCAAGATGCGAAATCATACCACAGATATGATATTCGTTGGCGCCAAAGTGGAAAGAGCGTTCACGGCCTTTAGAAAAACCTTCTTTGCGGCCTTGCCATTGCATAAATAATTTATCAAACGGCATTTTACGTGCTGTAAATACGCCAAGATTCCGGTGCAGCGGCATGATATATTCGTCCGAATCGAGCGCCAGTGTGGCTCCGATAGAAATAGCTTCCTGTCCTATCCCACTAAACCATTTGCTGATGCGGCCTTGTCTCAGCAGCACCAACATTTTTTCTTCAATCATTCTCGGACGCACCAGCTCTGTATATAATTGTATAAGCTGATCATTCGTTAAGCCAGTCCTGTCAAATCGCATACAAAATATTTGGGGGCAAAGGTAAATTACTTCATTACTAATGGTACTATGCGCGGCAAACTATTTCCAGCATTTTCTCAGATAAAATAATTTAATAGATAAGTTTTCCGGAACAAATTTTTAATTCTTCTTGAAATTGCCCGGCAACTAATCTTCACTAAATATTTTTGCTTTGTTCGCCCTGATTTTCAGGAAAAATAAAATACACATTTGCTTAATTTAAAACACCGAATTGTCGCATTGCTTACAGTTTCTTAACTTTGTGCGACCGAACAGCTTTTCCCGACTATTTTATTGTTTTGCGATAGCTGCGCACCGGTCATAAAACTGGAGCGTTATGACTAAGTATATATTTGTAACCGGAGGCGTTACGTCTTCGTTAGGTAAAGGAATTATTGCAGCATCCCTGGCAAAATTGCTCCAGGCACGTGGCTTTCGCACCACCATCCAAAAATTTGATCCGTATATCAACGTTGACCCTGGTACGCTAAACCCGTACGAGCATGGTGAATGTTATGTAACGGAAGATGGCGCGGAAACAGATCTCGATCTCGGCCACTATGAGCGTTATCTCAATACGCACACTTCTCAGGCCAACAACGTTACCACCGGCCGTATTTATCAGTATGTAATCAACAAAGAGCGTGAAGGCGCTTACCTCGGTAAAACCGTGCAGGTAATTCCGCACATCACCGATGAAATCAAACGTCGCATTATGCTTCTGGGCAATGATGATCAGTTTGATATCGTGATTACCGAACTGGGTGGTACTGTAGGTGACATTGAATCGCTGCCATACATTGAGGCGGTTCGTCAGCTGAAATGGGAACTCGGTGATGACAACTGTCTGGTAGTGCACCTGACTTTGATTCCTTACCTGAAAGCAGCTAAGGAACTGAAAACAAAGCCAACACAACACTCTGTAAAACTGCTTAGTGAAAACGGTATTAATCCGGATATCCTGGTTTGCCGTACCGAAGAGCCTTTATACAAAGATCTGAAACGCAAAATCGCTCAGTTCTGTAATGTGACGCAAGATTCAGTTATTGAAGCGTTGGATGCCGACACTATCTACAGCGTACCGCTGGAAATGATGCGCGAACGCCTGGATGTGATCTGTCTGCAGAAGCTCGGTCTGGAACTCGGTCCTGATCCTGAACTCGGTTTAGGTAAATGGAAAGAATTCCTTAACAAACTCCGCTATCCAAAATCTAAAGTAACCATTGGTCTTATCGGTAAATATGTGGAACTGCAGGATGCTTACAAATCTATTTTGGAAGCGCTGATCCACGCTGGTGCCATGAATGAGTGTAAAGTAGAAGTACGCAATATCCACTCTGAATATCTGACTCCGGAAAACGCGGTAGAAAAACTGCACAATCTGGATGCGATTCTGGTAGCTCCTGGCTTCGGAAGCCGTGGTATTGAAGGTAAAATCGATGCGATTCGATTCGCACGTGAAAATAAAATTCCATTCTTCGGTATTTGTCTGGGTATGCAAATGGCTTGTGTTGAGTTTGCTCGCAACGTACTTAATATGGCAACTGCACATTCTACAGAAATGAATCCTGATACGCATAACGCTGTAATTGCCATGATGGAAGAGCAAAAAGCCATCACACAAATGGGTGGTACAATGCGTCTGGGCGCATATGACTGTGAACTCCGTGATGACTCTAAAGCGGCTAAAATTTATGGTTCTAACCGTATTTCAGAACGTCATCGTCACCGTTATGAGTTCAATAATGAGTACATCGATGCTTTTGAAAAAGCAGGTATGATTCCGGTAGGTAAAAATCCTAAGACGGGTCTGGTTGAAATCGTTGAAATTCCGGAACATCCATTCTACGTAGGTACTCAGTTCCATCCTGAATATAAGAGCACTGTGGAAAACCCGCATCCTTTGTTCGTTGCATTTGTAAAAGCCGCTAAAGAAGCGCAGGAACAGCGCAACAATGGCAATACGCACAAAGTTTTCGAAAAAACAGTTGCTTAATTGATTATTGAGATCTGTTTATAAATAGCTAAAGCCGGTAAAATTTTACCGGCTTTTTTATACTCATTAAATTCTGGTCCGATTTTTGGATTATTGGTTAACAATAAAAAAATGACATTTTGGACATTCATATTTCAAATCCACGTATTTTGAATGAAATCATTAACCATTCAATTTTATGTTTGGAGGTAATAAATCAAAGGGAGATTTTTCCTATGATCAGTTAGCCAATAGTACCACCACAATCAGTACGGGCACAGTTATTAAAGGTGATATTACGAGCGAAACCAATGTGCGGATAGACGGCAAAATCATTGGGAATGTGCAGACAAAGGCAAAAGTTGTAATAGGCCCTGAAGGCGAAATAGAAGGTGATGTTACAGCACATGAAGCGGACATAGTCGGCAAAGTGACCGGAAACCTTTTTATAAAAGAGCTGCTTCAACTGAAAGATAATTGCCTGATTAACGGCAATATTAATTCCGGAAAACTCCAAATTGAACCTGCTGCGGTATTTAATGGTAACTGCCAGATGACGCCCAGCCTGAACGCTCTTTCGCAAAAAGAAGAAAAAACAAAACGATCTGCTGGTGTTTTAAATTAATACATCGGCAATAGCAGTTTGAATATATATTTTTATACCTATGAAAATTTTACATTATAAATAAGTATAAGTTCGATATAATATTCTGCCAAATTATTTGCATTTTTACATTTGATTTCTAATACTTTTTCATGAGTACTGTCTTACTGCACATCGAAAATGGCGTTGCATATATAACTCTTAACCGACCTGAAAAATACAATAGCTTTAACCGCGACATGGCGCTGACTTTACAGGCTCATCTTGATGCCTGCGAAAAAGATGACAATGTGCGTTGTATCTATATTACCGGCAATGGCAAAGGCTTTTGTGCGGGCCAGGATCTGAGCGAATTTCCTTCTCCTGCGGAGATTGATTTTGAAAAAGTGGTACGCGAGCATTATAATCCGGTTATTTCCCGTTTCAGAAACATTGAAAAACCTATAGTTGCAGCCGTAAATGGTGTCGCAGCCGGTGCCGGCGCTAATCTCGCCCTTGCGTGCGATGTGGTAGTAGCTAATAAATCAGCATCTTTTGTTCAGGCATTCAGCAAAATAGGCCTCGTTCCTGATAGTGGCGGCACATTCTTCCTGCCACGCCTGGTAGGTTTACAACGCGCTTCTGCACTAATGATGCTGGCCGATAAAGTAACTGCAGAAGAAGCAGTAAACATGGGTATGATCTACCGCGCTTACGATGATGAAATGTTCGAACAGGAAAGCAAGCGCATTGCTGCTACTCTGGCCCAAATGCCGACAATTGGCCTTGGCCTTACTAAACGTGCACTGAATCAGTCTTATAACAACAACCTGAATCAGCAGCTGGAACTGGAAAAAGAACTGCAGGTGAAAGCAGGTCGCACTGAAGATTTTAAGGAAGGCGTCAATGGTTTCCTTGAAAAAAGAAAGCCTGAATTTAAAGGCAAGTAATTCCTGAATTTTCTCTAAAAACAATACTTAGCGCAACAATCCCAGTTGCGCTTTTTCATTTCCGGCGATCGTTGCATGTTCAAGTATAATACGGTCAATGATCTGTGCGGTCTGATCCGGATAATCCACACGTAATACTTTTCCCGCGCTCAACCACAAACGGATACGATCATAATATTTCCTGCTCAGTGATTTAATAACCGGAATACCCATATTAGCCAATGCAGCGGCATTACATTGTTGTTCATATTGATTCTGCATCGGTATTACCATTATCTTTTTACCAAGAAACATCGCTTCTGCGGGCCCTTCAAAACCAGCACCAAGTAATACTCCATTACTTGAAGCCATGCTTTTGATAAAAGCTTTATTTTCTATCGGGCTAATATGCACATTCTTATGAGAGAATGCTTCTTTATTGTGTTTGGAAAATACCTGCCATTCTACCTCCTCAAAACGAGATAAGTGCTGTATCAGATCATGATCATTATAGGCTGGAAGATAAACCGTTATATGCCCTTCATTAGTAGCAGCCAATTCTCTAACTTCTTTCCGGATCACCGGTGTATAAATATCTCGGGAAAATGAACGAAAATGAAAACCATAAGCGGCGGTGTACGGTGCATATCTCCGCAATACCAGCATTCCGAAACGGTCATGCTCATCCGGCAATGGCACTTTTTTATCTAACACAGCCGATTGGTGACTCAGCGCAATACAGGGAACCTTTTTCATTTTGCAGGCCCAGGCACTTACTGGCTCAAAATCATTAATCACTAAATCATAATCACGAACCGGAAGACTAGAAATATCACGAATTAAACGGGGCAATTTCATGCTTTTGGCTGTTTGCCAAAGATCTACGCCGCCGTGGTTGCCAAAAATGAAGCTAAGACCGTAAAACTTATATTTTACCGGAAACGGGACCTCTACATCTGCCTGAATACCAGAAATAAGCACGTCTACATTTCCATATCGGCAAAGCTCTGGGTAAACATCACGGGCACGGCTCAAATGGCCATTTCCTGTACCTTGAATGGCGAAAAGAATATTCACGTTAGTATTTTTTAGTCTGTTTCAACAGGGCCATGTTCTGGATTCTTGACATTAAGTTCATGCAGTAAGCTAGCCATCAGTTCCTTAGGACTTTCACCCTTATTTTTCTTCTTATTCTTGATTTCTATAGCTTGAGCCACTGGATCTTCAGAATAACGATAAATACTCCATTTATTTTCGTTGTATTCCAGTGCGGTCAGATTTTCGATCCAGTCACCTGAATTCATATAAATAACTGAGCCTTTTTCGGTTACAACTGTATTAATTTCCGGTTGATGGATATGTCCGCAAATCACATATTTATACTGATTGCTGGCTGCTATTTCACAAACAGTTGATTCGAATTTGTTGATGAATTTCACCGCACCTTTCACACTGTTTTTGACTTTTTTAGAAAGAGAAATCTTTCCACGACCCATTTTTAAAGAAATGAAATTGACGAAACGGTTGATAAGAATAAGTGTATCATAACCTATCGCGCCCAGTTTTGCCAGCCACTTACTATGTTGCATCACCACGTCAAACACATCTCCATGGAAAATCCAGACATTGGCACCATCAATTTTCAAAGAAAGTTTATTGGCAATTTTCAAGGAGCCAAGATGGAAATCTTTAAACCGCCGGAGTAATTCATCATGATTACCTGGGATGTAATAAACAGGCACATCCTTCGCGATTAGCCCAACAAGATGCTTTACAACCATCATATGTGTTGCCGGCCAATACCGTTTGCTGAATTGCCAGATGTCTATAATGTCGCCGTTTAACACGACTGCCTTGGGGCTGATACTTTTCAAATACTGCAACAACTCTTTCGCATGACAACCATAGGTGCCCAAATGCACATCCGATATCACAACTATATCTACTTCCCGTTTAGCCATATCTTTTATAAAAGCGTGTTTAAAAATTTGAGGGCTTTTACAAAGAGAACATTTAATTATAAAGGCTGGATTAAGAATGTATTAAGGAAATATTAAAATCATTTCAAGTCTGATTTGCAAAATTTTGCCCCATTAAAATGAATAATAGTATACAGATTTATATATATATTCTAAATGGTTGTTTTTAAATATTATATTAAAATAAAAAAACCATCATTATTACACAATATGTCTATTTATTAAAAAATAAAAAGGATGCTTCATTCAGCATCCATTATGTTAAAATTTTTAAGACTATTACTCAGATGTAAAATAAAAAAGCTGCAAAGTGGATCACTTCGCAGCTTTAGATATAAAACATCTTAATGTTAAATAATTTCAGCAACCTCAGGCAAATGACGCGCCTCGTATTTCTTCATTTCCTGCGCAATAGCGGCAATATGCTCCGGAGTAGTACCACAACATCCACCAACTAAGTTAAGCCAGCCATCAGCCGCAAATTGGCCTACAATGGCGGCTGTTTGTTCAGGTGTTTCATCATACTCACCCATCGCATTCGGCAAACCAGCGTTTGGATAAGCGCTTACAAAGCAAGCAGCCAGCTCAGAAAGTTCTGCAATATGTGGACGCATTTGCTCTGCACCCAATGCGCAGTTCAAACCGATACTTACCGGATTGGCGTGCATTACGGAAATATAAAACGCTTCCAGCGTTTGGCCACTCAACGTACGACCAGAAGCGTCGGTAATCGTACCCGAAATCATTACTGGCAATTTTTCTATCTCAGAATAATCACGGAAATATTTCTCGATCGCAAAAATGGCAGCTTTGGCATTCAGCGTATCAAAGATTGTTTCAATCAGGAGAATGTCCGCACCACCTTTCACCAGCGCGTCAATCTGTTCGTAATATGCTGTAGCTACTTCGTCGAAAGTAATAGCGCGATAACCGGGTTCGTTCACGTCAGGTGAAAGACTCAGCGTTTTATTCATTGGACCGATTGCGCCTGCAACAAAACAGTTTGCATCCGGATGTTCTGCCTTAAATTCTTTTACCGCCTGCTGCGCGATTTGTGCCGCTGCAAAATTGATTTCATAAGAAAGTGACTGCATATCATAGTCGGCCATCGAAACCTGTTGCGCGTTAAACGTGTTTGTTTCGATGATATTGGCGCCCGCAGTTAGATATTGCTTATGTATTCCTTTAATAATTTCGGGCTGCGTAAGGCACAGCAAATCGTTATTTCCCTTCAGATCTATATGCCAGTCTTTAAAACGCTCGCCGCGATAATCTTCTTCTTGTAATTTATGTCGCTGGATCATGGTTCCCATAGCCCCGTCAATGATGAGGATACGTTGTTCCAATAATCCTGTAAGAATTTCTCTTTTTGTCATGATTGGCAAAATTAAGGAATATGGCCCTAACGGTTGATATGCCGTTATAGACATGTTTAATAAAAAAGTCCCCGCATAAAGCAGGGACTTTCCATTTATTTTTCAAAAAGCTGATTAAGCTTCGATTTTCAGCATTTTCGCGTATTTCGCACGATCATTCTCATCGAGCATGATTTTACGCAAACGGATGCTTTGCGGCGTTACCTCGATACATTCGTCCTGTTGGATGTATTCCATACATTCTTCCAGAGTCATTTGAATTTTCGGAGTGATGCTGCTGGTGCCATCTGAACCTGATGCACGCATGTTGGTCAGTTTTTTACCTTCCACAGCATTTACGTTCAGGTCACCTGGTTTAATGTGCTCAGCCAAGATCTGACCAGCGTAAATTTCTTCACCCGGGTCAACGAAGAATGAACCACGATCCTGCAGTTTATCGATAGAATAAGCGGTAGTAGTACCAGCTTGTTTTGCTACCAAAACACCGTTGTTACGGCCAGGGATAGTACCTTTCCAAGGCTTGTATTCGCTAAAGCGGTGCGCCATTACAGCTTCACCTGCAGTAGCAGTCAGCATTTGTGAACGCAGACCGATCAAACCACGTGAAGGAACGTCAAATTCCAGGTGTTGCATTTCACCTTTGCTTTCCATGATCAGCATTTCACCTTTACGTTGCGTAACGAGGTCAATTACTTTACCAGAGAATTCAGAAGGAACGTCTACCACCAATGATTCGTATGGTTCACATTTCTGGCCATCGATTTCTTTAGTGATTACCTGTGGCTGACCTACAGTCAGTTCATAACCTTCACGACGCATTGTTTCAACCAATACGCTCAAGTGGAGGATACCACGACCATAAACCAGGAATTTATCAGCGTCATCGGTGTCTTTAACACGCAATGCGAGATTCTTTTCAAGCTCTTTATTCAAACGGTCGCGGAGGTTACGGCTGGTAACGAATTTACCTTCACGGCCAAAGAAAGGCGAGTTATTGATGCTGAACTGCATATTCATTGTCGGCTCATCGATAGCAATTACCGGCAATGCCTCTGGGTTTTCGAAATCAGCAACTGTTTCACCGATCTGGAAATCTTCGATACCTACGATTGCACAGATATCACCAGCAGCTACTTCAGTTACTTTTTTCTTGCCCATACCTTCGAACGTATACAGCTCTTTGATACGGCTTTTCACCATTGAACCATCCAGTTTGCACAGTTGTACCGGCATACCTTCTTTCAATGTACCACGAACCACTTTACCAATGGCAATACGGCCGAGGAATGAAGAGTAATCCAGTGAAGTGATCTGCATTTGAACAGTACCTTCGGTTACTTTCGGTTCAGGAACTTTTTCAAGGATAGTATCCAACAGCGGAGTGATGTCCTCTGTAGGCGTCAGAGACGTGTTAAACCAACCTTGTTTAGAAGAACCGTAGATAGTCGGGAAGTTGAGCTGATCTTCGGTAGCATCAAGCTGGAAGAACAGTTCAAATACTGCATCGTGCACTTCGTCAGGACGGCAGTTTGGCTTATCTACTTTGTTGATTACGACGATTGGACGCAGATTCAGTTCGAGTGCTTTTTGCAGTACGAAACGTGTTTGCGGCATCGGACCTTCGAAAGCATCCACAAGCAGCACAACACCATCTGCCATTTTCAAAACGCGTTCTACTTCACCACCGAAATCGGCGTGGCCTGGAGTATCGATAACGTTGATCTTAACATCCTTGTAGTTTACTGAGATGTTTTTACTGAGGATGGTAATACCACGCTCACGTTCCAGATCGTTGTTATCCATGATCAGTTCACCCGTTTCCTGGTTGTCACGGAATACTTTAGTCGCATGAATAATTTTATCTACGAGCGTTGTTTTACCGTGGTCAACGTGCGCGATAATGGCAATGTTTCTGATTTGCATAAAATAAATTAAACGATGGATTTTTTTAATACGCTGAACGAAGGAAATTTCTCATTTACTCAAAACCGACACTCACACAGCGCTCCATCCATTTCAAATTTTGCGCAAAGGTACGAAAATATTAGACTACAATTAATAAAGGACAGTTAAGTTTATTTAAAGTATTAATTTATTTCGGAATAAATACATTTTATAACTTTAAAACCTAATAAAGATAAATTATTATAATATATAAATATTAATATTTTGTTCCCTAGCTCTGCTATTTTCGCTTAATATTTCTGTTCAGAAAAAAATCATCCACGTACACAAACTGTAAACATGAATGGGCAATCCATGAAATTAAAACAGTATTTCGTGATGACAAAAGGAAAAACAGAAAAACTCAGAATAGCATAAAAACTACTGAGATCATGAAAGGGCATTTAGCATATATTACCCGACTTGCAGAAATGGAAAAGATTGTTGTAGCAGGTCCATTCGGTAATGACGGAAACCGACGAGGCATACTTATTTTTAACTGCGACACAAAAGAAGAAGTAGAGCAATTGTTGATTACTGATCCGTCATTTCTTCCGGTAAATTAGCTTATGAAATTCATCCCTGGTGATCAGATCAAAGTTTTGTTTTCAAATAACGCGAATAAATAAATGGTAAATTAAAAGCAGAACATTAATTCACTCTACTCTTAGTTCATTTTAAATGGCGCTAGTAATTTAAATTCCGGAATCGCTACAGTAAAGTTCTTTTTGTTGTAAAGATTTTCCATCAGATACGTACCATACATCTTTCCAATCTCCGTGCGCAGATTGCATGCTGAGACATATTGATAGTCTTCCCCGGGCTGTATGATCGGTTGCTGACCTACTACACCCTCCCCTTCGACTTCACGAAACAAGCCATTAGAATCGACAATATGCCAATGTCTGCGAAGTAATTTCACTGGCACTGTACTTAAATTTTCAATTGTTATTCTGTATGCAAAAAGATATTCCCCGTTTAACGGATTACTTTGATTCGGTTGATAGAATGTTTCAACAGTAATACTGACACCTTCAGTTATTTGCTTTACCATTTTTTGTTTTCTTTTAATTTCCTCGTCTAAAGTAAATATACTTATTTAATTAGCTTCCGGATTCTAATAGTTGGTTAATAGCATCAGAAATTAAATCCTGTTCATAGCCTTTTTGTAAAAGATATCTGTAGACCTTTCCTTTTTTATTGAACTCATTTGTTTCTCTATTTAGCTCTCTCCACTTTTTTACGCATAATTGATTCAAAACAGAATCATACTCATTCGCATCAATTTCAGACATACCCTTTTTAACGCAATATTCCGATATCTTATGGAGCTTTAATTCCTGGAGGATCTTCTTTCTACCCCACTTCTTTAAGCGAAATTTACCCCTTACAAATGCCCTTGCATACCGCTCTTCATTCAATAAGTTATCTCCTATCAAGTCTGCAATCAATGTTTCAACCTGATCTTTTCTTGCACCAAGATCATATAATTTGTTTCGTACATCCTGATGACACCTTTCCTGGTAATTGCAATATTTGTAAATCGCCGTTCTGAAATCCATTTATCTGACTGAAAAGTACCTAATCAAGACATTAAAATAATCAAAAAAAATTGGCTTAGTAACGCTACTAAACCAATTTCTTAATTTTTTAACGACCCATATAAACCATCAGGATTTGCACATCGCTTGGATTGACTCCGCTTATACGACTTGCTTGCCCCAGAGTGTTCGGTCTTATCTTATTTAACTTTTGTCGTGCTTCCATCGACAAAGCAGTCAATTTATCATAATTAAAGCTGTCTGGGATCATTAAATCCTCTAAACTGGCCATTTTCTTAACCAATTCACGCTCTTTTTCGATGTAAACGTCATACTTAGCCTGGATCTCAGCCTGCTCGAGGGAATGGATGTGCACGTCTCCAATAGCGGCCTTTAATTCTGGAATTTCAGCGCACAATTCCTTCAAATCTATGTTCGGACGGAGTAATAATTTTAGTGCTCTTGAACGTTCTACCAACGGCGAAGAATCCTTAGAAGACAAATATTCATTCGCTGCTGCTGGTTCTACAGAAAAGTCCGCAAGTGTTTTTTTGATTTGTTCTACCTCGTCCATCTTCTTACGAACCAATTCCATACGCTCTTCAGAGGCCAATCCCATCTCATAGCTCATCGGTGTAAGGCGCATATCAGCGTTATCCTGTCTTAATAACGTCCTAAATTCAGCCCTGCTGGTAAACATTCGATAAGGCTCATCTGTTCCTTTATTGATCAAATCATCAATTAATACACCAATATATGCGTCACTTCTCTGCAGAACGAACGGTTCTTGTTCATGTGCATTTCTATGTGCATTGATACCAGCCATTAATCCCTGACAAGCGGCTTCTTCATAACCAGTGGTGCCATTTATCTGTCCTGCGAAGAAAAGGTTACGAATTTCCTTAGTTTCCAGTGTAAATTTCAACTGTGTTGGTGGAAAATAATCGTATTCAATGGCATATCCAGGACGGAAGAAACGGCAATTCTCAAAACCAGGCACCATTTTTAGCGCTTTATATTGAACGTCTTCTGGCAACGAAGTACTGAAACCATTTACATAGATCTCCACTGTATTCCATCCCTCTGGCTCTACAAACAACTGATGACGATCTCTATCTGCAAAGCGATTGATCTTATCTTCGATACTAGGACAATAACGTGGACCACTACCTTTAATACGGCCTTGATACATTGGAGATTGCTCAAAACCAGTCTTAAGAATATCGTGTACTTCCTGACTTGTATAAGTAATCCAGCAAGCACGCTGCTCTTGCGGTTTAATCCTTTCCACTGGTAAATAAGAAAACCCTACAATTTCCTCATCACCTTCCTGCTTTTCCATCTTAGTATAGTCCAAACTACGGCCATCAATACGTGGTGGCGTTCCAGTTTTCAATCTTGCAGACTCAAAACCAAGCTCTACAAGCTGTTCTGTAATACCAGAAGCGCCTTTCTCCCCTATTCTCCCCCCACCAAACTGTTTCTCTCCAATATGAATCACACCATTCAGGAACGTACCATTAGTAAGTACTACAGACTTAGCGCGAATCTCTTGTCCCATTCCTGTTACCACACCTTGAATTGTTCCACGTGAAACAATCAACTCTTTCACCATATCCTGCCAAAAGTCTACATTAGATGTAGCTTCAAGCATCTCACGCCAAGTGGCAGCGAAAAGCATTCGATCATTCTGTGTACGTGGGCTCCACATACCAGGACCTTTAGATTTATTCAGCATCCTGAATTGAATCATGCTTTTATCGCTTACAATACCACTATAACCACCAAGCGCATCTATTTCTCTTACGATTTGTCCTTTCGCTATTCCACCCATAGCTGGATTGCAGCTCATCTGTGCGATGGTCTGCATATTCATGGTAACCAAAAGAACTTTGGATCCCATATTTGCAGCTGCAGCTGCGGCCTCACATCCAGCGTGGCCGGCACCTACAACTATAACATCATATTCTGGAAACATAGTCCGCAAAGGTACGAAGCTATAGCCACTTAGTGATTAAATTTCTATCTATAGCTTCATGTTCCACGTGGAACCAAACGAGCGACAATTCCGAGCCTCCTTAAAATAGAATACCCCGTCAAAAAGTAACTTCAAATTGATTTACAATATCTTAAGCTAATACTGGTATTGTTCGAAAAATGAAAGAAGGTGATTAACACCCGAAGTGCAAACGAACACAACAACAAGCATCAAGCACAAGTAAAAGAGTGTTGAACATTATCGGATATACAAGAGAAACACCACCCCTAAGTGTATTCCAGGTAAGCAAAAAGTCTATCCAATTAAACTAACAAACAATAAAATTCCACGGCAAAGCAAAGAATAATGTGGATGTTTGCCACCATCGTTTCCTTAAATCATTTTTCTATAGACAAGCTACACGTACTCTGAGACCTAGAAATAAAAGCTAGTACGACATAAACGGTTTGATATTTGCGCTCCCTTGTTTGTTGAAAGACACCATTGACAAAAAATAATTCATAAAACCAGTACAAAACAATCTTCTCACGACGACTGAAATAATGCAACTACTAGTCAGAAATCTTTGCAATATTTTCGCGCAAACAACCAATTAAGACAAAAGACGGCCACCGAAAAAGATTGAAATTACCATTCTCCGGTTCAACGAGTTTTGGTTTAATAACCTTGCCTGACTAACACATCACCAGCATTTTTCAGATTGTAAATTGACTAGTTTAAATATACATCTATGGAGGATTATGCTTTATCCGCCGATAAACAAATGTTAGACAGACAACTGGTTTGGGAAAGACTGTCCAGTGGAAAGGAATTGTTGGACAAAGACCAAAACGATGTCTATAAAAAAGAAAAAGATGGACATAAAGCCCATCTTTCAATAAAAATATACCTGTTTTGTAACGAATTCAGCTCTAAAGCCCAAATTGACGACTCAATTCCAGCATCTTGTCTATTGGTCGTTTTGCTGCAACTCTGAGCTGCTCCTCCATCGTAATTTCGGGCAATTCATACTTCATGCAGAGATACAATTTTTCAAGTGTGTTCAACTTCATGTGTGGACAATCGTTACAGGCACACGCATTATCCGGAGGTGCTGCAATGAAAGTTTTGTCAGGTGCGTTCTTTTGCATCTGGTGGAGAATACCTGTTTCGGTAGCGACGATGAAACTTTGCGCTTCGTCAGTTTCACTGAACTTAAGCAGCTGTGTCGTGGAACCAATAAAGTCAGCGATACGTAAAACGGCTTCCTCACATTCCGGATGAGCAATCAACTTCGCCTCCGGATGACGCTCCTTCAACCTGGTGATCTTCTCCAATGAGAAAATTTCGTGTACCATACAAGCACCATTCCACAGCAACATATTACGACCAGTTACCTTATTAATGTAACCACCCAGGTTTTTGTCTGGAGCAAAAATGATTTTTTGGTCAAGTGGCAAGCTCTCCACTATCTGGCGGGCATTAGATGAAGTACAAATTATATCACTTAAAGCTTTAATGCCAGCGGAACAGTTGATATATGAAATAACAATATGATCCGGATGTTTTTCTTTAAATGCTTTGAATAATGGTGGCGGACAACTATCGCTCAATGAACAACCGGCATTCAGATCCGGAAGTAATACTTTTTTGTTTGGATTAAGAATCTTAGCTGTTTCCGCCATGAAGTGTACACCAGCGAATACAATGATATCGGCATCTGTCTTCTCTGCTTGTTGTGCCAGACCTAAACTATCGCCAATATAATCCGCAATGTCTTGAATATCAGGCTCTTGGTAGTAATGTGCGAGCACAATTGCGTTTTTTTCCCTCTTCAATCGTTCGATTTCATCAAACAGATCAAGTGTCGGATCGATTTCTACATCTAAAAATCCTTTAATATCTAATTTTGCCGTCTCTTCGGCGAGGAATTTCACATCTGACATAATAAAAATAAAAAATTTCTTCTAAAAAAAGACTATTACCATTAGGGCTGTGAATTTGGGGATACAAATACGCAATTCCCATTGCAATTTACCAAAACGAAACTAATACCCAAGTTATTCCAAGGTTATCCACATCTGAAACCCTTTCTGGCAGAATATTCTAACATAAAGGTACTCAAATGTGGATAAACTAGGCTGTGAAAAAGTTTTTGTATCTGGATATCGTAGAACGATGTTGAAAAGGCCAATTTTAGGTCTAAAAATTTCTGCCCACTTAAAGTAAAACTTGAAAACTCTTTAATCATCCACGGTAATTCCCATGAAATCCAGAAAAAATTCACGTAAAAAGTGGATAACCTTAACAATTAATTCATTTTTATTTGAAAATCCATTTTTGGAGTGTGGTTATCCACATTTTTTAGTTGTTTTGCATCGTTTTTCGTGGATTTCCTTAGAATCAAATGTGTATTCTATCTTGGTAACGAACGTAACAGACTTAAAGTGAAGCTTTAACACATTGATTTTCGAATTAAAAATGGAACCATCAAATCGTCACATAGTTTAATAAAACTATTTGTTTATATGAAAGTTCGATTTTTAATCTAAAGCTTTACTTTAAACTGTTAAACTGATTGGTGAGATTGTTTTAAGACTTAAAAAGAGAGAGTGGAAAAAAGAAATGATTATTATTTCAGGTTTATCGCCAGGAATACTTTATAATCTGGATTTTTCGTATAAATTTGCCCTCCTTATAAAATAGTAACAACCTATATGGCTGTAATTCAAAAAATCAGGGATAAGTACGCAAAGCTGGCTGGTTTTATCATTGCGCTGGCGCTTGTGGGCTTTATCTTAATGGACGCTGCCAGCGGCCGCTTCGGCGAGTTGTTTGGTAAAGACTCCAGCGTAGTGAAAGTAAATGGCGAAAAAGTAGACGCTAAAGAATATGCAGAACGTATCAGGGAATATGAAACCCTATATGAACTTTATTCTAAACGTCAACTGGACGATGCCGCCAAAGCTCAATTGCATGACCAGGCACTCCGTGAACTCGTTTTTGAGAAACTCATCTCAAAACAAATGGACGAGTTGGGTATTCAGATGACCAAGGAAGAAGAAAAGGACATTATTAAGGGCCCATATCCTGATCCAATGGTTCAGCAGTTCCCTTATTTCATGGATCCTAAAACTGGTCAGTTTAATGCTCAGGCTTTAGCTGCTTTTGAACAAAAGAACAATCCATTCTTCGCTAAACCGGAGGGACAAAAAGCATTGGAATCATGGGAAACTGTAAAGACTTATGTAAAGCGTAATTACAGAATCCAGAAATTCAGCAATCTGGTTGTAAATGGTCTGTATACGCCGAAATTTGTAGTAGACCGTCAGATCAAAGATCAGAACTCAATGGCAAGTGTGCGTTTTGTGAAAGTACCTTACACTACCGTTAATGACAACGAAGTGAAAGTGACTGATGCTGATCTGCAGACTTACCTCCAGAAACACGCTGCACTTTACACAATCGAAGATCCTACACGTAGCATCGATTATGTTTCTTTTGATATTGTGCCTTCTAGCGAAGACACTGCGAAGGCAAAAGGAACACTGGAACAAATCAAAAATGAATTTGCGACAACTAACGATGCTGAAAGTGTAGTTAACCGTAACTCAGACGAGCAGTTTGTTGGTGCATACGTGACTAAAAAATCAATGATGTCTGCTTACGCTGATAGCATAATGAATATGCCTTCAGGTGCGGTATTTGGTCCATACTACGAAAACGGTTCTTACAAATTGACAAAAGTTCTTGATAAGAAAACTTTGCCAGATTCAGTAAAATGCCGTCACATCCTGATCAAAACAAAAGACCAGGCGAATGTAGTATTGGCTGACTCAGTTGCCAAACAACGCATCGATAGTATTGAAACTGCACTGAAAGCCGGTGCTGACTTCAAAACGCTTGCTGCAAAATATTCTGAAGATGAAGGAAGCAAAAACAATGGTGGTGAATATGACTTCCAACTTGCTCAGCGTCCGCAACTTTCTAAAGAATTCGGTGATTTCATTTTCGATGGTAAATCTGGTGAAAAGAAAGTAGTTAAAGTAAGTAACGATAACTATACTGGTTACCACTACATTGAAATCATTAATCAAAATGGTATTGAACCAACTGCGAAACTGGCTACAATCAGCAAATCACTTTTCGCTGGTCAGAATACAGATCAGGCAGTATATGCTAAAGCAACTGCTTTCGCAGGTAAGAATACAACTGCTGCTTCGTTTGATGCTGCTGTGAAAAGCGAGAACCTCAACAAACGCGTTGCAAGCAACGTAAAAGTGAGCGACTTCACAATTCAAGGCCTGGGTTCTTCTCATGAAATCATTAAATGGATGTATGATGCGAAACTTGGTGATGTATCTGGCATCTTCACATTGGAAAATCGTTACATCGTAGCGAAATTGGCTGATGTTCAAGATAAAGGTCTGGTGAAACTGGATGCGAATACGAAACCAATGATCGAATCTTTGGTTAAAAATGATAAAAAAGCGCAGTTGATCAAGGATAAATACAAAACTGTAGCTTCATTGGAATCACTGTCTCAGACAGCGGGTCAGCCAATCCAACAAGCTGATTCATTTAATGCGCAGAATCCTTTCGCTCCAGGTTTAGGTTATGAGCCGAAAGCAATTGGTTTCGCTTTCTATGCTGGTTTTAAACCAAATACAGTTTCTGAAGGTATTCAAGGTCAAGATGGTGTGATCTATATGATGGTTACTAACCGTTTTGACAGTAACAAGCCGATGGATCCAATGGCATTGAACCAACAAGTGATGCAAACGCAAATGCAAAACAAAAACTATCTGGCACAAACGCTGCAAGAAGTTTTCCGTCGCAACGCGAACATCAAATACAACGCAAGCATGCTTTATTAGTTTTAGCTAATAGTTGATAAATAAAAAACAGCACCGCAATAACGGTGCTGTTTTTTTATACCCAAGAGTACTTAGTATTTTTGTAGGAGGAGATTTATAAAGATGGACATTATTGTAAACAAAGTGGCGGAAAGCGGTATTATGACGCTGGATCTGGCACCATATATTCCGGAAGCTGATTCATTTGCTGATTTTGATCTGAAACCGTTTCTATTCAGAGAAATGATCTTACGTGAAAAAGATTATCGTACAGCACTTCAGGCCTTTGACTGGGCACCGTTTGAAGGTAAAAATGTGGCTGTTTTTTGCTCAGTAGATGCTATTATTCCTATGTGGGCTTATATGCTGGCCGCTTCTTACTTACAGCCCGTCGCCAGATCAATTTATTTTGGTACGCAGGTAGAAATGAAGAAATGGCTGGTAACGAAAAATATTGATCAGATCGATATTACAGAATACGACGATAAACGTGTGGTTTTAAAAGGATGCGGTGACACACCAATTCCAGAAATGGCTTATATAGCTGCGACAGAGCGTTTAAGACCTATTGTGAAAAGTTTGATGTACGGAGAACCCTGCTCTACCGTACCAATCTATAAAAAGCCGAAATAATCTATAATTCAGCGACAGGAATAACCAAAATATTATCAGCGGTCTTTTCAGATAAAAAGAAAGGATCGCTTTTTGTTTGTACCAGAATGCTGTTGTCGTAGGCCATTTGTTCTTTTACCTGGAGTGTGACACCAATTTGCAGACCAAAACGTTCGAGTTGCTGCAAAAAGGCAGTAGAACTGTCTTTCACGGCAACAATCTGGCAATTGATATCGTGTTCTACATTTAGCAGGGTTACGGCTCTGCTGACAGGCATTTCTCCTTTGGCATTTGGAATCGGATCACCGTGCGGATCATACTTCGGAAAGCCTAAAAATGCATCTAAACTTTCAATAAGTTTTTTTGAATGAATGTGTTCCAGCTGTTCTGCAACCTCATGCACTTCATCCCAGGAGAATTGCAGTTTATCATGAAGGAACGTTTCCCAGAGACGGTGTTTGCGGAGAATCTGTAAAGCCTGGGCAATACCTGATTCGGAAAGCTGTATTTTTTTATACTTCTCGTAATGAATGAGTTCTTTCTCAGAAAGCTTGCGAAGCATGTCCGTAACCGTTGCTGGCTTCGTTTGCATACGTTCGGCGATCTCATTTACAGAGACCTCACCCGTAGCATTTCGATGCTGCAGTGTGTAGATACTTTTGAGATAATTTTCCTCAGTCAGGGTTAGTGCTTGCATGGACGGTAAATTTACGAAACCCCCTAATGATTTGGCAACTAAGCTCATAAATTTTATATAAAACAAATTATTTTTGGCTTCATACTTACCTTAATTTTTGCTATTTTCGCTTACTTCACAATAATTTAATTTATTGCTGTCAGGAATATGTTTTTATCAAGTTTTCGCAGTTTGTCGGGGGGCTTAAAATTGGGCCTTTTTGTGTTGGGTATTTTTTGTGCAGTTTGGGTGTGTGCGCAGCAGGCAAACAACGGAGCTACAGCTATTCCAAAGGATGTAAAAGTCCTTGATGAGTATAGTGACCATAAAGGCAACATTGTACGCATTATTCAGTACCGCGAAGGACTGATGAAAGTTACACAGACCATCATTATTCCTAAAACTGTGGCAGTTGGTTTTGCAGCGCCGGTAAATCCCGATACATTAAATAAAGATTCAATTACGGTAATGGTTGATAAATCAGACTATTGCCTGCAGGTATTTTATAAAAGCCGTGTCATTCGGAGTTACCGGGCAGTTTTCGGACCAAGACCGCAAGAAAACAAGTGCATGGAAGGCGACCGGTGTACGCCTGAGGGCTGGTTTAAAATTACCAACAAAAATGCCAAATCCCATTATAACAAGTTCATGGGGTTGAGTTATCCAAATGACTCGGCTATTGCACGTTTCAATCGTTTGAAAGCACAGCATATTATACCAGCAACTGCCAAAATCGGTGGTTCCGTAGGTATTCATGGCATCTGGCCTGGCGGTGATAATATGATTGAGCTTGGCGTCGGCTGGACCGATGGCTGCGTAGCGTTAAAAAATAAAGATATCGAAGAGCTGTATGGCTTTGTGGGCGTGGGTACCCGAGTATTTATACGTAAATAAAACGAAGGAACCGCTCGTAAGCATTATGCCAACCTTTCCATTCAGGATCTGTTCCTAAAGAAAAATTATGAAAGACTGTGATCAGCGTGCTGTTACAGTTTTGAAGACGTAATGCCATCTGGCGTAAACGCTCGAAAGCCAAGTCCGGCGTGAGTTTTTGCTCATAATGCGCTGTAGTGTCCATGAAGCAAAACGGATATACTCGTAAACTGGTTTCCTCTTCCTTCTGGAGATCGTACCAATTGAAGGAATTACCTGTACCTGCTCTGAATCCAAGATGGGCGCCATAACCCATACTGTAGTCGGCCGTGATGCCATGTAAACTAAGCTGGTAATAGGTTTCAGGCAAATGCAATTTAATATAATGCTGTCTTGAAATAGTAATATCCTGATCAGCAATCAGGGCTAAGTTGCGTTGTTCCTGAGCAAACAGATCATTGTTCTTTTCCGTAAAATAAGATGGGTGCATGCCGATTGTACCATTCAGAGAAAGCTTTCGAATTAAGGCTTGCATTGCCGGATTTGAAGGAAGAATATTTTTATCGAAAGGCGTAGTTTTTAAAGCCGCAAGCATAAAATAAATCGGCTTCACATCAAGTTGATCATGCAATTTTTGCATCCAGTCAAAAGCATCATAAGGATC
Source organism: Taibaiella soli (assembly GCF_003236175.1). GTDB lineage: Bacteria > Bacteroidota > Bacteroidia > Chitinophagales > Chitinophagaceae > QKTW01. Next base: position 244,558 of record NZ_QKTW01000016.1, on the reverse strand, counting down.
TTTTTGTTGACCAGATAAAACCTTCACCCGACTTGATGCAGCACTGAGGTTGCCTGATAAAATATCTTTTGCTAATGCGCCTGTATTCCGTTTCCAGCCCTTGTTTTGATAAGACCATGCAATATCTATATCGTAAGTAGGTAAGAAGGAAAAAGTTTTTTGCGGCAGCTTAAAACCGAATTGTTGGGTCAGTATTTCACGAAGTGTTTGCAGCCATTCATCGACAATTGGAATCTCTAATAAACCACGTTTATACAATACGCTTTCGGTTGCCGGAAAACGGTTATGTTTGTCGGGTGTAAAGCGATTGGGTGCGTATTCTTCATAGCGTGCAATCAAATAAAAAACAGCCGAAAAAACGTCAAATGAAAATGCTTTTTCTGATGGATTATAGGCTAGTGTTTCCTCGAAAACAGGTTGATACGCTGTGCTGATATTTTGCTGCCACAACAGACCGTTGTCGGGAATGAAAAGCCCACCAGTTAAGGGTTTTCCGTAGGTAATAAAAAAATCTTCAGGCAAAGAAGTTTCATCTGTAAGCAAACGATAATCCAAATGTAATTGCTCCTTGAAGACCCAATCAAGCGTATAAAAAAGCCTGGGTGAAAGTTGCGGAACAAAAACAGAGATTGTTTGCATGAAACAGCGATTTGTGAACGTGACTATTTCCGTTCTTTCCAGAGCTTGTTAAATGATTTTTCGGCAAAGTGTGTACCAGAGCGGCGATTGAGCCAGGTTTCGCCAAACACTTTATTCAGCATCATGTTCTTAAAACCAGGGCCGGCTGCATTCATCATTGTGCGGCTCATCATGCCTTTTCTCCAGAGTTTCCAACCTATGTTCTCAGAAAAACCATTCATGCCTTCTTTGGTAGCAGTATGGCGATTTTCGAGCAGCATACCGTGAATGTTTATTTTCACCGGGCACACTTCTGTGCAGTTGCCACATAAAGTAGAAGCATAGCTGAGGTGCTTGTATTCATCAATGCCCTGCAAATGTGGCGTAATTACAGATCCGATCGGGCCACTGTAAGTAGTGCCGTATGCGTGACCGCCGATGTTTTTGTAAACGGGGCAAGCATTGAGGCAAGAGCCGCAACGGATACAATACATACCCTCGCGCATTTCAGGGTGCTGCAGCATGTTTGTACGGCCGTTATCCAGCAAAATTACATACATCTCATCGGGGCCATCCGTTTCGCCTGGTTGACGTGGTCCAGTGAAAATAGTATTGTAGGCAGTAAGTTGCTGACCAGTTCCGTAAGTTGCCAATAAAGGCCAGAACAGCGGCAGATCATTTACCGAAGGCAATATTTTTTCAATGCCAACAATAGCAATATGTGTTTTTGGAAAAGAAGTACTCAATCTTCCGTTTCCTTCATTTTCAGTTACGCAAACGCCTCCGATATCGGCCAACAGAAAGTTTCCGCCAGTAATACCGACTTCCGCGGTAAGATATTTCTGACGCAGTTTTTCGCGCGCAATCAATGTTAGTTCTGTCGGTGCGAGATTGGGATCAGTACCCAATTTTTCGTGAAAGAGTTTCGCTACATCTTCCTTGCTTTTGTGCATGGCTGGCGTTACGATGTGGTACGGTGGCTCACCGTCCAGCTGCTGGATATACTCTCCGAGATCAGTTTCTACAGATTCAATACCATTTTTTTCAAGGAATTTATTGAGATGAATTTCCTCAGTCACCATCGACTTTGATTTCACCACCTGATGCGTATTCTTTTCTTTGCAGATCGCCAGAATTGCGTCCAGCGCATCGTTTGCATTTTCAGCCCAGATCAGCTTGCCGCCACGAGCGGTGAAGTTTTGTTCAAACTGCTCAAGATACTGATCCAGGTTTTCAATAGCTTTCCATTTGGCGTTCTTGGCCTTTTTCCGAGCCAGTTCAAGATCGGCAAACTGCTTTTTCCCATTGATCACAGCAGCATTATACTTGTCAATATTGAACGCTACTTTGCGTTTGTGCTCCAGGTCTTGCGCCTTTACCTCACTTTTTGCCAGAAAATTGGTACGGTTATCAGTCATATCGCCGGTCGGAATTTTATGCCGTAAGAAAATTACGGTAAAAATATAAAAGTATTACCGAGAAATCATCATGAAAACCGCTAACAGAACGGTCTGGCGGCAGTGAAAAACAAAGGGTTGTCTTTGAGTATAAAAATGCCCAACTTTGTTGCCTATGTTTTCATCAGAAGCTGTACTCAAGCAAGCCTTAGAGACGATAGAGCTCGAAGCCCAGTCTGTAGCGGGATTAAAAGCATTTGTCAACGACGAATTTGTAAAAGCCGTATCACTGATACACGAATCCAAAGGACGTGTGGTGGTTTCAGGCATTGGCAAAAGCGCGGTTATTGCACAAAAGATTGTGGCCACCATGAATTCTACAGGCACCCCTGCTTTGTTTATGCATGCTGCTGATGCGATTCATGGCGACCTCGGTATGATTCAGCCAGATGACGTAGTGATCATTATTTCAAAAAGCGGTGAAAGTCCGGAAATCAAATTTTTGGTACCGCTTGTGAAAAATTTCGGTAATCCGGTGATCGCACTTTGCGGTAACGATAAATCATACCTCGCGACTAATACAGATTGCTTTGTAAACAGCACCGTTGATAAAGAAGCTTGTCCCAATAACCTGGCGCCCACAACCAGCACGACCGCACAAATGGTGATGGGTGATGCATTGGCTGTTTGTTTGTTGGAGCTGAAAGGTTTTACCTCACGCGATTTTGCTCGTTATCATCCGGGTGGTGCATTGGGCAAAAAGCTTTATCTGCGCGTTTCAGACATGAGCAAAATGAATGAAAAGCCGCAAGTAAAAGAAGATGCCCGCATTCGCGAAATCATTTACGAAATTTCAAGCAAGCGCCTTGGAGCCACTGTGGTGGTAGATGGAAACAATGTTGTGAAAGGAATCATTACCGATGGTGATATCCGTCGTATGCTGGAGAAGCACGATGAGCCAAATAAGCTGACGGCTGTCGATATTATGAGTGCGAATCCCAAGGATATTGATGAAAGTGAACTTGCCGTGCTGGCGTTGGAAAAAATGCGGGAGTATGATATAACACAATTGGTGGTAACGCTCGATGGCCGCTATTCCGGCATGTTGCATCTGCATGACCTGGTAAGAGAAGGACTGATCTAATTGAATCTGATGAAAAACCTTTTTTCCCTGCTGGCGGTTATTCTTATTACTGCCGTGTTGTTTCAGTATCGTAGTATTAATCCTCCCAAACAATCCGGGAAGCCACTCGTCGTCACAACCTGGGATGCTTTTGGCTATTACATGTATTTGCCGGCCGTATTTACTTATCATGATTTTAAGAAGCTGGACTGGCTTACAGAAATCGATAAAAAATACAGCGTAACAGGCGGTGATGGTTGGCAGGCCGAAAAACAGGAGAATGGCAACTATGTTTTTAAATACCTCGGGGGTGTAGCGATTCTCGAAATGCCGTGGTTTTTTATTGGAGATTTTGTTGCCAGAAATTACGGTTATCCTGTGGATGGTTTTTCACCGCCATATCAGTATGCACTTGGCTTTGGCGTGCTTGTTTATTGTCTCCTGGCTATTTTATTGCTGCGCAAAATACTTCTTCGCTATTTTGATGATACGACCACTGCGATTACACTATTGCTGCTTTGTCTGGCTTCAAATTTCATACAATATGCAGCGGTAGATAATGCGCAAAGTCATGTTTATATTTTCCCGCTTTATGTGTTGGTTTTATTTGCTACCATTAAATGGCATGAACGGCCTAAAATAGGCTGGGCAGCGCTTATTGGATATGTAATAGGTTTAGCCACGATAAGCCGCCCTACGGAGGCGATAATGGTGTTTATCCCGATCTTCTGGGCTACGCAGAATAAAGAAGCGGCGAAAGAAAAATGGGCAATGGTAAAGGCGCATCGTAAACAGGTATTTGTTGCGGCGTTCTTTGGCATTTTAGGCATCCTTCCGCAGCTTATCTACTGGAAGATAACGTCCGGTTCATTCATCTTTGATGTAGGCAGCAAATGGGTGTTTTTAAATCCGTGGTTCCGTGTGTTGTTTGGCTTTGAAAAGGGCTGGTTTATCTACACACCGGTTACTTTGTTTCTTATTGCCGGTATGTTTTTCATCAGGAAGTTTCCGTTCCGGAAATCAGTTTTATGGTTTTGTTTGCTAAACATCTACATCATTATTGCCTGGGATGACTGGCGCTATGGTGGTAGTTTTTCTACAAGGGCGCTGATGCAGAGCTACCCTGTGTTTGCGCTGCCATTGGGGGCTTTGGTGCAAAAGGTGAAAGAAACAAAATGGAAGCTGGTATTTTATGCGGTGGGCATTTATTTGCTTGGTGTCAATCTTTTCCAGACCTGGCAATATGACCGTACGATTATCCATTATAATGACATGAACCGTGCGTATTATCGTGCTGTTTATCTCAATGCGCATCCTACAGCAGAGCAGATGAGTTTGCTGGATAACAATGACCGCTTCAAGACTGAAGATTTATACCGGCATTTTGTTCTGGCCGATGTTAAGGATACAACGAGCATCCATTTCCTAGCGAATAATCAGCAAGTATTATTGGACACGAATTTGAATTTACATGGAGAAGAATGGCTGAAGATTGAGGCATTAATCAAGGCGCCAAATAGCCTTTGGTCCAGCAATCTAAATGCAGATTTGATAAATAACGATTCCACATTGCATCGGCATGTTCGTTTATTCAATGCAATTGCCGAAAACGACAGTTTAAACCGCTACGCTTTTTATATTGATGTGCCAGAAGCATTCCGTCAAAGCAAGTTGAAAGTGTATTTAAGTTCTGATTGGGATTTTAATGGAATAATGAAGGGATTTCGTGTACAGCATTTGCAGATGGGCGACTAGAAACCAAACCCGATGCCCATTTCAGCGAATTCTGCCTGTGTTTGGTGTACTTTGAGCAATGCAGAAAGGCAGAGTTCTTTGAGCACTCCTTTTTCCTTTTGTACGAGGTACAAATTGCCGCCGAGTTTTTCGTAATAAGGATCCAGTTTCAGGTCTGCCTGTTTGATATAATAACCAACTTGCAGCATTATGCCTACACGGCCAAAAAGAAACTCATTGCCTACGAAAATGGCACTTTTCCAGGAATGCGCTTTTTCGTCTCCGATAGCTATATAATTGTTCCGGAGAAAGGCATAAATATTGCTGTGGTAAGAATAATCAATACCTGCAAACACCTTGTTTTTACTTAGCCAGCGACGACTTACATAAGCTGACGCAATGTAGATTGGATACATCGGTCCATCGGTAAAACCTGCCTGGTTAAACGATAAGCCAATACGACCTTGAAACAACCAACGATTGCTTAGCTTAGGCAAATCTTTATAGATTTTTTTAGGATGCGCTGAAACAGGAAAATAACGGATGCCGATATGCGCGCCATACATATTGATACCAAGATTTGGCTGCATTAAAGCTGCATTGGAAACATGCGAAAAATTTAGTCCGGCCTGCACATCAAAATGATCGTTGATATGATAGCGAATATCGGTGCTGATGGTGCTGAAATTATTAATGTGACTGCTGATCGCGTTGTTTAAGGTATCCCAGTCAGGTACACGCTCAAAATGTTTCGTTGCATATCCCAGTCCGAAGCCTAAACGCACTGTCCATTCCACTCTTTTACCTCGAATTATTGGCAATTGTAGGATTGGATAGATGCCAAATACATTTCCCAAAATGGAATCACTTCCGTAGTGTGTGTAAGTAAATCCAAAACCGACCAAAGGAAATTTCCGGCGTTGCTGCCAGTCTTTTGTGCCATAAGTTTGCTGTACAAAATTGAATTCGTAAGCGGTAGAATGATCCGGAATGGGTGCGATAAATTTCTCGGAATGTTTGAGCACCTTACCGACGATAAAATTGCTTTCCATACCCATGCCGGCGCCCGCAGGAGCCGATTCCTCCTGCCCATATGCGCACACTTGCCACAAAAGAGCACAAAAAAGAAAAAAATATTTCAGGGGTTGTTGCATTGCCGACAAAAAAGCAGGCAAATATAATTTTTATCGATTAGTGAAGAAATAGTCCATGGACAGATTGATACATTTGGGAAAAATTCGTCTGCCGGGTAAGGCCGACAAAAGAAAAATGAGGAAGTACGTCAAAAAAGGATTGAAATATACAGGCTGGTTTGCGCTCTGTTTTATTGCTTTTGTGCTGGTTTATCTGGGATGTGCCTGGGGTTTGTCTCGTATTGCTACTGAAAGAGAGGCTGGCGTTTCGGAGGACGTAACAATATATATCAAAACCAACGGCGTACATACTGATTTAGTGCTGCCCCTGCGCAATGCTTCTGAGGACTGGAGTAGAGAATTTCGTTTTGGAAATACACATCTCACAGATACGAATTCTGTCAACTGGCTGGCGTTTGGCTGGGGCGACAAAGGCTTTTATCTGGAAACACCGGAATGGTCAGATCTCAAGTTTAGCACCGCGTTCAAAGCCGCCTTTGCGCTGAGTACAACTGCTATTCATGCTACATTTTATAATCAGATGACGGAAACAAAAAGCTGTCGTAAAATCAATATCAGCAACCCTCAGTACCAACGGTTAATAACCTATATAAATAACAGCCTGCAACATGATGCCGATGGACATGTTATCCATATTGTAACGGACGCAAACTATGGAAATGCCGATGCTTTTTACGAGGCGAAAGGCAGCTACAGCATGTTTTACACCTGCAATACCTGGGCGAATAACGGGCTGAAAGCTTGCGGACAACGCGCCTGTCTCTGGACGCCATTTGATACTGGCATTTTCCTGAAATATCCTTAGTCTCACTGATGGCTGATCGCGAATGTCTGATTTATCCCAGGTGGCAACATAAATCAGCGGTCAAAAAATCAGCCATCAGCGATAAAAAAGACATGTACCTTTACTAAGAACCAATCTTTTTTGTCGTTACATGCGTCGTCTTGCCGCAATACTGATCCGATCGTTTCTACAGGGCCTGCTGATTCTTTGCCCGATAGCTATCACTGCATATATCATTTATCTTGTTTTTGACAGAGTAGACAGCATAATACCCTCCGTACCGCGTGGTCTTGGTTTTGTGATCGTGGTGTTTTGTGTGACTATGATCGGCTGGCTGGGAACCCGTTTTTTCCTTGGCCGTATGATGATCGAAGCATTTGACCATTTACTGGAGCACACCCCCGGCATCAAATATCTGTACACCTCTGTGAAAGACGTGATGGATTCATTTGTGGGCGATAAAAAGCGCTTCAATAAGCCAGTTTGGGTATGTATTAATCATAATCCGGAAACCTGGCGTATTGGCTTCTTAACGCAGACGGATATGGCACATCTGGGCCTACAGGGACGTGTGGCGGTTTATTTACCGCATGCTTATGCCATTTCGGGCTATGTAATAATTGCAGATGCCAAAAGCATAAAGCCGATTACGAAAATGAACGCAGCTGAGGCAATGAAATTTGCCGTGAGTGGCGGAATCGCCAATCTCGATGAACTCCATAAAACGCATAAGGGATGATCAATTTTAATGCGGGACCGGCAGCGCTGCCGCTTGAAGTATTGCAGCAGGCATCTGAAGCGGTCATTGATTACAATCGTTCTGGTCTTTCTATTCTTGAAATTCCGCACCGCGGAAAACTGTTTGATGACATACTAGAAGAAAGTAAAGTATTGGTCAAAGAGCTTTGTGGCCTGGGTGACGACTATGATGTGCTTTGGCTTCAGGGTGGTGGCAGACTTCAATTTGCTATGATTCCGATGAATTTTCTGGCAGAAAACGCAACCGCTGGTTATGTAGATAGCGGACATTGGTCGACGGAAGCGATGGAATATGCAGCATATTATGGAAAGGTGAAAACACTTTCAACCTCCAAAGAGTATAATTATACGCAACTTCCAAACTGGCCTTCTTTGAAAGGAGAAGATTTGAGCTATGTTCATTTCACGAGCAACAATACCATTTATGGGAGCCAGTGGCCGGAGATTCCTAAATCAGAAATTCCACTTATCTCTGACATGAGCAGCGATATTTTTAGCTGCCGGAGAGACTATACAAACTGCGCGCTTTTTTATGCAGTTGCCCAAAAAAATCTGGGTGCAGTGGGTAATACGCTTGTTGCAATCCGGAAGGATATGACCGAAAGGATCGTGCGCTCCGTTCCGCCGATGCTGAGCTTTAAAGAGCAGGTTGCGAAAAAATCGGTACTGAATACTGCGCCGGTTTTTCCTATCTATGTTTCTTTACTAATGCTTCGCTGGATTATAGATAAAGGCATTGATGCGATAGCGCAGGACACAAACACTAAAGCTTCATTATTGTACAACGAGATAGACAGAAATACTTTATTTACAGGGATTGTGAAGAAAGAAGATCGCAGTAAAATGAACGTTGTGTTCCTTGGCAAGGATAAAAAAATGGAACAACAATTCCTGGAATTCTGTGAAGAAAATGATGTCACAGGCATAGCTGGTCACCGGAGCGTTGGCGCATTCCGGGTGTCGCTTTATAATGCGATTTCGGTAGCGAATGTGCAGACGCTGATTTCTTTGATGCAGGATTTTGAAAAAAATTATCAATAAATTGATCTTAAAAGCCGGATAGAATTCCGGACCTTGAACGGTGCCAACGCCGCAAAACTTTCATGTGCGTACTGGCGCCCGGACTATAAAAATGAACTAAAGTACTATGGCTAGAATCACTCCTTTTAAAGGATTAAGACCCAAAGAAAAGTATGCTGCGGAAGTAGCTACACTGCCTTATGATGTGGTGAGTGTGGCGGAAGCAAGAGCGTTTAAGAAAAAACCATACAATTTTTATCATGTTACCCGCTCCGAAATTGACCTGGTGGAGGGCATTGATGTACACAGTCAGGTTGTGTATGACCGTGCAAAGGAAAATCTGGATCAGATGATTGCCGACGGGATTATGATACAGGATAAGGAACCTTGTTATTATATCTATGAACTGGTGATGGATGGCCGCTCGCAAACAGGCCTTATCTGCGGTTCTTCGTGTGATGATTATTTTAACGGAATCGTTAAAAAACATGAATTTACCCGTCCGGAAAAAGAACTGGACCGCATTAATCATATCAAGACAACGCGTGCCGAAACGGGTATCGTTTTTCTGGCCTATAATGATCAGGAAGACGTAGAAGCGATGATTGCCGATTGGAAAGCGAACAATAAACCAACGTACGATTTTACAGCAGAAGATGGTATTCGTCATACATTTTGGGTGATGGACGACTACGGAAAAGTGGCAACAATCACACGTCTATTTGCTGAAGAAGTGCCATGTACTTACATCGCAGATGGACACCACCGCGCAGCAAGCGCTGGTAAGGTGTGCATGGAATTGCGCGAAGCCGGCATGTCGATCACGGGTGAGGAATCATTTAACTACTTCGTGACTTGTATTTTTCCGGCGAGCCAGTTGCAGATTATGGATTATAACCGTGTGGTAAAAGACCTGAACGGCTTGAATCCTGAGAAATTTCTGCAGGCGCTGAATGAAAAATTCAGCATAACAGCGATTGGCGCTACTGAGCCATACAAACCGCAAGAGCCTCATGAATTTGGCCTTTATCTGGATGGAAACTGGTATAAGCTGGTGGCGAAACCGGGCACGTTTACAGAAGATCCTATTGGTGTGCTGGATGTGTCTATTCTGCAGAATAATATTTTGTCCGAAATATTGGCGATCCATGATCCCCGTACTGATAAGCGTGTAGATTTTGTGGGCGGTATCAGAGGCTTGCAGGAATTGGAAAAACGCGTAAACTCAGGCGAAATGGCCGCAGCATTTGCCTGCTATCCAGTGTCTATTCAGCAGTTGTTCAGCATCGCGGACAGTGGCAATGTAATGCCGCCGAAAAGTACCTGGTTTGAGCCGAAGCTGAGAGATGGCCTGGTAGTTTACCTCATTTGACCCCTAGCCCCTGAAGGGGGATTCCGCGTGGTTGCAGCGCTCTTGTTGTCGAACAACTTAATATGACTTACCACAATTTGGCAAGGAATTTGCGATTGGAGGGGTTATGGGAAATATGTTTTTGAAGGCGGGACCGTTGATATTTGAGCATGCGCGGAGGTTGCGGGAAAATCAGACATTTGCAGAATCGGTTTTGTGGAATTATTTGCGGCAGAAACCGCATGGTTTAAGATTCAGGCGGCAGCATCCTTTAGGAGATTGTATCGCTGATTTTTATTGTCATAAACTGAAGCTGGTTATTGAAGTGGATGATTCTATTCACAACCGTGAAGACATAAAACAAAAGGACGCAGAAAAAGATCTTTTTTTCAAGAGTAAGGAACTAAAAATAATTCGGTTTACGGATGAAGTAGTGATCCAGAGATTTGAGCAAGTAATATCGGAGCTAGAAAAAATTATTCACGAAAACATGAAAAAGCCCCTTTAGGGGTTTGGGGTATTATGGAATACAGAAGAATGGGAAAAACGGGACTGCAGTTAAGCGTCCTGTCTTACGGCTCCTGGGTAACCTTTGCCAAACAAATTGATGATGGCATTTCGGACAGGCTGATGAGCCTGGCGTATGAAAATGGCGTCAACTTTTTTGATAATGCGGAGGTGTACAGCCGTGGCGAATCGGAAAAAATGATGGGTCGTGTACTAAAGTCGAAAGACTGGGAGCGCTCATCCTATACCGTTTCCAGCAAAGTATATTTTGGCTGGCGCGGGGATAAAAACAAGCCTAATCAGACAGGTTTGAGTCGCAAGCATATTACGGAAGCTTGCCATGAAGCCTTGCAGCGTTTTCAACTTGATTATCTGGATCTGTTTTTCTGCCATCGCCCGGATAGAAACGCGCCAATAGAAGAAGTGGTTCGTACAATGAACACACTGATTCAGCAAGGCAAAATTCTGTACTGGGGCACCAGCGAATGGACCGGTTCAGAAATCATGGAAGCCAATATGGTTGCGAAAGAACTGGGTCTGGAAGGTCCGGCGATGGAGCAGCCGCAGTATAATCTGTTTGTGCGTCATAAAATGGAATCAGATTTCCTGCCGATTTTCAAAAATGTAGGATTGGGAACCACCATCTGGAGTCCATTGGCGAGCGGTTTGCTTACAGGCAAATACAACAACGGTATTCCTGAAGGATCGAGACTGGCACTGGAAGGTTTTGAATGGCTTAAGGACAGCACCATTAGCAATGAGCGTCTGGCTCGTGTAAAAGAACTGGAATCCGTGGCAAAGGACTTGAATACGTCGCTGGCAACGCTTTCTATTGCGTGGTGTATTAGTAATCCGCATGTGACTACCGCGATATTGGGTGCTACAAAAGAAGAGCAGCTGAAAGAGAATCTCAAAGCGCTTGAAGTATATCCGAAGCTTACAGAAGAAATAAAGAAACGCATTGATGATATCATGCAGACGAAGCCGGCAGATATCTAATTGTTGATGTCTGATTTTCCTTTAGATAAAATATAAAATCAGCGATCCTGAAAATGGTATTGGAACAAAAATATAGCCCTCACATATTGTGAGGGCTTTTTTCTTTCGCTAAGGTTCCTAATTCCAGTCTACCTATTTCATTGATTTTTTTGCTGCAGCTTTTTTCTTTGGTGCGGCTGCTTTAGTCATTGTACTTTTCTTAGACGCCGTTTTTTTAGTAGCACTTTTCTTCGTGGCCGTTTTCTTGGTCGCTGCTTTTTTTGTTGCAGATTTCTTAGTTGGAGATTTCTTGTTTGGTACTTTAGCACCTTCTGCCCTAGCCTCAGAGAGGCCAATAGCAATCGCCTGTTTGCGGCTTGTTACTTTTTTTCCTGAATTGCCGGACGTCAATTCGCCTTTTTCCATTTCGTGCAAGGCGCGGCCTACTTTTTGCGAGGCTTTTTTACCGTATTTGCGTTCCATGACTGTGAATTTTGAATAGGAAAATATTTTTATTTATAGGTTAAAAAGCCGTGCCAATGGCCCGATTCTAATAGACAATCTGGTAACTTTAAGTAAAACCTTTTCATCCATGATAAAAAAATGGTTTGGCATTCTCAAGAGTACCGTAAATGAATTTGGCCGGGATAATGGAATGAAATTGAGCGCGTCATTGGCGTACTACACGATCTTTTCCATTGGCCCGATGCTATTGCTTATTATCTCTCTTACGGGTTTATTTTTTGAGAAAAGAGATATCACACAAGATGTGTACAGTCAGATCAGGAGTCTCATTGGGCAAGATGGTGCACAGGAATTATTGAGTATAATACGCAACATGCAGCAGCAAAATTCGGCCGCGAAATATGGGATCATCAGTATAGTAATCCTGTTTTTTGGTGCCAGCGGAGTATTTGTGGAGATACAAACTTCAATTAATTATATCTGGTCGCTGAAAGCCAAACCGACAAGAGGCTGGCTGAAATTTCTTCAGGACCGTTTGTTGTCTTTTTCGCTGATTGCCGGCATCGGATTCCTATTAATTGTGTCCTTGTTTGTCAATACGCTGATGGACCTGCTTTCGCAGCAGTTACAACGGTTGTTCAGCATTGAAAATGTGCTGCTATTTAAAGCGCTCAACCTGATTATTCTGTTTGGTATCATTACCCTTTTATTTGCCGTTATTTACAAGGTTTTGCCCGATGCTAAAATTGCATGGAAAGACGCGTTTGTTGGTGCATCATTTACCGGTATTCTTTTCTTGCTGGGTAAATTTCTGATCGGTTTTTATCTTGGCAATTCAAAGTTTGGCAACACTTATGGTGCAGCAGCAGCCTTGATTCTGATCCTCTCCTGGATCTATTATTCCGCCATCATTTTATACATGGGGGCTGAGTTTACCAAAGTGTACGCATTGCGCGTAGGCAAAGGCATCCGGCCATACAAGACGGCGGTTTTTATCATGAAAAAAGAAGAAAAAGAAATTACCGATCCGAATGCGTATTTAAACGACTAGGCTGTTTCTTTTTTAAATAAACCCAGCAACGCTTTCACCGAAATAAAACGGAAGAGAAACATACAGCCCAGACAGATAACTGCAAAAATTCCCAGCTGTAACAGCCATTTTATTGGCAGTAAATGGGCACCGTAACCAATAGCAATCACAAGTCCGAAAAAGCCGAGGTGTGCAAAAGTCCATTTCAGATTTACCGGCAGATGATTTTTCTTACTTGCGAAAATAATAAAGCCCAGGGCTAAGGTTGATTGTGTTATGAATGCAGTAACTGCAGCGCCCCATGCTCCGTGGCGGGGAATCATTACAAAGTTGACACCTAAGCTGATCGCTACGCCCAACAATGCCAATCTGTTTAAGATTTTAAGATCGCCACTTGCGGTAAGTAAAGTAGAGTAAACATACATCATGCAAAAAGCAGGCAGCGATGCAATCAGCCAGGAGAAAACAGCGCCATCATAAACGCCTGAGGCCGGATAAAGCATATGCATGATATCGGTACCATAGAAAAAGGCGCCTACGGCGGCCATAAATGCCACCGGCAGCAGCATATTGACACACACCCTGATGATGGGAACGATATCGTCTTTTTGAGCCAACATGCGGCCAAAAAGGGGTAATAGCATGTTGGCAAACATTAGCCCGAAAATATTTCCGACATCAAGTAAGCGATAAGCGGCAGAATAAATACCGGCCTGTTCTTTGCCCGCCATACGTTCTATCAGCATCGTATCAGCCCGTGTATAAATAGACATCAGGAAGATCAGCAAAGCATAAGGCAGGCTTTCTTTAATAATTTGCAGCACACCTCCGGTATGGAATTTGAAATGCAATCGTACCGGCGCTATTTTGCGCAGCACCCAGAATGAAATAATTGCAGCGGCGCTATAGCACCCCACCTGGCAGAATACAAACCATTCGATACGGAAATGTTTGGCCGTGGCTGGAAAGAATAGCAAAAAGCCACAGATTAGGATCATCAAGAAACGATCGGTGACGGATAAAATACCATCGGTACGGAAGTGGTGCAAAGCTGCAATATTGCTTCGGAAATACTGCACCATCACGGTAATGCCCTGTATCAGCAATACGCCGCTGAGCAGGCCCAGTTCCCAGCCACGGTAGCCCAGGGCGAATCCTGTGATAAAAACCAGCGAAGCATAAAATAGAATAAGTACAATCCGCGCCGAAAGCATAACCGGAAACATTTCCTTCAAACTGTCCGGTTTCTGCGAAATAATACGGCTGTTGTAGTTATTAAGCCCGAAATCAAGGATGATCTGGAATATCAGCGCCAGATTGAACAATGCCTGATAAGTACCATAGGCAGCGTGTCCTACCCGGTTTTGAACCGTACGGTCTATAAGAAAGATCCAGGCTGGTTTGATCAGAATATTGACCGCGAGGACGAAAAGTATATTTTTTACAAAAAATTTGCGCATTCGGGATAGTCAGTCTGGCCGCTCTGGTAACCAATAGCAAGAGACACTTTTATTGTTACTCTTGCAATACTATTTTGATACATAAAACGGGATACGGCGGTAAAATTATATTTTTGCGCCCAATAGCTATGCGGATTGCTGTAAATACAAGATTATTATTAAAAGGAAAGCTGGAAGGAATAGGCTGGTTTACCTACCAAACGCTGGAGCGGATGGTAAAAAATCACCCGGAACATGAGTTCATCTTCTTCTTCGACAGGCCATACGACCCCTCTTTCGTATTTGCGAAAAATGTAACGCCAGTGGTGGTTCCTCCGCCGGCGCGCCATCCTGTGCTTTTCTATCTCTGGTTTGACTGGAGCGTTCCGTTTATGCTGCGCAAGTATAAAGCTGATATTTTTCTTTCGACGGATGGTCAATCCTCTATTAATACAAAGGTGCCGACCTGCCTGGTAATGCACGATATCGCATTTGAGCATTATCCGGAACATCTGATCAGAATGCAGCGTTATTATTGGCGTCATTTTTCGCCGAAGTTTGCGCGTAAGGCGAAACGTATCGTTACCGTCACGGAGTTCTCCAAACAGGATATTTCGCAGAAATACCATATTCCTGTCGAGAAGATTGATGTGGTGCATAATGGGGTGCATGATGCCTATCGTCCGCTCACCTGGGAAGAGCGTGAAGAAGCGAAAAATAAATATGCCGATGGCTGCGAATACTTTGTGTTTGTCGGCGCATTGCATCCGCGAAAAAATGTGGTGAACCTGCTGAAAGCTTTTGTGGCGTTCAAAAAGCATCACCGCACTAATATGAAGCTCGTAATTGTGGGCAGAATGGCCTGGAATTTTGAAGAGTTGGAAGAAATGAAGGAAGAAATGCCATTCAAAAAGGACGTAAAATGGTCTGGTTATATGGATGTACAGGAGCTTTCAAAAGTGGTAGGTGGAGCTTACGCGCTGGCTTATCCTTCTTTGTTTGAAGGCTTTGGTATTCCAATTGTAGAGGCGCTGCAATGCGGTGTGCCTGCCATCGTAAGCAATACATCTTCTATGCCAGAAGTGGCCGGAGATGCGGCATTGCTGGTTGATCCGAAAGATGTGGAAGACATTGCCAATAAAATGGCGATTATGTATAAAGACGAAGCACTCCGCGCCCGTTTGGCTGCTGCGGCACCTGCACAAGCCGCTAAATTTAACTGGGATGTAGCTGCCGAGAAATTGTGGGAAAGCGTGATGAAAACAATTCAATAATTGACAAGGGACAGTTGACAATTGACAGTTACTCGCGTTTGTCATCCTGAGCGGAGTCGAAGGATCCTACCTGCGGGGTCCGAGGAAGAACGACTATGGAATCTGATTTCGCGTTTTACTAACACAAATGAATAGCACAAAAAAAGCGGCGGACCCTGTAAGACCGCCGCGTTTTTTTGTTCAGCTTTGAGCTTTCGCCTTTAAGCCTAAAAAGCTACATGTTTCTTCTATACTGACCACCCACTTCAAACAATGCTTGTGTGATCTGACCGAGTGAACAGTATTTCACTGTTTCAATCAGTTCACCGAAAATATTACCATTGTGAATAGCCACGTGCTGGAGGCGCTTTAATGCTTCTTCGCCTTTGTCGCCCGCCTGTTTCCAGAGGTTTTGAACGTTCTGGATCTGGAATTCTTTTTCTTCGGAAGTAGAACGGATTACTTCTTTAGGAATCACCGTCGGAGACCCTTTAGAGCTCAGGAATGTATTTACACCAATGATCGGGAATTCGCCAGTATGTTTCAGTGTTTCGTAGTACAGGCTTTCTTCTTGAATCTTGCTGCGCTGATACATTGTTTCCATTGCTCCCAATACGCCGCCACGTTCTGTGATGCGGTCAAATTCCGCCAGTACAGCTTCTTCTACGAGGTCCGTCAATTCTTCAATGATAAATGAGCCTTGCAGCGGATTCTCATTTTTCGCAAGACCAAGTTCTTTATTGATGATCAGCTGAATCGCCATTGCACGACGTACACTTTCTTCTGTAGGCGTTGTAATAGCCTCGTCATAAGCATTTGTATGCAGTGAGTTACAGTTGTCATAGATGGCGTAAAGCGCCTGCAGCGTAGTGCGGATATCGTTGAAGTCGATTTCCTGTGCATGCAGTGAACGGCCTGAAGTCTGGATGTGGTATTTCAGCATTTGAGAACGCTCGTTACCGCCATATTTATGCTTCATGGCTTTTGACCAGATACGGCGCGCTACGCGGCCAATAACGCTGTATTCAGGATCTACACCATTGCTGAAGAAGAACGATAAATTCGGAGCGAAATCATCGATATTCATGCCTCGGCTGAGGTAGTATTCTACAAACGTGAAACCGTTGCTGAGCGTGAATGCCAGCTGTGAAATCGGATTAGCACCAGCTTCTGCGATATGGTAACCAGAGATAGAAACTGAATAGAAGTTACGTACACCTTTATCGATGAAGAACTGCTGTACGTCACCCATTACACGCAGTGAAAATTCTGTAGAGAAGATACAAGTATTTTGTGCCTGATCTTCTTTCAGAATATCTGCCTGAACCGTGCCACGCACTTGTTTCAGCGTTTCCGTTTTAATTTTTTCGTACACATCAGCAGGAAGCACCTGATCGCCGGTTACACCGAGCAGCATCAGACCAAGGCCGTCGTTACCTTCTGGCAATACATCCTTACCGCTTTCGGCGTCATGACCTGCACCTACTGAAGAACTGTAATATGGGCGAGGCAAGCCTTTCTCAGCATACAGCGCGTCGATTTTTTTGTTCACTTCTTCTTCCAGTCCGTTGGCTTTGATATAAAGCTCGCACTGCTGATCGATCGCCGCATTCATAAAGAACGCTGTGATTGTCGGCGCCGGACCGTTGATGGTCATGGAAACCGAAGTCTTAGGATCTGCGAGATTAAAGCCGCTGTAGAGCTTTTTCGCGTCATCCAGCGTTGGAACGCTTACGCCTGAGTTGCCGATTTTACCATAGATATCCGGACGATGATCAGGGTCCTGACCATAAAGTGTTACCGAGTCAAACGCGGTAGAAAGGCGTTTTGCAGGCATGCCCAGCGATACATAGTGGAACCGTTTGTTGGTACGTTCTGGTCCGCCCTCACCCGCAAACATACGCGTTGGGTCTTCACCTTCGCGTTTGAACGGATAGATACCAGCCGCATAAGGGAATTCTCCCGGGAAGTTTTCAGACAGCGCCCAGTGGAGGATTTCACCCCAGGCTTCAAATTTCGGAACGGCTACTTTCGGTACCTGTGTATGTGATAGTGACTCGGAATGCGTTTTAATCTTGATTTCCTTATCACGCACTTTAAAGACATAAAATTCATCCTGGAAATGGCGTTTTTTCGATTCCCAGTTTTGCAGTAAATGCAGGTTTTTCGGATCGAGATCCATCACCACTTTACCGTAAACCGCTTCCAGTTCTTTAATCAAACGATCTTTGTCTTCGATCGTTGTTTCGTTGAGGGTATCAATCGTTTTGCGCAGGCCGAAAAGCTTCTGAGCCACAGCAGACTGGTCTTTCGCCCATTTGTCGTACTTGCGGTTATTTTCAGAGATTTCACTCAGGTAGCGCGTGCGGCTTGGCGGAATAATGTATATTTTCTCGCTCATTTCTTCGCTGGAAGCGAAAGAAGATTGCAGATTTTTATTGCCGGTTTTTTCAACAACGATGTCCATTAATGCACGGTACATCGTGTTTGTTCCCGGGTCATTAAATTGCGATGCGATGCTGCCGAAAACAGGCATATCATCTGCATTTTTATCAAACAATTTATGGTTGCGCTGATATTGTTTTTTCACATCACGCAATGCATCCAAAGCACCTCGTTTATCAAATTTGTTGATGACTACGATGTCTGCGAAATCCAGCATGTCGATCTTCTCGAGCTGTGTAGCGGCACCGTATTCCGGCGTCATTACGTACATGCTGAGATCACAGTAATCGGTGATTTGCGTGTCACTCTGACCGATACCGGAAGTTTCGAGGATGATGAGATCATAGCTTGCAGCTTTCAGAATGTCTACTGCATCTTTGATATGACGGCTTACCGCCAGATTGCTCTGACGTGTCGCCATAGAGCGCATATAAACGCGGTCATTGCGGATCGCATTCATACGGATGCGGTCACCGAGCAATGCACCACCTGTTTTGCGTTTGGACGGGTCAACGGAAATGATACCGATTGTTTTGTCTTTACCGCCATAGTCCAGCAAATAACGGCGTACAATTTCATCTACCAGCGAGCTTTTACCTGCACCACCGGTACCTGTAATACCCAGTACCGGAACGGTAGAAACTTCTGCCATCTGGCGCACTTTTTTCAGCATTGCCTGCGTCTCCTCCAGATCACCGAAGTTCTCAGCCGCAGAGATCAGACGGGCAACAGATTTTGCATCGTGTTCTTTCAGATGGCCAACTTCGCCGTTTAGCTGATTACCGGTAGGGAAATCGCTTTTCTGCAGCAGATCAATGATCATACCCTCTAAACCCATGGCACGGCCATCATCCGGAGAATAAATGCGTGTAATGCCGTAAGCATGCAATTCGTCAATCTCGTCTGGCAAAATAACGCCACCGCCTCCGGCAAAAATTCGGATATGTCCGCAACCGCGCTCTTTCAGCAGGTCGTACATGTATTTCAGGTATTCAACGTGACCACCCTGGTAAGACGTCATGGCAATGGCATTGGCATCTTCCTGAATGGCGCAGTCTACCACTTCTTGTACACTACGATCATGGGCGAGGTGAATCACTTCTGCCCCGTTGGCCTGCATGATGCGACGCATGATATTGATAGCGGCATCATGGCCGTCAAAAAGAGAAGCTGCCGTAACGATACGAATTTTATGCTTCGGAGAATATGACATATAAGAATATTTATGAGTTCTGAGCCTTGATTTATAGTGTTTTACGTTCACAAAAATCACACGATTGGGTATCGTCTGATAATGTGCTCGTGTTTCACACTATGAATCAGCCTGTTTCTCAGAAATTATGGCGTGTAAAGGTACAAAAATGCGGCGGAGAGAAGAAGGCCTGTGAATGGTCGATCACTGTGAAACGTCAAATGTCAAACGTCAATGGTGAATGGTCAACCGAAAATGGATGGAGCGTTGCCTATTGGTGGAGAAGTGTACAACGGGCTAGATACTCCCGAGGTTCATCGTGAGGAACGTGGTAATCTGATTTCGCGTTTTGGAGTTGGGCCGGATCTCTGTATCTCCGAGAAAAGCCAGAACGAAAAACGCCGGCATGGAGGCCGGCGTTTAAAAATTTTATCAGACAAACCAGACTATTCGTCGTCGTCGCTGCTGTGTTTTTTCTTTTTAGAAGAAGAATCGTCGTCGCTCGTGTCCATTTTACGAGTTTCGTCCATTGGCTCGTGGTGACCATGTGCGTGGTGACCGCCAAAGTTTTTAGACAGACCGATGCTCAGAGATTGACCAAAGTTCAGTTTGAATGTGTTAGTTGGGTTTGAACCAGATACTTCAGATTTCATAGAATTATAACCCAGACCACCAACGTTGAAGTTCAGTGCAAGTGTTTTGTACACGTTGATAGCGATAGCTGGAGTCAGTTGAGCGTAAAAACCATTAAGGTTTGAGTTTTCAACAGTTTTGCCATCAGCACTTGCGTGTTCGTTTTGGTACCCAGCGTCCAGTTGACCATACACAGAGAAGATTGAACCCAAAGATTGCGTGTAACGACCGAAAGCGCCGATTTGCCAATCTTTAGTACCAGACCATTTGCCACCATCAGGTTTATTAGCCTTAGAACCGTAACCGCCAGACAGACCAACTGTCCAGTGATTCGTGAATTGGTAACCAACACCTGGAGTAACGTTCCAGTTCATGGTGTTTGATTTGTCATCATTTTTAACGGACTGTACGCCTACGTTACCAAAAACGAGGATACTTCCTGGTTGCGCTTCAGCAGCGAGGATTGTACCAGCTGCAGCGAGGATAGTGAGAATAAATTTTTTCATAAAGTAATATGTGCGTTTGATTTAGTGAAGCAAATGTAAAAGGTATTCATGTGTCATGCAATAGTAAAAATCGATTTTAAGGTTTTATTAAACGATTGTTTAAAATTATGCAAAGTCGAAAGAAAAAAGAATATTCCGCGCATCCGCCAGAGCAGAGCCTTTTCGCGGGTTATCCCTATTTAAACCAGGAACTGTACATCACATAATTATTCGCAATTCGCTCCACCTCGCCCTGCAAAAGCTCTGGGCTGATGTCTTTTACTTTCTTCGCAGGTACACCGGCAAAGATGCTTCCTGGTGGCACGTCTGTATTTTCCAGCACCACAGCGCCGGCGGCAATAATGCTGCCAGTGCCGATTTTCACATTGTCCATTACAATAGCGCCCATCCCGATCAGCACATTATCTTCTACCGTACAGCCATGTACAATAGCATTATGGCCGATAGATACGTTGTTGCCGAGCACCACTTTGGTTTTTTGATAAGTACAGTGGATGCAGGCACCGTCTTGTATATTTACTTTATCGCCCATTTCAATGCTGTTCACGTCGCCGCGTACCACAGCATTAAACCAAACGCTGCATTCCTTGCCCATCTTTACATCGCCGACAATGGTGGCATTTGGCGCCACAAAGCAATCTTCAGGAATTTGCGGATGAACTCCCTTTACTGGTAATATAACAGGCATAGTTTGTGTTTTGAAATGGTAGAAAAAGAACAATTATTTCTTCCAGAGATTGTATTTAAGGATGCACCAGATAGCGCGGAAACCGTCTTTCCAGCCGATTTTTTTGCCTTCTTCGTAAGTACGGCCGTAGTAAGAAATGCCCACTTCGTAAATACGGATTTTTGGTACGCGGGAAATTTTTGCAGTTACTTCTGGTTCAAAACCGAAGCGTTTTTCATTCAATTCGAGCGATTGGATGAACTCCCGTTTAAACAGCTTGTAACATGTCTCCATATCTGTAAGATTCAGATTGGTGAGCATATTGGAAAGTGTGGTGAGCCAGCGGTTGCCTATGGAATGCCAGAAAAACAGAATGCGGTGCGGATTTCCGCCCATAAAGCGTGTACCGAAAACTACGTCTGCGAAACCGTCCAGGATTGGCTGGAGCAGAATGTTGTATTCATTAGGGTCGTACTCCAGATCGGCATCCTGAATGATTACATAATCACCGGTTGCTTTTTTGATGCCAGTGTGCAGTGCGGCACCTTTTCCCTGGTTTACCTCATGTTTGTAATAACTGATGGGAAGGTCCGGGTTTGCGGCTTTGTAGGTCAGAATAGCCTCTTCTGTATTGTCTTTGGAACAATCGTTGACAATAATCACTTCTTTCCGGATATCGCCTTTGAGAACAACAGCTTTAACCTTATTCAGGATGTGATGAATGGTCGGGCCTTCATTATAAGCAGGTATTACAATACTTAAAGTTTGCGTGGACATATTTAAAAATCGACTGCGAAATTACATAATAAGGTTAAGCCGCGGCGGTTTTTTCCTCAGCGGGTAGATTTTTGAAGATTTTGTTCGCGAAGAAAAAAATCGGAACCACTACAAAGTAAACATGCAGCAAGAGGATGTAGCGCAATAGAACCGGGTGTGCAAATGCCAGCAGCAGTGTGCTGATAATATAAAAGGCTGCCAATATAACAAGGGTTGCGAATGCGGGTGTCACTGATTTACGTTTGGCGACAGTTTTTACAAAAAGGAACGCAAGGAATAAGGAACAGAGTGTTGTTATAATGCTTAGCGGAATGCAGAAAAGATCAAATGCTTTCACAAAACATTCCTGTATGGCTGGCGCCTTGGTGGTGAATTGATCCTGATGAACGCCGAAATATTCCTGCCAGGAAGGCTCCAAATGCTGGTTATATTGGTTATACATACCGAGTACCTCCGTGGGCGGATAAAAAACATAACCGAGGTTGGGTCCGTAAAAACCTTTAAAAAAGGCGCCGGGATAACTCATGATGAGCTTTTTTCCAAAAGTGTTGTACTGAATAGATTCTCCCCACCATCCGGCAAGGTAATTGGTATATTTCTTGAGCTTGAGATCCTTGGCCAGATACTGTTTCAGCGGGCTTTTCTTGTCCCACAGAAAACGATCTGTAACACCTGTTTTTGTACCAGAAATGGAATCTTTAAATCTTAAAACAAATTGATGTAGTTCTTTATCGTCAGAGTCATCCCAGATACTGCTATCGACATTCGTCACCCGGTACACATGAAGGGCATTATTTGCCATTGCCCAGCCGCCGAAACCAGAGAGAATGGGCACGCCTACTTGTTTATCTGAATTGTCACATGTATTTATATACAGCGTCAGGAAAACAGCGCTGGTAAGCACAACTGGGATCAGTTTGGTAAGGAAGTTTTCTTTTTTCAGGAATAAGAAAGCCAATACAGAAATCGCCGGATAGTACAGTGCATTGTACCGGAGTCCGAAAAGGAAAATAAATGAAATGAGGTGGATCGCTAAATAAACGTATTTCCGTTTTCCGGCATAGAGAAATTGCAGTAAAGAAGCCAGCCAAACAGCACTAAAGCTGATAAAAAGGCCATCCGTAGAAATAAGATTATTGATGAAAAGATTGATCGGATTAAGCAGAATGAGTATCCAGCAAAGCCATTTTATTTTATTGTTCGGATTGAAAATAGAGAAAATGGTATCTAAAAAGAATTTGGTGGCAATCACAAATACGAGGTACTGGAAAGCGACAACATTTATATAATTATTGCCGTAGCCGGAAAACAGCATCAGAAAATGCGAATATCCTAATGGCCTGTAAGCGATTTGCGCGTCGGTAAGTCCCCATTGCAGATAGTTTACAGAATCAAGAAAAACATCCGGGTATGGAAAAAGGAATTTGAAGAAAATAAACAGAGCAATAGCGATCAGGTAAGGGTAATTTTTACGAGCCCAATTAGCAGCTGTAAATGATGACATAGTTATATATGTTAGAAGTGAGCAAATGTAGAAAAATATATTTAATTGCTTTTGAGTGTAATGTTATTAAACCCTTTTCCCGAAAGGTCGATTTGCACTATTTCGGGTTATCTTTGCCAGACGTTATGCAACAATACCTTCAGTTATTACAACACATAATAGATAACGGTGCTGAAAAAATGGACCGTACCGGAACTGGTACCATCAGTTGTTTTGGCTATCAGATGCGTTTTAATCTGCACGACGGATTTCCGCTGGTAACCACTAAAAAGGTGCACCTGAAGTCCATTATTTATGAACTGTTGTGGTTTTTGAATGGTGATACTAATATTAAGTATCTGAAAGATCACGGTGTGTCCATCTGGGATGAATGGGCAAATGAAAAAGGTGAGCTCGGCCCTGTTTATGGCCATCAATGGCGTAGCTGGACTGGCGCAGATGGACAAACCTATGATCAGATCAAAGATGTGCTGCATCAATTGAAGACAAATCCTGACAGTCGCCGTATGATTGTGAATGCATGGAATGTGGCAGATCTGCCCAAAATGGCATTGAGTCCTTGCCACGCATTGTTTCAGTTTTATGTTGCTGACGGAAAGCTGAGTTGCCAATTGTACCAACGAAGTGCTGATGTATTTTTAGGGGTGCCGTTTAATATTGCTTCTTATGCTTTGCTGACGATGATGATGGCGCAGGTGACAGGTCTGGAAGCAGGAGAATTCATTCATACATTCGGCGATGTGCACCTGTACAATAACCATGTAGAGCAGGCCAAACTGCAATTGAGCAGAACGCCGTATACATTGCCGGTGATGAAATTAAATCCCGAAGTAAAGGATCTTTTTGATTTTAAATACGAGGACTTCACGCTGGAAAATTATCAGCATCATCCAGCGATCAAAGCGCCAGTGGCCATTTAGGGATTGTAAATTTCTGATTGAATATTTCACAATTTCTGGTGAGATTTACAATTGTAAATTTTCAATGGAACATTTTACAATTTGGGATAGAGACACTAGTGCATTAGCAACCTACGTTAAAAGCGTACTTTAATACGTACAATTTTCAATAGAACAATCTACAATATTCAATACGATGACTCTTTCTTTCATAGTAGCCATAGGAGAAGACAATGCAATGGGCGTGCACAACAAACTGCCTTGGCATTTGCCTAAAGACCTGAAGTTTTTTAAAAGCACTACTTTAGGCAAGCCTGTGCTGATGGGAAGAAAAACGCTTGATTCGCTCGGTAAGCCATTGCCGAACCGTTTGAATATTGTATTGAGCCGCCAGGCGGATCTCGCAGTCCCGGAGGGTGTTTTGGTATTTAATAATATTGATGAAGCGATCAATCATCTGAGCGACCAGGAAGAGGTTTTTATCATAGGTGGCGGTAAAATCTTTGAAGAAACGATGCATGTTGCGGATCGCATGTATATAACCCGCGTACATGGCCAGTTTCCAGAAGCAGATACTTTTTTTCCGCACATAGATCATAGTCAGTGGAAACTGGAATGGGAAGAAGCACATCCTGTTGACGAAAAACACGCTTATGCGTTTACCTTTCAACGTTACGAAAGAATTGCACTGTGACGTTTCACGCTTTCAAACAACTGCTGAAATATAAATGGATTGCGAAAACACGCCATGGCGTGCATTCGCCATTTGTATTTGATTTCGTAGAAAAAGTATTGCGCGATAAAACGCGGGGTTCTTTTGAACGAAAACTGATCAATTATTTCAACGAATACCCGATCACCTGGCGCGATATTTCTGAGATAAATCTCCACCTGGCAGATGTGCCTGCCGACGAAATTATCATCATACGCAACATCCATCGTGATGAAGCAGCAACCCAGCACTGGGCCGCATTAGCAAACGACCCTGCTGTAAAATTGAGCATTGATATTTACAATTATGGTTTACTTTTCTTCAGAACATCTTTTAAAGAGAAGCAACATTTTGTATTGAAATATCCGGGATAGTCTTTAAGAATTCTCACAACTTTTTTGCGACCTAGCCTGAACAACGCAGACGAATATAAATGTTTATTCGCGTCTAACCTTAAATGCTATATGCGAATAAAAACGACCCATATAACACGTCTGGGCTGTTCTTTTCCTGCTAAAAGCCATTTGGTAAAAGTTGCAGTTATGCCGATTGCCAGTTTAGGCATCTGCCTGCTGTGCGGAAGTAAACATAAAAAATGCGTTTACAATTCAACATCTATACCCCTTATCTAAGTGAAGCTACCACACAATAATGCGGCAACGATACCGTTTTAAATATCCTTTTATTTTAACTTCTGTTTCTATTAATCCCAAAAATAACTAGCATGCGTAAAACACTTTTTCTTCTTTTTGCAGCCATCACTACATTGCCCTTTGCTTCTTTCGGGAAAGAGATAAAAAAAAGCAAAACTAAACGAGTTCCGATAAGCTCAACGGTTTCGCTTTTCGGTAATTTCAATTCCGCTAAGTTTGATTTTGCCACGAAACCAGATCTGACAACTACAAAGACAAGTACAGTAAACTTCGGCGTAGAGGTTACGTTAGATTTTTATGTGCTGCCGCACAACATGTACCTCACGACAGGCATCAGATTGGCCGATGCTTCTTGTCAGGTGCAGGTGGGAACTAATGTTCCTGGCCTAGACCCGCAGCAGACCTATAACAGCTATGACCTTACTTATGGACACTATTCTATCCCGGTTCGCGTTGGAAAGACGTTTAAATTTTCGAAAAAAAGCGATGCGCATTTCAATGTATTTGCCGGAGGTTCTTTCGGAATAAGCATGCTGGAATCAGTGTCGACGTACGGTAGTCTGGTGCCGTCTAGTCCCGACGGAGAAGAGGTTTCAAGTGGGTCGTCTACTCCCGATTTTAAAGGAAGCAAATTCTATTCTTCTGCCGATTTAGGTTTTAGAATTGCTCCGTTCAACCGTCCTAATTTTTCTTTTGGTGTAATGGCTTCTTTTGATCTTACGAAGTCTGGCCAATTCAGCAGTACCGGCTATTTTTCTAACGATACCAAAAAATTGCGCAGCGATTATGTATTGCAAAGCAATCCACAATTTTTTAACCTGATGCTCTCTGTAGACTATACAATAGGTAAAAGCTGGAAACAAATGCTGAGAAGCGCTCCGGCAATGTGCCAGAAGTAAATGGTCGATGTTTTAAATGTTAAACATCAGATGTTTGAAGGCTGAAAAGCAGAACTTTCAATTTTTCTGGCGTGTGAAACATCAGATGTTTGTAAAAAAAAAAGCTCGTCCCAACGATATCGCCGGGACGAGCTTTTTTATTTGTGTTTTTACAACTGGTGGTTTAGTCTTCCTGGCTTTGACCGAGGAAATTTTCAACCATTGGTTGCATCATTGGCGGCAGTTTAGACATGATATATTCTTTGATCACATCTACAGATTTTTCTGCTTGTTCTGCAGTCAATCCCGCTTTATCTACCAGCTGTTGAATCAGTTCGTTCATTGTCAAGTAATTTATATTGGGTTAAGAATTTAAGCCGCTTTCATATAATCCAGCTTGGAATGTTCCAGCATTTGGCGCGCATATTCCAGTGTGAGCTGGAAAGTACCGTCATGTTGTTCTGAAGGCATGTCAAACATGGCATCTGTAAGGATCATTTCGCAGATAGCACGAAGGCCGCGACCACCGAGTTTGTATTCTACAGCTTTTTCAACCATATAATCCAACGCGCCATCTTCAATTTCCAGCTTGATGCCTTCGTATTCAAACAGTTTAGTATACTGTTTTACGAGTGCATTTTTTGGTTCTGTGAGAATGCGTTTCAGTGCTGGCGGATCGAGTGGATTCAGGTACGTTACAATCGGTAAACGGCCCAACAATTCCGGAATCAGACCGAAGGTGCGGAGATCTTGTGCATTGATATATTGCAGCAGATTGGCACGGTCCATTTCTTTAGTTGCTTTGATTGCATTAAAGCCAAGTGCCGCCGTTTGTACACGGCGTGCAATCATTTTATCTACACCTTCAAATGCACCACCGCAGATAAACAGAATGTTCTGCGTATTTACTTTCACCATTTTCTGTTCCGGGTGTTTACGGCCACCCTGAGGGGGAACCAGCACTTCAGAACCTTCCAGCAGTTTCAGCAATGCTTGTTGTACGCCTTCGCCGCTTACATCACGTGTAATGGATGGATTATCGCCTTTACGACCGATTTTGTCGATCTCATCAATGAAAATGATACCGCGTTCCGCAGCAGCAACATCAAAGTCGCAGTTTTGCAGCAGGCGGGAAAGAATACTTTCCACGTCTTCACCTACATAACCGGCTTGCGTAAACACCGTGGCATCTACAATTGCAAATGGAACCTGCAGCAAGCGAGCTACCGTTTTGGCCAGCAATGTTTTACCGGTGCCGGTTTCGCCTACCATAATGATGTTTGATTTTTCAATTTCTACATCATCCTGTGGCGGGGCCATCAATCTTTTATAGTGGTTGTAAATCGCTACAGACAATACTTTTTTAGCATCGTCCTGGCCAATTACATACTGATCTAGAAACTGTTTTATTTCACGTGGCTTATAAACCTTGTGTTGTTTCAGATCGGTTTTTTCCGTTTTCTTCTTTTTAGTGTTGTTATCATCGCCCATTGCCTCTTGTAGCAGGTAATGCGCATTCTCTATACACTGATCGCAAATGTTTCCCTTCATCCCCGTAAAGAGAATATTCACCTCACTTTCAGCTCTATCGCAAAAAGAACATTTCCGTTCACTTTGTTTTGCCATGAAAAAATTTTAAATCGAATTTCCTGCAAAGGTAACCAATGTAAACTATACATGATGTCTGATTTCCGGATGCCCTATTTTCTGAATTGTTTTGCCTGTGGATAATTACAAGTCCCTCTTCGACACCCCGAAATGACTATCCGATAAATAAGGCAAAATCAACGATTGAGAAATCTGATTTCAGCGATTTTTACGCAATCTATTAACTTGCAGTTTATATGCATTCACCCTTGTTTGCCAATCCATCCTCCGAGCATCGTTTTGTTGATATTATACTGCCGCTCAATTTGCCGCAGACGCTTACGTATGGCATTCCACACGAAATGCAGGGATTTTTGCAACCGGGTATGCGCGTTGAGGTTTCGTTAGGAAAAAACAAACAATACGCAGGTGTTGTAGAAAGGGTTCATAATGAGCAGCCGGAAGCCTATCAGGTAAAGCCAATTAAAGGTATTATTGATGAGGAGCCGATTGTCAACATAAAGCAGTTACAGTTTTGGAAATGGATTGCGCATTACTACATTGCCGCACCCGGCGAGGTCATGCAGGCTGCATTGCCGGCGCATCTCAAAATGATGGGCGAGACACGCCTGCTCTGGGCACCGGAACACGAAGATGTGGTGTATGACTGGAGTTATGATGCGCTGCGCGCTGTTGAGATTTTAGCAGTACGAAAAGAACTTTCCATCACGGATCTGCGCAGCATTGTGGGGGGGCGGAAATTTATGGCGGTATTGCATGAATTGCTGGAAAATGAAACGGTAGTAATAGACGATTCTCTGGAATCATCTTACAAGCCCAAAAAAGAAAAAATAATAAGCCTTGCGGCAAAATATAACGAAGAGCCGGAGCTGATCAAGCTGTTTGACGAATTGCAGCGTGCGCCGAAACAGCTGGAGTTACTGATGGGCTATGTTCAGTTATCAAAGCAAAAAGGTTTTGTGCGACAGGCAGACTTGTTGGAGCGTACGCAGGCAAGTGCTGCGCAAATAAAATCGCTCGCAGATAAAGGCGTTTTCATAATTGCCGAGAAGGAAGTGGATCGGTTGCTGTATGAGGGCGTTGATGAACAAAAAGAAATAGAATTTACACCTGCTCAGCAAAAAGCATATAACGAGCTAAATGCTGGTCTCTCAGAAAAAGAGGTTGTACTGTTGGAAGGCGTAACGGGAAGTGGGAAGACGCTTTTATACATTCATAAAATCAAGGAGTATCTGGCGAGTGGCAAACAAGCCATTTTTCTGTTGCCGGAAATCGCATTGACCACCCAACTAGTGGGCCGTTTACGTGCTTATTTTGGTGAAGAATTAGGTGTTTACCATTCAAGATTCAGTAATAACGAACGGGTAGAAATCTGGGAAAAAGTACAAAGTGGAAAATACCGCGTTGTGGTGGGGCCGCGGTCTGCCTTGTGGTTGCCTTATAATGATCTGGGACTGATCGTTGTTGATGAAGAGCATGACGGTTCTTATAAACAAAAAGATCCGGCTCCGCGTTTTCATGCGCGTGATGCAGCTATTTATCTGGGGGCATTGCACGGTGCAAAAGTGATATTAGGTTCTGCTACGCCATCTATAGAAAGCTTGTTTAATGCGCAGAATAAGAAATACGGTTACGTGCGTTTGAATGAACGTTATCTCGGCGTACAAATGCCGCAGATTGAGATCGTTAATGCGACGTCGCTGAATATGGTGCGCCAACAAGGTGTAAGATTGTTAACCCCCGAGCTACAACAAGCCATTGCTATCGCTTTGAAAGAAAAGAAGCAAGTAATTCTTTTTCAAAACAGAAGAGGGTATGCGCCGTTTCAAATGTGTACTTCCTGTGGCTGGGTGCCGCAGTGCAAAAATTGTGCAGTTTCACTTACTTACCATAAGATAACGGACAAGTTGCATTGTCATTATTGCGGATTAAAATCGCCGGTGGTGCATACCTGTGCATACTGTGGCAGCAACAGTCTTGTAAGTAAAACATTTGGTACCGAAAAAATTGAGGAAGAGGTACAGCAGGTATTTCCTAAGGCCCGCGTTGCCAGAATGGATATCGATAGTATGCGGAATAAGCAAAGTCTGCCGCAGCTGCTTGATCAGCTTGGGAAACAGAAAATAGATATTCTTGTTGGCACCCAAATGGTCGTGAAAGGCCTGGACTTTGCGACCGTTGGGTTGGTAGGCATTCTCAGCGCAGATTCATTGCTGAGTTATCCAGATTTCCGGGTGAACGAACGTGCTTTTCAACTGATGGAACAGGTAAGCGGTCGTGCAGGTCGTGCAGATGGCGCGGGAAAAGTGTTGATACAGGTATACAATTTACAGCATCCGGTACTGAAATGGGTAAAAGACCACGATGTGCACGGGTTGTATCATCAGGAAATTAAATATCGTGAACAATTCGGCTATCCGCCGTTTTCCCGGATTATTAAAATCATTTTCCGGCATAAAGAAGAACCAAAGGCAATACAGGCTGCTGCCGAAATGGCAAACAAGCTGGCAAGTATTGAAGGGATCGGTATACAAGGTCCGGCGCCGGCATTAGTCGCCAGAGTCAGGAATTTATACATTCAGGAAGTTTGGATTAAATGTCCGCAGTCGGTTCGTGTACTCGAGCATGTAAAATCATTTATCAAAGAAGAAAGGCTGCGTATGACTGGCGAAAGAGGATTTTCTTCCCTTCAGGTAGTTTTTGATATAGATCCGGTGGGTTAAATTGGCATTATTTTTTTAGGGGAAAAGTCTGGGTTTGGTCAGCTGAGTAACCTCCATTGAGGATAAATTTCATAAGCTGTACTTTTGACCCCGGAAATTCAATACATCTACATGCACTCAATTATCATTTTTGCGTCAGGGAAAGGTTCAAATGCCGCTGCAATCGTTGAACATTTTCAAGCTAACGACCTGGCAAAAGTATCTCTTATTGTGACTAATAAATCGGATGCTGGCGTATTGGATATTGCTCAGAATAATCAGATTCCTTATTTAATAATAGACAATAATACTATTAGTGAACCTTTGCTTATCGAGCAGCTTATGAGTTATAATCCGTCGCTGATTATACTTGCAGGCTTCCTTAGGAAGATTCCGAAGACAATGACGGATGCATTCAAAGACAGGATCATTAATATACACCCTGCCCTCCTTCCTGCTTATGGTGGAAAAGGAATGTACGGACATAATGTGCACGTTGCGGTAATTGCGGCGAAAGAAAAAGAATCAGGGATTACCATCCATTATGTAAATGAAGTATATGATAGTGGAAATATAATATTGCAGGCGCGTTGTCCGGTAAATCATGAAGCTGATGATGCAGCTGCGTTAGCTGACCGGGTACATGCACTGGAACATTTTTATTACCCGCGCACAATTGAATATTTATTACGAGATTTACTACACTAAAAACATTCCCATGGCTAAAAAATCAAAAACAGAAAGTGCGCCTGCTCCGGCAAGCAAATCCGTAAGTAAAAAATCAGCATCAGTAAATATTGGCATCAGTGATAAAAACCGCGCAGCTGTGGCGAATGATCTGCAGATTTTGCTCGCGGACGAATCACTGCTGTATGCTAAAACACGCAATTTCCACTGGAATGTAGAAGGTCCGCATTTCGGTCCATTGCATAAATTATTTGAAGCCCAGTATACCGAGCTGGCTGAAGTGATTGATTCTATCGCAGAACGTATCCGTAAAGTTGGCCACTATGCAGTTGGTACTTTGTCCGGTTTTCTCAACCTGGCCCGTTTGCTGGAACACAACGGCGAAGGCGACGGTACAGACCGTGATATGATTCAGGCATTGCTGGACGATCATGAAACCATCATCCGCGAAATGAGAAATACGATCGATAGAGCAGATGATACTTACAAAGACGCTGGTACTGCCGATTTCCTCACTGGCCTGATGGAACAGCACGAGACAATGGCCTGGATGCTGAGAGCGCACCTCGCATAAATTTATTTTTCGTAAAATATTTATATAAACAGGATGTCAGATAATGACATCCTGTTTTAATTTGAGTTATAAAGTATGAGTTATGCTTTCCATGTTCGGTACTTATAGCTAGACAACTTACTATCAGCAAATCTGCAATCAGGAAATCCGCCATCGACGATTCCAAAGGCAATATTCTGGCTCCTTGCGCGTTTATTTCAGTACATTTGAACGTTCGGTTATAAATGAATATGAATCAGAAACGCCTGTTTATAGTTGCCACCCTGTTATTGTTCTCCGCTTTCATTTCTAATGCCCAGGATCGACCTATAGGATACTGGCGGGAGCATTTGCCTTATGGCTCTGCCGTGGGCATTGCCACCGACGGAAGAACAATATATACGGCAACCAATTTTTCGTTTTTTACGTATGATCTTGTTTCCGGAGAAATGACTCCATACAGTAAGATCGACGGAATGGCCGATATCCAGATGTCTTGCATCGGATACGACGCTACGACGCAAACAGCTGTGCTCTGTTACCAGAACAGTAATATTGATCTGTTTAGAAATCATAGTTTTTACGGCCTGCCTGATCTGAAGCTGAAGGCGGTAACCGGATCAAAAAATATAAATGCCGTGTATACGGAAGCTGGCTATGCTTATCTCAGTACGGATCTCGGTGTTGTGGTGATTAATCTTAATAAGGAAGAAGGAGAGATTAAGGAAACCTATACGTTCAACCAGAACGGACAGCAAGTTCCTGTAACCAATTTCGGCGCACAGGGTAATTATTTTTACGCTGCGACACCGGGAGGTTTGTTTCGGGCAGATAAAAATAATTCCAACTTACAAAACGTGAATTCATGGCAACTGATTGGCAGCGGAAAATCGCTGACCTGTCTGGCGTTTATTCAAAACAGA
The DNA here is from genome assembly GCF_003236175.1 of Taibaiella soli. Lineage (GTDB taxonomy): Bacteria > Bacteroidota > Bacteroidia > Chitinophagales > Chitinophagaceae > QKTW01. The sequence continues at coordinate 211,607 of NZ_QKTW01000016.1, read as the reverse complement.
GTTTATGCAACGGGAACCGACAGCCTTTACATTCTCGACAGCGATTCGTTGAAATATGTATTGCGCACAAACAACAGAACGCGTCATCTGGATACAGGCACCAACGCTTTGTATTTTTCGCTGGAAAATGGTGCTAAGGTTGTAAAGATGGATCTGAACTACAATGCGCTGGATTCAATTTCATTTGGATTGCTTCATCAGGTGCTTGAAATAACACCCGATAATGTATGGGTTGCGGATGAATATAGTGGCTTAAGCAAACTCACTTCAGAATCTACCTATTCGGCTTATGCTCCTCCAGGGCCGATTGCCGCGACAGCACCAGGTCTGTATGCAGAAAACAAGAATTTCTGGATTGCGCTTGGTAGTTACAATGATCTTTATCAGCCGGTTGGTAATACGCTTGGAATTGCCTCTTTTAAGGATGAAACCTGGAAAAACTATACTGCGTACAATTTCCCACCATTCTATAATGATGTTTCGGATTTCATAGTCACTACAAAAAATCCTGTCGATGGGTCCATCTGGTATGGCTCCTTACGTTCAGGCCTTTTTATTTTAAAGCCTGACGGTTCTTATGTGTTTTATAATCACGGCAGTCAGCTGGAACCTAAAGAAGGCGATACAACAACTATTGCAGTTAACAGCATTGCGGCCGATGAATATGGCAATATGTGGTTTACACAGCATGGTTCTAAACATGAATTGGCTGCAATAGCACAAGATGGTACCTGGTATCATTTCAGCACACCATACCTTCGGGTTTATCCGCATGGCGCTGCAGGTCTTGTCATTGATAATTCTAACCAGAAATGGTTTTATGCACCGAATCAGAACGCGATCATTGTTTATAACGACAATTATACGATCGACAATACGGCGGATGATAAATACATTTTCCTCTCTGGCCTGCAAAGCGGTATCGCCGGTAGTCGCGTGCTTTGCATGACTAAGGATAAAAATGGCAACATCTGGGTGGGGACGGATGATGGTATCAGCATTTTCAGCTGTGCGGATCAGGTATTGCAGGGTACCTGTATCGGAGAAAGAAGGATCGTACAGTATGATCAGTTTGCGGGATATCTTTTTCAGACCGAGCAGGTAAATACAATAGCTGTAGATGGCGCTAATCGTAAATGGGTTGGCACTAATAACGGTGTCTGGCTGATTTCACCAGAAGGAGACAAAGTCATTTACCGGTTTACCATAGATAATAGCCCGCTACCATCTAACACAATCCAGAATATTTCTGTAGACGGAGTAACAGGTGATGTCTACATCAGCACCGAATACGGTATCATGAGCTATCGTAGTACAGCAACAGACGGCGGCACGGTGAACAGCAACGTACTCGTGTTTCCAAATCCGGTGCCGAGCGGCTACAAAGGTACTATTGCGATTCGTGGTCTTGTTGAGAACGCAGATGTCCGGATTACTGATATTTCTGGTCAGCTGGTGTATCGTACAACTGCGCTGGGTGGACAGGCTGTGTGGAATGGTGTAGATTATAAAGGACATCGTCCGCAATCGGGAGTATATCTCATTTTCATCAGCAATAAAGACGGTTCACAAACGAACGTGAGCAAGATGGTTTTCATGGAATAAAGTTCAATGATCCAACAAACAAAAGGTATTGTGTTACGGTCGATCAAGTATGGGGAAACCAGCCTGATCTGTAATATTTTTACCCGTACCTATGGTGTGCAGTCTTATTTGCTGCAAGGAGTACGATCGGCAAAATCAAGACAATATAAAACTGCCTTCTTGCAACCCGCGTCGTTGCTGGATCTCGTTGTGTATCAAAAGCCGACCGGCAATCTGCAACGCATCAAGGAAATTCAGCCGGATTATATTTATAAAACTTTGCAGGAAGAAGTTGTAAAAAACAGCATCGCATTATTTTCTGTAGAGATGCTATTGCGTTTGTTGCCAGAGGCTGCGCCTGCACCCGAATTATATGATTTTTCCAGAGCGTATTTTGAATGGCTGGATCAATTACCCCTAAAGCAGCTGGCTAATTTTCCATTGTTTTTTGTGATACAATGTGGCCGTTTTCTGGGCTACAACGTGAGGGGTCGGTTTTCGGAAGACACACCCTACCTGAGTTTTGAAGACGGTGCATTTACAGCCATTCCGCCCGAAACAAGACCATTGTTGTCGGCGCAGGAAGCGGCAGCACTAGATAAGATTCTTTTAGTCGAAAATATAAACGGGCTTAGCGAAATAGAAATGAATGCGGCGATGCGTGTGAATGTACTGGATTGGTATCTTGAATTTTTGCATCGTCATACCCAGCATTTAGGACAAATAAAATCACTGGCAGTACTACGCGCTATTTTGCACTAAGTGCGGAATAAACAAGCGCTACGGCAATCACGCAGATAAGTGCCAGCAAGAATCGGTTCGACCATTTTTTTAACGGATTCCTTTTGGGTTCTGGCGTCACGTCCTTACAACAACTTTTCATTTTCGTCATCTTTAGATATCTGCGAAATTAAGCCTTTCTAAAAATAGTACTTTTATGCGCGCATTAGTTGTGGTTATGGGCTGCGGCCAGAAACGAAAAGTCTGGCAGAGTCTTTGTACTAAATTCTATTTATGAAACAGATAAAAATACTCGTTGTCGTTATGTTTTCATTCGCTGCATTGAAAAGTGCAGCTCAGGGAAGATCGTATCCGCAGGATTATTTCAGGAATCCTTTAGAATTTCCGATTATCCTGGCGGGTAATTTCGGTGAATGCAGACTGGGACATTTTCACAGCGGCATGGACATTAAAACCAAGGGCATAGAAAATCAGGTGGTGCATGCAGCAGCTGACGGTTATATCTCTCGTATTAAAATGGAGAAAGGCGGCTTTGGACATGCATTGTACATCACGCATCCCAATGGTTATACAACGTTGTATGCGCATCTAAATAATTTCGTTCCGAAGATTCAGCAATACTTAAGAAAACAGCAGTATCAGAAAAAACAATGGGGCGTAGATCTTGCGTTATCGCCAGATCAGTTTCCAGTGAAAAAAGGAGATCAGATTGCATGGTCCGGAAATACTGGTGCTTCAACAGCGCCGCATTTACATTTTGAAATTCGCGACAGTAAAACAGAGCATCCGCTCAATCCACAGAAATTTGGTTTTGCAGTAGAAGATAAAAAACCGCCAATTCCAGCGCGGATGGCATTATACGACGGGTCAAGAACGATCTATGAGCAAGACCCTCCATTACAGCCATTAAAGAAGAAGGGCGATGTTTACACAACGGCAACTGATACCGTAAAAGTGGAAGGTGCGTTGATGGGCATTGGCCTGGACATCGATGATTTCATGGAAGGCAGCAATAACACTATCGCATTTTATACCGCGGAATGGGCACTGGATGGCGAATTGCAGGGACGCATCAGGCTGGATGACATTGGCTACGATGAAACGCGTTATCTGCACGGATATGCAGACTATAGAAGGATGGTCAGCGGTGGCCCGTGGATACAGTTGCTGTTCCAACTTCCGGGCAATCGTTTAGATCATATTTATGAGTCGCTTAACAACAATAAAGGTGTTCTCGACCTCTCCGATAAAATGCCACACAAAGTAACCGTTACAATTACTGATGACGAAAATAATGTGAGCACGGTGCAATTTTATGTACGCTCGGAAGGAAAATTAAATCCGCTTACTTGCGATCCGGTTTTCAAAGCTACCGCAAATAATAAAGTGGACCAGCCGAACATTTCGTTTGTGCTTGATGATAGACAACTTTACGATGATGTTTGTTTTAAAATGGATAAAAAGCCTGATGCAGCAAGCTTTTCGGACCGTTACATGATCTTGTCTGCGAATATACCGGTACACCATTATTTTGATTTGAACATTAAGCCGAATAAGCCAATACCGTTTGATCTTCGTGATAAAATTGCGTGCATTTACAACGATGGAAAATCAGATGCAGGATCTGCGGCGCAAAAAGATGACAAAGGCTGGTATAAAACAAAAGAGCGCGATCTGGGTTCTTTCCGGTTGGTAGCTGATACTGTGCCACCTGTCATTACACCGCTGACTAAATCAGTTTCGGCAAAAACAAACGAACTTATTTTTAAAGCAACAGATGCGCTGACCTCTGTTCGAAAATTTGAAGGAACGTTAGAAGATGGTACCTGGCTTTTGTTTGAACCTCGCGGAAGTAATTTCATTTATCATTTCGATGATAAAACCTGTCCGGCGGGAAGTCATACATTGACGCTAAAAGCTGCCGACGAAAATGGCAATGAAACGGTTTATAAGTATAAATTCAATCGCTAAATTTTATACAGAAAAGTTTTAAACGAATAATACATGAAACTGACAGAAGGCGCAACAGCGCCAGATTTTACGATTAATGACCAGGATGGTAAACCGGTGTCTTTGCACGATTTTAAAGGGAAAAAAGTAGCATTGTATTTCTATCCGAAAGATGATACGCCGGGTTGCACGGCACAGGCTTGCAATCTGCGTGATAACATTGCGCTTCTGAAGAAAAAGAAAATCGTAGTGCTTGGTGTTAGTATTGATACGGAGAAAAAGCACAAGAAATTTGAAGACAAATACAGTCTTCCATTTACGCTTTTAGCTGATCCTGAAAAGCAGCTAGTGGAGCTTTACGGCGTGTGGGGTGAAAAAAAATTTATGGGTCGTACGTACATGGGCACGCACCGGGTAACGTTTCTTATAAACGAAGACGGCGTCATTGATCATATCATTGAAAAAGTAGACACCAAGAATCACACAGAGCAGATATTGGAACTGTGGGGTATGAACTAATTATGAGCTATAAGAAACGTCTGATGTTTCATCAGACGTTTCTTTATAAAAGGTCGTACATACCGTAGTGTTTAATTGCGCACAGTCATTCTGAAACTCCATTTTGTGGAATGATCATTTAAGATGTTTTTTTACCCACGGAAGCTCACTTCTTGGCTTGCTGAATGTAGTCATAAAGTAATCGCCCCAGTCCAGGTAATCGCTGAGCCCAATAGAGCGGCGGTTAGCTCTGATTCTCGGCCATTCGTTGGCATTACAGACTGTATGAATAACATAGTAATCACCACACCAGCTACCGCCGTCGTCCATTTTTCTTCGCTCCAGAAAAAATCCATAATCTTCTGGCGTCATATTTCCTTCTTCCCAAGCTTTTTCCAGAATGGGTAAAAGCTCATCTTTCCTTTCTTTTGAAAGATGGGCAAGTGGTGCAATCATTATTTCTACACCAGCTTTTCGAAGTCCTGGATAACCGTTTCGTTTAATAAAGTCGACAAATCCTTTTTGTACGTCTTCATGATTTCTCAAATGAACTGTATCTATGTAAATAAGGGCGTTTGATCCACTCTTCAAGAGATTTTGGCGGTTCTGCTCTGTATACCAATAAGAATCGTTTGCGAAGTAGTACTCTACAGAATCATTCAGTAGGGATATTGCAGTATCCATGTATTTATATTCATATAAGGATCGTAACAGGCTGCTTATTTTCTGTCGCGTTTCTGGGTCTTTTTGAATAAACGCGAATACCTGGGTTTTAATTTCAAAAGTACTGTCTTCAACCCTATATTGTACATTGAGTAGCCCTCTGCGCACCTGTCCTTTGATGCAGCGCTCCAGATAATCAACCGCTTTTTTCTTTTTATGGAGTTTCAAGTAGCAGAGCGACATGCAGTAATAGTCGGGGTATAATGGAGTTACTTGGGACATACTAAATGCGCTGTCTAGTAATCTAACTGCTGTTTTATACTTGCCGAGGTAATAGTAATATCGGGCTTTACTGGCATATTCGTAATATTTTACGATCGGTTTCTCGGCGAAAACGTTCACCGCAAAACATAAGAAGAGGCTAATGCTTCCCAAGAGAAGTATTCGTTTAGTTCGAATCATCGCAGGTCATTTAGTGTTAAAAATTTTTTCTCCGATTAACGGCATTGTTTGCACTATGCTGTGCTGTATTCTTTTTCTTCGGGGAATACAAAATCCCTCACTGCGGCCACAGATCGCTTCGATGAAAAATTCTTTTTCTTGGTCTGAAATCAACTCTTTTATCACTCTATCCAAATAAAGTAGCATACAAATTTGCTGCCAGTTTTTTTGTGTCGATGGTTATCTATACGGGGCTATATGATTTCGTATGGACACGTTAAATCCCTGAATGAATCTATTATGGCGGCAAATGGCATAGCAGCGATCTTCGTTTTTGGTTTCAATTAAAAAAATCAAAAAATTCACTTATCTGTTTACATTACATAGAGCTATCTTCGGGCGCATTTGTTTTAGGAAATGAAAAAAATAATAGGATACCTCACTTCGCACCTCAAGGAAGAATGTAATAAGCGCTATCTGTTGCTGGCAACGCTTTTTAGCGTGTTGATCTTATTCATCAACTTCCGCTACAATTTTGAGTATACCTATATCAAATACGATTTCAATCCGACCACCAGATTGTTAAAATATATAGCGCTGTATGCTGTGGCGTTTGGTGGCGCGTGGTTATTGCAGATAGCGGTAGACCAGAAGGATAAAAGATTGCGTAGCGGAAAATTGTGGGCGATGATCGTTCTCGCGGTCGTTTTATTTTCAGTGCGTGCTTGGTTTTTTCAACAACGATATTGGATCGATGCGCATGTTTCCTGGGAATACCAGACCTGGGCATATAAAATTGTGGCCAATCTTGTTGGGTTTGTATTTCTGTTTATTCCCTGTGCTGTTTATTGGTTTTTTGTAGATCGTAAGAACCAGCCCGTATATGGATTTCATGCGAAGGGTGTGGTGTTGCGCCCCTATTTTTATCTGCTGTTATTTATGCTGCCGCTATTGCTGATAGCTGGTCGTCAGCCTGATTTTTTGCAAGTTTACCCGCGTGCTATTTTTCTCAATTTTCCGCCGAATCTGCCACATAAAAACTGGTACACTTTTTTTTACGAGCTCGTTTATTGTAGCGACTATGTTGTTACTGAATTTTTCTTCAGAGGTTTTCTGATTCTTGCATTTGCCCGTTTTGTTGATTACAAAGCTATCCTGCCAATGTGTGTTTTCTATGTGGCCATCCATTTTGATAAACCGCTGGGAGAAGCCGCCAGTTCGTTTTTGGGTGGATATATTTTAGGTATACTCGCTTATAGAACACGGTCAATCTATGGAGGTGTGATTGTGCATCTGGGCATTGCGTTATTGATGGAAGTGGTAGGATTTATGTTTCAACCGCATTAGCGGTTATACCAATTGAACTTCAAAAATGGCATTAAAAATTTCCGATCAATCAATTTTACAGAGGTGTTTTCTGTCACTTTTGCCTTGAAGCAAAAGTAACCAAAAGTTCAAGGCTGAAGGAAACTACGGCTAAAATGAAAAGGCATTTCGCTGCAATTATTAAAGCTTACTATGCTGCTTTATACCGGTTCCTGGCCAATCTATAATTGATCTGTACGCCCCGTTCACCATCATAATTGCGGCCGCTGTATGCATTTCATTTTTTAACGCCTACGTTTCCTTAGGCCGGTGGTGTTCCGTAAATCCTTCTTTACACAATTATACCATTTTTTGATGGTCAATTGGTATTAGTAGAAGCAAAGTGGAACAATGAGACGAAGCTGAACGGTGCTATCGCCACCGAAGCCTGATTGGCGGTATATCGCCCGGACCGAAGAAATTTTTTAGAAGTTGAATTTGATACTGCCGAAGATGCCGAAGTATTTTTCTTTAGGTTCATTGGGTAATGCTTTTGGTGTAACACGCCACACAAAATCGATGCGTAATATCTGGAAGATATTTTCTACGCCGGTGCCGAGCTCAATGTATGGGTGACCGGCAAGTGTTCGGAATTCATAACCTTTATTAAAATTGAGTGCAGTGTTTGCATCGCTCAGTGAACCAATTACGCCTTTGGCTGTCCAGAACTGGCGCAGCTTGGCTTTTTTCAGGTACGGAATATAATTGAAAATGCCACCGCCAATTGTGTGTTCGATATTGAATCCTACATATTGATCGGCGATAAATTCGTACCGGTTCATCATGGAGAATGCATACTTGTTGTAGTAGTAATATTCGTTGCCCGGTAAGATTTCCAACAATGGATATGGTAATGTGCCCCAGTATTTTCCCGCAAAGAAATTGTAGTAAATAGAGCCAAGCGGGGGAATCTTCACCTTATCGGAGACGCTGATGGATGCACGATTGTAAGAATAGTTGCTCTTCCACACATCTTTTAAACCTAAACCATAGCGGATCTCTACGATCGGATATTTACTGCCCAGACTTACGCGCTGATAATTACCGGTAAGAAATTTTTCTTTGTAAGCATAGCGCAGGCGTACGCCCACTTCTGTAGCAACAACATTTGATGTTGGTGCGCCATCATCATCCCAGAAAATACCTGCAGAAGGCAGTGGTGCATAAGGTGTAAAGTCTTTATGAATGCCATAAACCATGTGACTAAAGCCGCTGTTGTATGATTTGAAAAACTCAAAACGAGCTTCGTTTACAAATGCCAGCTTCCATGGGATATAATGTTTGCGGGCGATGGTGCTGAAAATGTTATCCGTGCTTACTTCATCATAATAGTTGGTGCTGCGGTCAACATCGTGTATGTACGAAGCGTAGATATACACACGAGGTTTGGGCTCACGCTGCAATAGCCAGAGGCCACTCAGCCCGTATTTGAAACGCTGATCCTGCGTGCCGTAAGCGAGGTGCCCCTTCAGATAAACGTCTTTAAACAAAACTGGTGTTGTACCAATGTCAATGCGGAACCGGTTGCCTTCAATTGGGTTGTGACTGTAGATATTCCAAACCGGACCGTACTCAATCGGGCCAAATTCTTTTTTACCGATTGTCAAAAACTTAAGCGTGTTTTTGTAGGTCATAAACAGCGGCATATTGTCCAGCGTATCCAGCATATGATAGATCGCTTTTTCATTTTTACTGAGGGAATCCGGGCGGGCATTTGACCAAAAATCTTCATTCATGTGTCGTGCTGAATCTGCGACATATACATCCTGCTTTAGTTTGGAGTCGTTTACCACATTTGAAACACTTGTGTCGTTTACAACGATGTTTTGATAGAGTGTAGTTTTCCGCCCAATGAGTCCGGGTAGCTTGGCGCCATAAGGACCTACAAAATCAGCGATAAATTTATTCTTTACACAAAACCAGAGTGTGTCATGTACTGGTGCAAACTCCTGGTACAGGCTTACTCTGTTGACCCAGTTTACATTTGCATCTTTAGGAACTTCCATCGAAATGCGTTGCAATGCATATACAGAATCAACCACCCAGAAGTCACCATAGAAACAGTTTTCACCATTGCGGCGCGGAGAGAACTGTACAAGCACTATTTGGTGACCGTAAGCTGTCTGCGTGTCTTTGATTTTGTATTTATAATACATTGCCCCGGCGTTACTGATGGGACTCACGAATTCTTTATTGAATACGGGAATGAAATTGTCGTAAGAATTTACATCCTGGTACATACTGCCCAAAAACTGCGTGATGCTCTGATTGTCGACGCCTTTCAGTTGATTGGCCTTGATAAATTCCTTTGTTTTCTTCGGTTCACGCTGGAAATAATAATCAGAAATGGTTTCCGTCAGGTAAAACGGAAGAAATGGTTTTGCTTCAGAAGTCGTATCCAGATTGTCATAGATGAAGCTGAATTTTTTCATCATGGGCACCGGCAAGCTTTCAAACTGTTTTTTCGACAGCCGTTGAATATCTACTTCCAGCTTGTTGTATACATTGTATTTGTAATTGGAAACGCGGTCTGGATTGTTCATCGGTTTATGCGCAATGATCTTTTTCAGTAGCAGCAATGCAGGATCTTCGCCGGCATGCACAACCACTTCATTGAGTTCATTTGATCCCCGTTCCAGTTCAATATAGAATGTCTGTTGTTTTTTGCTGCGGTCAATAAGCCTGTAATAGGCATCATAGCCCAGTGCCTGTACTCTTAGGGTATCATTTGGCGGTACACTAAACTGAAATATAAAATTACCCTCAAGATCGGCAGGTGTGCCAATGCCGGAATGCGGGAAAAAGACTGTTGCAAAAGGAATGCCCTCGCCTGTATTTTTATCTTTTATCGAACCCTTTATTTCATATCCGCCATTAGCAGCTGCAGGCATTGCGGTTTTCTTTGAAGAGTCGATAGCGTTGGAATCGTTGCTTGGAACTTTCGTTTGAACGGAATCCAGGATGTGAGTTAGGGAATCCGCGGCACGTAGTAGAGAATCTGTCTGATGTAAGGTGCTGTCGGAGGTTTGAGCATAGCCTGTAACAGTCATCAGCAGGAAGGGGAATAGTAAAATGAATATGTTTAGCTTGCTGTTCATAGTGTCTCCGCGCGGAAAAATATTAAGTATTACCGGATTAGTGCTACAAAAATCATTCCGTTTCCTTGCATTTATTATGTTTTGGTCTAGTAAGATAAGGAAAATGAAGTCATTATGAAAGGGTTGAAAAAGGTTTTCCGGCGCTAAAAGAAGACGGCTTAAACGCTTATATTTACAACCAGATATGGATCTGAAACGCTTTAAGCGCAACGCTATGCGCAACAAAACAAAACTGGTTACTTTCCTTCAAAAACTTGATGAAATAGTGCCGGAGGATATGCCGGAACTGGTAGCCGAAGCAGATAAAGCCGTATGGAATGAGGTGGATTGCCTTGCGTGCGCTAATTGCTGCAAAACAATGACGCCAACCTGGAACCGTACAGATGTGATCCGTATCTCTAAGCATCTCGACATGAAGCCGAAAGAGTTTATTGAAAAATATCTCTTTAAAGAAGAAGATACCGGCGATTGGGTAAACAAAAGCGTTCCTTGCCAGTTTCTGGATCTTACCACCAATAAATGCAGCGTTTACGAATTCCGTCCGAAAGACTGTCGTGAGTTTCCGCACCATAATAAGAAGCCGTTTGATCTCTATAATGATACATTCGTAGGCAATGTGACGCGCTGCCCTGCGACTTACTTGCTAGTTTCGAAATTGGAGAAAAAAGTTCGGGAAGAATACGAATGGTAGGCTGTTTTTGATAGTTTGTTTTTGCGAGTGCGATTGGAAAATCTCTGGGAATGATTTTGGCATTTTCTTTGGACGATAAGCACAAATAACGAAAAAACGCAAAGGCAAAAAACGGTAACTTCGCGCCATGTCTGAAAAGAAACTTTTCCTGCTGGATGCGATGGCGCTTATTTACAGAGCTTATTACGCTTTGATCCGCGTTCCGCGTGTTACCAGTACAGGTCGCAATACCAACGCACAATTTGGATTTACCACTACATTAATTGATCTCATCAATAAAGAAAAACCATCCCATCTGGCGGTGGTTTTTGATACGCACGCACCTACGGAAAGGCATATCGATTTTGCCGAGTACAAAGCCAATCGTCAGGAAGCGCCTGAAGATATTATCAGTTCCCTTTCAGACATCAAACGCATTGTCAATGGATTTAGTCTGCCGTGTATGGAAAAAGACGGTTATGAGGCCGATGACGTGATTGGTGCATTGGCACATGAAGCCGCAGATCTGGGTTATACCGTTTACATGGTAACGCCCGATAAGGATTATGGTCAGCTGGTGCGCGATAATATTTTCATTTACAAGCCATCTTATCAGGGCGGTGGTGTAGAAGTGCTCGGACCGAAGGAAGTCTGTGAAAAATGGAATATCAAACGAGTAGACCAGGTTGTAGATATTCTGGGGTTGATGGGTGATGCGGTTGATAATATTCCAGGTATTCCGGGAGTCGGTGAAAAAACCGCTGCGAAATTGCTGGCAGAATATGATACACTTGAAAATGTATTGGAACACGCAGATAAAATTAAAGGTGCATTAGGCGAAAAAGTGCGCAATGGCCGCGATCTGGCGATCATGTCAAAGAAGCTGGCTACAATTATTACCAATGTTCCGGTTTCATTTCACGAAGAAGATTTCCGCGTAAAAGAATGGAATCGCGAAGCACTCAATGAAATTTTTACAGAGCTTGAATTTAAAGCGCTTGGCAAACGCTTACTGGGTGATGAATACAACGTATTTGATAAGGCTGCAGCGCCGGTTTCAATGGATCTGTTTGGGAATCCGCTGCCGCAGAAACAACAGCCTGTCGTTGCTGCTGCCGTAGTAAAAGAAACGGTAGTCGCTGAAGTAATTGAAGAACTGCCAACGAATGTGGCGACCATCGAAACGACACCGCACGAATATATTCTTGTAAACAGCAAAGCGGAAATTGATGCTTTGGTGCAACAACTGATGTTGCAAAAGGAAATTGCTTTCGATACCGAAACAACCGGCACCGACGCGAATCAGGCGGATCTCGTAGGCTTTAGTTTCTGCTGGGAGAAAGCGAAGGGATATTATGTTGCTGTGCCAACGGTAAAAGAAGAAGTAATCGATATTCTGAATCATTTCAAGCCTTTATTTGATAGAGAAGATATCGTTTGGGTTGGGCAGAATATTAAGTATGATCTCATCATGCTGAAATGGTATGGTTTTGAGATTCGTGGTGCGTTGTACGATACAATGCTTGCCAACTACGTATTTGATCCGGATGGCAAACGCAGTATGGACGCACTTGCCGTTAAGTATCTTGGTTATGAGCCAGTATCTATTGAAACACTTATCGGCAAGAAAGGCAAGAATCAACTGAATATGCGCGATGTGCCTGTAGAACAGGTAGCTGAATATGCTGCAGAAGATGCTGATATTACTTTGCAACTAAAACATGCTTTTGAACCGTTGCTCGATAAAGAATCGGTGCGTGATGTGTTTGAAAAAGTAGAGAATAAACTGGTACCGGTACTCGTAGATATCGAATATGAAGGTGTTGGTGTGGATGTGAAATTCTTGCAGGATTATTCCAAACAACTGGAAGTAGAAATTCGTGAAGCAGAACAAAATGTGTACAAGCATGCTGGTGTGAATTTTAATCTCGGTTCGCCGAAGCAATTGGGCGAAGTCTTGTTTGATCTCATGAAACTAGACAGTGGCGCGAAGAAAACGAAGACTGGTCAGTATGCAACCGGTGAAGATGTGCTGGCAAAGCTGCGTAACAAACATCAGATCATTGACGATATTCTGGTATATCGTGAACTGACTAAACTGAAGAGCACATACATTGATGCATTGCCACAATTGATCAATCCGCGTACCGGTCGTGTGCACACAAGCTTTAATCAAACAGTAGCTGTTACGGGCCGCTTGAGTAGTAATAATCCGAACCTGCAAAACATACCGATCCGCACTGATCGTGGCCGTGAAATACGTAAAGCATTCATTGCACGTGCTGAAAACTGGAGTCTGATCTCGGCCGATTATTCTCAGATTGAACTGCGTATTGTAGCGGCAATCAGCGGTGACGAAAGCATGATACAGGCATTCGTGGATGGTAAAGATATTCATACAGCAACAGCTGCGAAAGTGTACAGTGTAGCGGAATCTGATGTTACGTTTGAACAGCGTCGTAATGCCAAAGCGGTAAACTTTGGTATTATTTATGGTCAGTCTGCATTTGGACTTGCAGAGAATCTGGGCATCAGCCGTAGTGAAGCGAAATCCATTATCGATAATTATTTCACCCAATATCCGGCAATTAAAAAGTACATGGATGGTTCTATCCATTTTGCGAAAGAACATACTTATGTACAAACGCTGATGGGCCGTAAACGCTGGCTGCGCGATATTCATTCGGCCAATCAGACAGTACGCGGTTATGCGGAACGAAATGCAATCAATATGCCGATTCAAGGGACCGCTGCAGACATGATTAAACTGGCGATGATTGATGTACACAAAGAGCTGAAGAAAAAAAATCTGCGCACGCGCATGATCCTCCAGGTGCACGATGAATTGGTATTTGACGTGCCAAATGAAGAATTGGACGAAGTGAGAGATCTTGTGAAAAAAGGCATGGAAGGTGCAATGGCATTACCGAATCATGTACCGGTAAATGCAGAAACCGGAAGTGGTTCAAACTGGCTGGAAGCGCACTAGTTTTGTGAGTGGTGAGTTGTCAGTGGTGAGTGCTCGTGTTTGTCACATCGACGATAGGAGATGTCCCGCGCAATGATGATTTTTTATTTAACAGTATTGATACGGTCGGACGACTCTAAGTCGTCTGACCGTTTTTTATTTGACTGGCGCGAGAGTTAGCGTAGCGCTCTCGTGACGAGTGCTCATGTCAGTCTCTGACTGACGACATGCTGCTGATGCCAGCCGGGCGGTTAGCACTGTTTATTAGGCGTCAGTCAGAGACTGACATGAATTTTAGACACGAGTGACCCTCCGGAACACTCGCGCCAGTTCGTTTGCGTTAGGAAAAAACGTCGTGCCTCCGCGACCGTAGCGAGAAAAAAGCCTCGCTACGAATCTTTCTTAAATGGATGTTTGTTTTCCCAGGTACTACCCTCGTCTGCTGTAAGGCGTTGTTGTGCGCGAATAATATAGTTGCGCAGCAAACTGTTTTTGATAAAAATAAAAGTGGAAAGATATCTCGGCTGGCAACCTAAACGAGCTTTTGCATCTAACGCTGTTCTGCCTAGAATCAGTTGTTTTTTACGATGCAGTATTGCCTGCTCCACACTGAAATAAAGTATGTTGAAATACAGATTCAGTGCGGTATTCCGGTCGTAATCAAAACCGATATAAAACATATCGAAGTCATCTCCTTTAATCCATGCGCTTAGGAATGCAATCATTTTCTCTTCTTCATAGACTGCCCAGATTTTTAGCGCATCGCCATTATGTTTTTTAAGTAATGGGAGAAAATCTTCGTTGAGTAACCCTAGTCTTATTTGTTGTTTATTGCTTACCTGCCGGTACAACGCGTACAGCTCCGTTTTGCAGTTTTCTGTTTCCAGAAAATTCAATTCGCGCACTTTTAACGAATCCCAATTCTGGCGCAGTTTCCGCACACGCTGCGCATACTTGTGTTTTAGCGAAGCTTCATAATCTTTGAATGTTTGCCAGCTTTCGTCCAGGATCATTTCCATAGAAATATCATTGCGCAGCAACAAATATTGCGGAGCAAAATGCTGGAAATAAGTAACGAGTTTTTCTGGCATATCCTTTACCAGAACAGCACATGCTTTACTGCGATATAAAGCCGCATTAATAGCTTCGTTGTAGCAGAGAAAAGCTTCGTATGATGAAAGCAAAGGAATGGCGTAAAACGAAGCAATATCATGGCGGAAAAGATGTCCGGCAACCAATAGCTTCGGGCGAGTAACTGTGGTGAAACTATTCCAGAGTGAAAACTGCCAGGCTTTTATTCCTTCTTTATTGACGTGATAATCTTGCAGACACAACACCTGAAAATAAACGAGCGCTACCGGTTTCTTTTGGCGTAAAATAATGCCATAGAGAAATTGTACATCGGGCAGTTGTGCCGCTTCATTGACTACAAGTTGTTCTTTGCGTAGGAAATGACCAGTGGGAAGCATTGCATTCCAGGCTGCCGGCAAATCGTCAGTTGATTCAAACAACTGGACGTTCTCACTTTCCGTTACGCAAATGCGGGCCATTGTTTAAGGACGGAGTTTCTCCATTTTTACATGCGGAATGTTTACCTCTGTAAAGACATCGCCCACTACTTCGTAGCCCAGTTTCTCGTAGAAAGTAGCAGCGGAAACCCGTGCGTGTAGCGAGATTTTTTTGAAGCCATTTTCCCAGATCCAATCTTCTGCTTCAGTCATTAATAACCGGCCGATGCCCCCACCTTGCATTTCGGCCGCAATAGCCATCTGGCGCACTTTGGCCACATCATCCAGTTTTTTCACCATCACACAACCGATCACTCGATCGTCTTCCACACCAACAAAAATTGTTTCGTCGGCTTCGTTGCTCAGATCTTCATCTTGCAGTGACAGGCCCAGCGGACGACGCAGCACGTCTTCTCTGAGTTGCCATACCTGCGTAAACAGCGGATCCGATGTCGTTATTTGTTTAAATGTTACTGCCATTATTCTAAAGTTACGTTAGTAAGCTTATTGCTAGTAACCCGGAACGGAACAATCGTTTCTTTCGAATACGGAATGTTTGGCGTTTTGATGTAATGCGCTTCATATACACCCGGCAATAGATCCAGCTTTTCCGGTTTGGGATTATTGGCGATATCTGCAGTGTAGAAACTGAGATATTTATCGCCCAGTGGATAGTAAAGCACTACCCTTTTGTAGTTATTTGGATTATCGAGCTGTAAGAATCCGGCCTCCGGTACTTCGATGACAGTTTCACCGCCAAAATCAATATCTGTATTGAAACGAGTCACAGGCAAAGTGTTGATTTCGCCATAGTAGTTGCCAGGGGTGTATTCCAGTTCTACGTTACAATGTTGTCTGATTGCTGGTACGCGGCCATCAAAACGCTTGGTGATGACGGCTTCGTATTCCTCTACTGCACGTTTCGGATTGCCGGCGTATACAAATTTCAGCGAGCCGTTGCTCACTTTTACAATCACCTTATTTTTCTTTTTCTCTGTGATCGTCACATTTTTCATCAACGTCAGACTTTTGCCCAGCGTAGTTATGTTGAAGGTGCCTGCTTTAATGTTCTGTGGATCCGGATTGCCGGAAGCATCAACCGTGCGGTAAAATTTCTGGATCGTAGCGCCGCTGTGTGCATCACTAAATATGAGCTGTGGCGTAGAAGAGAAGAATTTTCCATGCCCATCTGTAAAGTATACTTCAACTGTAGTCTCCTGCGCGTCTTCCGTTTCAATAGTAAACGGTGCTTCTTTTGGTTTTTGCGGCGGTGGTGCTATTACTACTGGCGGCTTGGTTGGCTTTGGCGTTGGTTTTGGAGCCGGAGGTGGCGTTGGCTTAGGCGCTGGTGGCGGGGTCGGTTTTGGAGCCGCGACAACAGGCGCTGGTGCTGTTGGTACTACCGGTATCGGTTCTGGCTGAATGGGCGTAAAGCGAGGGACCGGTACTTTTTTATATGATGGCGTGGCAAAATAAACCGGGAAATATCTCAACGACGGAAACAGCGGCACCGGGAAAATGATTTCCTTAGCCAGCAGCGGCACTGTTGTTGGCGCATGGGCTACAATTGGCTCTTGTTTGAATGTCGTAGTCGGTTGGCTCGTTACAGATGAAAAAGTATCTTTTTGTATTGGCGGCGGCGGCGCAATAATTACTTTAGGTGGTGTTATCAATCCGGGTTTCGGAGTTGGCGATAAGGCAGCTGGTACTGGTTTAGAAACGATATTCGGCAAAGTCAGCACTTTCCTGTACGATTCCATAATGGTTTCAATGGCTGTGCCGATTTGTGGTTCGTTTGAGGCCGTTAAATAACTACCCAGACATTCATATTCTTTCTGCAGCGGTTTATAATCTACCAGGCTGAGGATGTAAGGCTTAAAGTCTATCTTTTTATCAAGAAGCGTTTTTACCACATCACAGATATTTCCATTACAGCTTTCTCCGCCATCGGTGATCAATACAATACTATAAGCGTTGTGTAATTCATCGGTAAGGTCCATTTCTGCAGCTTCTTTCAGCGAGAAGGCAATCGGAGAGACACCCATAGGATGCAGGGCAGCAAGGCGTAAGGTCATTTGGGTCAGGTTGTTTTTGCTAAACATAACCTCCTGCTTCGTGTCATAACAGTTATTTTCCTGTACGGGATACTGATGACCATATACACGCAACGCAAATTCCACCTGATCATTTAGTCTATAAATGCTATCCATCAGTGAAGTGATAATGCGGCCTGCTGTTTTAAAGCGGGTAGCATCTTTGCTCCACGGTTGTACCATGCTTGATGAGCCATCAAGCAAGATTAATATTCTTGGTTGTTTTACGCCATCAGGCAGGGTTTGTGCAATGGATACCTGATGAAGTGCTATAAAAAATAATATGATTAAAAAACGGAAAAAACGCATGCAAATAATCTTCAACAGCAAACCTACATTAAAAGTTCTATTAAGTTCTAAGTTGTACGTTCTACGTTTTAAGTTGCGGCGACCCCAAAAACAACTTATTACGTATAATTTATTACGTACAACTTTAAACATATATTCTAAAATCTACAACTAATAACGTATAACCTAAAACCTACAACTTTAATATACTTTTATCGATTATGCCAGCCCCAAAATGACTAACTTTGCGCTGCCCGAAGGGTAAAACGCCTGGGGTTATTTTTTTATTATTGAATTTTTTGAATCTATGTCTGTTCCTGTACAGGTTGTCGAAGACGTCGTTATAAAATTTGCCGGAGATAGTGGTGATGGTATGCAACTTACCGGTAGCCAGTTTACCAACAATACTGCACTGATTGGAAATGACCTTTCTACTTTCCCTGATTTCCCTGCCGAAATCCGCGCCCCACAGGGTACTGTGCCTGGCGTAAGTGGGTATCAGCTGCATTTTTCGAGCAATCGTATTTACACTCCTGGTGATAACTGTGACGTATTAGTCGCAATGAATGCGGCCGCGCTCAAAGTAAATCTGAAATCATTGAAGCCGGGCGGTATGATTATCGCCAATACAGATGGTTTTGATGCTAAAAATCTGCGTCTGGCAAATTATCCGGATGGTATCAATCCGTTGGAAGATGGTTCGCTCGAAGGTTATGAGCTGCACAAAATCGATGTGACCAAGCTCACTCGCGAGGCGCTGAAAGATATTACGCTTGGTACCAAAGAGAAAGACCGTGCAAAAAACATGTTTGTGTTAGGGTTCCTTTACTGGCTCTACAATCGCGACATGACCAGCACTTTCTCTTTCCTGCATGATAAATTCTCCAAGAAACCGGAGATCCTGGAAAGTAATATCCGCACGCTTCAGGCCGGTTTCAACTATGGTGATACTGTAGAAGCATTTACGACGCGTTATAAAGTAGAAAAAGCAAAACTGCCTGCGGGCAAATACCGGAGTATCACGGGTAACACTGCATTGTCTTATGGTTTGATCGCTGCGGCACAAAAATCTGGTTTACCGATGTTCCTCGGTACTTATCCGATTACGCCTGCTTCTGATATCCTGCATGAACTGGCGCGTTATAAAAACTTTGGTATCCGTACGTTCCAGGCTGAAGATGAAATTGCCGGTATTACGGCTGCAATTGGTGCTGCTTATGGCGGCAGTCTTGGTGTTACTACCACTTCTGGTCCGGGTATGGCACTGAAAACAGAAGCAATGGGTCTGGCGGCAATGCTGGAAATTCCTTTGTTGATTGTAAACATCCAACGCGGTGGTCCTTCAACTGGTTTGCCAACGAAAACAGAGCAAAGCGATTTGCTGCAGGCATATTATGGTCGCAACGGCGAATGTCCGATGCCAGTAATTTCTGCGAGCACGCCGAGCGACTGTTTTGATGCTGCTTATGAAGCGGTACGCATTGCGGTGCAGCACATGACGCCGGTTATCCTGCTGAGTGACGGTTATATCGCAAATGGTGCGGAACCTTGGGCTTATCCGCAAAGCGCGGATCTTGCACCGATTGATGTAACCTTTAAGCGTGCACTGGGCGAAGACGAACCGAAATTCATGCCGTATAAACGTGATGAAAAACTGGTTCGCCCTTGGGCTGTTCCGGGAACAGCGGGTTTAGAACATCGCATCGGTGGTCTGGAAAAAGAAGACATTACAGGTAATGTTTCTTATGATCCGGAAAATCACCAGCATATGGTGAAAACCCGTGAAGAAAAGGTAGCGCGTATTGCTGATTATATTCCATTACAAACACTTGATGCAGGTCCTGAAACAGGCGATGTACTGGTGCTGGGCTGGGGTTCTACATACGGTGCTATTAAAAGCGCTGTTGCAGAATTGCAGGCAGAAGGTAAATCTGTTGCACACGCGCATTTGCGCCACATGCGTCCTTTCCCGCGCAATCTCGGCGATATGTTGAAAAGCTATAAAAAGGTATTGATTCCGGAAATCAACAACGGTCAATTGATCAAAATTATTCGTGATCAATTCCTGATTGACGCGGTTGGCTATAATAAAATTAAGGGTGTACCAATCACCAGAACAGAGTTGGTAACAGCGATTAAAGAGCTGCTCTAAATCGCTGACCGCGGATCTTCTGAGTACTGATTTTGTGAGTTGTGAATAGTCGGCTGTGAGTGCTTAGATATCGTAACCGTCCAATAAAATGCGTCCCGACAATATTGTCGGGACGCATTTTTATTATGATAAATCCATAAATGTGATCGTACAAAAAATCAGACATCAGATATTGGCCAGGCCACGATTTATTGAATCTGATACACGCTCACATCACCCCACTGATCTACGATTTTGTTGGGATAATTAGCCGCGATAAATTTCTTTTCTGATTCCACATTGGTGATAAATTTCAGACCTGGTTTTAAGGTGCGGATATCAACACTTTCAGGTTTCTGGCCCGTTTTTCTATTGAGCAGTTTAAAATACCAGAAGATATTGCTGCCGAAAACATTCGTGGAAACCGCGAGTTGTCCGTCTGTAGGAGCAGCTTCCTGCGAATTTTGATTGATGATTTTTTTCAGATAGAGATTGATGCTGTAACCATCTTTCTCAATTCCTTTTGGCGGATAAGCAACCGTTACATAGGTTTCATTATACGGCTTGTAAAAAACAAGTAACACAAATGCAAATGGCAGGACATTTACCGCCGTAATCATTTTTTCTGCCGGCAATTTGCGTAGCGTGGCTGCTATAGAAAACAAGAATACACCTGCAATCACCGCCAGAAACGGGTACAAAGGAAGGTCATACCAATTGAGTTTTGTTTTGGCCGTGGAGATGATGGTAAAATAGCCAAGCGCCACCAAGGCAGAGAAGAACACAATTCTTTTCAACCGTTTGTCTTCCAGAAAGTATGCAGTAACCAGACCACAAGGAATCAAAACCATCCAGTAGCTGAATTTAAAGCCCGACAGCCGGTCATAATAGTACCAGGCGTCTCCGGAATGTTGTTCCAATGTATTCATGAAGCGTCCGCCTAGTTCATTCTCTTGCACAGCCGCCAGATAGCCGGGATTATAATGTTCGCGCAGCAAATAATAACCACCAATGAAAAGAAGAAATATGCCCAGCCCGAAATAAAAATGCTTTTTCTTCAGCGTGAATAAAACCTTGTTCCGAAGCAACGTATAGAGTACTAGTGCTGGTGTCGCCATCATACCTGCAACGCCTTTGGTCAATACGGCCAGCGTCATAAATACAAATGAAAACATCAGATGTTTTGGTTTTTCCTCTTCGAGAAAAAAGAAAAAAGAAAAGCAATAAAGTGTGGTAAATAGCGTCAGCATTGAATCATAATCGGCTGTACGAATGCCATGCAGTGATACATATCCATGTGAGGTCACAAGCACTGCAGCAATAATAAGTCCGAGCAGATAACTATTGAATTTTTTTACAGAAATGCGATAAAGCACAAAGCATGTAAGAAAAGCAGCAATGGCCGAAGGCAGTCGCACAGCAAGCTCACTCGGCCCCAGCATTTTTATCATCAGCGCTTGTTGCCAGATCAAGAATGGAGGTTTGGTACTCCACATATCTGGAACATTATTCCATGTAGGAATGAGCAGGTTGCCCGTTTTAGCCATTTCGTAAGCGCTGACCGCAAGCCGGGATTCATCCCAGAGTTGTAGCGGCAACTTTCCCAGGTATGCGAATATGGGCACTATTACAATCGCACAAAATGCAAGAAAGCCCAATAAGGGCTTTGGTATTTTTTCGAATAAGTCTTTCAACATCGGTTAAGGTCTTTCTATTGCTGAATCAATGGTCGATTGATCGATAATATAAAGCGGCCGGTCACGCACGTTGTTGATGATTCTGCTGATGTATTCACCAATGACGCCTAACGACAACAACTGTACGCCGCCCAGGAATGTTATACTGATAATCGTAGAAGCCCATCCCGGTACGGTATCGTGTCCGAAGAAATAACCATAGAGTGCGTACATGCCAATCAGAAAAGAAATGGAGCATACCGCAAACCCCATAGATGTTGCAAGTTTTAGCGGGGAATCGGAGAATGCAGTAATGCCATTAAATGCAAGACGCAACATTTTTTTAAACGGATAGTTCGTTTTTCCGAATTTGCGTTCATCACGTTCAAACATCACATAAGTGCTCTTGAAACCCATCCAGGCAATCTGTCCGCGCAGATATTTATCCGGCTCCTTCATCTTTTTCAGATATTCCAGTACATCGCGGCTGATAAGGCGGAAGTCACCTACATCCAGCGGGATTTCAAAAGAAACCATATTCGCCAGCAAACGATAAAACATTTTAGCCGTAAGGAGTTTGAAAAAGGTTTCCCCTTTTCTTTTCTCCCGTTTTGCATATACCACTTTATATCCGTTGAGATATTCCTGATACATGTCTTTAATCAATTCCGGAGGATCTTGCAGATCGCCATCAATCGTTACGACCGCATCACCTTTAGCGAAATCCATGCCCGCGGTGATGGCCACCTGGTGTCCAAAGTTTCTGGAGAAGCTGATGTAATGAAGTCTGGACGGATTTTTCGCACAGGCTTCTTTCAGTTTCAGAAGCGAAGTATCGCGACTACCGTCGTTGACAAAAATGATCTCATAATCAGGTGTAATGCTTTCCGCGGCCGACACCATTCGATCTACCAGCACTTCAATGATTTGTTCTTCATTGAAGACCGGCACTACAATGGAAAGCGCTATCTCGTTATTCTTTGTGTCCATTTTTTGAAAAACAGGAATTTACACGGGGATTCAGGGACCGTGCAACGGTTTTAGAGGGCATAAAAATAACATTAACCTTTTATTTTCGGCGCCTCCTTCCCGGAAAGATAATTTTCTGGCTAATTTACCCGGCCCAGCCTTCCCGATCGAGGCTTCGGTATTGAATAGCTTCCGCCAGATGTTCGGGGCGGATTTCTTCACTCGCTGTGAGATCGGCGATCGTTCTGGATACTTTCAGAATGCGGTCATAAGCGCGGGCCGAAAGATTGAGACGGTCCATGGCAGTTTTCAGAAGTTTCTGTCCGATCGGATTAATCACACAGACCTCTTTCAGCTGACGGCTGCTCATTTGTGCATTACAATAGATGCCTGGTGTATTTTCAAATCGTTTTGCCTGAATATCCCTTGCAGCAATCACGCGTTCGCGGATTTTCTCGCTCGGTTCGCTGGTTGCCTGTGAAGAAAGTTCGTTGAAGGAAACCGGTGTCACTTCTACATGTAAGTCGATACGATCCAATAAAGGCCCGGATATTTTATTTAGATACCGTTGCACCATTACAGGCGCACAGGTGCACTCTTTTTCCGGATGGTTGAAATAACCGCAAGGGCAAGGATTCATGGATGCGATCAACATGAAGCTTGCAGGAAAATCTAAGGTTACCTTAGCCCGCGAAATCGTCACGCGGCGTTCTTCCATAGGCTGGCGCATCACTTCTAACGCAGTACGTTTAAATTCCGGCAATTCATCCA
Source organism: Taibaiella soli (assembly GCF_003236175.1). GTDB lineage: Bacteria > Bacteroidota > Bacteroidia > Chitinophagales > Chitinophagaceae > QKTW01. The sequence goes on along the minus strand of NZ_QKTW01000016.1, from coordinate 188,193 downwards.
AAAACAAAACCCCGTTATGTGCCAGAGAAATTTCTCCCGGTTGCGGAATGCCGCCGCCGCCTACAAGGGCGGCATCAGATACTGTGTGATGTGGTGAACGAAACGGGCGATGAGCGACGAGTGAAGAATTGCTGGAAAGCTTTCCGGCTACGCTGTGAATCTTCGTAGTTTCCAGCGCCTCTTGTAATGTAATCGGCGGCAGAACAGTTGGCAAACGCTTTGCCAGCATCGTTTTCCCCGCACCTGGAGGGCCGATCAAAATGGCATTGTGACCGCCAGCTGCTGCGATTTCCAGCGCTCGTTTTACGTTCTCCTGTCCTTTTACATCATTAAAATCGACATCAAAATGTTGTTGTGCATCGTAAAATTCTTCTCTTGTATTTACGATTACAGGTTTTAGTTCTGTTTTACCATTGAAGAAATCAACTACTTCGCTGATATGATTAATGCCATAGACGTCAAGATTATTGACCAGCGCGCCTTCGCGGGCATTTTGTGCCGGCAGGATAAGTCCTTTGTATTTTTCTGCACGTGCCTGAATAGCAATGGGCAAAGCGCCTTTGATTGGTTGTAAAGAGCCATCCAAAGACAACTCGCCCATAATAATATAATCCTGCAGCGCATCTGCATTCATCTGTTTAGAAACCGCCAGCATACCCAGCGCAATCGGAAGATCGTAAGCAGAGCCAGCTTTGCGCACATCCGCCGGAGCCATATTTACCAATACTTTGGTGCGCGGCCGTTCGTAGCCGATATTTTTGATAGCAGCAATAATGCGTTCCAGACTTTCCTTAACGGCATTGTCTGGCAATCCTACAATAAAATAACCTGTCTGACTGCCGCTCTGCGCGTCAACTTCAATTGTGATGGTCATCGCCTCTACGCCATACACCGCACTTCCGAAAACTTTTACCAACATGCTTTCTCCCGATAGTTATTAAAAAAACGCGGTGAAGGTATCGCATTCTGATAAAACGTAAACCGGCACTGCGAAATTCTATAGCTCAGGAGGTAAGTTGGTCGCTATAGCAAAACGATTCCATCCGTTGATAACGACGATGGCTGTAAGCACATAGCCGATTTCCTGTTCGGTAAAATGTTTTTCCATTTCTGCATAGACATCGTCTGGTACATGATGGTTGCTAATACTGGTTACTGCTTCTGTAAAGGCAAGTACGGCACGTTCCTGATCTGTGAAAAGCGTGGTTTCTCGCCATGCATTCAACAGAAAAATGCGTTGTTCTGTTTCACCAATTTTACGGGCATCGCGTGTATGCATATTCAGGCAATAAGCACAGCCATTGATTTGCGAAGCACGAATTTTAATGAGCTCGAGCAGTTTTTTATCGAGTGAAGAATCGTGCACCAGTTTGCTGAGTGCCAGCATTGGTTTGTATGCTTCCGGCAGCACATTGTAGATATTGATTCTTTTTTGCATGGTAAGAATGTTTGGAAGCTGAAGGTAGGAAAATGAAAGATGCGCACGATCGCGTATTTACACTCCGACTCTGTTCATGGGGACAAATGCTTGTAATCTGCACCGTTGTGTCACCGCGAGCAACCTTCGATTGCATCGACCATTCTCAAAATTATTGCAAATGCAGGTGCTCCGATTGTACTGGTTGTCCAAAAAATAGTGAACCGTGGTTATCAAAATCATTCGTGTCATCTGTAGTGAAAAAACGCATCGAGCCATTTCGGGTGATCCGTTGTTCCATTTCCGGATGACGATGCAGATAATCCGTAAGACTATCTGCTACAATGCTACCCTGGCCTATTACAGACACATTTTCCGGTAAATGTTTTTTGATTTTATCGGCGATCAGCGGATAATGTGTGCAGGCAAGCAGAACAGCATCCACTTCATTATTTTGTGCGAGCAATTGCTGCATGTATTTCTCTACGAAATAATCGGCGCCCGGCGTATTGTGTTCATTGTTCTCAATCAATGGTACCCAAAGCGGGCAGGCCTGTTGGAAAATTTCAATGTCCGGGAAAAATTTATGGATCTCAATCGGATAAGAATCAGAAGCAACAGTCCCTTTTGTTCCCAAAACAGCCACTTTTCGGTTTTCAGTATATTGACCAATCACTTCTGCCGTCGGGCGAATTACTCCCAAAACACGATTGTCTGGCGCAAGCTTTGGCAAGTCATTTTGCTGAATGGTACGAAGTGCTTTTGCCGATGCTGTATTGCAGGCAATAATCACTAAAGGGCATCCATTTTCGAAAAACCATTTCACGCACTCCAACGTGTATTGGTACACCGTTTCAAACGAACGATTTCCGTACGGGGCGCGGCCGTTATCACCCAAATACAGGTAATCATATTGAGGTAATTTTTGCTTTATAGACCGAAAAACGGTTAATCCGCCGTAACCTGAGTCGAAAATACCAATGGGATGAGCTTGCATGCGTTTGATTGAGAAGGCACAAAGTTAAGAACGCCCGGTACATAAACCGCTTCTATTCGCTAATGGATAATATTATATAAGTATTGTTAAAACATACAGAAACCAGCATAATATGCTGTAAATTTGCTGCGCTATAGAAACCTAGGTGTCTAGAAAACACATTAAGGTTTCTTGATTTTTGAATTATTTTGATTTTACGATACAAATGAGTGACATAGCAGTACCACAAACACCCGCGCTGACAGCAAAAGATTTTGCAACAGATCAGGAAGTGCGTTGGTGTCCGGGTTGTGGCGATTATTCTATCCTGGCGCAAGTGCAGAAAGTAATGCCTACCCTGGGAATTCCTAAAGAAAACTTTGTAATCATTTCCGGTATCGGTTGTAGCTCGCGCTTCCCGTACTATATGAATACTTTTGGTATGCACTCCATTCACGGACGTGCTACTGCCATCGCTTCTGGTCTCAAGGCTTCCCGCCCGGATCTGAGCGTTTGGATTGTAACCGGTGACGGCGATAGTCTGAGTATCGGCGGTAACCATACCATTCATCTGTTGCGCCGCAATTTTGACGTGAATGTGCTGTTGTTCAACAATCAGATTTATGGTCTGACCAAAGGTCAATACTCTCCTACTTCCGAAGCAAATAAGGTAACGAAGAGTACGCCAATGGGCAGTCTGGATCATCCGTTCAATCCGCTGGCATTGGCGATGGGGGCAGATGCAACCTTTATTGGTCGCAGTATGGATCGTGATCCAAAACATCTGCAATACATGCTGACCCGTGCACACAAACATCATGGCGCTTCATTCCTGGAGATCTATCAAAACTGTAACATCTTTAACGATGGTGCATTTGAGATTTTTACCGAAAAAGGAACAAAACTGGATCAGGGTCTTTTCCTGGAACAAGGTCAGCCACTGTTGTTTGGCGCAAATAAAGAAAAAGGTATTCGTCTGGATGGTTATAAACCGCAAATGGTAAATCTGGCTGATGGTTTCAGCGCTGATGACCTTTGGATCCACGATGAAGATGATTTTTATAAAGCGCAAATGCTGGTTCGTTTCTTTGATGATCCGCGCGAAGAAAATCACCTGCCGCGTCCGTTTGGTGTGTTCTATGCAACAGAGCGTCCTACGTACGAAGATGAAATGGCGTTGCAGTTAGAAGAAGCGCAGGCTGTAAGAGGTTTCGGTAATCTCGACAAACTGCTGGAAGGTAAAGAAACTTGGATAATTGAGTAAAATATAATCAGGTCTTCGACTTGGTACAAATGGTTAATTCAATAATTGGGTAATGGTCTGATTTTTGGATTAACCATTTTTTTAACGAACAATAATAAACTACAGCATTGGGATCATTAAAGAGCCTGGCAGGACAAACACTCTGGTACGGATTAAGTTCTATCGCGGCCAGATTTTTGGGCTATTTGCAAACACCTATCGTTACATATCTCCTCAGCAATCAGGCAGGGCGCGAAGCCTACGGTGATTTTGGGGTGTTGTATTCCTGCATTTCACTCGCTAATATCCTGTTTACTTATGGAATGGAAACGGCGTTTTTTCGCTTTGCATCTTCTGGCGAGGACAAAGAAAAATTGTTCCGTACTTCCTTTGGTTCTTTATTGTTGAGCACAATTGTATTGAGTATTATTTGCGTCTTATTGCGCAAGCCAATGGCTCATTTTGTGGACATGGACGCTCACCCGGAATATATCACCTGGTGTGTGATTGTAATTGCGCTTGATGCACTTTCTACTATACCTTTTGCAAGATTGCGACAACAAGGCCGACCGAAAAAATATGCTGCAATCCGTTTCGTCAGCATTTTCGTCAATCTGGCTTTCGTTATTTTCTTTATCTATTTCAGTCAGAAATATGCGGCAGCACATCCCGAAGCGGCATATTCCATTTGGTATAATAGCCATAGTGCTGCCGGGCTTTTGGTCCTTGCAAACGTAGCCCAGTCGGCTGTCACGTTTATTTTGCTGTTTAATGAATGGAAAGATTTCCGCTTCCCGATAGACAAAGAGCTCTGGTTAAAACTCTGGAATTACGCATCACCGATGATCATTGTTGGACTCGGTGGCATGGTTAACGAAACGGTGGATAGGATTATGCTGCTGAAGCTTAATTCGCATACAGTTGATATTGCAAAGTCAGAAGTAGGTATTTACAATGCCAACTATAAAATAGCCATCTTTATTACGCTGTTCATTCAGGCATTCAGAATGGGTGCAGAGCCATTTTTCTTTAATCAGGCTGCTGATAAAAACGCACCAAAGACATATGCCCGTGTGATGAAATGGTTTGCAATAACCGTTTGTCTCGCGTTCTTATTTACCGGTCTTTTCCTCGATGTCTGGAAATATATGGTTGGCCCGGCTTACCGCAGTGGATTAGGTGTAGTGCCCATCCTGTTGTTTGCGAATGTCTGCCTTGGTATTTACTACAATCTTTCCGTTTGGTATAAGATCACAGACAACATGCGCAAGGGCATGTACATTACGCTGATTGGCGCGGCAATTACGTTTGCCATCAACTTTGCCTTTGTACCGACTTATGGCATGTATGCCTGCGCATGGGCCACGTGTATCTGTTATTTCGCAATGATGATTATGTCTTATTTCTGGGGACAGAAATACTTTTTTGTGCCGTATGCTACTAAGAAAATACTCAGTTATATGGTAGTGATGCTATTGTTGTTTGCAGTACAGAGAGGCGTTAGTCATTTCACACATTCATTTGCATTGCGCCTGACCTCAGGTATTGTTTTAATGGGCTTATTCCTGCTGCTGGTGCTCCGTGTTGAGAAAGAAGAAATGAAGAAAATGCCTTTCATCGGTAAATATATTAAGTAGCTTTCTTTAACTTGAAACACCAAAATCTTAATCACTGTGGCACGCAATATTTCCCGCATCACAATTAATGCACCCGCAGATAAAGTCTGGAACACACTCACGCAACCTGAGCTTGTAAAGCAGTGGCAGTATGGTAGCGATGTAATCACCGATTGGAATGCCGGAAGTGAGATTCGCTTTCGTACGGAATGGGAGGGAAACGTGTACGAACAATGGGGCAAAATTCTGGAAGTACGCAACCATGAACTAATCAAATATTCTTTGTTTGCCCCACGTCCTGATCTCGAAGACAAGCCGGAAAATTACTTCGTGATGCATTATGTTTTAACGCCTGAAAATAATCAGACCAAGCTTGAGATTATTCAGGAAGACAATCGTCCGAATGCGGTACAGGAAGCTGATCAAGGCGAGGAAAATCCGATTTTACAAACACTGAAAACCATCGCGGAAACGCATTGAATCTCTGAAGGTTAATTTTTGCGGACTTCAACTCCGCTCAGTATGATAAGTGAGTTGTCAGCTGTGAGTACTCGCTCGCGTTTGAAACCCCCTAGGGGTTGTTGCGAGGACGAGGTACGAGGACGTCGCAATCCGATTTCGCGTTTTTAATAAAATAAGTTCAGGTGAAAATGTGCCGGCATTAGACGTTTACGCCAGCAATTCACAAGGCTTCAACCCCGTTGCTTTCTTAAATGCAGTACTGAAGTGGGAGATACTGCTAAAGCCTAATAAGTTTGCTACGTCGGAAACAGAATGCTCCTGGCCTTTCAGCAATTCTTTAGCTTTTGAAATACGTAGCTCTTGCTGGTATTCATGAATCGTTTTACCCGTTAACGCTTTAAAGCCTTTCTTCAGATAACATTCATTCATGGCCACTTTGCGGGAAAGTTCCTTAATCGTGATCGGCTGATCAAAACGTGTATCGAGAATCATTTTCGCTTCGCCGATTTTGTCACGTTCTGTTTCATAAGCGAGGAAACGACAAGCCGGAACCTGACAAACTGTAAATGGAACGGCAATGCTTTCCAGCGAACGACGCAGCAAATGCAGCGACAGTTCTGTCTGTTGCAGTGATTGCAGGAAATCAGTAAGGCCAGTGGCTTGTTGCAGTTGCGTCAGTAAAGAGCGTGTCTGTGCACAAATAGTAAACTGCTGCTCCGTCGTTTGATCGAAACGGAACGGTGAATTTGCCATCAGGCTTTCAGCCGGATACTGATCGAAAAATGCAGGTAAAAACTGAATCCAGGAAACGTGCGCAGTATATGCTTTGCTTTCATCATGCTGCAGATAAAGCAGTTGAAGGCAGAATTGATTGTCGTCTATCGGGAAAAGATAAAGACAGGCATGTTCTTCCGGTAGCGTAGTTTCCGTAAAAGCGATATCCAGATAATCCACATGTACCGAATGGCTCACGCGAATCTCTTCGCGGTTCAAAACCTGCGCCTGCTGGCCGAGAAACCGGTCGAGCGGGGTATTGGTATGAATGGAAATGATATCTTTTACTAAACGCACGACGCAAATTTACGGGTTTGGGCCATTCAACGGTCATTTGCATTGTTATAGGGGTGTAAATAGTTGTGATATCATCGAAAATTCTGTTGTCTGTCGTTCAAATTCCAGTTGCTTATAAACCAATCAAGTATTCACTTATATTTGTTAGGTGAGCTTTCTGTATCCTTTATTTCTTGTTGCGGGTTTGTCGCTGGCGATACCGGTGATCATACACCTGTTTAACCTCCGGCGCTATAAAACGGTACTTTTTCCGCATACCCGCTTTTTAAAAGATATTCAGCTCAATTCGCGCAAACAGAGTCAGATACGTTACAAATGGCTACTTGCTTTGCGACTTTTATTTCTCGCCAGTTTAATATTGGCATTCGCGCAGCCGTTTCTCAATAAAAATACCGCTGTAGAAAAAACGGATAGACTACAGGTTATTTACATTGATAACTCCAACAGTATGGCGCTTAAAAAAGGAGCCAGAAGCTTGTTGGATATCGCCAAGGAGGCCGCGCAACGCCAAATCAGAAATGCGCGCCCGGGAAGTAAGTTTCTGCTGCTTTCTAACGACAAACCTGCCAGTTATCAGCCAATGCAGGCGGATAAAACACTTATGGCAATCAGGGATATGAGCGGTACATCAGCATCGATGCCATCTGCTAAAATTCTGACTTCTGTACAGAGCCTGATGCAGAGCGAAAGCCAATCTGCTGCAGATCTGTATTATTATTCCGATTTTCAGCAAACAGCATTTTCGGCAACGCCAGATCAGTCATTGCTGCGCAATATTCAATTTCATGGTATCCCGGTTCAGGTCGATGCGGCACAAAATATTTATATCGACACGGCTTATTTGCTGTCACCGGTTTTATTAGCAGGTCAGAATAATCAGATTGTGGTTCGGACCAAAGCGATAGGAACACTTCCGAAAGAATCGCCGATTCTGCAATTGACAGTAAACGGGCAGGTAAAAAGCGCTGCTTCGCTAGGTTTCGATGAGCAAAAAGAATCAATAGATACGGTTTCTTTTCAACCAAATGATGCGAGCTGGCAAAAGATTGCGCTCACGATCAACGACGCTTCCGTTCGTTTTGATGATACATTCCGCATTACCGCGAGAAGCGCACCCGGTCTTTCGGTTTTGGTACTGAATGAATCACAGGTCAATCCTTATATACAAGCCGCGTTCCGCGCCTACAACGGTTTTCGTTTGACGCAATCCGATATTTCTGCGGCGCCAACGGATTTCAAAGATTACAATCTGGTTATCCTGAATGGCATTACGCGTTTGGATGCAGGTCTGGCGAAAAATCTTTCTGCTGCTTTACAAAAAGGCCAGAGCATTTGCATTTTTCCAGCGAAAACAGGCAATTTCGATGCATTGAATGAAGGTTTGCAAATACTCGGTGATATCCGTATCGCTGGCGTTGATACTGCAACACAAACTGTAGCAGGTTTGCAGCAGGGCAATGATCTTGTAAAGGATCTTTTTGAAAGAATTCCGGAGAACGTACAATTGCCGGTAGCCAACTGGCATTACATCGTTCACGCGGGGCTCAACGCCAATCAGCAATCTGTTTTGAGTTTCCGTAATGGTGATCCTTTTCTGGCAGGTTATCATCCATACAAGGGTGCATTATACATCTGCGCTAGCGCGATAGATCAGGTTTCCGGCAATTTTCAGGGGAGCTATTTCTTTGTGCCATTCCTTTATCAGATGGCTGCACAATCGAAAGGAAGTGATATTTATGCAATCTCTGTTGGCGCACAACAACCGGCCTGGTTGCCGCTCAATAATGCTGACGAACGTAATATGGTGCATATTCAGGGCGACGGGCTTGATTTAATTCCGCCGCAGCGCCCAAATGGTGCAGGACTGGATGTTTTTGTTGACCAGGTATTGTCTCAGCCCGGGTTCTACAAGCTGGTAGCACAAGGAACCGATCCGGTATGGATCGCGCTAAATGGCGATCGTGAAGAATCAAACCTGGAAGTCTGGACGTTGGCCGCATTAAAAAATCAATGGAAGGGTGATAACATAAAATGGCAGGAAGTTGGAGACACGGGCAGTTTTACAGCAGATAACGGATGGCGCAGCTTTCCGCTTTGGAAAGTTTGTGTAATTTTGGCCCTGTTTGTGCTGGTGGCTGAAACCTTGGTTCTGGCCGGCAGTTTCCGAAAATCAGACATTGCTGCTCAATAGTTTTTTTATATGCGCATAATCATCCGTCAGGCAAGAGTACTCGATGCTCAGTCCGATTATAATAATCAAATCGTAGATATCCTCATAGAAGATGGTGTTATTACTGAAATCGCTGCTTCGCTTGATGTAGAAGCGGAGAAGGTCGTGGAAGGAAAAGGTATTTGCGTAAGTCCGGGTTGGGTAGATATTTTTGCAGATTACCGCGAGCCAGGATATGAGCATAAGGAGACGATCATCAGTGGTTTGGATAGCGCGGCAGCGGGCGGTTTTACGCATGTGCTCGTGACACCAAACACCAATCCTGCTATCAGCGATAAGTCAACCGTACAATATCTGGTTAGTAAAGCCAATGGTCATGCGGCGCAGCTGCATCCGATCGGTGCGGTTTCTAAAGAAGCAGAAGGTAAACAGCTGGCTGAAATGATGGATATGCAACGTCATGGCGCAGTTGCGTTTTCTGACGGCTGGAAGCCAGTTCAAAATGCCGGTCTTTTCCTGAAAGCACTCGAATATGTAAAAGCTTTTGACGGAACCTTAATTCAGGTGCCGGTTGACGCGAGTCTTTCCGCTGGCGGACTGATGCATGAAGGTCCGGTTTCTACACAAATTGGTATGGCCGGAATGCCTGATCTTGCAGAAACGATCATGGTACACCGCGATATTGAACTGTTGCGTTACACTAATTCAAAACTGCATATTACCGGTATTTCGTCTGCCGCTTCTGTTGATATGATTCGCAGAGCGAAAGCGGAAGGTTTACAAGTGACTTGTTCGGTAACGCCCTATCATCTGGCCCTGACCGATGAATCACTCCGTGGTTACAGCAGTCTGTATAAAGTGAATCCGCCATTGCGCAGCGAGGCCGACAGGCAAGCATTGATCGCAGGTCTTAAAGACGGCACGATCGACGTTATTGCGAGTCATCACCGGCCACAGGAATGGGATGCCAAGGCAAAAGAATTTGAATACGCTTCCGATGGTATGAACATTCAGCAAATAGCGTTCAACATCGTTTGGGAAGCGCTCAAAAATGAAGTTTCACTGGAAAGAATTGTTGATGCATTTGGCGCAGCACCGAGAAAAGTCTTCGGTTTTGATAACGCTCAAATTAACAAGGGGAAAAATATAGAAATTACTATATTTAGCCCGGAAGAAGAAACCCACCTGAAGAAAGATAACTGGAAGTCTTTGTCTAATAATAATCCTTTTGGTGATAAGCTGACAGGGAATATTTACGGCATCATTAATCACAATAAATGCAATCTGAATCAATATGAAAAACAGTAAGAATCTTCACATGACCTATGGGCTGGTGATCGCGCTTGCCATGATTGTTATCAATGTAATTTTATACGTTGCAGGGCTGGCGTTTAAACCGGGAATGGGCAATATCCAGTACGGCGTGATGTTGGTTGGCATCATTCTCAACGCAGTGGCTTTTTCAAAAATGAATGATGGCTACGTTACATTCGGACAAGTGTTCGCAAGCTGCCTTAAAGCAAGCGCCATTATTACGCTTATATTATTAGTTTGGGGTTTCCTGTCGAATATGATTTTCCCGGAAATGCAGGAGAAAGGACTGGAGATTGCGCGTGAAAAAATGACCGAAAAGGGGATGACAGAAGAGCAAATCCAGCAGGGAATTGATATGACGCATAAATACTTTAAAGTATTTATGGTGGCAGGGATTGTTTTTATGACGATGATAGCCGGGGCCATATTTTCCGCAATCGGCGCTGCCGTTGCTAAAAAGAAAGGCGCTCCGCCGGTAATGCCTAATCTGTAATTTCTATTTTCCCGTATTTTGCATCCAATGTTAGACATTTCTATCGTCGTACCGCTTTTTAATGAAGAAGAATCGCTGCCGGAACTTGTGGACTGGATTGAACGTGTATGTAACGAGCATGGTTATTCATATGAAGTAATCATGGTCGATGACGGCAGTACCGATGATAGCTGGCACGTGGTTGAAAAGCTTTCTGCTCAGTATGATCAGGTACGCGGTATTCGTTTTCAGCGTAATTATGGTAAAAGTGCGGCTTTAAATGAAGGTTTCAAAGCTGCAGTCGGCAACGTCATCATCACAATGGATGCTGATCTTCAGGATAGCCCGGATGAAATTCCGGAGCTCTACCGGATGATCACCGTTGATGGTTTTGATCTGGTAAGTGGCTGGAAAAAAGTCCGTTATGATAATGCAGTAACTAAAAATCTTCCTTCCAAACTTTATAACGGCGTCAACCGCTGGGTTTCGGGCATTAAGCTGCACGATATGAACTGCGGTCTGAAATCGTACAAAAGAAAGGTTGTAAAGAGTATAGAAGTGTATGGCGAAATGCACCGTTTTATTCCAGTGCTGGCGCAATGGGCCGGGTTCCGGAAGATCGGTGAAAAAGTAGTTGTACACAGACCGCGCAAATACGGTACCTCAAAATTTGGCTGGGAACGTTTTATCAATGGATTTTTGGATCTGTTGTCTATTCAGTTTATTTCCCGTTTCGGCAAAAAACCAATGCACTTCTTCGGTCTTTGGGGAACAGTGGCTTTTCTGGCTGGTTTCTTTATTACCATCTGGCTGGTCGTTGAAAAATTATTCTTCGAAGGAAACCTTAGTAATAAACCAGCATTTTACCTGGCGTTGACCACAATGATCATCGGTACGCAGTTTTTCCTTACCGGTTTTATTGCCGAATTGGTTTCTCGTAGCGCAGCCGATCGCAATAATTATCTTATCGAACAACGGCTTGGTTGGGACGAAAAACTTCCCATTGAAGAAAATCAATAACGTATTGTCAATACAATGATTATATATAAAAGCCGCATTTTGCGGCTTTTTATTTAACAATTTTTTATTTATTCAGCTTTAATCCTTTATCGCTTATTTCCGTCAATTTTGCCTGTCCTTAGCGTACGTAAATATTTTACGAACATTATAATTAATAGCATGTTTTGCCGCTATGGACGCACTCCAAACAAACTTAGATGAAACGTTTTATTACGCTCCTTTCCCTTACCGCAATTGCCTGTATTTCTGCTCCAGCATTGGCACAAACGCCGGGCTCGCAGGGTGGAAGAGCGGCAGCAGCACAACAGACCGGAAAATTATTCGGACGGCTTGTTGATTCAAAGGGGCAGCCAGTTGCTTATGCAACTATTACATTATTACGCGCCGATTCTTCGGTGGTAAATGGCGATCTGACGAAAGACAATGGTTCCTTCACAATTGAGCCTACCGGCGTGGGTAAATTCCATCTCCGCATCAGCGCCATCGGTTTTCAGCAAAAATTTGTTGAAGTCGTAATGACCCCTGACAACCCGGAAAAAGATCTCGGTAAAGTACAGCTTGGTGCTTCAGCCACCCAATTGAAAGAGGTAAATATCACTGCCGAAAAGCCAATTATGGAAATGGGCATTGATAAGAAAACATTCAACGTAGAAAAAAATATTACAACTGCCGGCGGTAGTGCATCTGATGTGTTGCAGAACGTGCCTTCTGTTTCAGTAGACGTCGACGGTAATGTAAGTCTGCGCGGTAAAGGTGATGTAACGATTCTGATCGATGGTAAACCCGCAACCTTGCTGGGCGGCGACGCGGCTTCTGCATTGCAGAGTATGCCGGCCTCTAGTATTTCAAGTGTAGAAGTTATTACGAACCCTTCTGCGAAATATGATGCGCAGGGTATGACTGGTATCATCAATATCATTACGAAGAAAGACAACAAATTTGGCTTTAATGGCGTGGCTTCCCTTGGTGCTGGTACGCGTGACAAGTACAATGGTAGCCTGAACCTGAACTTGAGAAACAAAAAGTGGAATTTCTTTGCCAACAGCAGTTTCCGTCTCAACAGTAACTATAACCGCACTACAAGCCGATTGGACCAGAAGATGAATGATACTTCATCTTACAGTTATGAAAACAATCACCGCAAGTTTGATGGCTTTTTCAATACGATAGGCGCAGATTATACACTCGATAATAATAACTCCTTTACACTGACGGAGAACATCAACAAGATGCATTTTGGTGGTGACGGACCGGCGTATTATCAACTGTTTGACGCAGGCAATATGTACATGCAGCAGAATCGCTATACAGACCGCGAAGGTGGACCGTTTTCCCTTTCTTCATCATTGGATTACAAACATAAATTCCACAAAGAAAAGCGCGAATTAACGGCCAATGCAACCTATTCCAAAAGCTGGATGACAATGAAACAGACTTATCTTACCGATACGTTTGATCATGCGGAAAATCCAATTTCAGGACAGTATTATCAGAATTCCCCAAGCTCTGGCTCTAACGCCAGTTTCAGCGGACAAGTTGATTTTACAACACCGTTGCTGACGAAGAATGGCAAGTTTGATGTTGGTGTAAAAACACAATTATTTTCGTTTGAAAGCAGCAATAATCCAACGATTACAAATCCGGCCGGAGATGTAGCGGTTGACAGTGTTTTGTTGAACGGGTACCGTTACACGCAAAAGAACTATGCTGCTTATGCAAACTTCAGCGATCAGTTTGGTAAATTCAATTATCAGGCTGGCCTGCGTTTTGAAGATGCGGAATACGAAGGGACAACTACACAGGCAAACGGAAAGACGTATACCAATAAATTTCCGAACCTCTTTCCTTCCGCGTTTGTGTCCTATAAATTACCACAAGACCAAAGCGTTTATCTGAGTTTTACACGTCGTATCAATCGCCCTGATTTTCGTCAGTTGATGCCATACCTTGATCTGTCTAACCCGCAGGAAGTAAGCTCTGGTAATCCTGATCTGAAGCCAGAATTTATCAACAATACAGAACTGAGCTATAACAAGCTTTTCAAGAAGGGACACAATTTCATTGCGAGCTTGTATTATCAATATACACAGAATCTGATTGCACAATATCGTTACTACGACGAAACAACAAACATCACTTATGTGCAGCCTCAAAATCTGAACAGTGGCGTTACTTACGGTTTGGAGCTGACTGGTAAAGCGCAGATCATGCCGATCTGGGATGCGACTTTAAACTTCAATTTCTTCCAGAATAAAATCATGGGTGACAACGTAGATCCTTCGTTAGACAACAGTGGTTTTAGCTGGTTAGGAAAAGCGAATACAAACATCCGTTTACCGAAAGGCTTTTCTATCCAGTTGAATGGAAATTATGAGTCACCGAAAGTTTCCGGACAGGGACATCTCGAAGATGCATGGTGGGTAGACGTTGCAATTCGCAAAAATCTCTGGGGTGGTAAAGCGAATATCGTAGCTAACGTCTCCGATATCTTCAATACCCGCAAATACACGACCGTTTACGATCTCGCAACGTATTACCAAAGCATTTACCGCGATCGCGAAACACGTATTGGCAATCTTACCTTTACCTACCGATTTGGTAAGGATACCAAAGCTGCGCCACGCCGTAAACAGAATAATCAACCGCAGGTGAAAGAACGCGATAACCTGAAAAGCGATGACAGTGATAGTCAGGGTGGATTTTAATTTGGCCGGCTTTTTGATAGTATAATTTGAAACAACCTTAAATGAAGAAGATATTTTTAAATGCCGCAATACTGGCCTCTTTTGCAGCGGTAAACCAGGCAAAGGCACAAAGTTTTAATGATCTGCTGAATCAGGCAAATCAGGTACTGAATTCCGCAACAAAAGGCAGTTCCAGTAGCAGTACTGGCACTACTAATTCCGGTGGCGGACTTAATCTTAATAACCTCAGTAATACAGACGTCGTTGGTGCATTGCGTCAGGCGTTGCAAATCGGGGCACAAAACGCATCAGGTCGTTTGTCTGCTGTAAATGGTTTCTTTGGGAATTCATTGATCAAAGTACTGATGCCACCAGAAGCGCAGAAAGTAGAAAATACATTGCGTCAGATTGGTATGGGGAGCATTGTTGATAAGGCAATTCTTTCCATGAACCGCGCTGCAGAGGATGCGGCGGGCAAGGCCGTTCCGATTTTTGTGAATGCAATAAGTACGATGTCGATCCAGGACGGAATGACTATTTTACAGGGTGGAAACGGCGCCGCAACGAAGTATCTGAAAGACAAGACAACTGCGTCGCTCACATCTGCGTTTCAGCCTGTAATTTCCTCTTCTCTGGGTAAAACCGGAGCAACTGCTTATTGGAGCAATGTTTTTAATGTTTACAATAAGCTTCCGACAACTATGAATAAAATTAATCCTGATTTGACTTCATATGTAACAGAACGGGCACTCAATGGTTTGTTTGTGAATATTGCAGATGAGGAGAACAAAATCCGAACCAATCCAGCAGCCCGCGTTACAGATTTGTTACAAAAGGTTTTCGGTGCACATTAATTAGAGGATAACGTTAAAAATATAGATATTAAGACTATATTGCAGAAAGAACAAGACACATTCACTGTTACTTATCCAAAAATGGAAGCGATTATGACTCAAGAAGCCAATGCAACTACCAACCAACTGCAAAGCTGGTGGGAAGGCGTCGTTTTTAATGGTAAAGAATTTTTCCAGCTCCGCGAAAATGGTGAACTCGTATTGAAGGCCACCACAACTCTTCCGGAGCGAATTATTACAACGTTGACTCCCGAAAATGCGGAAGCGACTGCAAAGGCGCTGATCGAGAAATTTTCGGAAGTAGAGGCTAAAGTAAAAGAACTGCGTGCCGAATGGGATGCCAGCGAAGAAAAGCTGAAGCTGATGGGCAAACTGGCCCGTACACGCGAGTATCTTTTACACAGCCACGCATTAGGCGACTTCAACAGTCTGATGGTTTCGCTTGATGACTTTGAAACGGTTGTCAACAAACTGGTTGAGGAGAATCATGCCGCAAAACTGGCGCTGGTACAGCAGGCAGAGGCAATCGTTCAAAATGATCAGTGGAAAGAAACAACACAAGCGCTGCGCGACTTGGCAGATCAATGGAAGCACATTGGTTTTGTAGACAAACAACGCAACGATGAATTGTGGAATCGTCTGGAAGCTGCAAGAAATACGTTCTTCGAACGCAAACGCCAGCATCAGGAAGGACAGGAAAAGGAAATGCTCCAAAATCTGGACCTGAAAATGGAACTGGTGGAAAAAGCAGAGAACAACGCGGCTTCTGAAGAATGGAAAGAAACAACGGAACTCTTCAAACAACTGATGGAACAATGGAAAAGCATTGGTCGCACGTTGCCGGAAAAAAATGAAGAGCTCTGGAATCGTTTTATCGCTGCAAAAAACGCGTTCTACGATCGTAAGAAATTGCATTTCGAATCTATTCAGCAAGAACAGGAAGCAAACTATTCAATCAAACTTGCTCTTATCGATAAAGCAGAAGGCATGAAGGAAAGTACTGATTGGACTGGTACTTCACAAGCTTATGCTGATCTGATGGAAGAGTGGAAAAATACAGGTCGTGTGCCGGCCGAAAAAGCGGATGAACTTTGGAACCGTCTGAACGCTGCCAAAGAACATTTCTTCCAGGCAAAACGCCACCATTTCGAAGCATTCCGTGTATCGCTTGAAGATAACCTTGCTCAGAAAATGGCTTTGCTGAAACGTGCTGAATCACTCAAGAATTCTACACATTGGCGTGAGTCAACGGAAGAGCTGAACGAGCTGATGACAGAGTGGAAAAAAATTGGTCCGGTGCCGCGCGAGCATAGTGATCGTATCTGGGAGGAATTTATTGCAGCACGCACTTATTTCTTCAACCGTAAAGATGCTGATCGTGAACGCCGCAAATCACAAGCAGAAAAGCAATTGGTGAGCCGAACACAGCAAACGAAAAACTTCCTCGTAAAACTGGAAGAAGAGCTGGAAGAAGAGCTGGGTAAACTGGAGGATTTTAAAGATGGATTGAATAATATCACCACAGGTCCGAAAGAAGAAGAACTCCGTCAGCATCTGCAAAAGCTGATTGCGCAAGGTGAACATAAGGTAAAACACAAGCAGGAAAAAATAGACGAAGTAAAGACACAGCTAAACGAATTAGAGACTAAAGCGGCGCACAACGCACCGAAAGATGATCACCACGCAAAAGAAGAACAAAAGAATAACGACGAAGAAACTGCTTAAAAGATAAAAAGAGAAAAGCTGCCAAGTGGCAGCTTTTCTCTTTTTATCGCTGATGTCTGATTTTTTGATCGGTGATTTTTGGCGCGAGTAGTGAGTAGGTCAAACGTGAAAAGTCAAACGTCAAATCTGCAATTGGTCAATGCTGCGCATGTTCAGCGGAGTCTCCCGACTTCGTCGTGGTGGACGCAAAACACAGCGGTCATGAGACGGCGTCCGGTGGAACGAAGTGGGAAGACTTCGCTCAACTGAAAAAACATTAGGTCCACATTGCGGGGGACATCTCCTGCCGTCGATGTGACAAACACGAGTAATTAAAACAGGCTGTCTCATTGAGACAGCCTGTTTCTATTTATGCTGAGGTGTTGTAGTAATTAAACTTGATGCTCGCGCTTTCATCCCGATGAAAGAGGGATATCGCGGAAAATGGGCCACTCACAGCTGACAACTCACAATTCACGAATCGGCATCAGCGCTCAGAAGCTTGATTCACTGCTTTGATCAGTACACTCATATTGGAGCCACCTTCGTAAACTTTTACGAGCATCTTATGTTTGTCATACACCGCGAGATAAGGGACGTAATTGGCGCCATAGAAATGCGGGAAAAAGAATTCATAATCCTTGTAGAGATGCATGTTTTTGAAATCGCTTACATGGTATTTCGCATCGAACTCTTTAGTAGCTGCGATGGTCATCGGCGTAAGCAAATAAAATTCCGCATTTTTCAATGAATCCATGTGGTCCATGATCTGTTGCGCCAGATGTTGACAATGGTCGCAATCAGGGCTGTAAAACATTAATACGGTCGGTTTTCCTTCGGGGATATTGTATGTATTGAAGATTGTGCTGCTGTCCATAGCCAGCAGATTAAATGCCGGAAGTTTCGGGAACTTTTCACATGGCAGCGAATCTCTTTTCTTTTCCTGTGGCGGAGTCTGCGTTTTGTTTTTTTGCGCTACAGTCATCTGACTGAGACCTATTAAAATAATACTTAAAAACAGTGCAAGCTTTTTCATAGGCCTAAAGATAGTACAGGTCCTCACAACCGTTAATGAAAAACTGTTAAATGTTGGGGTTCCGGTTTCTGAAACGTAATACAGTAAAAACGTCCTTTCCAGAATGTTTCCAGTGCCACATTTTTCATTTCAAACGGGATCATAGCCAGTGGCGGTCTTACCGCTTCTTTGCGATCGGTATCCTTTACTATGCTTTCCGTTTCGTCGGAGATCATGATGTGAGCGCCTTTCTTGGCTACACGTACCATTTCATCGATAGCGGCCTGTTTATCAGTAAAGAAATTAATGCCACCCACGTGAAAGACTGCGTCAAAATAGTTGTCTTCAAAAGGAAGAGCCTCTGCGCAACAGTTGATCAGTTCTGCATCGATACCCCATTTTTTCATGTTCTTGCTACATTTTTGCAGCATGCCGATAGAAATATCTACACCTGTGATTTCCAGGGTAGAAACATCCACGTCAGAAGGCAAGTAGTTCAAGCCCATGCCAGTGCCAATTGAAACGTACAGGATGCGGTCGCCATTTTTGATTTGCGTGCGAGACATAATCTCGCGGCGCGTTTCGGCAATCTGATTGCCATACATAACTTTGCTGATCACTTTTTCAGCGAAGTCATAACTGCCACCGATCCAGTTATACAGACGGGAATATTTTTCGTTGTTACCTCGCATATAACGGTCATGAAGCAATACCGGAATGTCCTTCAGCAGCGGGTAAGTGCGGCCGGTATGATCATTCACCACAGTGTTGATCTGGCGGTTCAGATAGCTGTGGTCGTAAACATCTATAAGAGGAGCAGTAGCGTACATGGCGTGTTATTTTAAGATTACAGCACAAATCTGAGATTTATAAAATGCTGTCACGATGGGGTTTCGGTGAAGAGCTTGGAGTTTTCGGTAAACAGCTCCAATTTGCAGGTGAATACAAACGGACGAAAGCCGGAAAAAGGGATATTTTCTGTAAATTAAAGGAGTATATGAGTCAGACGGAGCAACCATTTTTAAAGAGATATAATAAGCTAAATGCGCAACAAAAGCGGGCTGTAGATACGATTTACGGTCCAGTGATGGTGATTGCGGGTCCCGGAACGGGCAAAACAGAAGTATTGGCGATGCGTATTGCCAATCTGCTTCGAAGTGAAACACAAGTAAAACCTTACGAAATACTTTGTCTCACCTTTACAGATGAAGCGACAGTGGCCATGCGTCGTCGTTTGCTGCAGATTATCGGTGAAGATGCACATCGAGTGCATATTTATACCTTCCATGCCTTTTGTAACAATGTGATCCAGAACAATCCGGAGTATTTCGGGTTACGTGAACTGATGCCGATATCGGATCTGGAGCGGATGGATCTATTGTACAATATCATCGAAACATTACCGGAAGGACATGCCTTGCGTCGTCTGAAAGGTGATATCTATTATGACGCCAAAAATTTGCGCGCCCTCTTTGATCTGATGAAATCAGAAGACTGGAGTGCGCCATATGTAAGCGGCGCGATTGACATCTATCTTGAATCGCTTCCAGAGCGCGAAAAATACATTTACAAAAAAGCAAACAGCAAGAAAAATATTAAAGCCGGTGATCCCAAAACGGAAGATATCCGTAAGGAGGCGGAACGTATGGAACGTACACGCGCTGCGGCTTTGCTCTTACCCGAGTATCAGGCGCGTATGCAGGAAATGGGGCGCTATGATTTCAGCGATATGATTCTTTGGGTAATCAAAGCATTTAAGGAGCATCCGGAGTTTTTGCTGATGAACCAGGAGAAATTCCAATTTTTGCTGGTGGACGAATTTCAGGATACAAGTGGTGCGCAGAATGAACTGCTGACATTGCTTTCCGATTATTGGGAAGATCCGAACATTTTTATTGTAGGCGATGATGATCAGTCGATCTTTGAATTTCAGGGTGCGCGGCTGCAGAACATCATTGATTTTTACGAGCGTTATCAGAAGACTATTGAGGTGATTGTGCTGAAAGAGAACTACCGTTCATCACAAGCCATTCTGGACCGTTCTGCGGCTACAATATCCAGCAATCAGCAACGGTTGATCTACCAGCTGGACGCATTAAATCTGGACAAAAATATCGTTGCAGCAAACGATCGCTTTCGTGAGGAATCAATTATTCCTGCGCCAGTAGTAGCCTCTTACTTCAATGTTTTGCATGAAGAAGCCGATATCGTTTCACAGATAGAAATACTGCAGCAAACGGGTGTGCCGTTACAGCACGTGGCCATTCTTTATGCGCAGCACAAGCAGGCTGCGAATATCATTGCGATGCTGGAAAAGAAAAGCATTCCATATTGGGTAAAGAAACCCGTGAATGTTTTAGACCTTCCAATCATCCGGCAAATACTTAACATTTTTGAATACCTGTATCAGGAGCATCAGCAGGCATTCAGTGGTGAAGAGCTTTTGTTTCAGTTGTTGCATGCACCGTTCTTTCAGGTGAGCACATTAGATATTGCCACGCTAAGTCTTTATCTGCAGGAAAAAGAACGCAAGCACAAATACTGGCGATATCTGTTGCAGGATACCTTGCTGCTGGAAACGTTTGGGTTAATCAATCCGAAGCCATTATATAAGCTTGGTCAATGTCTGGAGAAATGGATTGGCGAGATGAGCTCGCTGACCTTGCCGATGCTGATGGAAAACATTTTGTATGACTCCGGCATTATTGGGCATTTGCTGAAAGGCAACAATCAGGTTTGGGACATGCAGGTAGTGCATACATTTTTTGATTTCGTCAAAGATGAATGCGATAAAAGACCGCGTTTGTCAATTCGGATGCTGCTGGAGATGATTGAGAAAATGGAGAAGGAGGGCATTGCGATTTCGATACAGAAGGTTGTGAAGCAAGAAAACGGCGTTCGTTTTTACACCGCATTCAGCGCCAAGGGACACGAGTTTGAACATGTGTTTGTTGTTGGTCTCACGAAAAATTTCTGGGAGAAAAAATCGGGCAACAACAGAGGTTTCTCATTGCCAGATACATTGACACGCGAAAGCCAAAGCGAAGAAGATGGAAGAGGGGCGGAAGAAGTGGCAAGACGGTTGTTCTACGTTGCGATGACCCGCGCGAAGAAACACCTGCATATTTCATTCTCCGAAAAAGATAATAAGCACAAAGATCTTGAGCCTTCTATGTTTATTGACGAGATCAGTAAAGACGATGAACGCGTAAAACGTGCCATGGACAATGAACATCTGATGACGCATTTGTCGGTCTCATTTATGCCGGATCCTCCTGTGAAAATAGAGCTCGCAAAAGCAGAACTGATCGATAAACGTCTCGAACAATTTGCAGTGAGCGTTTCCGCATTGAATAAATATCTGGATTGTCCGTTGTCTTTCTACTACGAATATATTCTGCGAGTGCCTGCTGCTAAATCAGACTCACTGGCATTTGGTACAGCGGTGCACTATGCGCTGGAGCAGTTGTTTAAAAAGATGATCAAAGACGAAGACAAGGAGTTTTTTGATAAGGATGAATTGCTGAAAACGTTCTATTTCGCGATGAAACGAGAGGAGGGCGCATTTACCGAATTGCAGTTTGGGCGCAGGATAGAGTTAGGAAAACAGATATTGGGCGAATATTATGATGAATACATTGACAGTTTCAACAAGCATGTAGTTGCCGAGTATAATATCTCGAATGTATCACTCGGAAATGTGCCGATAAAAGGGAAGCTTGATAAGCTGGAATTTGAAGGAAAGAATTGTGTGGTGATTGATTACAAAACCGGCAGTCCCGAATATTCTTCGCGCAATCAGCTGATCGGCCCAACTGAGGCAAACCCTGATGGCGGAGACTACTGGCGCCAGATGGTGTTTTATAAGATCCTGTTGCAAAACCATCCACCGGCGCGCGACTGGACTATGACGGCAGGCATATTTGACTTTATTGAGAAGAATAAGAAAGGTGAATTTGTCCGTTATACAGTGCCAATCGATGAGAACAGCGTGGGTGTGGTGAAAGCGCAAATTAAAGATGTTTATGAACGCATCATGAACAAAGAGTTTGACACTGGTTGCGGTAAGGAAGATTGCACCTGGTGCAATTTTGTGAAGACTTATGAATTGGTGAAGCCGACGATTACAGAGGATGTTGAGCTGTTAAAGGGGTAATTGGTTAAAGAGTTAAATCATTCGGTACGTTTATAAGTTGATACGTTTGTAAGTTGTCCCTCAGGATTTGTGGCTGTATGCAACAACGTTTTAACCTATAAACGTATCAACCTGTTACCTAAGCTATTTCTCATTCATCAACACATCATAAGCTTTGAGTAATTCATTTTTAGTTTCTTTCGAAACCTCAGGATAAGAGAGTTTCATTTTTTCAAATTCAGAATGGACAATCTTTCCAATCAATATCCGCATAAACCATTTGTCATCGGCGGGAATGATATACCATGGTGCATATTCAGTGGATGTATTGCTGAGCGCATCAGCATATGCCTCCTGATAATCATTCCAGCGTGCGCGTTCTTTAAGATCTGCCAATGAAAACTTCCAGTTTTTATGCGGGTTTTCAATGCGCTCCAGAAAGCGCTTTTTCTGTTCGTCTTTTGATACGTGTAAAAAGAATTTCATAATAATCGTCCCGTTCTCGAAAAGTGTTCTTTCGAAATTGCGGATCTGACGATAACGGGTTTCCCAGAATTTTTTATCGATGTCTTTTTCAGAATTGATTTCGGGCAGATTGGCGTTAAGAATCATCTCCGGATGCACTTTCGTGACCAGTACGTTTTCGTAATGGGAACGATTAAAAATGCCGATTTCTCCTCTCGATGGCAATTCTTTGTAATGACGCCAGAAATAATCATGTCCCAGTTCTTTGCTTGAAGGCGATTTAAAACTTACCACTTTTACGCCGGCCGGATTAAAACCAGACATCAGATGTCTGATCGTGCTGTCTTTTCCCGCAGCATCCATTGCCTGTAAGACGATGAGTACGCTGTATTTGCCTGAAGCATAAAGCTTATCCTGTAAAAGGGCTAATTCTTCAAGCCCCTCTTCAAGTCGCTTCGCTCCCGTTTCTTTATCAAACGGTTTATTTTTTTCGTCTGTAGTATAATCTTTCAGGGAAATCTCCTTGTCTGGTTTTACGAGATATCGTTTGATGTCTTTGTCGTCCCATTTACTTTTTTCTTTTCCCATGTGAATAATGTTTAGATGTTTGTTTCTGAAAACTACCAATCAGTAATTTAGCGAAAATGATTCGCTTTTGGTGGACAGAAAAAAATCCGGGTCTTTTTTCCTAAATCAAATTTCCAGCCACTACCTTTGCATCAATGCAAAAATTTATTGCGTTCATATTATTGCTCTGCGTCGGCTACCAGTGTACGGTAAAGCTGGGCGTAGTGGCTTGGTACGAATGGAATAAAAAATATGTGGCCCAGCAGCTTTGTGAAAACAAAGACAAACCACAGATGCATTGTTGCGGTAAATGTTACCTCCGCAAACAGCTCAACAAAGTAGACGAAGGCAACGAACAAAATACCGGTAAGAATCTTCCTTCCGTAAAATGGGATAAGATCGAAGTTTCGCCTTGCATCATTCCTGAAAAGATTGCCTTCAGCGTTTTCAATCCTTCCGAAGAAAAGACATTCCATAGTTATTTCCGTTGTCCGGCCGGATACGACCCGCTCTCATCCGTTTTCCATCCGCCGCTCTCCTGCTGATTTTACACGCGTTTATGCGCCTTTTTGTAGCTGTTTCTGACAATCAGAAGCTCATGCATATGCGTATAGTATTGCGCTCCATTCATTTATTGTAATCAGCAAAACATTTCAGGATGAAATATTTCCTTCGTTGTTTGCTGCTTGGCGTTCTGGCAACAGGCAATGCTTTGGCTTGCAATGTATGCGGATGCTCGGCGAGCAATCAATATCTGGGCATATTACCCCAGTATGAAAACCATTTTATAGGTCTCCAATATCAATACCGCAGCATCAACAGTACACATCCGGGCCTGCTTCCGAGTGATCCTAAAGAACCGTCGTCGGAATATTATAACACATTTCAGGTTTGGGGAAGGTATCATTTGAGCAAACGCGTACAGCTTTTTGCTTTTCTTCCGTATACCACAAATCTGCAGGTAAAAGATGGTGTGCGCACTTATTCCAGCGGCATCGGTGATGCTTCTGCGCTGGCCACAGTTTCTATTATTGCGCCGGAAAAGTATAAAGACAAGAAATGGCAGCAATCGCTCTGGGTTGGCGGCGGCGTAAAAGCACCGACCGGTAAATACACGGGTATTACCGAAATGGACAAACTCGGGTTGCCGAATACGCAGCCAGGAACTGGCTCCTGGGATTTTATCACCAATGCCAATTATACAATCCGTTATAAAAAAGCAGGCATTAACCTTGATGCAACTTACACACTGACGACGGCGAATAAATACGATTATAAGTATGGCAACCGTCTTGGTACCGGATTGATGGGCTTTTACTGGTGGCAGAAAAGCAAATGGAAGCTATTGCCACAGGCAGGTTTCCGTTATGAATATACGCTGCACGACTATGATAATTATTCCCGTCACTGGCTTAATGAGCAGACTGGCGGCAGTATTTTCTATGCATCAGCGGGAGCACAGGCTTATTACAAACAGTTTGGTTTGCAGCTGACTTATTCATTGCCCATTGCGCAAAACTATGCGGAAGGTAATGTAGTCACTAAAACACGTCTGGAAACTGGCTTTTTCTTTCTTTTTTAATTCAATACAGTAATAAAAAATTTTACAATGCGCTTTCTTAAAACAGGAATTCTGGGTATTATTTTATTGGCGATCGGTGCAACTTCCTGTCAGAAAAAAGATAATACACCAGCCACTGCAGATCAGGTTCAGATGACTATTATGTCACCAAATCCGGGACAGATTTTTCAGCAAGGAGACAGTGTTCACATTAATGCCAAAGTAACCTTCGTTACAGAATTGCACGGTTACGAGCTGAAGATCACGGATACATCTACTGGCTTTATCGTTTATGATGATGCCGAACACGTACACGATGATCATTTTGATATCAGCGATACCTGGTTTAATAGTGTGGCACAGGCAACCAGTCTGCGATTGGACCTTATAGCTGTTGTGGACCACGACGGAACAGTGGCTACTAAAACTATTTATTTACAAACACATCCTTAAAAAACAATAACCAAAATCAAATGAAACAAATCCTTACGATCCTTACTGTTGCAGCAGCATTTACGCTCGCCGGCACTTCCTGTAAGAAAAATGACGACAACAATAACAACACAACCAGCGTAGACAGCGGTTCTGTGTACATTCACCTGCACACAAATATCGACTCTAATGAAGTTGATGATTACGGTACGGCTTATCCAGATGCCAACGGTCGCCAGATTTCGCTGAGCAAGGCACAATTGTATTTGTCGAACATCCGGATGATTAAAACAGATGGCACTCAATACGCGTTGCCGAATGCTGTGATTATCCTGAAAGATCTGGAAACAGAATCTTATTTCCTGGCGAAAGTGCCAACGGGTTCTTATAAATCGATCATGTTTAATGTAGGTCTGGATGCTGCGACAAATGCAAAAACACCAACTGCAACAGACAGCGCGCTTAATCATTCCGATATGTGGTTTGGCAGCAGTGCACAACCTGATGGTTATGTATTCGTAGATCTGGAAGGAAGTGTAGATACGACTGCAGGCGGCAACGGAAGTACTGCTTTAATGCAGCCATTTACGTACAAGATCGGAACCAATGGACACTTGAACACCGTTACTATGCCTGATCACACACCGGTTTATTCTATTGCAAAAGATCAATCGCAGTTTGTACATATCATTATTGATTACTCCAAATTGCTAAGTGGTGTATCACTCAATAATAGTGCAAACCTGTCTGTAAAAACTGCTGCAGATAATAATTCTGCTGTGAGCAATACCATTAGCAGTAATGTACCGTCTATGTTTAAGTATGAAGAATAGAATTCTTTTTTTTGGAGTAATAATGATTGCTACAATCATCGCGAGTTGCAAGCATGATGATTCAAAAACGGCGTCACCAGCGCCAGTTGGGTGTTACACAGATACTGTCAACACCGTTTCATTTGCACGGGATATTGTTCCGGTGCTTCGGCAAAATTGCGCCTTATCTGGTTGTCATACAGGAAGTGCACCGACCGGTAATCTGAATCTGGATTCAGGAATTGCATATGCTGCACTGATGAAGCCAGGGACGGGTTACATCAACACTGCAACACCAACGGCAAGTCTGTTGTATAGCCAGTTGACCTCAACGGCAGATCCAATGCCCCCTACAGGAAAGCTGGATAATTGCACCATTTCGCTAGTGCTGAAATGGATACAACAACAGGCGCCAAACAATTAAGATTTTTAAACGTCTTTAAAGACATAAAACGAATTCAATGAGAACTAAAACAAAAATATGGAGCATGCTGTCGTTCGCCGCGATGGTAGCGCTTTCTGCCTGCCACAAAAAAGACGAAACAACACCAACCGGTAAAGTAAAGCTGGAGTTTTTTAACGTAGCCGGCGGTAGTAACCTTAATCTGAATAACCAATGGTATACAAATGCTAATGGTGATTCGTTTACTGTAAGCCGTTTTAATTACTATATCAGTAATGTTTCCTTGAAATCCGCTAATGGTGCAACTTATACAGAGGCAAACAGCTATCATCTGGTGCAACAGGAAGATCTTACTTCTACGAGTTTCGATATGAGCGATGTCCCTAACGGAAGTTATTCTTCGATCACTTTTACCATTGGAGTAGATAGTTTGCACAATGTGTCTGGTGCGCAGACCGGTGCGTTAGACCCGGTAAACGGAATGTTCTGGAGCTGGAATACCGGTTACATCATGCTCAAGTTTGAAGGAAATTCTCCTAAGTCAACACAGCCTGATGGGAAACTGATGTTTCACTGTGGAGGTTTTTCGGGCGCGAACAGCGTGCTGAAAACAATTACGCTCAATTTCCCACAGGCGATACAGGTAAATACAAGTACGCCGCATGTGCACCTGCAGGCCGATGTACTGCAATTGTTTAATTCGCCGAACAAAATTGATTTCTCGAACCTGATGATTATTCACATGCCAGGCGCTGATGCAAAATCGATTTCGGATAATTACGCAAATATGTTTACCATTACGTACGCTGGCGCTTAATTGCCTTTTTGCGATGAAGAAAAATCTAGGAATAATATTGTTTGTAGCCTGTTGGATAGTAGTGGCGGTTGTTGGCTGTAAGCCAGATCCGTCGCTGGATCCACAGCAAGACAACGGTGGGCCTGTAGCATTTGAAGTGCCGCAGGGCTGGCCGCAACCTGTGTACACTTTTCAGAACAATGTGTTGACACAAGATGGTTTTCAGCTGGGCAGGAAATTGTTTTACGATACCCGCTTGTCGCGCGACAATACGATTTCCTGTGCGAGTTGTCACCAGCAGTTCGCTGCTTTTTCGCATCTGGATCATCCGCTGAGTCATGGCATTAATGGTTTGTTCGGAAAGCGGAATGCACCTGGTTTATTTAATGAAGCATGGTTGCCTACTTTCTTTTGGGACGGTGGTGTGATTAATATGGAAAACCAACCAATCAACCCGATTGAGAATCCGGTAGAGATGGACGAAACGATGCCCGAAGTAATTGCAAAAGTCGGTGCTGATGCTGATTACATCAAACGGTTTAAAGCTGTTTTTGGTGATCAGGAGGTCAATTCACAACGGATTTTTAAAGCGCTGGCTCAGTTTATGGGTGCTATGATTTCCAGTAATTCCCGTTACGATCAGTATGCGCGTGGTACAGGTAGCTTGTCTGCGCAAGAGCTAAATGGTCTGACGTTATTCCGTGCCAAGTGCGGTAGCTGTCATAAAGAGCCGATGTTTACCGATTATTCATTTCGTAACAATGGCTTAATACCGGACGCCTCGCTCAATGACAGCGGACGCGCACATATTACTGGTCTGGCGGAAGACATGCGTAAATTTAAAGTGCCATCATTGCGTAACGTAGACCTCACGCGTCCGTATACACACGATGGTCGTTTTAATACGCTGGATGCGATGCTGGAACATTATAGAACCGGCATTTATCAGTCTGCAACTCTGGACACTTCGCTGCGCAATGGTATTCAGATGACAGACAATGAAAAGCAGGATATCATTGCATTTCTAAAAACACTTACAGATACGACGTTCGTTAAAGATCCACGTTTCGCAGAACCGAAGTAAACAATGGACAGTTGACAATTGATAATTGACAGTGACCGCGTTAATCCTCTCGCGTTTGTCACGCCGAGGAACGAGGTGTCCCGCAATAACATAATCAAACGGTCGGACGACTTTTAGTCGCCCGACCGTTTTTGCATTTAGAAACTAGTGCAGAAATTAATCTCAACACGACTGTTGGGATGTCTGACACATGGTCAGTCTCTGGTTGACGTTTCAACGAATCCAAGGCTGGTGATTTACCGTCACGGCGTTGGTAACGCGCGTCATGTTTGGTACGCACAATTGACAATTCACAACTCACCCTTAAACTATGCTCAATATAACATCAGCGATTTTGTAACACATATGGTAATGAAGGTCATCTGGAACGATTTTTGTAACTTTCTCACTGATGCGGAAGTTTTTTAAAATTGTCGGATATGTCATTGGTAGTATCCTGCTTTTACTGATCGGAGTAGTCATCTGGTTACAGACTCCGTCGGGCAAAAATTTCGTGCGTAAGCAAGCCGTAGCATTCCTCACCAAGAAGCTCAAAACAGAAGTATATATCGGTGCGATAAATTACCGGCTGCCGAAAATGATTGAGTTGGACAGCGTGCTGTTTAAGGATCAGGCAAAAGATACATTGCTGGCAGCTGCGAAGCTGAGAGTCGACATCAACATGCTGGCGCTTATTTCCAGCAAAGTAGTGGTGCAGCAATTGGAACTGGAAGGATTGAATGCGCATATTTATCGTCATGCGCCGGATACCAACTACAATTTTGCTTATATCATTCATGCTTTTGTTGGCGAACCTAAAACACCTTCTCCTGCGGAAGCAAAAAAAGTAAATGATACCAGCAGTCTGAAATTTGATGTAGACAAAATCAACTTTGATAATATCCGCATCCGTTTTGATGACGAAACTGCAGGCATGAAATTAGCCGTCAAATTGGATCAGCTCCGATTAACACTGCGAAAGATTGATCTGACAAAAATGGATTTCGGCATAAAGAAACTGGCAGTCTCCGGATTGCAAACCAGCTTTTATCAGGACACTTCTTATTTGCCACCATCTACAGATACTTCTGCGGGCGCTGATTTTCACCTGGCCGCCGACGAGATAGAAATCGATAAAACGACATTTACTTATGGAGATAACCTTAGTAAATTTCTCTTCGACATAAATGTTGGACGTCTTGCGCTAAAACCCAAAGAGTTTAGCCTAAAGAAACAGTTCATCGACCTGAGTTCATTACAGCTTGCCAATACAGCTGTGAAGATATGGATGGGGAAGACAGCTCCAAAGAAAACCGCGACTGTAACACCGGATACTGCAAGTTCTTCGAATTGGCGTGTTCAGTTAACCGAGGGAAAACTGAACAATGTCAGCTATGTGATGGACGATGAAAATAGTCCGAAGCAAAAATCCGGAATGGATTATATGCATCTTAACGCACAAAATCTAAATCTTGATGCGGAAGACTTGTTATACACCAGTGATACTATTTCGGGCAATATCAAACATCTTTCCGTCAAAGAAAAATCAGGTTTCGATCTGCGGGAGCTGAAAACTCAATTTGCATATTACAGTAAAGGGGCTTACCTGCGGAATCTGCTGCTGCAAACCGATCAAACAGTTATCCAGAACTATATCCAGATTGGTTATGCTTCGCTTACGGCGTTGCAGAAGAATATGCAGGCGATGCAGCTTAAAATCAATGTGCAGAAAAGTGTGGTCGGAGTAAAAGACATTTTGATTTTTATGCCTTCAATGGCCGATTACGATCTTATCCGGAAGAATAAAAACGGACACCTGAAACTAGATGCGGTGTTGCAGGGCACGTTAGGAAATCTGGCCATCGATAAATTTAATCTCTCTGGATTAGGACGCACAGAAGTAGCCATGAAAGGCAAATTACTGGGTGTGCCGGATGCAAACCGAATTGCGTATGATTTCAACATTCAAAAATTACAATCATCCCGGACAGATCTCGAGTCTTTTCTTCCGAAAAGCGTAAATGATCAGATCCGTTTGCCTGACGCATTTGGGCTTACAGGGCGTGTAACCGGCACAACGAAAGATTATAAAATGCAGCTCATGTTTATGAGCACCGACGGTAAGGCTTACCTGAACGGATATGTGTTGATGTCGCCGGGCAAAAACAGGGAGCGTTATGATCTTTATCTGCGTACAGATGCACTCAATCTCGGTCGCATTTTAAAACAAGAACAAAACCTGGGCAAGATTACATCCACGTTTTCTGTAAAGGGCAGCAGCTTTGATGTACATAGCATGACGGCAAATGTGAAAGGCGGGATACAGTCTGCGACGATTAAAGGATATACTTATACCGGTATTACACTGGACGGAAATGTTGCAGCAAAAAAAGGCAATGTCCATTTTGTTTCTACCGATAAAAATGCAAAGTTTTCGCTGGTGGCCAATGCTGATTTCGGCAATAAATATCCCGGGTTTGTGGCCGATCTTAATGTGGATAGCATCGATATGCAAGCGATCGGTTTTTCTACGACAGAGTCCCGCATTCGCGGAATTGTGCACGCCGATGTGCCAGTACTTAATGTAGACTATCCGCAAGGTGTTATTACCATGCGTGATTTAGTAATTGTAAATGACGGACAGCGTTTCTTTCAGGACAGCTTGTACGTTGCGTCTACTCCGCAAGATAGTCTGAACCACATCAAAATCGATCTGCGCGTACTGCAGGCGAATATCGATGGACATCTGGCACTGTCACAGATTGGCAATGTAGTGCAAGACCATTTGAACCGGCATTATACTGTTAAGAAAATCGTTGATGTAAAAAACAAAAAGCAAGTAAAGATAGTTCCGGTAAAAGTGCCGGATAATTATGATCTGACACTTAATGCCTTTATGGTAGATGGTCCGCTGATACACACATTGGCGCCGGGATTGACGCGCGTTGATACCTTGAAAATCGCCGGACGTTTAGATCCGAAGACCATGAAATTAAATGCATCACTGGCGAGATTGAATTACGCGAGCAATCGCATCAGAGGTGTAAAAGCAAATATTGAGGAGGCCGATTCTTCACTAAATTATGATGTGGTGGTAGCCCGTTTTTCGAGGGGCAACCTGAGACTTGTAAATACAACTTTAAAGGGTTCTCTGACCAGCGACGAAATTACGGCAGCGTTGAATGTACAGGACACTGCAAAGAAAGACCGCTTTGCGTTATCGGCGAAAATGTCGCAGGACGGAGACGATCGTACCATTACACTGGGCAATCGTTTATTGCTCAATTATGAAGAATGGTCGGTAAAAGAGGGCAATAAATTTGTTATCGGCCCCAAAGGTTTTTACGCGCAGGGAATTGATATTAGTCACGAGAAAGAATTGTTAAGTATCAATAGTAAGGCCGCAACTTACAATGCGCCTATGTCCATTGACATCAACAATTTTAGGATAGCGAATGTAACCGGAATTATCAGCAGCCCTGACACATTGTTGGCTGATGGTGTTGTTTCCGGAACGGTAGACCTTAATCAGATAAGTCCGGATCTGATGATGGCCGCCGATTTAAAAATTCACAACCTGACGGTACTCAATGACACTATCGGCGATCTTACTGCAAAAGCGGAAAGCAAGAATGCGAATAGCATCAACACATCTGTTGCAATTACCGGTTATGGTAATGATATTCAGCTAGACGGTATGTATTATATACAGCCGGTTGATGGTAATAATTTTGATTTTCAGCTAAAGATGAATGCACTTGCCCTGAAAAGCATGGAGTCACTGGCTGGTGGGCAAATCAAGAATAGCTCCGGTTTTTTACGTGGCAACTTAGCCATCAAAGGAACGACAGATGCACCCAAGATTACGGGTACGCTGAATACAGACAAGCTGGAAACTACAGTGACAATGTTGAATGCCGATTTTCATATGCCAGGCGAGAAAATCAATTTCGACGAAAAAGGAATTCAGTTTGACAAGTTTAGAATACTGGACAGCGCAGGCAATGCCTTTACCATAAATGGTTATGTATTGACGGAAGATTACAGCAACATGAATCTCGATTTGCAGTTGACCGCTAAGAAATGGAGAGCCCTTCATTCCCAGGCAAAAGATAACAAGCTATTTTACGGCGACGTTTATCTGTCATCAAAACTGCATATTACAGGACCGTTATCTGCTATAGATGTTGATGGTGACCTTGGCATATTAAACGGAACCAATTTTACACTCGCACTGCCAGATAAAGATCCGGAAATTGAAAAAGGAAATGGCGTAGTCGTGTTTATCAATCCGAGAGATAAAGGGCGAAACAGGATTTTGCTGCCGAAAACAGACACCATCAAGCGCGCAAAAGTCTCGCCGGGATCAGGGATCAATGTGAATGTAAATATTGAGGACAATGCGCAGTTTAATGTGATTGTAGATCAGGGAACGGGCGACCGTTTAACCGTGAAAGGTAAAGCTTCACTCAACGCCTCAGTGACGGCAGGTGGTGTGGTGGGGCTTACAGGCGAATACGAATTGAAAAGCGGTTCTTACCAGCTGCATTATAATATGCTCAACCGCACGTTTAATATCAAGCCGGGAAGCATGATTACATTTGCTGGTGACCCGATTGACGGGACAAGGCTGGATATCACAGCTGTCTACGTAGCGCAGGCTGCACCGTACGATCTCGTAGCGAAACAGGTGCCTGACCAGTCGCAGTTAAATTATTACAAACAACGCTTGCCGTTTGATGTAGATCTTATTTTGAAAGGTCAGATCATGCAGCCCGAAATTTCGTTTGATATAGAATTGCCCGAAGGAAAAAATTATCGTTTGTCCTCCGATGGTGTAGATCTGGTGCGCAACAGGTTGACGCAATTACGTACAGAACCTTCAGAAATGAATAAGCAAGTATTCGCGTTGTTGATTCTGAATTCATTTGTAGGAGAAGATCCGCTGTCTTCAGGAGCGGGCGGCAGTGTTGAGTTCGCAGCGAAACAAAGTGTGAGCAGTTTCATCAGTGATCAGTTAAATCGCTATGCCAGCTCGCTCGTTAAAGGTGTAGACTTGAGTGTTGATCTGGCCACGCAAGAAGATTATACTTCGGGAGAAAGAGCGGAGCGCACCGATCTGAATATTGCTGCTTCGAAAAGCTTGCTCAACGATCGTTTAACCGTTACGGTCGGTAACAACTTTGAGCTTTCAGGACCGCAAAGCTCCAATAATCAGCAAGCCAGCCTGATTCCGGGAAATCTTTCTGCGGATTATAAATTGACAACTGATGGCCGCTATAATGTTCGCGTATATCGTACCGATCAGGATGCCGGGGCATTGGAAGGATATGTGACAGAGACTGGCGTGAATTTTATTGTAAACCTCGACTATAACAGGTTCAAAAATCTCTTTAACCGAAAGAAGCGTCAACGCCAGCGGGAAGAGCAAAAAAAACTGATGGACCAGAAAACAAACGACACTACGAATGCGCAGCAAAAAAAATAGCAGATGGCTTATTTCAGGATGGCTATGGTGTATACTGCTGTTCGCTTCTTGCAGCGTGACAAAGTATATTCCGGAAGGCGAAACGCTGTACACTGGTTCTACCATTCGGATTAATGACCGGATGGCTTCGAAGCAAGAACGCGAGTTCCTGAAGACCGATCTTGGCGGAGCAGTGCGTCCTGTACCGAACAAAAAGCTACTTGGCCTTGTGCGATTTAAACTCTGGGCACATTATGTATCTACAAAAGATTCCACTGGAAAGAGCAAGAAACTGCTGCGCTGGCTCAATAAAAAAGGGGAGCCGCCTGTTTATTTCTCTGCATTCAATCCGAATCACAATAGAAATGTATTGGCAAACCGCATGTACAATCGTGGATTTTTTAAACCACAGGTAACCGTAACAACAAAAACAAAGGGTAAGAAAACAGAGGCTTTTTTTGACATTGTGACCAATGACCAATACAAAATCCGGAATGTGCTTTTTAAAACAGATACATTCACATTGACAAGAGATCTGGCACGAGACATTGACACTATTAAAGATGAAACATTACTGACCAAAGGCCAGCCCTACAATCTCGATCTGATCAAAGGCGAGCGGGAACGCATTGACAAAAAGCTGAAAGAACGCGGCTATTTTTATTTCAAGCCCGATTATTTGCTGATTAGTGTTGACAGCACTGTTGGCGATCATCAGGTAGACCTGAAAGTACTCATTAAAACGGATGAGATGCCGGACGAAGCTGTGAAAATATTCCATATCAAGGATGTGTATATTTACCCGAACTATCAGTTAAATGCACGCAAGGCAGACACGAACCGGAAAGATGCAGTCTTTTATAAAGGATTTTATGTAGCAGAACATACGCAGGATTTTAAACCTTCTGTATTTACCAACGCCATGAAATTTTCACCGGGCGATTTGTACAGCCGTGGAGACCAGGATGCTTCACTGAGCAGGCTGGTGAGTCTGGGTACATTTAAGTTTGTAAAAAACCGTTTTGAAGAAGTAGATACAACCATTCCGGCGTTGAATGTGTTTTATTATCTCACACCGTTTCAAAAGAAATCGTTGCGGCTGGAGGCTGGAGCAAATACGCAGAATGATAGTCGCGTTGGTTCGAAGGTGAGTGTGAGCTGGCGAAACAGAAATGCCTTCAGAGGAGCAGAGCTTTTTCAGTTCAAAGTATTCGGTGGTTTTGAATTGCAGTACGCAAGTAATGGTCAAAATACTACGCCCAATACTTACCAGGCCGGTATAGAAACGAGTGTGAGCTTTCCGAGGTTTATGGTGCCGTTTATCAATGTAAATTCCAGCAGCTATTACATGCCGCATACTGTGATCAAAGCAGGATATACATTGGAAACACAGTCGCAGCCGCTTCGGGTTCATACGGCAAAAGCTGCATTTGGTTACGACTGGAAAGAAGATGTCCGAAAGCAACACCAATTGTATCCGATCAACGTTTATTTTGTACGCACCGATACGGTTGATAACGGCGGTAATTTTGATTACACGTATAATTATTCCAATATCGATTTCAATGGGTTTGTGATTGGTCCTTCTTATGAATTTACTTACAACTCGCAGGCACAAACGGTAAGGAAAAACAACTTTTATTTTGACGGGCTTACCGATTTTTCCGGTACGCTGGGAGGATTTACGAACAGAGCGCAATATGGTGATGAGCCAAAGAAGATAGTGAACAGCGAATTTGCAGAGTATGTTCGCGCTCAACTTGATTTTCGTTACTACAATAACCTCGACAATAAAACATCGTGGGCAAGCCGTTTGCTGATTGGCGCTGGCCGTCCGTACGGACAATCTTATCAGTTGCCGAATGTGAAGCAATTCTTCGCCGGCGGTAGCAGTAGTTTGCGTGGTTTTAGATCAAGAATGGTGGGGCCGGGTACGTTTAATTCGGAAGGAACGGACTATATACAAATGGTGGGCGACCTGAAGCTGGAATTTAGTACAGAGCTACGCCGAACGCTTTTTAGTTTTGTGAAAGGCGCTATCTTCTTTGATGCTGGTAACGTATGGTTGTATAATAAAAATCCCAACTTCCCTGGCGGGGAATTCACGAAGGATTTCTATAAGCAACTTGCAGCGGACGTTGGGCTTGGTCTGCGATTTGATTTCAAAATACTCATTCTGCGTTTCGACTGGGGCATGCCTGTCCGCAAACCCTGGATGCCGGAAGGCGAACGCTGGGTATTTAACCAGATTGATCTCGGTGATCCCGACTGGCGTAAAGACAATATGTTGCTGAATATAGGAATCGGTTATCCTTTCTAGTTTTTCACGCGAATTTTTTCACCCAGAGACGCGAATCTCTCACCCAGAGCGAAGGCGAAGGGGCCCACGGCGGACACGGCGGCGCAAAGTTTGCTCATAACCTGCTATACGAGAACCGGAAAAATAATATGGATCTCGGTGCCTCGGGCGTTGTGAGAGAAAAAAAATTGTATTAAAAATCCTTAGCTTCTTTGCCTCTCCGCGTGTTTTGCGGGAAGCCCACTCGCTGCGGGCAACTACGCCACCGCAAAATGATATCCAATCCCCTTCAACGTGATAATTTCAATCGATGGATCAGGTTCAAAATAACTGCGGAGCTTGCGGATATAAACATCCAGATTGCGGGAATTAAAAAAAGAATCATCGCCCCAAACATGGTGTAGCAGCACTTTTCGGTCCACCGGTTTGTTTTTATGATTGCAGAGAATAGACAAAATCTGCGATTCGCGATTCGAAAGACGGATCACTTTATCTCCGAAATGCAATTCATAACGCGCTGGGTAAAAACGGAAATTATGCAACGTTAATTCTTCCGGAAGCGTGTCACTATTTTCATTAAATGGCGCCGATAATCTCAGCTGATTTTCGATACGTACAAAAAGTTCATCCATGCTGAAAGGCTTTTTGATATAGTCATTTCCGCCTGAAGAAAAACCCTGCAGCAAGTCTTCCGTTTGAGTTTTAGCAGTCAGATAGATAATTGGTAAGCGCGGATGTAAACTGCGAATATGATTGCCTAAAGTAAAGCCATCTACATGCGGCAGCATGACATCCAGCAGGCAAATATCAGGCGAAAATTGTGTGAGCGTTTCCATGATACGCGCACCATCACGTTTTAGTAAAACTTCATACCCCTTCCGTTCCAGAGTGTCCTTTACAATACGCCCCAGATAAGGCTCATCCTCTATATAGAAAATCTTTTTCTTCACTAATACTAGTTAAAATGTAAGGGTAAAAGTACAGCCACCTTCTGTTGCATTCTCCACGCGGATGCCGCCATTTTGCTGCGCCATCACTTGTGCTGCAT
Source organism: Taibaiella soli (assembly GCF_003236175.1). Lineage (GTDB taxonomy): Bacteria > Bacteroidota > Bacteroidia > Chitinophagales > Chitinophagaceae > QKTW01. The sequence continues at coordinate 151,127 of NZ_QKTW01000016.1, read as the reverse complement.
AATTCAATCCAAGACCATGACCTTTTGTGTTGTGCTGGTTGCCGGTTGGTACACGAAAGAATTTTTCAAAAACGCGTGCACGATATTCTTCCGGAATACCAGGTCCGTTGTCATTCACAGAAAGTTGAATACCATTTTCCAGTTCACGGAGAATGATGCGGATACGGACTGGTGCAACGCCATATTTCAGGCTATTGTCGAGCAGATTTACGAGTATGCCCTGGGTATGTAAGAGATCAAGTTTTGTGATGAAATTTTCACCTATTGTATGAATCGAGATAGTGGCGCCATATTGTTGTAGTTTCAGCTGATAAGCATGCACTACTTGTGTTACTAGTTTTTCCAGATCATGAAGTTCCGGATGCAGAACCATCTTTCCGGATTCTAACAAAGAAGTATGTAGCGCCTTTCCTGCCAGGAGTTCCAGCCGTTCCATTTCATGCATGGCCATTCCTAAATATTCACGACTCAATTCTGGTTGTTCAATCACATCGAAATGTTGCAGCGCTTCCAGTGCTACTTTTACAGTTGCAATCGGAGTCTTTAATTCGTGCGACATGTTGCTCACAAAATCATCCTTCATTACACTCAATTGCATTTGTTGTTTCAAGCCGCGGTACATTACCAGGAAGGCCGTTGCAGTGATAGAAAGTAGAACCAACACAAATGCGAATTCCGGCAGCAAACGACGATACAAATAGCGGTCATAGTTAGAAATCATCACACCATTTTCATTCGTGAAGAAATGACTCGGTATGAAAATATTTTTTTCTTTCGTTGCTTCATTTCCATTCAAAGGAATCCAGTCAGATTTGAAATGCCAACCGTTTTCTTTCATGCGTGTCGTGAATATTTCGTTGAAAACAATTGTATCCATACGGAACAATTGCTTTTCTTCTGCTTTGGAAATCGGTGTCGTATTCTTCATCAGAAAACGCATAGCACGGAGCATTTCGGGCTTCGGCAAATTCACAGAAACAGGCTGTGGTACTTCTGCTGGTTGCGCTTCCGCAACGGCTTGCTGGTTCATGGCCGGATAGACATACTTTACCACCATCAGTGAATCGGTGATCTGTTCCTGCACATTGGTAAACAGTTTCACGAGATCTTTCGTCAGTGAATCTTTCTCTGTTTTCAACTGGCTATGCAGCCATAAGCCCGTAAGTGCGATCAGCAAAATATAGCTGGCCGTCATCAGTACTCGGATCCATTTGAGGTTGAGCTTCTTCACGTTTGGTAAAATGGTTGACAGCAAATTACAATCATCGACGCAGAACAGATGGCCTTTTAACCTTATTTAACATTAATTCCCCGCGCTTTAACCTGCCTGCGGTCGGCGCTCCGGTAATTTCACTTCTTTAGAAATTAACCAGAAATATGAACTACCGAAAAATAAATAATCTCACAGGCTGGATGGTATTTGCCTTTGCCACAATGGTTTATCTGCTGACGATGGAGCGTACGGCGAGCTTTTGGGATTGTGGTGAATTCCTCGCCTGTGCCAGCAAGCTGGAGGTTGGTCACTCGCCTGGTGCACCTTTCTTTATGACTATCCAGCGATTGTTTGCCATTTTCTCAGGTGGTAGTAAGACTTCAATGGCGGCGGTTATTAACTCAGAATCCGCTATTGCCAGTGGCTTTACAATCCTGTTCTTATTCTGGTCTATTACACATTTTGCCCGAAAGCTTTTAATAAAAAACGGTGACACTATTTCAAAACAGCAGCTGTGGCTGATTATGGGCAGCGGAGTAGTTGGGGCATTAGCGTATACTTTTTCTGACACCTTTTGGTTCTCTGCGGTGGAGGCCGAAGTTTACGCCACCTCTTCTTGTTTTACGGCATTAGTGTTTTGGGCGATGCTTAAATGGGAAGATACTGCAGATAGTAAATACGCGGACCGGTGGCTGGTATTGATCGCCTATCTGATCGGTATTTCTATAGGTATTCACTTGCTTAATTTATTGGCGATTCCGGCTTTGGCAGTGATTTTTTACTTCCGCAGATACAAAGCGACAAAAATGGGAATAGTTATCGCGTTTGTTGTAGGCTGTGTAATGCTTGCTGCGGTGCAGTTTGGTGTAATTCAATATTTGCCGATGATGGCTGCGCAATTTGATCTGTTGTTCGTCAACAGTTTCGGAATGCCATTTGATTCAGGAGCATTATTCTTTGCTGTATTACTTTTGGCAGGATTGGTCGGTTTGCTTTTTTACGCAAAAAAGAAAAACAATTACTGGCTGCATATTGGGACCATTAGCTTGTTGTTTATCATCCTGGGTTTTTCCAGTTATCTGATTCCTATGATCCGTTCCCGCGCTAATGTTGGCGTGGACATGACCAATCCCGATAACGTGATGAGTTTGGTTTCTTATCTGAAACGGGAGCAATTTTTACAACAGCCACTTTTATACGGACCAGATTATAATACGCCTGTTACAGGAATCAATCAGAAAGGAAACAGCTACAGTCAGGTGAAGAAAGATGGAAAGGATTATTACGAAGTCACAGACCATAAATTCAACTATAAATATGATGAAAGCAGAATGCGCTTTTTCCCGCGTATCTGGGATAATTCAGACCCGACGCATGTGCAGTATTATCAATCCTATCTGGGTCTTGATAAGGACGATATTCCAACTTCTGCCGACAATCTTTCTTTTTTTATGGGATACCAGATCAACTGGATGTGGTGGCGTTATTTTATGTGGAATTACGCAGGCAGGCAAAATGATTTCGAAGGACAGGGCGAAGTGAAGAATGGTAATTGGATCTCGGGTATCCAACCTTTAGATAAAATGCGTGTCGGAGATATGAATGCAATGAGTTCCGGATTCAACGATAATAAAGCACGCAATCAACTTTATTTTCTTCCTTTAATACTGGGTATTCTGGGAATGATCTATCAGTTTAATCATCACCGGAAAGATGCAATGGTTGTACTTATACTGTTTTTCTTTACGGGCATAGCTATCGCGATTTATCTCAACATGGCCGCTTTGCAACCGCGTGAAAGAGATTATGCATTTGCAGGAAGTACCTACGCATTCGCTATCTGGATTGGACTTGGCGTATTGCTGGTGCAGCAATGGATACAGCGTTTAACCAAAACACCCAAGGCGGTATATCTGACGTTGTTGCTCTGTTTGCTCGCCGTACCAGCACTTATGGCGAAAGAGGAATGGGATGATCACGATCGGTCCGGGAAGTCGCTCGCACGTGCTACCGCGTATAATACACTTATGTCATGCGCGCCTAATGCCATTTTGTTTACCTCTGGAGACAATGATACTTTCCCGCTTTGGTATTTGCAGGAGGTTGAAGGTATCCGCCGTGATGTACGTGTATTAATCATTGAGTTATTAGGAACAGACTGGTATGTAGACCAGCTCAATTATCGGGTGAATGATGCGGATGCTGTACCTATGATCTGGAAAAAAGAAGATTACATCGGCGGCAATCATAATTATGTAGGCTATTTCAGCAATCCTCAGATACCGCAGGACAAATATTTCAATCTGGAAGAGATCTGCAAATTTGTAATCAGCAACGATCAGCAAAATAAACTGGCGACGAATTCCGGCAGTATGGAAAATTATCTTCCTTCAAAAAAGTTTTTTGTACAAGGGTTGCCAGTACAGCAATTGGTGGATCGGAAATGGATTTCGCCAGCGGATTCAGCCACTATTAATAATGAAATGAAGTTTGAGTTTCAGAAAGATGCTGCATATAAAAACGATTTAGCAGTGCTCAATATCATTGCTGCAAACGCCAGAGATGGCTGGAAACGTCCGATCTATTTTAACGGCAGTTATCCGGGTAATGATAATCCGATGGGCCTTGCGAACAATCTGCGAATGGAGGGAGTGGTGTATCATTTATTGCCATTCACCACAAAAAATATTGCACCGGGAGAAATAATGATCGATAAAGACAAAACATCAGACCTTTTCACTAAAAAATATATCTGGGGTGGAGCAGAACAAAATGACGTTTATTTCGATGAAAAGAACCGCGTGATGCTGATGTCTTATCGTTTTAATGCAGCGAGAACAGCAGATGAATTAACAGCAGTGGGCCGAAAAGAAGAGGCAGTCAAGCTGCTTGATAAAATAATGACATCGGTGACTGAGTCGTCTTATTATTACGATGTGACTGCTTTTTACATTGCGCAGGCATACTATCGTGCGGGGGCGCAGGATAAAGGAAAAGAGCTGGCGATGAAAATTACCCGAAATGCAGAAGCCGATATCGCCTGGACCAAGACCCTGAGTGAAAAACAGCAGGAGTCAACTACCCGTGATTTGCGTAATGATCTTGGTTTGATGAATATGCTCGCTAGTACCGCAGCGGAAGCCGGTGACAGTGCCACCGCGAAATTTATCGCTGCACGGTTTCAGGCGCATTACACCAGCCTGGCTCCCGTTGTAAACGCGTCAGCCCCTTAGTAAACCTCTAACTATAAAGGAAAAATGTCCTCTTAAACGATTCTGTTAAGAGGACATTTTTGTATCTCCGATTAGTGATAATAGCGAGGATGATCTGGGTCATGGTCCGGGTATGCATAGCGATACCGCGTGTTTTGATTGTCTTTCCTGTTTTTCCAGTAGTTGTGTCGGTGACCTTCGTCCATATGTCTGTTCGCACAAGAACTAAAGCTGACAAGGATCACAGCCGCCAGGCAAAGAAAGGCGATTGTTTTTTTCATATGCCGTATGGTTTGAAAATAGTTTTAGGGCTAAAAAATAATGACAAAATTGCGGAAAACATAATTTTTCGATCGCTGATTTGTCTTTTGTCAGGCTGAGCGGAGTCGAAGCCCGCGATATCACACCCTTCAACTCCGTTCAGCGATATCGGGCCATACGGGATTCACAACTCACCACTCACCATTGACGTTTGACGTTTCACCTTTGACCACTCACCACTCACCATTCACCGTCATCCCCTTGGCACGATGTTTTAAATCTTTTAGCAAAACCATCCGTTATGAAAATCCGCAACCAAAAATATATCGACAGAAAGAGAGCAATTCGAGAAATGATCCGCTTTACAGATATCAGGAGCTTTCTGAAAGCCAGTATAGCTATTGCATCCAGTGCCATCGTAAAACGGGATATGATGGCAACACTCTGGCAGCTTGAATCCGACAAAGGATCCGTTCGTTACGCTTCGCAGACCGCATAATTAATGTAAGTACACGCTTTCACAGGGGCGTTTCATATAAACGACAGGCCTCCACAGCAATTGTGGGGGCTTTTTTCATCTTTTACCGACCCGCGACCGCCGTTTACCGACACCCCTGATATTTTAGCCGAAAACTAATACCAACACAACAGAAGGATTGTAGTTTTGTGGCACCAAATGACCCCGAACACTTGACAAATTAACTAGCGGATGAACAAAAAATTTACACGAAACTTTAAATTCAGATTGCTTGCACTTCCTCTTCTGCTTCTGGGAACCACGTCCTGGGCGCAGTCGACGATCAGCGGGAAGGTAATAGATTATGGTGGAAAGCCTGTAAAGGGCGCCAGTGTGTCACTCGAAAATACGATTGATGGTGCCACTACAGATAGTGCAGGTAATTTTCATTTTACTACAGATGAAAAAGGAAATCAAACATTAGTTGCTACAGAAGCCAGCCATGAAGCAGCGGGAATGCCATTGGTAATCACTGGTGATGTAAAGGACATTCAGCTGAAAATGAAAAAGATGCAGAAACTGGAAGAGGTGGTGATTACCGCCGGCTCATTTGACGCATCCAACGATAAAGGAAAGACTGTACTCAGCACAATGGATATTATCACTACAGCCGGTGCTAATGCTGATGTGGTGAAAGCGATACAAACTTTACCTGGTACACAACAGCAGGGAACACAAACCGGTTTGTTCGTACGTGGTGGTGACGCAAGTGAAGCCAGTATTCTCATTGATGAAATGGTGGTGCAAAATGCCTTTTTCAACAGTGCACCCGGTGTGGCTACCCGTAGCCGTTTTTCCCCGTTTCAGTTCAAAGGTGTATCCTTTAGCAGCGGCGGTTACAGTGCCCGTTACGGACAAGCGCTCTCCTCAGTGCTGGAATTAAATACATTGGATCTTCCGGATCGTACTACAGTCAATCTTGGTCTTAATATGGCTGGTGTGTATGCTTCGGGCAGCAAGTTGTGGAAAAATAGCGGCGGTGACGTAGCGGTTTCTTACAATAACCTTGCACCATTTTATGGATTGGCAAATACCAATGTAAAGTATGATAAGGTACCGGAAGGTGGCGGTGCATCTGCAAAATATGCCTGGAAGCCCAATAAAGACGGATTACTGAAAGTGATGTTCAATAGCACCATTTTCAACAGTAGAAGTATTGTAGATGACCCGGATTCTGCAGGACAGAATTTAAATTTTGGTATCAAAAGCCAAACCTATTACAGCGGCATTTCCTATCGTCAGATGTTTAAAAATAAATGGAGTCTTTATACTGCGGCTTCATACAGCTATAATCAGGATGATATTAATTATGCACCGGATTATATTCCTGGTTACAAAATCAAAAACACTGATGATCGTGCGCAATTCAGACTGGAAGGCAAACGGTTTTTCACAACAAGATTTAATGTTCTTGCAGGTGTAGAACTGCAACATTATAGCTATCATCGTACGCTCGATTCTGCTGAATTTACGTTGAAGCCAAGTTTTACAGAAACGAGTATGGCGGGGTATGTGGAGGCGGAATGGCAGCCTTGGTATCGCGTGGCTATCCGCCCGGGTGTGCGTATTGAACATAGCGAGTTATTGCACAAAAGTGCCATTGCGCCCAGATTGTCGGCGGCTGTTAAAGTAGGAGCCTATGGTCAGATCGGTATCGCAACAGGTATCTTCTATCAGAATCCAGACAATGCGTACCTGCTCTATGGCTATCGTCCGAACTATCAGGAAGCGATTCACTATATCGCCAATTATCAATGGATGAAATCGGACAGAACATTGCGTATAGAAGGATACTATAAGGATTACAAGTCATTGATCCGCGAGCATACTAATTTTTATGATCCGAATCAGTATTATAATTTCGTAACTGGTCCGGTAGACAATTCAGGATATGGCTACGCAAAAGGTATTGAACTGTTCTGGCGCGATAAAAAATCTGTGAAGAATCTTGACTACTGGATTTCTTATTCCTATATCGATACTCGTCGTTTGTACAAAGATTTCCTGGCTGAAGCAACACCTTCATTTATATCCGATCATAATCTGAATATCGTAGGTAAATACTACATCGAGAAAATCCAGACGCAGATCAATATGACGTATAGCTTCGCGACTGGCCGTCCTTACTATAATCCGGCCAATCCGGAATTTTTGGGCGACCGCACACCAGATTATCACAACCTTGCATTTACCGTCAATTATCTGACACACGTCAAAAAATGGTTTACAGTCGTATATGCTGGTGTTGACAACGTGACTAACCGCGAAAATATTTTTGGTTATCGCTATTCTGCCGACGGCACGAAAAGCTATCCGGTGAAGCCGGCATTGTATCGCAACTTTTTTGTGGGAGTGAATTTTTCACTGACAGAATTTAACCGCGATGAACTTTAATTTCGCACAATCAATCAAAAAATAAATACAAAACGCTCCCAATGAAAAAACTGATTTTACTCGCCGCTGCAGTTTGCGTAACAGCTGTCAGCACATTCGCGCAGAATTTCCAGGATGTATTGTCCAAATCATTTACAGCACTGGATACCACGTGGACACAAGACAAAAAAATTGAAGCCAGCAACAAGCTGGGGCTGATCGCTAAGAAATTTGACAAGGAATGGCTTGCGTCTTATTACGCAGCTTATGGCAAAGTATCACTGACATTCAGTGAACAGGATGGCTCTAAAAAAGACGCCTATCTCGATGAAGCACAGACTTATCTTGAAACTGCTGTTTCATTACTCGGCAAAGACAATGACGAAACTTATGTGATGCGCGCAATGATCGCGAACTCACGTATTGGTGTAGAACCGCAAAAGCGCTGGCAGAAATACGGTGCTATTTTCAACGAAAATCTGGACAAGGCAAAAGAGTTGAACCCAGACAATCCGAGGATTTATATGCTTCGTGGCATCAGCAAATTTTACACACCGAAAATGTTTGGTGGTGGTAAAAAAGCTTCATTGCCGTATTTCGAAAAAGCAGACGGACTTTTTGCCAAACGCACCGATACTGACATCACAAAACCATACTGGGGCAAACAGACGAATGATTATTTTATGGGACAGGCCAAAGGCGAAGACAAAGAATAGCAAAACCCAGGTTTCAGAAAAAAGAAGTTCCGGCTTAGTGCCGGAATTTTTTTTGCAGATAGGTTGCAAGGTTTGGCACTAGTTTTGATAATATAGTTGACGGCTATTTTTGATAACTTTGAATAATTCAGCGGGAAAATGCAAATTATAGAAGAGATGAAACTTCCCCATAAAACCATTGATTTTACGGATGACCAGATAAATAAGATTGGTAACACAATTATCTATCTGTCGCAGCATATGAGCGATCTTAGCAAGACTAAGATTCTTAAAATCCTGTTTCTGCTGGAAGAAAGCTCCATCAAAAAAAATAAGACACCATTTTTCGGAATTGATTTTCAGATATGGCAGCATGGGCCAGTTGCAAAGGATATATACATTGATCTGTCGGATGATGAACCAACGCTTCTGGCAGATTTTATTGGGAAAAAGGGAGACGTTTTCGTAGGTGTCAGGGAATTTAATGATGACGAGTTTAGCGATAATGATATCGAAGTATTGGATCATGTAACCACCTTCGCAATGTCTAAAACGGCAAACGAGTTGGTCAGAATTACGCATGACTCTAACTCGCTTTGGAATATTTGTGCCCAGGCTAATAACGTTTACGATCTGCTGGAGGCAAAGAAGCTGAATAGCACGGAATATACAATAGACTTCTCTCTGTTATTTAGCGATGAAGGAAGTAGAAAGTTGTACGAGGAAATCGCGGAAACGCAAGAATTTATCAGGAATTTAAAACGGTAGCATGTTCCAGCCGAAAACGCTTATTTACTTTTTTGATTTCTTTTTCAAAAATGGGAATACCGCTAAGCCTAAATATTTTCTGGTACTTGGGCAGATCGATAACAGAACAGTGATTGCCTCATTGCCTACCCGAACCAATCAAGCACCTAATTTCGTTTCCGGACATGGCTGTATTGATATTGAGGAAAGGTGTATTAATTGTTATGCTTTTGCGGCAAAAAGATCAATTTGTGATAATGGATTTGCTTTTGATCTGCCAACTTATATTTACGGGAGTCAGGTAGAAGACTATGAAATTTCAATATTGGAGGACACATATCGTATTGAAGGTATCGACTATGAAATTTATGGAACGATGAAGGATGACGAATTTTGTGCAATCATAGACTGTATTCAAAACAGCTCCGCGACAAAGAGAAAAATTAAAAAGATGCTAATGTCATCGAAGAATGGGGAAGCTTGATGCTTCCTTTTTTGTTTGTTTGACTTTTTAGTGGCCATTTCCTTCCCCTTCTCTAAAAATTCCCAGTATTGCCGCATCTTTACACCATGAAATGGTCCAGTTTATATAGTGCGCGTCGTAGCGGCGATCCTGTCAAGAAGAATACTAATCCTGATCAGGTTCGTACTTCGTTCTTGCGCGACTATGACCGTATAATATTCTCCTCTGCTTTTCGCAGACTGCAAAATAAAACGCAGGTATTCCCTTTGCCGGGCGCGGTATTTGTACACAACCGGCTTACTCATAGTCTTGAAGTGGCATCTGTAGGCCGCTCTCTAGGTAAAGCCGTTGGCGAAGAGCTCACTTTAAAATATCCGAACGAAGGCGAGGCGTTTACTGATTTTTACCGACACGAGTTACAGTCGGTGATCGCAGCAGCTTGTCTGGCGCATGATATCGGAAACCCGCCGTTTGGGCACTCCGGCGAGGATGCGATCCGTAATTTCTTTACTACGCTGACTGGTGAAGCGAAAGAAGTCATTCATCGCGAACTGACCGAAAACCAACGGAAAGATTTTGAACTTTTTGAAGGTAACTCCAACGCAGTTCGACTGCTGACACATAAGTACAACGAACTGGAACCATCCAGTAAACTGACTTTGACAACGTTGGCTGCGATTGTGAAATATCCGTCCAGCTCCGCCGAAGGGTTTAAGAAAACGGGATTGATCGCCACTAAAAAATCAGGTTTCTTCGATAGTGAGATTGAAACTTATCTACAAATCGTAGATCAGTTCGAAATTCCGAAGAAAGCGGGTTTTGAACATGTTTACGCACGCCATCCGTTTGTGTATCTCACCGAAGCAGCCGACGATATCTGTTATCGTGTGATTGACCTGGAAGATGCACATCGTTTGCATATCATCAGCATCGAAACATTTTTAAAATTGTTTCTTCCTTTCTTCGAAAGAGAAGACGGTTACAAACACGTGGACAAGATTCAGGAAAAACTGAAGCAGATCAATGACGATAATCAGAAGGTACAATATATCCGCGCAATGTGGATTGGGCTGATGGTTGGGAAGCTTGCAAAAGTGTTTCTGGAAAAAGAAGAAGAACTTTTGGCCGGCACACTGGAATCCGACCTGATGAAATGCCTCGATGAACGTGATCAGGAGCTGATTGCGGAGATCAACCGTTTTTCTGTGAAATACATTTATAATTATAAATCGGTGGTGGAAATTGAAATTGCCGGTTATAATGTAATTGGTGGTTTGCTGAAAGAATTTATACATGCAGTATTGGACAACGACAATCCCCGTTCGGTGAAAATCCTTCGATTGATTCCGGCGCAGTTCCCGATTAAATTAAAAGATGGCTCGTTGTATCATAACATCCAGTCGGTGGTAGATTTTATATCCGGTATGACAGATCTTTACGCCATTGACTTGTATAGAAAGATGACCGGGATCAATATTCCGGAGATACGATAGCATGTCAATGGAAAGTTGCTCACGTTTCTTGCAAGACACAAAGTAATATCCTACACCGTGCCGTTGTAAGCACTGTGAGGATGACTTTAATAAACTATTCTGTTTTGATATACAAGCTCGTTGTCAGGTAGGGTATAAATAGTGAGCAAATAAATGCCGCGTGGTGCAGACGATAACTGAAATTCCCATGGGTTGGCCGTACAGTTTGATTGATATATAGCCTTTCCGTCTAGGCTCGAAACCATAATTCTATAATATCCGCTGGTAGGGGTCAAAATATGAAATATGCCTTCAGCGCTGGGATTGGGGTATACTTTAAACAGGGTGTTGTTACTTTCTTGCGCTATGCCGTTGGTCATATTGTTGTCTAATTGTCTGGACGTACTAGCTGGTGTCGCTCCAATGACTACGGTGGCCAGGTCAAGTTCTGAGGTGCCGGATGCATCGTAATTGAAACCTGATGACACGTTAATTTCCTTAGCGGCGATAATTGCATGCCACGGTGTATTTGATCCGGGATAAGCAGATGGAAGACTGAATCCTGTGATATTACAAATGTTGGCATTCAGTCGTGTGATTTTCATACTCTGCGTGGGATCTGTGGAAAATAAAGATGTTGCGGCGCTTGTTAGGGCGGCAGTAGTGCTCAGCGTCCAGTTCTGGTTGAACGCATTTCCTGCATCGGTATTGCCAATAGAAACAGACCGCTTATAGCTGCCACTTGTAGCGATATCTGTACTGTCATGTTTATTCCAGCAATGTTTGCGAATAGCTTGCTCTATGAAATTTATTTTGGTTACCTGAAAACTCAAGCCATATTCGCGGTTTTTACCAGACAGGTCTACAAACGAATCTTTTGGAAGAAAAAGGGCACATGCCACACCTGTAGCTACAATAGGATCTCCGGCTGCACCTGGTTTCACCAGAACAGGCGATCCTGAGCTGCCTGGGGCCAGCGCATAAGGCAGCGCTACATTCATATTCACTGTTGTTGTATAAATTTTTGTAACCTGAATATTGTCACTGATACGTTGCGGATAACACCAGGGATGCCCGACATCATAAAAGCCATTATTTCTCCAAATATTAACGTTATCAAAGTCATAACCCAGCTCGGCAAATGACAATGAAGGAAGTTCATTTTTATTCATAAGTACCAATGCAATATCTTCTCCTACGGTAGAATCTGCGTCACTATTGGTATATGCTAGTAGTTTGGCAGTACTCAAGTAGCCTTTGGAGAAACGTGTCACCCTATTCAGTTTTTGTCCAGATGCGGCAACCTGCTCATCACCTAAGTAATCCATATAGATTGCTGAGTTAAATGGAATCAGACTACCTACGACGGGGGTTTGTGGAATAATCGCTTTGGCTATCTGATGGCCGGTTAGGCACATACAAACTTTATCGCTATCGGGTGTGTCTTCCAGAAACGTACGAATCAGGAACGAGGTGCCACTAAAACCAATAGTGCGGGAACCACTGTTGATATGAATGATTCCTTTACTCGCCAGATCAGAGCCATAGGGCATAGTAGCAGCTCCAGGCATGAAATAGGTAAATATGTCCGTTTTTGAATCTGGCGGGGAATTGGTTGGCTGCGCAAGGACGCCAGTAGCGCACAACAGAAAAGAAATACTCAACACCATGTTTTTAGACAGGTGGCTATTAAAATTTATTTTCATCAATAAGCTGTTTATGGCCGGTGTTTTTTAATGCTCGACAGTCAGATAGGTCCACAAAGTCACTGGGCACAGTGGCTTGTCAAGACTTAACGTTGAACAGACAACAAAAAACTGTTTATAATGTAGCGGGGGGAAGACGGAAAGTACGTTGAAATTTAATTCTATTGACGCCTTTTTTTTTAATCAGGTCCGGACACAAATCCATATTCGCACAGGTTTCGCGCTACCAGGCATTTCTGATGTGTTGTAAAATTTTGCGAAGCAAAGGAAAAATTAAGAAATTTGAAACCGCCAAGCACAAAAATTAAAATCTAAAAATAGAAATGCACCCACAGGATATCCGTATAGAATCTTTTACTTACGATCTGCCAAATGATCGTATCGCCAAATATCCGTTAGCGCAGCGTGATGCGTCTAAGCTTTTGGTGTATGAAAACGGCGGTGTCACAGAAGATACTTACCGGAACATTGCGATGCATATTCCAGAGGAAACCTTGCTTGTCTTTAACCAGACGAAAGTAGTGCATGCCCGGTTGTTGTTTCAGAAAGAGACTGGTGGCGTGATTGAGGTTTTTTGTCTGGAGCCTGATGCGCAATACCACGGTATACAAAATGCCATGCTGCAGAAAGGAAAAGTGTATTGGCATTGCATGATTGGTGGCGCCAGCAAATGGAAACATGGAATGGTATTGTCGATTAAACATGAGCACCCGGACTTTATTTTATCTGCCAGTATTACGGATCGACAACCTGGTTACTTTACATTAGAGCTTTTCTGGGACGATAAAGATCTGACGTTTGCGGAGGTATTACATTATGCAGGTAAAGTGCCGTTGCCACCGTATTTGCATCGCGAAGCAGAACTAAGCGACGATTCCCGATACCAAACCATCTATGCAAAAAATGAAGGCAGCGTTGCCGCTCCAACAGCGGGTTTGCATTTTACCGATGCCGTGATGAATGATCTTGCTGCAAAGAAAATTGATACCGCTTTTGTGACTTTGCATGTTGGTGCGGGCACATTCAAGCCTGTGAAAAGCGAAACTATGGCGGGCCATGAAATGCATGCAGAATGGATCGACGTAGATCGTCATTGCATTGAGAAATTGCTCGCGCATTTAGATAAAGGTATTGTAGCTGTTGGTACCACATCCATGCGTACATTGGAAAGTCTGTATTGGATTGGTGCAAAACTGCTTTCCGGAATCGAAATTGATTTCGAGGGCATTGCCATTTCCCAATGGGATCCTTACGAAATGAACATTAACTACAGCGCTGATGAATGCCTGAATGCAATAATTCGCTGGATGCAGGAAAATGAAAAAGATCGCATCATGACACGCACGCAAATTCTCATTGCGCCAGGATACGATACTAAGATCATCAAAGGGCTTGTCACGAATTTTCACCAACCACAATCAACACTACTGCTGCTCGTTTCTGCGCTGATCGGCGATGAATGGAAACGTTTGTACGATTACGCCATGCAACATGATTTTCGTTTTCTGAGCTATGGCGATGGTAATCTTATATGGAAAAATCAGAAATAGAACTCGTGTAAATCCTTTCCCCTACCTTTGCGCATAGCGCATGTTCAGAAAATGGTTTGCGATATTAATGATTGCTGTGTATGCATTTGCCAACACAGAACTACATCAGTTGCTCAAGCTTCCGGTGCTGGCCAGTCATTTTATGGAGCACCGTTCTGAAAACCCAGATATCACATTGGTAGCTTTCCTTTATCTGCATTATATATTACCGCAGCCCAAGGACAAAGATTATGACCGTGATATGCAGCTGCCGTTTAAGACAGATGTTTGTTCTGTGTTTCACGTTGTAGTAGCGCCACAGCCTACACCTATTTTATTTTCCGTAAAGCCGCCAGTTTATCATGAACGGCAATACTGCGCGTATCAAACGCCTTTTCTTCATTTTACTACGCTTAACGATATCTGGCAGCCTCCGCGCGCTTGCTAGTCTATTTCTTTTCTGATGCATTGCAATCCCCCGCCGGACTTGCATGCAGTATCTCTATTTGTTTATTTACTGTGATGATGTTTTGTGACTGCGTATATCCGTTGATATAGGCTGCATGCGCGTTGTCATAGGCAAAAGCTCCATCATGTTAGCTTCTGTCATTCAATTTTCCATCAAAAACAGGCTGGCCGTTTTATTGGGCACGCTGGCTGTTATTATATGGGGGGCTTATGCCATTACCACCATCCCAATAGATGCTGTACCGGATATCACCAATAATCAGGTCCAGATCATTACCACCAGCCCTTCGTTGGCTGCACAGGAAGTAGAGCGTTTTATAACCTTTCCGGTGGAGCAGACGATGGCGACCATTCCCGGCATTGTAGAAGTGCGCTCGATGAGCCGTTTTGGCTTGTCGGTTGTGACCATTGTACTCAAGGATAATGTAGATATTTACTGGGCGCGGCAGCAGATCAATGAGCGTCTGCAGCAGGCAAAATCCAGTATCCCAGGCGATTTGGGTAATCCTGAAATGGCCCCGGTTACTACTGGTTTGGGTGAAATTTATCAATACACCTTACGCCTAAAAAAGGGATTTGAAGGAGAATACAGCCTTTCCCGTTTGCGTACAATCCAGGATTGGATCATTCGCCGTCAGTTACTAGGAACACCGGGCATTGCCGATGTAAGCAATTTTGGAGGGTATCTGAAAGAATACGAAATCGCCGTTTCCACAGATAAGCTCAATAGCATGAAACTGAGTATGGGCGATGTTTTTACCGCACTCGAACGCAATAATCAAAATACCGGCGGCGCTTATATTGAAAAAGGGTCCGGTGCTTATTTTATCAGGAGTGAAGGGTTGGTAGGGAGTATCCCCGACATCGAAAACATTGTGGTGCGCAATGAAAATGGCATTCCTGTTTATGTGCGGGATATTGGTAAAGTGCAGGAGGGGCACGCAGTGCGTTATGGTGCGATGACCTTTAATAATAAAGGCGAAACGGTTGGTGGCATTGTAATGATGCTGAAAGGTGCGAATTCAAATGAAGTCATCACACGCGTAAAGGCGAAGATGGCAGAGATACAGAAAACGCTGCCACAGGGTATAGTTATTGAGCCTTATCTCGATAGAACACAACTGGTAAATCGCGCGATTCATACCGTTGAAAAGAATCTGATTGAAGGTGCGCTCATTGTGATTTTTGTGCTGGTCATTTTTCTTGGAAACCTGCGTGCTGGCTTGCTTGTGTCTTCTGTCATTCCATTGTCTATGCTTTTTGCGCTTGGTATGATGCAGGTATTTGGTGTTTCCGGAAATCTGATGAGCCTCGGTGCTATTGACTTTGGGCTGATTGTAGATGGAGCCGTAATTATTGTAGAAGCTGTCATGCATTTATTGCATGATAAATTGAAACAAGCGGGTGGTGACTCTATTACCTTGCAAAAGGACGAAATGCGGGGCACTGTTTTTACTGCTTCTTCCAGAATGGTGAGTGCTGCGATTTTCGGGCAGATCATCATTCTCATTGTTTATCTGCCGATCCTTTCATTGTCTGGTATTGAAGGGAAAATGTTTCGTCCGATGGCGGAAACGGTGAGTTTTGCGATTGTGGGCGCACTGATTTTCTCCGTGACATATGTGCCGATGATGAGCGCCTGGGTGCTTTCTCCGAAGGTGAAGAATAAAAAATCTTTTGCTGATAAGATGATGGAGCAAATAGAAGCCTGGTACGGTAAAGCGTTGCAGAAGGCTTTAGATCTAAAGGTTCCGATCATTGGTTTCGCAATCGCTGCATTGGTAACCGTCGTCATCATTTTTATGAATATGGGCGGTGAATTTTTGCCCACGTTAGAAGAAGGCGATTTTGCGGTGGAGACCCGTTTGGTAACGGGGACTTCGCTTTCACAGACCATAGAAACCGCGCAGAAAGCCGCCGAAATACTGAAGAAAGAATTTCCGGAAGTAAAGAAAGTGGTGGGTAAAATTGGCACGAGCGAAATTCCAACAGATCCGATGCCTTTTGAAGCTTGCGATCTCATCATTGTACTCAAAGAGAAAAAAGAATGGACGAGTGCTAAGAACTGGCAGGAGCTGGCTGGTAAAATGTCTGATGCCCTGAAAGTATTACCACAAGCCAGCTTTGGATTTCAGCAGCCGATACAGATGCGATTTAATGAACTAATTGCAGGGGCCAGACAAGATGTCGTTGTGAAGATTTTTGGCGATGATCTTGAAAGGCTCAAAGCACTTGCAGACCAAACTGGTCGCGTTGTGTCCGGTATCAAAGGGGCTAAAGATGTGTATATCGAACAAGTGACAGGGTTACCACAAATTGTGGTCCGTTACAATCGAGATGCAATTGCCCGTTATGGTCTGAGCATTGCAGATGTAAATAAAACGCTGGAAGCGGGTTTTGCAGGAAGTCGTGCCGGCACCGTATATGAGGGCGAAGAGCGCTATGATATGGTGGTGCGCCTGGATACATCGGGACGGCATTCAATCGAAGACGTACAAAACCTTTATGTCGCAAATGCAGCAGGACTACAGATTCCGATCAATCAATTAGCCGAGGTAAAAACCGAACTCGGACCAAATCAGATACAACGGGAGAATGCACGTCGCAGAATCGTTGTAGGTTTTAATGTTCGGGGAAGGGACGTTGAAAGTATTGTGGAAGAATTGGAAAAAAAGATGAGTGCGGAAATCAAACTACCAGCGGGTTATAATGTGAAATATGGCGGCCAGTTCCAGAATCTGATCGAGGCCAAATCACGATTGTCTATTGCAGTGCCGGTTGCGTTGCTGCTTATTTTATTGTTGTTGTACGCTGCATTTGCTTCGGTCAAAGAAGCATTGCTTATTTTCTCTGCTATTCCGTTTGCGGCTGTGGGCGGCGTTTTTGCGTTGTTGCTCCGTGGTATGCCGTTTAGCATATCTGCCGGAATTGGCTTCATCGCATTATTCGGTGTTGCAGTTCTTAATGGCATTGTGCTTATCTCAGAATTCAACCGACTTAAAAAATTGCAAATGACCGATGTCGCAGAACGTGTACTAACCGGTGCTAAATCACGCATTCGTCCAGTGTTGATGACGGCGAGCGTAGCCTCACTTGGTTTCTTGCCTATGGCGCTTTCCAACACTGCTGGTGCGGAGGTGCAAAAACCTTTGGCAACGGTTGTAATCGGTGGATTGATTACTTCTACATTGCTTACTCTTTTCTTACTTCCGATTTTGTATACGGTTGCAGAACATCGCATCAAACCTAAAACTGGTGGTGCTTTTGTGGTTTTATTGTTTGTTTTATTTGGAATCTCTAATACATCGAAGGCGCAAACTTTTCAAAAATGGACGCTGTCGAATTGCATTGATACTGCATTAAAAAACAATAAACAGATTGCAACGAATCAATATGAAGTAAAAGCGAGCACTGCCTTGCAGTCTTCTGCATGGGATCCTGGAAAGACAAATGTCGCAGGGATGTTTGGGCAATACAACAGTTTTGAAAAAGGTGACAATCACTTTTCAGTGACACAAAATATTCCCTTCCCAACGCAAATGGTCGCGCAAAAAAAATTGTATGAATCAGAAACACACAGCGCAAATGCGCGTTTGCAATTAACTAAATACGATCTTTCTTTCGCGGTGGCAAATGCTTACCAGGAGCTGGTTTATCTTCAGTCGCTACATCGGTGGTATATCCGGCAGGACAGCATTTACATCAATATGCTGAAGGCCGCAACAAAACGGGTGAAAGTTGGCGAGGCGCCACCTATAGAACAAACATTGGCACAGTCGAAGTATGAAATGATGAAAGCGCGTCAATCTGGATACGAAGCAATGCTGCGCCAATCAATATTGAGATTGCAAATGCTGTTACAGACAGAAGCTTTGGTAATGCCAGTAGAGGACAGTCTTGTGGCGCTAAACGAAATCGATACATTTTCCAATTCTTCACATCCATTCGCAATGCTTAATGCAGCAAAAATGCAAATAGCCAAACGTCAGATGAATTTGGAGCAGCAGAAAATGATGCCTGATTTTTCTGTTGGCTATTTTAATCAATCATTGATTGGCAATCCGATGAGTAGTAACGGAGATCTCGCAACCGCAGGTAATCGTTTTCAAGGAGTGCAGGTCGGCGTAAATGTGCCTTTAATTTTCGGCGCGCAATCTGCAAGGATCAAATCCGCCAGATGGGGTTACGAATCAGCGAAATCGGCTGAGGGACAAGCTATGACCGAATTGCAGCAAAATCGAAAGATTGCATTCGAAGAACTGGAACGACAAAAAACGATGCTGGATTATTACTCCAGATCTGCGTTGCCCGAAGCAGAAAAATTGCTGATTCAGGGACAGAAAACCTATATGGCTGGCGAGGTAGATTATACCACCTATCTGCAATCTATTGAAACTGCTTCAGGCATTAAAGCGGATTATTTGCAAACATTATTGAACTATAACAAAGCTGTATTGGGAGCTGCGTATTATAACGCTGGCGCAATTCCTGGTGTCAACAAATAAAAAGAAAGTCATGCACTATAAGAAAATATTCTGGTTGCCTGTAGTAGCATTATTGCTGATACAGTGTAAAGGTAAACCGCAGGAAACTGCTACAAAAACAGTAAAAGAAACAGACAGCACTGCTATTGTGATTACGCAGGAACAGATGTCTGTAAACAATATTATGCTTGGGGAAGCAATCGATAAAATGCTTTCCGGCACCATTAAAGTAAATGGAAAACTGGATGTGCCACCGCAGAATCTTGTGAGCATCAGCGTGCCTTACGGCGGACTCGTGAAGTATACCGATCTTTTGCAGGGAACGCATGTACACAAGGGTGAAACATTGGCCACATTGGAGAATGCAGAGTATATACAATTGCAACAAGACTACGCGGAAGCGATGCATCAATTAGACTTTCTGAAATCGGAATACCAGCGGCAGAAAGAATTACAGGTGGACAATATAAATGCCGGTAAAACTTATCAGAAAGCAGTTGCTGATTATGAAACCATGAAAGTCCGTGCTGAAGCTTTGAAACAAAAGTTGTTATTATTGGGCATCAGTCCGGCTGCGGTCATGAAAGGAACCATTTCTCGGACCGTCGATATCCCTGCACCTATTAATGGTTATGTAACCAAAGTATTGATCAATCGCGGAAAATATGTGCAGGCCAACGATGTATTGTTTGAACTGGTAGACCCTACGCATACCCATTGTGAACTTTCCATTTTCGAAAAAAATATCCCACAGCTGCATATTGGTGACAAAGTAACTTTTCGCCTGGCAAATGAAACCCAGGACCGCGAGGCTGAGGTTCATCTGATCGGCAAAGAAATCCGGGAAGACCGTACTGTTCAGGTGCATTGCCACATGACTAAAGAAGATGAAGGTTTATTGCCAGGCTCTTATATAACAGCTGAGATTCACGTGCAACAAATAAAAGGAACGGCGCTGCCATCTGAAGCCATTATACAGCAGAGTGGACGGGAATTCGTTTATCTGCTGGAAGCTCAAAATATTGAGAAGAAAAGCGCTGGAAAAACGGATACCAACTATCATTTTCGTCAGATTCCGGTTCGTACAGGTATGAGTTCAGAAGGATTTACGCAGGTTTTTCTACCAGAAAATACGCCGACAAACGCCAGTTTTGTGACCAAAGGCGCCTATATTTTGTTTAGCAAAATGAATACAGAGGCTGAAGACGAAGAATAAACAGAGATAAATATAAAAATAACAATATGTCGATGCGCCAAAAGGCTGGTATTTAGTAGTTTTGCGCCACAAACTTTAGAAAGTGACGACACAAGCATTTATAGCAGCTGCGCTGCAGGAAGACGTAGGAAACGGTGATTATTCAACATTGGCGAGCATTGCGGAAGAGGCCCGCGGCAAAGCAGTGCTGAAAATCAAGGAAGATGGCGTATTGGCTGGTGTGACACTGGCGCAGGAAATTTTCCATTTTCTGGAACCAGAGGCGGAGTTTACAATCT
Organism: Taibaiella soli; assembly: GCF_003236175.1. GTDB lineage: Bacteria > Bacteroidota > Bacteroidia > Chitinophagales > Chitinophagaceae > QKTW01. The sequence continues at coordinate 130,493 of NZ_QKTW01000016.1, read as the reverse complement.
ATAAGAATGACGGCGACCATGTGAAGAACGGTGATGTGGCTTTCGAAGTGTCGGCGCGCATTCATACCATTCTGAAAGCAGAACGTCTTTCGCTCAACTGCATGCAGCGTATGAGCGGCATCGCTACGCTGACGAATGTATATGTAGAGAAGATAAAAGATTACAATACCAAAGTGCTGGATACACGCAAAACCACACCACTGTTCCGTGCTTACGAAAAAGAAGCAGTACAGATCGGCGGTGGCACCAATCACAGAATGGGTTTGTATGACATGGTAATGCTGAAAGATAACCACATCGATTTTTGCGGTGGTATTGAAAAGGCAATCGCTAAAACAAACGAGTACCTTTTGTCGCACAGCCTGCCTTTAGAAATTGTAATTGAAGCGCGCAGTATTGACGACGTAAAACGCATTATTGCTGTCGGTGGTGTACACCGCATCCTGCTCGATAATTTTACCCCTGCGGAAATAGAAGAAGCGGTAAAGCTGATTGGCGGTAAATTCCAGACAGAAGCTTCCGGTGGTATTTCGCTGGAGAACGTCGCAGATTATGCTAAGGCAGGTGTGGACTTTGTATCGGTAGGTGCGATCATCCATCATGCGGTAAGCATGGATCTGAGCCTTAAAGCCCAACTGGTATGAGCAAAAAACATCTCGTTTTTGTAGTCAATCCTAAATCTGGCGTAGAACGCCAAAAAGTTGTAGAACACGCTATTGAACAGTATCTCGATAAGGAGCAATTTTCCTACGAAATACAGCACACACAATATGCAAAGCATGGAACAGAACTAGCGCGTGAAGCTGCTAAAGCAGGTGCATACGGAGTTGTGGCCGTTGGTGGGGATGGCTCTGCTAATGATATTGCCGCTGGCTTGCTCGGTACCGATACTGTGCTTGCTATCTTTCCGAAAGGTTCGGGAAATGGCATGGCTCGCACCATGGAAATCCCACTGAAAGATCGCGAAGCAATTGAAACCATTAACCGCAATAAAGTGGTAAAGATGGACGTAGGTTTTGTAAATGGTCAGATGTTTATCAGCAATGCAGGTGTGGGTTTCGATGCATTAATCGCGAAGAAGTTTGCGAAGAGTGCGCGCCGGGGACTGATGGTTTATAGCTGGCTGGTGACAAAATATCTTTGGTTGTACAATGAATGGGATTGGCGCATTATCGTAGATGGAAAAGAAATAAAAACGCGGGCATTCCTTATCAATATTGCTAACGGAAGGCAGTTTGGCTACAATTTTCAGATTGCGCCTGATGCCGATTGGCAGGATGGTTTGCTTGATGTAATTGTGATCAAGAAATTTCCAAAAATATTGGGTTCTTCATTGGTTATTCGCGCAATGAATGGCACATTGACCAAAAGTCCATTTGTAGAGCATTATAGAGGAAAAGAAATAACGATCGTGCATCCTGATTTGAAATTGATGCAAACAGATGGAGATGCGCATCCTTGCACCAATCGCCTGGAATTTAAAATACAAGCTGCGGCGCAAAAGGTGATTGTACCCTAGCTTCGCAAAAACATGAATATTCTTCCTTACATATCACGCAGGCAGTATTGCGTCTGGCTTTGCTGTCTGCTGGTAATGTTGCTTTCCGCCTGCCACAAGCGGCATCAGCCACCAGTCAGGGGATTCTACTACTGGAAAACCATTTATAATCTTTCGGCAAAGGAAAAAACGACAATACAGCAATTGCACTGTAAACGAATGTATGTGCGTTGCTTTGATGTAGATTGGAATGACGAACAGCAGAAGCCCTTGCCAGTAAGCATTGTACGGCTTCCCGCGCAACTGGATACATCAATGGAATATGTGCCGGTGTTCTTTATTACGCAACCTGTTTTACAGCACCTCACAGAAAATAATGCAGATTCGCTGGCGCAGAATATCAATAAGCTGCTGACCTCTTTATGTGCAGAATCAAAATGGACGCCAAAAGAAATTCAGGTGGACTGCGACTGGACGGCCGGTACTAAAGACATTTATTTTTCGTTGCTGAAAAAATTGAAAGAACAATCTGTTTTCAAACATAAAGATGTCTCCTGCACGATACGATTGCATCAGATAAAATATTTTTTGAAAAGCGGCATACCACCTGTGGACAAGGGTTTGCTGATGTGTTATAACCTCGGAGATCTACGAAAATATGGCAAGCAAAATTCTATTCTGGATGTAGATCTCGCGAAAGATTATTTGAAACACCTCTCCGGTTATCCTTTAAAACTTGATGTTGCATTACCTTTGTTTCATTGGAGTGTATTGTTTCATAACCGGCAATTTGCGGGGATTCTTCGCGGAGTGGAACCGGACGATCTTCAGAAAAAATCAGGATTTATCAGCATATCGGAAAATTTTTATCGATGTGATAGAGAACAAAAATGGCATGATTATTTGTTTCAGGCAGGTGATGAAGTCCGTGTTGAAACGGTAGCCTACAATGAGCTGCTAAAAATGGCGGAGTACCTTGCATCTAATCTGAAACACACGCCGGATAATGTTTGTCTTTTTCACTTAGATAGCGCAACTATATCAAAATATGAAACTCAGGAACTGGAAAACATATACGCTGCTTTTGATTAGCGGCCTTTCAATTTTTTTAATCAGGGAATTGGTGCAGGCTTGTGGGGGAGACATCGATCCATACGATTATTATCCTTCATTCTTTGCCAACACAGTCGTAAATGAACCTGCATACAAGCCGTTTTTCTACACAGAATATCTTAAGTACTATGATGAATGGTATGATGTGGATACCACAGGAAGCCTCCCTGATGGCAACATTCAGGAGTGGAAGGTTTACGCGAATAACGCGCCGGCATTGCAAGATATAGATAGCTTTGTATACCGCTATTCCTACGATCAATTAAGCAATATTTACTACAACATAGATAAGGCAAAACCGCTTACCATTCCTGTTGCAGTGCAGAACAACAGTTTTACAAAATGGTTTCAGAATAGTAAGGATCTGGAAGCATTGGGTTATCTGATGTATGCGAAACGGTGTGAACCGCATGTGACCAATCTTGCGTCGTCGTGGGATACGCCACGTAAAGACCTTAAAGGTGCTGAAAGCCTGATCAGAAACGGGATTCAGTTGTATGCCGCAGCAAAAAATGATTTTATAAAATGGCGATACGCCTTTCAGATAGTTCGTCTGACGTTTTACAATGATGATTTTAATAACACACTGAGATTGTTCGATCAGTTGGTCGGTGATAAAAAAGCAGACAATCTGATGTTTGCGAAATTGCTGTCGCTAAAGGCGGGCGCGCTCTATAAACTGGGTAGACGAACGGAAGCCGCTTATCTTTTCTCCCGCACTTTTGATATGAACGACGATGTAAAGAAAACTTCTTACATCAGTTATGAATGGAGCGTTGATAGTTCAAATGGTGATGTGCTGGCGCTTTGCAAAAATAGCCACGAACGTGCGGTGATTCATGTAATGGAAGGCTTAAACGCTTACGACGATGGAATAAATTATATGAAATCGGCTTACGCCGAAGATCCGCAAGTACGCGGCCTAGATGTAATTATGACGCGTGAGATCAATAAAATGGAACAGCGTTATCAGATGGATCGTTTACTTAGAGAAAGGAATCTTCGCGACTCTTATTGGTGGACAACGGACTTTTATTATTATGAAGATACGCACGCTAAAGACTTTCAGGAAAAGCGGCAGCGTGCGCGTTTGTATTTAGATCAGCTCAGTGATTTTTCACAACAACTGGCAAAAGATAAGAAAGTGAAAAGCCGTGCGTTCTGGTATCTTTCTTCGGCCTATATCTGTTTTATGAAAGATGATGTAAAAGGCTGTGAAAAAAATCTGACGAGCGCAAAGAAAGTTGGTATGAACACTCGTGAACACGACCTGCACGATATTTTGCACATTCTGTTTGTGATTAAAAATAGTCCGGTAATCAATGCTAAAACAGAAGCAAAACTATTGCCGGAGCTACAATGGCTGAGTGACCGCGCTGCAAATAACCGGGCATTCGAAGGGCCTTACCAGAATCTGCTCACCAATGTTTTGGTAACGCCTTATCTCAAACAGAAAGACACCGCTAAAGCTGTTTTCTGTTTGTCTCGTCGTTCACGGCCTGCTAAGGATAATAGCTCGGATGAATTTTATTTAGACATGCCTGGCACCGTGATGGATAATATGTCGGTAGAAGGTTTGCAACAAATTGAAGCCTTTTATCAGAAGAAAGACAAGACTCCTTACGAAGCATGGCTGGTGAAAAACACGCCGTATAATATGGGTGTTTTTCAAGAGCTGGAAGGAACAAAATATATTCGTCGGTATCAGTTTGATCAGGCTGCGAGTGTTTTGAAGAAAGTGCCTTCGTCAAAATTGTTTGATGTCCCAAATACCTTCGTGGCATACATTACAGATCAGCTGGAGACGGAAGCAAACGATTCTTCGAAATTGTATAATAAGTTTTCTTTCGCTACAAAAATGGCCGCATTGCAGCAGCAGCTAAAAACAAATCCAAAAGACGCGAAAGCAGCATTCGAATACGCATCAGGGTTGTACAATATGTCGTACTACGGAAAGGCACATAATCTCTACGTTTATTATCGCGGTACTTCTGATGGGAATGCCTATTATGAAACTAAGGAGCGTAAAGCCTTTACTGGTGCAGAACGTGAGTTTTACGGAGTGTACACCGCGGAGCAATATTTTATGGAAGCATATGCCAATTCTGAAAATGCAGAGTTTAAAGCGAAGTGCTTGTGGATGGCTGCAAAATGCTGGCAAAAACGTTGTCCGGATCCTGGTGCAAAAGATTATGGCTCCAATGCGCCTGATCCATACTATGTCTACTCCTTATCCAGCCCATATTTCAAACGGCTGAAGGATAGTTACAGCAAAACGAAATTTTATAAAGAAGCCGCAAGTACCTGTAATTATCTGAAGGATTATATTAAACATTAAGCCTACTCTAACTCCTCCGAAGGCTACCGTTTATACACAACTCTTGATATTACCATACCGTTGTCTGTCACTTTTTGCTTGAACAAAAAGTAACCAAAAATTCAAGGCCTAAGGAAGCGCCGGCTAAAATGAAAAGGCATACAGCTACAATTATTAAAGCTTACTATTTGGCTATGGCCCTATTCCCGGCAAATCTATAACCCGCCAGAATTTCCATCATTCGCCATCATAATTGCTTTACGCTGTCTGCATTTCATTTCTTAACGCCTGCGTTTCCTTAGGCCGGAGGTGCTACGTAAACTCTTGTTTAAACTGAAGTAAAGCCCCATACCATCGAGCCATGAACAAAAGATGTGTATAAACGTTAGATCCGAAGGAAGAGAACTTTCCAGCGCGAGTTTCTCCCGCATTAACCACAAAAGGATAAACTCGTGGTGGAAGGACGTAGTGCGTGACTCACAACTGACCACTCACCACTCACACTTTCCGTATGTGCTTCCATCTCCTATGACTCCAAAGCCAGTTCTCCGGCTGGTCGCGGAGCTGGCGTTCCATAAAGGCTACATATTGTCTTGTGATATCTTCTGAATTTGTTTCTGAAGCATCGCGGCACATCAGTTCCAGTTTTACTTCGTAATAACCGCGCCTCACTTTTTTAATACCCGCAAAAACAACAGCGCCTCTTGCTCGTCGCGCCATTTGTTCCGGCCCGCGAAAAAACGGTGCTTCACGGTGCATGAATGGTAGCCATAATGCTACTTCGGTAACAGAAGGATTTTGATCTGCAATCATGCCTATGATATGACGTTTGGCTGCGATCTGCTGCAGGCCACTTTTTAAGGCCTTCATAGAAATCAGTACGCCACCGCTGCGAGTGCGCACGTAACGCATCAGGCGGTCAAACGCTTTATTTTCAAGCGGGAGATAAACGCCGGCAAATTGCTGCGGACTATTCAGCTGACAAATTACATTCGCCCATTCCCAGTTGAACGTATGCCCCAATAACGCGTAAGTATTTTTTCCTTCTTGGTCAAGCATTTTAAACACATCCCAGTTGCCTTTTACGCGTTTATTTAGCGCAGACTTGGAAATGGAAAGTAGCTTAAGCGTTTCAATCCATTGGTCGCAGAAGCTTTTGTAAAACCGTTTCATTATTACTTCCCGTTCCTCGTCTGTTTTATCGGCAAATGCATGTTTCAGATTGTCCTTTACAATTTCTCTTCGGTAGCCAATTACGTGGAACAACAGCCAATACAATGCATCTGACAATAGATACAGTACACTGAGTGGCAGCAGTGAAAGTGGAAACAAAAAGATGAGTAACAGGTAATACATCAACGCAAAATTAAAGTCCAGTTAGCAAACAGTCGAAAGCTGACGGGCAACTTTCGACTGTATAAGATAATGTAAAAAGATCTTTAATTAATGTCCAAACATACTGTTGTCGGACAAATCATAGATGCGCTGGATGTCTTTAAGAATAGATTCAAACTGAATGTTCAGATCATTCAGCAGACCATCACGCAATGAGAATACCCAACCGTGTACTTGTGGGAAGCCATCTTTAAGGTAAGCTTTCTGTACGTCCGCAATCTTAATTACGTTCACACACTGCTCTTGCACATTTAGCTCTACAAGACGGTTGTAGCGGGCTCTTTCATCTTCAATTGCATTCAGTTCTTCGTGGTGAAAACGATACACGTCACGGATTTGGCGCAGCCATGGGTTCAGAATGCCCATGTCTTTAGGTTGCATCGCAGCTTTCACGCCGCCGCAATCGTAGTGGCCACAAACAATGATGTGTTTTACTTTCAGATGTACTACTGCGTAATTGATCACCGACATCACGTTGAGATCTGTACTCACCACCATATTGGCGATATTGCGATGCACAAATACTTCGCCTGGGGCAAGACCCATAATTTCGTTGGCCGGTACGCGACTATCAGAACAGCCGATATATAAGTAGTCCGGATTCTGGTCCTGGGCGAGCTTGTTAAAGAAATCCGGATCGGCAGCTTTATTATCAGCCACCCATTTTTTATTGTTTTCAAAAATTTGCTCGTACGATGTCATAACGGGAAAATATTTTTTGTGGATGCATCAAAATTAAGGCAGAAGCCGTTATGTATTAACCTTTTTTTGGCGGAGCAGGATAGGTGCACAGATCTTCAAAAGCTATAATTTAGCCGCGAGAAAAATACTTCATGGGGAAAACTAGAAAACGCCTCTCTCGTTATATTCCACATTGGATTGTGCGAAAGGAGCCGGTAACGCCATACAATCCGTCGCGGGGCATAGATCAGCTTAAAGAAACAGCCCAGCCGGTCTATGCTGTTTTTGATTACAACGAAAACACGGTTGCGGAACATAAATTCGTAGAAGAATCAAAATGTGCGGTCTTCCGGGAAACTGGCCATATGACCTGGATTAATGTGGATGGGTTGAATAAAACCGAAGTAGAAAAACTCTGTCAGCAATACAATGTACACCCGCTGCTGGTAGAAGATATTCTTACCGTAGGGCAGCGCGCAAAGGTGGACGAAGTCGGCGATATTATTTTCTGTCTTTTATCCATGCTCTATTTCAATGAAGAAACGGTAGAAGTGGAGTCAGAGCAGGTAAGTATTGTGGTAGGGCCGCAATTTCTTATTTCGTTTCAGGAAGACCCGGAGCGTGACGTTTTTGATCCGGTCCGTGATAGACTGCGTGGCAACAACAGCCGTTTGCGCGTCAGTGGGTCCGACTATCTCTGTTATTCGCTGCTGGATGAAATTGTCGACAGTTATTTTAATATTATCGATCATCTCCGTTCACACATTGAAAAACTGGAAGATGACCTGATTGCCCGGGTGGAAGATGGCGCGTTAGCGCGCATAGCAACCTTGCGCCGCGAAGTAATGATCATGAAACGCACTATTGGTCCGGTGCGCGAATTGATCAACCATTTTATTAAAACCGATCATAAGCTAGTGGATGAACGCGATGTGAAATATTTCAAGGATGTTTCCGATCACATTATTCAGGCTAATGAATACTGTGAAAACCTTCGTGACATGCTCATGAACCTGCAGGATCTGTACATGAACCAGATTAATCTGCGGATGAATGAAGTGATGAAAATTTTTACAATGGTGGCTTTGCTGCTGGCGCCAGCAACAGTAATCGGTGGCATTTTTGGGATGAACTTTGATGCCATTCCGGGGCTACATAATCGCGACGGATTTATCGTTTCTGTGGCGGCGATGTTTGTGATTCCAATACTGATGCTGGTTTATTTTAAAAGGAAAAAATGGTTTTGATAAAGTCAAAATTCAAAAGTAAAAATTCAAAAAGCCCACCGAAATCAGACGGCGGGCTTTTTAATGTATTGAAAATGAATAAAAATATGAGCTTTTGACTTTTTAATTTTGACTTTTGAATTAGCCACGCTTCTCCTGGCACAACTCAATTAACACCCCATTGGTCGTTTTGGGATGTAAAAAACAAACCAGTTTATTATCTGCGCCATTTTTCGGCACTTCATTGAGTAGTTCAAAACCCAAAGCTGCCAGACGCTTCATTTCCGCCTCGATATTTTCCACTTCGAAGGCAATATGATGAATACCCTCACCTTTTTTCTCTACGAATTTGGCAATCGGACTTTCCGGTTTGGTTGCTTCCAGCAATTCTATCTTAGAATCACCGGTTTGAAAGAATGCGGTCATTACGCCCTCACTCTCCACTCCCTCGGTTTTATAGCAAGGAGTGTTCAGTAATTGTTCAAATAAAGGGACAGAATCTTGTAATTTTTTTACCGCTATACCTAAGTGCTCGATTTTCAGCATGTATGAATAAGTTTTATAAATGACAATATTTAAAGCTATAATGAGGCTAAAAGTCGCTAAAGTAGCACATTTGATATAACTTTGTGGCCGAAAAACACTTATTAAAGTTTTTTGTAGAACTCGTATGGAATTGAAATTGCCGATATATCTCGACAACAATGCGACCACGCCGATGGATCCGCGCGTGCTGGAAGCTATGCTACCTTATTTTACTGAAAAATTTGGTAATGCTGCCAGCCGTAGCCACGCATTTGGCTGGGCTGCAGAAGAAGCCGTTGACTATGCTCGTGAGCAGGTTGCTAAACTGATCAACGCCGATCCTAAAGAAATCATTTTTACGTCTGGCGCCACAGAAGGTGATAACCTGGCAATTAAAGGTGTTTTCGAAATGTACGCTTCAAAAGGTAACCACATCATTACTTGTGTTACTGAGCATAAAGCAGTACTCGACACTTGCAAACATATCGAAAAACAAGGCGGTGAGGTAACTTACCTGCCGGTACAGGAAAACGGTCTGGTTGATCTGGCTGAGCTGGAAAAAGCAATTACGTCAAAAACGATCCTGATCGCAATCATGTACGGAAATAATGAAGTTGGTGTTATTCAACCGGTTCGTGAAATCAGCGCTATCGCCCGCAAACATGGTGTTCTGTTCTTTACAGATGCTACGCAGGCTGTAGGTAAAATCCCTGTGGATGTACTGGCTGACGGAATTGATCTGATGACATTCAGCGGTCACAAGATGTACGGTCCTAAAGGTGTTGGTGCTCTGTACGTGCGTCGTAAAAATCCACGTGTAAAAGTAACTGCTCAAATGGACGGCGGTGGCCACGAACGCGGTATGCGCAGTGGTACCCTCAACGTTCCGGGTATTGTTGGTCTGGGTAAGGCTTGCGAAATCTGCATGAATGAAATGGAAGAAGAAGGTAAACGCCTGAGCATTCTCCGCGACAAACTGCAAAACGGTTTGATGGCACTGGAAGAAGCTTACGTTAATGGTAGCATCGAACATCGTCTGCCGCACGTTGCGAATATCTCTTTCAAATACGTAGAAGGTGAAGGTTTGATGATGGGCTTCAACAAGAACATCGCGCTTTCAAGTGGTTCTGCTTGTACTTCAGCTTCTCTGGAACCATCTTATGTCCTGAAAGCACTGGGTCTGGGCGATGATCTCGCACATAGCTCCCTGCGTTTCGGTCTGGGTCGTTTCACTACAGAAGAACAAATTGATTATACCATCAAAGCGGTTTCTGAAACAGTGATTAAACTGCGTGAAATGAGCCCGCTGTGGGAAATGTTCAAAGAAGGTATCGATTTGAACGCAATTGAGTGGGCGCACCACTAGTCTGATGTGAGCATGCGGTAATGTGAGGAATGCGATAATGCTACCCACTTACTTAATTTCAGATTAGCCAAAATTAAAACCGGCTTTGCCGAATTAACTAATTATCAAATTATTTAGAAATGTCATATTCAGAAAAACTCATTGACCATTATCAGCATCCGAAGAATGTTGGTACGCTTGATAAATCAAAAACAAACGTAGGAACCGGCCTGGTGGGCGCTCCTGAGTGTGGTGACGTAATGCGTCTCCAGATTGAGGTTGATGAAGCTACAGGTCTTATCAGCGATGCCAAATTCAAAACATTCGGTTGTGGTTCTGCAATCGCTTCTTCTTCTCTGGCCACAGAATGGCTGAAAGGTAAGACAGTTGATCAGGCGCTGGCAATTGACAATATGGATATCGTAGAAGAACTGAATCTGCCTCCTGTAAAAATTCACTGCTCTGTATTGGCTGAAGATGCGATCAAAGCAGCGATCAATGACTACCGTGTAAAAAACGGCATGCCTGAACTGGAACTCGAAGGCAAGAAACACTAAATATATATTCGGGGAAAATAATTTTTGAAGTAAAAAAGAGGACCTTGCATAAAGGTGTTGTGTATGATATATATCAGTGATAAAGCGGTAGAGAAAGTTGCTAAGCTCAAAAGAGATTCGAATCTTACAGATGACTATTTTTTGCGAGTAAGCGTTGTGGGTGGCGGTTGTTCAGGTCTTTCCTATAAATTGGATTTCGACAATGAAGAGCAGCCAAACGATCAGGTATTTGAAGATAAGGGAGTAAAACTGGTCACTGACCTGAAAAGCTTTCTGTATCTCTGTGACACTACGTTAGATTTTTCTGACGGACTCAACGGTAAAGGATTCCACTTCATTAATCCTAATGCGAGCCGCTCCTGCGGATGCGGAGAAAGCTTCGCAGTTTAGGTTAAGAACCGTATAAAAAGACAAAAGCGGCCTTCACATTTATCTGTGTGGGCCGCTTTTTTATGGTCGATGGCAGATTTATGTTGTGAATGGTCAATGGTGAATGGTGAACGGTCAATGCACAAATCGTGCGGGCACTCACCCTTCGACTCCGCCCAGAGGGTGACATCAGAAAATCAGTTATAGAAGAACATGGGCACTCACAACTCACCACTCACAAAATCAGCCATTATTTCTTCGTCCCGCTTCCCGAATTCGGTGGTAACGGAACGCCGGTATTCGCATTCAGATTCCGTTCCATCCCTTTTCCGTTTAATTTAACAGTGTCTTTTCCCATCACACCCGTGGTGCCGTCATCTTCAGATTTTGCAGGCGGTGTTTTGGATTTTGAAGGGGAATGCGATTTCATGTGGCTATGCTTTTTGCTGCTTGGTTGCTGTGCACCGGCAACATTGACTGTATATAAGAAAATACTCATTATAAGCAGGCAGTATTGAACTAGCTTTTTCATAAAGTATGGTTTTTACCCATAGTAATTAAAAAAATGTGCCAATAGAGAAGGGCGATGTGCCTATTGTTTTCATTTCTGGCAATATTTAGGGAATTGATTCGCGGTTGGATGATAATTAAGTATTTTTGTGCAAAATTGAGAAAATGCTGAAAACAGGAAATACCATCGTGAGTATTTATACGGAAATGACGCCCAACCCGGAAACGATGAAGTTTGTGGCAAACAAACTTTTGTATCCAGGCAAAAGCATTGATTTTCCGGATGAAGCGAGCGCAACCCCTTCACCTTTGGCTAAAGAATTATTCGCATTTCCATTTATCCGCAGCGTTTTTATCGCCAGCAATTTTGTGACGCTTACCAAAACATCGGATACACAATGGGATGAAGTAATTCCTAGCATCCGCGAATTTTTAAAACAATATCTCGAAGAAGGTAAAACTGTGATCAACGAAAGTGAAATCGTAGTAAAACCTGCTGATAATACTGTAAATGCAGATGATAGCGATGTGGTAAAACGCATCAAAGAACTGCTCGAAAATTATGTAAAACCAGCTGTAGAAATGGATGGCGGCGCTATTAGTTTCCGTGGTTATAATGATGGCGTAGTATCCCTGATGATGCAAGGTTCTTGCTCCGGTTGCCCATCTTCTATGATTACGCTGAAAGCAGGTATTGAAGGTATGATGAAGCGTATGATTCCGGAAGTGAAAGAAGTTGTGGCTGAGTCAGAATAATTCAAACAAATCATTCAAATTTTTATAAAGCATCCGTTCATCGCGGATGCTTTTGTTTTGTTTATCTTTAGCACCACTCTTTCCGAACCTTTCGATTTTTGTCATGAGCATTCAAGATAATTATGTGGTAATTATGGCAGGCGGCATTGGTAGCCGTTTCTGGCCAATCAGCCGTACCCAGTATCCGAAACAGTTTTTAGATATCCTCGGCACGGGCCGTTCGCTGATTCAGTGGACATACTTCCGTTTCAAAAATATTTGTCCGAAGGAAAACATATACTTCATCACCAACCAGAGTTATATCAGTACGCTGAAAGAACAGATTCCGGAAGTAGATGAGGCAAATATAATCAGTGAGCCTTCTCGGAAAAACACAGCGCCCTGTGCTGCTTATTTCGCGCATAAAATCAGTCAGCTGAATCCGAAAGCAAACATCATTATGTCGCCGGCAGATCACCTGATTATGGATGAGCGTGCTTTTGAACGTACCTGCTATGACGCGCTTGATTTTGTAGCACATCACGATGCATTGCTCACATTGGGTATTAAACCGACACGGCCTGATACTGGCTACGGTTATATTCAATACGATGTAGAAGAAGAGCTCGACAAAGTATACCGCGTAAAAACATTTACAGAAAAGCCATCGTTGGAATTAGCGAGAACATTTTTGAAAAGCGGCGATTTCCTCTGGAATTCTGGGATTTTTGTTTGGAATGTAAAAACAATTATGGAAGCGCTGGCGAAGTATCTGCCGGAAATGCACGAAGTGTTTTTGCAAGCGAAAGACGCATACAATACGCCGCAGGAATACAGTATGATCAGTCAGCTGTATCCGCTTTGTACCAATATTTCTATTGATTACGGCATTATGGAGAAAGCGAAAAATGTATTCGTCATCCCATCGTACTTCGGCTGGTGTGATCTTGGAACCTGGGAATCTGCCTATGAAAATTCAAATAAAGATTATCTGGGCAACGCTGTTTATGGCGATAATGTAATGGTGATCGACGCAACAGAATGCATGATCAAAGCACCGAACGACAAACTGGTCTTGCTGCAGGGTTTGGAAAACTTTATAGTAATTGATACGCCAGACGTGTTGCTAGTGTGCGAACGCAGCCGTGAGCAACAGATCAAAGAATACGTGGCAGAAGTAAAACGTAACAAAGGCGAAAAATACCTGTAAGCATGAATCTGCCAAAGAAACACAGTGCCGCAGATACGACCATTTTTACAGTCATGTCGGCATTGGCACAACAATACAATGCTATTAATCTTTCGCAGGGATTTCCTGATTTTCCGATTGATGCGCAACTTGGAAATTATTTGTCAGAGGCTGCGCAAAATGGCTGGAATCAGTATGCGCCAATGCCTGGCTTACCGATGTTGCGCAATGCTGTTGCAAAAAATTTCCAGCAGCGCCACGGAATAGACATTAATCCTGATACGGAAATTACAATTACGCCTGGCGCCACTTATGCGATCTATACCGCGTTTACGGCTATTTTGCAGCCGGGCGACGAAGTGATTGTTTTGGAGCCTGCCTACGATAGTTATATTCCTAACATTGAAATGAACGGAGGTAAAGTAGTGCCTGTGGCATTGAAAGCGCCGACATTCGAAGTAGATTGGGATTTAGTAAAAGCAGCGATTACAGCAAAGACAAAAGCAATTATAGTTAACACGCCGCACAACCCGACCGGAGCGACCTGGAATAAGGAAGACTGGGACGCGCTGGCGGAAATTGTTCGTAATACAGACATTATTATTCTGTCTGATGAAGTGTATGAGCAACTGGTTTATGACGGTAAGCCACACTACTCGGTATTGCAGCATCCCGAATTGCGCGAGCGTAGTTTTGCATTGTATTCTTTCGGGAAAGTATTTCATAATACCGGCTGGAAGATTGGGTATTGCATTGCTCCGCCAGCATTCACACAAGCATTTAGAAAGCTGCATCAGTTCGTTGCTTTTTCAATTAATACTCCGGCGCAATATGCACTGGCAGCCTATTTGGAGAATGGCATACAGGAGCCGGTAAATATCATGTTGCAAAGCAAGCGCGATTACTTTCTGGGATTGATGAAGGAAACACCTTTTACAATTTTACAACCTGCAGGTGGCAGTTATTTTCAGCTCGCCAGCTACGAAAATATTTCTGACTTGCCGGACACAGAATTCGCCCAGTGGCTTACGAAAGAATACGGTGTCGCGACTATTCCTGTAAGCGCATTTTACAGTAACCGGAAAGATGATAAACTAATTCGTTTTTGCTTCGCGAAAAAAGAAGAAACGCTGAGCAGCGCAGTGGAGAAGCTCGCAGAGATTGGGACATTTCAGCCCAACCCCTGAAGGGGAGCTAAAACGCGAGCAAGAGGTTTTCTCGCGGAGGCACTACGGCGCTACAAATAATTGGACGGCTTTGAGTCGTCTGATTGTTTTTTAGGGCGTCTTTAAAACTTAGTGCTGTGTAAATGAAATTTTGTGCCTTTGCGAAAAACACTGTGTCTTTGTGTCGTTGCGAGAGGTAAACCCCTCGCGTGGGAAAGCTTTCTGCTTTAGGCGTTAAGCTTTTAGTTTTTTAAAAAATAGTCATAAGCAAGCTTCGCGATCAATGCGAGGACAATAACGATGAATGCCGTTCGTACAAAACCACTACCTTTCTTTAGTGCCAGATGCGAGCCCGCATAGTTTCCGAGCATATTTGCCGCGCCAACCGGTACGGCGAGTTTCCAGACGATAAAACCTTTTGCCAGAAAGAACGACAACGCGGAGATATTCGTGACGCAGTTAATTAGCTTGGCATTCGCGGAAGAACGCAGAAAATCATAACCAAATACAACGACGTAAGCGAAGATCAGAAAGGAACCCGTTCCGGGTCCGATTAATCCATCGTAGAAGCCAATGAAGCCGCCGGTGAGTAACGAATAGATAAAGGCTTTGCGCGCGGTAAGGTTTTTCTCTACGTGGTGTAAGCCCAATTCTTTTTTGAATAACGTGTAAATAAGCACCAGGACCAGCGCCGTAATGATCACCGGCATAAACTGTTCCTTGTGTATGAAACTAACAAGCAGTGCACCGCTAAATGCGCCAACCAACGCAGCAATGATTGCTGGCAGTAAATGTTTCCAATCCATCTTCACACGCTTGAGATAGCGTACTGCTGCGACGGAAGTGCCGAGAAAAGAAGCTGTTTTGTTGGTTGCTAATGTTTGTGCTAATGCAAGCTGCGGCTGTAATATAAAGAATGCAGGAAGTTGTACGAGTCCGCCGCCGCCAACAATCGCGTCTACGAAACCGGCGAGGAAAGCAAAGAAACAAAGCGATAATAGTAATGTCATACAAGCCTCCTCTAACTCCTCCAAAGGAGGAGGATTCTCAACGTGAGTCCGACACGTAATTTATAAAAAAACAAAGACCTCGCGAAACGACGAGGTCTTTGTTATAAAAAGATAAGCTTAGTAATTGATGACTTGTTCTTCCATTACTTCCGGCATCGCACGGAATTCATATTGTTGATTACGAAGCTGCGGCTCGAAACCGGCTTCGCGGATGGCAGCCTGAATACCACTTGCCGTAAACCGGTGTGGTGCACCTGCAGCGCTTACTACGTTTTCTTCGATCATGATAGAACCGAAATCGTTGGCGCCGGCGTGCATACAAAGTTGCGCCACTTGTTTACCAACGGTGAGCCATGATGCTGCTACGTTTTTCACGTTTGGCAACATGATGCGGCTCATGGCAATCATGCGGATATACTCCTCGGCAGTCGTCATGTTTTTAGTGCCACGAATACGACGGAGCAATGTATCTACATCCTGGAATGTCCACGGGATAAAAGCAATAAAGCCTTTTGATCCTTCCGGTTTTTTCGCCTGCACTTCACGGATTTTCACAAGGTGCTCAAAGCGTTCTTCAAGTGTTTCTACGTGACCAAACATCATCGTAGCCGTTGTGGTCAGTCCGATTTTATGCGCTTCGTGCATGATATCCAGCCATTCCTGTGCACCACATTTTCCTTTAGAGATCAGGCGGCGTACACGGTCGTCGAGGATTTCAGCACCGGGACCAGGCATGCTGTCCATACCAGCTTCTTTCAGCGCCAGCAAAGCCTCGCGGTGCGTAACGCCTGAGATTTTACAGATATGCGCTACTTCTGGTGGACCGAGCGCATGGAGTTTCAGATTTGGATAAAGTTCTTTCAGCTGTTTGAAGAGATCTACATAATAAGCAAGACCTAATTCAGGGTGGTGGCCACCTTGCAACAAGAGCTGTTCGCCGCCATAGCGGAATGTTTCCTCAATCTTACGTTTGTAAGTTTCGATATCCGTTATATAAGCTTCGGCATGGCCTGGAATGCGGTAGAAA
Source organism: Taibaiella soli (assembly GCF_003236175.1). Taxonomy (GTDB): domain Bacteria; phylum Bacteroidota; class Bacteroidia; order Chitinophagales; family Chitinophagaceae; genus QKTW01. Next base: position 113,830 of record NZ_QKTW01000016.1, on the reverse strand, counting down.
TTACAGAATTTACAGTTGGCAAGACAAACATTGGTCGTGTTCATATTGCGGTCAATGATCCAGGTAACTTTACCGTGCGGAACCTGTACTTTGCGTAGCTCATTCGCCACATACATCAGCTCTGTAAGCGGGGCATTTTTGAAAAGGAACACGCCTTCTTCTACACTTAAAAACTCAAACCGCAGTGCGCGTTCATACAGTTCTGCTAATTGCATGAAATGATAATATTTGGAAGCACAAATTTAGCATAAAAAGCCTTCTATGGGTATAAATAAAACCTTCGGCCGGTGTAGAATCAACTGTTTGAAGATTTTCGAATATTTTTCACAACCTGCAAAAGGCTTCAATCGCCTATTTTAACTAACTTGGGGCTTCGATGAGTGCTGTAATCCTGACATTATTTGGTGAAGAAGTGGTGCCTGAGCAGTTGAATACTGCGGGTAAAGTGCGTGCTCCCAAAAAGAAAGCCAAAGAAGCGAAACCCAAAGAGGCAAAGGCTCCGAAGGCGGCGCCCAAAGATGTGGAACCACAGATTCTGCGCGGTTGGGAAGCCGATAAACAGTATTACTCGATCGGGGAAGTAGCAGAGCTTTTTAAAGTAAAAACATCACATATACGTTTCTGGACAAATGAATTTGAGCTCAAAGTCCGCACCACTAAAAAGGGCGACCGGCTCTATGCTCCGGATGATATAAAAGAGTTGCGTGCTATATACCATCTTGTAAAAGAGAGGGGATTCACTATTAGCGGCGCCAAAACCAAACTAAAGGATGGTCCGGTATTGTCTGTAGTAGCGTTAGATCTCAAAGAATCATTATTACACCTGCGCAATCAGTTGCTGCTTATCCGCAATCAGCTTGCCTAAACAATCTTCAAGGAATGAAAAAAATGCTTTTGGCGCTAGCCTTACTAATCAGTGTAAATACATTTGCACAATCTGATTATGATGTATCAAAAGACAAAGAGAATGGTGCAGTCGTTTATAAAGGTCAGATCACTTTTGCAGATTTGGCCAAAGAACCTAGTTTCGATTGGGTGAAACGCGGCGCGGATGCTTATACGCCGGATTCTGTGGCGATAAAGTATCTGAAAAAAAATCTGCCGAATTATGAGATTGTAGTGTTGATGGGTACCTGGTGCGATGATTCGCATATCATGATTCCAAAGCTGTACAAAGTACTCCAGGTAACAGGTTATCCGATGAACCTCTACTCAATGTATGGCGTGGATCGTGCTAAAACTGCAAAATATGTAGAGCATAAGTTGTACAAGCTTGATAAAGTGCCAACGGTTATTGTGTATCGCAATCACATGGAAATTGGCCGTATTGTAGAGCTGACAAAGAAATCTGTAGAAAAAGATCTGGTAAATATCATTCAGCCTGATATAGAAAAACAGGAAGCGGCTTCAGGCAAATAGATGGCTGATTATCGCTGCTTCTTAAAGTATAAAATTTAGAATGGTCTCAACAGTATTGTTGGGACCATTTTTTTTGTCCGTTCTTTTAATTTAAACTGTCATTTGTTAATCTTCGAGTGTGGCTATAATGGCGACTCCTGAATGTTTTTATTAAGTTGAAATGCAGTGCTGGTAATAGTTTCAACAGAATAATTTTTGCTGAAACCGGAAAATGTGTTTAGACTTGCTGGCTATCTCATAGCTATAAGCCCCGATGTCTTGTTTTAAACGAAAAGATGTTTTGTAAACACTAAAAGCAAGTACATACTATGAGTTCCTTTAATGCAGAACTTATTATTGACGGACAAGTGTATCGTCTGAGACACTGTTCTTTCGAATGCCGGCAAAATATAAATGATGACGGTCGTCCTAAATCCGCAGTTTTGGGTGGTATTGTTTCGTTGATATTAGAAAATCCGGCGCCCAAAGAAATCCTGCAATGGGTAGCTAATCCTAATGACAGAAAAGATGGTGAGGTGCGCTTCTATGAAGTAAACAGCAGTGTGGGAACCCATCAGGTATTGGAATTTACAGAAGCATTTTGCGTGCATTTCTGCAATACGTTTGATGGTGAGCAACATCAGTCGGGGGCTTTGATCTCTTCATTCGTCATCAGTGCGCGGACGTTGAGTCTGAACGGTGTATCTACGCAACAATAAGCCACAGCCCTATGTATCGAAATAACAGCACACTGGACGACCTCGTTCAAGAGGCGATTCTGCGCAATATCTGTTGTGTCGCCAATTTTTTTGAAGAACGTAATCGACTGGATGAAGCAGAAAGAGCAGCTGCATTGCAAAAATTAACGCCAAAGCATTCTGTGCAGCAACATAAGCCCGTGAAGAAAACTCATGCCCTTCCTTCTTATCTCAGCGGACCATTGCAGCTATATGCCATGGATCAGAGCAGAAGAATGATTCCACATATGCAACTGGGCTTTGGAATGGATAAATCTTTTGGAGGCAATATTGGCGGCAAGGTTAAAAATGACAGCTTGAACTGGTATGGACCACTGGGAAAAGCTAATGCTGTTTTTGGGACTGTGGCATCTATAGGGGAAGCAACTAAGGCATCCTTTAGACTATTTAAAGGAGCATTTTATGGGGGTAGAACGTTTACGAACTTTAGCCCTAAATGGTATTCCTCAGCTTGGCGAGGTGGCAGTACCGCTAGGATCAAGACCTTTAATGTGAGTAACATCGGGAAATTGGCAGGATGGACTGGCATCGGAATTGGTGTCATCGCAGATATTCGAGGGGTAATAATTTGGCGGCATCATCCGAATGATCCGAATGCGGTGACGCCAATTAAAGCTTCGATTAACACTGGGGTAAGCCTGTATGCTTTGGCAATTTGTTCGCCTGTCGGTTTGGTATATTTTGGCGTAGACGCATTTTACCCTGGTGGGTTGTTTGGAGACGCAGAACATCCCGGATTTTTTATGGATGAGACGACTTTTCAACATGAAATAGATCAAATTTCGAATGCAGGACCGAATATGATAAGATTAATTCCTTTTGGTGCTAAATGATATAGTAAATATGCATTCGAGAATGACGATCCCAGGGGTCTACTATTATTTATTCTATAAGCTGTACAAATTTTACGAAAATTGTCCAGATGTACGGATGAGCGATTGGAAGGCAATTCTCTCTCTCATCGTCCTTGAAATTTGGTTTTTCTTTACGTTGCTAGGGTATTATGTAGCGATTGTTAATCCTCAGAACTCAGAATCGGTATTAGGTGGGGTATGGACCTATAGTATATTGGTGGTTATTCTGTGTGTCAAATATTTTGCTTTCGGCAGAAGCGACGTATCGAGAAAATATGTGCATGAATTTGAACAGTGGCCTAAAAGAAAAAATAGAATAGGTGGAATAATCGTATGGGCTTCAATTTTAATGATTGCGGCAAATTTGGTTTTTGTTATTTATTTGTTTTATCAAACTTAGGGACAAAAGATGGCTATGAAACGGGCTTACTACTACCTGTTCTACAAACTATACCGTTTTTATGAGGCCGGACCTTCTGTTTGGATGAGTGATCAGAAAGCAATTATTTCTATCGGAGCGCTCGAAATCTGGTTTTACTTCTCTCGGGTCAGTTATTATGTGGGAATAACAAAGGCGAAAACGCCGATAATGTTGACTAAGCCATATATGTTCATTCCCTTGGTTGTCGTTTTTGCAGTAAACTATTTTGCTTTTGATCGGAATGGAGATTGGAAAAAACATGTTCGCGAATTTGAAAAATGGCCTCCGAAAAAGAATCGATTGGGTGGTTTGATTGTATGGTCTGGCATAGTTCTGATTTTGGTGAATCTCATTGTGTCCATTTATTTTTTGTACGTCAGGTTTGGGCGCATCTAGGCTGGCAAAAATTTAAGTCATGACCATCAGAAAAGCCTATTACTATTTGTTTTATAAACTGTATAGATTCTTCGTAATAACAGATCTCGGTTTTCGCAAACAATATCCAGATATAAACGCCGCTTCGAGTATTGCAATGCTAGAAATGCTTGCGCTGTTTTCGCTGTTTATGCATTACGCAATACTCACCGATACTTCGTTAGGAGATGATTGTTTTTTTCTAATTTTTATAGGCGTTGGTCTATCCATATTTGTATTCAACATTGTCTGCTTCAGAAACAAAAAACTCTGGCGAAAATATTTCCGTGAATTTGATAAATGGCCGAGAAGGAAGAATAACACCGGTACGTTGATTGTTTGGCTGCTAGTGTTGTTGGTTATAGGTAATACGATCTTCTCATTTTATCTATTGTATTTGCATTCGCCGGCTCATGTTGCTACGCGGCAAAAATAAAACCCCAACAGTACTGTTGGGGTTTTTTGATATTTGCCTTTGTCTGAAAGCCTATTTAAAATCGCCTGCTTTAATGAACGAAATTTTGTTCACGTCGAGGTATTTTTTCATCGCTGCATTTACGTCTGCAACAGTGAGTTTTTGCAGTTTGTCGTCAAAAGATTGATCCCAAGCCATCGTACGATCAAGACGCAGATAGCTTGCCAGTTTGCCGGCCAGATTGCCATCATTCGTACGACTGTTCTGACGATATTGAACGATACCGCTTTTCGCTTGTTTCAGTTCGTCTTCAGTGAAACCATTCGTCAGCATCTTCGTCATTTCATCTTTATAAGCAGCAATCAGCTTGTCTTTATTTTCCGGATTGTAGATTGCATAAGAACCGAAAGAACCGCTTTCATCCCAGCTTTCAGCCTGCAGCCATGAGCCGACACCATAGCTGATACCTTCTTTCTGACGGATACGTGTTGCCAGACGTGAGTTCAGGAAGCCTCCGCCGAAGATAAAGTCGCCCATCATCAGCGCCGGATAATCAGGATTATCATCGCGCAGCTTCAGGTTCATGCCCGCCATCAGCATAGCGTTTTTCTTATCCGGCGTTTTATATTCTTTATCTGCCGGTGTTACGTCTACATATTTTTCCGGAACGCGTGTATAGCTTTTAGGTGCAGTCCAGTTGCCGAGCATTTTATTCAACTTTTCTTTTACTGCTGCTTCGTCCATATCACCTACAAGACCTGCAGTAGCATTAACACCGTTGTAATAGTCTTTGTAGAATTGTTTTACATCGTTTACCGTAGTTGCTTTTGTTGCCGCTACTTCTTCATCCAACGTCATCACATAGTGGAAATCATCTTTAGGGAAAGGATTTTCTACTTTGTTGAATTCGCGTCCTGCGATAGATTGTGGTTCGGAACGTTCCTGGTCGAAACCCGTGAGACGTTCTGTAGAAAGCGTTGCAAACTCAGCATCCGGGAATGCAGGCTGGTGGAGGATTTCATCAACAAGATCCAGTACCTGAGGAAGATTTTGTTTGGTAGACTGAATCATCAATACCACGACTTGACCAGTGCTGTAAATATTCAGGGAAGAAGAAAGCTTGTCGAGCGTTTCATTGATCTGCGCCATAGACTTATTCTTCGTGCCACGTTTCAGCATATCAGCAGTCATAGAAGCAACGGTGGATTTGCCAGTCAGCGATTTTTCATCGCCCATGCGCAGTGTGATGCGCGCTTCCACGGTATTGCCACGCGTTGTTTTAGACAACATCGCATATTTAGCTCCGCCGGCGATTTCGCCACGTACTACACGTTTTTCGATGTTAGCCGGTGTTGGATCAAAAGCTTCAGCTGTTGCGAGCGCTTCTTGACCTTTGTAGTTTTGCACCATGCTGTCTACATTCGGAGATGCAGGAATTTCAGCACGTTTCGGATTTGTTGAAGGGATGAAAACGCCCGCTGTGCGGTTCGATTTCATGATGTAATTTTTCACTACACGATTTACATCATCAGCCGTTACTTTTTTCAGATTATCGCGGTAGATGAATGCCAGTCTCCAGTCGCCGGCGGCCATAAACTCACTCAATGTAAGACCTGTGTATTCTGTATTTCGATAAACTTCATCATAGTTTTTCAGAAGCTTGGCGCGCGCCTTCTCTACTTCATCAGCGGTCACTGGTTTCGTTTTCAGTTCATCGATCACCTTGTACATGATGTCCTGTGCGCTGTCCAGAGAGCGTTCTTTCGGCACATCTGCGTTGATGTAAAAGAAGCTTGGGTCCTTCAATCCCGGATCATAAGCCCAGAGGCTGCTTGCTTTGCCCGGTTTCACCAATGCCTGATACAAACGTCCGTTTGGTTCGTTGGTCAGAATTTCATTCAGGAAATCGAAGGTTGCATAATCGGGGTGTGAGCCAGAAACCATGTGGTAAGCTACCGCCATTGATTGTACGTCGCCAACGCGGCGCAGCTCTACCGTGCGTTCGCCGTCCTGTGTTGGTTCTACCGTGTAAGTAGGATCAATAACACGGGTAGGTTTTGCCAGGCCGCCGAAATATTTGTTGACTAAAGCCAATGTTTTTGCTTCATCAATTTTACCGGCAACAAGTAAGATTGCATTGTCGGGTTGGTAGTATTTTTTATAAAATGCCTGCAGATTTTTGATCGGCACGCGTTCAATATCCTCTTTAGATCCGATGGTTGATTTACCATAGTTATGCCATAAATAAGCTGAAGACAACACGCGTTCCATCAATACATTTGATGGGCTATTTTCTCCGGATTCAAACTCATTGCGCACTACACTGAATTCACTTTTCAGGTCTTTATCGGCGATGAAAGAATTCAGCATACGATCAGATTCCAGATCGAGCGCCCAATTCAGATTTTCGTCTGTAGCTGTAAATGATTCGAAATAGTTAGTACGATCATAGGAAGTAGTACCGTTTGGTGATGCACCGTGTGTGGTCAGTTCCTGAGGTACATTCGTGTGTTTGGTTGACCCTTTAAACATCATATGTTCCAAAAGGTGCGCCATGCCCGTTTCCCCATAGCCTTCCATACGGGAGCCTACGAGGTAGGTAATGTTTACCGTTATTTTTGGTTTCGATGGATCTGGAAACAGCAATACACGCAGCCCATTCGGGAGGCGGTATTCAGTAATACCTTCTACGCTGGTAACTTTAACGGGAGCGCCGGCTGCCGGTTTCGTAGCTTTTGAAGGAGTAGCGGATTTCTTTTGGGCCTGCGCTGCGAGGCCGCCCATCAGTAGCGGAACCGCAAAACAGGGGATCAGGAATTTTTGGAATTTCATCGAAATACAAGTTTTAAAAGAGGTAATAAATATAATAAACAACGCTTAAAACGTGCCAATATTATAGAAAGTGTGCTTTTTGTAATATTATAATCACTTGCCCTATGACCTGAAAGACTAGGGGTCTCAGCTTTTTCTTGTAGGTTTGCGGGCTTAATTAAACGAGTCTTATGGAATTGCCAGAACATATTTCTATCGAATACCTGAAGAGTTGGAACAATGAAGCGCTTGCTCTTTCGGGCGACGCTGTACAACGTATTGCACACAACAGAGCTTATCTTGATGATATCCTGAAGAAAGGAGATACTTATTATGGCATCAACACAGGGTTTGGTTCGCTTTGTAATGTGCGTATTGAAGACAATGAACTGTCGCAACTGCAGGAAAACCTTGTATGTTCACATGCTTGTGGTATGGGCGATGAAGTGCCCGTCGAAATTGTACGTTGGATGCTTTTGTTGAAAGTGCATGGATTGAGTCAGGGATATAGTGGTGTTCGTAAAGAGATTGTACAACGCCTGGTGGATTTTTACAACCTCGGTATTATTCCTGTTGTGTATGAACAAGGCTCTCTGGGCGCTTCAGGCGACCTTGCCCCACTGGCGCATTTATCGCTGCCCATTTTCGGTAAAGGACTTGTTCATTACAAAGGTGAAAAGCGTGATGCAGCTTCCGTGTTGAAAGAAAATGGCTTGGAACCATTGCCACTGGCTGCAAAAGAAGGACTGGCGCTGTTGAACGGTACTCAGTTTATGAGTAGTTATGCAACCTGGTCTTTGCTGCAATCAAAAAAATTATCTCAGTGGGCTGATCTTATCGGTGCACTTTCTGCGGATGCATTTATGGCTAAAAATGAGCCATTTGGACATCCGATTCATCGTGTAAGACCGCATAAAGGTCAAATCGCAACGGCACAAAATATTTTGAGCTATCTGCAAGGCAGCGCCATTCAGGCTTTGCCCAAACAACAGGTTCAGGATCCGTACTCTTTCCGTTGCATGCCACAAGTACATGGCGCTACGAAAGATGTGATCGATACTGTGACTAATGTAGTAGAAGTAGAAATTAATTCTGTTACGGACAATCCAATTGTATTCCATGATGAAGATGCGATTGTGAGTGGCGGTAATTTCCACGGTCAGCCGCTGGCTTTGCACCTCGACTTTTTAGCGATTGCAATGGCAGAACTGGCAAATATTTCAGAAAGAAGAACTTACCTGTTGATTAGCGGGCAGCGTAATTTACCTCCGTTCCTGGCTCCTGATGCGGGTTTGAACAGTGGCTTTATGATCGCTCAATATACCGCAGCTTCTATTGTAAGTCAGAATAAACAACTGTGTATGCCGGCTTCCGTAGATAGCATCGTGAGTAGCAATGGTCAGGAAGATCACGTGAGCATGGGCGCTAATGCCGCTACCAAACTGCGTCGTGTGTTGCAAAACGTGCAGCGCGTGCTCGGCATTGAGTTACTTACGGCCGCTCAGGCTTTGGATTTCCGTCATCCGGAAAAATCGTCTCCAGCGCTGGAACAACTGTGGAGTGATCTGCGCAGCAAGGTTTCTTTCATGGATAAAGACCGGATTTTGCACGATGATCTTATAATTGCGGAACAATTTTTAAACCAAGACCCTGCAAATTGGATCAATAAGTAATGCAAGCATCTTCATTTATAGTTTTTCAGGCTTATGGCAATGAAAGTATTCTTCAGGAATGCCTTTTTGCCTTGCTGTCTATTTCAAAACAACACATTGCAGCTGAATTGGCTGACGTGGAAATATACATTTATACCGATCAGGAAAAATGGTTCCGGGACAAATGTAAAGGCAGCAGCCTGCCCCTGAAGTTTCGTACTATAAATGGTGATGATTTAAAAAAATGGCGCGGCGAAATTGATTTCGTACATCGTGTAAAAATTGAAGTATTGCGCGATATGGCGAAAACCGTTTCCGGCGCCATTTTATACCTTGATACTGACGTCTGGTTTTTGAATCCTGTAATGCATATGCTGCAGGAAATCCAGGCGGGTAAATTATATATGCACATTCAGGAAAGTGTTATCAAAGACGATGGCAATCCTGTTTTTGCGAAGCTGCATAAATTCCTGGTAAAGAATAATCCTTTGCAGGTAAACGGCAAACCGTTGAATGTTTCTACCGAATCCGTGATGTGGAATGCCGGGGTGCTTGGTTTTCATACAAAGTATGCACATCTGCTGGATCAAGTTTTGCAGTTTACGGATGATGTGTACACGCAATTCCACAAACATGTGGTAGAGCAGTTTGCTTTCTCTTTTTATTTTCAGAATACATCTTTCATTCACAGCGCGGCCAGAGAAATATTCCATTACTGGCACTTTAAGGAAATGCGCAACTACCTTTCTTCTTTCTTCCAATTTTTTGAAAAGGATTCCTGGAGCGATTTGGTGAAACATACCGAACTGATACAGTGGCATGCACCGATGCAGGACAAATGCAGTTTCTACCAAAATCGTAATGGATGGAACAAGATGCGCCGTAAACGCTGGATTCCGGTTATTCCCGATTGGAAGCGACTATTGCAGCAAATGAGCTAATGTATCAATCTGGCGCTGATTCAGCGGGTTATAGATCGATTGGTAGAGGTCGGTTTTTTCTTTTTCTGTCAGGTGGAAATTAAGAGCTGCGGCGTTGCCCGCCTGTTGCGGAATATACTGCAGCGTGATAAAATGCATTTTGTTTGAGATGAAATTAGGTGCGTAGTCTTTCAGGTAAGTCTGTGTATACGATTGAAAAGCTTCCCATTTGGTTTGAATGACAAACAAAGGGTCGCTAAGCATTTTCGGAAGACTGTTCTGGTCCGTCGGGCTAGATATATTGGACTCTTTCGTGTCCCGGACCTGCAATACGATCACATCACCGACGTTTTCCTTTAGCCATTCCCGGAATACAAACAAATATCGGAGCGTGATATCCATGCCAAAATTATCGCGCATACCTGCATCCATGACATTCATCGCCGGAACCGATGGTAATTTTACAACAGGTAATACGTATGGAAATGTAGCATTCATGCGCAGGGCTGATGTCAGCCGCATGTTGTAGGGATTCTGTTTGGAGAAAAATGTTGCGAAGTCGATCGCGTCGATCGGCGCATGCATGGAGTCTTTAGATGAATACTCCGGTTGCGTCATGAAGGTAATTGGCTGGGCAGATACCATAAGTTTGCGGCCATCATTTACAATGGTGCCGCTTACGATCAGCTGCGGTATAGAGCCTTCCCATTCTGCCTGACGGTAATCGCCGATTTTTTGGTCGAGCAAGCCTTCTGTGTTTCTGATCAATTCCTGCTCCATGGCATAGCCGCGGTCTTTGGTGTAGTTATAGCCGCCGATGGAAATCTTGTTAAAAGGAGAAATCAAATCCACACTCACGAAAGAAAAAATAATCGCATTCAGTAAGTCCTTGCCAATGTTGTCCTGGTAACGCGCCGCATAAGGGTCTGGAATTTTTCCCTGCTGATAAGCATCATGTACTGCCCGCCAGTAGCTGGCTCCGAGCATACCGCCCGAAGCGCCGCTGATCAGCACTGTATGATTAAACAAGCTGCCTTTAGACGTGCTGTCGATATACTGCAGGCTTCTGAATGTCCAATATGCCGCACGCGAGCCGCCACCGCTGATGCAAAGCAAGATTAACGGTGGCTTTGTTGCTCCGCCCAAAGATTTTTTCTTCTTCCAGTTATTCAGTCGCTGCTCACCCAGTCGCTTATCATCATAATATCGTTGCTGACTAAAAACATGACGCAGGTAGCGATAGTTGTATTGCGGCCGGTCTTTTTCCGGTAAATGGTAATTGAGACCATAAGCAATGCTGCGAAGATCAATCACCTTATAGTTAACCAACATTGCACCAATCAGAGCGATACACATCCAGCCGATCAGCTCCCAGCTTTTCAGAAAATATTTAATCGCACCAACAAGCCCCATTGCTACTGCAAACAAAATCAAAAAGCCAGCTCCTGCAGGAATACGCAGGATTGGTTCTTCCATAAAGATACCAAGCAGCAAGAGCGTGATATATGCGAATAACGTAGCGGTGATTGCATTTCTGTGATGACGCCTTAGTACAGTGCGCAGCAGTCTCGGTGGATAAGTTTCAAGTTTGCTGAGGTGCTCGATGCTAAAGGTTTCTGTTACATAAGTGTCAGCCCTGATCAGATCATATTCATAGTCAAGTGTATCATACGGGATGATTTCACGGATGCGGGAAGGATTGGTAATTTTCGAAATTACGGTCTTCAGTAGATCTCTGTCTACACGGAAAAAATAGGCAAACGAAAGAAAAATCAACAGCAGAAAGCCAAGGTAAAAGCCAAGTTGCAGCCGGAGAATTTTAGTACCCGGTGCATGTTCGTTAATCCATTGATACCTGATACTTACAACAGAATAAAAAATCAGGAACGCAAGCGGTAAAATAGAGTTGTTGATACAATACTTAAGGAATGCCTGTCGTAAAGCACCCATAAATGGGATGCGGTGGCTGTGGATAATAAAAGTGGTAATGTGCCAGGCCATTACAAAGACTGCAATTGAACCACCAAGCAAAAACATACTGACGAAATTGATTTCGCCGAGGTATTCAGGTGCGAGAAAAAGGGACACTGCACCAAAATGTGCGGCAAAATTTCCCGTAACGGTGGCAAGGATAATGACCCAAAAGATTAGTAGCAACTGATATTTACGAAAATGTAAAAACAGCAGCTGTACAGGCAGAAACCGGAAAATTCCTTTCAGGATGCGGTGCATGTGGGTCAAGATCAGTTTATTACTTTAAGCTACTAAAAAAATCCTGCCTTGCCTCCTTATGCTCAAAAAAATAATCTAATACATGTCTAGGCTTTTTGCCTGCGAATGATGTAGATATTCACCATCAGCGACATCAGTAAAAACATGGCAACAAGCTGATGCATCTCGGCGATAATTTCAAAGCGCCCGAATTTATTTTGTGTCATCAATGGCGCATTCAGCACTGTAAAGATGCCGAGCAATACCTGGAGTAAAACAAGAACAACCGGCCAGTAGCTTGCTTTTTTCAGTAAAGAAGAATTACTTTTTGCCGCTACTTTCAACGCCCATGCACCCCATACAATGATCACAAAAAACAATGTATAAGCCAGGGTTCGGTGAATAAGGTGGATCATAATAGGCTGATCTGCGATGAGATGAACGCCTGAATAAGAATTGCCAGCGTAAGTTTCTAGATTTTGCGGCAGCCAGCTACCGTTGATCTTTGGCCATGTTGGTGCTGCAGGTGCGGCTTTCAAGCCAGCCATAAATGCACCGTACATTAATTGAATAACAAGCAAACCGATTGTAACGATCGTATAGCGATGTAAATGATTATCGCGAACCAGGTTATCTTTTGGAATCAATAATTGCAACGCAAACCAAAGTACATAGCACAATAAGATTAATGCCGCCATGAAGTGCAATGCCAGTTTAATGTGGCTTACGTGCGTGTCTTCGGGGTTTAAGCCACTAGCGACCATAATCCACCCTACGCCACCTTGCAGTCCTCCTAACACAAAAAGAATCACAAATGGCACGATCATTTGTTTGTCAAACGCCTTTTTTAATAGAAAATAAACGAAGCCAACTACGAAAACGCCGCCCATCAATCGGGCCCATTCCCTGTGTAGCCATTCCCAGAAATAGATAGATTTAAAATCGCTAAGTGTAAAGTCGCTGTTTTGGAAAACAAATTGTCCCGCAGCTTTTTGTTTATATAATTCGAAGGCGGCATCCCATTGTTTTCCGTTCATTGGCGGTACAGCACCAAGGATCGGGTTCCATTCGGCTATAGAAAGACCAGAACCTGTAAGTCGTGTAATGCCGCCGAGCAAAACCTGTATCATGATCATTATAACACCCGCCAGCAGCCAATAAGCTACAGCTTTTTTCTTTCTGCGTTCTAATGCATCAAAACCAGTGTTTTGGCCGGAAAAAATAGTCTGGGACTGCACAAATTTTCAATTTGGGCACAAAAGTACGGCATCGGGCCGTTTACGCCACGATTGAGGGAAATCTTTATGCAGGACAATCAAATTTCACAGATAAGGCAAAAAAAATCTAAGTGATTGCAACCCAGGCAATTTGTGCAAAAAATGCCCCACAGGGGTGCAAATTTGTGGTAAAAAGATAAATTTCTTATATTTATTGGGATTTAATTGTTTTTAATAAGGTAAAATATTCTGAATAAATTTCATTTAAAATACATCATATAACACTTGTTTTTACGACAAAATGGTATATTTGCTTCAACAGTAAGTATATATATTCATTTAGAAATTATTTTTGTTAGGAAATTGGTACGAAAATTGCAATAGTTAGAAAACGGCCGCAATGCAGCCTGGAACGCGATTTTTTTAGACTAAATAGTGGTAAAAAAAGGCGCCCATTTGATATAGATGATTGTTGTTATTTGATGGTTGATTGATAAGATCTAGCAACATTTTTTGAAAGCAATAAAAATAATTTTTCAAAAAGCTAACCAATATGAGAAAAGCAGACGTAGTAAGCAGCATTGCTGAAAAAACAGGAATTCCCAAAGTCGACATCCTGGTGGCGCTCGAAGCGTTTTTTAAAGAAGTAAAAACATCATTGGTAGAGGGGGAACCTGTGTATGTGCGTGGTTTTGGTAGTTTTATCCTGAAAAAAAGAGCTGCGAAAATAGGGCGCAACATTAAAAAGAACATTGCTGTAGAAATTCCGGAACACTACATTCCTGCATTCAAACCCGCAAAAGAGTTTGTTCAGGCGGTAAAAGAATCTAAGCATAAGCTGGCAGAACACAGCGGCAACGAGGAAGAACACGATTAATCAGGCCGGCTAATCTGATTTTGGCCTACCTTTGCACGGAAATTTGAAATTCCTTGCGTTTAGTACATTATATCACGATTGCCGTAGCTCTTCTGCTGATAATACTTCTTTATAAGGGTGTAAATACCATACCTCCCGCCAAGCCGCCTATGGCTGCCGGCGCGGGATCGACTCCGCCTATGGCAGGAGGTATGCCTTCTACACCAATGGCTGAACCGGCCTCCTTTGATTCTATTCTTGTTGCATCACGCAAACAATTGCCGGATCATGCGCGCGCCGAAATTGGCGCAATCGAAAAAAAGATTTCCGAAACAAAAGATTCCGCTGCAATGGCGCCATTGTATGCAGATCTGGCTAAGGAATGGCAACAGCATAAACAGCTGCCTATTGCAGCTTTTTATTATGCGAAATCGGCAAAATTGGATAATTCCGAAAAAAAGCTCAATTTTGCAGGCCAATTATTTTTGGACCAATTGCATGATGCCGGGTCGTCCGGTGTGCAGGTCTGGGAAGGTCAGCAGGCAATTGCTTGTTTTGAGCGTTCGCTGGAGATAAATCCAAAGAACGATACAGTAAAACTGGCAATGGCCGCAGGTTATATAGAAGGTACCGGTGAGTTGATGCAAGGTGTAACGATTCTGAGAGGAATTGTAGCGGAAAAACCGGATAATATTCCTGCAAACCTGATGTTGGGTAAAATGTCCTTGCAATCCGGACAGTTTGATAAAGCCGTCAGCCGTTTTGAAAAAGTGCTGAGCGTAGAGCCAAACAATACTGAAGCCATGTATTTCCTGGCGGAAGCGTATAAAAATAAAGGCGATAAGCAAAAGGCTATTGAGCTCCTTACAAAATGTAAAGAGTTAGTAAACAAACCGGACTTTAGTAAGGATGTAGATCAGTATATTAATTCTTTTAAATAACAAATAAAACACTCGAATTATGCCTTGTGGTAAGAAGAGAAAAAGACATAAAATTGCTACGCACAAACGTAAAAAACGTCTTAGAAAGAACCGTCATAAGAAAAAAAATAGATAAGAACTAAGCTGGTCTCGGCCTGCTTATCTTATAGTGTTGGCAATCCTTACACCTTTTGCAGTGCAGTGTAATGCTGGCAAAAGGTGTGGGATTTCGTCATTGCTGGATGTAAGTTTGATTTGAAGATGATTTGTTTTTGACATCCACGAGATTTGTGTGTCAACCAGTGTAGTTTGGATAAAAGACGGTAGAATGAACAAAGAACTCATAATTAATGCTTCAGGAGAAGGTGTAGAAATTGCCCTGCTCGAAGACAAGCAGTTAGTGGAGTTGCATTATGAAACGGGCCAGAATGAATTTGCGGTAGGTGACTTATATCTTGGTAAGGTTAAAAAACTGATGCCAGGCCTTAATGCTGCCTTTGTAGATGTTGGCTACGAAAAAGATGCTTTCCTGCACTATACTGATCTGAGTCCGTACTTCCGTTCTTTGCTGAAATTTACAAGACTTGCCATTGATGGCAATATTACCTGGGGATCTGATTTTGGGAAATTTCCGAATGAAGCCGAGATCGTAAAGACCGGCAAAATCACGGAAGTCCTCAATCAGCGGCCCGAAGTGCTGGTCCAGATTCTGAAAGAACCCATTTCTTCCAAAGGACCGCGCCTCAGTTGTGAAATCTCCCTGCCAGGCCGTTTTCTGGTACTTACGCCTTTCAATGATGTCGTTGCAATCTCCCGGAAAATACATTCGGCAGATGAACGCAAACGTTTGCAGCGCATCGTGGAAAGCATTAAACCGAAAAACTTCGGTGTAATTGTAAGAACCGCGGCAGAAGGGAAAAACACAGAGGAACTGCATACCGATATGCTGGATCTTGCCAAAATGTGGCAAAATATTCAGCAGAATCTGAAAGGCGCCAAAGCGCCAAAGATTGTATTAAGCGAACAGGACAAGACGACCTCTATTCTGCGTGATTTGCTCAGTGAAAGTTTTCAGCGTATTGTTGTAAACGATAAAAAACTGGCGACCGAAACGCGTGAATACATTGGAAGAATTGCACCTGAACAGCAAGAGATCGTTTCGTTTCATAGCGCAAACCAGGCGATTTTCGATACATACGGTATCAGCAAACAGGTAAAAGCTTCATTTGGCAAAACGGTCAATCTCGACAGCGGCGCGTATCTCATCATTGAGCATACGGAAGCCCTGCACGTGATTGATGTAAACAGCGGAACAAGAAGTGCAGATATAGGACAAGAGCAAAACGCACTTGCCACCAACCTGGAAGCTGCAAAAGAAATTGCCCGCCAGATGCGATTACGCGATCTGGGCGGTATCATTATCATCGACTTCATTGATATGAAGTTGCCGGATAATAAAAAGAAATTGCTGGATGCAATGGAAGGTTTTATGACCAATGACCGCGCGCGGCATACCATTCTCCCGATTTCCAAATTTGGGCTGATGCAGATTACCCGCCAACGTCTGCGTCCTGAGCTGAACATTTCAACAGCTGAAGTTTGCCCAACGTGTAAAGGCACCGGAAAAATCGGACCATCTATTTTGCTGGCCGATGATATCGAAAAAGACCTGAGATACCTGGTGAACCAGGGCCACAGACATCTGGCACTACATGTGCATCCGATTCTGGAAGCTTATCTCACTAAAGGTTTCTTCTTCAACTCGATTCAGGCGAAATGGTCGAGAACGTATAAAATGAAGTTGAAAGTGGTATCTAACACCGATATGCCGATGACGCAATACCAGTTTTATGATCTGAAAACGGATGATCTGATAAAGCTGTAATACGAAAGACATTTAAAGTAAAAGCTCCTCCCCGCTTGATTGTGCGGGAGGAGCTTTTCTTTTAGGAGTGATTTTATTTACTAGCGGAAATCGATCAGTTCTACATCGAAGATCAGCGCCGAGTGCGGCGGAATAGCACCACCTGCACCGCGTGAACCGTAACCGAGTTCAGAAGGGATGTACAAACGCCATTTTGAACCTTTAGACATGAGTTGCAGACCTTCTGTCCAGCCTGAAATAACCTGATGAACACCAAAAGTAGCTGGCTGGTTGCGTTTGTAAGAACTGTCAAACACGTTACCATTTGTCAGGCGACCTTCGTAATGTACGGTTACCATGCTGGTAGGGCCGGGTTTCGGACCTTCACCCTCAGTAAGGATTTCATATTGCAGACCTGAAGGAAGCGTTACCACTTCTGGGCGTTTGCCATTTTCTTCCAGGAATTTTTTGCCTTCTTCTGCTTTTTGACCCATCATGTCACGCAGTTTATCTTGTAAACCCATTTTGATAAATTTTGAAAAGCAAAGGTACTACGTGGTTGTTTAAAATTTAATCCTTGTCATTTTTATGAGTATTAACAAGGTTTGAAATCTTTTCCACAGCGGGGCGAATTAGGTATTTTTTCTATGATGCTAAATGGGTTAAACGATTATCTTTGGAGCCAAATACTTTAATCCGATGCGTTTTATAGTAACCTCTACTGCACTTCTTAAAAACCTACAGCAAATCAGCGGCGTAATTAGCGCCAATACTGTACTCTCTGTGCTGGAAGATTTCCTGTTTGAGCTGAAAGGGAACACATTGACGCTTACTGCCACCGATCTGGAAACCATGATGCGCGTGCAGTTGGATGTGAATGACGCTCAGGGCGACGGTCGCATTTGTATTCCTTCTAAAATTCTGCTGGATTATCTGAAAAACCTGCCGGAACAACCGATCACTTTCAGCATCAATGAGCAAGACCTTTCTATTGAAATGTCGAGCGATGTAGGTAAATACAAGATCGGCGGTGAAAAAGCGGATGATTTTCCGAAAGAACCAGCTCCGGGTGATACTACTTCATTCAGCATGTCTTCGATAGCACTGATAGAAAGTATCAACAAAACTTTATTTGCTGTAAGTAACGATACGCTGCGTCCGGCGATGACGGGTGTTTATTTTGAATTGATGACGGACAGCATTACGCTGGTGTCTACAGATGCACACCGCCTCGTACGTTTCCGCCGCGAAGATGTTAGCTGTCCGCAACAAGATGGTTTCGTAGTGCCTAAAAAGCCGCTGCAGCAATTGCGTTCTACGCTTTCTGCAGATGAAACACGCCTTGAACTGAGCTACAATGGTAGCCACCTGTTCGTGACGAACAATCGTCTGAGCATGAGTTGCCGTCTGATCGACGCTCGTTTCCCTGATTACAAAGCAGTAATTCCTGCAGACAATCCATACCGCCTCACGATTAACCGAGCTGATTTTATCAGCGCGCTGCGTCGTGTGAGCATTTTCGCCAACAAAACAACCAACCAGGTTGTTCTTGATATTAATGGGAATGCATTACAGTTGAGCGCCCAGGATATTGACTTTTCTTTTGAAGGTAAAGAAATGCTGAGCTGCCAATACACTGGTGAAGACATGAAGATCGCTTTTAACGCGAAATTGATGATTGAAATGGTGAATAACATGGACGGCGGCGAATTGAATATCGAATTGAGTACACCAACACGGGCCGGTATCTTCAGGCCGGTAGAGAAAGTGGAGCATGAGGATGTGCTGATGTTGCTGATGCCACTGATGGTAGGTGTTTAAAAAAATAAAACCGGTGAAAGCCGGTTTTATTTTTTTAAAGTCAAAAGTCAAAAGTCAAAAGTCAAAAGTTTTGCTTTTATATTCTAAGCGGAGCGTGATCTGAAAGATCACGCTCCGCTGTTTCTTTTCGGCGTAAGTCTTCCGAAGGGTGACTCGTGTTTAGATAAGTTGTCAGTCTGTGACTGACGACTCGCCAGTCACAGACTGGCCACATAATAGACGCAGGAGTTAGTGTAGCGCTCCTGCGCCAGTTATTAATTATTTTACCATTACACGAATACCTTCACTATGCGCGCTGAACTCAGGCGCATACATACACTGAATCGTTGCGATGCCATTCGAGAAAGAACCTTTATTCGTTACGAAAACAGGATATTCAAACACATATTTTCCTTTCGGTAGATAGCTAAAGAAGAAATTGGAAGAAACATCTTTTGTGCTTTCGTAATAACCTAAACCACCTTGCCAGCGATAGCCGCTCAGTACATTCTGCGGCTCGAAACAGGCGCCACGCATATCTTTCAGGTGCACATATTCCATATCACGATCTACGGAAAGCTCAATGCGGATTTTTACTTTATCACCAACCTGCAGCGGACTGTTTTCTGTAATTGCTACCAGTTCTGGTCCGCGGTCGCCATTGTGTTCCACAAATAATTGCTTTTTGATAGAGAGTGGAGTTGCCGCGGCGGTAATTTTGTCGAGGTTTTCAAAGTACTGCCAGTAAACCGCGCCCCATGACGGTGCGCTGCTGTTGGACGAAGCAACGTTCAATGAAATATTACCCATTTCTGGTTTGATATCCTTTCCTGTGAAATTGGTTTTGAAATAACCAGTGCCCGCTTCTGCTTTCTGATCGGTGTTACGAATGGTTTTATCGCCGACTTTGATTGTTACTTGTGGTTCTTCATTCAGCCATTGCGTTCCTTGCAATAGGAGTGCATAACAAGCATCGGCAGTAGATTTAGTAGTAGCCCAATTTTGTGTTTGTTTTTGTTTCAGCAACCAGCGTTTCATTTCATCTACACTCTTTGTATCGTTGGCTACTTCTTTAAAACATTCGATCATCAAAGATTGTGTTTCCACAGGCGCATCGTACCACCAGTAGCTGCCACCATTTTTAGTCCAGTACATACCCATTTCTTCTTTGTGTTGCGCCGTTTCGCGAAGCGATTGCAAAATTTCATTTGCAGTCTTTTTATCGCCGTTTCTGAAAGCGTCTAATGCAATCATACCCTTCATATAAGCATTGAACGAAGGCCAGTATTTCGCTGCCTGGCCGCGATAGTAATCGATTGCTTTGGTAACGCCAGCGTCTGCATCTCTGCCGATGAAGAAGCTGCGCATATAGAGATACTGAATTTCGAAATAGCTGATGTTTTGCGCAGTAAGATCTGCTTTGCTTTTTACCAGTTGATCATAATCCTCTTTCAGCTTGCGATCAAGATATGGAAGCGTTTTATTCAGCAGATTATTTTGTGCGTTTCCTTCTTCAATCACGCCGAGATGATGCAAACGACCAAGGCCGGTAGTAATGTATTGCGTAATGTAACGATCAGATTCACCACCTTTAAACCAAGGGAAGCCACCTTCTGGTAAAACCATATCATTGAGTTTATTCATCGCCTTTGTGAGGCTGTTACTCAGCTTATTGGTTTCAAACAACATTGCGATGCGATGCTTTTGTTCTGTCTCATTTTGCGCTGCCATTACCCAAGGTGTTTCTTCGAGCAATGCAGATTTTAACTCCTGATTTTTCTCGAGGTTAGAAAGCAATGCTGTTGTATCAGTCGTCTGCCATTTATCGAAGATGGCTTTTACTTTCGGTGCATTTTTCAGGATGTGTGCAGCGAGTGAATTCGCATAATAACGGTTGAATGTTTGCTCTGCACATTCGTACGGATATTCCATCAGATAAGGCAGCGATTGTACCGCATACCATGCAGGATTACCTGTATATTCCAAAGTAAGGCGGTGCTGTGCTAATGTTTTGCTGCTATCGGAATGCAGGAGCTTATCGAAATGATATTCTTTAGTGCCGTTACCATTCATCCAGAAAGGCAATGTTTCCGTAACAAGCATGCGATTGGTAATCACTGGCATCATATTCTCTTCGCCATCGGTAAAGTTTCCTGCCTGTGCTGAAATGCGTGCCAGTACTGGTTCGTAGCGACTTTCCGGTATGTGAATCTTCCAGGTTGCAACAGTGCTTTGACCTTTTACTACTTCAAAAGTAGTGCTTGCATTTTCAATGCGGAACGGAAGATTCTGATCTTTCTCTGTTTGCGCATCTACGATTTCGAGTTTCGCAGTTCCTTTCAGATCATGATCACTGAGGTTATTGATTTTCGCGGTGATAGTAATATCGTCACCCTGACGGAAGAAACGTGGCAAGCCCGGTACCACCATCAGGTCTTTCTGCGTTTTTACTTTTCCCTGCAGCTGTCCGAATTTCAAATCTTTGGTGTGCGCAAAAGCCATGAGTTTCCATTCTGTCAGTGCTTCCGGGATCGTAAATTGAATGCGGATATTACCTTCTGCATCTGTTTTTAGTTGCGGATAGAAGAAGGCTGTTTCTTGTAAGTTTTTGCGGATAGGTGGCGCTGTTTCTCTATTCGCTGTAGAAGTAATTCCTTCTGAGGAGTCATTTTGATGTTGCTCATCATTAGCGCTTTCTTCTTTTCTTAAATTCGGAAAAGGCGGAGCCATGTTGCTCACCTCATAAAGTTTGCCGCTGGCACGTCCTCCGGCAATATTTAATTTACCCGGAGATGGAGCACTACTCGCCATCACTCTATCTTCCATCGCATAGTATCTTTCGTATGAATTAGAATTCAGGAGTTGATCATAAACTTTTACAAAGCTTAGATATGCCAGAGATTGGCGACTTGCAAGCGAAACGCCTCCAATTGGGCCAAAACCAACGGCATTGGATTGTAGGTAACTGGTGTAAATTTCCCTGAGCATATTCGCCGTGCCGCTCCAGTCATGCATATTCAATGCATCCAGCGAAGCATCATATAGTGTTGCCACCATTTCCGCAGCCAGCTTTTCTTTTTTAGGTCCGCGTACAATCATTGTCCAGCTTTCTTTCTGGCCTGGCATCAATTTATCACGATGCGTTTCCCAGCTAATGTCCAGGTTATTTTGCGCAGGTACATTGATGGAAGCTGTGGCGTGGTAAAACCGGTTGTCTTTTACCGTAATCCAATCCAGTTCTGTTGTTCCGATGTCTTTGTCCGTAATGTTTTTTGTCCAGGTTAAATCGCTACCAGCTGCGTGATTACTAAATATTGTTTTTTCATCGGCTGATTTTTCAATCTGCATCCAGTTGGTTTTGCCCAAACCGGAAAGCAAATACACTGATGCCGTATTGCCCGGCTCGTAATTTTTGTTTTCGTCTATTACAATGTCGGATGCAGGAATTGCGTTTTGACTCGCTTTGTTCCAAACCAGCACATATTTTTTCTCGGTAATGGTGTCGCCGTTTTTGTCTTTTGCGGTGATTAAAATTTCGTAGTATCCTGTTTGCGTCCAGGTTTTAGCCGGTACAGCAATCTTGCCATTAACGATTGTGGTAAAAGCTTGATTGAATACTTGTGCGGCTACCGGCCATTGGGTCGGATCGCTTTCGTTTTTGTATTCATCGAGCGGTAAGTATTTGTGAAAGGTTGCTTCGTCCATGACGAATTGATCCGGAGTATCCCATATACGTTTGCGATAGACGACTGGCGGCGATTTCAGCAATGAAACCCGTACGTTAATTTCTCTCGGGATAAATTGATTGTTTAGATTTTCGGTGGTGATCTGCAATGAGTCTAGTCGTTCAGCGGCTGAATGAGTTGGAATATCAGCTGTTATTTTAAAAGAATGATAACCCACGCTGACAGACTGGGTACCACTGTGCGTTTCGCCGTTGATATCGGTTACGTCGGCATAAACATTATAGGTGAACACCGGATCTGTTTCTTTATTGACTGTTTCATCCGGGGCTGCCTGAAAATCTACAGTGAAATTTCCATTAGCATCTGTTGTTGCAGTTCCATTGCCCATTTCTTTGGTTGACGAACTCGGGTATCCCCAATAAAAGCTGCGCCATGAATATGGGAAGATGGTGTTTCGTATTACGCGGTATTTTACGGTTGCGCCGTCAATGTTGCTGCCCGCATAAGCCTGCGCTTTGCCTTTTAAGTGGATTGTTTCATTGAGTGCATAGTTCGACTTCAACGTATCAAACTGAACAAAGAATTTGGGCCGTTTGTATTCTTCTACGGAAACATAGGCATCGCCAACGCCGTCTGATAGGCGCATTTGTCCTGTGAGGCCGCTTTCTGGCGCTTTAAATGATCCTTGTACCGAACCAAACTCATTCGTGGTTAATGTTTGTGATGCGATCTCTTGACCGTTAACGTCGAAGAATGTTATTTGTATGGATTGGTTTGGAACTACGGTATTTTTTCGTCTGTTGCTATCGGAGTTAAAACGAATTGCTTTGAAGTAGACCGTTTGTCCCGGGCGATAGATGGAGCGGTCAGTAAAAAATATAGTACGTGTTTCTTTTGGCGTACGATTGTTTGCATAATTGTAATAATACCAGGAAAAAAATGCGTCTTGTCCATCGTGATGAACAGCGATGCCAGCGAAGCGTTCGTCTTTATCCAGGTTGAAAGACCCATCTGCGGCGGTTGTTGTATTACGCAACACGGTATAACGATCCTCATTTCCCGTAACAGCCATCAAATCTACCTTAGCATTCGTCAGCGGCTGGCCGCTTTGGCGATCTAGCATATACCCTTTAGGCACATCATTATTGCTTGCAAGATCGATGAAAGCGATATGAGTTACCTGCAGTTTTGTCGCTACAAGTAAATTCTTTTCTGTTGCGAATTTTTCATCGGTACTGGTCAAAATCCAATAATGGCCTTCCGGTAACGCATCTACTTTTACTTCAGCGCTGTGTTGTTCATAATCTTCTGTTCCAGGTAGTTTTTCGCTCCAGCTTTGCAATGGTTTTTTGCGCAGCAGTTTATTGATGAAACCTGTATCGTAAAAATTGCGTCCGTTGTTGTATTCTTTCATGGTTACAGAATACACTCTGAAATAGGCATTCGGAGTATTCGTGTAAGTAACCAGGACTTTGGAAGCTTCGTTTGGCAAAATGTTTTCTTCTGCCTGGACATTCAGCAGTGGAATTTCCAGTTGCGTAATTCTGTTTTGTGCGTGTATGCCACCTTCGCTCTCTGGAAAATGTTTTACAATTTCTTCCAGCTTCTCTTTTAGCAACGGATAATTGACATCAGGTTTTTTTACCGATGGCCCGACGATTTTTCTTCTGTAGGAATAATCTGTTTGCGGCGCATCATACTGTGTGGTATAATATAGATAGCTCGCTTCTGCAGAAGCCGGACTGCTGGCATATTTTGACGAGATATGATGCAGTGCGTCGAGGTACAGTTGTTTTTTATTTGGAGCGATGCTTTTGCGATAAACAAAATTCAACCGTTGAATATCTGCATCTATTAATGCGTCCGGGCTCGCATCCTGCAAATGAAATGCAATAATCTGCTGGTACAGTTTTAACGCCTGCAATTGCAATGACATACTGTCTTTTGACTCAAAGCGGTAAGCTGCAAATTCACTAGCAGCAGCAAAGGCCTGCGCTTCTTTTATCTGAAACTGATAAGCCGGTTGCGTCAATTCTTTTTCTTCGTTGGTGAAATGATCAATGGCGCGAAACACAAGCAAATCGTACAATGTAGGGCGCAATTTGTCGGTATTACCTTTTTGCAAGACCGCATTGAACTCGTTGATCTTTATTTTTTTTAGTGCTTCTTTATCTGCAATGGAAGCTAGATACAAATCTGTTACTTTTTTGTAAAAATGGTTGGCATCCCAGGCTTCAAAATCATCAGATGTTTGATTTGCTACTGTAGTTCTATTTAGAATCTGCCAGCGGTTGTTGGTATAATAATTCCAGTAAAGCTCTGCGCAAAGGCTTTGCCATACGGCTTTATTCGGGAATGATGTTTTTTTGATTTCTTCTTCGGCAGTAAGGATATTTTCTTGTTCCGAATTTTCTTTTGTCTGTGTATTGATCTTCAGAAAATAAATCTCAGATTTTAAAACTTGAACCTGATTGCCATTTTTTAATGCATCCTCGTAAATAGTCTTGATTATTTTCTCTGCAGATTGTGGCAACGACCGGCTCATGAGTGAATCGGCTTTGTGCCATTGTTTTTCATAGTTGTTTTTCATTTCGGAACGGGTGTTTGTTTGGGCGTGCACTGCGAATGGCAGGCACATGAATAGCAAAAGCAGGTATCGGTTCATCGTTAAAATGATTGATTTCATAAACAGGATTCAAAAACATATTCAATTCCACACGTGGCAGTGTATATTTTGTGACGGAATGTGTTTTAAGAACTGAATAATTGACGTTTTAGTGTTTTATTAACAGTCAAAAATACGCTTTACTGACAGTTGTGTGTGACGGCACAGTTATTGAACTATTATATAAAAAGGTAAGATTATGGCTAGCTTTCAAGAAATAATACAATCAGACAAACCGGTGCTCGTCGATTTTTATGCAGACTGGTGTGGTCCTTGTAAAATGATGAAGCCGATACTGGAAGAGGTAAAAGGCGAAATGAAAGATGAATTGACGATTCTGAAAGTGGATGTAGATCGCAATCCGGATGCAGCCCAGTCATTAGGTATTCAGAGTATTCCTACACTTATATTGTTTAAAAACGGCAAGGTGCTTTGGCGTCAGGCCGGCGTAGTACCTGCAAAACAATTGCAGCAGATCGTGAAAGAACACGTGTAGATGGCTGATTGCTGATTTTTGCGAGTTGTGGGTGGGCTGTGCCGAGGGGCAAATGCGAGTGTACAATATTCATCATATACTTTAAATGAAAACGGGCTTGAAAAACTCAAGCCCGTTTCTGTTTATTTTAGATGAAATCACACATCGGCGATCTTGAACTATTTCATAATAATGTAGCTCTCTACATCGTTTTTGGAAATCTTTTTATCTGAAAGAATCACCAGTCGTTCTACTACGTTACGCAGCTCGCGAATGTTACCAGTCCAGTTGTATTCCTGTAACGCAGTGATTGCGTCTTTATCAATTGGCTTCACCGGCTGATTGTAGTCCTGGCTGATTTCATTCAGGAAGTGATCGATCAACATGGGTATATCAGCTCTGCGATTATTGAGTGACGGTACATGGATAAGAATAACACCCAGTCTGTGATATAAGTCGAGGCGGAATTTCTTAGCATTTACCTCTTCCATCAGATCTTTGTTTGTTGCCGCAATGACGCGCACATCTACTTTGATTTCTTTTTCGCCACCGACGCGAGTGATTTTCCCCTCCTGTAATGCCCGTAACACTTTCGCCTGTGCTTCCAGACTCATGTCGCCAATCTCGTCTAGAAACAATGTGCCGCCGCTTGCCTGTTCAAACTTGCCGATGCGTTGCTTGATTGCTGAAGTAAAAGAACCTTTTTCGTGACCAAAAAGCTCACTTTCAATTAATTCAGACGGTATTGCTGCGCAGTTTACTTCAATTAGCGGGCCGTTGCTACGGTTGCTTAGCTCATGAATACGACGGGCAACGAGTTCTTTACCAACACCATTTTCGCCGGTAATGAGTACGCGTGCATCAGTTGGTGCAACCTTCGCGATCGTTTCATTGATCTTGCTCATCCCTTCTGAAGTGCCGATCATTTCCAGACCTTTAGAGATGCGCTTGCGCAGATGTTTTGTTTCTGTTACAAGCGATTTCTTTTCCATTGCGTTACGGATCGTAATCAATAAGCGATTGAGATCCGGTGGTTTGGAAATATAGTCAAAAGCGCCTTTTTTCACCGCTTCGACTGCAGTTTCTATATTGCCGTGGCCGGAGATGAGAATAAAGGGCGTGTCGGGTTTAAATTCACGTACAACTTCCAATACCTCAAGGCCATCCATTTTGGGCATTTTGATGTCGCAAAGGATACAATCGTAATTGTTTTCCTTTATCTTTTTTGCACCTTCCATCCCGTCAGTAGCTTCTTCTATCACAAATCCCTCAAAACTAAGGATTTCAGACAGTGTGCTTCTGATTGCTTTTTCGTCGTCGATTACGAGTATTGTTTTTGCCATGCTAAATCTTATTCACTTAAATTTCTATAGACGACTTCGCAATAATTGTGCCTAAAATTTTATTTATCGGTAATGATAACGGACCGTTAACTATTTGCTGACTAATTCGCCTTTGTGATATTTTACCGTTTTAGGGTTTTTTCCGTCTTTGTCATATTCTTTCCACGCACCTTCTTTTTCGCCATTATCATACTTCCCTTCTGCTCTTAGCTGACCTGTCGGATAAAACTCGCGCCACATACCTGTCTGGATTCCCATTTTGTATTGACCCATTTCTGCTACTTCGCCTGTGTTATGAAATACGGTTGCATCTCCGTCTATCTGCCCGCTGCGATACATATAGTCTGCAGCTTTTTTGCCGTTTTCATAATACCAGATTGTTCTTCCGTCGCGCTGGTCGTTGTTGTAATTGCTTTCTTCTTGTTTGATGCCGCTGTTAAAAAAATGGACATAACTGCCGTGTTTTTTTCCGTCGGAATAATAAGCTTCTTCCATAAGCATCTGGCTTGGTGCATATAATCTGCGGGGGCCATTCAGCTCATCGTTTTTATAATTTTCAATCATGGAAGTAAAGCCTGTAGACGTGTATTCAATGGTTAATCCGTCACGTTTGCCTTCACGGTAGGTAACCATCGACATCGGAAAGCCATTATCGCGGTACATAGTGTATACGCCATCCAGTTTGCCATCGTGATAGTAGGCTTCGCTGATTACATGTTTTTGATCGCGAACCTGTACAAATTCCCATCCTCCTGCATCTTTCCTGCGAAGTGTATCTACTTTCGTTTGTGCATTTGCTTCAGAAAAGAGAAAAAGGGAACAGATAAAAAGACTGTTTTTTATAATAGACATCTTGCTCAAAATATTTCACCCCCAAATTACCATTTTATTGATTTTTTATAACCACATCTTTTCTATGCCATTTCGACCGCTTTTTTGTCAGGTGAACGCATCGGCATATTTGTTGTACTAAGCATAATAACCTTTAAGGGAATCAATTATGAGTCAGAATATTTTTCACGAAGCAACCACGCGCGGTCATGCGAGCCACGGCTGGTTAGATAGTTTTCACACATTCAGCTTTGCTGGTTATCACAATCCGGAGCGGGTACATTTTGGTGCGCTTCGCGTATTAAATGATGATACAGTAAGCGGTGGTGAAGGTTTTGGACGTCATCCGCATGATAATATGGAAATCATTTCGATTGTGCTGGATGGCGCATTGGAACACAAGGATTCTATGGGAAATACACAGGCAATGCCTGCTGGCGAAGTGCAGGTAATGAGCGCCGGAACGGGTGTAGCACACAGCGAGTACAACCACAACAAAGACCGGAAAGTCAAATTTCTTCAGATCTGGATATTCCCTGATGAACGCAATGTAACGCCACGCTACGACCAAAAGATGTTTGATGCTGCCGAGAGGAAAAATCAATTGCAGACGTTGGTCTCGCCTGTTCATAATGACGACAATGGTTTGAAAATTCATCAAAATGCATGGATTTACCGTACGGATCTGGATGCAGGAAAAGCGATTGACTTAACGCTGAAACGTCCTGAAAGCGGCCTTTATGCATTTCTGATAAATGGTAATGTAAAAATAAACGGTCAGGAAATGCGCACCAGAGATGGATTTGGTATTACAGATACTGACACGATTCATATTGAAGCATTAGGCGCCTCTGATTTGCTGCTGCTGGAAGTGCCGGTGAGGTAATTGATAGCCGGACTTTCGTATTTTTAGGTATGCAACGGAAATGCAGCATCAATGGGCAAATGTACCCGGACACGGAAGGCGTTATGTGGAATAGTCTGCGCCCGTCTTTACAACGGTTTCTAAAAAAAATGGAAGTTGACTGGAATGAAGACAGTTTTATCTCCTATCAGGCGTTCAACGATGTAATGAAAAAATACATTGCCAGTGTTGCGGCAGAAGAATTAAAGGAACATAAGCATCTGGAGGAAAAAGTGAAAAAGCAGATGAAGACGGATGAGACACTCAAGCCACTTCATGTTGTAAATCCAGATCATAGAAGAACACTGGGGGAACAGCTCGCAGACGCTATTGCCGCGTTTGGCGGAAGCTGGCCGTTTATTTCGATGTTTCTTATTTTTCTGGTCATATGGATGTTCTTCAATTCATTTATCCTGAAAAAAGCAGCCTTTGATCCTTATCCGTATATCTTGCTTAATCTGATCTTATCTTGTCTTGCGGCGATACAGGCGCCAATTATTATGATGAGCCAGAACCGGCAGGAAGATAAGGACAGGGAGCATGCCGAATACGATTTTAAGGTGAATATGAAGGCGGAAACGGAAATTCGTTTGTTGCACGATAAGCTGGATCATATTCTTTCGCATCAACATCAGCATATGATGGAAATGATGATGATTCAGATTGATTTTATTGAGCAGATTCAGAAGAAGGCGAACGGGAGTAATGGTAATGGGGTAAAAGGTTAATGTGGGCAATGTGATTGAATGTGAGGAATGTGTTTTTTATGCGATAATGAATGGGGAAATGTGATTAATGTGGGCGCTGTCCACTGTCAATTGAAAACTTTTGAAATAGTAATACGATGGACTTAAATAACATAGAAAAGCGATACAGCAATGATGATATAACGGTGATCTGGCAACCTGGTAAGTGTATTCATTCAACCATTTGCTGGCGTGGATTATCTACTGTTTTTGATCCGAGGAAAAAGCCTTGGGTTACTATTTCTGGTGCGGAAAGCGAAGCAATAATGAAACAAGTAGATCGCTGTCCGTCCGGTGCGCTGAGTTACATAATGAATGAAACAAAAGGGCAGGCAGAACATGTAGAGACAGAAGTGGATACTATCGTAGAAACAATGAAAAATGGCCCGCTGATGGTGTATGGGAATATTACCGTTCGCGATCACAAAGGTCATGAAGAAAAGAAAAACAGGGTGACTGCTTTTTGTCGTTGCGGACAATCGCACAACAAACCATTTTGCGACGGCAGTCATGTCCGTGTTGGTTTTAAGGATGATCTGTAAGCATCCTCTAACTC
Organism: Taibaiella soli; assembly: GCF_003236175.1. Classification (GTDB taxonomy): domain Bacteria; phylum Bacteroidota; class Bacteroidia; order Chitinophagales; family Chitinophagaceae; genus QKTW01. The sequence goes on along the minus strand of NZ_QKTW01000016.1, from coordinate 84,113 downwards.
TTCTGAAGGAAGAGAATTCCCAACGCGAATAAATCCATATTACGCGGGACCCTTCCTACGTGCCAATGACACATTTAGGAAATGAGTTCAATTTCAAGGCTCTTAGTTTGGCAGCACAGTAGCAATAAAGCTCAATCAAGGGACCGTCTAAGCCACGGAGTGGAATAATTAGTCAGGGCAACAAACGAGTACAAATCAGGCATCAGTGATCAGAAAATCAGACATTAAAATTGACTTATTCAGAACAGATAGAACGATTAAAAAAACGCCTGCAGGAACCATTGCCGGGAAGAAGTTTCCAGGAATTAATGGCAGCGCGTGTATTGCCAATGCCGGATGAAATTCCTAAAAATGCGCGATCGAGTGGAGTATTGGCATTGTTGTTTCCCAAACAGGAGGAGTTGAATCTTTTGCTCATTGAACGAGCGATTGATGGTGGCAAGCACAGCGGGCAGGTAGCATTTCCCGGTGGCCGTTATGAACAAACAGATAAGGATCTTGAGGCAACGGCACTCCGCGAAACCAAAGAAGAGATTGGTATTGGCAGTGATACAATTGAAGTGCTGGGTGCGCTTTCCTGTTTGTATATTCCAGTAAGTAATTTCAACGTGTACCCATTCGTGGGCTTGAGTGCGCCACCAGCAACGTATATTTTGAGTGAGCGGGAAGTGGCTTCTGTCCTGGAAGTTCCGTTGGCTGAGTTATTTGCTCCTTCCGCTAAAATAAAAACAGAAGTGCGACCTTCGTCAAGGCCAGATCTGGTGCTTGAGGTGCCGGCGTATCAATTAGCGGGCAAGCCCATTATCTGGGGCGCTACAGCGATGATGTTGTCAGAGTTGGAGGCTGTGTGGAATGATGCGATAACGCGGTAATTTGGGTAATGTGATTAATGAAATTTGGGAATGCGATTAATGTGGGGAATGTGTTTTCTTTCGTGTAATGACACAAAAAATATTGGAAAGGAAAAGAGCAATCGGTGTTCCGATTGCTCTTTTCCTTTTATTGGTAACGTTGAAAAGCGTATTGATTACGTTCCTCACATTTTCACATTGCCACATCTTAAAACATTAGCTCCTTCGCTTTTTCTTTATCGTCTTTTTCGTTTTTGAGATCAAACATGGTGCCGAATATACGATCCCAGAGGGTGGAGCTAACGCCGAAGCCCATGTGGTCAGTTTTGTAGTGATGCAGATGGTGATTGCGCCAAAGTGCTTTCATCATTTTCGGCGGTGCAAATGCATGGATGGCGAAGTGCATGGAACCATACATCAGGTAGCCAAATAAAAAGCCCGGAAAAAAAGCAAGCGCGTTCCAGCCCATCGACAAGCGCATGATCATGAATATGATGGTAGCCACCACTAAACTTGGTACCGGCGGCATAAACAGACGTTCTTTGTCGCGCGGATATTCATGGTGCACGCCGTGCATGGTATATACGAATTTTTGCGCTTTCGGGCTTTCCACAATCATGTGAAAAAGCTTTCTGTGCATGATGTATTCAAATAAGGACCAGCTAAGAGCACCCAACGCAAATAACAAGATTTCCCAACCAATACTAAGTCCTTTGTAAGAAGCGCCGTAATACAGCATAAAGCCAATTACAGGAAGATAAATGCTATAGATAACAACGGGATGTGTTTTGGTCATCATCTCCATGTAATCACTCTTAAATAAGCGTGCCTGTCCTTTGTTCTTAATTTTTTCAAAATGCATAGTAGTCGGTCTTTCGGATACAATTAAAGATAATTAATCTTTTCATTTTTCCTCATCAGATTCCTCTTGCAGCCATTCCGGTGTTTTTGTCTTTTTTAAAATTTTATCCATCCACAACAGGAGCGCTGGTTGCAATGTGAGGTTGGTGATCATGGCAAGGAAAAGCGTTATAGAAGTCAGGTAACCCAGAGATTTTGTACCGTCGAATTTTGAAAGTGCGAACACACCAAAACCGGCAATGAGAATCAATGAGGTGTAAATAATGCTCAGGCCTGTATCATGAATGGTACGACGTACGGTAACGGCCACATCTTCTTCGTGACGGCTCAGCTCTTGTTTGAAATTCACCAGGAAACGGATCGTTACGTCAATGGTTATGCCCAGTGCCACACTAAATACCAGTACAGTTGATGGTTTGATTGGAATATTTGCCCAACCCATAATGCCGGCAGTGATCAGCAGCGGAACAATATTTACGACTACCGAGATCAACAAAATGCGCCAGGAACGGAACAGGAATATCATACAGCCGAAGATCATGATGAAGGCTAGGATCAAGCTGTCTCGAAGACTATTGATTATGAATTTGGAGCCTTCAAGGAACACAATGCTGGTACCGGTGTAAGTGATGTTATATTTCGTACTGTCGAATAATGCATTTGCTTTTGGACGAATGCTATCGAGTAACTGCGGCAGACGCACAGAACCAACGTCAGCCATGTTGATGCTGATGCGCGTTTTCTGACGCGTACTATCCATAAATGAATTAACCAGCTTACTCATCATACTTGATTTGTCGCCACCTTTCGCACGCAGATACGGCTGAATAAATGCGCCATCAAACATATTTGGAACGGCATAGTTGGTACTGTCACCATCATAATAAGCTTGTTTTGCAAATTTGATGCCATTTACAATAGACAGCGAATGTCCGATTTCTGGATACTGTTCCATATAGTTGATCAGCTCGTCCATCTTCTGCAGTACTGGCAGCGAAACCGCTCCGTTTTTACGTTTTGTATCTATGACAATCTCAAGCGGCATTACCCCCTTAAAATTCTTTTCAAAAAATTTCAGATCCTGGTACACCTTATCTGACTTCGGAAGATCATCTACGATATGGCCCACGTTTTTCAAACGCATCACGCCCATTACAGAAACAGCGCAAGCGACGATGGTGGCTAAATAAATCCAGAGTCTGTGGCTAAACACCCAAGAGGTGAGTACGTTCAGCAATTTGTGCATCCACGGGGAATCGAGGTAGCTGGTGTGCTTTCCTTTTGGTGCAGGCAGATAGCTAAATAAAGCTGGAATGAAAATGAGCGAAATAAAGAAGATTGCCATGATATTAAGTCCGGCAACGAGACCAAACTCTTTCAGCAAAGCACTTTTTGTAAAGAAGAATACGCCAAAACCGATAGCAGCCGTAAGGTTGGTAAACAAAGTCACAACACCCATACGCTCTACCATCAGCAACAATGATTTCGGTTTATTCTGATGATGATTGTATTCTGCGTGATATTTATTGAGGAAGTAAACACAGTTTGGAATACCGATAACTACGATCAATGGCGGAATCAATGCCGTTAGCAAAGTGATTTTATAACCAAGGAGTACAATAGTTGCCATTGACCAAACTACGCCCACAGCCACTACAAGCATCGAAGCCAGTACCGCAGTCAATGAACGGAAGAACAGCATCAGGATCACCGCGGTGAGCACGAATGATAAGATCAAGAACAACTTCATCTCAGACTGCACACTAGTGGCCATATTAGTCCGGATAAACGGAAGACCGGAATAATGCATTTCTACATTGTGCTTCTGTCCAAAAGCATCGCCGAGTTTTGTGATGCCGAATACTACATCAGTGCGGTGTTTGGAATTGAGCATTTGTTTATCGATGCTCACCGCCATTAAATAAGTATTGGTAGCTGGATTGTAGAGGAGGCCACGATAGAACGGAAGATTGTAAAAAACATTTTTAACGCTATCTACATTCGGAACGCTGCCGGGAGTAACTAGCTTTTCAGCCTTTAGCTGACCAGTAGCTGTATCTTTTACCAGGTTGATTGCATTAGGAACACTCAGGATATTGATAACGCCTTTTACCTTGGAAAGATCTTGCGAAAGCGCGGTATAATCATTGAAAAATCCCTGTTCGAAGAATTTATCGGTCTGCACGCCGACCACCATCATATTGCCATCCTCGCCAAACTGTTTCCTGAAATTCTGATATTCAATGTATTTAGGATTGTCGGTAGGAATTGCGTTGGTGAATTCATAACTAAGTTCCACCTTGCTGGCGAAGTAACCCATTACACCTGTTGCCACCAACAGAATCAGTAATAGAGCTACGCGAAACTTAATAACGAAGGTTGCTATTTTATGCCACATGATTTATAACGAAATATGGCGGCAAAAGTAACGAATAATGCCCACTTACTTCTGTAGCAGGTAATATTGATACGCGCCGTCGTAGTTAGGTTTGGGCAAAACCGTGCCATTAAAACTCACTGAAAGCATGATCTGGGGTTTGCAAGGATCGGCCAGATCGGTATAATATTGCCATTGCAAGGTATCCATGTCCTGTTTGTTCCAGTGCAGGAAAACCTGAAAGCAATCGGAACTGGCATATTGATCTGGATTGCCAAGTGAAGGAAACCAGAAGCAACAGGCATAGTAACCCTCGCCTGGAATCTTGTAAACAACATATTTTGAGGCTGCGTTGCTGCTGCCGCTGCAAGGTTGTGATGCTTTTATGGAGTCTGGATTGTAATAGCTGGTACTCATACTGTCCAATAATAAATCCTTTCCGGATTGTTTGTCGACTAGTCGGAAACGTAAATTGTCGACGGCCGGAATCATTGTCGGACAAGCATGGCTATCCTTTTTTGATTTGCATGAAGAAAGTGAAAAAAATAATATTAATGTAATAAGGATTGGGAACGTTGGCAGCCGCATTTTTGATCGAATTAATCTAGAAATAAAAACTTATCAGCATCGTTTAAGAAAGGAAAATGCTCCCGTGTATTTTGTACGACTTCCTTATCCACGATAAAAGAAAAGACAGTCGCTTCATGAGCTTCCTGCCAGATCAGTTCGCCGGTAGGACCAAAAACACTGCTATCGCCACTGTGGTAAATGCCATTGCCGTCTTCCCCGACCCTGTTTACCCCAATCACGTAACTGAGATTTTCAATAGCGCGTGCCTGCAGTAGCGTTTTCCAGGCAAGATTGCGGCGCTCCGGCCAGTTGGCCACATAAATGAGCACATCATATTCATCGCCCTGGTTGCGCGCCCAAACAGGAAATCGCAGGTCATAGCAAACCTGCAGACAGATGCGGATTCCTTTTACCTGTGCAATCAATCTTTTCTCGCCCGGACTGTAATGATCATTTTCTTTGGCATATCCGAAAAGATGGCGTTTGTCATAGATGCCGAAATTTCCATCAGGCTGCATCCAGATTAACCGGTTGTAATAATGTCCGTTTTCTTCAATGATAAGACTGCCTGTAATAATACAACGATGTTTTCGCGACATATTTTTCATCCAGGCTACTGTAGGGCCATCCATCGTTTCTGCTAACCGTTCTGGCGCCATACTAAATCCTGTGCTGAACATTTCCGGAAGGATGATTACTTCTTTCTTGGCAGCGATGCCTTCAATCGTTTTCTCGTACTCGGCCAGATTTGCGGCTTTGTCTTCCCAAATAATATTTGGCTGAATGAGACTTATATAGAGCATGGATGAACTTGAATTTTGAAATCTGGCATAGAAATTGCAACCAGAAAATTTGGTAAATTTATTTTATAATATAAACGAATGCATATGAAACCTCTATTGATCTTCGGCTGCCTTTTGCTTTCATTGAAAGCGTTTAGCGACGATAAAAATACGTCAATTAATATCACCGGAAATTGGAAGGAAGTAAAAGAGATGAATCTCAGCAAGCAGCCACTTGCCTTTACCGATACGATTGTAATGAAATTTACATCGCCAACTGAGTATGTCTGGAAAAAAGGGGATGGTCTCGGCATGCGTGGGTATTACACTGCAAACAAAAAAACAATTGATCTGGGCATGATTGCATTTGATGTACAACAGTATAATCATGACAGCATGACGCTGAAAACAGAAGATAAGATCTACAAATTTGTACGTTTTACAGAAGCGTCCCTGAAAGAGGATGACAGTAAGGCACAAGGCGGTGCGCGATTGCTGACGAAGGAAAACTACGCCGATGTTACGGACTTTAACGTGCTGAAAGGCCGCTGGCAGAATTATAAAAGAGAAGGCGCTGTGAAGGATGTAGATTACTCCCGAATCATAAAGATGATTGTAATTCCTGCCAATAGTCAGGACGGTAAAAAAGGTTTCGTGTACGCGGCAAATGACGCGGAAAGTGCCCCGTCATGGTTTATTGACAAGTTTGAAAACAGCACGATCTACTGCAAAGGGAAAGACGACCGTACGCTCAAAGTATTGAAATGTGACGGTACGGAGCTGATCTTTGACGATGGGGTGTATAAGTATTATTGCAAGAAGTTTGATAAGTAATGTGTGGTCCGTTGTGGATTTTCGTGAGCACTACAAACTTTGTGCCGCTGCGAGCGTCGTGAGATGCTTCGACTCCGCTCTGCATGACAGGAAAGGCTTTGCGCCGTTGTGATCGCCGTGAGATGCTTCGACTCCGCTCAGCATGATAAGAAAAGCTTTGCGTGAAACCTTTAAGATAGTATGGGCTGCCCATTAATTTTGGTCGCTCACAATTGACAACACACCACTCACACTAATTTATTTTTACCAGATAGTATGCTGAAGTCGCTTTATGTCTGCTGCTTTTGCCTAAGAAATCAGGTGTTAGTTCACTTACTTTAAACAGTTGTCCTTCTAGCGCAACACTGTATTGATAACCGCGCTGTTGTAGGTCTTTCAGTCCATCGTCTTGCGTGAGTATGTAATCACCGCTCTGAGCCGGCAGATAGCCGTTTTCAAAAATGCGGATTACTCTGCCTGCGTAAAAATGCAGTGAATTGAGCGGATCATGCACCCGGTAAGTCATGATTTTATCCTGCGGAATATCATGTTCCTGAATATAATTTCCTACCACAGTGCCTACCTGATAATGCAACAATGTGTAATAAAAATGATGCGTAAGGAAAATATTCACCAGCATAATTGATGCAGTGGTGGCGTATAATATTTTGCCCTGCAACTGCTTTTTTAGTGCGATATACAGCCAGATACCCACGCTGATCACCCAGGCCGCAATGCCGATCCATCCCGCAGGGAACGTAACCGTGAGAATCAAGAGCACGCCTACCCAAAGCAGGGCGCCAACCACAAACATGAATGTGCGCATTACTTTGTATAGCTTTTGATATTTCCCTAAAGCCAGAAAATCGCGCAGCAACTTAGCCGTCATAATCGCGGCCAGCGGAAACGCCACGAAAATATAGTGTGGCAGCTGGTAGTGCGACATTCCCAATGCGAGATAAGCCAGAATAAAACCTCCGGTAGTAATAAATTCCTGATCGGGGCGGAGGCGGAATTTTTGCAGGATCAGTTCGCGGACATTGACAAACAATGCCGGCAGAAACAGGAAAATCCACGGGAGGAATGACCAGAGCATATTCACCAGCAGAAATGAAATATCGGCGCCGTTTTCCCAGGTATTTTCACCGGTGATACGACCAAAGCTTTGTGTCCAGAAGAAGAAACGCAGACCACTGGTTCCTTGTTTTCCATCAATCCATTTCTCCGGATGAATATCATATTGCTGGTACAAGCCAATACACATCGGTATCAGAAAGAGCCCGATCAATACAATGTCGATAATATGACGAGGGTTAAAAATGTTTTTCCATTGACGTTTAATCACCCATTCACTACCAAAACAGAACAGTGGCACCATCAGCGCAATCGGCCCTTTCGTCATCATGCCGCAGGCGATGCTGAGCGTGCCGCCGAGCACATAATACCATTTTCGTTGGTCGGTCGCTTCTTTGATCATCCATACCGCGGTGATCACCCAGCTCATGAGAATTGTATCGCAGCGCACATCATTCGTCATCAGAAACATGCCCTGACAACAGCCGAGAATGAGCGCAGCCATCCGTCCGGTATTTTCATCATATAGCTTCTTGGCCAGCTTGTATGTAGCAAACATGGCCCAGAGCGCAAATAATATAGAAGGCAGCCGATAGCCAAAATTCGTAGCGCCGAAAAATTTCATGCTCAGCGAACTTACCCAAAATAAGAAAGGCGGCTTGTCGAGATAATTGGCACCGCGATCATATATATGCAGGTAATCGCCGCTATGCATCATTTCTCTGCTGATTTCAGAATACTGCGCGGCATCGATGTCCATGATATCAACACGAACGGCAGAGAACAGCAATATGGCTAAGAGTACGAATACCCAGGCTGGGACTTTTGGCATAATGAAATTTTCCAGTAGCAAAAATAGTTGCAATTTTAACGTATGCTGCAATTAAAATCATATTCGTTTGATCTGGAATTTGAATACCCTTTCACGATAGCCAAAGGCACTAAAACACATCAGCCCACATTAATCGTTTCGCTTGGTGTTGGGCCCCGGCTGGTTGGTTTCGGCGAAGCCACCGCGATTAGTTATTATAATGTGACCGTGGAGCATATGCAGGCGGTGCTGGATGAAAAACGTGGTATGATAGAGCGCTATGCACTTACCGACCCGATGCGTTTCTGGCATTTTCTGCATCATCTTATTCCGGGAGAAAACTTTTTGATTGCGGCGCTGGATATTGCCGGCTGGGATCTTTTTGCGCAAATCAGAAGAATGCCGTTGTACCGTTTGCTGCAGATGAATTTTACCAAACTGCCGGTTACCGACTATACATTAGGCATCGATACGCCGGAGAAAATGGTGGCCAAAATGCAGGCACATCCCTGGCCGATGTATAAAATAAAGATCGGCAAGGCCGATGATATTGACCTGATACGTACGTTGCGGGGGCATACCGAAGCGCCGTTCCGGGTAGATGCGAATGAGGCGCTGGCATTTGATGATGCAAAGAAATTACTGCCCGAATTAAAGGAACTAGGTGTAACGTTTTTGGAACAGCCGCTGGCGAAAACAGAATGGGACGCCATGAAGGAATTGAAACAACTGTCGTCTATCCCGTTATTTGCAGATGAAAGTTGTGTGGAAGAACACGATGTAGCGAAATGTGTGGATGCGTTTCATGGTATCAATATTAAGCTGACCAAATGCGGCGGCATTACACCAGCTATCCGTATGATTGGTGAAGCACGCAAGACCGGCCTTAAAGTAATGATGGGCTCAATGAATGAAAGTACGATCGGCGCAGCGGCAGTAGCGAACATGGCACCCGTACTGGATGAAATGGATATTGATGGTCCGTTATTGCTCAAGGAAAACGTAGCGGAAGGACTTACTTATGATAACGGTGTGGTAAAGATCAGTGGACGGGAAGGTTTGGGGATCAGGTTTTGGGGCGAGAAGAAATTGAGTCGCTGAAAGCCTACTCTAACTCCTCCAAAGGAGGAGAACTTCCAGCGGTAGGTCTATTTTTTCGCGGGATTTCTCCTTCGTCGAAATGACATTTAACTCAATTGACAGTGACTCGCATTGGATTTTATCAGGTTTGGCATCCTGATGAAAGAAGGATCCCGCGGTGACATGAACTAATTAGCTGTCATTCTCTTTTGATTGTCGGTGGCACTTACCATTTACCATTCACGACACTATTGCTTCACCAATTTCCCTTGCTGCAAATAGCCCTCAATACCTATAATTCTGTAAAGGAAGATGCCGGGGGGAAATGATTGCAGTGAAATTTCTGAATGGCCTTTTGGTAAAGTTTGGTGTAGTAAAATTTTGCCGGTGATATCTGTGAGTTGTATTGTTGCAGTAGATGTAAGCGGACTATTGATCTGCAAAATATCATTGACGGGATTCGGATATAATGTAACGTCCTGACTGTTTTTTATGATATTGGAAACCGCCAGCGGCCAGCATTGCGGGTCATCAGGGCCACTGCAGCCATTGCTGTCTACTTTGATAATCCAACCTTGTTGTACAGGGTCACCAAATGTATTTCTATAATCGGTGGCCTGACCCACCATAACAAAACCGCCATCTGGTGTAGGCTTCATGTCGTAAATGCCATAAGAAAAAAATGAATCAGATTGTGGTGTATGGTATGTATGTTGCCATAAGATATTACCATTAGCATCCATTTTTATAAGTGAGCCGTTGGCAATGCCTGCAGTGTCTGTCCCTGCTAGCCAAACCGGCCCCACAATGTTTCCAGCCATTGCTATATCACCGTTCGGTAGTTCTTTTAAAATATTTTGATCGTTTGCATTAGAGGTCAAGTTCATGAGGCCGATAGCGTGGTTCCATACCACATGTTGGTTGCCATCTATCTTTTCCACCCATCCCTTAAAGGAAAGGGTGGAAGAGGTTAAGTCTGGATTGATATCCTCTCTTCCTGCGCCACTACCGCAGTACACATAGCCTCCGTCTTGTGTTCGGATAATATCGTTAGCAGCTCCGGTTAGTTTCCCATATGCACTTGTATATTCCCAAAGTTTATTGCCCGAAGTATCAGTTTTGATTAGCAAGCATAGGAACTAAAATTTTGGTAAATCAATGGAATATTACTACGCGTGCCAGCCAAAATATAACCACCATCTTTATCTACTAAAATTTTGGTTGCTGCATCGCTGACGTTGCTTCCATATTGTTTGTTCCACAACAGATGAAAGCCGCTGTCTAGTTTCATAAGATTCATCTGGTTGTGGCCACCGTTGCAAGAAATAGTAGACAGCAGTAGCCAGTTGCCATTGCTGTCCGGCTTAAAATCTACGGCATTAAAAAAAACTGCGCAGCTAACCGGTAAGTTATATTCTGTTTGCCAAAGTACCTTTCCGGAGCTGTCAAAAAGAAACAGATTTGAGTGAAGGTTATAAGCAGAATATGCAGTGTCTTTACTTCCTGTCATTAATAAAAAATGGCCACCTGGCATTGGTTTTAAGTTATTGCTCCAGCCATCAAGATTAAATTTATCGTCTCGCTGGTAGATCGTATCTTTTAATTTATCGCCATTGCCATTGAAAATTGTAAACTTGATACCCCATTTATTTGCTCCTTGTCCATTTCCTAAATAGTTGCTACTGTCCCATGCAATGCCAGTGCAGTAGTAATTTCCGTTATAAGGGACTACAGAAGTTAATATTGTGGCAAATGAGTGAAATGGATCACGTATATTAAAGTATTGTCCGTACGCAGTAAATACTGTTAATAAAACCGCTACCAGTAGTGTGCTTTTTCTCATAAGCGATTATTGAAACAGATGGGACGAATGTCATATCCGTTCCCATCTGTTGTTTTAAAATTAAGCAAATAGACTATTGCTTATTAATCTTGCCCTGCATCATAACGGCCTCCTCTAGCTCCTCCGAAGGAGGAGGACTACCAGCGCGAGTGTTCAGCTTTATAATATGAACATTTACCACTTGTCATTCACCATTCACGACACTATTGTTTCACCAATTTCCCTTGCTGCAAATAACCATCAATACCTATAATTCTGTAAAGGAAGATGCTGGGTGGAAATGATTGCAGTGAAATTTCTGAATGGCCTTTTGGTAAAGTTTGTTGTAGTAAAATTTTGCCGGTGATATCTGTGAGTTGTATTGTTGCAGTAGATGTAAGCGGACTATTGATCTGCAAAATATCATTGACGGGATTAGGATATAATGTAACGTCCTGACAGTTTTTTATAGTATTAGAAACCGCCAGCGGCCAGCATTGCGGATCATTAGGACCACTGCAGCCATTGCTGTCTACTTTGATAATCCAGCCTTGTTGAGTGGGGCTGCCGTAGATGCTTCGATAATCATTTGCTTGACCCACCATAATGAAACCACCGTCTGGTGTAGGCTTCATATCGTAGATGGCAAAATAAAAAAAAGTATCAGTTTGCGGCGTTTGGTATTTGTGCTGCCATAAAACATTACCATTGGCGTCCATTTTTATTAGAGAGCCATTGGCTACACCTGCTGTATCGGCACCTGCTAACCAAATAGGAGCGATGATCGTGCCTGCTATCATGATATCTTTATTAGGTAGCTCACGCAACACATTTTGGTCGTTTGTGCCTGCATTTGTATTCATGAAACCGAATACATGATTCCAAAGTACGTGCCGATTGCTATCCATTTTTTCTACCCAACCACGCCACATTACTTGGGATGATGAGCCATCGGCGGAAAGGTATTCATATCCGTTACCTGTGCCACAATATAGGTATCCCCCGTCTTGTGTACGGATTATATCATTAGCTGCTCCAGTTAGTTGTCCATAAGCACTCGTATATTCCCAGAGTTTATTTCCTCCTGTATCGGTTTTTATTAGTAAGGCATGGGCGGTAAAGTTTTTGGAAATTAAGGGTACATCATTTCTTGCTCCAGCCAAAATATAGCCGCCGTCTTTATCTACTAAAATTTTGGTTGCGACATCGCTGATATTACTTCCATATTGTTTGTTCCACAACAAATGAAATCCGCTGTCTAGTTTCATAAGATTCATCTGGTTGTGGCCACCGTTGCAGGATATTGTAGATAGCAGCAGCCAGTTGCCATTGCTATCCGGCTTAAAATCTACGGCATTAAAAAACACTGCGCAGCTAACCGGTAAGTTATATTCTGTTTGCCACAGTACGTGGCCTAAACTATCAAAAACAAATAAGTTAGAATGAAAATCGTAAGGAGTGTAATTAGCGCCTGTGGCTGTGTCCTGGCTTTCGGTCATTAGCAAGAAACGACCACCGGGCATTGGCTTCAGATTGTTACTCCAGCTATCAAAACTGAATTTGTCATTGCGCTGATAAATAGTGTCTTTTAGTTTATTGCCATAGTTATCGAAAATAGCAAATTTGATACCCCATCTGTTCCATGTCTGATTATTGCCAAAAGTATTCATGCTATCTAATGCAATACCTGTACAATAGTACTTATCATGATAAGGCACTACAGATGTAACAATGGTAGCGACGGAATGAAACGGATCGCGTACGTTAAAGTACTGCGCGTACATATTTGTAGCACTTATCAGCAGTATTAACAATGCCAGAAAAAATCTTTTCATTACCCTGTATTGAAAGAAACGAGTGCGAACGGATAAATGTTCGCCACTCGCTTCTAAAGTTAAAAATAAAACCTGCTTATTGTTTGGTGATTTTGCCTTGCATCATCGTCTTGCCGTTTTCCAGTACACGGTATTGATACAGGCCAGCGGCAAGTCCTTGTAGAGACACCTGCTGATTGCAACCAATGAGTTCAGCACTACGTACTGTTTTACCATCAACAGTCATAAGTTCAAATACTGGAGCATCTGTTCCTACAGCTGTGTATTGTACCATTAGCATATCTGTAGCAGGGTTAGGGTACACGGTATTGACATCTGCTGTTGCTTCTACGGTACGATATGGTGTCACAACCAAGTCGGGATTGCTCGCCTGGTCAGGGTATAGCACTGTATTCTGTATTACGCGGCCATCGTATTTCTGCAGCCAGCTTTGCGCGCGTAATTTTGGCCACATCGCAGAATTAGCAGCAACGGTTTGCAATAGGTCTATATCTGCTTTTTCAAGCTGGGTAGAGGACTGCCCATTTTGCACCTGGCGAATTCGGAGGTCTAACAGTTGACGTCCGAAGGTACTGAATTCATTGGCTTCTTGACCTTGCAAGCCATATTTAGTAACAATCTGGTTATACAGATTATTGGCTTCTTCCCACTGGCCTGTTTCTATCATCAGATCAGCAGTTGTCAGGTCGGCATGCGGGTCGCTCCATTGCGCCAGGGTTGCTCTCAGATTGGTTAGGTCCAGTTGGCCCTTATCGTTGAACTGGTAGAACTGAAGGTTGCGGATCGTCCGGTCCAGCGGACTAAACTGCCCATTGTCTGAGCTAACTGTTCCGCTTGGAATAATATCTTCAGGACAGGTATTGCCATTATTACTCACGTAGGTTCTGGAAACCCCACCTGAGTATGTGGTTGGTATGCCACCATTCGCATAATAATATTTAATAGCACCAACCTCAGTAGCCGGATTATAAATATCCCAGCCACCTGATGTATGAGAAAATGTATTGCCAGCGGCAAAATTAATTGCACCTTGATTCGGCGCCATACCGTCTGTTGCTGTATTGCTGCCTCTAGCGGCGATGTCATTGGTATTGCCACTGTTCTGGTTACAAAGAAATTGAAGTCCATGCGGGTTGTTTACGTTATTGTTCGTATTCGCATAGTTACTCAAACTCGCCGTACCCAGTCCCGTATAATTATTCCGCTTAATGACATTGTCACCACTGCCCGTAGCCCAGGCTAATGCACCAATATTATAAGCGTTGCCAAAACCCATACCCTGCATTTTGTTTTCAGATACATGGTAGCCACTGCCGCCAAATACTTCTACACCGCAGGCATTGGTATGCGGGCCTGCTGATCCCTGAGGAATGTAGAATTGGTTGTACTGAATCATAGGCGCTGTGATGTTTTGTGCCAGCACGCCAATTTTGTTATTGTTGAAGCTGGCGTTTGTTACACGCATAAGGGTATACATTGGGTTGGTCTGCCCGATAGAAATGGCGTTGTTCAGGTTGTTGAAAGAGCAGGGTGTATGCGCACCTGGCACTCCTGTATATTCGTGTACAATCACACCAAAGTCTACCCCTTCAATACCATTGGCCAGCTGCCAGCTGGTGTTAGGCGCTGTAAAAGAACATCCGGAGATATCCAGTCCGCGTACTTCCTGTCCGTAAATAAATCCACCAAAGTTGCCCTGGTCTACCGTGAAGTCGCAGTTACTAAAGGTGCCGGCATAGGAGTCGTAAAGCCCTGATTGAGGACTATACAGGTACGGCATAAAGCGGGCTGAATGCTCGTTGTTGTAGAAATGGGAATTGTAGGCATAAAGTATACCGCCGTTTTTGTGCACAGGATCGGCAGGGTCACCATTGCGGAATGCTTCCGTTGCATAGGAAATGGTACTGTTGTACAACCGTACACGCCCCTGTAGATAAGAGAAGAGCGGATAGTGGTTGCCTGCCTGGTCGTAATTGTTGTTACCCACTGCTACTATACCTTTCCAGTTACTTTGTGGTGCATCACAAGGTGCAAAGGCCGTTAATGTGGTGCCCTCAAGATTCAGGTAACCGCCACGCTGTGTTGGGTCGCCTGCTGCGTCTATCCACACATCTGCATCAGGGCCGAATTCAATATTCATATTGCCGATGTTGAGCGTAGCCCCGGCCGGTATATACAGACGATGCTCGATGCGCAGTGTATTGCCGGCGCCATAGGCTGGGTTGTGTTGCGGATCCCAGGTTTCATTGCCCTGCACTGTGTAGTCATAGTAGTGATAGGCCGCAGATGGCGAGTTAACAGTGCCTCCAGACGAATTATTATTGAAAATA
Source organism: Taibaiella soli (assembly GCF_003236175.1). Taxonomy (GTDB): domain Bacteria; phylum Bacteroidota; class Bacteroidia; order Chitinophagales; family Chitinophagaceae; genus QKTW01. The sequence continues at coordinate 68,907 of NZ_QKTW01000016.1, read as the reverse complement.
ATCGGAGCAGAAAATGTGAAATCCCGGATGCCATCATTGTAGTGAATGTTAAGCGGAAGCGATGGGTTCCCGGCATTAAGATAAGGCAACAGATCATTGTACGTAATGTAATGGTCTACCGGATTGGCAGCAGTGGCAGGATCAAAGGTACTACCTATCAAATCCGTTACTCCGTGTAGCAAAGGACCAAAAGTTTGTGATTCCATAATGATCTCCTTTTGTTCCCGACCAATGCAAAAACCTTGGCCATTTACATACCAGTTTGCTTTGGGTAAATTGGACATGAAATCGTTTACGGAATTTGGAGAGGTCTGGATGTTAAAGTGGTAGTCCTGGTGCGCATTAATAAAATCATTCAGGCAGATAGAAGGCGCTTCCACCCAAACTTTATCAATGTGTTTTACCACGTTAAAATCGATGAATATTTCAGGAACCCAGCTCACATCAAAATAATCAAACCGAATTCTAAAATTTCCTGTGCCCAAACTGCTCATCGGAATTCTTATTTGTGGGTAGTAAGGTGGTGTTCCCAAGAAAAAATCAGGCCTTACCAGACTATCGACCTGGCCCGGCCTTACCAGCCACATTTGGTATTCTCTTTGTGATATCACATAATAATTTAAAGAACCAGAAAAATCCCAGTCAATATTTAAAGTGTCATCTTCATAGAGATTAAAGACGAAGGTTTTTGCGCAGGCATTTACACTTGGGTCATTATTACAATTAAGCGTCTCTGAATAACCATCAAAGGAACGACTGATGGTCATTATCTCAGTCGTGGAAACCGATCCGCTATTTTGAGCCTTTAAATGATTTGGGGTGGATAAATACAATAGCATTAGTCCGGCGGCTTTAAGTAACCGCGATAGTTTTGAATGTGTGTATTTCATAATTTTTAAAAAGGGTATTAATGCAGGAACAAGAGCACCTGCCATTGTTAAAAATGGTTGTTTGGGAGGAACGGCGTTTTGCTTCGCGACTGCAAAATGCCAAGGGCTTCAAAAAATTGGAATCTGCTTACGATCAATAAAGAAATGACAGGATAAATAGGATGATTATGCGTAGCTATCACATTGAAGACTAAAGGTATGGGAGTGATTAATTGAAAAACCGGGTTATTAGACGGTATTTTTTTACTGATGAAAAACGGAAATCGTCTCCCAACATTTTGTGATAAGTAACTGAAGATGAGCCATATTGGCCTGGTTTGGATAAATGTAAAAATAGTTTATATCATGGTCTCGGAATGGCTGATTTTTGACGCCGGATTTTCAGTCAAAAAAATAAGCGCCTGGGCAGTGCTTAATCTCTTTTTCCTGCTTTGAGCAGCAATTTGCAGCTCTGAGCTAGCTTTTTGTACCTCAAAGCTGCAATGTTCCTGCCTGGAGGTACCTTTTTCTAGCTCCGAGGTGCAATGTTTCAGCTTTGAGCTAGCTTTTGCTACCTCAGGGGTGCAATGTTCCTGCTCTGAGGTACCTTTTTTCTGCTTTGAGGTGCAATGTTTCAGCTTTAAGCTAGCTTTTTCTAGCTCAGAGCTGTAATTAGCGAGGGGAATAAAAAATCCCGGCACAAGGGCCGGGATTGTAAGTCTGTTTCTAATAGTTTCAGTTATGAGTTAGCGCTTTCGTCTGTGTTTGCTACCGCTTTTTTGCCGCGGCCGGGAAAACGTTTGCTCATTTCTTCATAAATGGCCTGGCTGCCGGCAGAATTACTGCGGCTGGCGGCTTTTACTGAATTGTAAAAAATCAGAGAAGCTTCGTAAGCTTCACCGCCCGCCACCATCATCGCGTCTTCTACTGAGCGTGTAAGTGCTGTAAGTTTCTGGTAGATATGGAACAGATCGCGGGTGAGTGTCAGGTCTTTTTCTGCTTCTGCAATATCTACGAATTGTGGTACTAATGCCGGATTTTGGCGAGCGTACTCGAGTGACTTATCTACAAAAGCCAGTGTTTTGTCACCCATTTTCAGCATGCCGGCACGCTGGTCTGGTGTGAGATTAAAGATCAGCATGTCTTTCAGAGCGGTGGCTACTGTGTTCAGTCCGTTGTCGACAGCGCTCTTTGTTTCGTTTGAAATAGCGGCAGAAATTTGATTTGATTGTGCCATAAATAAATAGATTTTAATCTGTCAAATCAAAAACCGCTCCGAAATCGAAGCATAGCGTGATATTTATTAAAATAAAAACGTCATTTTTTTATTGATAATGCATATGCCCCATCTCTAAAGATTGTTACAGCGCGATTTTTTTGGGGTCGTAAATACGTTATTGTAGAACTACGTAAATTTTATCGTTTGACATTTTACTTTTTACCTTGATGATTCAATGTCGTTTTCCTAAACTCATTTGGATAAACACAACGCGAAATCAGATTCCCACGTCGTACCTCCTCGGAATGACCTGCGAGGTTTGTGACCCATCCCGAGAA
>NZ_QKTW01000016.1:0-66377 GCF_003236175.1 Taibaiella soli | reverse complement strand
CAGATTCCTACGTCGTACCTCCTCGGAATGACCTGCGCGGTTTGTGACCCATCTCGTGAAAAGACTATTTTCCTATAATCTTCATCCTTTTTACTATCGTATTTCCATACTCCTTCGGATAATACATCATGCCTGCTCTTGCCGGATTGACGCTGTAACTGCCTTTGTAACGCGCTTCCAGCACTACATCGAAAGTAAAAGTGCCTTTCGGTAACCAGTTGCAGAAGATGACGGTCTGGTCTTTGAAATTTTCACGGTACACTTCGTTTGGACGATAAGCGTAATCCTTGCTTTTTGATACTACGCAACCGGCTGGTACCGGCACTTCAATCATTACATATTCGCTTTCACGTTTGCAGTGAACCACCGCGCGCATGGTTATTTTTTCACCTTGTTTTAATTGAAGCAAAGTATCGGTTTGATTCAGGAAATAAATCTGCACATTGAAGATCGAATCATGCACTTTCGGCTGCAGGTTAAAATGATCATACACGACAGAAATATACACCGGCGAAAAACCTTTCTTGTTGAATGTAAATTTCGGATTGCGATCATGAACATCATATGTTTTCGGAAAGCTGCTTACAGAGTCTGTAATGCTACCGGAAATCAACACACGCGTTGGTTTGTTTTTACTGGCGCTGTTCATCGTACGTATCAGATCCGGCAGAATGGTAGTGAGTACTAATCCGCTCTGGGCAGTATTTTCGTAATAGCCGCCTCTTCTTTTAAACAGAATATAATCCAGTACTTCCTCTTTCCGTTTGCCGTAAATGCTATCGTCTTTTATTACCTGATACGCCTGCAATGTAGTGGCAAGATCATTGCGGTACCAGTCATAGTAATTGTATTTGCCGCCCCAGTAAATGCCATGGTGTGTTTCCTGTGCTTCTTTCATCAGGCTGTCCAGTTCTTTGCGATACGGAAGTCCTTGTTCTTTTTTGATTTTTACGAGTGTAAAGCGATTGTAGTTGTCCAGCTGCAGTGTATCCAGTTCATTTAACAACAGTTTATAGTCAGTTGCGAAATGCCCGCCAGACAGCGTTGCCAGCGATGCGATTTTGTCGGTTATCAATGCAGACTGCAGGTTATCGTTGAGATACGTCAGACCTTTGCGGATCACATAATCGAGCCAGCCGTCTTTGTTGATTTTCTGAAAAGTGCTGATCACATAGTTGGTGATGCGTACATCGTTTGGTGTATTCTGCCACCAGCCAAATGAACCGTCCCTGTTCTGTGCACGCAAAATACTTTCCAGTATTTTTTTCTTTTCAACAGTGTTGTTTAGCTTCTTGTCGCCGATGAGATTTTTTACTTCTTCTTCATAGTAAATCGCAAGCAGTTTAGATGTAAGCTGTTCGGTACAGCCATATGGATATACCTTCAAGTGTTCGATTTCGTTGAGTAAAACTTCAAGCAAACTGCCGTCTACAAATACATGTGCTTTACCGGTATAGTGTCCGGCGGCGGAATCCGGAATGCTGGTTACCACCGTGTCTCCGTTGATACGCAGAAACATTCCTTCAGTTTCTATGGCGCCTACCGGCAATACGGGTATGGTCCGTTCTTCACCGTCGGTATATCCATTTGGTGCTGTGATCGAAAAGCTAAGTGGCAGTTGTGTGGTATCAATGCTATTGTTTCCGGGTGCAGCAATCATTATCCTGGAGACTTTGGAGCTGTGCAATGTCATTGTATCGGCCAGCAAAGATGTTCCGTTTTGCAGGAAGGATACTTTCAATGAATAAGGATTGCTGGTGTAATTCGCCACCTTGCCGATCACTTCTGCGGAATCGCCATAGCGTAAAAATCTTGGTGCGGAAAGTTCTGCAGATAAAGGTTTGAAGGCGCGTGTGAGTGTAATAATGCGTGCGGAATAGCTCTTGCGGTTCATCGCCAGTACATAGGTTTTCCATGAGGTTACATTATCCGGATAAGTTGCGGTGAATGATGCGTCGCCATTTTTGTTGGTCCACAGATTAGGTTCCCAGATAGCCCAGTCGCGGAAGTTTTTGCGAATGCCGGATGCCTGCATCATGTTGTTGGCAAAGTCGTTGATGAATGTTTTTGATTTTTCGGAGTGCAGGTAATAGTTGCCTTCTTTGGCATTGATCTCTTTATCGATTAATCCTTCCGGGCCGCCCGTCGTAGAGGCATTTTTACGTACCTGTACGCCATCAATGACGTAGAGTGTGCCATCTGCACGTCCACCGCCAATGTTAAGATATGTGCCTCCTTGTTTTTGCTGGTAGATACCTGTAGACAGCGACGCCATATCTGCTGTATTGCGTGTGGGCATAGTCCTTATTTCTTCTCTGCTGATGGTGGCGCTGCTGCCGTAACTGTTGGCACGCATCGGTCTATAATACTCTACAACTTCGGCGCCGCGTTTATACAATCGCCAGTCTACCCTTACTGACAAATCTGCTTTTACAACAACATCTTTAAGTGTGCCGACAAAGTTTCCATTGACGATAAAATTGAGATCATACGTGCCTGGTGCAATCGGATAGATGGAATAGCTGCCGGTTGCATCAATTGTTGTCTGTGCAATAACGCCGCCACATTTGGTTGCTGAAACTATTCCGGGATTTTTGGATGGTTCTATGCCATAAATGGATCCGAGTATTTCTCTGCCACCTTTTGCCAGGATTTGTTCTTTTCTCGGAAGCTTTTCGTTGATTGTATATTTTTTCAGCAAAGGAATCGGCGCGTTATAATCAAATTTGCTTTGCGGGTGGGTGTAGGCGATCGGTACAATCGTTGTGCCGCCTGCTTTTACGGTTGTCACAGGCAAATAACTAATGCTGTCATTATCCCAGATTACGATGCCCTGATATTTACCCGGTGGTACATTATATGTTTGTCCTACCGGGAAGTTGACGTATAAAAATGTATCAGTCGCGCTTTTCACAACCAGATAGTGCACGTGGTGCATTGTGGCCGCCAGATAAACAAGCTTTGCTTTTTTCATAGTTTCCGGAACTTCCGGATAGTTGCTGGATATAGCATGTATGACGATCGGCGTATCACGGAGTTCATAATGAAGCGAGGCCCTCGACGGAACATAAGTGCAATCCAGTGTATCGAATTTTTGTGGATTGGGAGTGACAAACTGATATTGCGGTGTTGTTGATTGCCATGAAAGATGTTGCGATAGCAGATCAAAAGTGTATTGTTTTTCCACGCGTGTCATGTCTGGCCGGAAGCTGAATATTTTATTTCGTTCTGGCTGAAAGCGAAGCTTGGTATTGTTTTGCTGGAAAAAGTAGATGCTGTCATTCATGCGTAGCGGACCAACTAATGAATAGTTCGGCGATTCTTCCGGATTGTAATAACGGTTGTATTGATAGCTGTAATCGTTTGCCCATGGTAGTTGGCGAAGATTAGTGGCAATCGTTTGTAACGGGTACTGAAGAAAATCTGCCTCTATGGGCGTTTCATTTTTGAAAAGTAATAAAGTTGCTGCGAGCTGATCTTTCTCTCCGTTTGTCAATGTATCCGGCATGTCTTGTTTGCCTGCAAAAAGCGCCAGATGACTTGCTCTTTTGTCGGTAAACAATGTATCTGCCACGCGTCGTTTGGTGTAATAAAATCCAATACTGTCAGTGTTGACGAAGACGTTTGTTTTTTGCTGGTCGCAGATATCGATTCCGTTAATGTTGTACCAACCGTCGGGCATGCGCAACGAAAAATTATAGATACCCGGAGTTAAGAAAATGCCTGCAGGATTATAACCGGATGAATAGCGGTAATAAACAGGTGTGCCATTAGCATAAATCACTTCTGGTTGATAAAACTCATTTCCTTTCTTTAGAAAGAAAGCAACTTGTGGCAATGTTGATTTAGGAATATCAAAGTTTAGCCAGGCGATATCATCCGGTAGCAGGAAAATGTTTTTATAGTAAAACACAGTATCCGCATGCGATTTTGCCAACCAGTCTTTTGTTGGTGCGAGCGATAAATAACGTACCGATGTGCCTTCAATACTGTGCGCAAAATCCGGGTCGCCAATAGCAGGTTTCAGCGGATAGTTATAAGGAAGGTCGGGCGTGAAGTCTTCTTTAAATTGATTATTGAATGCCAGTACTGTCAGGTTTGTTTTATCGATCGGCTTGCCTTCTTTATCGCTTAGATGAATGTTGATGGAATCTGTTTGTCCCGGGAATACAAAGTCTTTTTTATGAAGATCAATTTGCAATGCACGATCAAATTTAAAGATCTCCAATCGTCTGTTTTCGACTTGTCCGCGCCATTGAAAGCCGCCGGTCACTGTTACTGTCTTCCCCTTCGGACTATAGAATCGAAGTAAGGTATCATTCTTCACAATGCCCGACCCAACATAGTCTTCACCTGCATATGCGCTGTAGTAAAACCATACTTTTTCAGGATCGGAAAGTTGTAGATAAGCAGTGTCTTTCAGGAAATCATCAGATGAATTGAAATCGCTCGCCCGCACTATATGGTTGTATAGCACAGAATCTGGTCCTGTAAAACTAACGCTTGATTCCGCAGGTAGAATCGTGTATTCATACGGATAGCTGATTGTTTGTTCCACTTTCTTGCCTGCTTTATAATGTATGATTGTTCCGGGTCCGGAAATGGATTGTTTGTTTTTGATTAATTCAGCCAGCAGTTTATTTCCTTTCTGCGTAAAATGGACATAGGAAGGATTGGTTTTATAGCTCAGCGTAAATGCGGTGTCTTTTCGCTCAAAATTGCTGTTGACCAGTGATACAAAAACATTCATCCGCATGTTTGTATTCGGGAAGCCCGTTGTAGGAAAACCGATATAAGTTTCACCATTCGGGTCTACCGGCATCGTGGTATGATACAAGGTATCAGGCATAAATAACACACTATCTCCCGGGCGATTGATATAATCGAATGGGATAACACTGATGCTTACTGTGCCGTCTAAAACCGGAAGATTGTTGGACGTATAAGCGGATGCATAGAGCTGTACGGTATCGTTAGGCTGATAGTACTGAAGCGTTTCACCTTTTACCTTCAAAAAAGTTTCATCGAGCAGATAATCTTCCGTTTTGAATTGCTGCGTGGTGGCGATGTTTGACTGCGTTCCGGTGAGGTAAATCGTGTAATACTGATCCATGTGAATTGTGTCACCGAGCACAAATTCGCTGAAGTATACGCCGGGTTCTTCCGGCTTTAACGCAGGATTAATAATGATTTCCTTACCAGAATAGTTTTCATATAGTTTTACTTGCAAAGGTTCCGTTACCAGTTTTTTCTTGCCCGCCGGCTGTTGCAGGTAAGTTTTAAATTTTACAGTATCACCAGGATGGTATTTCGGTTTGTTGGTTACGAAGTATCCTTCATATTCCGTTTGATTTCTTTCCCGTTTTTCTTTCCTGCTGGGTTTGCTGCTGTATTCATTTTTGTAAGGCGTCCGCTTTTCAGCGCGATAACCATAGAACATAATATCCTCGCCACGGCGCACACTGATCATGCTTGATTCGTCGAGATTACGAATAATATAGCCTTTGTAGCCTGGATCATAAACAACATTTTGACCGTTGAACATTACCTGTGCATCTGAAACGGGTTGCTGCAGATCATCATCAATAGTCAGCAACTGCATTTCCCGCAGGTTGAAAATATTGACATTGAATGAAGGAATATGGATGATCCGGGTGTTGATATTATTTTCATTGGCGTCGGTTAAGAGATAATAACCTGGCGGCATAATATGTGTGTTGAGCAGGGAGTCGCCTTTTTGAAAAGGGACGGTATAAGCGGGTTGCAGCATCCAGTTGCTTTGCGGATCAATGGCGGAATCCGTGTATGCCACACGGTGCACTGAATCAACAGGAATGCGGTAAAAGCAAGTGTAAGGTGAATGCCGCAGCAGCTGTGGGGCATCCGTAAAATGAAACACATTGCGCTGTGCAAAAAGCGAAATGGAACACAATAGTAAAACAAACAAAAGGGGCATTATTCTGGACGGACGCATATTCGGAGTCGTTTGGGAAGCTTGGATCGATGAAAATTAATGCTTGAATAAATGTAATAAAAGCGCGCAGTAGGATTTTCGCAGTATTGTAAAAAAATGATTTATGAATATAACTTAGAGCCTGTTCAGGAGAAACCGCTAATTTTAGGGCATCAGTATGCAGTTACAGAAGAATATATCCCTCAAATCATACAATACTTTCGGTATGGATGTTCCTGCCGAATATTTTTTTAGTTTAACTAACGAAACAGAGCTTGCAGAAATTGTTGCTGCAAAGGGTTTTCCCAAGACAAGGAAGATACTTGGCGGTGGCAGCAATGTATTACTTACGCAACCGGTAGACGGCCTGTTACTGCTCAATCGTCTAAAAGGAATTGAGTTGCTGAAAGAGGATGATCAAAATGTATGGTTGCGTGTAGCGGGTGGTGAAAACTGGCATGATGTGGTGTTGTATACGATCGAAAAAGGCTGGGCCGGGCTGGAAAACCTTTCATTGATACCGGGAACCGTTGGTGCGGCGCCTATTCAGAACATTGGTGCATATGGCGTTGAGGTCAAAGAATGTATTGAAACGGTAAATGGCTGGCACTGGGGTGAAAAAGCATTTGTTTCCTTTGTCAAAGATGAATGCAGGTTTGATTACCGCGATAGTATTTTCAAACAAAAACTGAAGGATAAAGTGATGATCACGTCGGTGATCTTTAAATTAAATAAAAAAGCGGCGTTCAATACCAGTTACGGCGCTATTACCGAAGAGCTCGAAAAAATGGGTGTGACGGAATTGTCGATCAAGGCTATTTCTGATGCTGTGATAGCGATTCGCAGAAGCAAATTGCCTGATCCTGCAAAAATCGGCAACGCCGGCAGTTTCTTTAAAAATCCGACTATTACGCTCGCTGAATTTGAAAAGATTGAAGAGAAGCACGCAGGCATTCCTTCCTATGCTGCGGGTAATAAAAAAATTAAACTTCCCGCTGGCTGGCTGATTGAACAGTGCGGCTGGAAAGGCTACCGAAAAGATGATGCCGGTGTGCACAAAAAACAGGCATTGGTGTTGGTGAATTATGGCAATGCCAAAGGACAGGAAATCTGGGATCTTTCCGAAGAAGTGATCATTTCTGTGTGGGAAAAATTCGGTATTGAATTGGAGCGTGAAGTGCAGGTTTGGTAACATCGGGGTTTTCCTCTTTCGACGAAGTTAGAGGAGCGCTTAATGTTTTCTCAGTGGAAACTGCACGTAAAATGTGGTACCCTTTCCTTCCTCCGATTCAAACCAGATGGCACCGCTGGCAACTTCGATGATTTTTTTGGTCATGGCGAGGCCAAGTCCCGTACCAGATGATTTTGTTGTAAAATAAGGCTTGAAGATTTTTTCTTTTTTCTCCTCCGAAATGCCGCTGCCGTTGTCGGTAATGCTGATCAGCGCATTATTGTTTTCATTTAATAACCGGATGATAATTTTTCCTGGCGCATCTTCCGGAATTGATTGCACCGCGTTTTGCAGCAGGTTGGTAAAGGTGCGCAATAACTGGCTCTGGTCGATAAAAATTAGCAAAGGCTGGTCCTCTGAATGATAGGAGATATCCAGATTTTCACGGCCATTATAAAGTTGCACCTGTTTTTCCAGGAATGCATTCAACTCTATTTCCTCTGGTTTTGCCTCGGGCAGTTTCGCAAAGTTCGAAAATTCAGAAGCGATATACGAGAGGTTATCAATCTGCTCGATTAGCGTGCTGGAAACCCGCTCTGCCAAAGCTGGCACATCTGGGCGGTTTTGCATTACGGCACGCTGCAGGTATTGAATGCTCAGCTTCATCGGCGTCAGCGGGTTTTTAATTTCATGGGCTACCTGCCGGGCCATTTCTCGCCAGGCGCCCTCACGTTCGTTGTGCGCCAGTTGTATCGCCAGGTCTTCTACCTTTTTAACCATTCCGTTGTAGGCGTGTACCAGCCTGCCGATTTCATCTTCTTCATTTGGCCATTCCAGTGGTTTATTCTGATCGAGGTTTACCTGATTGAAACCGGAAATGATCATCTGCAAAGGTTTGGTGAGCGATTGCGTAAATAAATAGGCAATGAGTCCCGAAACGAGGAATACAAGCACGTACACGTTAATGAGCGCAGAGATGATTGTTGATATTTGCTCGCGGATATCCCGTTCTGAGGTAAAATAAGGCACATTGAGATAACCGAGCGTTACGCCTGTTGCTACATTTCTGATCGGCATGTAACACGATTGATAATTGAGGTTGCCGATACTCTCCTTTTGAATAACGGACGACTGCCGTTGGTAAAATAGCTTATAATAGGCGTCAGGGCGGATAATGCGTGCCAGAATGTTTTTATCGTAAATGTGGCTCTGAGAGGTTGTGTTCAAAATGCCGTGGTTGTCGAAGATATTAATATCTGCCGGCAGCCTGTTGGCAAGATCTACAATAAAATATTCAAAAGATTGCTGGTGGGTTACCTGGTTAAACCGCGTTTCATCTTTCAGTCCATCATGGGTCGTCAGATATTGATGAATCTCTGTTTCCATTTGCTGCATGGAAGCTGTTAGCCTTACAGTAGTGCTTCTGTCGTACTGGAAACTCAGAATAAAGGAGGTGGCAACGCCGATAAATGCGAAAGACCCAAGAAAGATGAGTAGAATAGTAAGCCGCAGGCGTGTGCCCAGCGGGCGGATCTTTTTCTTTCTTCCTTGCCGGCGCGGTTTGTAGATGCTGTAGAGAATCAGGTTGTGTACAGTATACAGCAGGGTTATGACTATCTGTGCGGCAAACACAAATGAAAACATGCGTGTTATCGACCAGAGATGCTCTGGTCTGTAGGAGACAACGACAGCTGTTTCTTTATTAGGCCGGTAGTAGAGAATAGAATATCCATTTTTGTTTTTAAACTCATATTCCGGATCATTTTTGTTTGACGGCGCGGTCAGTTCAAATGAATAATTATTGCTCTGAGATATTAATTTTCCGTGATCATAGATAGCATAGGCATGGTTTTGATCCATCTTTTGCTGCCGTAGATTGGATGGTTGTAATAGCTCGGGGTAAACGGTTTCATTATCTGATTTTTTCAGTGATAGTTCAATGAACACTTTACCGATCACATGGTCGCTGTCATTGTACGCACGAAATCTGGCGAGATAAACATGGGCATTATTATTATGCGCGTTGTCATTGAGGAAAACTATGCTGTCTTTACTAACAGGACTATAAAGCCATTGTTTTAATTCAGGAATGGTAAGGGAGTCACTGTTGAATAACGGTTCGTTATTTGCATTGAAAAGGTAAATATCCCATTGATATTTTTTGAGGCGCTCCAGGTAAAACACGCCAAGTCTATTATTCAGTTGCTGGCGGAAAGCTGCTGTGGGTTGGGTAAAGAATGAGCTGAGCACCTTATCGTGTTGCATCTCCGGAATGATCAGGTCGAAGACATAACGTGTCATTTGGTCATCTGATGGATTCGTCAGTTTCTCCGCAGTAATTTTTCGTGTTTCCTGTTCTTTTACCAAAGCAAAATGCTGTAGCAATGTAGTAGCTGAAATACATAAAAACACTGCCCAGAGTACCATGGGCGGAGACAAAAATTCCCGGGAAATTTTGAGGTGTTTTGAGTCGAGTAAAATCAGGAAAAGTACAACCCATACAGAAACAGCCTGGCGAAAGATTAAGTTTTCGTTATGGTAAGAAACAAGTATGGCTGTACTGATACAGCTTAGAATCAGTGCAAACAGGTATTTCAGCCACCTGTTCGGAATCATTTTATTGAACTGCAGGTTCATGTAGTAAAAGATCATCGCCGTCACGCTGATGATCAGTGCAATGATCAGAAAGGCAATGATGGTATACCGGTCGATCGTTTCATAGTGATTAAGATCAAACGATATTTTAGAGTCGACCACTAAACTTTGCAGCAGTGTAACAAAACCAAATGTGCAGATTCGCAACCAGATGAGTGCGAGCACAAATACGGAATAGCGGATAATGGTGGGTTGTTTTTCGATCCCGCCTTTTATCCAGATAGGTTTGTGAATGGCTGTAAACAGAAAGATCCATGTCAGGCAGAGTGTATCGATCATGAGATCGCCTAACGATGGAAACCACGCACTGGATGCATATAAGTTTGGAGAAAACAATTCCAGCTCACCCATTTGAAATGGCAATCCGAAAAAGTAGATAATCAACCGTAGCAGCAATACACCGCAGAGTGTAAACCAGCCGCCAACCTTGGGTGCATAGCTGCGGGCAATATGAAGTGCCATCAGCTGAAGCCACAACAGTGCCAGTATTATCGCCGCCAATGTCAGGCAAATGGTGAGTGTACCAGGTGTTGTCGGTTTTATATCCTGCGAATGTACCCGGATATAAAAAGCGGGTGTTTTGCTGAGTCCATATACTGGATAGCTGTTTTTCTCGGCATGGTAAAGTACTTCCGTCGAGTTGGGAATTTGTTGTGCTGCTTCCCAGTATGGCGTGAGGTATTCATTTTCGAACGGATATAACCATGCAATCGGTGTCAGTACAGAAATGCTATAACTTTTACCGTCGATTTGCAAGGAATCTTTAAGCGTGTAGAAAATATCCCTTTCGATATGTGTGCTGTCGTAGATCTTATTTTCATAGGCAGGATTGTTGCCGGCAGAGGCCAGGTTCGAATTCCAGAAAATAAGTTTCTCGCCCTGGTAGAGGTAGAACAGAAAAGGGAGGTCAACGATTTTTTTTAACTCGTCGTCGCTGATCGAGTGATTTTTTACCTTTTGTAATAAAGCATAGTTGTTTCTGAATGTTTCATAGGCATGTAATCTTTTTTGAAGATCGGCGGAAATGAGTTGTGCCATGCCTTCCGGAGTTGCCGCCTTTTTCCCCGACTGAAAAGAAAAGAAGGCTGCTGCCCAGCAGATCAGACAGGCAGACAACACAATCCAGTATGGGTATTTTTTTAGCAGACAGGCGGAATTTTAGTTACGTTCTGTGGCTTTTACCGTATTCCATAGATCATCCATTTCCAGCAGGGTCATATCGTGAAGCTGTTTGCCTTTTTCCTGGGCCATTACTTCCATTTGCTGAAAACGTCTGATGAATTTCTTGTTTGTTTTTTCAAGCGCAGCTTCAGGATCCAGCTTCAGAAAACGGGCATAGTTGACCAATGCAAAAAGTACATCGCCAAATTCCTGTTCTATTTCTTCAGGATTATCTGTTGCAATTGCTTCATATAATTCGCTGATTTCTTCGTCCACTTTTTCCTTCACCTGATCTATATGATCCCATTCAAAACCTACCTGTTTTGTTTTGTCCTGGAGGCGCAAAGCTTTCATTATTGCAGGCAAAGAAGGTGGAACGCCAGCCAGTACGGATTTTTTTCCTTCCTTCAGTTTTATTTTCTCCCAGTTTTGTTTCACTTCTTCATCGTCCTGAACCTTCACACCGGAATAGATATGCGGATGGCGGGTAACCAGTTTATTGCAAACACCTTCGATCACATCTTCAAGCGTAAACTGATTTTGCTCCGCGCCGATTTTGCTGTAAAACAGAATGTGCAGCAACAGATCGCCGAGCTCTTCTTTGAGTCCTTTCCAGTCATTTTCTGTGATTGCATCAGCCAGTTCGTAAGTTTCTTCAATTGTTTGCTGACGCAGTGTATGAATGGTTTGTTTTTTGTCCCACGGACATTTTTCTCTCAGTTCATCCAGAATATTTCTCAGTCGCTCCAATGATTGTGCGTATTCCATAGATTTTCTTTTCGTTGTTTACTATTCGGGATTTTCTTCGCCCCATTTAAAGCCATTCGTTTGTAAGCCCATCAGCTGCAGCACGCGTTGTACCACCGTGTCTGCCAGTTCCTCAAACGATTGCGGTCTGCTGTAAAATGATGGTGATGCCGGGCAGATAATACCGCCCGCCTCTGTCACGGCTGTCATATTGCGCAATTGAATGAGGCTGTAGGGCGTCTCACGAACCACGCAGATCAGTTTTCGGCGCTCCTTCAGCATTACGTCGGCCGCGCGAGTTACCAGATCATTGCTGATGCCATGTGCAATGCGGCCCATTGTACCCATACTGCAGGGGCAAATAATTAGTCCCTCGTAAGAAGAACTGCCAGATGCAAATGGTGCCATAAAATCATTTTTGTCCCAGACTTTAAACGGGTAGCCGGTATAGGCATCGTTGCCCAGTTCATATTGCCAGACAGTGTGTGCATTAGTGCTCCAGACGAGGTCCACTTTCCCAACCTGCGTTTTCATCTGCTGCAATCTGTCGAGCAATACTTTGGCGTAAATAGATCCGCTGGCACCAGTGACCGCTACGGCAATATTCATATTACCTTTTTATAATAAGATACAATAATATTAACAAAGCTACGGGGAAATAGTTGTAAATTGGTGGCAGTGACACTGTAAACCAATAGGGTAAAAGCAGTGCCAGGTTTTTTATGAAGTACATGAAGTTTATTCTTTTGGCGGTGGTGGCTACAGTTGCGGTATCAACAGCGCTTTGGGCTGACGGTAATAAAAAGAAAAAAAATAGTGCATCGACTGAGGTGAATACTGACAGCACAGAGATTCACTGGTTGACGTTAGACCAGGTACAGGAAGCAATGAAGAAGCAGCCAAAGAAAGTGTACATGGATGTGTACACCGACTGGTGCAGCTGGTGTAAGGTGATGGAGAAGAAAACATTCACCAACACGAATGTGATCCGCTACATGAATCAGAAGTTTTATGCGGTTCGCCTCAATGCCGAACAAAAAGATAGTATCCGTTTCCTGGGTAAATTGTACGGATTTGTTCCGGAGTATAGAGCCAATCAGCTTGCTGTAGATATTTTGCACGGGCAGATGTCGTATCCTACCAGTGTAATTTTCGAAGAGAACTTTTTACAACCACAACCGATACCGGGTTATCTTGATGTGCCAAACATGGAGATGATCCTGAAATATCTGGGTGAGAATACTTATAAAACAGTACCATTTCCGGATTATCAGCAAGGTTTTAAAGCCACCTGGAATTAACGGATCGCTGATGACTGAATTTTCGATGGCTGATTTGTGAGTGGTCAATTGTCAGTTGTGAGTATCCGAGATATTGCACATGTAATAGAGAAATTGAATAAAAAAGCTGCCTCAGAAATGAGGCAGCTTTTTTGTATCCAGGTTTCGCTTGCATTGATTTGACCATTCCCCCTGAAAAGAAATATTACTTCTTTTTAGGCAGGCCTTCCACCACATACCGCATATCGGTTTTATAAAATTTACAGGCGGCAGTAATACCGCAATCTTCGCATTTGGGACGACGGGCAACGCAGATATAGCGACCGTGAAGGATTAACCAGTGATGTGCTTTATGGATTAATTCTTTCGGGAAGTTGGCAATGAGCTGTTGCTCGGCTTGCAACGGAGTTTTGGCATTTGTCGTAAGACCTACACGAGCAGAAACACGAAATACGTGTGTGTCCACCGCCATGTTCGGTTGTTCGTCGATAACGGAAGTAATCACATTCGCAGTTTTCCGGCCCACACCTGGTAGTTTCACCAGTTCGTTTACGGTATGTGGTACTTCGCCGTTAAAATCCTGCATCAGCATTTGCGCCATGCCGATGAGGTGTTTGGTTTTATTGTTCGGGTAACTGATACTTCTGATTAATGGGAATAAGTCGTCAAACGTAGCTTTAGATAACGATTCAGCATCAGGATATGCAGCGAAGATAGCCGGTGTCGTCATGTTGACCCGCTTGTCGGTGCATTGCGCAGAAAGGCTCACGGCTACCAGCAACTGGTAAGCATTATCATACATCAATTCTGTTTCCGCCACCGGCATGTGTTGCTCAAACCAGTCAATCACATACGCATATCTCTCTTTCTTCGTCATAAAAAAAGCCCGTTATTTTCTGCAAAATAACGGGTTAAAATGAATCCTGTTTGTTAGAAATTATTTAGCGTCTGGTTCAAACTCCAATACCGCAGAGTTCATGCAAAAGCGTTTGTACGTCGGTGGCGGCCCGTCGTCAAAAATATGACCGAGATGGGAGTCGCAGCGGCCGCAAAGCACTTCGGTACGATCCATTCCGTGAGAACGATCTTCTTCATAACGTACACTATTTGGGCGCAAGGCTTCAAAGAAGCTCGGCCATCCGCAAGTGCTGGCAAATTTTGCATCTGATCTGAAAAGCGGGTTGCCGCAGACAGCGCAATAATAAGTGCCTTTGTCGTCAGCGTTCCAGTATTTGCCGGTGAATGCCCATTCTGTCCCTTTTTCACGGGCGATGTTATACACTTCCTTTGGAAGTATCTTTTTCCACTCGGCATCACTTACATGCAAATGCGTAGTGTCTGTACGGGAGTAATAAGGATTGTTTTTATGTTCTGTATCCATAGATTTATTTTTCTGAGCGTTGGAGCATTGTGTCCATAGAAGAATGGCACAAATCGATAATATTATACTAAGGTAGCGCATGGGGCAATTATTTCATTACATAAATTAACGATTTCACGGGATGAAAAGATTCTGCGGAAGCGTTAAGACTTTCTAAAAAGGGACAATAACTGCCCGATATGATTGTAGACACCGACCATTTAACCTTTTGCCTATTTAATTTTTGACCGGCAAAAGAAAAACCGCTTCAATCTGAAGCGGTTTCCTGTTTATATTATTTCGAATCGGATGATTATCGGATCAGTGTCAATTCACCTTTCATTTCGTAATCTTTTCCGTTTACACATCTGTATTTGAGGTAATAGAAATAAGTGCCCATTTCTTGTTTAGCACCACCGAATGTACCATCCCAGCCTACAGATTCGTCTGCTGTTTCAAACACGACTTGTCCCCAACGGTTTACAATGCGGAATGTCTGAATTTTATGATTACCAATTGTGATGATTTTAAAGATATCGTTCTTGCTGTCATTGTTTGGTGTAAAGGCATCTGGGAGATAAACTTCACAACAATTTTTCGCATTTACAAAAACACTGTCCCCGGCAACACAACCAAATGAATCGGTTACATACATAGCGAGGTAGCCAGGCAATGGCACCTGCGCATAGGCCAGGCGTTGTGTATCTGGTACCACACCGAAGTAACGTACAGGTGTCCATGTGTAATGTGAGCCTGAATCGATCAGATTTGCTTTGATGGCTACCGTATCACCAGAACAGATGTCTGTGTTGGAGATGCTGTCGAGGTGCGCATATGGTAACGGATGAATGTTGATGGTGTCTCTGTAAATCATCGATGGGCAACCTTTTGCAGAAGCAATTACTGTAACCTGTTGCGGGCCTGCATTCGCCCATTTCACACCAAACGGACCACCGCCTGCTGCACCATAAACTACGGTACCGCTACCAAAATTCCAGGTATAATTATCAATGCCCGGTGTTGCATAGTTAAGACTTACTATAACCGTTTCATTAGCACAGGCAGAATCTTTGATTGCTGTTCTGAGCTGTGGCGCAGCGTTTACCTGAACAGTATAAAACGATTCCGGACTTACGCAACCTTCGTGGTTTACCTGCAGACGGACTTTTTGCGGACCTGTAGAATCGAAGCGCGCAATAAACGGACCTTGTCCGGAACCACTCAATAATGTAGATGCGCCCAGCGGGAACTTCCAGTCATATTGATCTGTAGTAAGCGCACTGCCGAAGTAGTTGAATGTATCTAATCCATATTGACAGATGGTGGACTGTGTAGCCAGGATGATTCCGTTTGGACGAGTACGTACTGCTACTTCAAGTTTAGTACGGATACCTTCACAGCCATTAACGCTTTGTGTTACCCAGTATACAAGTGTATCGGCAGCAAGAGTGCTTGGTGTTGGCGGTGTTGCTGTACCAGTGCCACCATTTGGCGAATAATACCACAACAGGTTAGTGCCATTAGCTGTTACCGGAACCGCGTTATCACCTGTACAATAGAAAATTGGCGTAGTTACGGTTGGCGGAGCTGGCATATTGGTTACCTGCACGTTTACAGAACCTGGAGTCAGAGGACAACCGTTTATAGTACCTGAAACAGTGTATACACCAGAATTTGCAGGAGTCGCGTTTGGAATAGAAGGGTTGGCTTGTGTAGAAGTAAATGAGTTTGGACCGGCCCATTGAACCGCTGCTGTACCTGAAAGATTGGCATTCAGCTGTATGGTTGCATCCGTACACAAAGGTGAATTTGAAGTAGGATGCAGCGCCAGGGTATCGCTCGCAAAAGTGAAATAACTATTATTCGCTAAAGTCAGAGAAGCTGTCAGAATACCATTTTGACTGGTCATTGCATAAACAGTCGTATTTGTCGGACTGATTGCAGAGTCTGTAGAAACAAGCAGATGTTTGATGCCTGCAGGGAAGTCACTTGCTTTGATTGAAATCGTTACTGTATTTACAGAACCTGTTTTCTGCACTTTCCAGACGCGGCTGATGCGTTGTGCGCTCACGGTA
The DNA here is from genome assembly GCF_003236175.1 of Taibaiella soli. Lineage (GTDB taxonomy): Bacteria > Bacteroidota > Bacteroidia > Chitinophagales > Chitinophagaceae > QKTW01. The sequence continues at coordinate 49,975 of NZ_QKTW01000016.1, read as the reverse complement.
GAAGTAAAACAACGGGTATAAGTAATAGCCGCTGCGTTATCGCCAAACAATAAAAATGAGTTATTGGCAGCAAATGTGTTTGTATTGCTGACATTGTCTACCGGACTTGTGCTACCATTGTATGAACCATTCAGAACGGTAACAAGACCGGCTGTATTGATCGATTTTGACTGACGTTGATCGAGTGCTGAAGCATCGTCACGGCCAATACCTGTAATGTTATTGATGAACGGCAGGTTTGCAGTGCGATCCCAGATGGTAGTGCCTGAAGCTGATGTATAGTTATTAGCGTAGGTCGCTGATTGATCTAAAGTGAAACCGTATTTTACCGCAAGGTAAGACTCGGCTTTATTGCGGTCTGCAGGAGAAAGCGTCTGGTTGTAGATCGCGATTTCTGCTACGTCAACGGTAGTTGGATATTGGTCGATTGAGGTACCACCGCAGGCAGGAGTCGTTGCCGTAGGTTCGTTGCCCAAACCTATTTTACCCTGACAAGTAGTGGTATTGGCAGTGGTAGTGGCTGTTGCGATTTGTGCGCCATTCATCATAACTGTTTTCAGCGCATTGGTGCCTGTAGTCGGTGCCACAAAGGCATCTGAAAGAATATACTGATCATTTACGTTGACCGGGGTAAACATCGTTGTACCAGACGTGCCAAAGTCAAATCGCAGCTGACCGATAGTTGTGCCACCATTATCTACTTCAAAACCCAGACGCGGAGACTGATTCCAGTTTTCCCATTTCAGCCATACACCGGTTCCGGTAAAACTATGGAGTTTAATTACCTGAAGAATGGTAACATTAGAAGGGTTAAACAGCTGATTACCAAGAAACTGGTTCGCGGTAATCATGGAGTTGGGTTTTGTCCGGTCAAAAACTACGTGCGGGTTAAAATTGATGCCCACAGGCGCCAGACTAGGTCCAAAATTGTTTGGATTGAGTGCGGAAAGGTTCATATTTCCGGTAATACCCGCACCAGACATATCGTTCCATTGATTTACTACACCGCCGGCAACGGTGGTACCGGTATTTGCCTTAATCCAAAAATTCAGGCCAGAGCTGATACCGCCAGGACCCGTGGATTGGGCAAGTACCGGGACGGTGAGTAACAAGCAGAAAACAAAGAGTATATTTCTTTTCATCTTTGAAAATTGGTATTTTTTTACGGGGTTCAATTAGTAAATATAACTATGTTAGTGACTTTTTGCAACAGTAGGGACACATATTCTTCACATTGATAGACAGTAATGAATAAAAAAGCGTTAGGGGCGCCTCAAATAAAAAAGCCTCCTTTTGGAGGCTTTTTAGAAAAATTTAACAAGAACTTAAATAACGACAAGTTCATAGAAATGATCTTTATTTAAATATTTCCTTGCCAATTCACGAAGTTCTTCAACTGTTATCGATTTGTAAATACGAATATTGTTATTAAAATGTGTTTCGTCGAGATCATTTAAGATCAGCATACGCCAGCGCTGCAAAATGGAAAACGGACCATCGAGGTCACCCAGGAGGTTCCCCAGAAGATAGTTTTTTACCAGCAGAAGTTCTTCATCATCAGCCAGTTCGTTGCAGAGCAAATCCATTTCATGATAGATTTCTTTCACAGCAGCTTCGAGCACGTCGCGGCCGGCTTCTGTGTGGATAGTAATAGCACCACCATTGATCATTGGGCTTAATGAGCTATAGATGCCATACGTATATCCTTTGTCTTCGCGAATATTGCTCATGAGGCGGGAGCCGAAATAGCCGCCGAAAAGGGTATTTAAAACAACCATCGGGGCAAAGTCCGGATGATGACGGTTCGGGAATGTACGCGCAATGCGAATAGCACCTTGTACGCCGTTCTCGTCATTTATAATATGGTGTTTCTTTTCAGTGTTCGGATTCATATCGAAGGTTGCAGGAACAATAGTGCTAGTGGTTACTTCGCATTTGCCGAATACTTCGTCTACCATTTTTACTGTGTTGCTATCTACCCTGCCTGCCATGAAGATTTGCATATTCGCCAGTGCAAAATGCATTTTGTAAAAGGACAGCAGGTCTTCACGAGTCAGCGCCTCGATATTTTCTTTGCGTGTATAGCGGCCATATGGATGGTTCATGCCAAACAGAAACGCATCAATCTGCTGGTTCGCCACAAATTCAGATTGGCGGAGATTTACCAGCAGGCGCTGTATTGTATTCTGTTTATAAATGGTCAGTTCCTGCTCCGGAAAAACAGCATCGGTAATTATTTCCAGAATTACGGGCAGCAGCTGCGGCAGGTGTTTATTCAGAGAATGTATGGTGATGGTCGAAAAATCATTGCCGGCGTGTACCTTAAGACTCGCGCCGTAAAACTCAATCGTTTCATTGATCTGATGCGCCGTATATTTTGAAGTCCCGTTCTTCAGCAATCCTGCCGTGGCATTCGCAACGCATTCTTTGCTTTCGTGCCAGATGCCCGCAGGAAACACCCAATTGATCTCTACGACTTCCTGCACTCCTGCATTCAGCCAGTGAATCGGCAGGCCATTGGCCAGTTGCTCCTGATTGATTGGCGGAAGTACATAATCGAACTCAATGGCATCGTGTATAGCGGGTGGCGTGACGCGGTCTAAACTCATAGCTTGATTTTGCACCAAAGATAAAAGACAAATGCAGCACGACAATTTTTGATTTTTGTGGGCATTGTGGGATGAATTCCACAAAATCAGCTCCTTACAAAAAGAATGAGCCACGGGTAATAAAACCGCTGCAACTGACTGATTATATTTGAGATAGGAATGGTCTGGATTGCCGGGGGCATATTTTTTAGAACGATTGCTGATAATAAAAACTACAGCTATGAAAAAAGTTCTCTTAGTAATTCCGTTTATGATGGCCGGTTCTCTTGCAATGGCGCAGTCAACTCCGGCAGATGATATGGGTGTTGGCTTCGGCATTAAAGGCGGCTGGAACAGTGCCAATATGAGTATCAAAACCGACGGTACCGTCGACGATAAAAATGCACTTTCCTCTTTTAATGTCGGAGGGTATTTCGATTTTCCGATTGCGCCGGTGTTTAGCCTGCAGGCCGGAGTGATGTTTACCGGCAAAGGAGCAAAATTTACCTCGGGCGATAAGAATGGTGAGAATTGGGTAGAAACCAAAACCAACCCGCTATACCTTGAAATCCCGGTTTATGCTGTCGGAAAAATTCCATTGGCGCCACGTACCAATATATTCTTTGGTGCCGGTCCTTATGGCGCAATGGGTGTAGCCGGTAAAACAAAGACCAGCGGTCAATTGCTTGGTGTGAGTTTTTCTGATGAGCACAATATCAAATTTGGTAATGATGACCCGACGAATGGCAACAACGGCAGCAGTAATTCAGGAGATGTGAAACGTTTTGACTGGGGTTTGAATTTTATGGCCGGTGTGGAAATCAACAGCATTACGCTAAATGCGAATTATGGACTGGGCCTGGCAAACATTGCCCCGGGTTCCAGCAATAACGACAATGATAAATACAAAAACAGAGTGTTCTCCCTGTCTGTTGGATTTCTCTTTAGATAATTTGACGATTCGGCAATTTGAAAATGGCCCGCAAATCGTAGGGGAACAGTCGGACAACTTTGAGTCATCTGACTGTTCTCCTTTAATACGTATTACAACATCGTCGTTCACAACTGACCACTCACCGCTCACGATCCTAGTCCCGATTAAACAAAGCCTTTAGCTCTGGTGCTTCGGATGGAGACATTTTTCCGCTCAGAATCAGGCGAAGCTGTCTTCTGCGCAAGGCGCCATCAAACATTTCTTTCTCGTGAGTTGTTTCAGGAACCAGTTCCGGCACTTTTCTTGGTTTGCCATGAGGATCTAAAGATACAAACGTGAAGTAGGCTTCATTGCTCAGGTATTTAAATTGTACGTGCAGGTCTTCAGCCCATACTTTCAGATATACTTCCATCGAAGAATTAAAAGCCCGCGTCACCATCGATTCAATTGTAATTACGTTGCCCAGCTTTATCGGACTGGCGAACGAAATATTATCTACAGAGGCTGTAACCACTGGTGTATTGCTGTGCTTCATCGCAGACACTGCCGCTGCGATATCCATCCAGTGCATGAGCCGGCCACCCATAAGGTTACCCAAAGTATTCGTGTCATTCGGCAGTACCAATTCACTCATCACATTCGCGCTGTCTTTACAATGTTTCGGAGCCATAACTAAGTTTGTACTTTAAGTTACTGAGTTTCCCGCAAAGGAGCAAAGCACGCAAGATTTTTGGTCTCGCGGCGATCACAAAGGCACAAAGCTTTTATTTTACAACCTTTCATGTCACCCTGAGCATAGACGAAGGGGACTTCCTTCCTAAGCTCCGCGTGGCCAGCGAGGAAATATGAGTGCTTACAACTGACAAATATTGACCATTCACCATTGACCATTCACACTAATTCAGCGAAGCGGCCAGTCCCACTACCCAGTTCTGATACAATTCATCTTCAATTGCACAAACAGCAGCTGCAACCGGTTGCCAGTCCGGGTGGAATTCATTCAACATACGCGTCATTTCTTCCAGATGCCCGGCTTCCTCCATGATGATTGATTTTACATTCACCTTAGAACCTGCTGCAGTAAGCAATTCCTGATAAGTGCCGTAGAGCTCGTCGGCACGCACTTCAATAGCATAAGTCACCAGGATATAAGCCGCATCATCTGCTGCACGTCCTTCCAGTTTCAGTGTTTCTTTTAAATATCGACATACCGAAACATCCAGACGATGCAGATATTGGTAACTATTAAAGGGAGCAAGCAAATAATCAAATGCATAATCCGGACAATAATCTTCACCCAGCTTGCTGATTTGCTTTTTAAGATAGTAAGCATGGCGTGCCTCTTCTGCTGCATGTTTCAGCACTGTGATGTTTGTATGCACCGGATGTTCGTAACGGGAAATTTTCCGCGCACCAACATTTTCCATCAGTGAAAGCGTATTCAGGAAGCGCGCATGCAGCGCATCATTCGCAATTATTTTTTCCAGTGTATTTTTAAAAATATGGCTCATTGAAATGTTTTTCTGATCGTTAAATAACTTCAAGCAGCGCTTGGATTTGTTCGTAGATAAAAGAAAGTTCTTCGTTCGTAATGCAATACGGCGGCAGGATGTAAATAATATTGCCCAGGGGGCGCATCAATATTTTTCGCTCCAGGAAAAAACGATAGATAAAATTGCGTTGCTGATTGAGGTAACTGGTAGCGTTGCCGGTATTCAGTTCAAGCGCAATGATAGTGCCACACTGGCGTGCATCCAGTACTTTTTCATGTTGCTTCGCAGTTTGTAAGAATGTGCGATGCAAATCAGAAATTCGTCTGATGTTTTCGATGCATTCATCTTTTAGGGACAAATCAAGACTTGCCAGTGCGGCTGTACAAGCAATTGGATTGGCAGTAAAAGAATGGCCGTGATACAACGTAGTCATGCCGTCATCGCCGAGAAAAGCGTCGTAAATATCCTGCGTACAAGTTGTAACGCCCAATGGTAAAGTACCGCCAGTCAAGCCTTTCGAAAGGCAAATAATATCAGGTTCGGCTTTTGTCAGTTGATCACAGGCAAACAACGTACCCGTTCTGCCAAAGCCCGTCATCACTTCATCGGCGATCACGAGACAATCATGTTGTTTGCACACCGTGATGATTTCTTCCAGCGCTTCAGCACCGTACATGCGCATGCCTGCAGAACCTTGAATTAACGGTTCCAGAATAATGGCTGCCGTGTCGTTCTTCTCCAGTATTTGCTTTAGTGATGCAATGCAATTTTCTTCCGTAGGAAAAGGAATGAACGAAACATCAAACAGCAATGGATCAAATTTCTTCGTAAACAAGCTGCGTGCACTTACCGACATAGCGCCAACGGTGTCACCATGATACGCGCCTTCGAGCGCAATAATTCTTTTGCGATCGATGCCTTTATTCTGCCAATACTGATAAGCCATTTTCAGCGCCACTTCCACCGCAGTAGAACCATTGTCTGAATAGAAAACTTTTTTCATCTGGCCTGGCAGCAATGGTAATAGCCGTTCGGCTAATTGCACGGCAGGTTCATGTGTGAAGCCCGCGAAAATGCAGTGCTCCAATTGTATTAGTTGCTCGCTGACACGTTGTGCAATGTATGGGTGCGAGTGTCCGTGCAGATTCACCCACCATGATGCAATGGCATCAAGATATTGATTTCCTTCTTCGTCGATTAAGTAAACGCCTTCACCTTTGGTAATACCAATAGCTTCGGGCCATACTTTCATTTGTGTATATGGATGCCAGATTACCTCGGCGTCTCTTTCTTTCAGTGTTTTAGCCATTGTTCAGCAAGTTTTGAATCCACGGTTTCATTTTCGTGGCTACTTCGTGAATGGTTTCTTTATTGACAGTAGTCAGTTCTCCGGTATGGTATATAGCATCAATGCCCGCATAATTCCGGATAAAACTTTCAGAATTTTCATCTGGATTGCCGCTTACAATCAAGCCCAGTAAAGGAATGCCGCGATGCTTCATTGCTTCGATGCAAAGCAGTGTGTGATTAATGCTACCGAGATAATGACGCGTTACAAGTAAAGCAGGTAATTGTTGGTGTTGTAAAAAATCAGCCATCGTCCCATTTTCATCAATTGGCGAAAACAGGCCGCCGGCGGTTTCTATAACCAGTGTGTTGTTTGTTTGCGGCAGTAAAAAATCACGATAATCGATCGTTCTGTTTTCATGCCTTGCAGCTGTATGCGGTGAAGCAGCCATCTGTAGTTGCACTGCTTCCGGGTGCACAATACTACGCGTGTTCGATAAAAGCCGTTTTACGGTAATGCTGTCGCTATTATCCAGACTGCCCGCCTGTACTGGTTTCCAGTAATCAGCCTGTAATGCTTCTGTAACAATGGCGGCAACAACTGTTTTGCCAATATCGGTATGAATGCCGGCAATGGCTATTGCTTTTTGCATAAAAACGAATGTATATGATGATGCAAAAGTTCTATTTCTTCTTTGCTGTTGAATGAGTGCAAACAAATGCGGATGCGCTCTTTTCCTTGTGGAACGGTTGGATGCATGACGGCGGAAACAAGTATTTTTTGTTCATGCAGAAATGTCGCCAATGCCTTCGTCGTATTGTTATTTCCGATTATCAGACTTTGGATCGGCGCGGCACTTTCCAGCCAGTAGGCCGTTTCATAAGATTGACGCAGACTTCTGAAATGGTGGATGTTCTGATGTAATTGCGTCCGGACAGCACTGTTTTGCTGTATCCATTCATACGCGTGTTTCGCTGTCTGCACAGCGGTTTCCGGAATTGCAGTAGTGTAGATAAATGAACGTGCAAAGTTGACGAGATATTCTTTCAGTATTCGTGAGCCAACAATCACGGCGCCGTGGCAGCCCACTGCTTTACCAAACGTATGCACTCTTGCGAAAACATCGTGTTGCAGGCGGAAGAGTTGTATCAATCCGGCTCCGTTATTCCCAAAAACACCTGTGGCATGCGCTTCATCAACAATCAACGCGGCGTTGTATTCTTTCGTAAGTGCTGCAATTTCGTGTAATGGCGCTACATCTCCTTCCATCGAATACACCGATTCAATGATTACGAATACGGGGCCGTTGCCTGCATGTTTTTGCAGCCGCTCGCGAAGTTCTCCAACATTATTATGCTCGAAACGATAACTGTATTTTGCCTGGCTCAGACGAATACCATCGAGAATGCTTGCGTGGCAATATTCATCGTAAAGAATAGTGGAATGCCTGTCTGCAATACAACTTAACAAGCCGAGATTAGCATCGTAGCCCGAATTGAAAACAAGTGCCGCTTCTGTATCGTGAAAGTCAGCGAGCCAGTTTTCAAAATCAGTTATTGTCTGGTAATTACCGGATAAAAGGCGGGAGCCTGTTGCGCCATAAGAAGCTGTAGGCTCCGTATGAGACAAAGACTCCCGTAACGCGTTCGTTTTGGCAATACCCAGGTAATCGTTTGAGAAGAAATCGATTCCTTCGCCTGCTTCTTTCAGCCTGCGTTTATTGCCTTGCAGCTCGCGCTGTTGTAATTTGTTTAATAGCTGTTGAGTGACTGCGTTAAGCATGTGCTGCCGCTTCTACTGCTACCTTTTTCATTTCAGGTTTGTCTGCAAAAGGTGCTTTTGATTTCAGCCCCAGCAGCTGGAACATTTCCATATCGTCTCCAAATTCAGGATTCGGTGTGGTCAACAGTTTGTCGCCGGCGAAAATTGAATTCGCACCCGCCATGAAACACATTGCCTGTTCTGCCAGTGAAAGCTCTTTACGGCCCGCTGAAAGACGAACAGCAGCTTCTGGCATTACGAGACGAACTGTTGCAATCATACGAACCAGATCATAGAACGGAACACGCTTGGAATCTTCCAGTGGTGTACCTTCTACCGGAACCAGCGCATTGATCGGAACGGATTCCGGATGTTTCGGCAGATTAGCCAGTGTGTGGATCATGCCGATACGGTCTTCATCTGTTTCGCCCATACCGATGATACCACCGCTGCAAACAGTGATACCCGCTTTGCGTACGTGTTGCAGCGTATCCAGTCGATTGTCGAAATCGCGGGTGCTGATAATGTTCTTGTAATATTCTTCTGAAGTATCGATGTTGTGATTGTAAGCGTACAAACCAGCATCAGCAAGCTTTGCAGCTTGTGATTCGGAAAGCATACCGAGTGTACAGCATACTTCCATGTCCAGTTTGTTTACTTCTTTCACCATATCCAATACACGGTCAAAATCGCGGTTGTCGCGTACTTCGCGCCATGCAGCACCCATACAGAAACGGGATGCGCCGCCTTCTTTAGCTTGCTTGGCTTTCTCTACCACATCATCCACTTTCATCAATGCCTGTACTTGTACGCCTGTGTGGTAACGTGCTGCCTGCGGACAATATGCGCAGTCTTCAGAACAGCCGCCGGTTTTAATAGAGAGCAGACTGCTCACCTGCACTTCGCCAAATGTATGTTGCTGGCGGTGCATGTCGGCTGCTTCTAAAACTAATTGCAATAGCGGTTTATGGTAAATCCCACTGATTTCCTCTTTGGTCCAGTTATGACGGATGACGCTCATTGTTTTCGTTTTTTGAAAGTATAGATGGTTGAATTGAGGGCCCAAAGATATTCCAGTTTATCATTTGTCAAACAGGCCAGAGAACTTAACTCCGAGTGAAAACCATCTGCCCGGCATTGGAATGGAACCTATTTCCTTATACTGGGTATTGAGCAGGTTGTTCACATCGGCATAAATATTAAACTGCTTCAACTGATAACAGATACGTGTATCTAGTAATGTATAGTCATTCGCGCTGATGCGTTGCAGGTATCTTCCTTTGAAATTAATCTCCAGTTTATGGAAGAATAATCCATGTACCCCGAAAATTAACTGGTGTCTCAGTGCTTCTACAGCATATTTAGAAATCAGCTCATCTGAAGCTTTTACAGAAGGGTCGAGATAGGTATACGATGCCTGCAGTTGCAGTTGCGCCTTATCAGAAAGGTGTAAATGCCTGCTTAGTTCATATTGCAGACTTAGTGTCACGCCTTGTGTATTGATCGACTGGAAATTTTGTGGTTGCCATGGGTCATTTTCTGTTGCTTTCACCCAATCAATAAAGTCGGATACATGGCGATAGAAATAACTAAGTTGTCCGGAAATCAGTCCTGGCTTGTATTGTACGCCGCCTTCGGCATAGCTTGCCAGTTCCGGTTTCAGCTGATCGTTACCGATATTGGTTGGCCCTTTATAATAAAGATCAGTGTAGGTAGGCAGGCGTTGACCTGTTGTTGCGGCCGCAAAAAGTTTCCATTTCGGAAGGATATAATAGCCAACGTCCGCACCAGGAAAGATTTGCCAGTCGTAATCACTGTTGTAATTGCCGTACAGTCCTGCGCTCGCGTTTAGCTTGTCGTTGAAATGGTATTTGTACTCAGCATAAATGCCCAGATTATTACGGTCGTGTTTGCCTAAGTTGTTACTGTTGATGCCTTCGTTGCGCAGTTCTACGCCCGCACCCATAATGCCTTTGCCGATCTGGATGGTGCTTTGTATTTCACCTGTCACCACATTCGTTTCATGAATATTGTGGTAATAATCAGGGTTCTGACGAATGAAAATATAATCATCTTTCGCGTAGCGATAACTCAAGCGCGGCATGATTTTGATCCGCTTGTTCAGTTGCAATGTGTAGCCAATGCCTGCGATTGCCGTTTGTACCGTTTCTTTTGATTCTTTATCTGCCGGCGCCGAATAAAAACCATTAGCGCCGTAGCTGTTGGATACATAACCGCCCATCGCTTCAATGCTGCTTTTATCGCTGAGGCGAAAATGGTTTTGGTAAAACAAGCGGTACGCATCAAATGCTGTATTATAGCGATAGCCATTTCCCTGATCATGTGCGAAAGAAAAAGTGTGCGACTGATCTTTCCCTGCTAATGTTGCAGCGGCTTGTGCACCCCAGCCGTAATACGTATCGCCGTTGCTGGTATCTTTCTGGAAGCTGCTACCAGCATATATTTGCGCGCTTACTTCGCTTTTCTGCGGATTTTTAGTAACAATATTGATTGCGCCAGCCAGTGCATTTACACCATATGTTCTTGCAGCAGGTCCGCGGAGAATTTCAATGTGGTCAATAGAAGAAACCGGAATCGGCAGATTCATCATGTTATGACCGGTCTGCGGATCAGAAACTTTGATGCCATTTACAAGTACGAGCACTTCGTCAAATGAACTTCCGTCAATGCTTACATCGCTTTGACTGCCCCATGGCCCGCGCTGGCGCATATCCACACCCGCTACATAAGTCAGTAATTCGTTTACGGATTTTACCGGCAGTACTGCAATTTGCTTCGCATCCAGCACTTGTATATTCCGGTTCTGACGGCCGTATGCAGCTTGCAGACGGTTTTCGTGTATAATTACAGAATCAAGATCAGTATTAGCTTTCTGGGCAAATGCACTGCTTTTTGCAAGCAGGCATATAACCCCCAAGAGTAGTATTTTCTTCAAAACAGGTTCTTTGTTGCGGCGCAAAGCTAAGCATTATGGCTTTTGCGGCGCCACATAACCTGTATCTTCTCCTTTCCAGAACTGCTCTTCAGACACAACGCGGTATTGCTGAACGGTATCCATTACGAAATAACGGGTGTTCAATTTTCTTAGAGAATCATTGACAAAGCAAGACATGAACACATTTTTCTTAGTAGTAAATCGCTCTTTGATTACTTCATCCGGCAGTGTGATCATTGTGCGCTGCAGTTGCGTATGCCCGTTCATTCTGTCGATCATCATGCTTTCTATCGGCAATCCCCAGCTCATAATCAAGACATCTTCCATCTTCTGGTTTTGCCGGATGATGACTTTTGTCCACCCGGTTTTGTCCATTTGCTGCAGCATTTTATTCATGTAAACAAACCGCTCTGTAAACATCTTTGACGAGGAGCCAATGTATATAAGCCGGGTGGCGAAAATGGCGGCCAATAGCAATGCTGCTTTTTTTTCTGAAAGCAAAGGAAGGAAATAGAAAACAAAAGGGGCGCTGAGCAAAATGGCAAACCCCATCCATTCGCTTTGCATATAAAAACGGGTATGGAAATCGTAAGAGCTGCTAAAAGTAAGACAGATGAAAACAAAATAAGCAACGCTGCACAATACGGTCCAGAACGTGAGCAGCCATTTGCGCGCCTTTAGCATAGTGCCGAGCCCAAGGACAATAATGATAAATATCCACCAATGATCAGTTTTGCAATCCTGAAAAAAGCTATTGGCTGCATCTCCTTTAAAAGTGCCCAATATGAGCGGCAAGGTTGTATGCGTGATGTCGTACAACTTCCCGGAATCGTAACTATTATTGTTTTGACTGATAAAGAATTTAGCAAGAAAAATGAGGAACAGCGGTAAGCAAATAGTGAGGCTTTCTTTTTTTGAGAAAGGCCAGTAACGTTTGGTAAGAAACATAAAGCCGATAAGGTAAAGTAAAATAACACCTACCAGCGGATGTGTAAAAATGGCCAGTCCGCCGAAAACCAAAATGGTTGCTGCATATTGCCAGGTCGCCACCTGCCGTTCTTTCTTCCATAAAATGACTCCGAGACAGAGAAACATCCACGCAATGCCCTGATGTACTTCATTATTGGTCCAGTAAAAAGAATCGCTAACAAAAATGGTATAGTATAATCCCATCAAAACGGCTAGTGCATACTGTTTATACCGGAAGGTAAGCAGCGCGATAACCAGCAGAAAAAACAGATTGAAGCTGGTGGAATACAGTAGCAGCATCGTTTGAACCGGCAAATGAAGCTTAATGGAAAGTAACGGAACCAGCTGTGTTATAAAAGATCCATACCGTTGTTCCTGTATTGCCAGTTTGCCACTGCTTGCAATTAGATAAGGGATGAAGGCGTCGTCTACAAAAAGGGCTCGTTCGCGCCAGAAATAGAGGGCGCCCAGAAATAAAATGGCCAATGTTGCGACAGCTATTATCGCTGCCTTTTTAAAAACCGGGTTCGCGTTCATGAAAAAGCCGAAAGCCGCTTATTGGGCGGCTTTCGACAGACAAGATAGTAAAATATAAGAAACTTTTTATTTGCTGAGGTGCATGCTTCTTTCTTTGTATAAAGTGCGGAACCATGGATCGCGCAGGCTCTTGATGAAGCGGATCGCTTCGCCCGTGCTCTTCATTTCTGGTCCGAGTTCTTTATTTACATTCGGGAATTTATTGAAGCTGAACACAGGTTCTTTCACCGCGTAACCTTCCAGTTTTTTCTCGATGGTAAAATCTTTCAACTTATTCTCGCCCATCATTACTTTGGTCGCAATGTTGAGGTAAGGAACACCGTAAGCTTTTGCGATAAACGGAGTAGTGCGGCTCGCGCGTGGGTTCGCTTCGATCACATACACTTTGTTGTCTTTAATCGCGTACTGAATATTGATCAAACCTTTGATCTGGAGTTTCAGTGCAATTTTCTTCGCGATATCAATCATTTCGTTTACTACCAGCTGGCCCATGTTGAAAACAGGGAGTACGGAGTGGCTGTCGCCGCTGTGAATACCTGCTGGCTCAATGTGCTCCATGATGCCCATGATATGCACTTCTTCACCGTCGCAGATCGCATCGATTTCTGCTTCCTGACAACGATCAAGGAAGTGGTCGATCAGGATTTTATTGCCTGGCAGATCGTTCAGGAGATTGATTACGTTCTTTTCCAGTTCTTCGTCGTTAATCACGATGCGCATGCGCTGACCACCGAGTACGTATGAAGGACGGATCAGTACCGGGTAACCTACCTGATTGGCAACTTCAATTGCTTCGTCGGTTGTGTAGGCGGTACCGTAATTTGGATAAGGAATGTTCAGCTCTTTCAACAAGTCACTGAAACGACCGCGGTCTTCTGCGATATCCATGTCATCGAAGGAGGTACCGATGATTTTGATGCCTTTTTCATTCAGGCGTTTTGCCAGTTTCAGCGCCGTTTGTCCGCCGAGCTGTACAATCACGCCGTCTGGTTGTTCGTGTTCAATGATCTCCCAAAGATGTTCCCAGTATACTGGTTCGAAGTACAGTTTGTCTGCGATATCAAAATCTGTAGAAACCGTTTCCGGGTTACAGTTTACCATGATCGCTTCGTAACCGCAGTCTTTGATCGCCATCAGACCGTGCGTACAGCAGTAGTCAAATTCGATACCCTGACCGATACGGTTTGGACCGGAACCGAGGACGATGATTTTCTTTTTATCTGATTTCGTGCTTTCATTTTGCATTACGCCTTCAGAAAGTGCAGTTTCTTCAAACGTACTGTAGAAATAAGGCGTTTTTGCTTCGAATTCTGCAGAGCAGGTATCCACCATTTTGTAGACGCGGGTAATACCTAGTGCTTTGCGGTGTTCATATACTTCGTCGGCAGTGCAGTCTTTTACAAAAGATGCAATCTGCTCGTCGCTGAAGCCCATGCGTTTTGCCTGTGCCAGCAGATCTTTCGGAAGTTTTTCGAGGTGTTTGTACTCTCTGATCTTATTTTCCAGGCTTACAATATCCTGAATCTGGTAAAGGAACCAGCGGTCGATCAAAGTTTCCTCGCGGATTGTTTTAATAGAGATGCCTGCTGACATTGCTTCCTTGATACGGAAGATACGATCCCAGGTCGGGCGCTTCAGGTAGTTGATCAATTCTTCAGGGCGCATTTGGCTGCGACTGATAGAAGTGAGCCCTGTTGCGTTATTTTCCAGGCTCTGACATGCTTTCTGCAGTGCCTCAGGGAAAGTACGGCCGATTGCCATTACTTCACCTACTGATTTCATCTGCAGACCGAGTGTATCGTCGGCGCCTTTAAATTTATCGAAGTTCCAGCGCGGCATTTTTACGATTACGTAGTCGAGCGCCGGCTCAAAGTATGCTGAAGTTTCCTGGATGATCGGATTTTTCAGTTCATCCAGATTGTAACCAATGGCCAGTTTTGCAGCGATTTTCGCAATCGGATAACCAGTTGCTTTAGAAGCCAGTGCAGAAGAACGGCTCACGCGCGGGTTGATTTCAATCGCGATGATTTCTTCTGTTTCCGGATTCAGTGCAAACTGCACGTTACAGCCGCCGGAGAAGTTACCAAGGTCGCGCATCATCATGATGGCAGTGTTACGCATCAGCTGGAATGCTGTATCACTCAGCGTCATTGCCGGCGCTACTGTGATACTGTCACCCGTGTGGATGCCCATTGGGTCGAAGTTTTCCACCGTACAGATGATCACCACGTTGTCCGCAGCATCGCGCAGCAGTTCCAGTTCGAATTCTTTCCAGCCCAGTACCGCTTTTTCTACCAGTACTTCGTGAATCGGAGAAGCTGTGAGACCACGTTCCAGCGCAGCATCCAGTTCTTCTTTGTACATCACGAAACCACCGCCGGTACCACCCAGTGTAAATGAAGGGCGGATTACGAGCGGCAGACCGATTTCCTGCGCAAATTCTTTACCTTCCAGCAAAGAGTTGGCAGTTCTTGCAGTTGCTACCGGTACGTTCAGTTCAATCATCCACTGACGGAACAGTTCGCGGTCTTCCGCTTTGTCAATTGCTTTAATGTCTACACCGATCAGTCGACAGTTGTATTTTTCCCAAACGCCCACCTCGTCACATTCCTTAGCGAGGTTGAGAGCAGTCTGTCCACCCATGGTAGGCAATACTGCGTCAATCTGGTTTTCTTCCAGTATCTGTTCAATACTTTCAACAGTCAACGGCAGCAAATAAACTTTATCGGCAACGATCGGGTCCGTCATGATCGTGGCAGGGTTGGAATTGATCAGGATCGTTTTAATCCCTTCTTCCCTGAGACTGCGGGCAGCCTGAGAGCCAGAGTAGTCAAATTCGCAAGCCTGTCCGATGATAATTGGACCAGAACCGATAATGAGTACAGATTTAATGGAATTGTCGCGCGGCATATTATGTATACTAAATATTAATAGTCAATGAAGAAGCAAAACGGAGCAGTTCAGAAAACAGAGCTCACTTTTTACCTTCGGCGCGCTGAGTAGATACAAAAATCGGGCTCAACGCCCGAGGCGCAAAGGTAGGGGTTTTGCGTTAAATTTTTTTCAACTTTTTTGAAGTTTTTTCCAGAAGCACCGGAATCCGGTCATTCAAAAACCAGATTAATTGGCTATTGATAGTGGTAGAATTCTCTTTTATTTTTACCACTATATAAAAGTCCAAAATGTCCAGACCCTTTTTAATACTTGTGGCAGCGCTTTTGGTCTGCCAGAATCTGACAGCTAAAACAAAAAAGGAACTAGCATTTACTGTGATTCATACCGATTCTGTAGTCGGGTATACAGCCAGTAAAGAACCAATCCGGGGAAATTGCTATCAGTTTTCAGCGCCGATTTTTCAGATAAGTATGAATGCGGACCAAAATCAGGCTCTGATCTTATTGAAACAGATCGATCCGAAATGGGGCGTGTATGGTCGCGGAGAATTATCTGCATTCAATTTTCAAACGGGAAATTTCGGCTGGCATTTTACGGTAAAAGGGATAGATATTAGGCGGTCAAAAGACGCCATCTATTGTAAGCAAGGAACCACAGCTTCATTATTTAGTATGGCAGATGGTTCGGAGATTAGAAAAGTACCCGGCCCTTATCTTTTCATGGACTATGAAAACAATATCGGTTTTGGTGGAGAATATGGCGTAGATCTGATTTCGGGTAAGTGCATCTGGCGACATCCGGTAACCGCGGAAGATGGCGAACTGCCGGGTGAATTATATCATATTGATGACAGCCTGGTTGCTTTCTGTTATGGTGGGCTGCATGTGATGAATTTATACACCGGCAAGGGCTGGGATTATAAACTTTCCACCACCAAAGGCAATCCGGGAACTACTTGGACGCTCATTGGCGCAGGGATGGTTGGCGGGTTATACCAGGGTATGGCAGTTGCTCCGGTTAGTATGGGGCCTGGGTCGCCCCGTCTTACGGGTTTTAACTCAAATATCGCCAGCGATAATGGCTTGATTTACATTGCAGATAAACTAGGTCTGCTCTGCTGGGATGTAAAAACAGGTGAATTAATCTGGCGCCAGAAAATTTCAAGATCGAAAATGAGTGGTTCTGAAATATTTATCAAAAACGGGGCGATTTATATTATTAATAAAGGGTTGGCTGATCAGGGTAGTATTGGAACCCCTTTTATTGCAGCCTATGATAAAAATTCCGGCAACGAAGCATTTTTTCAAACGTTGGGTACCGGGGGAATCATGTCATACAGAATAGAAAATGATACCTGCTGGATATACAACGGGGATCTGCATCGAGTAGATTTAAATACGGGCGAATTAAAAAGTCAGCATTTTATTGCCAATAAGTACGTAACGGCTAAACGATTGTTTGTAGACCCCTCTACTTTGCTGGTCGAAAATATAAAAGGACTCACAAGCGCCGGAACGGTATTTCATGGAGATTTTTTTATGGTCACAGAAAACAATGAAATCTGTGTTTTCAGCAGAAACGCTGAATTGAGACAAGTATTAAAATCGAACAATTTATGGCTGGTGAATGGACGGTATAAAGACAATTATATACTGTTGAACGGTAAGGGAGAAACGGCTTTGGAACGCGATGGAAAAATAACGCTCAAACTTCCTTCCGGATTTCATGACAACCTGATCGGCGATAAATTATACCGCATTTCAGACAAAAGTGTGCAGGTGATTTCGTTATCCGATGTTTTTGCCGATTGATAAACAGTGAGACAATAATTAAGCCTTCCCGTGCAAAATTCAAAAACCTCAAGTTCCTTAACTTCGCCGCCGAAAATAGATTAAACATGCTTAAACCCTTTTTTGTTGCCTCCCTTCTGGCACTGAGCGCTGCGGCAGCTGCAAAATCCCGGACGGATAATTTTACCACGCAGCGAAGAGACTCTATCATTGGTTACAATATAAATAAGGTGCCGCTGCATGCGGCCTGCTATAGTTTGCCGGCAGAGATATTCCGGATTGGTATTGATAATGAGCAGAATAATGCAGTGCTTTTGCTGAGAAATGTGGACGAAAACAATAGGTTTTACGGAGACGGAGAATTATCACTGCTCAATTTTGAAGCTGGAAATTTTGATTGGCATTTTGGAGTAAAAGGAACTGAAGTACACCGCACCCGCAACACGATTTTCTATCAAAGTAAGGCAGGAACTTCCATTTTCAACGTAGCCGATAAAAAGCGCCTGCCTGCATCGCTCAATAATTTCTGTTTTCTCGGATACCATAATGATATAGCCTACGACGGTGTCAATGCCGTTGATCTGAAAACCGGTAAACAGATTTGGAAGCATTCTATCCGCAATTCGGATGTGCCTTTTGATGGCCTTCGGCAGATCAACGATAGTATGGTTGCATTTTCCTGGGCCGGAATGCATGTGCTCAATATAAAAACCGGTGAAGGTTGGGATTACAAGATGAAAACCACAAAAGGTATGGGTGTGGCGATAGCTGCCAGTATTGGAATCGGTGCTGCTACCGGTTTGCTGACGCCGGTTGCGGTAGTGCCTGCAGTTCGTTTTCAGACAGGGATGAAATCAAATATCGTCTTTGACAATCAAAATATTTATTTCGCTGACAAGGAAAGCATAGTTTGCTGGAATATCAATACGGGCGCTGTTCTGTGGGAAAATGAACTTCCTTCGAAAAAGACAAGCAGTTCTGAGTTGTTTATAGCAGGTGAAAACATCTACCTGGTCAACAAAGGTCATCTTGGTAACAAAGAAATGGGACAGCCATTTATTGCCGCATATAATAAGCAGACTGGCGCTAAATTGTTTTTTGAAGAATTAGGCGAATCGGGTATTTCCTCTGTGCTTGTTCAGGGTGATACTTGTTTGCTCTATAACGGAAGTGTTTGCAAAGTTGATCTGAACACTGGTAAACATTTGTCTTTGAAAATCACCGGCGGTACTGAAACTAAATGGCTGATTGATCCCGAAGAATTTTTTATTGAGCGCGGAGCATCCGAAATGGTAAGTCTGAAAAGGCAGTTCCCTGGCTCATTTGCGGTGCAGGATGCAAACGGCGCAATTATAATGTATGGCAATAACAACGACGTCAAAGCCCGGTTGAGACCTGATGCTTATTGGACATTGGATAGACGCTATAACGATAGTCGTATCCTTTATCATATCAACCATACACTCGCCGTTGAGCGCAACGGGCAAAAGATTGCGACTTTAGAACCCGCAATTATGGATCAGTTTCTGGGTGATAAACTGTATCGCGTTGTAGATAGGGGATTGCAGGTAATTTCTTTGCCAGAAGTGCTCGCAAACTAGAGTTGAACCCAGGATAATTTAAAATGTACAACCCACAAGGATTACGTTCCATGAAAAAAACGCTTCTTACGTGCTTGAGTGTATGGGCAACATTTATTGCCATAGCGCGCAACGATGCAAATAGTGTTTCGCAAAAAACAGTCGTTGCCGGACGTGCTTACGGTAACCAACCTGTAAATGCCACGCAATTTGATTTGCCGATGGATGTGTTTCAAATAAATATTGATTCGGAGAACAATACTGCTTTATTAGTGTTGCGGGAAATTAACAGGTATGGCAGATATGCAGGTGGTGGAAAACTTGGGCTGTTTAATTGCACTACGGGACTGTTTCAGTGGGAGACACCGATAAGGGATTTCGATATTCAGAAGACGAAAAATACAGTCGTTTATAATGGCGGCGCTAAGGTTTTTAACCTTGCAGATGGTAAAGAAATAGTGGTGTAGGACCATGATAAGTTCTTATTCACCGACTACAGGCATGATATTGGTTACGACGGTGTAGCAGGTTTTGATTTGACTACCGGTGCCCAGTTATGGCAGCATTCAATTAAAACGCAGGAGAAAAATGTAGCGGAAAGTATAAAGGTGCTCAATGACAGCATCGTTGCCTTTTCTTATTCTGGTTTGCATGTGTTGAATCTAAAGAATGGTAAAGGCTGGGATTATGAAATGGTCACCAGTAAAACGGGTTCCTCAGGTATGGGTGCCGAAACGAATATGTTGCCAGGAGTGCCTGTTGTGATGAGGGGCGGATCTATTTTGAAAACCAGTATTAGTTCTGATATCGGTTACGATACGGCTCAGTTTTATCTGGCCGACTGGATCGGTTTGATGGCTTGGAATGCAGCAACTGGTAAAGTGGTTTGGGAGCAGGAAATCGAAACAAAAATGATGAGCCGTTCACATATTTTCATAAAAGGAGATATCGTGTATTTACTGAACAGAGGCGCTGTGGGTGGTAATTATAAAACGGATGTAAATGCCGGCACTACGGCCTTTTTGGCGGCATACAACAGGAATTCCGGAGCCCCGTTGTTCTTTGATACACTCGGCAAAAAAAGTGTTTCTTCTTATTGGACAAAAGGCAATGATTGCTGGATTTATAATGGCAGCCTTTTTCATGTAAATCTTGCAGACGGAAAATTTCAGACCATCTATTTTCATGGAAAAAATGCGCCGGCGTCTGAAGCCGTTGTTGAATCTGCCAATCGCGTTTTTGTAATTGGTGCGGAAGGGAAAATACAGACATTAGCTACTCGATATGCTGCTGATTTTGTTTTGCAGGATAATGAAGCAGGTACACTAAGAGTATATGGCGTTAATGGAAATTTATTGCAGACTTTGCAACCTGCCGCGTATTGGCTGTATAAGCAACAATACCGCGATATGAAGGTGCTGGATAATTTTGACGGGCAGTTACTTTTCCTGAAAGATGGTCAGGCAGTTTTGCAAACAGAACCGGCAAAGTCTAATGATATATATGCAGACAAATTGTATCGTGTAGTTGACAAAGGTTTACAGGTTTTGTCGCTGCCGGAAGTCCTTAATCAATAAATGCACAAAAAGAAAAAACTCGCTTGAAGAAATTGTAAAATAACAAGCTTAAACCCTGCCCGTAAAGATGTAACTTTGCGCAAATTTTTAGTTGCACTGTGCCAGACGTAATCCAACTCTTGTCAGACCATATTGCTAACCAGATAGCTGCCGGTGAAGTAATTCAACGGCCGGCGTCGGCTGTAAAAGAGTTACTGGAAAACGCTGTTGATGCTGGTGCTACAGAAATTCAGCTGGTAGTCAGAGATGCTGGTAAGGAGCTGGTACAGGTGATCGATAATGGCAAAGGTATGTCGGTGACAGATGCCCGAATGAGTTTTGAGCGTCATGCCACTTCTAAGATTCGCAACATAGACGATCTTTTTACCATCCGTACAATGGGTTTCCGCGGCGAAGCGCTGGCTTCTATTGCTGCCGTTGCGCAGGTAGAAATGAAAACGCGGCAACACGATGCCGAAGTGGGTACGCGCATCTGCGTAGAAGCAACCGATGTAAAACTGCAGGAGCCGGCAGCAGCAGCGCCGGGCACCAATATCATGGTGAAAAACCTGTTTTACAACGTTCCGGCCCGTCGTCATTTTTTAAAAAGCAATACCACTGAATTCCGTCATATACTGGACGAATTCACCCGCGTGGCACTCGCCCATCCAAAGATCGCATTTCGTTTGTGGCACAACAATGTGGAGCAATTCCATCTGGAAGCCGGCAATCTGAAAACCCGCATCATTGGCCTTTTGGGCAACTCTTTCGAGAAAAATATGGTTCCGGTAGAAGAAAATACCGAACTCATCAATATTTCCGGTTTTATTGGCAAGCCGGAAGCTGCTACCCGCACCCGCGGCATGCAGTTTTTCTTTATTAATAACCGCTTTATCAGAAGTTCTTTCCTGAATCACGCCATCATGACGGCATATGAAGGACTGATCGAAAAAGAAGCGTTTCCGTTTTATGTTTTATTCCTGGATGTGGATCCTTCGCGTGTAGATGTGAACGTGCATCCAACCAAACAGGAAGTAAAGTTTGACGATGACCGGATGATGTATGCATATTTGCATGCTACGGCGAAACACGCCCTGGCCCGCTATAATATCGCGCCGTCGCTTGATTTCACGTTGAATTCGGAAGTAATGCAATTGCCAGCCATTCAAATGCCGCATACGCAGCAGACGATGGCCAATGCGCAAAAAAGCTATCTGTTTAATACATTTTCCCAGAAAAATCAGGCGCATTTTGTAGAGCACAAAGAAGGCCTGCAACGTTGGAAAGAACTGTATGAAATCGCAGAGCCGGGCAATGGCACAGATGGCGGCGCAACACAGGGGACAACTATTCCGTCGCAGTCCGCTACATTGTTGCCGGAAAACGAAAACGTGCCGTCATCGGGGAGGCAAAATAATTTGCTGGTACAAGGCTCTATGCTGGTTACTACAGTTCGCTCGGGCCTGATGCTGATTCATATCCGCAGGGCGCAGGAACGCATATGGTTCGAGCGTTTATTGCAACAGTGGAATGCCGGTAACACGCCTTCTCAACAGGTGCTTTTCCCTGCATCTTACGAAATGCCGCCACAGGATTGCATTTTGCTGACTGAAGTATTGCCGGATCTCGCACGCATTGGTTTTGATATTTCTCCTTTCGGACAAAATACGTTTGTTGTACAGGGTGTTCCGACTGATTTGCCTGCCGGCGAAGAGAAAAATGTGCTCGACGAAGTACTGGACCAATTAAAGCATGAATCGCACGATGCTGTGGCTTCCCGCACCGAACGTATTCTCATGCAAATGGCCCGCCGTTTGTCCAGAAACAAGCACGCCATTCAACAGCCTGAGGGTCAACAGGCACTCATAGACGAGCTTTTCGCGTGTTCGCAGCCAGAATATACACCAGATGGCAAAAAGGTGTTTATGATGCTGCGTAAAGAAGAGCTGGATGATATGCTGGGATAGCCTGTTTCATTAAATGTTCCCACGGTATTCACCGGTGTCATTTTAATCGTTTAAAAGGCACGTTTTTCCTTGTTAAGCCTGCTAATATTCGTTATCTTTGTATAGTTATATTTCAAGATAATATAATGTTCTATTCGATACATTTTTCTATGAAAGTGTGGAGAATTTTCCGCAATTTTTAAAATTATTTCGGTCAGTAAATATGAGTACAGAAAACGAGGTTTTACAGCCTTCATCAGCAGGCTATGATGCCGGAAGTATACAGGTTTTGGAAGGTCTGGAAGCGGTAAGAAAACGCCCGGCCATGTATATCGGCGATATCGGTGTCAAAGGTTTGCACCACCTGGTGTATGAAGTAGTTGATAACTCTATTGACGAAGCCCTGGCCGGTTATTGCAAAAACATCACTGTTACTATTCTCAAAGACAACTCCATTTCCGTTTTGGATGATGGTCGCGGTATCCCTACGGGCATTCACCCGAAAGAAGGCCGCTCTGCACTGGAGGTAGTAATGACGGTATTGCACGCTGGTGGTAAATTCGATAAAGATTCTTATAAAGTTTCCGGCGGTCTGCACGGTGTAGGTGTAAGCTGTGTGAACGCACTCAGTGACCACATGCATACAACCGTTTTCCGCGAAGGAAAAATATTTGAACAGGAGTACTCAAAGGGTATCCCGCAATATGCAGTGCGTGAAATCGGCACTTCCGACAAACGTGGTACGCTGCAGCATTTCCATCCGGATACTACCATTTTTAAAGAAAACATCTACAACCGCGAAATCCTTGCTGGTCGTCTGCGTGAATTGTCTTTCCTCAACAAAGGTATTTCGATTACCCTGATTGATGAACGCGAACAAGGTGAAGACGGACAGTATGTTACGGAAGTATTCTTCAGCGAAGGCGGTATTACCGAATTCGTACTGATGCTCGATAAAATCGGGAAACGCGATCCGTTGTTGGCTGCGCCAATCTACGTAGAAGGTTATGATGCTGATAGTAATGTAGCCGTGGAAGTAGCTATGAGCTATAACACTTCTTACAACGAGCATATTTTCTCTTACGTAAATAACATCAACACCATTGAAGGTGGTACGCACGTAGCAGGTTTCCGTCGTTCTATCACTCGCGTGTTCAAGGCTTATGGCGATAAAAACAAACTGTTTGAAAAAGCTAAAGTTGAAATCACCGGTGATGACTTCCGTGAAGGTCTGAGCGCTGTTATTTCTGTAAAAGTACCAGAGCCGCAGTTCGAAGGTCAGACGAAAACCAAACTCGGTAACAATGATGTAATGGGTGTGGTGGATGTTTGTATGAGCCGTGTGCTGGAAGCATATCTTGAAGAGCATCCGAAAGAAGCCAAGATGATCATTGACAAAGTGATCCTGGCGGCGCAGGCGCGTGCAGCAGCACGTAAAGCCCGTGAAATGGTGCAACGTAAGAGCGTGCTTTCCGGTGGTGGTATGCCTGGTAAACTGGCTGACTGTTCTGAAAAAGATCCTGAAAAATGTGAACTGTATCTGGTGGAAGGTGACTCGGCCGGTGGTACTGCGAAACAAGGTCGTGACCGTTCTTATCAGGCGATTCTGCCTTTGCGTGGTAAAATTCTGAACGTTGAAAAAGCGCAGGAACATAAGATCTACGAAAACGAAGAGATCAAGAATATGTTCACGGCGCTGGGCGTTTCTGTTGGTACGCCTGATGATCCGAAAGCGCTGAACCTGACGAAGCTTCGTTACCACAAAATCATCATCATGACCGATGCCGATGTGGATGGTTCGCACATTGCGACATTGATCCTCACGTTCTTCTTCCGTTATATGAAAGAGCTGGTGGAACAAGGTTATCTGTACCTCGCACAACCACCGTTGTATCTCGTGAAAAAAGGTAAAGAACAGGCTTATGCTTGGAATGAGGAAGACCGCAAAGCGTATGTAACGAAATTTGCGAATGGCAAGGAAGACAGCGTAGCGGTACAACGATACAAAGGTCTTGGTGAAATGAACGCTGAACAGCTTTGGGAAACAACAATGAATCCGGAGTCACGTACGCTGAAACAAGTCACTATTGATAGTATGGCAAATGCGGATAGTGTATTCTCTATGCTGATGGGTGATGAAGTTCCGCCACGCAGAGAGTTTATTGAATCACATGCGAAATACGCGCGTATTGATGCTTAATTGATCGTATAAAAGATAAGCAAGAACGCTCCTCAGTATTTGAGGAGCGTTTTTTTATTGCCTTATTCTGGCGCGAATGTTCCGAAGGGACATTCGTGTTTTAATGTCATTCCCTTAAGGACCGCATCTGCAATTCGCGGTGGCGCGAGAAACAACGACTCAATTTTCCTTAAGGAAACGACATTGGTTCGTGTTTGCCCATCGCGAATTGCGGTTTATCTGTGATTCGATCTTTTGCAATACTATGCAGACATGTCGAATAGCTATAGCGCCAGCTTGATATCTGATACTTACTACTTGATATTAAAAACGAAAATTGCTGGAAATAAATAAGCCTTGTAAGACTACAAGGCTCTTTTTCATTGTGCGGTTCTGATTGCGCGAAAGCAATAAACCTTTACCCCTATTGAAACGAAAGCGAGGTTAATTCAGCGTTGCCACCGAATAAATATCTTTAGAAAATGATTTATTAAAACGTAAAAGTGAATTGCAATACTCTCTCTCCCAAAGTAATGCGACCACAATATAAGACATTATTTGTAAAATTGTCAACTTTAATTAATTAAAATTTGTAAAAAGCTTTCTTCTAGTAAAATAGGTCCTAAAAATTGATCGTATAATATATTTTATTATCCCAACGAAGGTTTTTACCAGTATTGGGTTTAATTATAAAAAAACCGGGCCAACAGAGCCCGGTTTCAAAAATTATTTCAAAAAAATCTATTTTTTAGGTCTTGCAGCTTGCGCTTTCTGCATTTCATCTATACGCTGTTGCCATTTGGATGGCGTTACAGGTTTGTTTTTATTTTCCTGAATCTGCGCATGAATTTTCTTTTCATCAATGATGTATTTCTGAATGATGAATTGTTGCAGAATGCTCAGACAGTTAGAGAAGAAATAGTAGAAAGTCAAGGCAGCGGCCATTTTGTTGAACACACCCATCAGCATGATCGGGAAGACGAAAGGCATATATTTCATCATCGGATTGTTTGGATCCTGAGCCGTCATGTTGCGGTTATACAGCGCCAGGAATAAGCTGGAAGCTGTCATCAGCAAAGTGAACAAAGAGATATGATCACCGTAGAATGGTACATTGAATGGCAGCTTCATAATGCTATCATAAGTGGAAAGGTCACCCGCCCACAGGAATGATTGCTGACGGAATTCGATAAACGATGGGAACAAATAGTACATCGCAAACAGAATCGGAATCTGGAACAGCATTGGTAAACAACCACCGAGCGGATTCACACCAGCAGTGCGGAAGAGCTTCATTTGCTCCATGCCGAATTTCTGCTGATCATCTTTGTATTTCTCTCTCAGCGCATCAACCTCTGGTTTCAGCACGCGCATTTTCGCAGCAGACAAATAGCTTTTGTACGTGAAGAAAGAAAGAATCAAACGGATGAAAATAGTCATCAGCATGATGATGATACCATAATTGGTAATGAAGCTACCGAGGAAATAGAAGATCGGAATCAGCACCCATTTGTTGATGTATTTTACAAACGCAAACAGGCCATAACCCAGCGGTACCATATCATCTAGGCCAATGTTGTATGATTTAAGTGTGCGGTAGTCGTTCGGGCCGATGAACCAGCTGAAATTAGCAGTTTGCGTAGCGCCTGCAGACAATGCGAGTTCCATTGTGTTTTTGCTTTTCACTACGACATTGCTATCAGGCAACGTAACGTTCGCATTGATGTCTACACGGCCAAAGCTGCTGTTATCAGAAATCAGTGTACTGTTGAAATAGTGTGTACGCAGCGCGAGCCAATGTGTATTATCTGACAATGATTTTTTCTCATCACCTTTTACAGTGAAGTAATCATGATCATCATTTTTGAAACGGTAGTAAACCTGTGTCGTCGTACGTTCTGTAGTAACATCTTTTTCAGTATGCAGTGCTTGTGTTTCCCAAAGCAAAGGCAGGCTGTTGGCTGGCATGCCTGTTACGTTGATAGCACATTTCATCATGTATGCATCTGCTGGCAGGGTGTACACGATATCGATTTTCTTGCCGCCACCGAGGTCTGCAGCAAAGTCTACAGTCTGGTCACCGTTTGTTTCCGTTTTTTGCGTAGGAACAAAATAAAGATCAGAGCTGGCCACGCCATTATTATTAATAGGCAGTGTAACGCTCAGTTTATTTCCCTCGCCGTTAAACAACAACAGTGGTTGCTGTGTGTATGTTTTATAATCTTTAACGTTGGCAACAACAGGATAAGCACCTTTAGTAGTAAACGTCAGTGCCAGTTTCTTGTTTTCCAATTTCACCATTTGAGCGGTTCCATTGTAAGCTGGTGGCATGCTTCTGCGGATAGAATCAGTTACAGAATCTGCTACAGCTAGTTTGGCTTTGAGCGCAGTGCTATCGATTTTAGGGATAGGATGAGCGATTGCATAAGCTACAGAATCTTTCTGTTTTTGCTCCAGCATCACCTTTTGTGAGTGGTTGTTGTAAACGATGTACCCGATTAGCAGTGCCGCCAAAAGGGAAAATCCAATGACATTATTACGATCCATGAATGGGAAAAAATGAGCCGCAAAGGTAGGTTATTTATGTTTTAGGATATGTGATTTATAGGGTGATTTGAGGAAACGGGGTATTTTTTAACCATTTGTAGAAAATCCGTCAATCCTTTTTCTGGAAATAAGCCAGCTCATCTTGCAAATTCAGATACGGATATTGTTTTAAAAGGCTGGACACTTTGGCTGTATAATTAGACAAAAAGGTCTTGTGTGCTTCTGTTTGCGGAAAGCGTGTTTTGTGATTGCGGGCGGTCATTATGTCTAAAACCTGTTTCATTAAATCTTTAGTATCATCTGAAATGCAGGATTTTACGAAATGTTCCCAAACGAAATTCGTCGCCAGATAATTGGGATGCACGAAGTCAATATCGTAAAAACGGTAATCACGCAAAATGTCTATAATCAATTCGTAAGCAGGGAAATAATTCGCCTGAGGAAATAATTCGCATAATTCGTGTACAGCTTCTAACAGACGCGCTTTGCTGCGATTATTATCTATCACCCCATCTCTGATATGCCGTACCGGACTGATTGTGAAGATGATTTGTACATTTGGATTGACGACAATAAGCTTTTGGAGCGTATTGGATAATGCTTCTGTGATTTCTTTTATGGGTAAAAGCCGTTTCTCAAACCATTGTCCCGGCGCACGGTGGTTGTTGGCAACGTGGCGGCCGCTTTCTTTGAGATAATATTGAAATGCAGAGCCTAAAGTGATGATCAGGTAATTGGTTTTGCGAATGGCTTTTGCCGCCTCGGCCTGTGATGTATTGATTTTGCGCAGCGCTTCTTCCTGACTAACATCTGAAAACCGCGTATGATGATCCCAGCTATTCCACAATTCATTTAACAGAAACAGATCCCCGGCTGTGTACGTTTTTCCGTCAATATAGCTATCCAGGCTTTGAGTTACACTTAGTGGATTAAACAGAATACCATGCGGGTTAGACAACACCTGAAATTTATGGTGCGCCAGTTTTTCATACATATTTTCCGAAAAGCAAGACCCAATCAGGAAAAGCTGATCGATGTAAGTAATGCGCTTTGGTAAAGCGGGAATGTTTATGTCGAGTGTGAGTTGCATTTCAAAGTCAAAATTCAAAAGTCAAAATTCAAAATCTTGCGCGGAGTCATCCTGAGCGTAGCCGAAGGATTGTGCGTGGCACCGTGAATAGTCAATTTTGTGAGTGGTGAGTTGTCAATTGTGAGTTTCGTAAAACGTAAATAAGGGCTTAGCGCCTTTGTGCCGCCGTGAGAGAAAACCTTCGAGTCTTTGCGTGGAAACAATCCGCAAGAAACCCTTCGACTCCGCTCAGGGTGACAATCGCGATGAGCATTGTCAACTGTCAATTGTCCATTATTTAAATCCAGCCGAGCTTATCGTACCCAGCATGTCCCATTTTCAGGGCTTTTCCGATCTGCTTCATAATTTCCGGATCATTCTTTTTGATATGGAAACAAGCTTTGCCTTTTAGCAGTTTCATTAATTCTTCGGGCATTTTACTTTTGATTTCTTCAGAACTGTAAACAGGCATGAAATAAAATCCTACGTAAGTGCTTTGTACAATCGCGGCGGCAAATGCCACTTCATCGCGGATGCGTCCATAAGTGTTGATACCTTTCTTTTCGCTCCAGAGATCATATTTGCCTTCTATATCGAACCGTGCTACAATCGTTCCTTTTTCATAAGGTTTCATTTCTTTTTTGACTGCTTGGAATATTTCAAGTAACTCTGTCTGAGTAAGTTTCGCCATTTTCATATTTAGTTGTCGCAGATTTGGCAGTCGGGCAAGATAAATATTTAGATATGATTAATTAAGTCATACCGAAATCGCCGAAATGCCAAATTGTGAAATTGAAAAGTGCCGTAATGACACTATATTTATAATGGTTTAAAATTTGCCTTATTATTTTTTGAAAACCTTCAAGTTCAAAAATACGATTTATGAATTCAAATGAGTTTCGCAAATATGCCATTAAACATCATGGCATCAGCAGTCTTGCTTTAGACAATTATACTTCTTCTCTGATAAAATCTCCATCGGCATTAACGCCTTATATCATTGAAGAACGTCCGCTTAACGTAGCTTCCATGGACGTATTTTCCCGTTTGATGATGGATCGCATCATCTTCCTGGGCGAAGCGATCAATGACTATGTAGCGAATATCGTAACTGCTCAGCTCCTGTTCTTGGAGAGCACTGACCGTAACCGCGATGTGCAGATGTACATCAACAGTCCGGGTGGTAGCGTTTACGCTGGTCTGGGTATTTATGATACCATGCAGATCATTAACCCTGATGTATCTACTATCTGTACCGGTATTGCTGCTTCTATGGCTGCCGTACTGATGTGCGCTGGTACAAAAGGTAAACGTACTGCACTAAAACACAGCCGTGTGATGATTCACCAGCCATTAGGCGGCGCTGAAGGTCAGGCAAGCGACATCGAAATCACTGCACGTGAAATCGTGAAGCTGAAAAAAGAACTTTATGAAATTATCGCTAACCACAGCGGACAGAAATTCAGCAAAGTAGAAAAGGACAGCGATCGTGATTACTGGATGACTGCACAGGAAGCAAAAGATTACGGTATGGTTGACGAAGTGCTGGAGCGCAATCCGCGCAAAGCACTGGGTGATGACCAGAAATAAGATTTAAAAAAAAATGCCTCGCAAATTGCGGGGCATTTTTTTTTAATCTTATTTCGTTGAAGTTAATTCGTCGTTGCGCAGGATAAAACGTTAAGCTGTTAAAAGGTTAATACGTCGCGAGTCACACAACAACTGATTTACAGTTTTACTGTTTTAACCATTTACCCAATCACCGACTGATTTAACCCTTTATCCAATTAACCATTTAACTGCTCAGAAGCAAGTACCCATTTCTGTTGGTTATGGTGGGTCACTGTTACTGGAACATGGTATTTAGATTCGATAAATTTAGCGAGTGATTCTGCTGCGTAAACAGAGCGGTGTTGGCCACCCGTACAACCGAATGCAACACTTAAATGCTCAAATCCACGAGCGATATAGTCATCGATATTGATAGAAACCAAACCATATACGTGTTGCAGGAATTCCGGCATCTGGGTTTCTTTATCAAGGAACTGACGCACTAATTCGTCCTGACCTGTAAGCGTTTTATATGCCGAATAGCGGCCTGGATTCAGAATGCCACGACAATCGAAAACATAACCGCCACCGTGACTGGTTTTATCTTTCGGAACGCCGCCTACTTTATAAGAGAAACTGGAAATTTCCACTTTCAGTTTTACTTCTTCCGCTACGGTTTTTGCACCACCATAGCGAGCCTGAATTTCAGGAGTACTGATTTTTTCGAGCAATGAACGCAGTTCCGGATAAGAAGGCAATAACTGTGGATTATCAGAAATGAAACCTTCCAGATTTTTCAGCGCCGGACCGATGCTGCTCAGGAAGTGTGGCTTGTGTTCCAGTAAACCGCGGAAACCGTAAGCACCGAGGACTTGCAGCAAACGTATCAATACAAACTGCGTATATCCACGACGGAAGTGAATTTCGTCCATGCGTGGAATTGGCAGGCTGTTGAGTGTTGCGATATAGCCGTTCAGCAGATCTTCTTTCCAGGCAGCGGGCAATTTTGCTTTGGCTTGCCAGAGTAAAGACGCAATATCATATTGTGGCGGTCCTTGCATGCCGCCCTGATAGTCTATGAAATAAAGTTTGCCTTCGTGCAGCATAATATTGCGACTCTGAAAATCGCGATACATCAGCATTTGCGGCTGAATGCGGCCGAGTTCTTTACTCAAAAGTTCCATTTCGCCCATCAACGTCTGACGATCGTAGTGCACCTTTTGCAAGTCGGCGAAATAATATTTGAAATACAGCAAGTCGCCCATGATTGCTTTTTCGTCGAACTGACGGGTGGCAAAACATTGGTTGAAATCTGCTTCACGACCAGCGATCCACTGTACACGCGCCAGTTGCTCCAGGCTTTTGTGAAAGTTCTTACGCACTTCATCCGTCAGACCTTCTTTCATCAGCTGGTCAAAAAGCGTAGTACTACCTACATCTTGCTGCAGATAAGAACGACGGTCTTTGCTGGTTTTATAAACTTCCGGAACATTGATTTCGTGTTTGCGAAAAAGTTCCGTGAAATAGAAATAAGTATTGTTTTCCGCTACATTGGCGTTGTAAGTACCAATAGCAGTAGTGCTGCCTGCGGAAAGTCTGTAGTATCGGCGATCAGAGCCAGATACTGGCAATGCGGTGATTTCTTCAGATGGCTTACCGAAATGTTCTTCAAATAGTTTTTCGAGTGTGCTGATTACTGTCGTAGTCGTCTTTGCGGTCATGGTTGCTTCTTGGGGTAATCAAATAAAAAAACTTCTTTCTGTGCGTGTAGAAAATCACTCCAGGATTCTGCCGAAACATGTACACCTGCCATTGCGCAGGTAGGCATATTATCAATGCGGAAGCCAGGTACGAGTTCGTTTACAAAATCAGTGATGCCCGGATTGTGTGCTACAACAAAAACTGTTTGGATAGCATCGTCAATTTCCTGGATCACTTCTTCAAACACTGAAGGGATACATTGGTACAAACGGTTTTTCCAAAGAATATTTTCTTCACTGAAACCAACCGCGGCGCCAATTTTCTTTGCTGTTTGTGCAGCTCTTTTCGCCGTGCTGGAAATAATCAGATCAGGAATCAATCCTTTTTTCTTCAATCGTTCTCCCATCATAGGTGCGTCGTGCAAGCCGCGTTCGTTGAGCGGACGGTCGTAATCGCTTTGCAGCGGATTAGCCCAGCTCGATTTGGCATGACGAATCATTATCAAGGTACGTTGCATAACTAGTGCTTCGCTTTATAATACTGTAACCGTAGATTTTGGCCATCAAACACGCCATAACTATTAAAACGAATCCAGTCGCCGAGGTTTACATATAAACTGTTTTGCGGCAGCGGATATTCTATAGCTATATGACGGTGTCCGAATATGAAATAGTCAAAATGCTCTTCTTTTAATTTTTCAAGACAAAACTGTACCAGCCACTCTTTTTCCGGGCCTTGAAAAACTTCTTCTTTACCATCTTCATGCTTAGGGCCAAGACGACTGAACCAGCCAGCCATTCCAACGCCTGTATCGGGGTGGATGCGGCGGTAAAGCCATTGTGAAAACGGGTTGCGTAAAATGGACTTCAGGAATTTATATCCATGATCACCAGGGCCGAGGCCATCACCGTGGCCAATAAAAAATTTCTTTCCATTAAATGTACGCTCAACTGGTTCGTGATGCACCGGAATATTCAGTTCATCCTGAAAATAACCACGCATCCAGAGATCGTGATTGCCAGTAAATGCTTCAATATGAAGACCGGCGTCAGAAAGTTCTGCCAGCTTTCCAAGAAAGCGCGTATAACCTTTCGGAATTACATTTTTGTACTCGAACCAAACATCGAAAATGTCACCAACAAGGTACAGCTGTGCTGCATCTGCCTTGATTGTATCTAGCCAGTCGCATAAGCGTTTTTCACGTGCCAGACTACTGGCTCGGTCGGGAATGCCGAGATGAAAATCGGAAGCGAAATAAATTTTTTTGCCTTCTGGTAAGTCCATTCAGTTGGAAGGATGGGCGTGCAAGTTAGCTCAAAAAATCAGGATTTATAGATCGAAAGCCATCGTTTGTATGAAAATAACAATTCTTAAAAATGTATAATCCTGATATGCAGTGCATATCAGGATTATAATATTGTATCATCTGAAGTGTTGCTTAAAACGGATGACTGTAAGTTGCTGGGGAATATTACCCGCCAAGACCGGCCAGCATGTTGCCGATAATGATGCTTAGTACAAGTAGTGTAATAAATACGTACATGTAATCTTTTTCAATAAGAAAGCCGATTGCAGAAAGCATCACGCGAACTACCGGAGTGGCGATCAATATGACGACACCTAGCTGGATAATGGCCATGCCGTCGAAATGAGTAACACCAGTCAGAATCCCTGGTAAGTGACGAAGTGAAAGGTCAGCCCCTTTAAACACATGATATTCCGGCTTGCCGCCAGCATTGTGAAACAGATAAATAAGCGCGCCGACAATAGTAATACCCATTGCACAAAGCACGCCTGTGCGTAAGGTTTTGCCTACCAATAAAGCAACATCTTTATCCTGCCAGTATTTTTTAGTCAGCATACGATTAAATTTTACCGGTTAAACCATTATAGATCATCTCAAATGCGAGGAATACAATCACGACAGCAAAAATCTGACGTAGTTTATGAGTATTGGCCTTTACCAGAATCTTAGATCCGCTCATGGCGCCGATCAGTACGCCCAGCATTACCGGCATGGCGATGCCCGGATCAATATAGCCACGCTGCAGATACACGACCGCACTCGCGGCGGCAGTAACACCGATCATAAAATTGCTGGTGGTTGTAGAAACCTTAAACGGAATATGCATGACCACATCCATTGCCAGCACTTTAAGCGCACCCGAACCAATGCCCAGTAAACCGCTGATAACACCTGCGATAGTCATTAGAATATAGCCACCAGGTACTTTCCGGATATAATAAGAAACCTTTCCTTCGGCAGTTGGATAGCTGCCGTTGAGTTTCAATTTTTGCGCCAGCGGACTAGTATCAGACAATTCGAGGTGCTCTGTTTTTTTTCTGAGCGACATGATTGCGGAAAAAATTAGTACAAAGCCAAAGAGTACGGCTACAATTCCCGGAGCTACATATGCCGCCAATAGCGCGCCTATTACCGCACCGGTAGTAGTTGCAATCTCCAGAAACATCCCGATCCGGATATTGGTGATTCCTTCTTTCACATAAGCAGAAGCTGCGCCGGAAGAAGTGGCAATTGATGCGACAAGCGAAGCGCCGATTGCGTAACGAATGTCAACATGGAAACCTAATGTAAGCAGTGGAATAACGACTACACCGCCGCCAAGTCCTGTAAGTGATCCCAGCAAGCCGGCGGCAAAAGCGCCCACCAGCAGGATCAGGGTAAATACTAAAATGGACATTATTGTTGTTTATTGTGGTAACTGTGAAATAATGGTCGCTGCTTTTTTCTCGTTTTGAGACTGGATGGCAGTTAACAATTGTTCCAGCAGTTTTTGGGTGGATTGGAAGAATGAAACATTCTGGCTTTTATCGCGATTGCGGATGCTTTGGGTGAATGTTTCGTACAGATCCGCCATTACCGTATTGCCAGATGTTTTTGCGATGATGGAATGAAAACGTACATCCGCTTCCTTCGCAGCGTCATATTCTGCAGCACCTATTGCTTTTGCTCTTTCGCCGAGTGTTTGCACAAGTGCTTTCACATCTTTCTCTTTTCTGTTGATTGTGGCAAGACGCGCAGTCTCTTTCGCAAGCAGTGTGCTTACTTCGTTTATCTCCTTAGCTGCGGCTTTGCGCAATTTTTGTTCCAGCGGCTCAGCAGTGTTTTTATCACCGGTTACAAATGTCCCGGATCCTTGCTGTACTTTCAGCATACCTTGTTTTGCGAGCGTTTTGATTGCTTCGCGAATCGTAGAGCGGCCTACATTGTAGCGTTCCATCAGTTCCGGTTCCGGTGGAATTTTTGTTCCTTTTTTGAATTTTCCGGAGGCAATTTCTTTTTGCAGTTTTTCGATTACAAAATCAGCTAGGCTGGAAGATTTTTTCTGTTTGTCGTTTTTCATAAAAACATCTGATGTCTGCAAAATTAGTCGATGAAACTGAGAACATCAGATGAATTAATGCGTGGAATGCGATGGATATGGTAAGGAGATTTTTTATACCTGCCCAAACGCGCTACTGTAGACGATTTCAGATAATTCGAAAAAAAATTTTTATTTAAAATTTGGAAAATTGAAAATCGTGATGCTACATTTGCATCAGTTCTTTACAACGTCACTTATCAAGAAAGGCAGAGGGAAATGGCCCTGCGAAGCCTTAGCAACCTCTCTCGTTTTTAACAACGGGAAGCTGGTGCTAATTCCATCACACAATTGTGTGATAGATAAGTCAGATGCAATAGTTTAAATAAAACAGCTTAGCTGAAAAATATAACTAAAGCTCCTCTGACTTATCGGAGGAGCTTTTTTATTGTACCTGTACTAGATACCGTGCGATAGAAAGGTTTGTCCGGTAAGCCTCTTTTGGTACGTGTTTGTAAGATTTTCAAAACTTCAAAAACAAACCAAACGATATGAGCAAGGCTACAGAACTCATCCACAGTATTCCCGTTGATCCGCTGACAGGTTCTATCGGAGTGCCGATTTATCAGACGTCTACATTCGTGCAACAAGCGCCGGGCGTGAACAAGGGATACGATTATGCCCGCAGCAATAATCCGACGCGTGAAACACTGGAGAAGATTGTGGCAAAGCTGGAAGGTGGTGCAGCTGCATCAGCATTTGCCAGCGGCCTTGCGGCGATCGATGCTGTGGTAAAACTCCTGGAAAGCGGCGATGAAATTGTAGCGGTTGATGATATCTACGGCGGCGCATTCCGCTTGTTTACGAAGATCTACGAGAAATTTGGCATTCGCGTAAACTATGTAGACACAACAGATGTTACGAACGTGATCGATGCCATCACGCCAAAAACAAAGCTGATCTGGTTGGAAACGCCTACCAATCCGACTTTGAAGATCAGCGATATTGAGGCCATTGCGAAAGTTGCGAAGCAAAATAATTTACTGCTCTGTGTAGATAATACATTTGCTTCTCCTGCATTACAACAACCAATTTTACTGGGTGCGGATATTATTGTGCACAGCGCCACCAAATATCTGGGTGGTCACAGCGATCTCATTGCAGGTATTGTAGTGTCCCGCACTGCTGAACTTGGAGAGCAGATCAAATTTATACAGAACGCAAGCGGCGCCGTTTTATCGCCAAATGATAGCTGGCTGGTAATCCGCGGTATTGAAACATTGCCGCTGCGCGTGGAAAAGCACTGCAAGAATGCACAAATCGTTGCTGAGTATTTGCAAACGCATCCATTGGTAGATCAGGTGTTTTATCCGGGCTTACCATCACATCCGAATCATGATATTGCTGTAAAACAACAAAGTGGTTTCGGTGGCGTCATTTCTTTCACGCTGAAAAATGATACAGAAGATGCGGCATTCAAAGTGGTGTGCAATACAAGTCTGTTCAAGCTGGCAGAAAGTCTTGGAGGGATCAAGAGTTTGCTTTGCCATCCCGCAA
Source organism: Taibaiella soli (assembly GCF_003236175.1). Lineage (GTDB taxonomy): Bacteria > Bacteroidota > Bacteroidia > Chitinophagales > Chitinophagaceae > QKTW01. The sequence continues at coordinate 13,755 of NZ_QKTW01000016.1, read as the reverse complement.
ACATGACGCATAAATCGGTGCCCGTTGAAAAACGCAGAGCTGCTGGTGTAGCTGACAGTCTGATTCGTCTGAGCATTGGTCTGGAAGACCCAGAGGATCTGATTGCAGATATTGATCAGGCATTGCAACGTGTGCATGCGCATACTGAATCTAACAACTACATAACCGCGAGTATTTGATCGTAGCCCTAAGTTCTGCGGGTTGCTTTCTGAGTGCCAATGACAAGTTTGAGAAACAGCGCGAGTATTATACCCGAAATCAGATCCCCACGTCGTACCTCGGGATGACCGGGATTATGTGTTACTCAACGCGAGTTATAACCCTCTGCGGGTCATTGCGAGGAATTCCCAAACAGCAGAGCTGTGGGGATGACGTTGCAATCTGATTTCGCGACGGAAAAATTATACGCCACATCTTGTCACTCTTTTTAGATAGCGGTTCAGCATAGTTAGTCGGTGTGATCAACGCGATCAAACAAAACATCTTTACAATCAATAAAACTATTTAACAACATAAAATTCTTACCAAATGTCTATTCAACAAAAACAACTCAATATTGGTTTATTCGGCTTCGGTGTAGTAGGTGAAGGGCTCTATAAAGTGTTGCAGCAAACGGCATCGCTGAATGCAAGCATCACAAAGGTCTGCATCAAACATCCGGAGAAAAAGAGAAACGCACCGGCTGAATTATTTACTACAGACGCGGAGGTATTGCTCAACGATCCTTCCATCAACGTGATCATAGAACTGATTGATGATGCGGACGCAGCATTCTACATTGTAAGCCGTGCGCTGAAAAGCGGAAAAGCTGTAGTGAGCGCGAATAAAAAACTGATTGCAGAACATTTGCCGGAATTGCTGGCACTGCAAAAGGAAAATAAAACGCCATTCCTCTATGAAGCCGGTTGTTGTGCGAGTATTCCGGTAATCCGCAATCTGGAAGAATACTATGACAATGATCTGTTGCAAGGTGTGCAAGGCATTGTAAATGGTTCAACAAATTATATCCTCACACGTATTGCCGAAGATGGGCTTTCATTTGCTGCAGCTTTAAAACTGGCGCAGGACGAAGGTTTCGCAGAAAGCAATCCCGCATTGGATATTGAAGGTATTGATGCGGTAAACAAGCTCACGTTATTGTTGGTGCATGCTTACGGCATTGTTTCTCACCCAACGGAATTGGTGCATTCCGGCATTCATTTGCTGCACGCGCAGGATGCGGTTTTTGCGAAGGAGAAACAATATGAAATCAAACTGGTAGCACAAGCAAAAAAATTGCGCAGCGGTAAAGTAGCGGCTTTTGTTTTGCCTCAGTTTATCACTAAAGAAAACCAGCTGTATAATGTGAAGAACGAGTACAATGGTGTAGTGATTGAAAGTGGATTGGCAGACAAGCAGTTTTTCTACGGAAAAGGCGCGGGGGGCTTTCCTACAGCTTCTGCTGTATTGAGCGATCTCTCTGCATTGCGTTACGGTTATAAATACGAATACAAAAAGAAAAACAGTGGACTCACTGCTGAGCTGACTGATGATTTTTACCTGCGCGTATATGTAAGTTTTGATGGCTTATTTCAGGTGCGCCACGAATTATTTGAACGCATAGAAGAGTGGACAAGCAATGATAAACGTTGCTCTATCGTTGGTATCGTTCATTTTTCCCGCCTGAAAAGCGACTGGTGGAAAAACAACAATACTTCTCTGATCCTTTATCCAGATGCTATTCTTGAGAAAGAAGAAGTAGAAGGGTTGCCTGCAAAGCAAGGGTTGAAGAACGTTCTTGAACATGAGATTTTTGCCTAGAAACGTTCGGCCATTCCAAGGCCAAACAGGGCATAATCATAAATCGCCGGATCTTTGGGATTGAGCTGGCGTAATTGCAGAGTGAGCTGTAGCGCATTATTCCAGTCCGACTTGTTAGTTTCCAACAGTTCGAGACGATGCGCTACTCTTGCTACATGTACATCGAGCGGACAAACGAGCTGACTCGGTTTTATCTTTTTCCAGATTCCAAAATCTACACCTTTGTTGTCTTTGCGCACCATCCAGCGCAGGTACATATTAATACGCTTGCAGGCCGATTTACGTGCGGGTGTGGCAATGTGCTTTTTTGTTCTTTCCGGATGTTCGATCGAGAAAAAATAATTGTGAAAATGAATGAGTGCCTGCTCTACTGTGTTTTCTGTATAAGTTTTTGTTGGCACAAAAGCATCTTCTAAGGAGTCATGCTGACGATAATGCCATTGCAGAAAATGAATGAAGTACAATGCATCTGTTGCATTAAATGTACGATGTGCGAAATGCAGGAAAGGCTTTAGGTCGGTTTCCTGATGGTTCAAAACGAAATCGTAAGGTTCGTTATCCATCCATTGCATTAATTTCTTACTGCTGTTAATAATGGCTGTTCTGTTTCCCCAGGCCAATACCGCGGCGAAAAGGCCGGAAATTTCAACGTCCTGTTTCTTTGAAAACGAATGCGGAATGATTATCGGATCTTTCTCAATAAAAGCCGGTTGATTATATAGTGCGACTTTTTCGTCGAGCAGTTTTTTTAGATTTTCAATAGCCACGTTGCGAATTTACGATTTGTGCTTAAGCAAAAAATCCTGCCGTTGAGCAGGATTTTTCAAATTAGAAGATCAGGAATTTGTGCTTTTTCACGATGCGGACACTGATCATATGAATATCTTTCTTTGGGCGATCATTGCTGTCACGTGGTTCGGCTACGATTTTATCTACCACATCCATTCCGGATGTTACCATTCCAAATACCGTATATCTGCCATCCAGGTTAGGTGTGCCGCCTTCTGTTTTATACATTTCGCGTTGCGTCGTCGAGAATTTTCTGCCATTGCGCTGGGAAATTTTATCCAGATCTGCATCTGTGTATTTTTTTCCTACCACAATATAGAACTGACAGGCAGAAGAAGCTTTGTCCGGATTTTCATCGCGGGCCATGGCTAATGCGCCACGCTGGTGAAAGTCTTCGTCATTGATCTCCGCAGGGATTTTATATTTCAGATCGCCCTCACCCAATGCCTGACCAGGCACTGCTTTTTTAGAATCAGGGTCGCCGCCCTGAATCACAAATCCGGGAATCACACGGTGAAATAAGGTACCGTCATAAAATTTTTCTTTGATCAGTTTGATCATATTATCGCGATGCTGCGGTGTATTATCGTACAGCATCATCGTGATTTTACCATAATCGGTAGTAATCACAACTTTTGTTTTTTGTGCCCAAACGGAAAGAGACAAAATCAGTAAGGTTACTAAGAGCGCTGCTTTTTTCATACGAGGCGTTTAATTTTTAGCGATACGAACATAAATAAAAACTGCCGGAAGAAAAACCTCCGGCAGTTCAAAGTATATTGAATTTAAGGACTAGTGGACAATCACCAGTCTGTCGATCTTGATCAGATTGCCATCTTTATCGGTGAGTGAGATCATGTACACGCCATTTGCAATACCCGAAATATCGATATCGCTTGCCGCTTTTTTAGTCATAATCGTCTGCCCTTCGAGATTACGAATCTGTATATCCAGTTTGGCTGAAGCGTCGATATGAACTGTTGTGCTGGCCGGGTTCGGATAGATGTTTACATCATTTCCGTTTACCGTCAGGTTGCCGACACTCAGGGTAGAAACCTGGGCGATTGCCGACATATTGGTACATCCGCCGGCATCAGTTCCCGCAACAGTATAGTAACCATTGGTTGTAACTGTTAGTGTAGCATTTGTAGCGCCTGGAATTGGATTGCCATCTTTATACCATTGGTAAGACGCAAAACCAGTAGTGCTGAGTTCTGTGCCGTTCATACTGATAATTGGCGTAGTTGGAACAGTTATGACTACAGTTACACCTGCCGAAACTGCGTTACAACCACCCGACGCTGTAACGATCAGTGTGTAGTAACCACCGGTAGTAGCAGTGTAGCTGATGCTGGTAGCGCCATAAACTGGGTTGCCATCTTTATACCATTGGTAGCTATAACCGTTTCCGGCAGAGCCGTCGAGTACAACAGAATTGCCCTGACAGATAGTAAGTGAGCCGGAATAAGTAATAGTGCTTGTTGGTGCGCTCTCCACAGTAACTTGTGTTGCAACAGATGTATCAGAACATCCGAATGGGCTTTCAACGATTACTCGATAATGTCCGTCTGCAGATGCATCGTAAGTTGCACCGTTTGCAGCTGCGATATCAGTGCCGTTGTTTTGCCATTGATAAGTATTACCGCCTGTCACCGTAGCAACAGATAATGTTACGGTAGTGCCCTGACAGATTGTTGTGCTGCCGCTTGTATAAACGTTTGCATCTGGTTTGTCATTTACCACAGCATTTACAGAAACCGTATTAGAAGTACAGCTTTGGTAAGTAGTATAAACTGTATAGGTGCCAGAAGCCGTTGCTGTTGCGCCAGGAATAGTTGGGTTCTGCATAGTACTGATGAAACCGTTTGGTCCAGACCAGTGGTAAGTAACACCAGAAAGTGTAGACGCTGCATCGAGTTCAAGGTCTGCGCCAGCACAAACCGGGCCGTTGCTGCTTGCCGTAGGATCCGGCATCGCTATAGGGTTTGTAATCACTACCTGATTTGCAGGGTCAGAAGTACAGCCCGCGACAGATGTTGCAATGATATTATCGTAAGTTCCTGCGTTCGTACCAGTAAACGTATAGTCGCCAGTATTTGTGCTCGTGATGTTCGCGGTCGTTGTGGAACTATTCAGGTCATACGCAACCGTGTAAGCTGCGTTTGCATCCAGTCCTGATATGGTGAGCGTACCATCATTGCCGCCGCAGCTTGTAGGATTAGTACCCGCAGCGGTGATCACAGGTTTTGGATTTACGGTTACCGTAACGGATTCACTTCCTGTACAACCATTGATTGAAGTGGTCAATGTGTAAGCACCATTATCAGCAAGGGTTGCATTGTTGATTGTTGCAGATGCTGTATTGGCAGTAAAACTGTTCGGGCCGCTCCACGAATAAGTAGCGCCGGTTGTTGGATTGCTTGTGTTCAAAGTTACATTGGTGCCGGCACAGGCTGCGCCAGATACTGTAGCAGTATAAGCCAGCGGATATTGATTTACCGTTACCACGTTTGAAGTATCACCTAATCCAGAACCGGAACAAGCGACATAAGCACGGTAATAAGTAGTAGCTGCAATACCAGTTACACTATCTGTTGTCGTGGTGCCGTTCGCTAAGTTGGTCCAAGGGCCACTTGCAGCAGGCGCAGACTGCCATTGAGCACTAATGCCCAGGCCTGTTGAATTGCCGGTAAGGTTCAATGTAAAGTTGGTACCTGCACAGCCACCTGCTACAGAAGCTGCTGCTGTACCTGCAGTTGGCGTACCATTACAAGGAGACACGATTACGTTGATATCGTCGATGCTGAGATACCATGGGTTGGAAGTTGCATCGCAATAAATTCCTAAATAATATACACCGCTGGTCGTTGGCGTAAATGTGCCAATAAACTGCTGGTAAGTTGTATTCGTAGGATTGCTGATCGCTGTGCCAATTGTTCCGGTCATTCCCGCAGCAGATGCTGTAGTGCCAAAAGCAGCAGAGAGTGTATTCCATCCTGCATTGCCGTCTGTGATGTACCAGAATGAGAGTTTGTACGTCTGACCGCCGATAAGGTTGAGGCCTTTCGTAAACAGATAATCGCTGCACGACCATTTAAATGAAGCAAATTTGTTGCCGCCTGGAGTGTGGTTATCCTGATTATAACTTCCCGTTGAAGTCGTATAAGTAAGTACTTCAGTACCTGTGCTGGTTGAACTCATGCAGTTTGGCATATCATCATCGTTCTGAATACTTTCGAAGTCTTCTGTATAAGGAATGTTCGAAGGACCGGCATGTACTGTGACCGGCGCCGTATAAGCCGTATTTCCGGAGCAGGTAACTGAGCAACGATACTGCACGTCTGAAGAAAGTGGTATTGTTGTGTAGATGTCGGTAGTAGCGTTATAACCTGTAGTAACGTTTACCCATGTAGTACCGTTATAAGTTTGCCACTGGTACGTAAGGCTGGAAGCGGTGGTAGCTCCGGAAAGACTCAGTTCCGTAGAATCACCCATACAGATTGAAGTATCTCCTAAAATAACGCCAGCAGTAGGAGTGCCGGTACATGGGCTATATGGCACCACGCTGATGTCATCAATGCTGATGTACCAGGGGTTGGAAGTTGCGCCGCAATAAATGCCTACAAAATAAACGCCGCTGGTCGTTGGGGTAAATGTGCCTGTGTATTGCTGATAAGTTGTGTTGGCCGGAGACGAAATAGCAGTACCAATAGGAATAGTCATTGCAGTACTGTTCGGTGAGGCGCCGATTGCCGCGCCCAGGGTATTCCATCCTGTTAAACCATCCGTATTGTACCAGAAAGACACCTTATATATTTGACCTGCGGTTAGATTGAGGGCGGGCGTATACATGGTGTCCTGACAGCTCCATTGGAAAGCGCCGTATTTGCTGCCGTTCGGCGTATGGTTACCCGAGTTATGTCCGTTTGGAGATGTAAAGGTGTGCACGTAATTGCCCATATTTGTTGCCGACATACAATCGGGCAAATCCTCATCGTTCTGTATACTCTCAAAAGTTTCCAGATATGGCGGCGTCATCGCTGCACTTATATTTACTGTATCCGGATTCGTTGTGCTGCTTAATGTACTTGCCACACAGGTCACAGTACAACGGTAAATACCCTGCGCTGTAAGCGGATCTGTAGTATAGTTATTGTCAGTAGCGCTGGTGATATTGTTCCAGGCGGTGCCATTATAAGATTGCCACTGATAAGTAAGACCTGCTGAGCTGGAAGTGCCGGAAAGCGTCAGAAGACTGCTTTTGCCAGAACAAACAGTTGCTGGATTGGCAACAATGCTGCCCGCGGTTGGTGTGCCGGAACAAACATCGTTTTTAGAAACAGCGAGTACAACTAGTACTTCGCCACCAGTAGATGTTTTGCTTACGGTAATGCTTGATATCTGATTAGCGTAATTGGAACTGTTGAGCGACAGTTTTACTTCATAAAGACGTGGGTCAGAAGAATTCCCTTCCGGAACGTTGTTGGTTGTATTAATGCGGCCGATACCAGCGACACTTGCAGTGCCATTGTACCAGTCGTCAACATCAATGCCAGTGAATGTCTGGGAAGTGTTGTTTGTAAAATTTACCGTAAAAGTCGCTGTAGAAGTACCGCTGCCTGAAGTACACAACACGTACAAATCCCCGGCTGTCTGTGCAGTTGCAAAAGTCAGGGTTGCAGTTGTAGTCGCAGTAGTGGCGCCGTCGAGGCGAAGTACGTTGTTGCCGCTATAGCCGGCCAGTTGAAATCCGAGGCCTGAGGTCAGCAGGCTGTTGACTGCGCCGCCGGTAGGCAGGTAATAAGTGGGAGTGGGATCATTAGCTGTCGTTTGGTAATCCTGTGCAATGAATGTATAGTTGCCACCGTCTATGTCTACCGTCGTAGAAGTTGAAGCAGCTCCGATTCCGTTTGCGATAGCATCGCCGTTAAATCCAGTGAGTGTGATTGGTGTAAATGTAGCTTTCGAGGACAGTGAAAGAAAGGTCAAGAAAATGAGCGTAAAGAGTTTTTTTTGCATTTGCATGTTTGGTTTGGGTAAAACTAAAAAGTTGCCCAATGTACGGCGAAAAGCATCTTGAATAATATTAATGTTAGTTATGGGTTAAGTTTATTAGAGATATATATGTGAATTGTATCATGTCAGCTGCCGGACATAAAAAACTGCCGGAAGAAAACCTCCGGCAGTTCAATCAGCATTTGAAATATGGATTAGTGGACGATTATCAGTCTGTCGATTTTAATCAGATTGCCATCTTTATCGGTGAGCGAGATCATGTACACCCCATTAGCGATACCCGAGATGTCGATATCACTTGCAGCTTTTTTGGTCATAACTGTCTGGCCTTCGAGATTACGGATCTGAACGTTCAGTTTAGCAGCAGCATCGATATGAACCATTGTGCTGGCTGGGTTTGGATAGATGTTTACATCATTACCATTTACCGTCAGGTTGCCTACATTCAAGGTTGAGATCAATGCCATAGCAGACATAGTTGTACATCCTGCTGCATCAGTGCCTGTAACGGTGTAATAACCATTTGAAGTAATCGTCAACGTCGCATTGGTAGCGCCCGGAATTGGCGTGTTGTCTTTGTACCATTGATAAGAGGCAAAACCGCTTGTGCTGAGTGCACTTCCGTCAAAAGTGATAATTGGCGTCACCGGCGTTGATACCGTAACTGTTACACCCGCAGAAACAGCATTACAGCCGCCTGTTCCCGTAACAATCAATGTATAGAAGCCCGCGTTTTTAGCGCTGTAATCGATATTTGTGGCGCCAGAAATTTGTGAGCCATCTTTATACCATTGATAAGAATAGCCAGTTCCAGTTGGTCCTTCAAGTAAGGTCGAATTACCCTGGCAGATCGTCAACGGGCCTGAATGCGTGATGGCGCTTGCAGGCAACGCAATTACAGTAACCGGAATTACAGTCGATGTATCAGAGCAACCAGATGCATTGTTTACGATGACGCGATAATTACCGTCGGCATTGGCATCATAAGTATTACCGTTAGCACCACCGATGCTGCCCCCATTGTTTTGCCACTGATAAGTATTACCCGGTGCAACGGTGCTAACAGACAACGTTACAAAACTGCCCTGACAGATCGTTGTACTGTTGCTCACATAAATATTTGCATTTGGCTTCGGATTTACTGCTGCATTTACAGAAACAGTATTGGACGTACATGCCTGATAAGTAGTATAAACGGTGTAAGTGCCGGATGCAGCCACTGTTGCGTTACTGATAGAAGGATTTTGTGTGGTGCTTGTAAAGCCATTTGGTCCGGACCAGTGGTAAACAACTCCCGAAAGCGTGGAGCTGGCATTCAGCGAGAGTGTAGCGCCTGTACAGATCGGAGCATTGCTGCCAGCAATAGGATCGGGTACTGATACAGGATTGGAAATTGTTACCGGATTCACCGGGTCAGAAACACAACCTGCAGCTGAGGTGGCGCTGATATTGCTGTAAGTGCCTGTGCTCATACCGGTAAATGTATAACTGCCAGTTGCCGTGGTGGTGATATTATGCGTGGACGCGGAGCTGTTGAATGTATAGGCAATAACGTACGCAGTATTGGCAGTGAGTCCGGAAACTATCAGTGTACCATTGGTGCCACCGCAGGTAGTTGGGTTGGTGCCGGTAGCGGTAATCACCGGTTTCGGATTCACCGTTACAGTAACAGACTGGCTTGCCGTACAGCCATTTACGGTCGTAGTTAATGTATAAGAACCATTGGCCGCCGTTGTCGCATTGTTGATTATGGCGGATGCGGTAGTGGCACTAAAGCTGTTAGGGCCGCTCCATTGGTAGGTTGCGCCAGGTGTAGGATTGCTGGTATTCAATGTAACATTGCTGCCCGCACAGACAGTGCCACTTGTAGTGGCTGTGTAGACAAGTGGGTATTTATTTACTGTTACAACATTGGAAGTATCTCCAAGACCAGATCCTGAGCAGCTTACATAATTACGGTAATAAGTAGTTGCTGTGATGCCGCTTACACTATAGGTTGTTGTGGTGCCACTTGCAAGGTTTGTCCATGGGCCGGTTGCGGAAGATGCAGATTGCCATTGGCGACTGATACCGCTTCCGGTGGAGCCTCCGGTAATGCTCAGTGTAAAGTTGGTAGCGGCACAACCTCCCGTTACAGAAGCTGCAGCCGTACCTGCTGTTGGCGTACCTGCACAAGTAGAAATGTTTACGCTGATGTCATCGATACTGATATACCATGGAATGCTATTCGCTTTGCAATAAATACCTACAAAATAGACGCCGCTTGTCGTTGGCGTAAATGTACCAGTGTATTGCTGGTATGTCATATTTGTCGGGCCCGAAAGTGGCGTGCCTATTGTGGTCGTCATCGCGGCGCTATTCGGTGTAGTGCCTATTGCCGCACCCAGGGTCGTCCATCCGCTTAGTCCGTCGGTGTTATACCAGAACCCGATCTGGTAGGTAGTTCCCGCTGTGAGATTCAGCGCCGGAGTAAACATGGTGTCCTGACAACTATATCTGAATGCAGCATATTTTGTACCGCCCGGCGTATGGTTGCCCGTATTATTCCCTATAGAAGCAGACCGTGTGTAGATATAAGTTCCGACGTGCGTTCCTGACATGCAGTTTGGCATATCATTATCGTTTATGATACTCTCAAAAGTTTCGAGATATGGCGGTGTGAAAGAGGTTGCCACATTTACGGTGTCTGGATTCGTTGTAACACTGAGTGAGCTTCCGGAGCAGGTAACAATACAACGGTAAATAGCCTGTGCGGTTAATGCCGGCGTTGTATAGCTTTGGGAAGTTGCACTTGCGATATTGCCCCAGGTTGTTCCGCTTAAAGATTGCCACTGATAGGTAATACCTGCGGAAGTTGGAACGCCGTTAACCGTCAGCACAGCAGCATTGCCGGAGCAAACAGTTGCAGGGCTTGGCGTAATGCCGGTAGTTGTTGGTGTGCCAGTGCAGACATCATTTTTACTGACAGCCAGCACATCCAGAATTTCCGTACTAGTGGAAGTTTTAGTAACGGTGATGCTCGCAATCTGATTGCTGTAGTTAGTACTGCTTAGTGTGAGCTTCACCTCATAAAGGCGAGGATTCGCACTAGTTCCTTCAGTAATATTGTTGGTCGTATTTACCCGGCCAATACCGGCTACGCTGGCAGTACCATTGTACCAGTCCAGAACACTGATATTGGTAAAAGTCTGAGAAGTGCTGTTGGTAAAATTTACGGTGATTGTAGCTGTTGAATTTCCGCTGCCTGATGTGCATAACACATACAATTCGCCGGCAGTCTGTGCCGTTGCAAAAGAAAGTGTTCCTGTGTTTGTCGTTGAGGTAGACCCGCTGAGGCGAAGTACATTGTTGCTGCTATAGCTGGCGAGTTGAAATCCCAGGCCTGGAGTTAGCAAGCTGGTAAGTGCGCCACCTGTGGGCAGGTAATAACTTGGAGCGGGACTGGAAGAGGTAGCCTGAAAATCCTGCGCGACAAAAGCATAGTTTACGCCATCTACATCTACAGTTGTAGAAGCAGAAGCATTGCCTATTCCGTTTGCAATTGCGTCGCCATTAAATCCGGTAAGCGTTACTGGGGTGAAGGTGGCTTTCGAATGAAAAGAAAGAAAGGTCAGAAAGATGAGTGTAAAAATTTTCTTTTGCATTGGTACATATTATTTGAAATGAATGTCTGAGGCAATGAATTTGTGGTAAAATGTATTGGGTTTAATGTTTATGTTAGATGTCTGTTAAATTTAATCAATATATACGATATTTTTTTAAATCTGTAGTTAATGGGCCAGCCGGCAAAAGTTTAAAAATCATCTTACTTTTACGGCCGCAAATAGAGAAACATGAAACTGGTTACTTATTCAAGACAAGGCAAGGAACAGCTTGCTTTTTTGATTGACAATAAACTGTACAATACAAATACTGCGAACGCTGCACTTCCGTCTACTATGATGGAGTTACTGAAAGACTGGGAAGCTAAAGTGGATATTGCCCGTGGTACAGAAGCTGATATCAAATCCGGCAAAATCAATATAGAAAGCATTGCTTTTGAAACAGCTACCATTCTGGCTCCTGTTCCAAACCCAACTTCTTGCCGCGATGGTTATGCATTCCGTCAGCACGTTGCTGCAGCACGCCGTAATCGTAAAGTGGACATGATCGCCGAATTTGACCAGTATCCGATTTTCTATTTTACTAACCACAATGCGATTCAGGGTCCCGGTGAAATTCCATGCATGCCGGATCATTTCCAAAAGCTTGATTTTGAACTGGAAGCTGCGGTGGTGCTTTGCAAAAAAGGCCGTAACATAAAAGCTGAAGAAGCGGACCAATATATCGCCGGCTACATGATTATGAACGATATGAGTGCGCGTACCCTGCAAATGGAAGAAATGCTGCTCAATCTCGGCCCTGCAAAAGGTAAAGATTTCAGCACAGTGATCGGTCCGATCCTGGTTACTCCAGATGAACTGGAAGCGTATAAAGTTCCTGCGAAACCAAACCACGTTGGTAATAACTATAATCTCGGTATGAAATGCTGGGTGAATGGTGTACTGGTAAGCGAAGGCAACGTGGCGGATATGGACTGGACATTCGCCGAAATCGTAGAACGTTGTGCTTATGGTGCAGATATTCTGCCGGGCGATGTAATTGGTAGTGGTACTGTAGGAACGGGTTGTTTCCTGGAGTTAAACGGTACTGGTTTGCTGAACGATCCTAATTATAAAGTACAATGGCTGCAGCCGGGTGATGTTGTAGAAATGGAAATCGATGGTCTGGGTAAACTGAAAAATACTATTGTTGCTGAAAATACAGACTGGAGCATTTTGAAGATCAAGAAAATGCCCGCTTAATTCAAAACATAATTATCAAGGCTGGCTGAAACGTCAGCCTTTTTCTTTTTATAAAAACGAAACAATGCTTCAAAATAATATTGTAGTTGGTGTAGTTGGTTCAGGCGCTATGGGCGCAGGTATTGCGCAGGTAGCCGCAATGGCGGGTCATAGCGTTGTGTTGTTCGACAGCAACGCCGCCGCACTCGAAAAAGCTAAAAATAACCTTACTGCTACGCTGAATAAATTGCAGGAAAAAGGAAAGATCAATAATGCGACTGAAATCATCGGACGTTTTTCTTTCGCTGCAGAAATGGGTGCTTTCAAAGATTGCGGATTGATCATCGAAGCAATCGTTGAGCGACTGGATGTTAAAAAAGCTGTTTTTTCTGAACTGGAAAAAATTGTAAATGCCGACTGTGTGCTTGCGACTAATACTTCCTCGCTTTCAGTTACTTCTATTGCTGCCGCGTGTACAAAGGCTGATCGTGTAATGGGGCTACACTTCTTCAATCCGGCGCCGTTGATGGCATTAGTGGAAATCATTCCTGCAGTGCAAACAGAACCATCATTAATCCCGCTGGCCAAAGAACTGATGCTGAAATGGGGTAAAGCGCCGGTAATCACAAAAGATACACCTGGCTTTATCGTAAACCGCGTTGCGCGTCCTTTCTATGGTGAGGCAATTCGTATTTACGAAGAAGGTATTGCAGACATCGCAACAATTGATTGGGCGTTGACCGAACTCGGCGGTTTCCGTATGGGACCATTTACGCTGACTGATTATATTGGCCATGATGTAAACTATGTAGTAACAGAAACTGTGTTTAGTTCCTTCTTCTTTGATCCGCGGTATAAACCTTCTTTCTCACAGAAACGTTTGTTGGAAGCAGGCTGGCTGGGTCGTAAAACAGGCAGGGGTTTTTATAATTATGCTGAGGGCGCAGTAATGCCGGAACCAAATAAAGACACTGCTTTGGGCCAGCAAATTGTAGACCGTGTCGTCGCTATGTTGATAAATGAAGCGGTGGAAGCATTGCATTTAAATATTGCATCGGCAGCTGATCTGGAATTGGCAATGACAAAAGGTGTGAACTATCCGAAAGGCTTGCTGCAATGGTGTGATGAACTGGGCGCTGAAGAAGTGCTGGATACTTTAGATCAGTTGTACAACGATTATCACGAAGACCGTTATCGTGCTTCTGTGTTGCTGCGCAAAGCGGTAAATGAGAAGAAGAAGTTCATTTAAGAAATCTGGCGCGAGAATATAGTAAGTCAACACTGCTTGATACTAGCTACTTGATAAAAAAAATAGAGACCGCAATTG
>NZ_QKTW01000015.1 GCF_003236175.1 Taibaiella soli | reverse complement strand
CCATCGTCTGCTTGCTGTTCCAGTCTAAGATACCATGCTTTCTCAACCATATCAAAATTGTGCTATTGCCCTGGATGCCATACTTCAGTTGGGCTTCGCTTTGACTAAGAGCCCCTTTTTCTATCTCATCAACTAACTGCAGTTTGAAGGCTAAACTGTAATCTTTCTGAGTCCGCTTAGGTACTCTGAATTGTCCTTTGTTCATTATGGCTACACTGTTTTTGTGTCAACCTTTTTTAGGACGAGGCAGTTCTGAAAAAAATAAAAGCCTGCTCATTGAGCAGGCTTCGTATAATAATACAGGCAAAATCAGGAATCAGCGATTTATTGCATAAACGCAGGCATCATATTTTCAAACCTTGGACAACGTGTTTGGTCGCCGGCATTCTGCGAATGTTTGTAATGGCCACGTACGAACAGAGAGAATTCAAAACCGCCTGCCCCGTTGCTTGCAGGTTTCAGGCTGGAATTGTTGACGTCGTAGGACATCGTAAGTGAGTAATCGGTGTAGTCGATCTTCATTGTTGGAATCAGCGCGTCGCCTACACGATAGAAACAGCCGGCATAAAGTGTAAATACTTTACCTGCCTGTCCGTCGTATGTGCTCCAGCTGACCATACCGCCGCCAATTGTTTCCTGGTAAGGATTTTGGTTCGTATAGTTAAAGTGGAATGTAAGCCCGAAGTTGTTCGGCAAATAAGCCTGGATACCAAGATTTCCTGTCCACTTGGTCGAAAGGCGAACGAGCGATTCATTGTCCGCAAATGCATCTTTTGGACGAGCTACGTGATAGGCTGCGGCGCCGATGTAATAATTGATTCGATTGTTTGGACCAACCGAGCTATTGAAGCTGACACCAGCAGAAAGATCGAAATAACTAACCTTATTGTACGTGTTTGTTTCACCGGATGGATTGGTGGAACTGTAAGATCCGCCGAGCCATTGATTGTCGAAAGTCATTTTGGACATATCTACCGAACGCTGTACATAACCACCCGCAAAGCCGACAGACAGGTAAGACTGGTGTTTGTCTTCGATTGCTTTGTTATAATTGATGGCCGGATATACCTGCATCGTAGTAAAATCAATGCTGCCGGCACGGTCATAAGTTGCTGTAAGGCCAAAACTCAGGTAGTCAGGAACATCTTTGCTGAGTGCTACCCGCGTTTCATAAGAGCCCAGAACCGTCACGAACGGTGTAGCGACATTGCTCCACTGATTGCGAAAATTGACGCCGGCTTTGTAATCGCCGCTGAAAATTCCGGTCAATGCCGGATTGCGCAGCATTGAATTTTCGTAGAACTGCGAAAAGTGAATGTCCTGCGCTGCACTCCTTTCCGGATTTATGAACCATCCTGCGGCGATGGCTGATAATGCGATTATATATCTTTTCATAAAACTGTTTTTTGAGATGAAAATGTGCTTATCGTATCAGGGAAACATCGCCTTTAATTTGTAATGGTTGCCCTGTCACACAAGTCGCATCCACTATATAGATATAAGTATCCGGAGTCAGGCGCTGTCCTTTGTAACTGCCGTCCCAACCATACGAAGGGTCGTTAACCGGCATGTTTTGCGCATCGAAGACAAGTTCACCCCAGCGATCGTAAATACGCATTCGTTTAATGGTACTTACGCCTTTGCCATGTGGGTAGAAGATATCATTCTGACCATCACCATTTGGTGTAAACGTATTTGGAATGAAGAGCTGGTTATTGTCGCATTCTACACTCAATGTAATAGCATCGGAATCGCTACAGCCAAATTCATTAGACACTACGAGTGTATAAGTCGTTGTTTTTATCGGTGACGCTACCGGATTTGGACAATCGCTACAGCTTAAATATGCAGTTGGCGTCCATTGGTAGATCGTAGCATCGGTAATCTTAGGATTCAGCGTCACGCCTGCACCTGCGCCTACAGCCTGGTCTGGTCCCAGATCAACGGTTGGTTGCGGATTGACAATTACCGTTACATAATCTGTATCCGTGAAACACTGATTTTCCTGGATCAAAACCATGTAGGTTGTAGTGACATCCGGCGTTGCCGTAGGTGTAGCGCTTGTAGTACTATTAAGTCCTGCAGATGGGCTCCACAGATAGCTGGTACCACCACTTGCAGAAAGATTTGCCGATTCTCCTTTACATAAAGTATCGCCAGGGCCAACGGAAGTCGGCACGTGTTGTATCACTGATATATTAAGTTTTGCGCTGTCCTTACATCCATTTGCATCAGTACCGACTACCTGATAGGTAGTGTTTGTTGTAGGAGTTGCCAATGGATTTGGACAATTATCACAAGAAAGTGTATTAGATGGAGTCCAGAGATAGCTTACGCCACCAGTTGCCTGCAGTTGAGCAGATGATCCCACACAAAGCGTTTGGTCTGCACCGGCGCTGATTGTTGGCGGCGTGAAGAAATTCACTGCAACAGTAGCAGTAGCCGAACAGCCATTGGCATCGGTACCGGTAACAGTGTAAACAGTAGGTGTTGTCGGCGTAGCAATTGGATCTGGGCAGGTAGTGCAAGACAAGCCAGTTGCAGGAGACCAGGAATAAGTCACAGCCCCGATAGCATTAAGCTGCGCTGAATTGCCTTTACAGATTGTTTGCGGAGCGCCGGCGGTTACACCCGGAGCAGGATTTACAGTTACGGTTACCGTGCTGGTTGCGTGACAACCTGCGGTGCTTGTTCCCGTTACTGTGTAGGTTGTTGTTGTAGTTGGGCTGGCAACTGGATTTGCACAGTTGGTACAAGATAATCCCGTAGCAGGAGACCAGCTGTATGTGCTGGCGCCCGAGGCTTGTAATTGTGTAGTTGTACCTGCGCAGATGGTTTGGTTAGCACCTGCATCAACCACTGGCAGCGGATTTACAGTCACAGTTACGTGTCCGGAATCAACGCAGCCATGTGTATCGGTACCCACCACAGTGTAGGTTGTCGTGTTTGTCGGAGTTGCAACCGGACTTGGACATGCGGTGCAGGACAAACCTGTTGCAGGAGACCAGACATAGGTAGAACCACCAGTTGCATTTAATGTTACCGATGAACCGGTACAAAGATTCTGGTTAGAACCGCCGCTGATAATTGGTTGCGTATAGATTGTTACTGTTACTTGTGATGTAGCAGTGCAGCCATTTGCCCCAGTACCTGTTACAGTGTAGGTCGTTGTTGTTGTTGGGCTGGCGATTGGCGAAGCACAGTTGGTGCAAGACAAACCGGTAGCAGGGGACCATGAATAAGAAACCCCGCCCGTTGCCGTCAGTGTTGTGCTGTTTCCTTTACAGATTGATTGACCGGTGCCAGCTGAGATCGTTGGTGCCGTATTTACCGTTACTGTTACAGTGCTCGTATTACTACAGCCGTTCGAGGTTCCTGTCACAGTGTAGGTAGTAGTTGCCGTTGGGCTTGCTACAGGTGAAGCACATGTAGTACAAGACAAACCGGTTGTCGGCGTCCATGAGTAAGTAGTGCCACCTGTTGCGGTTAGTGTTACAGATCCACCTGCGCAAATTGTTTGATTGCTGCCAGCGCTGATAGTTGGCAGTGGATTTACCGTTACTGTTACCTGCGCGGTATTACTACATCCACCAGTGGCGGTACCCGTTACGGTGTAAGTAGTTGTTGACGTAGGGTTCGCTACCGGCGATGCACAGCTGGTACAAGATAATCCTGTAGCAGGCGACCATGAATAAGTAGTGGCTCCTGTTGCATTAAGAGTTGTCGCCGCACCATTACAGATCGCAGCGTTTGGACCGCCACTTACTGTTGGCAGGTTAGTTACCGTTACCGTTACTGTAGAAGTAGCGGTACAGCCATTTGCGCCCGTTCCGGTTACCGTATAGGTAGTCGTAGTAGTTGGATTGGCCGTTGGCGAAGCGCAGTTGGTACAAGACAAGCCTGTTGCAGGAGACCAAGAGTAGGAAACACCACCCGTTGCAGTAAGCGTAGTGGAAGCCCCTGTACAGATCGTCTGGTTTGTACCCGCGCTGATAGTTGGCGGTGTATTTACATTCACAGTTACCTGAGCGGTGTTGCTACAAGTATTAGCATCGGTTCCGGTAACGGTGTATGTAGTTGTAGTAGTTGGATTGGCTGTCGGTGAAGCACAGTTTGTACAAGATAAGCCAGTCGCAGGTGTCCATGTATAAGAAGTACCGCCTGTCGCCGTCAATGTGGTAGAGTTGCCAGAACAGATCGTCTGGTTGCTGCCCGCGCTGATAGTTGGCAGTGGATTCACCGTTATGGTTACCGTGCTGGTATTGCTACATCCACCGGTTGCGACACCAGTTACAGTATAAGTCGTCGTCGTAGTTGGATTTGCTGTTGGTGAAGCACAGTTTGTACAAGACAAGCCAGTAGCAGGGGTCCATGAATAAGTAGTAGCACCTGTTGCATTTAATGTTGTGCTGCTGCCATTACAAATTGCTGCATTAGGGCCCGCACTTACCGGTGGTAAATTGGTAACGGTCACTGTTACTTGCGCAGTTCCGGTACATCCGCCTGCGGCGGTTCCTGTTACGGTATAAGTCGTAGTTGTAGCCGGATTTGCTGTTGGTGAGGCACAGTTGGTACAAGACAATCCGGTAGCTGGTGTCCAGGAATAAGTAACGCCGCCCGAAGCATTCAATGTAGTGGAAGAACCTGTACAAATAGTTTGATTCGGCCCACCGCTGATAGTTGGCGGTGCAGTTACATTTACTGTCACCTGAGCCGTGTTGCTACAAGTATTGGCATCTGTTCCGGTAACTGTATAAGTGGTTGTAGCGGTTGGATTGGCTGTCGGCGAAGCACAGTTTGTACAAGATAAGCCGGTAGCAGGTGTCCATGTATAAGAAGTACCGCCTGTCGCGGTCAATGTGGTAGAGTTGCCAGAACAGATCGTCTGGTTACTGCCGGCGCTGATGGTTGGCAGTGGATTCACTGTTATGGTTACCGTGCTGGTATTGCTACATCCACCGGTTGCGACACCAGTTACAGTATAAGTCGTCGTCGTAGTTGGATTTGCTGTTGGTGAAGCACAGTTTGTACAAGATAAGCCAGTAGCAGGGGTCCATGAATAAGTAGTAGCACCTGTTGCATTTAAAGTTGTGCTGCTGCCATTACAAATTGCCGTATTAGGGCCCGCACTTACCGGTGGTAAATTGGTAACAGTCACCGTTACTTGCGCAGTTCCGGTACATCCGCCTGCGGCAGTTCCTGTTACGGTATAAGTCGTAGTTGTAGCTGGATTTGCTGTTGGCGATGCACAGTTGGTACAAGATAAACCGGTAGCCGGCGTCCAGGAATAAGTAACGCCACCCGAAGCATTCAATGTAGTGGAAGATCCTGTACAAATAGTTTGATTCGGACCACCGCTGATAATCGGAGTTGCGGTTACGTTCACAGTTACTGTAGCGGTGTTGGAACAACCGGCGGTGTTAGTTCCCGTAACCGTATAGGTAGTTGTTGTTGCCGGGTTGGCCGATGGCGAAGCACAGTTTGTACAAGACAAGCCTGTGGCCGGGGTCCACGAATAAGTTGTACCGCCAGTTGCCGTTAAGGTTGCCGATGCGCCGTTACAAATGGAAACGTCACTGCCGGCGCTGATCGTCGGTAGCGGGTTGACCGTTACGATGACCTGATTGGTATCGGTACAGCCGTTTG
Source organism: Taibaiella soli (assembly GCF_003236175.1). Taxonomy (GTDB): domain Bacteria; phylum Bacteroidota; class Bacteroidia; order Chitinophagales; family Chitinophagaceae; genus QKTW01. Next base: position 243,833 of record NZ_QKTW01000015.1, on the reverse strand, counting down.
TAGCAGTTCCTACAACGGTATATGTTGTGGTACCTGTCGGATTTGCAACAGGCGAAGCGCATGTTGTGCAAGACAAGCCCGTTGCCGGAGACCAGACATACGTTGAAGCGCCCGTTGCGGTTAATGTCGTAGACCCTCCCGCGCAGAATGAAACGTTGCCGCCTCCGCTAACGGTAGGTTTTGGAAGAATATGCACGGTATCCGTAACCGTATCCTTACAGCCCACAGCACTTGTCAGTACTAATTTTACGATATAAGTACCTGCTGTCGCATAAGTATGAGACGGGTTATGAGCAGTGCTTGTCCCGCCGTCGTCGAAGGTCCAGCTCCGCGTTGTTATCGTGGCTGTAGTGGAGAACACGGTATCAGTAAACGCTATGGTGCCGGATCCGCAAAGGGACGGTGGTTGATGACTGATCGCGGCAGTCATACCGCCTACCTTGACTGTATCCACACCGTAGATTGGTAGGTCACAGTTGGCACCATTGCTTGCTATCAATTTCGGAACATAATTGCCCGGTAATGTGTAAGTATAAGTAGAAACGCTGTTGCTGGTAGTAAGTGTAGTGCCATTGTCGAAATCCCAGATAATATATTGGGTATTCGATGTTGTGGCCGTAAGTGTAATGGTCAGCGGGGCGCAACCGGAAAGCGGAGCTATTGAGAAGCTACCTGTAGGACCATGAACAGTCACGGTCTTTATCATTGAATCCACACATCCCGAGGCATTGGTTACCTTCAGTTTTACCTGATAAACGCCAGGAGTCGTGAACACACTAGTAGGGTTGGGACTGGTAGAAACGTTGCCATTTCCGAAGTTCCAGAAATAGTTTGTTGCCCCTGTCGATACGTTAGTGAAGTTAACAGTTAATGGAGGACAATTTGCGGCAGTGTCACTCATGTTGAAACCTGCGACAACGCTGGATACGTTGATGTACGCGGTTTGCGTCATGGTGTCCGAACATGTGCCACCTTCCGTAGCAATTAATCTTATGGTATAAGTGCCATTTGCCGCGTACGTATGCGAAGGGCTGGTAGCGGTAGAGCCGGTACCGTCGCCGAAATCCCAGTTGTACGTAAGTGTGCCAGTGCCAACTGATGTGTTTGTAAATGTTATCGGAACATTTAAGCAAGCATTGGTAGGACTCGCTGTAAAGCTTGCTGTTGGCTTATTGACGATTACAGCGCCGATATGCGTCGCAGTGTCGGTACAGCCACTGGCATCCGAAGCTATGAGTGTTACCGTGTAAGTTCCGGCAGTCGGATAGGTGTGCGTTGGCGAAGTCAGGGTACTTGTGGTACCGTCGCCGAAATTCCAAGCGTAGCTGCTGGTAGATGTTCCCTGAGGAAAGGTTGTGGTGTTCGTAAATGTAATTAATGCAGGTGCGCATGCAACAGCCGGCGTATTAGTAAAACTAACAACCGGTCCTTTTATTTTGACGTAATTCGTCAGAGTAGTTGTAGTGGAGCAGTTATAAATATCTTTGACAGTAAGGATTACCGTGTAAGAGCCAATCGTTGAATATACATGGCTGGTAGTACTGGTAGTTGTGGTAGTAGCAGGACTGCCGTCTCCAAAATCCCACGTATAGCTGACGTAATTAGAGTCTGATGTTGCAGTAAAATTTGCAGTTCCACTTTTACAAATGGAGGTATCGTTGCTGCTGAATTGAGCAACCAAAGGGAAAAGTCTTACTTTTTTGACGATAGTATCCGTACATCCAAAGGTTGTATTGGTTACTGTTAGTTTAACAATGTAGGGTACTCCATTATTATTAGAAGCGTAAGTATGCACCGGATTGGTGACACCCGTTGCCGTATTACCATCGCCAAAATCCCAGGAATATACCTGCGCACCTATCGATGCATCTGTAAAGGTCACTTGTAGCCGGTTGGAACAATTTACGGTGTAATTAAAGTCTGCCTTCGGAGGATGGACCAAAATTAAATTGGATTGAACCATTGTATCGGTACAGCCACCATTATTTGCGATGAGTGTTACTGTATAAGTACCGGGATCGTCGTAGGAGATCACCGGATTAGTTTGTGATGACGTAGTTCCGTTTCCAAAGAGCCATGTATAGGTTGTAACAGTGCCAGTGGACGTATTTGTGAATGTAACTGGCGTGTTCGGGCAAACTGTTGTCGGTGCCGCAGTGAAATTTGCGGTAGGTTTAGTGTTTACGTTAATCGTAATTGGGCTACTCGTGGCAGTACAACCGGATGTTGTGGTGATAGTAGCAGTTACTGTATACGAACCGAGCGCACTATATGTGTGAGTCGGGTTTGCACCGGTGCCTGTGTTGCCGTCACCGAAGTTCCAGGTTATTGTACTTACCGGAATTAGTGATGTTATGTTTGCAGAAAATGTGGTGGTCAGTGGAAGGCAACCTGCATTTGGAGAAGCGCTGATAGATATCGTTGGTGCTACAATTTGCACCAGATTAGGTGAAATAAATGTGTCTGAGCATCCGCCATTGCCGGTTGCGATAAGTCGGACAGAATAAGTACCAAATGATGTGTAAGTATGTGAAGGAGATGTTTGTGTTGAAGTAGTACCGTCACCAAAATCCCATGTATAGCTCCCTCCGGATGAGGTGTTAGTAAAAGCGGTAGTTAAAGGGGTTGAACAGCTTATTGTGTTTGTGGCTGTAAAGCCGGCCGTCGGTGAGGCATTTACAGTTATCACTGTGCTGGTAGAATCAACGCAAGTCCCGTTGCCACCATAAAGCTTGACAGTGTAGTTACCTGGTGCACTGTAAACATGAGTTGGTGCTGCAAGATTTATTGCTGTAGTACCGTCACCAAAATCCCAGAAGACATAGGGAAAGGCATTCGTTATTGTAAACGTGACAGGATGACCTACGCATGCAGGTGAGCTGTAAGTAAATGCGGGATTAAGGCCGCTGCTTACATTTACAAAGCCTGTCTTCGTTATAGTATCCGTACAGCTGCCATTTGATGCAATCAAGGTCACCGTATAGGTGCCTGATGCAGTATACGTATGTGTCGGAGACGCAGCTGTTGACGTTCCGCCATCGCCAAAATTCCATTGATAGGAAGCGCTCCCTGTTGATGCGTTCGTAAAAGAAACGCTGGCGGGCGCATTACACGCGGTATTATTTGCAGAAGTAAAATCCGCATGTGGCTTAGCCAATACGGTTATGTAACTGCTTTTTGTAAATGATTGGGTACACCCTCCACTGTTTACAGCGACAAGGGTAACATTATAAGTTCCGGGTACGGTGTAGGTGTATGTCGGATTGGCGGCAGTAGATGTACCCCCGTCCCCGAAATCCCAGCTATATGTGCCGGCACCTGGGGTGCCTAATGTTGTTGTATTGTTGAACGTGACTGTCTTTGGTGCACAGGAGACACTACTGTCGCTAGCTGTGAAATTCACCGTGGGCTTGGGATTCACAATAACGATGTGCTGTACCGAGCTAGAGGTGGAGCCATCCCAAACGACGAGTGTCACGGTATAAGTGCCGACACCAAAATAAGTGTGGGACGCATTGGCGATCGTAGTGTCGGTATTGACGGTGCCATCCCCGAAATCCCATTTCCAGCTTATTGGTGTGCCTGTACTCTGGTCAATAAAATTTACCAGTACTGGCGAGCAACTAAAGGTAGGCACGGCCTGAAAGGCTGCCTGAAGTGCAAAAGAACGCACTGGCAGACCTATAGCCATACCTATACACAATAACGTGTAAAGTAAACGACGCATAAATCGCATTTTGCAATAAATAAAAAAATAGAAAGGTCAAATGCTTATTCCTGTAGTCAGAACTCTTTTCCCCCCGGAAACTTGATACAATATTCCTACAATAAGCGCCACGAATTTAACAACTCGTTTTCACATTCAGAGAAAAAATGTGAATAAGTTTTAAATAAATTTTTCAAATAACACTTTTGAAAGAATGCTATTTATAAAATTTTATTTGCGTAAACAGTGTATAACTGTCACATAGGCAAGTGCTTATTTAGAATAAAACCCTTTTGTACATCTGTATCGTGTTTTCAAGACCGTAGTAGAGCGCGTCAGAAATCAGTGCGTGTCCGATTGATACTTCCAGCAGATTTTTAACAGATTTTGTGAAATATCCCAGATTTTGTAAATCCAGGTCGTGTCCGGCATTTAAGCCAAGGTTTTTAGCAAAAGCGATATCGGCTGCAGCCGCATAATCTGCAATTGCGGCCATTGGGTCTTTATGGAAATGAGCAGCATACGCCTCTGTATACAACTCCACACGGTCTGTGCCGGTATCGGCAGCGGCCGCCACAATGCTTTCTTGCGGATCTGTAAAGATGGAAACGCGGATGCCTTCGTTTTTAAAAAGGGCGATGATATCAGTTAGAAATTTCTGCTCTTTAATAGTATCCCAGCCATGATTGGAAGTAAGCTGGTCTCGGGAATCAGGAACAAGTGTTACCTGAGTAGGCTTCACCTCTAGCACTAATTGTACAAAACTGTCTTCTTTAGGGTTTCCTTCAATATTGAATTCAGTAGTAATAATCGGTTTTATTTCGCGAACATCACTATAGCGGATATGACGTTCGTCGGGGCGCGGGTGAACGGTGATTCCATCGGCACCAAAATTCTGGCAATCTATGGCAGCTTTCAGCACATTCGGGTTATTACCACCTCTGCTGTTTCTGATAGTGGCAATTTTATTGATGTTCACTGAAAGTTTTGTTGTCATATGTTTGACAGTGATTTTGATGCAAAGATAACAAAACTTGGAGAAGTTCTCTATTATTCATACGTTAAACACCGTGCCAGTAAACCGTAAAATGCCGGCAAAAAAGTGTCAATTTTTACATAGGCATTTAAATCAATATTCATTTTGTTTGCATTGATATTTCCGCCCAATCCGAGACAAATTAAATTGTGTAAGATTTTCTGCGGATTTGTTAAATTTTCCTCAGTCTATAGCTAGGCGATATCTGTTTTAATATGAGCTCCGATTTCTTACTTTTAGGCGCATTAAATTTCAGATCTAATCGGATTTTTATAAGTGTGAACGCAACCTGGAAAATATATTCAATCCGTCTTTGTACGAGCTTATTGCTTTCGGTAGTTCTTTTCTCCTGCGGAAAAAAGGAAAAAACAAATACGAATAATGTTTTTTACCTAAACCTTTCCAGCGGTAACCTGGAATCGCTGGATCCCGCATTTTCAAAGGAACTTTACCCAATGTGGACCACCAAAATGCTCTACAATACGTTGGTGGAAACGGATGAGCATTTGCATTTGCAGGCGTCAATTGCCACTCGTTGGGAAATGGATGCGACTGGGTTTATCTACACTTTTCATTTACGCAACGATGTTTTTTTTCAGAATAATGAAGTTTTTACAGACGGGAAAGGAAGGCGTATGACTGCGATGGATGTAGTTTACAGCTTTGATCGTTTAATGGATCCGAAAGTGGCTTCACCCGGTGGTTGGATATTCAATGGCAGAGTACGGGAAAAAAATCCTTTTGTTGCGGTAAACGATTCGACCCTTGAAATTCATTTGTCCCAGCCGTTTCGCCCTTTGCCCGAAATGCTGAGCATGCCTTACTGTAGCATCGTGCCAAAAGAAGTTGCTGAAAAATGGGGAAAGGATTTCCGCTCGCACCCTTGTGGCACAGGTCCTTTTCAGATAAAATACTGGGATGAAGGGAATGTTTTGGTACTCCATAAAAATGCAAATTATTGGGAGCGTGATACCGCCGGGCGCCAGTTGCCTTATCTTGATGCCGTACAGGTTTCTTTCGTCGATAATAAGGCCACGGAGTTTTTAATGTTTCTACAAGGTAAGTTGGACTTTGTAAATGGTATCGATGGGTCATTCAAGGATCTGATTTTGTCAAAAAAAGGTGAACTGAAAGCAAATTACAGGGCAAAATTTCAGCTTCAAAAAGGAACATACCTCAATACGGAATATCTCGGTTTTTTGACGGACACATCTAATCCAGTGATGCATGGACAGGCGACTAATAACCGGCTCGTTCGCCAGGCGATTAATTATGCAATTGATCGTAAGAAAATTGTTACCTATTTCAGAAACGGATTAGGGATTCCCGCGGAATCCGGTTTTATTCCTGCCGGAATGCCAGGATTTGATAGTTCTGGTTCGTATGGTTACCATTATAATCCGAAAAAATCACTAGAATTATTGGCCAAGGCAGGTTTTCCTGGCGGAAAGGGTTTACCTCCGGTAAAAGTACTGACGCCGGATAATTATGTGGACATTGTCAACTTTGTTGCTTCGCAGGTGCAGGATGTCGGTATTCAATTGCAGGTAGAAACAATGCAGCCAAACATTCTTCGCCAACAGATGAGCCGCTCGCAGTCCGTTTTTTTCCGCGCTATGTGGATCGCTGATTATCCCGACGCGGAAACATATCTCGCTTTTTTCAACAGCCGCTTTCCGGCGCCCCCTAATTATACACGTTTTCACAATATAGCTTTCGACAAGATGTACGATGAAAGTATGCTTGCACCAGATTCGTCTCGCTGGAAAATTTACCGTTCTATGGATAGTTTGGCAATGAGTTATGCGCCTGTTGTACCGCTTTTTTATGATGAGATCTTACATTTTGTTCAAAACAGAGTAAAGGGTTTTGGCAGTAATGCTATGAATCTGATCGATATCAAAAGAGTGCAGGTAAAATAAAACAGGCTGATGGAAACTCCATCAGCCCGTAGATCGGTATTGCTTTTTTATTTTTTCTTGTACTTCGCAATAAGTTCTGTAACTGCCGACCGGCGGAGATACTCAGGATTCAGCTCCGTAAATATTTTCAGTTTTCTAGGCGCTTCTTTTAGCGCTTTTTCCAATTGCAGTGCAGCTTCCTTCGCTTTTCCCAGTTCAAATAAACAGGCCGCTTGGTAGTAGCGGAAATCTGGTTTGTCGCCGCAATGTTCGCGGGCAACTTCAATTTGCGTCAGCGCCTCATCATAGAAGCCGGATAAATACAGGCCGCGCATCAACGCCACCCAGGTCGTTTTATTACCGGGCTTTAGGCGAACGGCGTTAAGGAAACATACCAGTGCTTCATTGTTCACGTTCATTTCCATCAGACAATTGCCAATGGCCAGACAATAAGAAGCGTTTTCCTTATCAAGATGTAATGCTACGGAATAGGCTTTCACCGCTTTTTCCCACTGCTTTTCCCGAAAATATGTTTCTCCGATTTTGAAGAAAATAGTATCATCCTGCGGACTCAGCTGAGATGCCTGACGGTAATAGTAACGTGCACGAGGGAAGTTTTTCTGTTTTTCCCAGCAATAGCCCATAGCCTCAAAAATCACATCTTCTGGTTTTGCTATTTCCAGGTGCTTTTCCAGTACTTCAAGCGCTTTTTCAAACCATTTCAGGCGCATATAAGCATCCGCCATATTCCGGTAAGCAAATTCGAATTTTTCATCGATTGCTACACAGAATTCGTAGGCGTCAATCGCCTTTTCATACAGTTTCAATCCCTGATATGCAGCGCCCAGGTTAAACCAGGCCAGCGTATTATAAGGATCATCGTCGGTAAGTTGGGTATGCAGTGTTACGCTTTCTTCCAACCGGTTTGTAAATTCCGACCAGAAGCATATTTTCTGCAATGCCTCTTCATTTCTTTTGTCAATTTTTATGATACGCTTTAGGGTATCAAACACAGCATCAAACTCTTCGCTCTCATCATATACGTCTGAAAGTTCCAGTAAAACCTCAATTTTCTCCTTTCCTTCAAAATTGACAACCTGTTGTTCCAGCCACAGTGCTGCCTGATCATATTTGAATTGGCCGAGCAGGATATCGGAACGGAGCAGTACAGCATCAAGATTTGCCTGATCATACTGTTCCATTTCATCTAAAACCTTGAGTGCCTGGCCATATTTCTGAGCCTGAGTAAGAATTTCTGCTTTTAGTAATAATACAGTTCCGGAAAATGGATAATAAGTGCGGGCGATATCGCAGGCCAGTAATGCCTGCTCTTCATTATTGTTTTGAAAGTAATATTCAATCACACGCTCAAACTCTTCTTCCTCCATCATGCTCGCTGCTTCTCCACGTTTTACTTGTTCGTATCGTTGCAGCAGTTCATCCATAGAGTTCCATTCCTCGTCTAGATAATCATCATCAAACATAGCAATCGATTTATACCAAAGTTAACAAAAAGGAGGTATCCGCGCCAGTGCCTCATGTTAGCATATTGTCAAAATGCACAGGTTATCAACAGTCAATAAAAAACCTGCATATCTATTAGTTATGCAGGTTGATATAATGGTGCTTTTTTATTATATTTTACCTCTTTTCATCCACCGCAACTGCAAGTGTGTCTACCTGGGTTGAATTATCTGATATGGTATAAGGAGTGCCACCTACCACAGATGCGGCAAAAGAAGTATCGTATCCACGGGCAAAAAAGTAATAATCCCCTTTTTTCAATGACGGGAATGCAGCTATCGGTACCTCGTTGATAATTTGACAAGCTATGGAATCATCATATGTGTCATTTGCCGGAGCATCCAGTGAATTGTATTTTATATAAACGGTTCCATTTATTATGTTCTTACTTATGTTGTGATGCGCCATTTTTGCAATCACAGCAGTGTTTCCTCCTTTTCCTGCGGAGGTATTATTGTCATCTGATTTGCGGCACGCGGCAATTGTAAGCAAACAGAGGACTGCACTTACTTTTGTAGGATTTAGGTTCACTTTATAACAGTTTAAAGATTTAGATTTAATCACCCTCGGTTACCGGAACCTGTATTGTATAGGTTGTGGTTGAGTTATCAGGAATACTATAACTGATGCCGCCGTTTACTGCTCGCGCAATAGAAGTATCATAGCCGGTTCCGTACAAATAATAGTTGCCCGCTTTCAGCGAATCAAAACTGGCTGTGGGAACAGTATTGACAATGTTGCAGATTGCAGAATCATCGTAAATGCCGTTTCCCGGCGCATCCTGCGTATTGTATTTGATATAGACTTTACCGTTGATAATATTTTTGGTAATCTGATGATGCGCCAGTGTTGTTATCACGGTAGCGTTGCCGCCTTTTCCTGCTGGATTACTGTTGTCATCGTTTTTCCGGCAGGCAATGGCGCCAGTTGCCAGAACTATCAATAAAAAGCCTTGTTTTAAAAAAGATACTTTCATCGCTTATAGATTGAGTCTTTGAAGTTAATGAAAAATTACCTGAAACCCTGAGGATTACGCCGTCCTGGGGTGTTAAATAACATATTAGATAAATAAAAAACCTGCAGGTTTAATATTGATTTAAGCCCTGCAGGTAATCGATTATTGGATAGCTAATTGGAATTTATTGCGGCGACAAGCTCAGTGCATTGCTTGCTTTACTTTCATTCCAGGTACGGTCAAGTGCGGTAACAACATAGGTGCATTTGCCAAAGTCATTTGCTTTAGCGTCAAGGAAAGATTTGTCTGAAATCAGTGCAATGATTTTGTCTGAACGTTCCAGATTTATCGGCTCGTTGTTCGCAAAGCGGTAGACTGCATATCGTAATGGCTCTTCTTTTGGATTATTGATATGCCATTCGATCAAGGTGCCTTCTGCGGATGGTGTAGCTTTGATCACGGGCGCCGCCGGCGGAATACTGTCCAGCCATTTCATCGCTGGCGGAAACGCAATATTTCCGGTGTAGCGGGCGTGCAGACTATCTAAAATGGTATGAGGAATTTTATCGAAACTGGAAGCGCTATAAAATGAGAAGCCAGGTGCATCGCTGGTTTTGCGGATATCATTAATCTGCCAGAGTAGTTCTTTCGGTCCTGCCCATGCACCTGCAGACGCGCCGATCATGCGGTAAACGCCCAGTCCGTAATAAATATGACGGCCATAATGATGCTGTTGCCACCATGGTAACAGTACTTCAAAAGGAGCGGCTTTATGGGCGTGTTCCCAGTATAACTGCGGCAGCAGATAGTCAATCCAGCCTTTTTGCAGCCATTGTACCACATCGGCATAGAGATCGTCATAGGTGGTTTGCCCGGCGCGGGTTTTAGAACCTTCAGGATCTGAAGTGGCATTGCGCCATACTCCAAATGGACTAATACCAAGTTTTACATTGTATTTAATTCGTTTGATATTGGTATTAAGTACCGAGACGAAGAGGTTAATATTGTTGCGGCGCCAGTCATTTTTATTGCTGAACGTCTGGCCATATTTCATGAATGTAGCCTGATCTGCAAATTCCTGTCCGGCGATACGGTATGGATAGAAATAGTCATCGAGGTGGACGGCGTCGATATCGTAGCGCTTTACTACATCGGTGATAATATTGGTTACATATTCTCTTACTTCAGGAATGCCTGGGTTCAGATAAGATTTGCCCCCGTAGCTCACAACCCAGTCGGGGTGCATAAATGTAACGTGATTAGGCGGATTGGGATTTTTCTTGCTGTCTACTAAAGCACGAAACGGATTGAACCAGGCGTGAAATTCCATCTGGCGCTTATGCGTTTCTTCAATCATAAATTTCAGCGGATCATAAAATGGAAATGGTGGCTGGCCCTGACGTCCGGTCAAATAGCGACTCCAGGGCTCTACCGGAGAAGGGTATATTGCATCGCACGATGGACGCACCTGCACAATGACCACATTACAGCCAATTTCTTTCAGCGCGTCGAGACGGCGGATAAATTCCTGTTGTTGTTGCATGGCTGGAAGTCCGGGTTTCGAAGGCCAGTCAATATTGGCAACCGTAGCAATCCATGCTGCGCGAAATTCTCTTTTGGGAGATTGCGCATATAGTTTTGTGGCTGCAAAAAAAGCAAACGAGAGCAGGAGTATTCGTGTACCGAGTCGCATAATTCTTGATATCCTGAAAAAATATGAAACAAATGGGAGTAGCGCAACAAAGGTAATCGCTGATGGCTGATTTTTCTGTGGGGCAAAAAAACAAAAGCTGACCATTGGTCAGCTTTTGCAATATCAGAAAGTAGAAAACTATTCTTCAGTTTTTTTCTTTTTAGCAGCAGTTTTCTTTGGCTTTTCTTCGCCGCCGTCAGCCGTTACTTCTTCCGCTTTCTTTTTGCGGGCAGCTTTTTTAGCAGGTTTTTCTTCACCGTCTACTTCGCTTGCAGGTTCTTCTGCTTTTTTTGCTTTAGCTTTTTTAGCAGGTTTTTCTTCTTCAACTGCAACTTCCGCTTCGTTTTCTACGATCAGCTCAGCTGGCGGAGCATCCTGATGATTCAGATAGTCGAAGTTCAAAAGACTGTTTTCTTTCAGCAATTCGTACCATTTCAGCATTTTTTTCATATCGCTGATGTATACGCGTTCTTCGTCAAAATCCGGGAAAACGGTTTTGAAATAGTTTTTTACGCTATTGTTATCTGACTTTGGATTTAAAATTGCTACGCTGTTTTCATTGTCTTGCATCTTCTGAAACACCTCATGGAGTCGTACATTTTCACCGGTAGTATATACTTCGATGCTCTCCAACGGAGTTACATTATGCAGGCGTGCAGAGATAAATTTCGTGGATTTATCTGCAAGGTTGCGTACGATAGCCCCGTCACTTTTTGTGGCGAGCAATTGGAAAAGACCGCCTAATCCGGTCACGGCAACGATTTCTCTGTATTCCATACTAAACTTTGAAGGGTGGCAAAAATAACTTTTTTACTGTTATTTGCCTCTTTTCCGGGATATTATTATTTGTTATGAATGATGGTTAACGGATTAGGGTCACATCTCCTTTGAGTTCTATATGGTGATCGCCCTTGTTTCCGCAGATTGCTCTTACTAAATAATAATATACGTCCAGGTCTTGTTTTACCCCGTTGTAGGTGCCGTCCCAGCCTTCTTTCATATTGGTTGTATAAAACAAACGTTGGCCATATCGGTTATAAACTGAAAACTCTTCCAGGGTCATGTCTCCTTTGAATACAACCCGGAAAACATCATTATGATCGTCGCCGTTTGGCGTAAATGCATCCGGAATAAATGGTTTACAACAGTCATCATAAGCCACAACTGCCACTGCCGTATCCTGACAATTATTGACATCGTGGACTTTTATAACGTAGCTGCCATTTGGCATGCCGGAGATGCTTGCTGTAGTGGAAACAGGGTTGGTGCTCCACAAATAGCTGTATGGGGGCGTACCACCTGTTACGTTGGCAAATACACCACCGCCGTCATCGAGGCCCTGACAATCATTCGGCGTGATTTGAGGTGTCAATACCAGTAGGTCTGGTGTTGGAACAAGAATGGAGGTGTCTTTTTTACAACCTTTACTGTCGGTGATTTCAATATTGTAAGTGCCGGTTTTCAGGTTTTCGAAAACGTTGCCATTCGCAGGAATTGTAATGCCGATTACTTCGAATGTAAACGGAGGATTTCCGCCGCCCATATTGAAAGTGATCGAACCATCTTTATCTCCGAAACAGCTCACGCCTTTTACAATCACATCGTCGTATATGATATGTGGATAGCCTACCAGCGTTACAGATGTGTCGTGCGTACAGCTATGTGCATCTTTGATATGCATTACGTAAGTTCCTTCTACCAGACCCGGGAAATAACCTGAGTTGCCAAAGCTTCCGGTGCCGATTGCGTATTGGTAGGGTGCAGTTCCACCAACGCCGGCTACACTGATTGCGCCATCAGGATATCCTTCACAGGTTGGCATTTTCAGTATAGCTGAAATAAATACAGGATCAGGTTGGGTAATAGTTACAGTAGAATCTTTAGTGCAACCATTATTGTCCTTGATGTGGATGATATGTGTGCCCGCAAGCATATTGGTTAATACGCCTGAGGATTGGAAGGCATTGCCATCGGCAGCATAGGAATAAGGTGGCGTGGCACCGGTTGCGGTAACCGTTACCTGGCCGGTTGCATCGCCATTACAAAGATTGTTGGAAATGGCTAGGGCTGTAAATGCCAGTGGCGTTGGCTGACCAACGATCACTGATGTATCATGAATGCAGTTTGCCGCGTCTTTTACATGTAAAGTATAAGTACCTGCTGTAAGGCCGGTGAAGTTATTTGTTGCGCCGTAAGAACCAGTGCCCAGTGCATAGGTATAAGTTGGGGTGCCTCCGGTTGCAGCTATATTGATAGACCCGTTTGCGCCACCATTACAAAGTGGTTGTGTAACTACTACTGACGGAACAATTGGTGTAGGTTGATTGAGTTGAACTGTAGAGTCGTGAATACAGCCATTTGCATCTTTTACATGAACCGTATAGCTGCCTGCCAGTAAATTACTGAAAGTGCCGCTGGCGCCATAAGTGCCGGTATTTATTGCGTAAGTATAAGGACTAAGACCTCCACCAGGGACTACAGAGATGCTGCCGTTCGCTGTGTTGTTACAGGTTGCGTCGGTAACGGTAACTGTTCCTGTCACGAATATGGTGTCAATAATAGCAAAAGTTGTGTCTTTGATACAGCCTTTGGTGTCTTTGATATGGAATGTATAAGTACCGGCGGCCAATGGAGTGAAAATATTAGATGTGCCATACGCGCCAGTGCCGTTGGCATAGGTATAAGGAGATACGCCGCCGCTTGCTGTGAGTGTTACTTTACCGTTTGCAAGTGTAGAACAGGTTGAATTTTTCACACCGGCCGAAACGCCAATTGGTGTCGGCTGCACAAGTGTGATAGTGGTGTCGTGCGTACAACCGTTGGCATCTTTGATATGCAGATCAAAAGTGCCGGCTGCGAGACCAGGGAAATTATTAGACGGTGTGAATGGGCTAGTTCCTATTGCATAAGAATAAGGTGTAGTACCGCCAGAACCTGTGATTGTAAATGCACCGTTGGCTGAACCGTTACAGCTTGGAGTGTCTGTAGCAACAGTCATTCCTAAAATAGCAGGTTCTGTAATATTGAATGTCGTGTCTTTAGTACACCCGTTTGTATCTTTTACATGGAACGTATAAGCGCCAACTAAAAGTCCGGTGAAAGTGCCGCTGCTGCCAAAAGCACCGGTACCGTTTGCATATGTATAGCCTGGCGTACCGCCGCCGCCGGTTACTGTTACCGTTCCGGTTGCGGTTCCATTGCAAAGCACGTCAGTTTTAGCAATCATAACTGCTACAGGGGTTGGGTTGGCGAGCGTGATTGTTGTATCGAAATAACACAGCGCAGTATCAAGCACATGGAATGTATAGGTGCCGGAAGTGAGTGTGCCGAACGTATTGGTTGTACCAAATGTGCCCGTGCCCATTGCGTAAGTGTATGGTGGATATGCGCCAGTTGCATTGATTGTTACCGCGCCATTGTTGTCGTTGTTACACAAAATGGTTGTTACTACTGCCGTACCTTGAATTTTCACGGAATCTGGCAATATAATAACTGTGTCTTTGAGACAACCTTTGGTGTCCTGAATATGAACCGTGTAAGTGCCGGAATACAGTCCCGTAAATGTTCCGGACGGACCGAATGCACCTGATCCTAATGCATAAGAATAGGGTGCAGTACCATTAAATGCGCTTACCGAAATCACACCGTTCTGAAAATGGTTACAAGGGGGCTTCGATAATGTTACGGTTGAATAGATCGGATTCGGGTCAATCAAAGTTATAATCGTGTCCTTAACGCAGTTATTAGCATCCTGGATATGGAAGGTATAAGGACCTGCCGTTAAGCTGGTGAAAGTATTGTTACTGCTGTATGCGCCTGTGCCAAGTGCGTAGAGGAATGGCGGTACGCCACCGCCGCCGGTAAGTACTACACTGCCGTTATTAATACCGTTACATAATGGATTGGTTAAAACCGCGGAAGCCGTAATGAGAGGTGGCGGATCTATCGTGATCGTCGTATCCTTAAAACAGCTGTTCGCATTTTTAATAGTAAATACATAAGTGCCCGGTGCTAGACTGTCGGTGATTGTGCCGGTAACGTTTGTCCGGGTGATCAGCGTAGTTGTGCCTTGTTTTACAGTTACTACCCAGGGACTCGGAATGACACTCGGCGTTACGGTAAACACGGCTTTTTTGGTACAGGTAGCTGGTGTTACGATTGCAAAGGTCATTGTCGGATTTGGCAATACGGTAATGGTATAAGCCAATGTTTGTTTGCTCGAGAGCGGACAACCATCGTCGATATAAGTGATAAAAAAGTTGTAGACACCCGGTGCTACGCCGTTTACATTCCAGGAGAAAGTCCCTGTTGGGTTGGTCGTACCATTGTTGATCACCGTAAAAGTGGAACCGGCAGGCAGCCCCGCCCAGCTCATGGTAATGTTGTTATTGTCGGGATCGGTTGCGCTCAGGCTAAATGTAAATAGTCCCTGCGACTGACAAACCGTAACGGCGGTCGTGTCTACCACATTACCGCCAACAGATGAAGTAACTGAGCCACTCGGCGGGTTATTGTTACAGTTGTTGAGTACAATAAAGTTCATTTCACGCATACTGGTACCAACCACAACTCCATTTCTGGTTTCAGTAATTTTGTACACCACTGTTGAAGTCTGCACCATATTAGGCGTAAACGCAAGCTGACCGTTTGTACTGCTGAAAGAAAATGTTCCGGCTGCTGTTGCCAGTGGATTTGTGCCTGAGTAACCCGCTACATAAGTAACCGTGCCGCCACCTGCAAGCAGGCCTGGTACCAATGCAAAAGACAAGCTGTCTGCATTGGGATCTACGGCGCCCGGGTTATAGTTTGCCGGTTTGTTCAGACAGAAAAAGGGTGTTGGAACGGTTGTATAAGTCGGAGAAGAGTTAACACCTACTGTATTATTCAATGTTGCTTCTAGCGCTACCGTTGAGTTGCCTGGGTTTACGATATTGGTAATTGTATTGCTTCGTCCAGCCTGGTTTACCGGGCCAGTTGCTCCATCAAAATTAAAACGCCAGTTTGCCGAAGGACCACTTAATAGTGTAGTTGCCGTATAAATATATCTTTTTACGCCGGGTACCGCGAAAATCGGATTGGTACAGGTAGTGCTGCCTGCCTGGCTGGGACATACCGGAGTCACCTCAACGCCTGGTCCGCTTTGGTTAAGCGTCAAAGTCTGGTAAAGCGAAGCGCCATTGTACACAAAAACTGTTGGCGTGGCACCTTGCAGGCTTGGGAATGCAGAACCGGCACAGTCACCATAGAGAACAAGGGTCACCTGATATTGGTTGCCCGAAATATTGCCATAGTAAAGCTCTCCTCCAAAAATGTGTGTGGCATTCGTTTTTGTGGCGGAAAAAAGCACCAGTAAAAACAGGGTAACATAAAGGCGCGCCCTACGGTATAGATTATTCATAAAAAGGAATGGTCCTGAAATTTAACAAAAATATTAGATTATTTACTATAGTGTGATTTTAGTAGACAAACCGACAAAATATATAGACGATTAGAAGTGCGTGTGTGTTGGCCGGACATAAGAAGTATCATTCCTTCCTTTCAGAAATGACACCTAAAGAAAATAATAAGTTTGGGTAATAAATAACGGTCTCTATTAATTCTAAATTTTTTTACAAATGGATTAGAATAGGCGTTTGTTTTTTCGGATGGAACCAAGGTAATTAGAAAGATCCGGAGATGGTTTGAAATAGATAAGCAGCGCCGTATAGATAATGATCACGACGGTGGTCCGCACAAAAATATCAGCCCATATATTCCGGAAATGAGGTATTCCAAATGCAGCGATCGCCGTAACAGCGCCAGCCAGAAGTACCAGCCAGCTTCTGTTGGTAAACGGATGCAGTTTCATTTTTACCCAAAGGAAAATCACTTTTGCAATATTGAAAATCGCCAGTGCAATCGTGGATGCCCAGGCTGCTCCATAAAAGCTGTATTTCGGAATCCAAAGCCAGTTGAGCGAAAGCATAAGTACCACCAATAGCACCGAAATCCGGAAGTTAAACTTGTAAAGCTTCGAGATGCTGATCAGTTCATTATTCAACCCGGTGCCCATATCTATAAGCCTGCCGATCATTAGTATTAAAACCAACGGAGTTATTGCTTCGTAACCTTTTCCTGCAGGTAAAATGGCTACGGCATTTGGCAGATTTCCGCCAATGATTAAGAACATCGCAACGGCCACAATTAAAATATTGATACCAGAACGGTGAAAAAGATCATTCACTTTAGCGCTGTCATTTTCTATATATGCCTGGTTGAGCGTAGGAAATGCAGCGACCGACATAGCGCGGTACGGGATGGTCATAATCGTCGTAATAAAAACCGCGTTTGTATAAATAGGTACCGATGCCATCCCGCTTTTATCAAGCATAGCCAGCATCAGGGAATCGGAAAAACCCATCACAAAAAATGGCACGCCCATCAAAAGATGATACCAGGCAAAATGTGCCAGTTCTTTATAGTCGGCCTTCGTGAACGAGTTAAATTGAAACGAATAACCAAAACCTTTTGTCCGTACAGAAACAACTAATAGTATCAGTGACGGAATAAAATAAATACCGATGCTCAGCAACACAAATGTGTCGAAAGAGAACAGCTTGAGATAAAACAAAAAGAGTACGATCAGGTTTAACAGCCGCAATATGACTTCGCGCATCAGACTTGCCGCAGCTACTTTGTGCATTGCAACGAGATAAGACTCGTAAAGCGTCATAAATGCCCAGGCCAGTACCAGGGGCACCATCAGGTAGTAGTAGCGTGTAATATAAGGTTGGTCTTCTTGCTGGTAAAAATGCGTGATCTCTGTTTTCAGGAAATGATAAGGGATATAAAAAAGAAAAAGCGCAAGTAATGGAACCATTGAGCAAACAGTAATCAACGTTTTTCTGCGGAGATCACCTTTCTCCGGATACCGTTGTGTGTAGGTCTGAATCAATGGGCCAACGCCCCCAAGAATAACAAACTGGACAATCGCCGCGATATTGATGAATGTGCGGGTGAACCCCAGCTTCTGAAGATCATCCTTGAAGATATAGGTACTGAAGAAAATGGTCAGTGCACCAAGCAGCGCACCAACAAATGTGACGATTGTAGTTTTTATTGATTGACGGAAAACAATTCCCATAAACCTGATTATTTCATTTTATTCCGGTCCTATATTGGTTTTCCCGGGTTCGTTAAAAAGTCGCGGTAGGCATTGGAAAACGTTTCGCTGCTAAAATGGTCCTTCGCAAATTCATAAGCTCGCAATCCCATTGCTTTTCTTTTTTCTGGATTGGCGACTAAAAAATCCAGCAATTCTACCGCTTCAGCTACAATTTTTTCTTCTTCTTTTGCATAAATCAGTAACCCATTGCCCAAATGGTGCACGTAATCAGGAATGCCATCCACGGCCGTAGATAATACGACTTTTCCTCTGGCCATAGATTCCATTACTACAATCGGAAGCCCCTCAAACGCAGAAGTAAGAATTAATACATCAGATTGCGCATAGATCTCTTCCATTTTTTTGGGATCTCTTACATTGCCATATAAAACAGCGTATTCCTGCACTTCGGCAGGAATCAGATTTTCTACATCGCCCACAAATGAAAAATGAACTGGTTTTTGTTGTGCGTGTAGTTGTTGGGCAGTCGCAGCAATTAGGTGCACTCTTTTTTGCGGATGGCCGCGGCCAATAAAAACGACTTCCAGCACTGGATGATCATTGATTGTTGGCGCAGACGGGACATCAATCTTGTTGTCTACAAATTTCAGGCGGTCAAAGTAATGTTGTGCAATATGGTCTCGTTGATAAATAGCCTCCAGATCGCGTTTTACCTGTGGTGTGCTGGCGATTCGAACATCCATGTATTTAATAAAGGCCCGACTGTATTCATACCAGCGATTGACGTGGCAGAGCTCTACCGTTCTTACTTTTTTCCGCAGATGTGGTAATATTTTGTAGAAATAGATGCACTCTCCGCCAAAGACAACCGGGTTTTCTGCTGCGTTAATCCATGCAGCAAAAACACCACGGAAAAAGAAATTTAAAAAGTACAGATATTTGTTGTCCAGGTATTTATGCAGATCCAGCACCCGAACACCTTCAATAGTAAACCGGTCCCTGAATTTATCGTCCTTACCTTTTTTAGTGAAAATGACCAGTGGTTTGCGGTCTTTCATACATTCCGCAATATCTGCATTGACCT
Organism: Taibaiella soli; assembly: GCF_003236175.1. GTDB lineage: Bacteria > Bacteroidota > Bacteroidia > Chitinophagales > Chitinophagaceae > QKTW01. The sequence continues at coordinate 224,829 of NZ_QKTW01000015.1, read as the reverse complement.
TCGTTGCGCCGCCGATTTCTGCGCAGCGATAAAAAAGAAAAAGATCGTGCTGCGTATTAAGTTTGAACAGCTTGCCCGCCAATTTTCCCAGCAAAACAAGCGGGAACATCAGCAGCAGTTCTATATTTCGTTTTACAACAGCAGTTTGGTGGGTCATGCGTTCCGGTAATATTTTTTTATAAGGCTACTCAAATAAGCTGCGCCAAAATTAATCTGAAGTGCTTCCGCGATTGGCATCATTGCCGAGAGATCAATTATAGGGCTGCTTCCTTTTTCTACCAATGTATAATTCGCTTTGTGGTCCAGAAAATCTTCCATTTCATGCACAATTGATTTTACCGAAATACTCAACGGATTGGCAACGTTCAGAATCTGATTCTGAAAAAGCCCTTCTTGCAGCACATAGTCAGTAATTGCGAATAGATCGTCGGCATCAATAAAATTACGACCGGCATTTGCCCAAAGATCGAAATGAATATCGTTATTTATATTGTGTATGAAATAGTTAAATATGGTATTCGGATTTCCACCATTACCTACCACATTGGAGGTTCTTAAAATCAGATAAGGAATTTGCGAAGCCATAATCAATGCTTCCATTTCCTTTTTATGTTTTACATACAGTGAATGTTCCTCCGCCGGATCGTAAACACTGCAGGTGCTGAAGTATAAAAGTCTTTTCTGTGGATTTTGCTGAATGGTAGCAGCCAATAGTTCCCGCTCGCGCAGATACTGGTTTTGATCTGTATTTTTAGAATTGGAAACGCCTGATGCAAAAATTATGAAATGATCCTGATGCTCGTAATTCCGGAACTTCCGGGCGATCATCCCATTGCCAACTACCATTAGAAGAGTTTTCACGGGCAAAATACGCAAAATCTGAGAATCAGAAGTTTCATCGATGCTCTTGCCGCGGTAGTTCGGTGATTGCAGATGAATGAGTAAGGTAATGCAGAAACATCAGCGATTTGGAAAAAGGGCCAAAGCGAAGTAATGACAGCGGAAATTTTTTCTGCCAGGCAATCATGCTTTCCAGTGCAGGCGGCACCGGACCGTTGTACCCATTTTCTGCAATTTGTGCCATATCCCGGATTTTCAGATTCCGGTACATTCGCCAGAAATAATCATACACATAGATGTTTTTCAGGCTTTTAAAGCCAAAATTGGTTAGCATCGTATGGTTTTCAGGCACTTCCACTTTGCTTACGCGAAAAGTAGATTTGGTCACCTGCGAGGCGTTCATGCCCACATTGACTAACGATTTATCAATATAAGTAAACTTATTTCCCGTGGCTGTCAGGTATCGGATGTAAAATTCAAAGTCTACAACCCAGGCAAATGTTTTATCGTAACGCAGTTCATTTTTCCGGTAAAGTGTACAGCTGGGGTTGCCAATATAATTCATTCGGAAAAGATATAATAGATTGTCCTTCAGGCTTTTTTCGTCTGCTGGTTTTAACCGTATCTGTTCGAGTCGGTTGTTTTGGTCTTCGAAAATATTGGTGTAGGCGGAAAAGAAAAAGGAGCTCCCGGGATGCTGCTGAATGGCGTCAGCGAATTCTTGCAAACTATCAGGACCGCTAAACCAGTCATCATCGTGCATGATTTTGATCCATTCGCTTTCTGCCCGGGAAATTGCTGCATTCCAGTTCTCAGGTGTTCCCAGCGCTGGTGTGTTCCGGAAATATTTTATCGGAAGATTATTGTATGGTTTTATGGTTTCGATTACAATATCTGTATCGCTGTCATCTGTAAGGATAATCTCAAAATTTTTAAACGTTTGGATCGTAATACTGTCCAGCAGGCGTTTCAGATAATGAGGTCTTTTGTAGGCAGGAACACAAATAGATATAAGTGGCATTGATCAATATTCTGCGAACAAATCTAAGTATTCTTGTTAATTAGTGCTTGCCTGCCATTTGGATATAATTATATCACAATACCTAAATAAGAAAGGCTTCATTAGATTTGCGCAAACTGTAAACGCACACATGGGTTTTCAAAAGTTAATGAAGCAGGTTTTACACGCCAGGGCATTAAGAACGGAGCGCAAAAAAGAACTGCAAGGCAGGATGAAAGCGGCTGGCCTTAACTGGTTTGTGATAAAAAAGCTGAAACATCTTCCGAAGGGGCAAAAGAATTACCATCAGATGGAAGGCGGAAAAGTGGCTTTCATCAATGGCCCGGAGCTGCTGCATGCGCTTACAGAAATTTATGTAGAAGAGGTATACCTTCAGAAGCTTCCCGCGAAACCTGTTATTGTGGATTGCGGTGCGAATATCGGCATCAGTGTTTTATACCTGAAACGCTTATTTCCGGATGCGCAGATTACCGCTTTTGAGCCTGATGCGACCAACTGTGCATTACTTCGTGAGAATGTGGCCAACTTTAATCTTAAAGATGTAACGATTCGCCAGGAAGCAATCTGGAATAAAAATGAAATGCTTTATTTCGAAAATAAAGGAAGTCAAGCTAGTAAAATCTCGGAATCCGCAGCGTCTAACACAAGTGAAATCAGAGCAGTGCGGCTTAAAGAAGTATTGCAGCAGCCAGTTGATTTTCTGAAGGTTGACATTGAGGGCGTTGAGTACAAAGTTATTATGGATGTGGCCGAAACCATCCGGAACGTAAGCAACCTGTTTATTGAATATCATGGTAATTTTAACCAGGCGCATGAATTGGCAGAGATGTTGGGTTTGCTTTCTGACAATGGATTTGGCTTTTATATAAAAGAAGCGGCTAATGTATACGAGCATCCTCTTCAGATCGAAAAGCGCAGTGATTTCTACGACGTGCAACTGAATATCTTCTGTATCAGAAATGAACAATAGAGGATATTTTTAAATAAAATTCTAATATTTATGTTTTTCGAAGAAATATTAGAATTTAAAAACAGTTTTTAAAAAATATATTAATTGTGAGGCGAAAAAGGGTTACGAAACAATTAATATACCTTAATGATAATTATCTAAGTAAGCCTTGCAAATTCGTGAAGTACCCGTAATTTTGTATGTCCTAAACTCTTCGGGGTACAATAATATTTATGAACTTTCTTTTACTCGCGGCAGAACAAAACACGCCATTTAACTATTTGCCAATTGCATTGCAATTGCTCATTGCGGTCGGCTTTGTGGGAATTATGATGGGAGCAACACACCTGCTCGGGCCAAAAAGGAGAACAAAAGATAAACTCATCAACTTCGAAAGTGGTATTCCTTCTGTAGGTAACGCCCGTCAGCCGATGAGTGTAAAATACTTCCTGGTAGCGATTCTGTTTGTGCTGTTTGATGTGGAAGTAATCTTCTTCTATCCATATGCGGTAAATTTCAGAGAGCTGGGACAGGAAGGTTTTCTCGCCGTATTGATGTTTGTGGGTTTCTTCCTTTGTGGATTTATCTACATCCTCAAGAAAGGTGCCTTGAAATGGGAAGACTAACTATTGGAGATTTTTTATTGGTGATTGGCGATTGTGCTCATCGATATTAAATACTCAATTCAAAAATAAAAGGAAGATCAGGGAGTTGGGGTTGAACGCGAAGGGCTTTAGTGATGTATGGGTCAATCATCAATCTTCAATCATAATAATAGATGGTCGCTGCAACGTGAACATGAAAAGTGAATAGAAAAACAGCAATCTAAATAACACAAGCTTGAGGAATGAGTGTCAATCACAAATCCTCAATCACAAATCAAAAATTAAATTATGCCTCGTCCGGTTCAATATAATACGAATAGTAAAGTAAAGCTGGTAGACTTGCCTGAATCCGTAATGGGTGAAGGTTTTATGGCTACCAAGTTTGAAAAGGCAATCACATTGGCTCGTGCGAATTCGCTCTGGCCTTTGCCGTTTGCTACCTCTTGCTGCGGTATCGAGTTTATGGCGACTATGGGTGCCAACTACGATCTGGCACGTTTCGGTTCTGAACGTATGGGTTTCACCCCGCGTCAGTGCGATATGTTGCTTGTTGCAGGAACCATTGCCAAGAAAATGGCGCCGATCTTACGTCAGGTATATCTTCAGATGGCAGAGCCCCGTTGGGTAATTGCGATCGGAGCATGTGCTTGTACCGGTGGTATTTTCGACTCTTATTCTGTACTGCAGGGCATTGATCAGGTAATTCCGGTTGATGTTTATGTGCCAGGCTGTCCTCCGCGTCCGGAAGGCATTCTGGAAGGTGTGCTCCGTTTGCAGGAACTCGTGGAAAACGAAAGCCTGCGTCGCAGAAATGGTGATGAATACAAGCAGTTAATGACTAGCTACGGAATTCAATAATTAATGCGGTAATGAGAGGAATGCGGTTAATTGATTAGTATAGGCATTCTCAAATTGCTCAATTTTCAAATTAAGATGGCATTGACCAACGAACATATCAAAGACCGGCTGATCGCTAAGTTTGGCGAACAGCTTACTGAGTGGGATGAGCAATTTGGCTTACTCACTGTAAAAGCGCCGGCAGAAATGAACCTGAAAGTAATGCAGTTCCTGTACGATGACGAGGAACTGCGTTTCCGTTTTCTGACAGACCTTACCGGAGTACATTATCCGGATCGTAAGGACGAAGAACTTTGTGTGGTTTATCATTTGCATAATCTGGTGGACAATGCGCGCTTCCGCCTGAAAGTATATGTTCCGGAAGTAAAGCCAGACGTATTTACAGCGACGCAATTGTTTAAAGGAGCCAACTGGATGGAACGCGAAACTTATGATTTCTTCGGGTTCAATTTCCTTGGCCATCCAAACCTCACCCGCATTCTGAATGTGGATGAGATGGATTACTTCCCGATGCGTAAACAATACACGCTGGAAGATCCGAAGCGTACGGATAAAGACGATGAAATGTTTGGCCGCGGCGGTACTATTGCTGCTCCGGTAAATCAAGACTAATTCAAATTGTTAACTGCTTAAAGCTCCGGAAAGGGGTTTAAGAAATGAGTGAACAACATCATATAAAGCTCGCAGAAGAATCGCTGCAGAAACAGACTACCACACTTAACGTAGGGCCTACACACCCTGCAACCCACGGTGTATTCCAGAATATCATGGAAATCGACGGTGAAAGAGTGCTGGAAACAACTCCGACTATCGGTTATATCCACCGTGCATTTGAAAAAATCGCGGAACGTCGCCCGTATTATCAGGTAACACCACTCACAGACCGTCTGAACTACTGTTCTGCGCCAATCAACAACCTTGGCTGGCACATGACTGTAGAGAAACTGCTGGGACTGACGATGCCGAAACGCGTAGACTATCTGCGTGTGATCATCATGGAGCTGGCGCGTATTGCAGATCACCTTGTGTGTAACTCTGTAATCGGTGTAGATACTGGTGCGTTGACTGCGTTTACTTATGTGTTCCAATATCGCGAACGCATTTATGAAATATATGAAGAGGTTTGTGGTTCCCGTCTGACGACTAACATTGGTCGTTTTGGTGGTTTTGAACGCAACTTCACAGATACTGCATGGGCGAAACTTGCAGAGTTTATGAAGCTTTTCCCGAAAGCTCTGGAAGAGTTTGAAAACCTGCTGAATCGCAACCGTATCTTCATGGACCGCACCATTGGCGCAGGTCCGCTCAGTCGTGAGATGGCGCTTAACTATAGCGTTACTGGTCCAAACCTGCGCGCGGCGGGTATAGACTATGATGTTCGCGTAGCAACACCATACAGTTCTTACGAAGATTTCAAATTCAATATTCCTGTAGGTACTACTGGTGATGTGTACGATCGTTTCCTCGTACGTAACGCAGAAATGTGGGAGAGTTATAACATCATTGCGCAGGCAATCGAAAAGATTCAAGAATTGGATCCTACGGTTTACCACGCAGACGTACCTGATTTTTACCTGCCGGAAAAGAAAGATGTTTACACCAAAATGGAAGCCCTGATCTATCACTTTAAGATCATTATGGGTGAAGTAAATATTCTTCCGGGTGAAATTTACAATGCAGTAGAAGGTGCCAACGGCGAATTGGGTTACTACCTGATCAGCGATGGTGGCCGTTCTCCATACCGTTTGCATTTCCGTCGTCCTTGCTTTATTTACTATCAGGTATATCCTGAAATCGTAAAAGACGGTCTGCTCAGTGACGCAATCATTGCGCTGAGTAGTCTGAATCTGATTGCAGGCGAGCTGGACGGTTAATTAATTCGATAATGTGGCATTCGCTATTGTCGAATTGCCAAATTGATAAATTGAGACAATGAAATTTTCGCAAGAAAAACTGAATAAAGTAAACGAGATCATTGCCCGCTATCCGGAAGGAAAGCAGAAAAGTGCATTGATTCCTCTTTTACACATCGCGCAGGAAGAATTTGGCGGATGGCTGGATGTTCCGGTGATGGACTATGTGGCAGAACTGTTGCACATTAACCCGATTGAGGTTTATGAAGTAGCAACATTCTACACAATGTTTAACATGAAACCAGTAGGTAAATACGTACTGGAAGTATGTCAGACCGGTCCGTGTATGTTGCGCGGCAGCGATCAGATCATTGATCATATCAAGAACAAACTGGGCATTCAGGCTGGTGAAACTACCCCTGATGGCCTGTTTACGCTGAAGCCGGCGGAATGTCTCGGCGCTTGCGGATATGCACCAATGATGCAGTTGGGTAAGTTCTTCAAAGAAAATCTGACCATCGAAAAAGTAGATGCGCTGATTGAAGATCTGAAAGCGGCAGCAAAAAATTAAAATTAGCGTGGTGTGCAAACGCCTGCTGATAAAGCATTTTGAAGAAAATATAATCAATCGAAAGTCTGTCTGATCATTCGCGGACTTTTAATTTTGAGATACAATGGCTGTAAAACTTTTATTAGATAAAGCACATATAGAGGGCATCCGCTATTATGACACCTGGAGAAAAAACGGTGGTTATACGGCGGTAGAGAAGGCGTTGAAGATGACTCCGGACGAGATCGTGGAAGAAGTGAAGAAGAGCGGCCTGCGTGGTCGTGGTGGTGCGGGTTTTCCGACTGGTATGAAATGGAGCTTCCTCGCAAAGCCGGAAGGCGTGCCTCGTCACCTTGTATGTAATGCCGATGAATCTGAGCCGGGTACATTTAAAGACCGTTACCTGATGGAATTTATTCCGCATCTGCTCATTGAAGGTTTGATTATTTCTTCCTTTGCACTCGGTTCTAGCGCTACTTATATTTATATCCGCGGTGAATACGCCTGGATTCCGGATATTCTGGAAGAGGCAATTGCTGAAGCAAAGGCAAACGGCTGGCTCGGTAAAAACATCCTTGGTACGGGTTTCGATTGCGAAATCTATGTACAACGCGGTGGCGGTGCTTATATCTGCGGTGAAGAAACAGCGTTGATTGAAAGTCTGGAAGGTAAACGTGGTAATCCGCGCCTGAAGCCGCCATTCCCGGCAGTGCAAGGTTTGTGGATGCGCCCGACGGTGGTAAATAACGTAGAAACGTTAGCTGCTGTAGTGCCTATTATCAATATGGGCGGCGAAGAGTATGGTAAAATCGGGGTTGGAAGATCTACGGGTACCAAACTGATCTCTGCTTGTGGTAATATCAATAAACCGGGCGTTTACGAAATCAATTTCGATCTTTCTGTAGAAGAATTTATTTATAGTGATGAATACTGTGGCGGCATTCCAAACGGAAAACGCCTGAAAGCATGTATTCCGGGTGGTTCATCTGTTCCGATCGTTCCAGCTAATCTGTTGTTCAAAACAGCAAAAGGTGAAACGCGTTACATGAACTATGAAAGTCTTTCTGACGGTGGTTTTGCAACAGGTACTATGCTTGGTTCCGGCGGATTTATTGTGCTGGATGAAGACCAGTGCGTGGTTCGTCATACCATGAGCCTGGCGCACTTTTACAATCACGAAAGTTGCGGACAATGTAGTCCATGCCGTGAAGGAACGGGCTGGATGTACAAAATCCTGAAGAACATTGAATACGGAAAAGGTAAGATGAGCGACATTGATCTGCTCTGGGATATCCAGCGCCGCATCGAGGGCAACACAATCTGTCCGCTCGGCGACGCCGCAGCATGGCCAGTAGCAGCAGCCATCCGCCACTTCCGCGACGAATTCGAATGGCATGTGCTCAATCCGGAGGAATCTCAAACGAGAAACTACGGGATTGCACATTACGCTGATCCTCGCGAAGTGGTCGCGTAGCGATCAAAAATTCTCTCACGGCGTTCGCAACGGCACGAAGATTGCGAGGCATGAGATATGGATTTTGAAAATGATATTGCTGCTATTGTTCTGGACATATGTTTTGAGATACATAGACGTTATGGTCCAGGGTTGTTTGAAAGTGCTTATGAGCAAGTGTTGTGTTACGAATTGAATAAAAGGAATATTTCGTTTGTAAGACAATGTCCGATACTGCTGATTCATGATGGTGTGAACCTGGATGCAGGGTTTAGAGCGGATGTTATTGTAGAGGGTAGCGTGTTGATCGAGCTTAAGAGTATTTCGAAGTTAGAAGATGTACATTTTAAGCAGGTGTTGACTTACTTAAGGCTCGCGGATTTAAAATTGGGATTACTGGTCAATTTTAATGAAGCACTTTTAAAGAACGGTATAAAGAGAGTTATTAATACGCAACAATTAAGGTTGTAAAATAATAGGCGTTGCGAGAAAAAATTAGTCACAATGAGTGATCAGAAGTTTAAAGTAACAATAGATAATATTACCGTAGAAGTAGCTCCGGGAACGACGATTGTGCAGGCAGCACGATTGATAGGGGGAGATGTGGTGCCGCCAACCATGTGCTATTACAGCAAGCTGGAAGGCAGTGGTGGTAAATGCCGCACTTGTCTGGTGGAAGTAAGCAAAGGCTCGGAAAAAGATCCGCGTCCAATGCCGAAACTCGTAGCCAGCTGTCGTACTACGGTGATGGACGGGATGGAAGTAAAAAGCATTACTTCAGACAAAGTACTGGATGCCCGTAAAGGCGTTACAGAATTTTTGCTGTTGAACCATCCGTTAGATTGTCCGGTATGTGACCAGGCAGGGGAGTGCGATCTGCAAAACCTCAGCTATGAGCATGGCGCAGCCAGCACACGTTACGATTTCAAACGTCGTACGTTCGAAAAAGAAGACATCGGTCCATACATTCAGCTGCATATGACACGCTGTATCCTGTGTTACCGTTGCGTTTATACAGCAAACCAACTCACAGACAAACGTGAACACGGCGTTCTGGACCGCGGTGATCATTCAGCGATCAGTACCTGCATTGGCAAAGCACTCGACAATGAATTTATCGGTAACGTCATTGATGTTTGTCCGGTAGGTGCATTGACAGATAAAACATTCCGTTTTAAAAACCGTGTTTGGTTTACCAAGCCAGTAGATGCACACCGCGATTGTCCGACCTGTTCCGGTCGCGTTCGTTTGTGGATGCGTGGTGACGAAGTATTCCGCGTTACCGCCCGTAAAGATGAATATGGAGAAGTAGAAAGTCTGGAAAACGGAAAAACAGCCTGGATCTGTAATACTTGTCGTTTCGAGAAGAAAGAAACAAAAGACTGGGTGATTGAAGGTCCGACCAAAGTAAACCGTCACAGCGTTATTTCACAAGGTCACTACGTAAATGCAGTGAATGGTCAGCCGAAGCTGATTAACGATGTAATCGGTAAAGATCCGAAGTTATTGCTTGATATTCATAAAATTAGCGATGTTAACCGTCCCGAAATTGATCTTTCTCAGATCGAAGGTCCGGCACATTCCGATGACTTTTTACCAAATCAGTCGACCGGAACGATGAAACAGATCGGTAAACTCGGCGAATAGATTGATTGTCGTATAGGAACAAAAAGAACTACTAAATTTTTAACGAACTAATTACTTTTGCGCCATTATGCTGTTATTGCAAATAGATTGGTCATTTTTATTGGAGAAAAGTGTGCTGATACTTGTCATAGTATTAGTATCATTTGGCGTGGCAGCTTATGCCACGTGGGGCGAACGTAAAGTAGCCGCGATCATGCAGGACCGTCTTGGTCCGAACCGCGCCGGCTTTATGGGTTTACTCCAGCCTTTGGCCGACGGCGGTAAACTCTTTTTCAAAGAAGAGATCATCCCGGAAGGTTCTACCAGAACCATTTTCATTCTCGGTCCATTTCTTTTCATGGTAACAGCGCTGATGACCAGTGCGGTAATTCCGTGGGGGCCAGATATCCATACAGCTGCAGGTAATGTAATCAGCCTGCAGGTTGCAGACATCAATATTGGTATCCTGTTTGTTTTTGGTGTTGTGAGTGTGGGTGTATACGGTATCATGCTGGGTGGCTGGGCTTCCAACAATAAATTCTCCCTTTTAAGTAGTATCCGTTCTGCATCACAGTCCATTTCTTACGAACTGGCGATGGGCCTTAGCCTGATTGCATTGCTGATGATGAGCGGCTCGCTGAGCATGCGTGAAATTGCACAGCAGCAACATGGCTTCTGGGACGGTCATTGGCTGACCTGGAATGTGTTTAAACAACCGCTGGGCTTTTTCATATTTATGGTTTGTGCTTTCGCAGAGCTGAACCGTGCTCCGTTTGACTTGCCAGAATGTGAGAGTGAGCTGAACATGGGTTACCACCAGGAATATTCTTCCATGAAACTCGGTCTTTATCTCTTTGCTGAATACATCAACATGTTTATCAGTTCTGCGGTAATGGTTACATTGTTCTGGGGCAGCTACAACTTCCCAGGTATGGATTGGGTAGCGGCGCATACCAATGCAATCGTATTTGCGCTGATCTGCGTAATCGTGCTGATGGCGAAAATCACTGCTTTCATCTTGTTCTTCATGTTTATTCGCTGGACGCTTCCACGCTTCCGTTACGATCAACTGATGAACCTTGGCTGGAAAGGATTGATTCCATTGGCGCTGTTTAATATGGTAATTACCGGTGCCGCGATCCTTTGGTTATTTAACAAGTAAAAATTTAGAAAGTATAATTCAAAACAGATTGTTTTTGATTTTTCACTTTTGACAAGATATAGAATGCAACAACTTACTAATAGATCAGTACAAGTAAATCGTGCTCCGATGACCTTCGGAGAAAAGATTTATATACCTGCTATCATGAAAGGGCTGAGCATTACGCTGGGTCACATTTTCAAGAAGAAGGCCACAGTAAGCTATCCGGAACAAAAACGTCCGTTTAGCCCTGTATTTCGTGGTTTGCATGTGCTGAACCGTGATGAGGAAGGTCGTGAGCGTTGTACCGCTTGTGGTTTATGCGCCCTCGCTTGCCCTGCGGAAGCTATCACAATGGAAGCTGCAGAACGCAAACCAGGCGAAGAAAATCTGTATCGTGAAGAAAAATACGCTGCAAAATATGAGATCAATATGCTGCGTTGCATTTTCTGCGGTTTCTGCGAAGAAGCTTGTCCGAAAGATGCGATCTACCTGAGCGAAACAGTAATGCCGGCCAACTATACACGCAAATATTTCATTTACAAAAAAGAAGATTTGCTGATTCCTCATCCTAAAAAGCAAGAAAGCGCACAATAACATGGATATTCAGCAAATATTATTTATTGTACTGTCTGCAATTGCTATCGGTTGTGCGTTAGGTGTAGTGTTTAGCAGAAACCCGATCAATAGTGTATTATTTCTCATCCTTACATTTTTTGCCATTTCCGGCCATTATATATTGCTCAACGCGCAGTTTCTTGCCGTTGTAAATATCATTGTATATGCCGGTGCCATCATGGTATTGTTCCTGTTCGTGATCATGCTCATGAATCTGAACTCAGATACCGAGCCGCAGAAAAACTGGTTAGTGCAGCTTGCCGGAGCCATATCCGGTGGCATTTTGTTCCTCGTGCTGCTTTCTGCCCTGGTTTCCGCTACCAAAACCTTACCGGTTATGGAGCAGGGGTCCAACGATCTCGGTTTGATTAAAAACTTAGGTAAAACATTATTCCGTGATTATGTACTGCCATTTGAGATCAGCTCTGTGCTGTTCCTTAGTGCAATGATCGGTGCGATTGTAATCGGTAAAAAAGAAGACAAATTCGAAGACGTTCACTAAGAGCGGCGCGAAAATGTTTTGTTGACAGTTTCAAGTTTTAAGATATGCCAATACAATATTATTTATTCTTAAGCATGGCTTTGTTCTGCATCGGTATCGCTGGTACCCTGATGCGCCGTAATGCCATTATCATTTTCATGTGCATTGAGCTTATGCTGAACGCCGTGAATTTATTGCTGGTAGCTTTTTCAAAAATGTGGCATGATGCTTCCGCGCAGATCGTGGTATTCTTTATCATGGTGGTAGCAGCGGCAGAGGTAGCAGTGGGGTTGGCCATTATTGTACTGATGTATCGTAAGGTGCATTCGGTAGATATCAATATTCTGAACCGGTTAAAACACTAAAACAATTCAAAATTAAAAAGTCGGAACACCGTGTTTTTGACTTTTGACTTTTGATTTTTGACTTTTGATAGTTATGATCAACTTAGTTTACTTAGTACCATTATTTCCTTTGATTGGATTTCTGATCAATGGCCTTGGTTGGAGAAAATTGCCTAAAGCGGCCGGTGGAATTATCGGCAGCATTGCCGTACTGGCTTCATTTGCCGTATCGCTGGGCATTTTCTTTGAAGTGAAAGACGGAGCATCACAGACGGTGACATTGTTCGAGTTTATCCATTCGGGTAAATTGATCATACCGTTTGCGTTTCAGGTAGATAACCTTTCTGCTTTATTTCTGTTGATCATTACAGGTATCGGTTTCCTGATACATGTTTATTCAACTTCTTACATGCACGACGATGAAGGCGTGGTCAAGTATTTCGCTTACCTCAATCTCTTCGTTTTCTCTATGCTGCTGCTGGTGCTTGGCGCCAACTATCTGATCATGTTTATTGGCTGGGAAGGTGTAGGTCTTTGTTCTTACCTCCTGATTGGTTTCTGGTTTAAAAAACGTGAGTACACCAACGCTGCAAAGAAAGCATTCGTGATGAACCGCATCGGTGACCTCGGTTTTCTGGTAGGGATGCTGATGGTGCTGTACAATTTCGGTACGCTTACTTATAATGATTTCTTCGGGATGCTGAAAGGCGGAAACGTTGCCATTTCTTCAAGTACTTATAACTGGATTGCAATCTGTTTCTTCATCGGTGCTACAGGTAAAAGTGCGCAGATTCCATTATACACCTGGTTGCCAGATGCGATGGCGGGTCCAACCCCGGTATCTGCACTCATCCACGCTGCAACGATGGTAACTGCTGGTATTTATATGATTGCCCGCAGCGGTGTATTGTACAATCTGGCTCCATTTACTTTGAATATCATTTCAATTATCGGTACAGCAACAGCCTTGATTGCTGCATCGATTGCGCTGAAACAATACGATATTAAAAAGGTACTGGCCTATTCAACAGTGAGCCAACTCGGCTTTATGTTTATTGCTATTGGCGCCGGTGCGTATACAACTGCGGTATTCCACGTAATGACGCACGCCTTCTTCAAAGCGTTATTGTTCCTTGGTTCCGGTAGCGTTATTCACGCAATGGGCGGCGAACAGGATATCCGTAAGATGGGCGGTTTGAAAAAACATATGCGTATTACGCAACTGACATTCTTAATCGGCTGTCTGGCGATTTCAGGTTTCCCATTCCTTTCTGGGTTCTTTTCTAAAGATGAAATTTTAGCTTCTGCTTACGCTAATAATCCGATTATATGGGCTTGCGGTGTACTCGGAGCAATGATGACTGCATTTTATATGTTCCGCGTTTACACGCTTACTTTTGAAGGTAGTTTCCGCGGTACACACGAACAAGAACATCATTTACATGAAAGTCCGGCTGCAATTACCATTCCATTGGTGATTCTTGCAATTCTTTCTATCATCGGTGGTTATGTTGGCTTACCTGAAATAATGAGCGAACATCACATGCTCGGTTCTTTCTTGAGTAAAGTGGTGACTAACGCAGAAAGTCATCATCTGGAACACGGTACTGAATGGATGCTCATGGGGATCTCTACAGTTCTGGCGCTGATTATGATGATTGTCGGTTATGTGACCAACAAGAAACCAAACTTTGCCGAAAATAAAGGTCTCGCTAAAGTGCTGGAAAATAAGTGGTACATGGATGAATTGTATGACGCAATTGTCGTTCGTCCGATTGAAGCCTTCTCCCGTTTTGCTGACCGTGTGATTGAAAGAATGGGTATCGACGGTATTGTGAATGGTGTCGGTAAACTGGTGAAACTGGGCAGTGACCGTATCCGTATGATACAAAGCGGCCAGGTTGGGTTCTACATCTTTGTGATGGTACTCGGCATGATCCTGTTGTTCGCGATCGGTATTTTCGGATTTATAAACTAAATTAATAAAACGCATAACAGCGACTGCAAACATTGCAATAAGCTCAATTATGATTCTCTTAATATTATTGATACTCGTACCGCTGATTGCAGGGATTCTTACATTCCTGGTGAAAGGCAATGGCGCGAAAGGGCTGGCGCTCGCCGGTTCTCTGATTACTCTGGGCCTTACCGTTTATCTCAGTTCTGTGGCAACTCCTGATCCAATTTCCTGGAGCAGGCCATGGATCCCATTGCTGGGTACGCAGATCAGTCTGCATGCAGATGGTATGAGCGCAATGCTCTGTCTGCTGACCGGCATCATTCTTCCGGTGGTTATTATCAGCAACTGGAACAAAGACGTAGAAAGTCCGCACGCATTTTATGGGTTGCTGCTTTTGTCGCAAACTGGTTTGCTTGGTGTATTCCTCGCTTATGATGCGCTTCTGTTTTATGTGTTCTGGGAACTTGCTCTGATTCCGGTTTATTTTCTTTGTTCTCGCTGGGGTGGCGAAAAACGCGTTCCTGTTACGTTTAAATTCTTCGTTTATACATTTGTCGGCAGCTTGATGATGCTGGCTGGTATTATCTATCTTTCTTTGAACTCAGGCGTTTCCAATCCTTATTCATGGGAAAATATCGTTGCTTCCGGTAGAGCATTGCCGCCATTGCAACAGCATATGATGTTCTGGCTCATCTTTATCGCTTTCGCGATCAAAATGCCGATCTTCCCGTTCCATACCTGGCAGCCTGATACTTACGAACAATCGCCAACTCCGGTTACGATCATTCTGAGTGCCCTGATGGTGAAAATGGGTTTGTATGCAGTACTTCGCTGGTTGATGCCGGTATTGCCGGAAGGCGTTGCTTATTGGTCAAACACAATAATTGTGCTTTCCATTATCGGTATCGTTTATGCTTCCTGCATTGCAATTGTTCAGACAGATATCAAACGTCTGGTGGCTTATTCATCCATCGCCCACATGGGGTTGATGTGTGCTGCGGCCTTTGCGCAAACGGAAACGGGTACACACGGGTTGATGGTGCAGATGTTTAACCACGGTATCAATATCACCGGTATGTGGCTGATCGTAAGCATGATTGAAAACCGCTGGGGTACACGCGATATGACTAAGCTTGGTGGTATGGCAACCGCGGCTCCGAAAATGGCAATCGCGCTGGTGATTATCTCTCTTGCTAATATTGCTTTACCACTGACTAATGGTTTTATCGGTGAGTTTATGCTCTTTAACGGATTGTTCCAGAGTGCAAGCGAATATCACGTCACATTTATGGTGATCGCAGGTTTGGGTATCATTTTCGGTGCAGTTTATACACTGTCAATGATACAGAAAGTTGCTTATGGCGAAGTGGTGGAACCTTCGGTGAAAGGTGATCTGAAGATGAATGAAACAATTGGTCTGGCGGTAATTATCGTAATCATCCTGGTGCTCGGTGTATATCCGAAACCATTGCTGGATTTGACTTCCGGCATGATGAGCCTGGTGGCTAGATAAGTTTTGCAAGGCGGAAACGCAAAGATCAAGATTAATAAAAACAGAATTTAATTTTTTCGATAAGATATGAAGGCAATTATTGCTGCAACAATACTCGGTGTCATTATGATGTTCTCCAGCATCCTGATGAAAGACAAAAAAGCGATCATTACGATTGCTGCGCTATTGTTGGCGGTTTTACTCGGTGTAAATATCTGGGATGTGATGGCTACCAAAAAAGGCAGCAACTTCACTTTCCTGTTCAACAATATGATCCTCATCAGCCGCGAAGGTTTGTGGTTTAATATGCTGATGACGGGTTGTACCTTCTTGTATGTGCTGCTTTCCGGTAAAGATATTGCCAGAGTCGGTACGCATACGGCAGAGTATTTTGCGCTCATATTCTTCATTCTCACCGGCGTTTACCTGCTTTCGTCCTACAACAACCTTCTGATCTTATTTATTGGTATTGAAATTCTTTCTATTCCGCAATATATCCTGGCGGGCAGTGATAAGAAAAATCTGAAAAGTAGTGAAGCTGCATTGAAGTACTTCCTGATGGGTGCATTTACTACGGGTATCCTGATGATGGGCGTTACCTTGTTGTATGGCTCTACGGGTACTTTCGAGCTGACGCGTATGGATTTCATTCACCAGAGCTCTGTAAACGGAATGAGCCTTGCCGGTATCATCTTCCTGATCATCGCTTTTGGTTTTAAAGTTTCCGCTGCACCAATGCACACCTGGACCCCGGACGTTTACGATGGTGCACCAACGCCTTTCACGGCATTCATGGCCACAATCGTGAAATCTGCTGCATTCTATGCATTCATCCGTTTGTTCCAGAATACATTTGGTGGAATCAGTAACCACTGGACAATTGTGTTGTCTATTATCACTGCGTTGACATTGTTTATTGGTAACCTCACTGCGGTATTCCAGCAAAGTGTAAAGCGTATGCTGGCCTATTCTTCCATTGCGCAGGCCGGTTTTATGTTGTTTGCGATCCTTTCTAATAATGCAGTGGCTTCTCAGGGTATCATCATCTATGCAGTTGCGTATAGCGTGGCTACTATCGGTATGTTTGCCGTGTTGATGAAACTGAAAGATTATACCTACGACGGTTTCAACGGTCTTGCGAAAAAAGAACCGGTGCTGGCTTTCGTAACCACGATTTTCTTACTTTCGCTCGCTGGTATCCCGCTTACAGGTGGTTTCATGGCGAAGTACTTTGTGCTTCAAGCCGCGATCATGCAAGGTCAGCTTTTCTGGCTTGTCATCTTTGCGCTCCTGATGGCAGCGATCAGTGCTTACTATTATTTCCGTGTGATCATTGCAATGTATTTCAAACAAGGCAATCCGGAATTGCACGAGCCGCTTTCGTCTGGTGACAAGTTTATGCTGGCATTGACTTGTGTACTGGTTGTACTGATCGGTATTGCACCTCAGTTGTTTTTGGCGAGCATTTAGTTTTAAACGAAATATAAAAATCGAAGGGTTCCAACATCATGTTGGAACCCTTCGATTTTTATTTAAAGGCACGAGAGTTAGTGTAACTCTCGCCAGTGGCTATGAAGCTGGTGCAAAGTCCATTTTATCCATGATGCTGCCTGCATCTGTATCAGGATCGCCATTGAACGGCGGATAGTACGGATACATGAAATAGAGATAAAGATTCACACGCATACTCCAGCGCAGAAAACGAACCATATATTGGTGCATGCCTTCGGGATAATTGCCTGTAAATAAAACGGCAATCCAGCCGAACAGAATCATAAACCAGGCGCCGATGGAAAGAAGCACCAGGCAAAGGATGTGGGGAATCAGTATAAAAACGCCCAGAAAGAAAATGAGCAAAGCCTTTGTCCATGGAACATGTTCTTGATAGGGAACTTCCAGCGACGTTTTATCATCGGTAGCATCCAGGCCAAATGCGGGATAGCCATCCGAAAGGTTGAGCATTCTTGCGTTGACTCTGAGTTGCCAGCGGAAGAACTTCAGGAAGTAATCGAAATTGGCTTTGGGATATCGTTGCGTAAACAAGATGGAGAAAAAAGTAATGATATGCAGAATCGCAGCCCATATGCCCAAAAAGTAAAGACAGAATGCGTGCGGAATGACAATGTAGAAGAATCCAAAGAATGTTCGCAGCAGCAATTCTCCCCGCGAATACTGAGATTGGTGAACGATGGTAAGTTTCATAGATTTTAAAATTTGATAATAAATATAATAATTATCGCTGATGCGATAACTAAAGCCAAAACTCAAAAATGGTGGGTTGTGAACGATGGCGCCAGTGAAGATGTTATCCAGAATTCTCCTAAACCTCTAAATCTTAAATGATGACAGCTTAGTACTTGATACTTCCTACTTGATAATTTTAGTTATTATCTTCGGTATCAGAAAACAGAGGATCATATGGATATCGAACAACTGATGCCACATGTGGAAGCGTTGATCTTTGCCAGTGAACGCCCCATCACATCTGCAGAGCTGACCGAAATGCTGGGACAGGCTTTTGAAACGCCGGTTGAAAGCGAGCTGGTCGCCAGCTGTATCGAGGTCGTCCGTGAAAAATATGAAGCAGATTATTTTCCATTTCAGTTGAAAGAAATCGGTGGCGGCTATCAGTTTTTAACCAAAAAAGCATTTCACAAAACTGTTCTGCAACTTAACGGAGACAAGCACATAAAAAAGCTGTCTTCTGCGGCAATGGAGACATTGGCAATTATCGCCTACAAACAACCAATTACCAAATCAGAGATTGAGTTTATCCGCGGTGTGAGTGCCGATTACTCCATTCAGAAATTATTAGAGAAAGAACTGATCGTGATTGCCGGCAGAAGTGAAGAGATGGTAGGCAAGCCGTTAATTTATACCACTTCGAAAAACTTTATGGACTACCTCGGGATCAATTCACCGGCGGAGTTACCGCAACTAAAAGATGTGACGAAAATAGAAATCGTTATTCCAACAGATGCTGTGGAGGCGCAACCCGAAGAAGTCATGCCAACGCTTACACCACACCACGAACCAGAGTCGGAACCCGAACAGGAAATAGAAGGCAGCGCGCCACTTTTTGTTTCGGAAGATGGAGAACTGCGTCCAATGTCAGACGAAGAAGATAACGACGAAGGACCTGAAGAAAATCAGGAAGAAGTTTAAAAACATCCATTATAAAATCGGGAAAAATTGCCATAGGAGGGAAGCTCGCGTGAATCTTTATATACCTTTGTGGCAGTCAATAACCATTCATGAATTTTTCTACCCGGAATTATCTGGCCTTTGCATTGCTGTTCCTTTCACAACCAATATTTGCGCAGAGCAAGGCAGATAAAAAAGCGATTACGCAACTCAAAACCGATATCGGCTATCTCGCATCAGATGCGCTGGAAGGCCGCCGTACCGGAACAGAAGGTGAGCGCAGAGCCGGAGATTATATCATTCAGTCTTATGAAAGGGCTGGCATTAAATCTTTTCGCGGAAAATACCGGTACGATTTTCATTTCATTTATGGTAAAAACATTGCGGCTGCTACACAAATTCGGCTGCAGGGAAAAGACATTACAACCAAAGACGGCTTTCCGTTGCCGTTTAGTGCTAATAAGCAAGCAAACGGTGATGTGCTCCCTGAAGTAATGGAGCAGGGCGGCGTCTGGCTTATTCCAATTTATCAGTCGCAGGACGAAGCAAACGATGCGCATTTCGATTGGGAGAAAATTGCTTACGAGAAATGTAAAGAAGCACAAAAGCAATCAGCCGCTGGTGTAGTTTTTTACGATAGCTACGGATCGAAATTCGCACCAGAATTCAATCCGCATTCCGAATACGAAGCGCTGGATATTCCGGTCGCATTTTTAGGACATGACATTTACAACGAACTGATCGCCGCTAATACCAGCGGGCTGGATATCAGTATGAATGTAGCGTTGGCAAAAACGGACCGTACAGGTAGCAATATAGCAGCGTATATCGATAATAAAGCCCGCTATACAGTAGTGCTTGGTGCGCATTACGATCATTTGGGCTATGGTGAAGATGGCAGTAGTTTATACGCAGGTAAAGAAAAAAAAATCCACAACGGAGCGGATGATAATGCTTCGGGAACCGCTGCTCTACTACAATTGGCGCAATGGGTAAAGAAAGGTAAACTGAAAGGATATAATTATTTGTTCGTGAGTTTCTCTGCAGAAGAGCTCGGTTTGCTCGGCTCAAAGGCATTTATCAAAGAGGAAGGAATTGATAGCACACACACTGCTTACATGATCAATATGGACATGGTAGGTCGTTTGAATGACAGTACACATGCGCTTACAATTGGTGGTGTGGGTACTTCTCCGGTTTGGGCAAATGAAATTGCGCCAGCGCAAAGGGCATTTAAAGTAAACATTGATAGTTCCGGTGTTGGTCCATCCGATCATACTTCATTTTACTATGCTAATATTCCAGTGTTGTTCTATTTCACCGGCACGCACAGCGATTATCACAAACCAACAGATAAAGCTGACAAGATAAATTACGAAGGTGAGCTGGAAGTCATGCACAGCATTTATGATCTGGTAAAAAATATGGATGCGGCGCCGAAGCCAGTATTCACGCCAACGAAGCAGAGCTCTGTAGGAAGAGTGCATTTTAAAGTGACACTCGGTATTATGCCAGATTACTCTTATCAGGAAGAAGGCGTACGTGTAGATGGTGTTTCCGAGGGAAAAGCGGCGGATAAAGCCGGTTTGAAAGCGGGTGATGTTATCATTAAGCTGGGCGATACTCAGGTAAAAAGCATGCAGAGCTACATGGAAGCGCTCAGCAAGTTTAAGGCGGGTGATAAAACACAGGTGGTTATTCGCCGCGATGGAAAAGAGAAAAAGTTTCCGGTGCAGTTTAAATAATCGCTGATGTCTGATTTGGTTTCCCGCGAGTTGCTTTGTTCATCGCAAAGCGCCGTGAGTTGAATTTATCTCACGGCGGCGCAAAGCCGCTGTGAGATAAATTGCAATACTTTGTGGTTATAGCTCCCGTTGGGCGGCACATTATGCGGGTCATCCAGATGACGAGGTAGGAGGAAGTGGGGATCTGATTTCGCGCTATGTTGTTTAATTCGCAGTAAACTTTGACGGATAATTTATTCGCTTATAGTCAAGGTAGTCATCTAAGAATTCGTCAATACAGGTCCAATAGAGGTCTTCCTTCCATACATTGTCTTTTACATGACAGTACTCCCAGTGAGTGCCGACAAATGCAATCGAATAAAAAATGCTGTGGCTATTATTAAATATTTGAATTGGAAACATCCTGGATATCGTATCATGCGAAAAGACTATTTCTGCATGACGATCAAAGACATCGTTTTCTCCAATTCTCCAGATTCCTTCCCTTAGATTTTGAACATAGTTCCCCCTTGCCCTTACTTCATTGACACAGTGGCGATAAATGGTATCGTATTTTTCAGTTCTTACGCATTGCGAACTTCCGTTATTCATTTTATAACAGTCGTAGCTGATGGTTGTTTGGACTTGTATTGTTGAATCCCGATAAAAATAAACCCATGGTCCCGTTTTCAACCCATTTTCATTTACCCGGTTAATCGTGTCTTTTTCATATACAAGAAAAGAAGCTTTTGACTGGCTGTAGGCAGATTTACCGGGCAAAAGGAAAAGCAACAAAAAGACATATAGGGTACGGACCATAGTTCTAAATTAATTCGGAATACACTGCAGAAGGTCGTTATAGTGTAATTTTCGTACATCACAGGTTGAAATGGTTAAATAATTTAATGGGTAAATAAGGTAGCAACTGATTTAACCTTTTAACCAAATTGCTCATTGACCAGGTTAACCTATTGCCCAATCGTCATATTTTTCCTTGCTAATCCACTACGTTACTTATTTTTGTGCCGTCAACTACTAAAAACTATATGTTTAATCTCATCTTGTTTGGCCCTCCGGGAAGCGGAAAAGGTACACAGTCATCTAACATTGTATCTACTTTCCAGTTGCAGCACATCTCTACAGGAGATTTGCTCCGTGATGAAGTGAGCCGCCAAACACCTCTTGGTGTAGAAGCAAGAAAATACATGGACCAGGGTTTGCTGGTGCCGGACGAAGTGGTAATAGGAATGATCAGCTCTAAAATCGACGAAACACCGAATGCACGTGGTTTTATCTTCGATGGTTTCCCTCGTACCAAAGCTCAGGCTGAAGCACTAGATAAACTGCTGGAATTCAAGAATACACAAATTCATCTGTTACTTTCATTGCAGGTTCCGGAAGAAGAACTGACACGCCGTATGCTCGGTCGTGCTGCTACTTCTGGCCGTTCTGACGATAACGAAGAGGTAATTACAAAACGCATTAAAGAATACCACGCTAAAACTGCTCCGGTAGAAAATTATTACGACCAGTTTGGCAAGGTAGAACGCATCAAAGGCGACGGTACCATCGACGATACCTTCAAACTGTTGGGTAAAGAAATCGAAAAATACCTGCTTCCGGCATAATCCGGCGGTAAGTTTTTTCAGGCTGTTTCTGAAGTACAGGTTGCCTTCATAATGAGTTTGTGTGTTCCGAAAGAACATTCATTAATCAAATATGAATGACATTGACTTCCAGAAACAGCCTTATTTATTGTTATTTCAAATAAGTATTTGTGGAGAAAGGAAACTTTGTAGATTATATACGCATCTTCGCCCGCTCGGGTAAAGGCGGAGCAGGCAGCTCGCATTTCGCACGTACCAAATTCAATCCACAGGCCGGTCCTGATGGTGGAGATGGCGGTCGCGGCGGTCACATCATTTTGCGTGGCAACGCGCAGATGTGGACTTTGCTGCACCTACGTTACTATAAAAACGTACTGGCAGAAAACGGCGGCAGAGGCGATAAAAACAATTGCACCGGTGCTGATGGGGAAGATATCGTCATTGAAGTGCCACTGGGAACCATTGCCCGTGACGAAGAAACCGGAGAAGTAGAAGCGGAAGTATTGGAGGACGGACAAGAAGTGCTCTGGCTGCGCGGCGGTCGCGGCGGTCTCGGCAACCAAAATTTCGCGACAGCTACCAATCAGGCGCCAGAATATGCACAGCCCGGTGAGGATGGCGTAGAAGGCTGGAAATACCTGGAATTGAAAATCCTGGCCGATGTAGGTCTGGTAGGTTTTCCAAATGCGGGTAAGTCAACTTTGCTTTCAGTGCTCAGTGCTGCGAAGCCAAAGATTGCCAATTACGCATTTACCACACTTACACCGCAACTTGGTATTGTAGCTTACCGCGATAATAAATCGTTCTGTATGGCTGATCTGCCGGGTATCATTGAAGGTGCTGCAGAAGGTAAAGGACTTGGTCACCGATTCCTGCGTCATATTGAACGAAACTCGGTATTGCTGTTTATGATCCCTGCTGATAGTGATGATCATGAGCGTGAATTAGAAGTGCTCATAAACGAACTGGAAGAATATAATCCGGAATTGCTCAATAAGAAAATGCTGATTGCGATCACTAAAAGTGATATGCTGGATGATGAGCTGAAAGAGGAAATAGCAGCGACATTGCCAGACGATATTCCGCATGTGTTCATCGCATCATACGCCAATCAAGGCCTCGTTGAGCTGAAAGACATGTTGTGGCGAGCAATCACTGAGGATTAGGACAAAAGGTTAATAAGTTAATACGTTGACAGGTTAATACGTCGCGCGTTAGGTCATAAAAACGTAGCCCTCGCAAACATTGCGAGGGCTACGTTTTTTTTCAGTCATTCTGGTTAATAATGCGGTGTATTCACGGTTCTACTCACGATTGATTGACCACTCACATTAAGTTATAGCAGCTTTATACTTTATACTGCCGCAGGCTTAACCTTTTGCCGCTACAATGTGAAACTGGATGTTTACTTCAGGAGCAATGAAATGATCGCCCAGGCTCTTGTCATTACCATAGCTCAGGTTCCATTGTGTACGGTCGATATTAAAGTTAGCTTCAGCAGTAGTCTGATTATTATTTACTGCAATTTTTGCAGGGAAGCTGATGCTTTTTGTAACACCTTTCAGCGTCAGGTTACCAGTTACAGTGTGTGTAGCATCTTTCATTACACTGGCGGTGTCAATGCCCGCTTTTACAGCAGTGATTTCAAAGTTGGCTGTTGGGAATTTCTGTACGTCGAAGAAATCAGGGCTCAGCAGGTGACCACCTAATTTTGCGTTGCCAGTACTATCCTGGTCATCAGCGCGCAGTGTATTTACATCGATAGTAAATTTACCGCCAGTCACGCTGCCATTATCAACTACGAGATCGCCGTCTTTCAGCAGGAAATTACCGTGGTGTTTGCCAACTGGTTTTGTACCAATAAATTCGATACGGCTCTGTGCGAGATCTGCTTTATAATCTGCACCTGCAGAAGTTTGCACTTGTTGTGCTTCAGAAGCTTCAACTTTGTCGGCTTTAGGAGCGTTTTGACATGATGCTAATAAAAATGTTCCAATCGCTGCTGCTAATAAAATACGTTTCATTCTAGTGTTTAATTTTACCCAAAATTACAGACCTCAGAATAAGGTCTCATTAAAGTAGATTAAGAGTATCAATAAGTTTTGTATATGCAGCAATTGACACCTCAGGAATTACAACAATGGATTAACGAAGGAAAGAAGTTTATACTGATCGACGTACGCGAAGGTTTTGAACATGAAGCGTACAATATCGGGGGCTTGCATATTCCGCTCGGCGAATTGATGAGTCGCAGAAAGGAACTGCCGAAAGACGAAACGCTGGTGTTTTACTGTGAGAAAGGAATCCGGAGTGCGATTGCACTGCAGCGGTTAGAGGATGAGGGGCTGAAAGAAGCATATAACCTGGCTGGTGGAATGACGGCCTGGCGGGCGATGTAGTTTTAGAGATTTTCGTGAGCAATCGCAATTCTATCAGCGATGAAGAAATCAGCCATCAGCGATATCATTACCTTTGCGCCATGCAACCCTCTATCCAATCAGAAATATTTTTTCGCACTGCACGCAGCGGCGGCAAGGGCGGACAAAACGTAAATAAAGTAGAAACAGCAGCTGAAGCCTGGTGGCAGGTTTCGGCTTCGGTTTGTTATACGCCGGAACAAAAAGAACTGATCCTGGCCAAACTTCAAAACCGCATTAATAAGGACGGATACCTGATTGTGAAGAGCACAGAAACACGTTCGCAATTGGAAAACAAGCAGATCGCACTGCAGAAACTAATTGACCTGGTGACTCTGGCCATCTTTATTCCGAAGAAAAGAAAACCGACCAAAGTTTCGAGAGCAGCTAAAGAAAAACGACTGGATTCCAAGCGTCGTGACGCAGAAAAAAAGCAGTTAAGACGCAAAGATTTTTAAACCAGCAACTTGAATCTGTCTGTGATTTATTCCTCCGAAAACGTCGATTTTTTTAATATTTTTTTCGATAATTAATTCCGAAATTAGGTGTTCATCTAAAATGGAATCTGCACTATGCAAGTCGCATTTTCAATTTCAGTTTATCTTTCTGCGGCACCTGAAGAAGTATACAATGCCTGGCTTCGCTCTAATCGCCATACAGAAATGACAGGGAGTAAAGCAAAGATCGGTGCTGAGACTGGCACAGATTTTTCAGCACAGGACGGCTACATTTCGGGAAGGAATTTACTACTGCTTCCGCCTAATCATATTGTACAATCATGGCGCACTAAAAGCTTTGCTGCGGGCGACTCTGATTCGCAGGTGGAAATTTCGCTGCTTCCAGAAAATGATGGCACCAAACTGATCCTGTTGCACAGCAACATTCCTAAAGGACAGCCTGATTACAAGCAGTGGTGGAGTGAACATTATTTCGTGCCGATGGAAGCGTATTTTGCTAAAATGATGATTCCTGTACCTGCAATGCCGGAACCCTTCTAAGTCTTCCGCAGTATCTAGCCGTAAGGATCAAGCATCAAGCTGCTCTAACTTATTAAGAAAACCAGATTTCAATGATCATTTTTCCAAAACCAAAAGAGGTTGTCCAGAAATCCGGACAACCTCTTTCCTATTTATCGAATTAGGTAACAACAGCTTGATACTTACTACCTGATATCAAGACTAACGTGCATCAAAATCAATAACCACGCGATCTGTCTTTGGATGCGATTGGCAAGTCAGCACAAAACCTTTTGCAATTTCATCCGGCTCCAGTGCATAGTTTACTTCCATTTCTACTTCACCTGCTACAACCTTTGCACGGCAGGTACAACATACACCACCTTTACATGCATACGGCAGATCAGCGCCGCGTTGCAGGGCTGCATCCAGAATGCTTTCACCATTATAAGCGAGGTCCATTTCAAAAGTAGCGCCATCAAGTGTGATGCTCACTTTACTCATCGGGCCTTCGTCTTGCTTATGTTCATCATTCCATTTTTCGTGTTTCGGTTTCGGCTGATCCGGAGAACTAAAGAGCTCCATATGCACCTGGCCAGAAGGCAATCCGAGGTCAATCAATTTCTGGCGTACATCCAAAATCATTTCTTCCGGTCCACAGATGAATGCTTCGTTGATCGAAGTTATATCTATCAGGTGTTCGCAGAATTCACCACATTTTTCTCCGGAAATCCTTCCGTTAAACAAAGGCACGTCCATAAACTCGCGGCTCAGGATATGGTACAGGCGCAGACGCTCCATGTACTTATTTTTCAGTCCTTCTATCGCTTCGCGAAAAATGATGGTATTACGGTTCTTATTGCCATATACCAGTGTAAAGCTGCTTTCCGGCTCTGTTTCCAGCACGTGCTTCATGATACCCATGATTGGCGTGATACCACTGCCGGCTGCAAATGCGAGATAGTTTTTTGCTTTTACTTCAGATGAACGTGGCGAGAATTTTCCCATCGGTGGCATTACCTCGATGGTATCACCAGCTTTCAGTAGTTCATTGGCAAACGTAGAAAAACGTCCGGCATCTACTTTCTTAATTGCTACACGCAGCTCGTCGTCGCTCGGCGCGGCGCAGATAGAATAAGAACGGCGCACTTCGGCGTTTTCCAGATTGGTACGGAAAGTAAGATACTGACCGGGAGCAAAACGGAACGTTTCAATAAGTTCTTCAGGCACCTCCAAAGAGATCGAAACACAATCAGCAGTTTCAGGACGAACATCCTTTACTGTAAGCGGATAAAATTTCAGAGCGGACATTGTAATAGATTGCTTTAAAGAATAAAGGCAGCGCGAAGTTAGTCAAAATGGCTTATTCCACTCACTGATAAAAATCAGGTATTTGCATTATGCTAATAGAAAGGTGGAAATACATGATCATTAAACTTAAAACAAAACAATGACTGCCTTTATTTAATTTTCCGTCATGAGAGTTGTGATACAACGCGTTTCGGAAGCGTCAGTTACTATTGATGGCGTCGTAAAATCGGCAATTGGAAAGGGATTTATGATTTTGCTGGGTATTGAAGCGATTGACACTAAAGAAGATGCCGATTGGCTTTGTCAGAAGATCTCGGCACTGCGGGTATTTTCAGACGAGGCCGGGTTAATGAACCTTGATATTAAACAGGTGGAAGGTGAAATGTTGGTGGTGAGCCAATTTACCTTACATGCTTCCTATAAAAAAGGAAACCGCCCTTCGTTTATTCGCGCAGCGCGGCCAGAACAAGCTATTCCGTTGTATGAATATTTTGTAGCACAATTGAATATTGCTATCGGAAAACCCGTTGCTACAGGTAGTTTTGGCGCAGATATGAAAGTAAGTTTAGTTAACGACGGACCCGTAACGATCACAATGGACACGCAAAACAAGGAGTAAATCATTTTCTTTGCACTATGGTATTTGATGATGCATATTTTATGAAAGAGGCACTGCGTCAGGCACAACTTGCGTTTGATGCGGGGGAAGTTCCGGTAGGCGCGGTTGTGGTTTGGGACAATAAAATCATTGGGCGCGGACACAATCAGGTAGAGCAATTAAATGATGCTACCGCCCATGCCGAAATCATTGCCATTACTGCTGCCTGCAATCATATTGGTGCGAAATACCTGATGGAGGGAACACTTTACGTAACGGTAGAGCCCTGCCTGATGTGCAGTGGTGCGATTTATTGGAGTAAAGTTGGCCGCATTGTTTTCGGTACTTCAGACCCTAAAAATGGTTATCAGAAAACAACAGGTGAAAATTGGCCGTTCCATCCCAAAGCACAACTTTCCAATGGTGTAATGGCTGAGGAATGTGCACAACTGATGAAAGAGTTTTTTGCAGCAAGACGATAGTTGA
This sequence comes from Taibaiella soli, assembly GCF_003236175.1. GTDB lineage: Bacteria > Bacteroidota > Bacteroidia > Chitinophagales > Chitinophagaceae > QKTW01. Next base: position 196,795 of record NZ_QKTW01000015.1, on the reverse strand, counting down.
TGTTTGTGAATGGTAAATAAATAACGGAAGAAATGTACGAATGGTATCTTATCAAAGACGCATATGCCAATCTTGAAAATGGCAAAATCACAGAGATAACTGTAGCTGATAAAAACATTGCGTTGCTAAAGAAAGGTGATCAGTTTTATGCATTTGCTGCAACTTGTCCGCACGCCAGTGCGCGGTTCTGCGATGGTTGGCTTGATGCACAAGGAAGAGTTGTTTGTCCAGAACATAAATATCGTTTTGATCCCGCCAATGGCCGTAACACAAGCGGCGAAGGTTACAAGCTGAAAACATATCCCATCGAGATTCGCGACAATGAAATTTTTGTCGGATTATTGCAACAGCCAACTTTGTAAAAAAACATCCATGCAACAGCCACCATATCTGCTTCCTGGCTCTACTATAGGCATTACTTGTCCAGCCGGTTTTGTATCTAACGAACGCGTCGCTTATGCGATAACTGTTTTGGAACGCTGGGGGTATAAGGTAATCAAGGGGGCGACTGTTGGCACAGAATATCATTATTTCTCTGGTGATGACAATGCACGTTTGCGCGATTTGCAGTCAATGCTGGATAATCCGGAGATCGATGCGATAATTATGGGACGTGGCGGTTACGGTATGAGCCGCATCATTGACCAGATCGATTTTACGAAATTCAAACAGCATCCTAAATGGATATGCGGCTTCAGCGATATCACCGTATTGCATAATCATATTCATGCCAATCTCGACATTGCTACACTGCACAGCCCAATGTGCGGGGCATTCAAGCCAGAAACGGAAAACTCGGATTATATACTCAGCTTCAAAAAAGCATTGATTGGCGACGCACTGGATTATGCAATTCCTCATTCAGCACTGAACCGGATTGGTAAGGCAGAAGGAATTCTTACCGGCGGCAACGTAGCTATCCTCGCGCATCTTACAGGTTCAGTTTCGGAGGTAAATACGGATGGTAAAATCCTTTTCATTGAAGACATCGGTGAATACCTCTACAATTTAGATCGCATGCTGCTGAATCTGAAACGCGCCGGAAAATTTGACAAACTGAAAGGCTTGGTAATCGGCAGCTTTACAGACATGCAGGATACTGAACGACCATTCGGTGAAACTGTAGAACAGATTCTTTGGGACAAAGTGAAAGAGTACGACTATCCGGTATTATTCAATTTCCCTTGTGGGCATCAGGATGTAAATTATACATTGTCGCTAGGCTTACCACACACGTTGGAGGTAACGAAAAATGGCGGCAGGTTGACTCTTCAAAGGAATGCTTAATTTTAAGTATGAAGAGCTTCGTTCGTTTTCTTTCCGCGATCATCGTTATTGCGGCTACTATCATTGTCGGCTATACGATCGGCAAGCGCGCCGGTACGAAAGAAGGTCAGACGATGATCATAGATAACTATGCATTCGTGCGGGAGATTGCGGAGCTCAGTACTTTGGAAGTAGACGGCGTAACAACATTTAAAAGCTCCAATATTTCACCTGAAGATCAAGATAGCTGGTCGGGGGCATTTAAGAAGGTTTTTATGGAAAAAACCGTGCAGATTCAGGCGCCTTTCATTGCGAAATACGGGGTAAATCTAAACGATAGCAGTCTGCAAATAAAGAAGACGAAAGATGGCATCGAAATTCATTTGCCGAAACCCAAATTACTCAGTTACGAACTGCGCCTCGACCGCATGGAGACGAGTAATCAAAAAGGCTGGCTGATGTTTCAGGATGATGAAATGTATTCTTCATTTCAGAAGAAAATGTATCAGCAAAACCGCGCAGAGCTGGAGGTGAATACACTTTATTTGAATCAGGCTGAAGATCGCGTTTGTGGTATTCTTCGTAAATATTTTAATCCACTGCAAATAAAAACAGATTGCATTTTTGACCGGGCAGAGGCATCAGACGTGAAGCGTCCGCTGAATTGATGGTGGACAATCTTCCTTGTATTGCTAACAAAGTCCAGAATAGATCATCATAGAGCCAGCGATCAGTAATTAAACATCAGATGTTTTGCGTTTATATTTTGGCGTGTCATCTACATTAAAACCCCATTCGCCAAGCTTTTTAGGATTCCTGGCGAAGCGGCCTTTCAGGTAGAGTTTGGACGCCTGAATAGCTTCGCTGATCTTCGGATATGCCAGATCTCTTTGCCGGTAGGCTTCTTCCATTTGTCTTTTTAGTTCTTCTGCTTTTTTATGCAGTTGCATACATTGATCTATGAGCGGACCGATTTCATTCCAGGTGATGTCTTCCAGATTATTTAGCAGAGAATCGCTGCTGTCTATGATGTGTTTATCATAGATTTTTTTCGCAAGTTCTAAATTGTCCGGAATGTTTTTTGTGATGATGATCCTGCCTTTGGTGATTTTCGACATAGCATGATTTCTCTAAAATAGCGCAAACATCATGCCAGTTTTTAGCATTTTGGCAAATATTTGCCCTTTGGATAACCTGCTTTCTGACGCATGCCCGTGTGCGTTGCAGTAATCGGTATTTCCTGCGTTAGAGTTGCCGATTCTTATTAAAGAATCAATGAAAATAGTGTGTATTCCATGTATCCGAAATAGGATATTGAGATTCTGTCTATGGCATCGCCGTTTCTCGCAAAGGAATTAGCAATTCTTATGCGAGAAATGCCGATTCCTGAATGAAATTCCGCACTCCTTAATTTATCATTAAGCAGCGTTTTCTATTATTCGTTAATCTGATTGCGGATTCCCAAAGGTGCTGTTTCCTTCCATTAACCTTGCAGCACTTTTTCGAGAAAGATCGTTTATCAACGTGGAGCGATTTATAAAAAATCAATTTCAACGATCAAGACAAAAGAAAAGCAAGCACTTTTTTCGATGATGTTTTTATGTCCTTTTGTCTTGAACCGCAGAAATAATTTCGCGCAAACACCTCCACCATGGTAAACAAGGTGTGATACTTTTTTCGCGAAAAAGTGATTCATAAAATAATTTTTAGAAAAATGATTCCACAAAGAAAAAAAGCGCTGCTCGCATTAGGATTGATTGCTGTAGCCTCATTCACTGCCTGTAAAAAAGATGATTCGGGCAGCAAAGTAAAACCGCCTGTAAGTACTGCGCGCAGTGTAGAGGACAGCAGACAATTGCTGGCCGATATCCAGACATTCTACTCGAACATGCAAGTCATCCGCGATGGTAAAGATCCCGGCAGTAATGTCATTTCTTTTGACGATGCCGAGTTTTTGACAGAGGCAACGTACAATTATTATCTGGCCCGCAATGATTATGATTACGCAACCACAGCTGTCAATTTCTCTATACCGGCGCCGGTAACTGATGGTGGCGTGCAGATGAAAGATGTGACCAATGCGTTCTGGCAGATCAAGGATAATCTGATGAAAACATACGATCAGATCAACTATGCCGACAAGGGCCTGGCATTATTTGATCTGAAGCTGAATGTCGTGGATGACAGAAATATCAGCTTTGATGTGTATGCTACGATTAAGACCGGCCCCGCGCCTACCATTCCTGCATCAGAAATTGGTGGCGTAAAAACAGCCGTTGGTACACCGAACCATGCGTGGAATGCAAAAAATTCAGCTCCGCTTAATGGACAGGGCAACAATGGGCAATGTGATCTTGATCTGGCAACAGGAACCATCGTTCCTGGTAGCCAGAGCTCATCAGTACCGAGTGCGGCTACTGTGCTGCGGCAATTGGGTATTGCTAATTATTGGGGTTGGAATCCTCCGGCTATCAAAAATGGGCAGTTGATTGCGTACCAGCAGACCGTTACTAAGGTCGATGATCTCGTGTATAATCTGAGCGGGTGTGTCATCTCAAGTCCCGTATCTGATTACAATCAGCGGCAAATCGCAGGTTATATGAATACTCGAATTTGGTCTTGTGAAGAATTTTACACCGGCGCAAACATCGATGATGCAAATAAAGATTACAAAAGCTGGTTGACTACCCCTAATCTTAATTTTTATCTTGGTTTTATACCAACGATTATTAACGAAGCTAAGGGCAGTCTGCTAATGCCACCCAACAGCGGGTTGTCTCCAAGCTCCTACGTTTTAGATGATTTCGGGATAGAATGGAAGGGGGGCGCAGGAGGAATACAAGCCGCCGCACCACCATTTAATCGTCCGTTTGTTAATCAACGACATGAGTACAAGATCACTTATGGTGTCATCACCGGTGTGCCATTACCTCCAGCTGGCGACCTTTCTGGACTTCATTAAAAAAACTAAAACAGGCACTGCCAATGGCAGCGCCTGTTTTCATAATCAAAATACAAATGCTATGAAAAAGCTACTGTTTTTGCTTTCCCTGTTGCCTTTTTTAAGTAAAGCTCAGGTCAATATTTTGCCACAGACTGGTGCGCAGAATATTTTGGTCAATACTTTTCGTGAATTCGGTAATGCTTATTACTTCCTCAGTTATGATACTTCTCTCGCCGCACAGGATGTTTTTAACAACCATCCACATCAATATATGCTTAATAAAGTAGACAAGAACAGTAATGTTGTTATAAGCGCAGTTGTGGCTATGGGTGATACATTACAAGTTGATAGTGTCGTGTCTTTTAACTATATCCAATTGGAAAAATCTCCCGACAACCGAATTTATATATTCTATCAAAAATTTATCAAGCAGGACTTTACCGCATCATTTTCCCGACAATGGAAAAGTGGAATTTATTGTACCGTATTTGATACTGCAATGCAGCAGCTTGTTCCAGATAAGAGGTTGGTAATAAAAGATGGCGCCGAACAGATGTATGCGCCCACTTTGCAGACGGTTTGTTTTGCCGGTAATAATCCGCTGATTGGCTATAATTTATTTGATACGTCAAGTTCCATTCTTACAATCGCCAAATTTTTTATCATGGATGCTCAGGCAAACATTATGCTCCATGATACGTTAGGGAATAAAGCTGCAGCCGCGCAGTCAGGAGAACATTATATTTTAAAGCTTTGCGCAAACAAAAATCGAATAGCTTTTTGGGGCAGTGGTTTATTGCCGGCAGGTAATTGGTTTCAAGATTATTCGATCACAGTGCTTGACACCACGCTTTCCTTAGTTGATACTTTCCGTTCCTCCGAATACAATATTTATCCTAATGTGTTTGCATATCCCGAGCTTTGCACAAATTCTCTGTTGCTCCCTTCAGGCACATTAATACAAGGGCATTGCGCCTACAATTATCCGATCAACTATTACACCGCTCAATCTGTTGTTACTCGACGCAATCTTAGCCATCCTTTTCAGATGGACAAATATCTGGTCATATCTGGTAAGGATAGCCTGGATCACTACCATGGTACACCCGGACCCGTTAAGGAAACAATAGGGTATAATGTTTTTGATGGTAATATCTATTATGCTAATAATACCCATGCAGATTATATGGAAGATGTCTGTCTCACACCGGATAATTATCTGCAGGTTATTTGTACCGATACCAATCTAAATCATAAATGGACTAAATACATTTATTCGGGCAGCAATTCCTGCTCGTTTGTGGATCATATAGTGCCGGCAGATCAGCGAAGCGGCATTGTGCTTTGCGGATCAAATACTGCTGGACAAGTACCGTTAGCATATTATATAGATAGCACAGGTTCGCTTGGAGTGTCAAATACAACACAGCCCGTTATCCGTGATCGTTTCAATGTATATCCTAATCCCGCAACCAGCAAGGTTTTTGTAGATGATGTTTTTGATAAACTAAAAAGAGCAACAGTGTATGCAATGGATGGAAGAGTAGTGATCAATCAATCGTTGACGTCTGGAAAAAATGAATTGAATGTTGCTTTACTTCCGCCAGGTTTGTATTTAATTCGTCTGATGTCTAAGGACGATGAGGTATATCAAACGAAGTTCATAAAAGAGTAACGTATTCCTTATGAAAAAGTTACTGTTCTTTCTTTTCCTGTTGCCTTTACTTAGCAGAGCGCAGATAAATATTTTGCCGCAAACAGGAGTGCCGCATATTCTGGTGAATACATTTCAAGAGATTGGCGGCGCTTATTATTTTTTAAGTTACGATTCTTCCGTTGCAGCTAAAGACATTTTCAATAATCATCCGCATCAATATTTACTCAACAAAATTGATAAAAACACCAATTCTGTTATGAGTGCAGTTGTTGCAATGGGAGATACATTGCAGGTGGATAGTCTTATTTCGTCTTATGGTATTCAGATGAAAAAATCACCGGATAATCAAATCTGTATTTTTTATCGCAAGCAGATTAAACAGGACTTTAGTTTGCCGTATTATCGGCAGTGGAAAGTTGGTATTTACTACGTGGCCTTTGATACTTTACTGCAGCCATTTGTACATGATAAAAGAATATTGGCGATGGATGGATATGCGCAGATGTACAACCCGATTCCGAGCGTGCTGAGTTTTGTTGGGGACAATTCTTTACTGTCTTATGATCTTTCGGATACCGGTGGCTCCTATTATCTCTCTAAATACCTGAAAATGGATGCACAGGCTAATATCCTCGCAAACGACACAATGGGGGTAAAAGCAGCAATGGAATTACCAGGAGCGCATCAGGTCGGGATAATTGAAACAGCAAAAAATAAAGTCTTTGTATTGGGTTTTCAATTATTGCCACCTGATAACTATAACCAGATGATGTCCATTCTTGTGCTGGATACTTCATTGTCAATAGTGGATACGTTCCGTCATGATTATTATAACGGATCTCAAGGGTTTTCTTATTTCGAAATGAATGACTGTGTTGTTTTGCTAAAGTCGGGAACAGTGATTGAAGGACATGCATCGATGAATTATGCCGCAAATGGAATACATTCTGTAATTACCCGACATCAGTTAAATCATCCTTTTCAGATCGACAGTTACTTGCCGATTTATGGAAAAGATACGGTCGACTACTCTCATAGTTCAGGTGGTAAATGTGATGTTATTGTTCACAATGAAATGGACAATCTTATTTATTATGCAAACAGTACACATAGTCTGGACTACGAGACAAGTTGTGTAGGGAAAAATACTAACTATATACAGATTATTTGTGCCGACACAAATCTGAACCACAAATGGACTAAATATATTTATTCAGGAAATAATCTTTGTGCTATACCATATCATGTAGTGCCTGGATATAATAGAACAGGCATTGTTGTATGCGGTTCCGAAAGAACAGTTCCTAATAACGCTGATGCGGGGGCATTCGCATACTACATCAACAGCACCGGTTCACTAAGCGTTCCCAATACTGAGCAAGCTTTTATCCGTGATCGTTTCAATGTATATCCTAATCCCGCAACCAGCAATGTTTTTGTAGATGATGTTTTTGATAAACTAAAAGAGCAACAGTCTACGCAATGGATGGGAGCGTAGTGATCACTCAACAATTGGCAGCAGGAAAAAATGAATTGAACGTTGCTTTACTTCCGCCAGGTTTGTATTTAATTCGTCTGATGTCTAAGGACGATGAGGTATATCAAACGAAGTTTGTAAAAGAGTAACATATTCCTTATGAAAAAGCTATTGTTCTTTCTTCTCCTGCTGCCTTTACTAAGCAAAGCACAGGTCAATATTTTGCCACAGACTGGTGTGCAGAATATTCTGGTGAATACATTTCAAGAGATTGGCGGAGCTTATTATTTTCTTAGTTGCGATACTTCCGTTGCAGCTAAAGACATTTTTAAGAATCATCCGCGCCAGTTTCTACTCAACAAAGTAGATAAATACAATAATACTGTCACCAGTGCGACAATCGCTATGGGAGATTCGTTGCAAGTGGATAGCCTTATTTCATTGTCGTCTTACAATATTTATTGTTTGATGAAGAAATCACCGGACAATCATATTTACCTGTTTTATCAAAAATATATTAAACAGGATTTTAGTTTGCCCGCTTACCGGCAATGGAAGATTGGTATTTATTGCACGGTGTTTGATACTTTGATGCATCGGATTGTTTCAGACAAAAGATTAGTGCTGGCTGATGGATACGAGCAAATGTACCAGCCCACTCCAACAGCGCTTTGTTTTGCTGGCAAGAATCCAGTACTTGGTTATAATCTTTTTGATACCCTCCAGTATACCAACGTGACATTGGCTAAATACATTAAACTGGACGAGCAGGCAAATATCCTGGCTCACGACACATTGGGAATTAAAACGGTAGCGGCGTTGCCGGGCCAACATTATGTCACAAACATTTGCGCAGTTGGTGATAGGATATCCGTGTGGGGGGAAAGCTTTTTGTCAGCAGATCCGTGGGAATATTCTATTATGGTATTTGACACTACACTTTTTATGATTGATACCTTCCGTTCTGGCGAATGGAACGGCTTAACTAATAAGTTTAGTTATTGGGAGGGTTTTACTAATTCAATCTTATTGCCAACTGGTACACTCATACAGGGGCATTGTGCGTATCCCAGTCCGCAGGTTAATTATGGAGGAACACTACAGTCCGCTATTACGCGAGGGCATTTAAATCATCCTTTTCAGATAGAAAAGTATTTGCTGGTTGCAGGCAAAGACAGCCTTGATTGGAATCATGGTGCTCCTGGTCCTCCTTATGAAACGGTCGTGTATAATACCGTAGATGGCAATCTCTACTACGCGAATAGTACGCATTCAGAACTCATGGGCAACTATTGCCCTTATGGTCCTAGTGTTAAAAATTATGTCCAGGTTATTTGCGCAGACACTAATTTAAATCTTAAATGGACAAGGTATATTCATGCCGATAGCAGCGCTTGTGCGTTGGTAGATCATGTAGTCGCGGGCGATGGAAGGCCGGGGGTGGTAGTATGTGGTTCAAACCACTACATGCCGTATAACGGCCAAACAGACCAATTCGCTTATTACATCGACAGCTCCGGATCTCTCAGCGTTCCCAACACCCCCAACACTTTCATCCGAGATCGTTTTCGCATATATCCCAATCCCGCTATTAGCAAGATTTTTGTGGACGATGTGTTTGATAATTTAAAATGCGCAACTGTATATGCAATGGATGGCCGGGTAGTCATTAATCAATCATTGGCAGCTGGGAAAAACGAAATGAATATCATGACGCTGCCGCCGGGTTTGTATTTAATTCGTCTGATGTCTAAGGACGATGAGGTATATCAAACGAAGTTTATAAAAGAGTAACATATTCCTTATGAAAAAGCTATTGTTCTTTCTTTTCCTGCTGCCTTTACTAAGCAAAGCACAGATCAATATTTTGCCGCAAACAGGGGTGCAGCATATTTTACCTAACGTTTTTCAGGAATATGGCGGCGCCTACTATTTTCTCAGTTATGATACCTCTCTTGCGGCTCAGGATATTTATTATGATCATCCGCATCAGTACCTACTTCATAAAGTGAATAAATATACCAATGCAGAGATTGGGGTAACTATTGCAGCGGGCGATACGCTGCAGGTGGATAGTTTGGTGAATCTACAATCACTAATGAAAATATCGTCGGATGGACATATCTATCTCTTCTATCATAAATTTATAGCACAGAATTTTAACTTACCACAATACCAACAGTTTAAATGTTGCATTTACTGTACGGTATTTGATACCTCGCTGCAGCAAATTGTTTCTGATAAAAGATTAGTGATGACCGACGGAACCGAGCAATTCTTTAACCCTGCTCTGCAGGAGCTGGCTTTTGTAGGGAATAAGCCGGTTGTTACTTATACACTTTATGACACTTTGCAGTATGATGGAATTACGATGTCTAAATTTATGGAGCTGGATGGGCAGGTAAATATACTCCGGCATGATACTTTAGGGGATAAAACGGCAGTGGTGGTAACATCTCCAGGTGAACATTATGTGGCGAACCTTTGCACCAGCAAAAACAGAATAGCGGTCTGGGGGGAAGGTTTCTTACCTGTCGGTCCCTTTGCTCAAGATTATTCTATTACGGTATTGGATACTACATTTTCCGTTATTGATACATTTCGTTCAGGGGATTTCAACGGACTGCCTAATGTATTTAGTTATTGGGAAGCTAATACAACTTCCATGCTGCTTCCTTCCGGTACTTTGATACAGGGGCATTGCGCGTATAATACTCCAGTTAATCATTACACGGTACAATCTGTAATCTCACGCCGCAGTTTAGATTATCCTTTCCAGATAGATAAATATCTGATAGTGTCTGGTAAGGATAGTCTTGATAAGTACCACGGTGGGCAATTCCCGGGCTGGCAAACAATAACCTACAATGCATTTGATGGCAATATTTATTATGCTAATAACACGCATTCAGATTATTTAGAGAACACCTGCCTTACACCAGATAATTACCTGCAGATTATTTGTGCCGATACCAACCTGAATCATAAATGGACTAAGTACATTTATTCGGGCAGCAATTCTTGTTCGTTTGTAAATTATGTAGTGTCTGCATACCAGCGAAGCGGCATTGTGCTTTGTGGTGTAAACTCGGTACGATGGGATCCATTGGCATACTACATTGACAGCACCGGTTCGCTTGGAGTGTCAAATACAACACAGCCCGTTATCCGTGATCGTTTCAATGTATATCCTAATCCCGCAACCAGCAAGGTTTTTGTAGATGATGTTTTTGATAAACTAAAAAGTGCAACAGTCTACGCAATGGATGGGAGCGTAGTGATCAATCAATCGTTGACGTCTGGAAAAAATGAATTGAACGTTGCTTTGCTTCCGCCGGGTTTGTATTTAATTCGTCTGATGTCTAAGGATGATGAGGTATATCAAACGAAGTTCGTTAAAGATCGCTGATGGCTGATCTCTGACGGCTGATTTAATATGTTGCGTGACAAGTGAAATGAAAAAGGTAAAATGTAAATGCGCTTGTTACACAAAAAAGAGGTCAACAGCGTTGACCTCTTTACATTTAAAGCTATTATTCATGACGAGCAAAATCAGACATCAGCGATCAGACGTCCTCTTCCTCGTCTTCACCACCAAGATTAAAATTGAGCATGCTGCCCAGAATATCGCCAAAGCTGTATCCACCGCTTTCTACGCCTTTTTTGCTGATGAGCGAAAATTCAGAAAGGCCATGCAGCATTAGTTCCATTAAAAGCACAGTTTGCTGTTCGCTTTCATTCGCATAAAACTGTTTTACGGCGCTATACAATCCGTCTACCTGATACAGTCTCTCCGTATGTGCTGCATCAGATTCGTCCTGCAACATAATGAGTTCATTACCTTTTCCAAACCAGTCGATTACGGGTTGATATGGATTTGGCTTGCCTTTCGCTTTTGCCTGCTCGCGGGAATTACCACCAGATTTTTTGAAAGAAGAAGGATCTGGGAAATAACGCAGGAACACAGCGCGTATTGCTTGTCCCATTAATCGATAGGCCACATTCGCAGGCCCTTCAATTTCACCTTCATACACCAATTCAATTTTTCCGGTAATAGAAGGAATCACACCAATAAAATCAGCGATGCGTGTGGTTGTTTTATGTCCGTGGCCTTCGCGTAAAGCACGTCGTTCTGCAGTGCTCACCAGGTTTTCATAAGCAGAGATTGTAAGACGCGCACTTACGCCACTTTTCTGATCTACATATTCGCTTTTGCGTGCCTCCATGGCAATCTCTTCAATCAAAATTTTGCAGAGGTCGGGAACTGTTACCAGATTCGTCTGGTCCTCGAGTACGTTAGCTTCCTGAGACGTGATCAATTGCGAGATCTCTACCGTTTTCGGATAGTGCGTAATGATCTGGCTTTCGATACGGTCTTTGAGCGGTGTTACAATGCTGCCGCGGTTCGTATAGTCTTCGGGATTTGCAGTGAAGACAAACAATATATCCAATGGCAAACGCAATTTGAAACCACGTATCTGAATATCGCCTTCCTGCAGAATATTAAACAGTGAAACCTGAATGCGTGCCTGAAGATCTGGTAATTCGTTGATCACAAAAATGCCGCGGTGCGAGCGTGGAATGATACCATAGTGAATGACATTTTCATCCGCGAAACTCAAGCGCATGTTCGCAGCTTTGATTGGATCCACATCACCGATAAGGTCGGCAACCGACACATCTGGTGTTGCCAGCTTTTCGCCGTAGCGTTCGCTTCTGTGCAGCCATTCAATTGGCGTAGCGTCGCCCATTTCTTCAACGGTTTTACGCGCGTGGTAGGAGATTGGCGCAAACGGATCGTCGTTGATATCACTGCCCGCGACATATGGGATCCATTCATCGAGCAGCTGCACCATTTCACGGGCCATACGCGTTTTTGCCTGTCCGCGGAGCCCGAGAAACAATATGTTGTGGCGTGATAATAATGCACGTTCTACATCCGGAATGACGCTGTCTTCATAGCCGATAATGCCATTGAATGGATGTTGTTTCTGCTGAATGCTTTTTATGAGATTCTGGCGAATTTCTTCTTTCACCGATTTCGGTTGGTAGTTCGATTGCTTCAGTTCGCCGAGTGTTCTTATTGTTGGTTGTTGCATAAAATGAATAACATGCCGGTTTTGCCGGCTGCCTGCGTTCATTAAAGTTACGGAACAATCTCAGTCTACGGCTCGTCGATTCTGCTGTCGGATCAATCGGTCAATTGGTTAATTCGATAGTTCGCTGAAATGTGTGAATTTGTTTGGATGTGACAGATGTGTCTGTGTGTTTAATCTCCGAGGCACTAGAATATATTTCCTATCTGCCGGTTCAAGAGAATTGACAAGCATATTCCCTCAGATTAAAAACACATGCTCCACATTACTTAGAAAAAAGTTCTTTCTCAAACACCTCATCCATTCTTTCAATCTTTTTAGGAGTGGCGGGGATTTCTGTGAGTTTTACATCGTAGCCTGTCTGGTTGTCGGAAGAAAGCCAGGTGCCTGTATATTTATCTTTGTCTAAGGTTAACTCCATACTGCCTTGAGCGGGATTTTCGGTAAAAACCCATTTGCCGTCGGGGTTCTTAGAAACATCCAGTTTTATATAATCATCCTGATCGCCGAATTTGTAGAAAGCCTCCCATATGCAGGTTACTTCGGGGCAATTCCCCTTGAGATAACGGATGTAAAGCTGAACGGGAATCTGATTATCAAACATGCCGGAATAAAGCTTGCGCTCTACGATGATTTTTTGTGGGCCGGTTGTAGGTGCATCTGCAGACTCTGTTGCTGCTGCCGTTTTTAGCGAGTCAGTATTTTTCTTTTTCTTCTTTTTCAGCGCAGCCAGATATTCATCCGTTGTGGATGCAAGAAATAATCCTTTGATCTGACCACCATACCAGTCGCCGCGTATTTGCATGATATCATTGACCGAAACGCCATATGTTTTTCGCGTCAGCATATCACGAAAGAAGATGAATCCCAGAAACCGTGTGGGCGCTACTTTTTCGTAAACTCTATCGCGGGTTTCTTTCATTTTTATCAGTTCGTAGCGAACCTGCACAATGGCACTCCAATGAATGCCCATGTTTTCACCTTTGGTAATCACAGAGTCGAAACTGCCCTTGGCAAGTGCGTCAATCATAGAGTCTGTATGCATCCCGATTTCCGGGTTCTGCAATTGATTCACCATTTCTGCGTAGAGTTTGCTTTGCTGATCGGCGCTCTGTACAATCCACGAAGCCATACTGTCGCTGGGCGGGAAAAGTTTGATGTAGGCATAACCGTCTTTTGCTCTAAGGCAGGAAACAATCTCGCTGACCATATCTTGTTCAGTAGGACTTTTCTTACCATGTTCACGCGCCATCACCGGCAGCGAGAAAAGCAGCAGCCAGAACAGCAAATTTATTTTTCTGCTAAAGAGCATTTGTTTGGGGTTACACAAACTCCTAAGATAAAAAATATATAGTAAAAAAGGCTCCATTTAAAGAGCCTTTGAGTAAAAATGATATGATTTTCGCTTTGTATCAGCGATTTAAAAGAAATGCTATTTCAGTACAATATTCTGACGGATTTGCTGTCCTTCATTTGATGAGATGCGCAGACTATAAATGCCGCGTGGCAATGTTTCCAGATTCAGCTGGCATTGCAATTTGCTATTTATGATTGCCGTGGTCATTTCTTTTACCATTACGCCCGCAGCATTGTAACATCTGATGATAGCGCTTGCTCCGTGAAGCTCGGCAACACTTATATTCAATATGCCAGAAGTAGGATTCGGATATATTTTTGTTGCGCCGCTTTTTACGTTGTTAACGCTGAGATAAGTATATGCCACGGAGGTGGCACTGCAGCCCGCTGCATCTGCAACGTTTACTGTATAGTTGCCGGCTTGTGTGGGCTGATAGCTGTTATTAGTTGCACCGCTGATGAGGTTGCCATTGAGATACCATTGGTAGGTTCCGCTGGTGCCGGTGGTTGTCAGGATGTTGTTTGTATTTACGATTGATACCGTTGGTAACGGATGAACGTTGATATAACTGGTTTTTACTTCGGTATCGACACCATAACCATTAATGGCTTTAAGCGTAACACTATAAAAGCCAGCGCTGGCGTATGTTACAGAAGGCTGTTGTTGCGTAGAACTAGATGGCGTGCCGCCAGGAAAAGACCACAGTAAAGAAGTAGCATTTGTTGATGAATCAATGAAGTGCACAACGTTGTTGATACAAGTGGCTGTGTCGTTCGTGTAAAAATCAGCAGACGGTGACCTCTCAATATTGATATTGTCCAGGTAAATTGCTTGTCCGTAGTATCCGATATTTTCAAAGGATAATTTTATGCTGCCACCGGTATATGAATTGAGCGAAATAGTGTCTTTGCGCCACTGGGCTGCTGTCGGAACAAAAGTTGAACTTGTGTAGGCTGGTGCGGTGGCAAGTGTATTTCCGCTCTTTATGTAAATCGGGATATAATGTTTTCCGCAGTCAGTAGATATCTGTACCATCAGGCTGTCGGGATAAGCAGAGCTATAAGGAGCATAGGCCACGTCAAAGGTTAACCTGGCCTTTGTTGTGCCCGTGAGATCTACCGTTGGTGTAAAAATAATATCGTGCATGCCACCGGCGTCATTATCATAATTGTCAAATGTGATGGCATGTGCGCTGGCGCCAAAGCCGCCAACAGTACTGGTTTGCTGCCATGCGTTACCGCTGTTTGATAGTAATTGCCAGTTTGCAGGCGGGTAAGTTGCACCTTCAAAGCCTTCCGCCAGCGGCGTAGTCTGTCCGTTGGTGATGCGGATATAAGCGGTTTTTGTATTGGCTGTAGTGCCTCCCGGGCTTGCAGCGGTAAGTGTTACATCAACCGTGTCTACAGTATTGTATACGACCACAGGAGAATCTAGCGTAGACGTGGCTGGCGTGCCACCGGGAAACGTCCAGCTGAAAGAGGTTGCATTTCCATAAACAGTCTTGTAAAAGCGAACGGTATCTCCCGGACATACTTGTTGTTTGTCTGCAATAAAATCAACAAACGGTGGCAGGTTATCATTGATATCGCATTCCCAAACGCCGCGCCCATAGGTAGAAAGACGCAAGATGGAAGATGCATTGCCTGGGTTGTAAATCATCATATCGGTGACGTTACAAACAGATGGCAATCCTTGATTGGTGCTGTGATTGGTCCAGCTTGCCGTTGTGTTGTCTTTGTAATGCACAAAGTTTGCAGCGTTTACAAACAGGCGTTCATTGGTTGAGTTATCGTCGTGGATAATCTTGCGGATGTTGGCGCCCGAAAGCCCGGTGCCAGTGATATTTGTCCAGGTAACACCTTTGTCGGCAGAGCGGTAAATACCCGCATTGCAGGATAGAAATACCACATTTGCATTGTTCTTGTTGGTTGTAATACTAGCAGTAGCGGAGGTGCTGCCCGGCGTGTTGAGCTGCGTAAATACCGGAGCTGTTGCCAGTGCATTGTCGCTGCGGAAAATATGTCCTGCGGATGTCACATAATAGAGGATATTGCTGTCTGCCCGGCACGAAGCAATATCTCTGATTGTTTCAGTAGCACTGCGGATGAGCGACCAAATCGGATTGCTTGTATTAATATTCGTGCTGCACCAGATGCTGTCTTTGGCAATGAACGCAACGTTCGTCATTGAAGGCAAGAACTCCAGCGTTGCATTATTGGTTGGATCAAACGGGCAATTATAAGTTTGCTCACCGCCTAATGGCAAAAGATTTCGGCGTTTGCCGTTACCCAGATAGTATACTGTGGCGGGTGTCGCATAATCGAATCTGCATTTTGCGCTCCAGTCGCCACCGCGATTACATTTCCAGTTGTTGCTAAAATAAAGTTCACCGTTGTCTTGCGTACCGATGCTTACCATCTGGCGCACCTGAGGGCTTTGAGCGGCATGGTATATTTCGGTAGCTGCGAGTCCGTCGCTTCTCGGTGACCATGCAGTCGCTAAAGTATCTGTAGAAAGCCATACGCCACCGTCATTCGCATTAAACAGCTGCGCGTTGTTGTAGGGATTAAATTCAATGTGATGCATATCCGTATGCACTTCGTTGTACCAGCTGGTGCGTTTGCTCCAGTTCACGCCACCATCAGTGGAACGCCATACATTGTGCGCAATCAGTATCACTTCATTGGCGTTTTGCGGATTACAGGTTAAATCGAGATTATAGTCTCCCTGTGAGCCCGAAGAGGGATTGGCATCATAGCAAACAAGGCATTGCGATGAGCTGCTGTAAGTGGTAGTAAAACTTGTACCTCCGTTTGCCGAACGCATAATAACGCCGTTGCTGCCCGTGGTCGCCAAATATACACGTGAAGGATCTGCCGCACTCACAGCAATGCGCATACCTCCGTTACCGGATGGAACAACAATGCCGCTGGTGATTTGTGTCCAGGTATCACCAAAATCATTACTGACGAAGAACTGTGTTGCTGTTGCTGCATAGAGTTTTGTGCTGCTCGCCGGAGCCGCTTTCATATCGCGGAATTGTCCGGATGCTTTTAATGTCCAGGAAGCGCCGGCATTTGTGGTTTTCCATATACCGCCTTTAGTTGCTGCAACGATGTTATTGTGATTGGCAGGGTCCATCAGAATCTCTACCGCCATGTTGGCGCCAATGCCGCTATTGGATGCGTTCCAGGTAATGCCGCCGTCAGTACTTTTATAAATGCCGTAGTTATTGCTGTAGTAATTGGCATCACCAAGACACAGGTAAATAATCTGATCGTTGGTATAGTCAACGCAAACTGCGGAACAAGACGTTGCCGGCAAAGTCTCGGTGCCAATCGTAGGCGCCCAGGTTTGTCCGTTGTTCGACGAAATATATAATCCGCCAGATGCGCTTACTGCATATATTTTCTGGTTGTTTGTCGGGTGGAATTTAATCTGGCTGACGCGACCAATGCCATCTACCTGACCGCTAACATTTATAGGAAAATTAATTGGTCCGGTATTGCTCCAGGGGCCCATTGCCTGTTGTGCAGTGCTTATGTAAACTGAACCGACGAGTAGGGAAAAAGCGAGTAAAAATGATTTCATAACTGCTGCTTGCAAATGAGAGATGTGGTTATTTACTGGTATTTTGCTGCGCTTTCCATATAGCAAGCCGTTCGTTCGGTGTAAGAATGCGGCCGTCGTCGCGGACCCATGGCAGCGTACTTTCGTGCCAGCGTTCATATTTTTTAACCGCCATGCGAAGGTCATTCTCTGACCAGATTTTTTTCTGCTTGCGTTTTGAAGGGATTTTTTCGCGCTCTTTGTGCTCGCCGATCACATCGTCTTCGCCTTCCGGCTTTTCGTGGTGTGCCCAATAAGTGTTGTAGGCTTTTTCCACCTCAAAGAAGTTTGCAGTTGTATCGTCCATCATCCCGATCCACAAAGGTTTATGCGCATATTCTTTTTCGGAATTTTTCTGTTGGGCTGAAAGCTGAAATGTAATAGCACATGAAATAGCAAGAAGGAAGAGTCTTTTCATTTAATAATAATTTTAAATAGAGCTCCGGAATTTTCTACCAAGTTATATAAATGATTTTACGTATTAAAAAAATCCCAACCGAGTGCTCGGTTGGGATCGTTAAACTATTTGAGGAACTTAAAAAGCTTAGAGGATTTCCAATACTTTTTCTGGTGGCCTCGCCACTACAGCTTTGTCTCCATTTTCGACAATTGGTCGCTCAATGAGAATCGGATGTTCGGCCAATACCGCAATCCATTCTTCATTGGTAAGTTTTTTGTCTTTATATTCTTCTTTATAAAGCGTCTCTGATTTTCGTACGATCTCTTCCGCTTTCATGCCCAGTTTCTTAAGCAGTCTTTTCAGTTCGGCTTTGGAAAGTGGTTCCATCAGGTAGTAGCGCACTTCATGCGGTACTCCTTTTTCCTGGAGAATTTCTAAAGCACCGCGGCTTTTGCTGCAGCGTCCGTTGTGGTAAATAATGATCTCTGACATGATGAATGTTTTTTAAACAGCCATTTCTTTTACATCATCGGCAATTACGAGACGTCCAGCTGTTTTTGCTTTGATCTCTTCAATAGTGACGCCCGGCGCATATTCCAGACAGCGGAAGCCTTCTTCTGTTACTTCGAAAACGCCGAGATCTGTAACGATTTTTTTCACGCAGTGCACGCCTGTGAGTGGCAAAGTACATTTAGGCAACAGTTTACTTTCTCCTTTCGGATTGGTATGCTGCATCGCCACAATGATATTTTTTGCAGCTGCAACGAGGTCCATCGCGCCGCCCATACCTTTTACCATTTTACCCGGAATTTTCCAGTTGGCGATATCGCCATTGTCTGCTACTTCCATAGCACCGAGAACGGTAAGGTCTACTTTGCCACCACGGATCATCCCGAAGCTCATAGCGCTGTCGAAGATTGACGAGCCTGGTAAAGTTGTGATAGTTTGTTTACCAGCGTTGATCAGATCCGGATCTTCATCTCCCTCAAAAGGAAAAGGACCCATACCCAGCAACCCATTCTCACTTTGCAGTACCACTTCCACGCCTTCCGGAATGTAGTTGGCCACCAATGTCGGTATTCCGATACCCAGATTTACGTAATAGCCGTCTTTTAGTTCTTTAGCTATTCGTTGAGCAATTTGTTCTTTATTAAGTGCCATTTTTAGTTAGTTAAATGGTTAAAAAAGGTAAATGGTTAAACAAGTCAGCGTCTGCCGCCCATTATTTGTTCGCCATTGTCTTTAGCCAGGAAATATAACCGTTGAGAATTCTACTTAGATTATTTGATTTTTCCAGAAAGATTTTTTTAGCGTCGTCCGAAATATATTGGCAATCGTGTGCATCAATGATATGGTTTTGACATTCAAAAAGAGAACCGCGAGCCAGTATGCAGAAATGCATTTGATCTTTGTATGAAAAGCGACCGTATCCCTCTGCTATATTACTCGCAATTGACCTCGATGCTCTTTTGATTTGATCTGTCAAACTGTATTTTTCCCCGGTCGGAAAACTTTGTATCAATTCATACAGATCAATTTTGAAATTTCTCGCCTGTTGCCAAACTTCCAATTCTGTAAAGCTTTTGTATGTTTTGAATGTTTCCACGCAACGACGTTTTAACCCTTTAACCAATTATCGTTTTGCCGACTATTTTTTACGTGTAGTACGTTGCTCAATCCGTTTCTCATAGTCTGTTCCCTGAAAAATGCGGTGAACATAGATACCTGGAACGTGGATGAAGTTTGGATCCAGTTCGCCGGGTTGTACCAGTTCTTCTACTTCAGCGATGGTGATTTTGCCAGCCATTGCCATCATTGGGTTGAAGTTGCGGGCAGTATCTCTGAAGATCAGGTTGCCTTGCGTATCACCTTTCCATGCTTTTACGATGGCGAAATCAGAATTGAACGCATATTCCATCAAGTATTCTTTACCGTCGAAAGTGCGTGTTTCCTTACCTTCCGCCACTTCCGTACCAACACCAGCCAGTACAAAAACTGCAGGCATGCCATAGCCAGCCGCCATACAACGTGTAGCCAGTGTGCCTTGCGGAATCAATTCTACTTCCAGTTCGCCGCTGAGCAGCTGACGCTCAAACTCTGCGTTTTCGCCAACATAAGACGCAATCATTTTCTTTACTTGTCTTTTCTGCAACAGCAGACCAATGCCGAAATCGTCTACACCGGCGTTGTTAGAAATACAAGTCAGTTCATTAACGCCCTTGCGAACGAGTGCGGAAATACAATTTTCCGGAATGCCGCAAAGACCAAAGCCACCAAGCATCAAAGTCGCACCCGACTGAATGTCTTTAATTGCCTCGTCCGCGTTTGTAACAACTTTATTTAAACCCATTTCTGATTAGTTAATTCGTTAAAAAGTTAAAAGGTTAAGTGGTCGCGAGTACGTTTCGACTTAATTGCCGAATTGCCTCATTAACTAATTGACCAATTATCCTATAGCCTGTTTCAGATCTTCGATCAGATCATCTATATCCTCAATACCTACGCTGAGCCGGATGAGAGAATCGGAGAGACCGCGGGCAATGCGATCTTCCTGTGGGATAGACGCATGTGTCATTGTGGCCGGGTGACCGATCAGTGATTCTACACCACCGAGTGATTCAGCAAGCGAGAAGAGTTTCGTTTTCTTCAGTACTTCCAGCGCCGCGTTGATGTTATCATCTTTCAGCGTAAAAGAGATCATACCACCAAAGTCGCGCATTTGTTTCTTCGCGATTGCGTGGTTTGGATGATCTTCAAAACCACACCAGATCGTTTTGCCTACTTTCGGATGGCTGCGCAGATATTCAGCAATTTTTTTACCGTTTTCGCAATGGCGTTGCATACGAACATGCAATGTTTTGATACCGCGCAGTACCAGCCAGCAGTCGTGTGGACCGGGAACTGCGCCACAGCTGTTTTGGATAAAGCGGAGTTTTTCTTCCAGTGCAGCGTCATTCATGATGAGCGCGCCATGCACCACATCGCTATGGCCACCGAGATATTTAGTTGCAGAATGCAATACGATATCAGCGCCAAAATCGAGCGGATTCTGGAGGTATGGAGAAGCGAACGTGTTATCAACCACCAGCAGCAGTTTGTGCTCTTTGCTGATTTTTGCTGCCGCTTCAATATCGATGATATTGAGCAGTGGATTAGTTGGCGTTTCTACCCAAACCATTTTGGTATTGCCATTGATATAATTGCGGATGTTTTGCGCATCGCTCATATCAATGAAATGAAACTTAATGCCGTAGTTGGCAAATACTTTGGTGAAAATGCGATAAGTACCGCCGTAAAGATCATTGGAAACAATCACTTCATCACCCGGTTGGAGCAACTTTGCTACTGCGTCTGTCGCTGCCATACCGCTGCCGAAGCAAAGGCCGTACTGACCGTTCTCAATGCTGGCCAGTGCGTCTTGCAACGCTGTGCGGGTTGGGTTTTGTGTACGGGCATACTCATAGCCTTTGTGATCGCCGGGAGCTGCTTGTACATAAGTAGAAGTTTGGTAAATCGGAGTCATAATGGCACCCGTGGTTGGATCGGGGTGAACGCCTGCGTGAATGAGGCGAGTGGCCAGTTTATGTTTATCTGCCATGATTCAGAATTTTTGAAACGGAACAAAGGTAGCATTCTTCAGTTCACAGTTAACAATTGACAGTTGACAATTGTAGAGACGCAGCATGCTACGTCTCTACATAATGACCGGCGAAGGACGTGTTGGGGGGTCTCCCCCTTCAGGAGGAGTTAGCGGAGGTAAATGATTATCTTTAGCGCATGGAAAAATCCAATGTGCGGCCGACGAATGATCTGAATATGCAGGAGAAGGAATACGAAAACAGTATCCGCCCGCAATCGATTGAGGATTTTTCCGGTCAGCCGCAACTCATAGAAAACCTCCGCATCTTTATCAAAGCCGCCAATTTACGCGGTGAAGCTTTAGATCATGTGTTGTTTCACGGTCCTCCCGGGCTGGGAAAGACGACGCTGTCGCGCATCGTGGCCAATGAGTTGGGCGTAAATATCAAAGAAACCAGCGGACCAGTCATCGAAAAACCAGCCGACCTTGCAGGTTTATTGACGAGCCTGGAACCGCGCGATGTACTTTTTATCGATGAAATTCACCGCCTTAGTACGGTGGTAGAAGAATACATGTACGCCGCTATGGAAGACTTCAAAATCGATATCATGATCGATAGTGGACCTTCTGCACGAAGTATACAGATTAATCTGAATCCGTTTACACTGGTTGGTGCTACAACCCGCTCTGGTTTGCTGACGGCCCCGTTACTTTCCCGTTTTGGTATCAAGTCAAGACTCGATTACTATAATAAGGAAGTATTGCAGCGTATTATCATGCGTTCGGGCAATTTGCTGAATGTAAAAATCACTTCAGACGCTGCACTTGAAATAGCAGGCAGAAGTCGCGGTACACCGCGTATCGCTAATGGCCTGTTGCGCCGTATGCGTGATTTTGCACAGGTGCTGGGCAATGGTGTGATCGATATGGCGATTGCAGAACATGGGTTACGCGCGCTGAACGTTGACAAACATGGTCTGGACGATATGGACAACCGTATTTTGTCTACGCTGATCGATAAATTTAAAGGCGGTCCGACGGGTATCAATAATATTGCGACGGCCGTAAGTGAAGAAGCGGGAACGATTGAAGAAGTTTACGAGCCATTCCTGATTCAGGAAGGGTTTATCATCCGTACACCGCGTGGTCGTGAAGCCACCGAAAAAGCCTATCGTCATCTAGATAGAAAAGGCTGGCGTGGCGGCGGAGACCATACGCTTTTCTAATTTGAGATTTGTGATTGAAGATTTGCAATTGGCACATAATAACCGATAACCTGTGTGTTGTCAACTTAAATTCTGGACGTATAATCCTACTGTCATGTGATATGTTGTGAAGCACTTTTTAGTTTACAACGGGCAAATGAGACATCAGAGAATAATTTTTCCGTCGCGAAATCAGATTGCGACGTCATCCCCACAGCTCTGCTGTTTGGGAATTCCTCGCAAAGACCCGCATGGTTGAGCGAAGTCTCAGACTTCGTTCGTGCGGATGAGGTCTCCTGACCGGACTAGTTTTCGATTAAGATTATTTTATTCCGGTCATGAAACCGGTTGCCGTTGCAACAAAGTCGGTAGATTTTGCGGAACAGGCGTATAACCATAATGTCACCCTGACGCAGGAAGGGTCCCGCGATAAAACGGGCTCACATCATGAGGAACACTGCCCACAACTTAACATCAGACATCTGAAAATCAGCGATCAGAGGTTTATTGTTTTAAACAGCCTTTCCAAAAATACGCCCCAGCTATATTTCTGTTTTTCCTGAATGATGTTTTCATGCAGGTTTGGAATTGCGCCCGGCGTAAAGAATTTCAAAATATTATCCGCAACTGATTTTGCATCTGGCGCTGCTATGTAGCCTACTTTCCCATCTGGAACACCTTCTGCAATACCGCCGACATTGGTCACGATCATCGGTTTTTCGAAATGATACGCTACTTGCGTAATGCCGCTTTGTGTTGCGTCACGGTAAGGTAATGTCACCAAATCCGCAGCGCTGAAATAATATTTTACCTCATCGTTTGGAATGAAGTCTGTAAACAGATGCAGGCTTTTGAGCCCGTAGTCAGCCATCTGCTGCTCGTACGGTGCTTTATCTTCGTAGTATTCGCCCGCAATAATTAATTCTATTCCCGCGGCTTTAATACGTTCATCATTCATTGCTTCCAGCAAAATATCGAGCCCTTTGTATTTGCGGATAAAACCGAAGAACAAAAGGTATCTACCATGCGGATCCAGATTCAGCTTTTTTCGTGCCTCCGCCATAGGAACAGCATCGCCGTAATTATCATACAACGGATGCGGTGTGTACAAAGATGGTTTATTGGTAAAAGTCTGCAGGTCTTTCAGCACATCACGGCTCATTGTGATGAACGCATCAACCGGCTTGATGAAGTATTTCGTAAACTGTACATCACCCGGACGTTTCTCATGCGGAATCACATTATCGGCGATACAGAGAATACGTGTATGTTTATTTTTTCGAACAATGCGCAGAATGGTACCAAGGCATGGCCCCATAAATGGCAACCAGTAACGTACGATGACCAAATCCGGTTTTTCCTTTTTAATACGACGGCCAACAGACAACCAATTCAGCGGATTGATGGAATTAATAATGCTGTGAATCTTCAATCCTTTCGGCGCAGGCTCATCAGTAAATTGCGATTTGCCCGGGAAAAGAAAATTGGGGTATTGCAGAGAAAACGAGTAAATAGCTACCTGGTGGCCTTCTTCCTGCAGCGCATAAGCCATACGTTCATTGAAAGTGGCGATGCCGCCGCCGCGAAGTGGGTGTGCAGATCCGATAATTGCTATTTTCATCTCTTAATCTTCAAAAATTGTTTTAAAATCCTGTTGCGCTCTGTGGTAATCTTCCGGAATGCCGATATCTATAAAATAACTTTCGCTGCGGTAGCCGTAAAACTGTTTTTCGGCAACGAATAGTTCGAGGTATTGCTTTTCGAAAGAGAAACGTTTTAGCAGTTCTTTGCCGAAGAATGCCATTTTGTTAATCGTATAAATGCCGCCGTTGATCAGGCCGCTCTCCATGTATTTTTTCTCTTCGAAAGAAATGATCTGACCGGCGTCGTCAGTATGCACAATGCCATAGCGATCGAATGCGTGCATTTCTTTTAAAGCCAATGTTGTTTCCGCTTTTTGTTCACGGTGAAAAGTCAGCATCGCCGCCAGGTCTACCATAAACATAGTATCGCCGTTGAGCACCAGCACATCGTTTTCGGCTGCTTGTTCGAGTGCCAGCTGGATGCCGCCACCTGTTCCCAATGGTTCTACTTCAATGACGTAATCAATCTCAAAAGGCCAGTCTTGCGTGTCAAGCCATTGTGTAATTACTTCATGTTTGAATCCTAATGATAAAATGACGCGGTTGCATTGCTGCTTTTCGAGGTATACAAACAGATAATGCAGAAATGGCAAGCCATTTACCGGCGCCATACATTTAGGATAAGCGCCAATTACGCCTTGTAAGCGGGTTCCAAGACCACCAGCTAAAACGATACATTCCATATTCAAGTCAAAAGTCAAAAGTCAAAAGCAAAAAGTCAAAAAAACGTTTCAATTGACAATTGATAATGGACAATTAAGCTATTATTTAATGGGCGAAGCACGGTTTGGAGTCCTCCTTCTTTTGGAGGAGCTGGAGGAGGCTTTATTTAATTGCCCACGTAAAAAGGCCTCTTTCTGTAAATTGATAGGGACGAAAATCACCACCAAAATTTTTCAGCGCCTGCTGTACGTTATAGCGGCTATTGCCCGGACAGTAGAACATCATGAAGCCACCGCCGCCGGCACCAGTTATTTTGCCTCCTGTTGCGCCGGCCTTTAAAGCCGTGTCATAGATTTCATCCATCCGGCTGTTGGAAATCCCTTGCGCCATTTGTTTTTTATACTGAAATCCGAAGTCGAGGATAGAACCGATCTCATGTATTTTTCCTTTCAGCAATGCTTCTTTCATCATACGCGCCTGTTCCTTCAAGTGGTGCATCGCTTCGATAGATTGCTGGTTGTTGTCTTTTACATTCTGCGTCTGCGCTTCAATAATAGTCGAAGACAAACGGCTTGTTGCGGTAAAGTACAGCAGCAGGTTGTTTTCCAGTTCGTATAAATACTGCGGTTTGATACGTAGCGGATTTACAATGACCGTGTTTTTATCATAAAACTCCATAAAGTTGACACCGCCAAAAGTAGCCGCATACTGATCTTGTTTGCCTCCGGCCATTACCAGCTCTTCACGTTCTATTTCGTAGGCAATGTGCGCCATGTCATATTCGCCAAGCGGTAAACGGAGCCATTCGGCAAAGGCACCCAGAATAGCCACTACCAGAGTAGAGGAAGTCCCAAGACCAGAACCTGCCGGGGCATCGACAAACGTAGTTAGCTTAAAGCCGGAAGGTACCGGACCAAATTCACGTACTACACGGTTATAGATACCTTTCGCCAGATCAAGATGGCCATCTATGGGAAATGAAGCAGCGAGATCAAGCGTGATTTTTTCACCACGGTCCACCGTTTCAATTACCGCAATTGGCTCGCTGATTGGCTCAATGGAAGCATAAGCATAAAGTGAAATAGTAGCATTGAGAATGGCGCCGCCGTAGAGATCGCAATACGGGCTTACATCAGTGCCACCACCGGCCAGGCCGATACGAAGGGGTGCTTTGCTACGGTAAATCATTAGTCGGTAATTGTATGAGTATTGGAAGAAGCGCGGGAAATCTTCCTTTCAGCAATAGTACTGCAAATATAGAAGAGCGCAATGCCAAGAATGCCGCCAATGCTGTCTGCAAGTATATCCATCACGTCTTTGTTGCGGCCGAGTGAAGGCAGCATGCCTTGTATTTCTTCTACGAGCCAGCCAACAATGACAGAAAAAATAAACATCGCAATCAGGCGATTTGTTTTTTTGCCGGGCCAGCTGCAAAGCCATAGGAAGGCGAATGTGCCAAAGAGTACAAAATGCACCCATTTATCTGCCAGCGGAAATTCCACGTCTGGCACATCTTTGGCGGGCATAAAGCACAAAATAAAAATGAGCAAGGTCCACAGGGTAGCCAGTAGCCTTGCTCTTTTTTTATAAGGAGATGATGTTGTGAATGCTTTCCACATCGGATTACGCGCCTACCAGGTCGGAGTAAGCAGCAGCGTCCATGAGGTTCTCTACTTCACCCATGTTATCGATAGTCATTTTGATCATCCAGCCCTGACCGTATGGGTCCTGGTTTACAAATTCCGGGTTAGCTTCGAGCGCAGCATTTACCTCAGTGATTGTACCACTTACAGGCAGGAACAGGTCAGATACTGTTTTTACGGCTTCTACAGTGCCAAATACTTCGTTTTCACCCAGTGATTTGCCTTTAGTTTCGATTTCTACATAAACGATATCACCCAATTCGCGTTGTGCAAATTCTGTAATACCTACTGTAGCTACGTTGCCTTCAATTTTGATCCACTCGTGATCTTTAGTGTATTTCAGTGTATCTGGAAACTGCATATAAAATGTTTGCGCGTAAAAGTAGTGGTTTTTGCCTTAAAAACTAAAAAGTCAAACTGAAAAGTCAAACCTCGCCGTTGCCTGATCAATGATGGATGGTCAAACGGGTATCCGGAGAGCAGCATTGCACGAATCTAAATCATCCTTTAACCGTTTAACCGGCCCCGATACCTAACGATTTTATTTGGGAAGGCGTCTTACTAATGTTGTGTTCCTTTATCCATGAAGAAAAATCACTCTTTTTTTGTTTTTCTAATGTATTGTTAGGAGATTCGCATCCATTTTTTTATACCTCAAATCCACTTATGTAACTTGACCACTACTTGAAATTCACTCAATACCATGTTGCTACCAAACTGATCTACCTCGTTCTTATTGTCACACTGATTTGAATCCTTTACTGCAAGGATAAATGCCCATTTTATTTATTAATGTTTTAGGTTAAATGTACATTCCTATGGAACTTCCTTGTACCCGCAAGAATCCCAAACGCTATGGTAATGCCAAAAAATCCCGAAGATGGGGGCAAGCCTTAGTTTTATTTTTCACAGCGGCGATGGGCGTCAACAAAGCCTCCGCCTACTGTAACACCAGCCTTGGTGGTGGCAGTTCAAACAGCATCGATTCTATTGCTATTTTGGGCACCACGCTCAATAACGGTTCGCCAGGCGCTGCTACCGGCTATTACACCGACTATTCTTCGTCCACACTGGCGTACCAGACTGCTTCAATTATGCAGGGCCAGACGTACACACTTCATGCCGTGTTTGGCACAGCTGCTATCAGTTCGTTGTGGATCGATTATGACAACAGCGGCACTTTTGATGCTTCTGAGTGGGTGCAGATTACTACCACTACAGCTGGAAATGATGTGCAGTTTACCGTACCATTGAATGCAGCTGTCGGTACCGTGGGTATGCGTGTGCGCAGCCGCGCAACAGGTAACCTGAATGGTCCAAACGATGCCTGTACGAATTTCGGTTCCGGCGAAACGGAGGATTATGTGCTCACCATAGTGGCAGCTCCGCCGTGTACCGGTGTACCGGTTGCCGGAACTACAGTGTTGCAAAACTCGCCTTGTTACAATACTGCGGCAATTCTGGGGCTTACGGGTTCCTCAATTGCAAGTGGCCTCACTTACAGTTGGCAGACATTCCAGGGCGGTAACTGGGTAGACGTAACCGGTGGCTCTGGCGCGAATACCAGTCAGTACATCACAGACCCGGTGACAACTACAGAGCAGTATCGCTGTAAGGTGAAATGTAACAGCGTTACGCCGGATTCTTCTTATTCTTCCGCTTTGACAGTTGCTCCGTCCTACGGCGCGATGCCTTACACCGAAGATTTTGAAAGCATCGTAAATGATGAAGATCTGCCCGGCTGTGTAACAACGACCAGCTATTATGTAAACACTTATATTTCTGCGACCGGTTACAATAACATGGATAACCACACGCCGAACGGCAGCAAGTACGCCTGGTTCCAAAGCGGCTGCAGCGATTATATGTTTACAGATGCGCTGAACCTCACGGCAAATACCAGCTATCAGATTTCCTTCTGGTACGTGACTGACGGGTATCAGGGATGGAACACGCTTCAGGCTGCAGTAGGCACGCAAAATCTGGCGAGCGCAATGACGCTGATCGGTAATCCGGTAACAAACCCGGCAAATCAGACGTATAAAAAATACACGGCAATATTTACACCTACTACAACTGGTGCTTATTATTTCGGCATTTATTGCGACGCCACCTGGTATCCTTCTGCATTGTCATTTGACGATATACATGTGGAGGAAATGTTGCCATGTTCTGGTCAGCCAACCGCAGGTAGTATCGATCCGGGCGGGCCAGTTGTCGGTTGTCCGGGATCTACTTTTGATCTGACCACTGACGGAACAAGCATTGCTGCGAATCTTACTTATCAGTGGCTGCAACATGACAATACCACAACGGCGTGGACGCCTGTAGCTACGGGCGGAACAACAGACGAATATATGACAGCAGCATTATCTGACACAATGCACTATTGTCTGAAGGTGACTTGTACGACAAGCGGCCTCAGCGATACTACCGGTGAACTGGAAATAGATGTGCCACGTATGCAATATGCAGCATTGCCATATCTGGAAAGTTTTGAAAACTGGACAGACCATTGCGCTACTGCAGATAATCCGGATTCAAACTGGACAAATATTCCTGCTGAAGGTGAAAATTCATGGCGCAGAGACGATCAGGGTGGTACCGCTGGCTGGTATCCTTACGGGCCTTATTCTCCGGTATCTGTAATTGGTCAGCACTCGGCGACGTTTGCTTCAACCAATGCAATGCCGGGTCAAAAAGGCACACTTGACGTATATGTAGATTGCAGTAGTTTGCCGGGCAACAAAGATCTGATCTTTGATTTCAACAATAATAGCGGTAGTGATTCCCTGAATGTTTATCTCTCTACAGATGCCGGGTTCACGTTTACACAACTTGGTGCCTACAACGTATCTACCAGCAGTTCCGGATGGGATGAAGTCGTATTGCCGATTAACTCAAATAATCCGAAATGTGTTATCCGTTTTGAAGCTGTTTCTGATTGGGGCGGTACTGATATGGGGTTAGATTATGTACGTATTGTACCACCATGTAGCGGTGCGCCTATGGCAGGAAGTATGAAACCGGTGACACCTTGTGTGAATACCGATTTTCAACTGGAACTCCTCAACTATCCGCTTGCTTCAGGTATCACTTACCAATGGCAATACAGCGCTGATGACATTACGTATCTCAATGTGCCGAATGGCAACCAGATGTACGGAACCGAAAACATCAGTGTGGCAACTTATTTCCGTTGCATAGTGACTTGTGCCAACAGTGGCCTGTCTGATACTACTGCTTCTTACCTGGCAACACTGGCTCCTTTTTACATGTGTTACTGCAACTCTGCCGCATTGGATGGTGATGCAGAAGACATCGGCAACGTAACAATCAAAACACAGCCTGCAAATGTGGTATTGCTCGATAATGGTGTGGCAAGTCCGCTGGAATACAATAACGACGCTGTAAATATGTACACTGATTTCAGAACTTCGATTTCACCTGTGCCGTTGTTTATGGATAGCACTTACAACGCATCCATTACTGAAATCACTTCTTATAGCTTTACAGATTGTTCTGTTGCCGGCTTTATTGACTACAACAGAGATGGTATTTTCCAATCGACAGAAATGATTTTCTCTGGCATGACGGCTTATCCTAATCAGGATGTAAATGCAAACTTCACTGTTCCGCTGGGCGATTCTACGGGTATTACAGGTATGCGTTTTATTCTGGAGGAAGGGTCTACAACCATCAATCCATGTGGTAGCTATTATTATGGTGAAACAGAAGATTACCTCGCAGAGCTCTTCTTCCCGAATTGTGGCGGTCCGTCAAATCCGGGTGTTGCGCACATAAGTGATACTTCCATGTGTCCTGATTATGATTTTATGCTCACTGATACAACACATCAGAAGAACATGAACGGAATGGTTTGGTCATGGCAGGAATCAACAGACTATGGCAACAACTGGACTGATATTCCGAATTCCGATTATCATGATACGCTGACACACACATTCATTGGCCTGGCCTGGTACCGTATGAAAATGGTATGTGGTAACAGTGGTGACAGCACATTCTCCAACGTTGTAGAAGTGCATACGAAACCTCCGTACAAATGTTACTGCCACAGTATTGCCGTTGGTGGCTTGTCTGCGGATAGTTCAGATATCGGTGCATTCAGTTTCGGAGATTATGTGTTTTCAACAACGGGCCCGCATCTGAAAAATGGCAAAGCTATTCGCGGACGTACAGATAATACGGACCTGAGCACGATCGAGCTGTATGTGGATACTACTTATGAAGTAGACGTATATCAGATTCTGCGTTCTGCAACGCATGCCGATGCTAAGATTACCATGTTCATGGATTACAATAACAACCTGGCATACGATATTCCGGATGAACGAGTTTTCACTGTCTATACTACTTCGAACGATTGGTATAAGACGATCAATGTGACGATCCCGTCAAACGTAATCCCGGATGTACCGACAGGTCTGCGCGTTATCATAAACAATAACGTAGGTCCGAATGTTCCTTCCGATGAGGCTTGTGGTACTTATACATCGGGCGAAACAGAAGATTATAATGTGATTTTCCGTAAGGCAAATCCGGTTTCTGTAGGCAGTATCAATAACCTGGAAGATCTTAATATCTATCCAAACCCGACTACAGGTAAGTTCAGCGTTCGTTTCAATACGACCCGCAACATTGAAAAAATGCAGATCCGCGTTACTAATGTAACTGGCCAGCAGGTAATTGTTCGCAACTACAAGAACGTTACCAGCAGTTTCAGTGAAATGATGGATCTCGGAGACAATGCACGCGGCGTTTACTTCGTGGAAATCGAAGCAGATGGTCAGAAAGTGATCAATAAGCTTGTATTGCGATAGGATACTAATTTTATATTGCAAGCGCCTGCCACATTTGTGGCAGGCGCTTTTTGTTTCCGCTGCCTGCAGGGGATAATCTTAGTACGCAACGATGACTAAATTAGTACCCGGTGACTACTTTTTTAATGCCCTCCGATGACTCTTTTGACAGGTAACGATGACTTTTAGAATACCCAACATGGACTAAGTTGGTACCCGGTGACGACCTTTTTAATACCCAGCGATGACTTTTTTGACAGGTATTGATGACTTCTTTAATACCCGACGACTATTTCTTTAATACTTGCCGGGTACTTCCGAAGTACCCGACACCCGGTTGTAGACGTACCACATCCTGACGGTTTTCTCCGGAAGCATTAGTATAGCGTATGTAGTGCACAACGACGGTTTTCTTGTTAAAAAATAATTATAAAAATCCCAACTATTCTACATTAACTTTATGTCTAATAGATTTTATGCCACGATTTCGCGGCCGTATACCTATGCAACCAATTGTTTTTTAGATACCCTACATGTTTGAAAATGATGAGATAAAATGTTTTTTATACATGATTAAACATTTTATTAGTGTAATAGTCTTTAAGATTGAAGCTATGTTACTATAAATCTGGTGATTCTTTTAAAATTGGACTTCGTTAAACTCTGGAATTGTCATAAGGCGGAATAAAACTTGAGATGCATAGCAATTTGAGATTGCTTTTTCTGAAAGTTAAATAGTTTCCTATGAGATTCAACTTTACCAATTCGTTATCCCAACGACAATTTCGGCGTACAGGAACACCCCAGTCCTGGGCCCGGTCTCTGATGATGATTTTCCTGCTGCTGGCAGGATTTGCAGTTCCGCGGAACGCATCAGCCTATTGTAACACCGGCCTCGGTGGCGGTAGTTATGCAGACATCGATAGCATTTCGATTGTCGGCACTACACTCGCCAATTATTCGCCGGGGTATGCTTCTAGTTATTACACAGCCTATCCGGCTGCCGGGAACACCACTGCCACGCTTTTACTCGGTTCCACGTACACCTTATATGCTTCCTTTAATGGCTCGCCTAATACAGCGATTGCTTCTCTCTGGATCGATTACAACCAGAATGGTGTTTTTGAAAGCTCAGAGTGGGTGCAGATCTGTACGAATGCAAGCAATGCGACTGTTTCCTTTACCGTGCCGGCCGGCGCAACAGTAGGTACAACCGGTATGCGCGTTCGTAGTCGCGGTAATGGTAATACGAACGGGTCTGGGGATGCGTGTTCAAATTTTGGTTCTGGTGAAACAGAAGATTATACCATTACAATCATGTCACCGACACCTTGTAGCGGTACGCCAACAGCGGGTGCTGCCACTGCCAGCCCTGCCACCCTTTGTTATAGCAATAACGGTTCTGTGTTGTCGTTGACTGGTGCGACTGTCGCTTCAGGGCTCAGTTATCAATGGCAATCCTTTAATACAACTACCAGCGCCTGGGGCAATGTAGGTACTGCTAGTATTTCTCCTGGTTACAGCACAGGTCCGCTGTCAGTAAGCACGCAATACCGTTGTATCGTAACTTGTACCAATGGTACACCATCGTCTGCAACCTCAACTCCAATAACCGTAAACGTAACAGCTGCGATCTTGCCTCCTTACGTGGAGACTTTTGAAAGTATCACTGCTAATAATACATTGCCGTCTTGTATGACTGCAACTAGTTTGGGTTCGCTAACTTTCACGTACACTGCAGCAACGGGTAGTTATAACCAAACCAACCACACTCCGGGCGGCAGCAAATTTGCTTCATTCAGATATTCGAGTAACGATTATTTCTTTACACCTGCCATCAGTTTAACAGCAGGGCAGGTATATCAGATGTCGTTCTGGTATGTGACAGATGGTAATCCGGGATGGACTACGCTGAAAGCAACTTATGGCACTTCGCCTACTGCTGCGGCGCAGACAGGTACCGTGGGTGTGACTGTAAGCAATGCTACAAACACAACTTACTCGCAGTACGTCGGTACGTTCACGGCTCCGACAACAGGCGTTTATTATTTCGGCATTTATTGTAACGCCACAGGTGGTCCATGGTATTTAAGTGTGGATGATATCAATATCGTTGCATTACCACCATGTTCCGGTCAGCCAACTGCTGGCACAGGTCTGCCGGCTGGTCCTATTTCCGGTTGTGCGGGTAATTCTTATTTCATTACTACTTCAGGTACTACGACGGCTACGGGTCTTACTTATCAGTGGTATCAGTACGCAAACGGCAGCACAACACCGGTGCCTGCTGCGGGTACGGGAGCCAACAGCCTTTATTTCACTACGCCGGTACTTACTGATTCCATCAGCTACCGCATGAAGGTAACCTGTATTGCCAGTGGGCTCAGCGACTCTACGCCGTTGATTAAAATCAATGTGCCGAGACTCACTTATGCCGCTATTCCATTTGCTGAAGATTTTGAAAGCTGGAGCAACAGATGTGCTACATCAGATGTGCCTAGTAACGCCTGGACAAACATTCCATCGACAGGATATAATTCATGGAGGCGAAATGATCAGGGTGTAGCGACAGCAGGTTGGTCGTCGAACTATGGTAACTACACACCGCCGTATGCGCATGGATCTTACTCTGCAAGATTTCATACTTACGATGCACAGAGTGGTTCCAGCGGCGCTTTCAGCGCATACCTCAATTGTTCAACTGTAACTGGTAATAAAGAACTCCAGTTCTACTATATCAATACTGATGGCAGCGATTCGCTCGTGGTTAGTATGTCTGTAGACAGCGGTGCCACATTTACTACGCTTGGTACCTATTACACGACATCAGGCTGGGAATTTGAAACCGTACCGATCGTTTCTAACTCTCCGAAGACAATCATTCGATTTAATGCAACATCAGATTATGGTGTTACCGATATCGGTATAGATTATGTGCGCGTACTGCCGCCATGTTCCGGCAAGCCGACAGCAGGTACGGTAACGCAGATCACTCCTTGTCCGAATACTGATTTCAACCTGTCATTGCAAAACACGACACAATCAGCAGGACTTACTTATCAATGGCAGCAGATGCTGAATAACGTTCCGACGACATCTGGTATCACCAATTCCACATCAATGGTCGCTACTGCGAATATTAGTACGCCGACTATTTATCGTTGCGTTGTTACCTGTAGTAATTCGGGTTTGTCGGATACCGCAGCGCCTTATGCAGTACAGCTTGCACCGTTTTACATGTGTTATTGTAATTCTGGCGCTACGTATATTGATGATGACGATATTGGTAATGTAACTGTGATTTCACAGCCGTCCAATGACACGCTGCTGAACAATGGCGTCGCCAGTCCGCTGGTACCGAATTCAACTTCTGTCAATACTTATACAGACTTCCGCACCACAGTGCCGCCGGTACCGATATTCCGCGACTCCGTATATAACCTGAGCGTAACTCAGATTGATCAGTATTACTTCTATACCTGTACCGCGTTTGCATTTATCGATTACAACCGCGATGGTATTTTCCAGACTTCCGAAAATATCTTCCAGCAGGTGACCGGTGCGGCCACACAGATGGTGAGTGCTAATTTTACGGTTCCTGACACGGCTCAGATCGGTATTACTGGTTTCCGTATTATACTTAATGAAGGAACGAGCACTTCTATTAATCCTTGCGGCTCTAACGGTTACTATTATGGTGAAACCGAGGATTATCTGGTAAATATCAATATGCCGCCTTGTGATGGCCCTACCAATCCTGGTTTTGCATCTTGTAGTGATACGTCGATGTGTGCAGGATATCCATTCTTCCTGTCTGATACAACACATGAACACTTCAGATCAGGCATTGTATGGGTATGGCAACAGTCTACTAATAATGGCAGCACCTGGTCTGATATCGCAGGTAGTACAGGCCGCGATACATTGACGCAAATATTCTCCGGTGCCTCTGCTTATCGTTTGAAAATGACTTGTACTAATACATCCGATGTCACTTATTCAAATGCAGTAAGCATAAACACAAAACCTCCGTACAAATGTTACTGCTACAGTACGGCAAACGGTGATGCAACAGATACCTGTGACTTTGGTGCATTCTCCATCGGTGATTTTGTAATGACAACCGGTGGTCCGCACCTGCGTAATCCACGTGCAACGCGTGGCCGTACTGATTACACTGATTTGGGCCCGATAGAGCTGTATGCAGATACAACTTATGCATTGAGTTTCTATCAGACATTAGACGGGTCACAAGATGCCGATGGTCGCGTTACCATGTTTATGGACTTTAACAACAACCTTGTGTATGATATTCCTGCAGAAAGAATCACGCTGGCGAATAATATTGCAACCGGTGGTAACTGGTATATGCTCGACAGTGTAACGATTCCGGATGCAGTGATTCCTGATGTGCCAACAGGTATGCGTATTATTATCAATAATAACGTTGCTCCGAATGTGCCTTCAGATGACGCTTGTGGACCGTATACTTCAGGTGAGACAGAAGACTATACCGTGATCTTCCGTAAGGCAAATCCGCTTTCTGTTGGCAACATCAGTAACCTGAAAGATCTGACCATTTATCCGAACCCGACTACAGGTAAGTTTACCATTAACTTCAATGCAAATGGTACGCTGCACAATCTTCAGATCAAAGTGACCAATGTTACCGGACAACAGGTTATCTTGCGCAACTATGGCGACAATATCAAACAGTTCCACGAAGAGCTGGATATGACCGAACAGGCAAGAGGTCTCTACTTTGTAGAGTTTACTGCCGATGGACAGAAAATGATCCGTAAGTTAGTAGTAAGGTAGTATCATAGTAATGTCATAAAATAGAATAGGGGCGCTCAAATGGGCGCCCCTATTCCGTATGATTATTTTATCCAATAAAATAATTACGTAAAGTGTTTCTCTTTTAGATTTTCAGAGGTAATAAATATCGATAAACATCTATTTTGAAATAAATATATGTATTATATACTTATTCTTTATTCTATTTAATTGTTAATCATTGTTTTGTGTTATTTTTGAAGAGGTGCGAATGCCTTATATTGCCGGTTTTATCAGCTCCACCGCGTATGATTTTAAGTGTATCAGCTCAGGGTAGATTTGCCTGGGCGAATGGCAAATGTGTTAGCAAAAGACTTTTCAGTCTATTTCTCCTGTCGCTGCTCCTTATAGGGAAAAACACGAAAGCACAAACTTTTCAGATTGGAACCGGCACTACCGTAACCTCGGGGTCTTCCGGTCCGGCTCCGGTAAACATTAGCGCACGCTCCGCACGCGTTCAGTATCTTTTCACGGCTGCAGAGCTAAATGCGATGGGCATTGTTGGGCCACAGAAGATAGACAGCCTTGGATTCAATGTGATTGGTGCGCCTATTTACAGTTTGCCCGGCTTTACTATCAAAATGGCTGCCACGAAGATTCCAGATCTTTCAGTGGCCTGTACGGATAGTTTTATGCAGGTATATCAAAATGCAAACTATGCTCCGGTCGCAGGTTCATGGAACATGTTCGGATTTTCCACGGTTTTTGCATGGAACGGTGTTGACAATATCGCTGTTGACATTTGTTTTAACCAGGTACTTGCGCACAATGCTTCGGGTACAGTAGAATATACTGCAACACCAAATTATCTGGGCAGATATAACGCTCTTGATAATTCATCAGCATGTGGATCGACTTTGGGAGCAGGAACGTTTAATCGTCCCAATACAAGATTTCATTTTACGCCGTATGCAATGTGTAACGGTGTTCCCTCAATTATAGCACAAACTGCCAGCCCCTTAAACCTTTGTACTGGCGGTACGCCTTCATTTTTTATCAAAACAGATACAGCCAGCGGCTACACTTTCCAATGGGAAAAATCAGCTACAGGCGCTACTCCGTGGACTTCAATAACTGGTGCAACCAATGTTTTTTACAGTGCACCTACGGCCGCTCCCGGTTATTATCACGCCGTGGTTACCTGTGCCGGTAGCGGGCAAACGATATCTGGCGCACCAATACAAGTAGTGAGCAATCCGCCGCTGTATGCTGCACTGCCGTATGTTCAGGATTTTGAAAACTGGCAGAACTATTGTGACACAGTGGATGTGCCGGGTGGCAATTGGGCTAGTCAGCCAGCACGCGGCAACAATTCCTGGCGTCGTAACGATCAGGGAGTAACTGCAGGATGGGCGTCCACCAATGGAATGTATAATCCGCTTTTCAAAAGTGGAGCACATAGTGCATGCTTTAGTACTGCAAGTACCCAGGCAGCAGGTTTTCCAGCAACAACAGCGCCTGGCAATCTGGATCTATATGTAAATTGTAGCGGATCGGCAGCACCTAAGCAGTTATACTTCTACATGTT
The DNA here is from genome assembly GCF_003236175.1 of Taibaiella soli. Lineage (GTDB taxonomy): Bacteria > Bacteroidota > Bacteroidia > Chitinophagales > Chitinophagaceae > QKTW01. The sequence goes on along the minus strand of NZ_QKTW01000015.1, from coordinate 159,068 downwards.
TAACGGGATGATTGCCTCACAGCGGGGCGATAGCCTTAATATATTACTTTCTATAGACGGCGGCAATACGTTTACCCGACTGGCAGGATATGATACCGCAACTGCATGGACCCGGAAAATGGTTTCTATTCCATCGTCATCTGCGCAAACCATTATTCGTTTTAGCGCAAACAGAAATACGATTGATGCGACTAATATTGGTTTAGATAGTGTATATGTAGCTGATGTTTGTAACGGTCAGCCAACGGCAGGGAATATCTTGCCATCAGGTACCATAATCGGGTGTGCCGGATATAGTCAAATGTTGACGGTAACAGGAACGACGCTAGCCGGTAATCTTTCTTATCAATGGATACAAAAATCAAACGGAACAACCTCATGGGCAAATGCTGTGGGTGCAGGTGCGAATACAACCCAGTTTACATCACCGGCGTTATATGATACCATTCAATATCGTTTAGTGGTAACCTGCCTTGGCAGTAACCTTCGGGACACTACCGCTCCTGTTTCAATCAACGTGCAAAAGCCGGTTTATTCAACCGTTCCATTTACAGAAGATTTTGAAAGCTGGATGATGCGTTGCGCGCAAAATGATAACCCTTCCAACTTTTGGGTAAATAATCCGAACACAGGTAATACCTCATGGCGCCGCAATGATCAGGGGTCTTCGGCTAGTTGGAGTCCACTCAATGCAACAGCTTTTACAGCGGCTCCGCATGGAAGCTATAGTGCCCGTTTTCATTCGTATGGTACTACTGTTGGTTTGACAGGAAGTTTGAGTCTGTTTCTGGATTGCAGCTCATCTACCGGCAATCAGCAATTGCAGTTTTACTTTCTGAACGCCAGCGGCACCGATTCGCTGACCGTACAGCTTTCTACAAATGGTGGTGCTACATTTACCACGCTGGGAATTTATACGATTGCCAACTCCTGGACGCTCAATACAGTTCAGTTTGCTTCGAATTCGGCGCAAACAGTAATTCGTTTTCTGGGCCGTGCAGACAATGGAGGCTCTACATCTGACATCGGATTGGATTATGTACAGATCTTGCCGCTTTGTAATGGTACTCCGGTTGCCGGTGATGTCACTCCGGTAATGCCATGTGCAAATAAAGACTTCTCGCTTGCATTGCAGAATAACTCGCAGATTTCAGGAACTACTTACCAATGGCAGCAAAGCCAGAATGGTAGTATCTGGACAAACGTGCTTATCAACGCAACTCAGCCAATTGCAACCGGCAATATTGCTGCGCCAACGTATTTCCGTTGTATTGTGACTTGTAGCCTTTCGGGCATGTCAGATACAACCCCTGTTTATCTGGCCAATCTGGCACCTTCTTATTTGTGTTATTGTCTCTCTGGAGCCGGTAATGCTACGCGCGGCGACATTGGTAATGTGACTATTGCCAACAGTAATTTTTCAAATACAGTATTGAATAATGGCGTTGCAATACCGGTTACTGGTAATACAACCGCTAACCAACTGTACACAGATTTCAGAGCGACAGTGCCGCCAGTACAATTGTACCGGAGCAGTCTCTATAATATGACCGTATCGCAGGTCACCGCCGATACGGATATCTCAGCTTCAACCGTCGCTGCTTATATAGATTATAATGGCAATGGCGTGTTTGAACCATTGGAGCAACTTTTTAAACAAGGAACCACCGCTGCGAATCCGCTGGTTCAGCATGCATTTACAGTTCCTGCCAATGCAAATATTGGTGTGACTGGTATGCGTGTTATTTTGATAGACGGACCGGTGACAACTATGGATCCTTGTGGTACTTATAGTTTTGGGGAAACGGAAGACTATCTGGTAGACATACATTATCCAACCTGTGACGGTCCGACGAATCCGGGCGTTGCGACATCGTCGGTGCCGAATGCATGTAAAGGCTATACGTTTAAGCTTACAGATACTAGTCATCAAAAGAATCAATCCAATATAACCTGGAACTGGCAATATTCTTCAAGCAATGGAAGTATGTGGGGCGATGTGCCGGGTTCTGCAGAAACAGATACGTTGACGCAAACTATGAACGGTCCGATATGGTATCGTTTGCAAATGGTTTGCCTGATGACTCATGATACGACTTATTCAAATGTGGTAAAGATTGATGAAACGCCTTATTATAAATGCTATTGTTATAGCGTGGCTACGGGTGGTGCAGCAGACAGTTCGGATATCGGCGCATTCAGCTTTGCCAATTTCACGGTAAATACCGGAGGACCACACCAGCTTAATCCGCATGCGAATAATGGTAGTGTTGATTATACAAACCTCACTCCGATCGAATTGTATGTGGACAGCACGTATACGATGAATCTGTACCATACGATGAGCAGCAAGCAGCACGCAAACGCGCGTGTGACCATGTTCATGGATTTCAATAATAACGTGGTTTATGATGTGCCTGTTGAACGTATTGCTTTGCAGAACAATATCACTACAGTTGCGGGCTGGTACCTCATCGACAATATCACCATTCCGCAGAATGTGACATTGAATGTTCCAACCGGTATGCGTGTAATTCTGAATAATGATGTGGCTCCGAATACAGCATCTGATGATGCATGCGGCGCTTATACTTCAGGTGAGACCGCGGATTTTGTAGTGATCTTCCGCAGTGCAACACCGACGGCAGTAGCAAGTCTGAGTAATATCGGCGAGCTGATGCTGTATCCAAATCCAAACAATGGCAAGTTTACAGTGAGCTTTAAGGCTGTTAATACTATTCATGCTTTGCAGGTTTCAATTAAAAATATTGCCGGCCAACAACTGTTGCAGAAAACATTCAACGATGTTGGAAATAATTTTTCACAGTCATTTGATATGACGCAACAGGCGAGTGGAATCTATTTTGTAGAGCTGCTTGCAGACGGAGAACGGACAATCCAAAAAGTTGTAATTCGGTAATCTGGATGTAAAAAAAGTCAAAAAGGGCTCCATTGGAGCCCTTTTTTTATATGCGTCTGTTTTGTGTTATTATAAACAACGAAATGTCTAACCTGAAAAATGGCGCTACTTACGCATATTTTAGGTTCAAATAAAACTTGACGGGCATTTGTTAATATTAAGAGAGTATGATTTATTCATTATAAATCAATATGTTGTGCGGGTGCCTCCCCAAAATTGATTAACTTACAGGCGTCTTATTTCAAATTACAATCTATGATACCAAGTGTACAACCCGGTGGCAAACCTGCTGCTGAGTCTTACAGGCGCGTGAAGCTAGGGCTTTTGAGTTTCCTGATGCTTTTAATGTTACCGTTTGTTCAACCTGTAAAGGCGCAGACGATTCAAATTGGTACCGGCACCTCCGTTACCGGCACCAGTTCCGTTTCTCCGGTGAATATTTACTATCGCTACATGCACGTGCAGTATCTTTTTACTGCTGCGGAGATCAATGCGCTTGGCATTACCGGACCACAGATAATCGATAGTCTCGGTTTTAATGTGATCGGTGCGCCGATTTATCAACTGCCCGACTTCTCATTGAAGATGGCCGGTACCAGCATGACCAGTCTGCTTGCATCACAGTATACCGGCACGTTTACCACAGTGTATACAGATACCGGTTATGCGCCAGTTGCCAATACATGGAATATGATTGGCTTTCAGAACTCATTTGCATGGAATGGCGTAGATAACATTGTGATCGAAGTTTGTTACGGTCAGGTGATGCCTACCTACAACTCCTCCGGTACGGTAGAGTATACTACCAATGCAAATGTGATGGGTAAATCTTACACGAGCGATGGTACGATGGCTTGCGGACAGGTTCCGACTGCAAATCAATACAACCGTCCCAACACCAAACTGCACTTCTCTAACTATCCGGCATGTACAGGTGCGCCGTCTATTACGAGCCAGACAGCAAGCCCGATGAACTCTTGTGCAAGCGCTACTCAAACATTGTTTGTAAATGTTGCGAACGCCAATGGTTATACTTTCCAATGGGAAAAAGCAGCTGCAGCGGGTGGTCCGTGGACGCCGATCGCAGGCGCTACAGGTATGACGTATACATTTTCCGTAACCGGCAATGCTTATTACCATGTAGTGGTGACTTGTACGGCGAGTGGTAATGCAACGACCGGCAGCGATATTCAGGTTATTTCTACGCCGCCAACGTACGCAAACCTTCCTTATGTGCAGGATTTCGAAAACTGGCAAAACTATTGTGATACATTGGACGTTCCTTCTGGTAACTGGACCAACCAGCCTTCGAGAGGCAATACTTCATGGCGCCGGAATGACCAGGGGGCAACAGCAGCGGGCTGGTATTCTCCTGCATCGGGCATGTATAGCCCAACTGCTTATAGTGGTTCCTATAGTGCCTGCTTCAATACTTATGGTACACAAAACGGCACGCCGGCGCTCACTACGCCAGGTAATCTGGATTTGTACGTAAACTGTAGTGCAACGACGGGACCGAAAGAGCTTTATTTCTACTACATCAATAAATACAATTCCTATAAAGGAGATACATTGAGTGTTTTGGTCTCTACAGACGGTGGTGCCACATTTTCACTCGTAAGCACTTTCGATACGGCAACCTCCTGGATACAGAAAATGGTTCCGATTGCATCTAACGCGGCACAAACAGTGATTCGCTTTAGCGCAAAAAGAACAATTACCGATTTGTCTAACATTGGAATTGACAGTGTATATATTGCGGAGCCATGTAATGGTCTGCCGACAGCTGGCGTTATTACACCGGCAGGTCCGCTGGCATCTTGCCCTGGTTACTCAACTATATTGACAGCAACAGGTACTTCGCTTGCTGGTAATCTTTCTTACCAATGGATTCAGAAAGCAAACGGTGCCACTACCTGGACAAATGCGGTAGGTGGTTCTGGTGCTACAACTACTATCTATACAACTCCTGTATTAAACGATACGATTGAGTACCGCATGGTGGTTACCTGTCTGGGCGGCAACTTGCGCGATACCACACCAGTAATGGTGATCGATGTAGATCGTCCGAGATACGCTAGCATTCCATTTGTAGAGGATTTCGAAAGCTGGGGTACACGTTGTTATCCTACAGATATTCCTTCCCCGTACTGGAGCACGAATCCGTCAACTGGTACGCAATCATGGCGTCGCCACGATCAGGGAGCTTCCGCAAACTGGAATAGTCCAACTTCTTATCTGTACAGTCCGGCTGCGCAGCATGGTAGTTACTCGGCTCGTTTCCATAGTGGCTGGTCTTCTGCTGGTACTACTGGTACGATGGATCTGTTTGTAGACTGTAGCACGATGTTGGGCAATAAAGAACTTCAGTTTTATTACGTCAATGCTTCTGGTTCTGATTCTTTGAAAATACAGTTGTCTACCGACGGTGGTGCTACGTTTACTCCTCTTGCTGCTTATTCGGTAGCGACTTCCTGGACAATGTATGCTGTGCCGGTTGCCTCAAATTCTGCTCAGACTGTTATTCGTTTTATTGCACGTGCGGACTATGGCAGTACAGATATTGGGCTGGACTATGTACGCGTGTTGCCGCCATGTGCCGGTAACCCGGTAGCAGGCAATATAGAGCCGACCACTCCTTGCGCGAATACGGATTTCCAGATCGGACTGCAGAATAACTCTCAAAGTGCGGGTCTTTCGTACCAATGGCAAATGAGCACTAATGGTACCACCTGGACGAGTGCCGGTTTGACCAACGCAACACAGATGATTCCGACAGCGAATATTTCTGCTGCCACGTATTTCCGTTGTATTGTTACTTGTACCAACTCTAATCTGGCAGATACAACGCCTGCATATCTGGCGAAGATTGCACCGTTCTATATGTGTTACTGTGCATCTACCGCTACCGGCGATTCTTACAGCGATATCGGAAATGTGACCATTACCAACAATAACAACACAGACAGCTTGCTGAATAATGGTGTAGCAACACCGGTAAATAATAATCCTGCAGCGATTAATCTTTATACGGATTTCAGAACGAGTGTTGTGCCAACTGTTTTGTACAGAGACAGCACTTACAATATGACAGTAAGCCAGATCAATGTAACCACCTTCCTGGGTTCTACTGTTGCAACTTATATTGATTATGACGGCAATGGTGTTTTTGATCCTTCAGAGCAATTGTTTAAGTTGGTTACTTCCTCCGCTACTCCATATGTGGTAAGCCCGTACACTATTCCATCTAATGCTAAAATCGGTGTTACCGGTATGCGCGTGATTATGGTTTACGGTACATCCGCTACAATTAATCCTTGTGGTACCTATACTTACGGTGAAACAGAAGACTATCTGGTAGATCTGCGTTACCCGCCTTGCGATGGACCATCCAATCCGGGTATTGCTAAAACGAGTGATACAAGTATGTGTATCGGATATTATTTCCAGCTTACAGATACAACACACGAAAAATACCGTTCGTCCATCAGTTGGAAATGGCAGCAGTCAAACAGCTTCGGCAGCCAATGGATAGACGTGGCAGGTTCGGCAAACAGAGACACCCTGACTCAGATGTTTAATGGTACTACATGGTACCGTTTACAGATGATTTGTGACATTACGCATGACACAACTTATTCGAACATTATTAAGATCAACGAAAAGCCACCATACAAATGTTACTGTTACAGCATTGCTACAGGCGGTGCGGCTGATACGTCCGATATCGGCGCATTCAGCATCGGTAATTTTGTAGTAACCATCGGCGGTCCGCATATTATGAATCCGCTGGCGACTAAAGGCCGTGGTGACTTTACAGATCTTGGTCCGATTGAATTGTATGTAGACAGCACTTATGCTGTAGATCTGTATCATATTCTCAGAGGCAAGGTGCACGCTGATGCACGTGTGACCATGTTTATGGATTTCAATAATAACCTGACTTATGATATCCCTGACGAACGTGTGGTATTAACTTCAGACGTCAGCAGTGCAAACGGCTGGTATGTGATCAATAACATTACCATTCCGAAAACAGTGATTCCAAACGTACCTACGGGTATGCGCGTAATCCTGAACAATAACGTTGGTCCGAACATCCCTTCCGACGAAGCATGTGGTCCTTACACTTCCGGTGAAACCGCTGACTTTACGGTGATCTTCCGTCAGGCAAATCCAACTGGCGTAGGCAGTATCGGTAAACTCCAGCAGCTTGCATTGTATCCAAACCCGAATGAAGGCCAGTTCAGACTGAGCTTTAAATCGCAGAATGCAATCCGTGATCTGCAGATTGCAGTGACCAATGTTGCTGGTCAGCAATTGCTGAAAGAAAACTTCAGCAACGCCGGTACCACGTTCACAAGAGATTTCGATCTGTCGCAACAAGCGCGTGGTGTCTACTTTGTAGAGATCAAAGCTGACGGTGTAAGAACGATTGAAAAAGTGGTGATTCGATAGGTGAGGTGTTAACGGTGAATATTCCTGTTCCCGTTGATTTTTTAATTGGAGCTTTAAGTCGGGAAACCGAAATAGGAAAATAGCAAAGGGCGAACCAAATGGTTCGCCCTTTTTGCATCGTTTTTATATTCAAATCGATGCTCTTGAGGATAAACAGTCGTTATTTTTCTCTAACTCATTAATTTATAGTAAAATGTTTAATCCCGGATGGATAGAAGAGGTATTTATATATGATTATATCAGGTAAAAATTGAGATGCGAAATTTCTGAGAAAATAAATGATGTCTAAACGACTTGGAATGGATGTGGTTATGAATTTTTCAATTACGATGTATTAAAAAAATTATGTGAAATTCTCCCCAACTTCTGCTAACTTAAGTTTGTCATTTATAGTGTAAGAGATGTAATGTCTCTCCGAAAGAACGCTACCTAATTTCCCACTCTTTTTCTTTATTCCCCTTCCCGGTTACGTTGTTTATTTATAACAACTTGTAATTATAAATTCTGTAAATATTTATAAATGAACTCATTTTTAAACCAAAACATAGTTTTTTGTTAAAAAATAGATAACTTACGAAACACGTTTTGTTAATCCCAATTAAAAGTAGAAAGTGTATGATGCAAAAAATTACACATCCATCGTCAATCCATGACGGTCGTTTTAAAGGCGGCTTCAAATGGTACCTGGCGGCCCTTATGTTGATGTTTGGTTTCATTGAGCCAGCCGCTGCACAACAGTGGACGATCGGCACTGGGACCTCCAGTAACTCAAGTACTGGTTATCCGACTCCTTTCGGTAACTATTGGTCCGGTATGAAGACGCAGTTTTTGTACACTGCGGCAGAACTTACCGCAGCGGGAGCTACTCCTGGTAATATCCATCAGTTGTCTTTTAACGTGAGTGGTCTTAATACTGCCGGAGCGCATCTGGCATACAACATTAATATGAAAGGTACAACCACCACTGCGTTGAGCACGTGGGAAACCGGTACGGTCAATTATTTCAGCGCTCCTAGCGTTACGCCGGTATTGGGCTGGAATGACTTTCCTCTAGCTACGCCTTTTAACTGGAACGGTACCGACAATGTTCTTGTTGAGATCTGTTTCTGGAATGGTCCGTCTACTTATACTTCAAATGCGTCTGTATATTATAGCGCGGTTACTGGCGGTGCTATCGATTTCCATTCCGATTCCGGTGGGCCTTTCTGTACGCAGTCTCCTGCGGTTACAACTTATGCTAATCGTCCTAATATTCGTTTCACAAGATTTAACCCTTGTACCGGTACGCCATCAATTTCTGTAAGTCCGGCAGGTCCTATTGCGTCCTGTGCGGGTGCTACTCAGATTCTCACTGCAGTTGTGCCAGTGGCTACAAGTGGTTTCACTTACCAATGGGATTCTGCATCTACTTGTGCGGGTACCTGGGGTGCGATTTCTGGTGCAACAAGCAACACTTATTCATTCTCTGTTACAGGTAACAAATTTTACCGTGTACGTGTTACATGTAGTAATGCTGGCGGCGGTACTGCAACCAGTGCGTGTGTGCAAGTAACTGCGGCTCCTCCTACTTATTCAACCATTCCTTATTTCCAGGATTTCGAAGCATGGCAGAACTATTGCAGTACATCAGATGTTCCGTCTAATAACTGGACCAACCAACCTTCTACTGGTAATACATCCTGGCGTCGAAACGATCAGGGATCTACAGCTTCCTGGTACAGCACAAGCGGTATGTATGCGCCCACTGCTGCTAAAAGCGGTACCTACAGTGCACGCTTCCACAGCTATGGCGCAAGTTTTGGTACACCATCAGTTACTACTCCGGGCAACTTAGACCTGTATCTGGATTGTAGTGCGTCTACTGCTCCAAAAAATCTGTATTTCTGGTACAACAACTTTGCGCAGTACGGCTATGATAACGATTCACTCTCTATCTTGCTGTCAACAAACGGCGGTATATCATTTACAACGCTTGCAGCATTTGATACGTCTTCTGCATGGGTTCGTAAACAAATTCCGATTGCTTCTTCTTCCGCCCAAACAATTGTGCGTTTCCAGGGTAGAAAAATTACGAACTACGATTACTCTGATATCCTTGTTGATAGTGTTTACGTAGCAACTCCTTGTTCTGGTCAGCCATCTGCAGGTATATTGACTCCTGGTGGTCCGATCACAGGTTGCCCTGGTTCTTTGTACACATTTACGTCACAGGGTACTACACTTGCGGGTAACCTTTCTTATACATGGATTCAGAAAGCAAACGGTGCTACTACCTGGAGCACTGCTGTTGGTACTGTAGGAAATAACGGCGGTACATTCACAACGCCAAACCTGTACGATACGATCAGTTACCGTATGGTGGTAAAATGTCTGGGCAGCAGCCTGACTGATACAACGCCTGTAGTAACTATCAATATCCTGCGTCCTACTTATGCATCTGTTCCTTTTGTAGAAGATTTCGAAAGCTGGAGCAACCGTTGTTATACAACAGATATTCCAGGCACAATGTGGTCTAACTATCCTGCAACTGGCGACAACTCATGGCGTCGCGATGATCAGGGTGCAAGTGCAAGCTGGACTTCAGCCACTACTGGTCTGAGCACTCCTGTATCTGCGGTAGGTGCACACTCTGCACGTTTCCACGGTTATTATGCTCCAACTGGCGCTGCCGGCGCGGGTCTGCTGGATCTGTTCGTTAACTGTAGCACTGTTACGGGTAATAAAGAATTGCAGTTCTATCTGAAAACACAAACTGGTACTACTTATCCAAATGACTCTGTAATTGTAATGATGTCTACCAACGGCGGCAGTACATACACTACACTGGGCGCTTATGGTCCGGGTTCAGGCTCCTGGGATTTCAATACTTTGACTGTTCCTTCTAACAGCGCTACTACAGTAATCCGTTTCAAAGCAAGAAGTGATTATCAATACTACGGTGACATCGCAATCGACTATGTTCGTGTGCTGCCTCCATGTGCTGCAACACCTTCTGCTGGTAATGTAACGCCTATTACACCTTGTGCGAATGCTGACTTCCAGTTGACACTGCAGAATAACTCTCAGGCTGCGGGTATTACTTACCAATGGCAAGATAGTACAGCAGGTTCTCCGGGCTGGTCTGCGAGCGGTATTACCAATGCTGCTACAATGATCGCTACTGGTAACATCTCAATGGCTACATATTTCCGTTGTATTATAACATGTACCAACTCTAGTGCGTCAGATACAACGCCTGCTTATCTGGTAAATCTTGCGCCATTCTATAATTGTTACTGTAACAGCACTGCATTGTATAACTCTGCAACAGACAACATTGGCCGCGTAACACTCCGTCGTACTTCAACTGGTGACACATTGATGAATAATGGCCCTGGTCTGCCATTGTACAACTTTACGCCAATTGCAATGTACTCTAACTTCAGACAAACAGTTCCGGCTCCTAAGATCGTAAGAGATTCTACTTATACAATCAGCATTCAGCAAGTAGAAAGTAGTACTTCGGTTTACACAACAAGAGCATATGTATTCGTTGACTTCAACCGCGACGGTGTATTCCAGTCTACTGAACTTATGTATGTAGGTGCTCCGGTAAGTGGCTCTAATCCGGTATTGATGGTGGCAGGTCAATTTACAGTCCCTGACTCCGCAAAAATTGGTCTGACTGGTATGCGTATTATCCTTGACGAAACATCTGCTGCGACGATGAATCCATGTGGTAACTATTCTTATGGTGAAACAGAAGATTATCTCGCAGAAATCGCATATCCGCCTTGTGATGGTCCAACAAATCCGGGTGTAGCACATACATCTGATACGTCAATGTGTGCTGGTTATACTTTCCAGCTTGTTGATACTACACATGAATACCATCGTTCCGGCATCAGCTGGTTGTGGCAGGTATCTACCAACAACGGCAGCACCTGGTCTGCAATTCCAAACTCTGCTGGCAGAGATACGGTAAATGTACTGTTCACGCAGCCATCATCTTACCGTTTGCAAATGACATGTAACATTACTAATGATATCACTTACTCAAACGTTCTGTTTGTAAATGGTAAACCTCCGTACAAATGTTACTGTTACAGCATCGCTAACGGCGGCGCTGCAGATACATCAGATATCGGCGCATTCAGCATCGGAAACTTTGTAATCAACACTGGTGGTCCGCACCTGCGCAATCCAATTGCAAACAAAGGCCGTACAGATTATACAGACCTCGGTCCGATAGAACTTTACGCTGACAGCACGTACACAATGAACATCTACCATACGATGAAATCACAGACACATGCTGATGCTCGTATCACAATGTTCCTTGACTACAACAATAACCTGGCTTATGACATTCCTTCTGAACGCGTGAACCTGACCAACAACATCAGTACTGCTGGTGGCTGGTATGTGATCAACACAATCACTATTCCAAGTGCAGTGATTCCGAATGTGCCAACAGGTATGCGTATTATCCTGAACAATAACATAGGTCCAAACGTTCCTTCTGATGAAGCATGTGGTCCTTATACTTCAGGTGAAACAGAAGATTACACTGTTATCTTCCGTCAGGCAAACCCAACCGGTATTGGTACTCTGAACAATGTACAAGACCTTTCATTGTATCCAAACCCGACCGGCGGTCGCTTTACTGTAAGCTTCAATGCTGAAACTGCAGTGAAGGACATGGAGATCAATGTTACTACTGTAACTGGTCAGTCTGTACTTCGTCAGAACTTCAACAATGTAGGTCATACATTCGTTAAAGACTTTGATCTTACGGAACAGGCACGCGGCGTATACTTCGTAGAAATCCGTGCAGATGGTCAGAAAGCGATCCGTAAAGTGGTATTGCGTTAATTTTTCACCATCCAAATAGTAATGAATGAAAGGGAGCCGAATGGCTCCCTTTTTGTTGTTGTATGCTGAATTATGAGAACTGATTCTGGTTTAAGATATTTACTGCAAGCGTTGCCTTTATGAACATCAAAAAGCAAACCTTCCTTCTTTTCTTTTGTTTCACAACAGTCGGCACCTTCTTGCATGAATGCGGGCATGCACTCGCCGCAATTATGGCTGGGTGCGGGGCTATTATTCACTATGGCTGGACCAATTATTATCGTTGTCGGAACAACAGCGAAGCCTGGGATTTAATCAAAGGTCTCGCCGGACCGTTTGTCAATATCCTGATCGGAAGTGTTGGCTTTGTATTGTTGTCCCGCAATTGCAGAAGAGGAATTCGTAATCAGGAAGTTTTACTCGCGGCTATTTCGTTTTTCTGGAGCAGAGAAATTGTCGTGTGGGTTGCAGATTTGTTTATTAAACCGTACTGGTATAAAAATGCTTTTGTTTCGGACGAGGAAAGAGCATCTCTTCAGTTATTTGATAAACCGTTTGTGTTTTCAATACTATTCGGTGTCATCGGAATGCTTGCTTGCGGCATAACTGTTTTCCGTTTATTGGAAAAGGAAAAACGCCTTTCGTTTATCATCTTCGGAATGCTGGGTTCAATCGCAGGTTATCTGTTTTGGTTTCATTTTTTAGGCCCGGTTTTGTTGCCATAGAAGCGCATTTTTTTAAGTCGTTAAGTTGTGCCAAAGCATCATCACTCTTATTCGCTAGCGTGATGTTATTAATTGTTTATTAATTAATTACGCGTTTTCAATCTTAACTTTTCGGAAGAGGAAAACTAGAGTAATAGGCATAACTTTGTATTATAATAAGTTATCAAGGTTATCCACACTCGGTTAGTTTCTTCTCCTAGGAACTCATGTACGATTTGAATAAATTCGTAGAGAACACATCGCCCACATTTTCCACTTCTAAATTCGATTTTCATGAGCGCAAATACTTCCAAAAAAGGGTTGTCATTTCAGCGGCACTATACCAGCGACGGCATCAGTCCGTATGACATGTTTACTTACGATTACCGCACCTCTGTGATTCGAAATCCCAACGGAGAAAAGGTATTCGAGATGACCAACGTGGAGGTCCCGGGTCATTGGTCGCAAATTGCAACAGATATACTTGCGCAGAAATATTTCCGTAAAGCCAGCGTTCCACAACCAGACGGAACATTAGGCCGTGAAACTTCCATCAAACAAGTAGCCCATCGCCTTGCAGATTGCTGGAAAAGCTGGGGTAGCCGTTATGGCTATTTTGCAACCGAGCAGGATGCAATGATTTTTTATGATGAGCTCGTGTATAGTATTCTTCATCAAAGCTGCGCACCGAATTCGCCACAATGGTTTAATACCGGCCTTTTCAATAGCTACGGGATAGATGGTAAAGCGCAAGGTCATTACTATGTAGATCCGGTAAGTGGTAAACTGGAGCGTTCACAAAACGCTTATGAACGTCCGCAGCCGCATGCTTGTTTCATTTTGAGTGTAGAAGACGATCTGGTGAACGATGGCGGTATCATGGATCTCTGGGTGCGTGAAGCTCGGATTTTTAAATACGGTTCTGGTGTCGGTACCAATTATTCCAACCTTCGCGCAGAAGGCGAAAAACTGAGTGGCGGCGGTACCTCCAGCGGGTTGATGAGTTTTCTGAAAATAGGAGATCGTGCGGCTGGTGCCATTAAAAGCGGTGGTACCACACGTCGTGCTGCAAAAATGGTTTGCCTTGATCTTGATCATCCTGAAGTGATCAATTTCATTGACTGGAAAGTAGAAGAAGAAAAGAAAGTCGCTGCATTGATCGCCGCGGGCTATTCTTCCGATTATGAAGGAGAAGCGTACAAAACAGTTTCAGGTCAGAATTCTAATAACTCTGTACGTATTCCAAACGAGTTTTTCCGCAGGCTTGTAAATAATGAAGAATGGGAAATGACGGCGCGCACGGATGGCCGTGTGATGCGTAAAATTGCTTCTAAAGAGCTTTGGGAAAAGATCGCCTACGCCGCATGGCGTTGTGCGGATCCTGGTACACAATACAACACTACAATCAACGAATGGCATACTTGTCCGGAAGGTGGCGAAATACGCGCTTCTAATCCATGTTCAGAGTACATGTTCCTCGACAATACAGCCTGTAATCTGGCGTCACTCAATCTCCGTCGTTTCTTCAATGAAAGCGATAACAGCTTTGATGTGGAAGGCTTTGAATACATGACACGTCTTTGGACGGTAGTGCTGGAAGTGTCTGTGTTGATGGCGCAATTTCCATCACCGGAAGTGGCTCAGCTCAGCTATGATTACCGCACGCTGGGTTTAGGCTTTGCGAATCTTGGGTCAATGCTGATGGTAAGCGGTATTCCTTACGACAGTGAAGAAGCGCGTGCGATTGCGGGAGCAATTACAGCAATTATGAATGGTGTTGCCTACAAAACGTCTGCTGAAATGGCGGAATGTTTAGGGGCATTTCCGCGTTATCAGGAAAACAAAAAGCATATGCTGCGTGTAATGCGCAATCACAGAGCTGCGGCTTATGACGCAACAGAAGCGTATGAAGATCTTGAGATAAAACCAAACGGTATTAATGCACGTTACTGTCCGACTTACTTGCTGAAAGCGGCCACAAAAGCCTGGGATGAGGCGGTGCAACTTGGTGAGCAATTTGGCTATCGTAATGCGCAGGCAACTGTAATTGCGCCTACGGGAACGATAGGTTTGGTGATGGATTGTGATACAACCGGCATTGAGCCTGATTTTGCGTTGGTGAAATTCAAAAAGCTTTCGGGTGGCGGGTATTTCAAGATCATCAATCAATCGATTCCTTTAGCATTGAAAAATCTGGGCTACAAACCCGAAGAAGCAGATGCGATTGTGAAATATGCAAAAGGCAACGGCAACTTCGGCGGAGCGCCTTATATCAATCATCAGAGTCTGAGTGAAAAAGGATTTATCGCAGAAGAACTAAAAAAACTGGACACAGCTGTAGAAAGCGCATTCGAAGTGAGTTTCGTTTTTAACGTGTATACGCTCGGCGAAGAATGTTTGCAACGGCTGGGATTCAAAGCAGAACAGTATTATGATATGGAATTTTCGCTGCTGCATGAATTAGGATTTACCGACGAAGAAATAGAAGCGGCAAACGATTATGTGTGTGGTACCATGATGATAGAAGGCGCGCCCTATTTGAAAGAAGAACATTTGCCGGTATTTGATTGTGCCAATAAATGCGGTAAAAACGGAGAACGATACATTCATGCTCATGGCCATATTCGTATGATGGGTGCAGTTCAGCCATTCATCAGCGGTGCGATTTCCAAAACGATCAATCTGCCAAATGAAGCCTCGGTGGATGAGATTAAGGACTGCTATTATTTAAGCTGGCAGCTGGGTTTGAAAGCCTGTGCATTGTATCGTGATGGTTCAAAATTGAGTCAGCCGCTAAGTAATAAAAGCGATAAGAAAAAGAAAACATCAGATGTTTCTTCCGAAGAATTGAAAGAAGAAAGTGTAAGTATTAATGCGGGCAATATCGTTGATATGGGCAAGCTCACAATCGATGAATTACTGGAGGAAGTGAATAAACGCGTGCAGGAAAGTCCGGATACACAACTGAAACGCCAGCTGAGCCGTATTGTAGAACGCAAACAATTGCCAGCGAAACGCAGAGGATATACGTTCAAGGGAAAAGTAGGCGGACAACCTCTATTCCTGCGTACCGGTGAATATGGAGATGCTACACTCGGCGAAATATTTATTGATATGGCCAAAGAGGGTGCTACGATGAGAAGTCTGCTAAACAGCTTCGCTATAGCGGTTTCGGTAGGTTTGCAATATGGGGTGCCGTTAGAAGAATATGTTGATAAATTCATCTTCACTCGTTTTGAACCTTCAGGGGTTGTAGAACATCCGAACATCAAAAATGCGACTTCCGTACTTGACTATATTTTCCGTGTGCTCGCTTACGAATATCTCGATAGGGTAGACCTGGTGCATGTTCCGGATCCGCACAGAATGGATGAGACGGGAGAAAGCGATACTCAAAATGCCGCACAGCAGCAATTGTCGCAAGTAAGAGTGACGGCTCCGCAACCGGCAAATAGACCGCCGCAAACATCAATGGTTCCCAAACCAGTAACCGTTGCACAGAATACAGCCGATATCAAAAAAATGATGGGAACCAGTGCCGATGCTCCTGCTTGTCGTAACTGCGGAAACATCACGCTACGAAATGGTACTTGTTATATGTGTCCGAATTGTGGTACTACAACCGGGTGCAGTTAAACCAATAAAAAGCAGAACTTTGAAACCTGGCACAATTGTTGCCAGGTTTTATTTTGTAAACAAAATCAAGCTATGAATCGAATTACGACATTGCTGCTTGCGGGAATGCTGCTTGCAAGCTGCGGTAATAACAATCATAAAGGAAACACTGGTACGCAAAGCGCTGCAGTAGAAAATACAAATGCGGATGCGCCGATGCCAGTTAATTCATACAGACGTTTTTCTGGAACGATCGCAGGACAGCCTGTAGTGATGCATCTTGTGGAAATGGATAACGGCTCGTTTATGGGCAACTATTATTATGTGAAGCAAGGTCGCTCTATTGATGTCTATGTGGTCAAGGATTCAACCGGAACAAATAATTATACGGTTGAAGAACAAGTGGGTAAGGGCGATGTTGCAAACGCACACTGGAATGCAACGATTACAAACGGTGCTATAAAAGGGAAATGGTTAAGTGCGGACGGAAAGAAAACGTATGATATAGATCTGAAAACAGAACTCCCGGCCGGAAGCATGCCGTTAGAAGTGTATAGCGATCGGGATTCATTAGCATTGTTTCCCGGAAAAAAAGGAACGCCATCAGCGGATATAAGTTTTACGCTGCTGCTGCCAGCTGAAGATGCTAATAAAGAAGATGCCGCGTTTGTAAAAACGACATTATTGAACGTGCTTGGTTGTGATTCAATGCATGAGACAGATATAAAATCCTGCATCAAAAGATCAATTCAGGAATATGCAGGTTCTTACAGATCTGATGCCGGTGAATTGTATGATTCTACTTCAGAAAATGCAAGCCTGAATTATTACAGTGCTTCAGTATTCAACGTAATTTTTAATGAAGATGGCTGGCTGGTATTGCAGAACACGAGTAGCAGTTATGAAGGAGGCGCACACGGTAATTACGGAAGTTCTTATCTCAATCTCGATCTTGTCAACAAGAAAGAATGGAAACTGGAAGATATCATGACTGTTGATTCGGCAGCGCTTTCTGCTTTGCTCGAAACCGAAGCAAGATCATTGTTTAACATACCTGCCAAGCAAAAGCTGGGCGAGTCTTTGCTGGTAGACAAGATCGATGCTAACGGAAATGTATACGTCACCAACACCGGCATTACGTTCCATTATGTGCCGTACGAAATTGCAGCGTATGCTTTTGGTGAGAGTGACTTGTTTATTCCGTATTCGAAATTGAGTAATTTATTAAAGCCGGAGTTTAAGAAACGGATGAAATTATAAGTGTGAGTGGTCAGTTGTGAGTGCTCGGTATTGTCGACAGTCCCAAAGAAACTCACAACTGACCACTCACCACTCACATCAACGATATTAACGGTTTACAGGGGCTGGATTCATTTTGCTTAAATAATTGGAAACATAGGCGTCAGAGCAGTTCCAGGAAAGCCAGGAATAAGTTTGTTCACGGGTTTGGAAGTCTCTTATTCTCACACGCAATATTCCCTGCCAGTCGCCCTGATCGCTGGGATTGTTTCCAAACAGCGTTGTTCTATTCTCTTCAAGTGTTGGCAATACTTTATCCGAAAGACTAAACAGAAATGCGTAATCGAGTGTTACTTCATGTGCATGCCTGATGTTGTACCGTGCAATCATTTCATCCCAATGAATACAACTTGCGATCACCAACAGACAAACGCCGGCCCATGCATTCACGCGGAAAAGATAGTAGGTGCTTTTTCTGTTGTAGATCTTTAAGAACATCGTAATCAATCCTACCAGCACCATAAAAAGAAATACCAACACGCCGATCCGTTTGTAGGCCAATCCATAATATTTGATGTAGTAATAATCGCGCAGCAAAACAGAAATGACAAGAATGCTGTTTTGAATAATCCACGCATACGCTCCGTATTTCAGCCATTTATTTTTCTTGTAGAAATTGAGGTTGCCTTTGAAGAAAATCAGTAAAATCGCGATCGCGCAGAAGATAGAAAGAATCAGCATTTCCGTTCCTTCATGTACCAATTTGTAAAGTGGTTTATTCGGGTCGAAAGAATAATGCAGCCATACAAAATCGATGTCGATACAATTCACGACAAACAACAATCCATTCAATAACGTGAGACTTAAAACGCCAATGGTGTTTGCATTTTTCAATGCGAGATTTTTTAATGGTTCGCCAAAAATATCCTTGTGACGTTTTCTGATTCTTTGCAGCACATCTTCCTGGACCATGTCCTTTTTACTGAAATATTGATTTTGCACGCGTTCCAGAATAGAACCAGTGAGATACATGCCCCATAGAAAAAAGCAGATCCGCGCAAAGCTGATGATTTCAAAAAAGTAATTGAGTGCTCTTTGCAATTTGTAAGTAAGATTATTCCACAAATCTGAAAACACGGGATTGGCAGCGGTATAGAACATGATAAAAATGATAAGCAGCGCAATAGGGATAACTGACAATTTCATAATCCGGAGCAGACGAGACTTCATCGGCTTCTTTTTCCTTCCTTCCAGGATGGTTCGGAAATCGAGATATAAACTGAAGGGCAGGAATACGAAATTGAAAAGATAGGAGCCAGCTGCGTACCATGCTGAGCGGTGGTTGTATTGCACAAATGCCGTCAGTAAAAATAATGTAAAGAAATAGGTAATCTTACTGAGGTCCGTATTTTGATACAGTATGGCTACAAGCGAAATAAGATGTCCTAATAGCAGCACCTGTACATTTCTCTTTTTTATTGCTTCAGGATAAAGCATCAATAACGATGGCAGCAAAACGGCATCAAACAGAACTGCATTCAGCGCTAATTTTTCATCCCAGAAGACAATATTGAATGTCAGTGCGCCGGTAATAACCAGCAAAAGGCGTTTCAAATAAATGTTCATGATTTTATGTTTAAAAAGTACTTTGAAATTCAAAGTTTAAAGGCAAAAAAAATTTTACTTCGTTTTACGGATCATTTGTTCCAATGCGTCCAGGTGCTGACGGAATGCTTTTTCGCCAGCTTTGGTAATACTATAGGTTGTGTTGGTCTTACGCCCGATGAATCCCTTCTGCACTTTCACAAAACCGCTTTCTTCCAGTCCTTTCAGGTGACTGGCCAGATTGCCGTCCGTTACCTGCAGCAATTCTTTCAGCTCATTATAGCTGATCTCGTCATTGATCATCAGCACGCTCATAATACCGAGCCTGATCCGATTATCAAATATTTTATTAAGGTTCGAAATGTCAACATTCCCGGCCATCGTCTTACACTGGATTTTTGTTTCAGAAATTAGGGTTTGTCGGTTAGTTCCTATCGTATTTCCACCACATAATGGCGCCGTACACAATATGCATTACACCAAATCCGATGGTCCAGAAATAAATTCCGTAACCGATATTCCAGCAGCTCAGTAATCCAAGTATCAGTTGGGCGATGCCAAGCCAGCGGATTTCGCGGTAAGTATATTTGGAAGCGTTGAGCAAAGATAATCCGTAGAAAATAAGACAGGCAGGTGCCACCAGTCCGAAATAACTCATCTGCAGCAAACGGATGATGAAGAGCCCGCCGGTTACCAATGGAATTGCGCCATTGATGAGCAATCGTGCAGAAGTTTTACCCCAGATAGGAATGTTTTCTTTCTGACTTTTGATATAGGTAAAAATAAATGCGGTAATAAACGCTGCGATAAAAGTGCAGGCTGCAATCAAAAACAACGGGTGCGAAATAATGCCGGAAATCGAATGTCGGTTGACCATCTGCGCGGTTGCAGCATTAGAAGGCACAAGGTTCTGATAATCGCCTTTCACATAAGGATAAGCTACCGCTGCGCCGCCCAGCGCACAAACGCCCGCTGCTATACCGCTCCAGCCGCTGAGGCTGATAAAGCGACTGCTGCGCTCCATCATGGTACGTATATCTTTTAACGCATCGAGTGTTTGTTCTTCCGACATAAAAGCACTTTGAAATACAAAGTAATTATTTGTTTCTTCAAATTCCAAATATTTTGTTGGACCGAAAATGTTAAAGCTTTCGATAAGTTCCTGTACAGCTGTTTTCTATCGATAAAAAAGTAAAACGTCTTCAATGCCAGGAATCTTATTTTTGCATTAATTATTCCGTTTATGGAGGAAAATCTCTCACAGTTACAATATCCGATTGGTATCTATACCGCGCCGGATAATTACGACGAAAAACAGTTGAACTTTTGGATTTCAGCCATTGAAGCATTGCCTAAATGGTTGGATTATTGTATTGAAAATCTCGACGAAGCGCAGCTGAAACAACCATACCGCTTGGGAGGATGGAACAGTATTCAGATCATCCATCATCTGGCCGATAGTCATGCGAATGCTTATATCCGGCTGAAGCTGGCGCTGACTGAGGAAAATCCCGTGATTAAACCATATGATCAGGATCTTTGGGCTGAATTGCAGGATATTTATAGAGTACCGGTAAATGTTTCCATTACATTGCTGCATGCACTGCATCTCCGTTGGGTAGCGGTATTGAAGAATCTGAAGGAAGATGACTGGAAACGTTCGTTTTTTCATCTGGAGCAGAACAAACTGGTGCCAATATGGGAGATGACCAGCCAGTATGCATGGCATGGCCGTCATCATATGGAACAGATCCGCCAGATGCGGGAGCGGAATAATTGGTAATACGATAATGAGACAATTCGATAATTGCCCGCGCTGTTATACAGCCGTTGTGTAATACATAATGCGGGTCATTGCGAGGAGGAAGTACGACGACGTGGCAATCTGATTTCGCGCTTACCAAAACAAAAGCTCAAGAAGAGCGATGAATCGCGAATGACCGCGAAGATTTTTTAACTGAAGCAGAACATTCATGAGGCAGATATTTACGCCTGTCCGGCGGCTGGTGTTGCAGATAATTTTACTCTTGTGCTGCTATTTTCTGAGTCGTTGTTTTTTTACGCTCGTTAATATAAAACACTTCGGAGGCCTTTCCTTTTCGGGCTTTCTGGAACTGGCGTTTTATGGGATCCGTTATGATTTGTCTGCAATTTTTGCGGTCAATGGATTGTATATGCTGCTTTTTCTTTTGCCGGTGCCAATCTGGAAAATGCCGCGATGGGAAAAATTCACACAGTGGTTATTCGTCATTGTAAACGGATTGACGTTTGGTTTTGAATTAAGTGATTGGGCTTATTATCCTTTTAACTTCAAACGTTCTACTGCCGATGTGCTCAACATGGTGGGACGCAAAGGTGACTTCTGGTCGCTGCTGCCACGTTTTCTGGTTGACTATTGGTATGTGCCGCTGGCCTGGGTAGGGCTATGGTTTGTTCTGATTAAACTCAATAAAAAGATTGTAAAGAAAACGCCACTCGAAAAATCGTTTGATCTTTCCATGTACTGGATCATGGGGCTCTGGCAGTTTGTGCGTTTGATACTTTTTGCAGGAATTGCAGTAGTTGCAATCCGTGGTGGTTTTCAGTACGTGCCGATTGGCGTCCGCAATGCAGTGCAGGTAACTGAAAGTAAATATGCGCCGATAGTGTTGAACACTCCGTTTAGCATTATTACTACGTTTCAGAACGATAAATTGCCAGATGTTCATTTCTTTCCTGATCAGGAATTGTCTAAATATATTGACCCGATAAAGCAGTATGGTGGTCGTCCGGTGCAGCAAAAAAATGTGGTGCTGATCATTCTCGAGAGCTTTTCAAAAGAGTTTACAGGCATCGGTGGCCATACCAGTTACACGCCGTTCTTGGATAGCATTATGCAACATTCACTTGTTTGTGTGAATGCTTATGCCAATGGATTACATTCTGC
Organism: Taibaiella soli; assembly: GCF_003236175.1. Classification (GTDB taxonomy): domain Bacteria; phylum Bacteroidota; class Bacteroidia; order Chitinophagales; family Chitinophagaceae; genus QKTW01. The sequence goes on along the minus strand of NZ_QKTW01000015.1, from coordinate 136,768 downwards.
CGAAGGCGTGCCAGCAGTGATTTCCGGCGTGCCTTCTTTGATGGATGAATCAATCACGACTTCCGTTTATGGTGCCAACCGATTGACGGCTTTGCCGAATACCCTGCATGAAATAGGCTACAATACTGCATTTTATCATGGCGGAACAAATGGTACCATGAGTTTCGATGTGTTTTGCGCAGCCGCGGGTTATGAAAAATATTATGGTCGCTCGGAGTACAATAACGAAAAGGATTATGATGGTAATTGGGGAATTTGGGACGAACCATTTCTGCAATATTTTGAACGCGGCATCAATAAAATGAAACCGCCGTTTATGGCAACGGTTTTTACATTGAGCTCGCATCCGCCATTTAATATTCCGGCGCAGTATAAAAATGTTTTCCTGAAAGGGTCCATTCCGATTCATCAGTGTATTGGTTATACTGATATGGCGTTGCGTAAGTTTTTTGAAGCTGCCGCAAAAGAACCATGGTACAATAACACGCTGTTCGTCTTCACGGCTGATCACTGTTCGCCGACAACTGCATTCTCAGATCACCAGAAAGGGATGGGGCAATATGAGATTCCGATTATTTTCTACGCACCTGGTGATAGCTCTTTGCGTGGTCACATAGATACACTCACGCAGCAAATCGATATTTTCCCTTCGGTGATGGATTATCTTGGTTACGATAAAAAATTCTTCGCTTATGGCAACAGCATTTTTCGTCCGGCACAGCATCGTTATACCATCAATTTCATAGACGGGGTTTATCAATGGCTGAGCGATGGTTATTTGCTGCAATCAGTAGAAACCAATCCCACGGCTTTGTATGAGCTTCCGCAAGACAGTCTCTATCAAAACAATCAACTGCATGCCAACCAAGCTATGACGCAACATCAGCTAGATTATCTCAAGGCCTTTATTCAAAGCTATCGCAACGGACTAAACAGAAACCAACTCTGGGTTCAATAAATTCAAAAATCAAAATTCAAAAGTCAAAACATGTATTGTGTCTTTCAACTCGTGCATGGTTTCATTGCAGTGTGTTTTTTGACTTTTGACTTTTTAATTTTGACTTAAAGGTTTTTTGACTTTTAGTGTACCTTTAGCCGTCCAAAACACACATTATGGCAACAGGATTATTACATCTACACAATCTGCTGCGCTGGGTCGTACTTATTTTCGCCCTGCTTACATTGATAAAAGGTTTCAGCGGCATGAGCGGCAAAAAAGCATTTACCGCAGGCGATAAGAAAACCGCAATGTTTTTAATGATCAGTTGTGATATCCAATTGTTGCTCGGCCTGGCACTTTATTTTATGAAAGGCTGGTTTAATGTGTTGACAAGCGGCAGTGAATTCATGAAATTACCGGCACAGCGTTTCTTTGCATTGGAGCATGCAGTCGGTATGATTATCGCCATTGTTTTAGTACACATTGGCTACGCTGCTACGAAAAAGAATGTTGCAGATGGAACCAAATTCAAAAAAATGTTTTGGTTTACCCTCATCGCATTCATCATTATCATGGCTACCATTCCTTGGCCTTCCCGTGAAGCCATAGGTCGTCCGATGTTTCCTGGCATGACAGTTGGTGCATGATCCGTAAAATAGTTCAACCTTTTTATACGATATGGGCGCTCTCTACTTTTGTGATGAGCGTCCTTCTTGCATTTCCCCTGTTTGCACTCATTGCTATCGGCAACAACAGCAAAGCAAGAAAAGCCATCTGGTGGATCATCCGCAATTGGGCGAAGCTTTGGTTAGTGATGATCGGTATGCCGATGCGCCGGTCAAAGAAACGGCCACCGGCAGGAAAGTATGTGGTCATTGCCAATCATATTTCTTATATCGATGCCATTGTAATTTTCCCGGCAGTTCCCGGTTATTTCCGCGCATTAGGTAAAAAGGAATTTTCGAAAATTCCGGTCGTTGGTTTTATCTACAAACAGATTGTATTGATGGTAGACAGAAGTAGTGCATATAGTCGTGCAAAAAGTATGCGTCTCATGTGGCGCGCGCTGAAGCGCGAATGTAGCGTGCTCATTTTTCCGGAAGGTACTTTCAACGAAACCGAAGAACCGCTCAAAGACTTTTACGACGGCGCATTTCGTCTCGCCATTAATGCACAAACATCATTATTACCCATTCTGCTTCCCGATACCGTAGATCGCTGGCATTACAGCGCCTGGTGGAAACTCTGGCCGGGCAAAAACCGTGTCGTTTATATGGATCCCATTTCGGTAGACGGCTATACACACGCTGATATCCCCGTTCTGAAAGAGCATTTAAAGCAATTGATGGCGGCGGAGCTGGTGAGGTTGAAAGGTTGATACGTTTATACGTTGATACCTAATGTGGGAACGATACACTGATTTCTTCTTAATAATAGTGTCGTATAGCCTTGTAAAACAATAGTTTATTAGAATGACGGGGCCTGTCAACATTTCAACGTATCAACCTATCAACGTAAATGCGTAAATTCGCGCAAATTTTAATAAATACTCATGGCCTTACAAGTAGGTATCGTAGGACTTCCAAACGTAGGAAAATCAACGCTTTTTAATGCGGTAAGTAATAGCGCCAAAGCACAGGCGTCAAACTATCGCTTTTGTACCATAGAACCCAATGTAGGGCAGGTGGATGTTCCGGACGAACGCCTCGCGAAACTGGCAGAACTCGTTCAGCCACAACGCATCGTGCCAACTACAATTGAATTTGTGGACATCGCCGGTCTGGTAAAAGGTGCCAGCAAAGGCGAAGGTCTCGGAAATAAATTTCTGGCGAATATCCGCGAAGTAGATGCAATCGTACACGTGATCCGTTGCTTCGAAGATGAGAATATCCTTCGTGAAGAAGGCGCCATCAATCCGGTAAGCGATAAAGAAATCATCGATACAGAACTGCAGCTGAAAGATCTGGACAGTGTAGAAAAGAAAATGGCGCGCGTAGAGAAAATGGCGAAAAACGATCCGAAAGCAAAACGTCATCTGGAAGTATTGCAACGTTGTCAGGCGCATTTGGGTGAGGGTAAAAACATCCGTGGTCTGCAACTCGAAGGTGAAGATCTCGAAGCAATCGCTGATATCTTTTTGCTGACGCAGAAACCAGTTCTTTATGTTGCTAACGTAGACGAATCTGCTATTCATACAGGCAACAAATACTCAGAAGCTTTGGTGAAAGCTGGTGAAGAAGAGGGTGCTAAGGTAATTGTAATGAACAATTCTATCGAAGCGCAGATCTCTGAAATGGAAAGCGAAGAAGATAAAGCGCTGTTCCTAGGAGAATACAACCTCGAAGAACCAGGTCTGAACCGTTTGATTCGCGCTGCTTACCAATTGCTGAATCTGATCACTTACTTTACTGCGGGTGTTCAGGAAGTACGTGCGTGGACCATCCACCGCGGCTGGAAAGCGCCACAGGCGGCAAGTGTGATTCACACTGATTTTGAAAAAGGGTTCATTAAAGCAGAAACCATCGGTTACAATGATTATGTACAGTATGGCAGTGAAGCAGCTGCCCGCGAAAACGGAAAGCTGCGGATTGAAGGAAAGGAATACATAGTGGCCGACGGCGATGTGCTCCACTTCCGCTTTAATGTTTAAAAGATACGATCCCCCTTTTACAGGGGGATTTTTATTTCCGGCTTATTTATTCTGCTGCCTTACTCCTTATCTTTACGAATCAACAAGTTCATGCTAACCTTTTTAATAAAATGAAATACTTACCAATACCATCGAAGTTATACACGCAAAATCGTCAGCGTTTCATCAAAAAAATGAAGCCGAATTCCATTGCCATTTTTCCAGCCAATCCTGTACTGCTGGAAAACGGTGATGCTGTTTACAACTACAAGGCAAACTCTGACGTAGTATGGCTTTCAGGTATTGTGCAGGAAAAAACAATGGTGATCCTGTATCCGGATAATGCCGACGCATCTTCACGTGAGGTATTGGTAGTACAGCGCCCGAACGAAATGCTGGAAAAATGGAATGGTCATTTGCTGCGTAAAGAAGAAGCGACTGCAATTTCTGGCATTCAGAACGTACAGTATGTTGACAGTATCGAAGCGCAACTGCATATGTGGATGCACCATGCGGATACGGTTTATCTGAACACCAATGAAAATGATCGTCTGAATACAGAGAATCCACGTTTGGATCTGTTGTTTGTACACGATTTCATGAAACGTTATCCATTGCACCAATACGATCGTGCTGCGCGCATCATGAAAGAAGTTCGTGCGATTAAAACGAAAGAAGAAGTAGAGGTATTAAAAACGGCCATTGACATTACGGGCAAAGCGTTTGATCGCGTGATGAAATTCATCAAGCCGGGCGTGATGGAATATGAGATTGAAGCAGAGATCACACATGAGTTCCTGCGCAATCGTGCTACACGTCATGCATACGGCTGCATCATCGCGTCAGGCGATCGCGCGCGCGTACTGCATTACGTAGACAACAACCAGGAATGTAAAGATGGCGAATTGATCTTGATGGATTTTGGCGCAGAATATGGCAACTACAATGCAGATCTTTCCCGCACCATTCCAGTAAATGGTAAATTCAGCAAACGTCAGAAAGAAGTCTACAACGCTTGTCTGGCGGTGCATATGTACTGTGCATCTATCCTGAAACCAAGCATCAACTACGCAGATTATATCAACAAAGTGAATGCTGAAATGGAGAAACAACTGATCAAAATCGGTCTGATCTCTAAAGCAGATATCAAAAATCAGGATCCCGCAAATCCGGCCTGGCGCAAGTATTTCTATCATGGAATCGGCCATCATCTTGGTTTGGATGTACATGATCTGGGTACACGCAATCAGCCAGTGAAAGAAGGGATGGTATTTACGATTGAGCCTGGTATCTACATTGAGGAAGAACAAATGGGCATTCGTATTGAAAATAACTACTGGCTTACGAAGACCGGAAACATTGATTTGTTCAAAGGTATTCCGATGACAGTAGAAGAGATTGAAGCTGCAATGAAACGCAAATAAGCGTAACGAAATAAACAAAAGGGACTGTCTTGTTTTAAGGCAGTCTCTTTTGTTTATAGAAGAAATTTTCCCTTTCGTTTGGCATGGAATTTGATCTATAACAAGCAACTTGTTTGTCTATAAATCAATGAAGAAATTTGTCTTTTCGTTAGCCGTAATTTTTGGAGTTTGTTCTCAAACGAATGCTCAAGGAATCTCTACGCTTAGAATGGGTCCGTTAAAGCTGGGAGCTACACCCAAAGAGGTTGCCGCTGCGCTCAAAACAAAACTTCGCTTAAAGAAAAGGCGCGCGGATTACACTTACGAAGACACACTTACGATCAAACGTAATGGCGAAAATTACCGGCTATTGTTTTCTTATTCTTTTAACCAGGATAAACCAATAGCCTACCTCTGCAATATTTATTCAAATAACACGAAGCAGAAAACACCGGCCGGTATTGGTATTGGTTGTACTAAAGCGCAGCTGCTGGCAGCCTATGACTATCAGAATCTCGATATTAGAAATGATAACGATTTTGCCAATTCAAGAACACAATATATTACGCTATATGATTGCGACAGCGGGACTCAGATCATCTTTACGCTCGTGGATCATTTTATCGCTGCAATGGAAATTACTTATACAGCAAATGACTGCTGATGGATCAATGGAATCTCTTCTATAAAAAAGGCTGAATTTTTAATTCAGCCTTTCTTCTTTTTAATATCGCAGTTGTTTTTTATCTCAGACGATCGAGCGATTTCACCAGCTTCTCATCTTTGCGGATGCCTTTCATCGCCAGGAAAAGGAAGATAAGGGAAATTACCGGTAATACCGCCAGTACGCTATAAGCGCCGCCTGTAGCAGGTGGGGTGGCATTGTTCAGATTACCGACACGCATAATAGTTAAGGCAATGAAACCGATCGTAGCGACAACGCTGAGTGTTATTAAGCCTTTCTGCTGTTTACGATTCTTAAACAGGAAAATGGCAAATAACGGAAGTATCGTGATCAGTGCCGCAACAATCAGCAAAGGGTAGTAGTTGGTGACATTGATGGCGGTAGTAGTGTCCGTTCCATTTTGAATGATGTGTGCAGTGTATAGATCAATTCTGAACAACACTGCGTTGATGAGCATGGCCAGAAGCAGCCAAACGGTTTGTATTCTTTGTATCATAGTAAGTATTTTAAAAAAGCCTGACGATGGCATCAGGCTTTTTGATTTGATGTTTAGTTAATAATTGCTTTTCCGAAATAAGGGCGAAGTACCTCTGGAATATGAATGCCTTCCGGAGCTTGGTTATTTTCCAGTAAGCAGGCCATAATTCTTGGCAATGCCAGAGAGCTGCCGTTGAGTGAGTGTGCCAGCTGCGCTTTGTTGCCACCGTCTTTAAAACGGATCTTCATGCGGTTTGTCTGGTACACTTCGAAATTGCTGACAGAGCTCACTTCCAGCCAGCGTTCCTGCGCGGCACTATATACCTCGAAATCGTAGGTAAGTGCGGATGTAAAGCTCATATCGCCACCGCAGAGGCGCAAAACACGGTATTGCAGGCCTAGCAGCTGCAGCAGGTGCTCTACGTGCGCTGCCATTTCTTCCAGCGTTTCGTAGCTTTTATCAGGATGCACGATTTGTACGATCTCCACTTTATCGAATTGGTGCAGGCGGTTCAAACCACGAACATCTTTACCGTAGGAACCAGCTTCACGACGGAAACACGGAGTATATGCCGTCATTTTAACCGGCAATTCCTGTTCACTGATGATTTCGTCGCGGAAAATATTCGTCAATGGAACTTCTGCCGTTGGAATCAAGTAGAAATTATCTGCTGTGGCATGATACATCTGACCCTCTTTATCTGGCAGCTGACCCGTGCCATAAGCCGAAGCCTCGTTTACCATATACGGCGGGTAATATTCCTTGTAGCCACCGTCGATATTATAGTTCAGGAAGAAACTAATCAAAGCACGCTGCAGACGTGCGCCCTGGTCAATATAAACCGGAAAACCAGAACCGGTGATTTTAGTACCGAGCTCAAAATCGATCAGTTTATATTTTGCAGTCAAATCCCAGTGCGGCAACTTTTGCGCGCTAAGATCCGGAGTAGATCCGCCTTGACGAACTACTTCATTTTCTTCCGGTGTTTTTCCGAAAGGCACACTGCTATGCGGCATATTTGGAATACGAACCAGCAGGTCATGCAATTCTGTTTCAATATCAGCGAGCTGCGCTGCGAGTAATTTAGTTTTATCGCGGTGATTGCTTACTTCTGCTTTCAGCGCTTCCGCTTCTTCTTTATTGCCTTTGGCCATTAACTGGCCTATATTTTTCGATGCACTATTGATCGATGCTGCAAGATTATCACTTTCCGACTGTAAATGGCGACGCTTTTCATCTACCGAGATGATTGTGTCAACGAGTTCCAGTTCTTTAAAATTCTTCTTCTTTAATCCGTCTACTATCAGTTCTTTGTTTTGCCTGAATAAATGTATTGGCAGCATAAAAATGGTTTAATCGCTACAAATATAACCAAATCGCTGATGTCTGGATGGGCAATGGTGAACGGTCAAAGGTGAATGGGGAAAACGTCAAAAGTCAAACGTCAATGCCGTAACCTGAGCCTGCGTAACACATCTGGCCTAACGTAACGCACGCGTTAAGAAATGCAGACAGCGTAAAGCTATTATGGCGGTTGGAAGGGTAAAGGTGTTCGGCATAGATTTGCCTGGCATTGCCATAGAAAAATAGTAGGTATTAGATTGCCACGTCGTAAAAGCGAAAAGAGGTCGCCTCACGACAACCTCTTCAAATCTGTTCGTAAACCTGCTTATAAATCAGTTATGGTTTAAGCGTCGGGCTTTTGACTTTTTAATTTTGACTTTTGAGTTGACTATGGCACTTCCACCACATTCAGGATCTCATTCAGGATTTGTTCGCTATTGATATTTTCTGCTTCTGCTTCGTAAGTAATACCAATTCTGTGACGCATTACATCGTGACAAACCGCACGAACATCTTCAGGAATCACATAGCCGCGGCGTTTGATAAACGCATAAGCTTTTGCAGCCAGCGCCAGACTGATACTTGCACGTGGCGATGCACCGTAGTTGATCAATGGTTTTAGCTTGTTCAGTTTATATTCTTCAGGGAAACGCGTTGCAAAAACGATGTCCAGAATGTACTGTTCAATTTTTTCATCCATATACACTTCGCGAACGAGCTGGCGCGCGCGGAGAATATCTTCCGGCGTTACTACCGGATTGATCTTCTGAGCCCCTTGCGGGTTCAGGTTTTGACGGATGATATGGCGCTCTTCCTCTTTCTTTGGATAAGAGATGACTACTTTCAGCATAAAGCGGTCTACCTGAGCTTCCGGCAGTTCATAAGTACCTTCCTGCTCAATTGGGTTTTGTGTGGCCAATACAAGAAATGGTTCATCCAGCTTGTAAGTAGTATCCCCAATGGTTACTTGCCTTTCCTGCATTGCCTCCAGCAAGGCGCTCTGTACTTTCGCCGGGGCGCGGTTGATTTCATCTGCAAGAATGAAGTTTGCGAAAATCGGACCTTTGCGCACAGCGAAAACGTGTTCCTGCGGATTGTACACCATAGTACCCAGTACATCGGCCGGCAGAAGATCCGGAGTGAACTGAATACGTGCAAAACGTGCGTGAATGGCAGAGGCCAGCGATTTAATAGCCAGTGTTTTTGCCAGACCGGGAACACCTTCCAGCAAAATATGACCATTTGCCAGCAGGCCGATCATCAGGCGTTCTACCATGTGTTTCTGTCCCACAATGGCCTTATTCAGCTCCATTTGCAGGAGATCGATAAAAGCACTTTGTTGGTGGATCCGTTCGTTTAATTCTCTGATATCGGTCGAAGAAGCATTGTGCTCCATGATTCTATGTTTTTAGGCTTCAAAAGTAAAAACTAAGCATTAATTGGAAACGATACAAACTTGGTTTTAACTTTTTTTAAAAACTTGAGGAGGTATGAAGGTGTAAAACCGTAATGTTGGCGTGTTATTAAACAAACTTCGCCATTTTACAACGAAACAACTTTACAGTAGAACAACTTAACAACCATTAACTTTGTTTGCATGGAAAATCTGGAACAACGCTGGAAAGAAGTTGAAAATAAACTACAGGAACGGTTTGAGAAAGTACCCGATATGGAAGGAATCCTGTTTTTAATAGGCATCAACGAATTGGGAAACCTGCCGCCCCGCAAATTCAGTAAAGAGCAGAAGCAAGACCTGATGCATATTGCAGTCTGTAAATTGCTTAGTCAGCTTGATTATTACGAACTGGAAGGGATCGATGCAGACGGCTGGCCACATTATACGGAATTGCAGCCGGTGCCCAAAATGGGAATGAAGGAGCAGGAAGAAGTATTGAAGGCCTGCATCATTCATTATTTTGAAGAAGCATAGTTTTCTGTTGCGCACTTTCGGTACAGCAATAAAAAAATCCCCGCTCAGATGAGCGGGGATTTTTATTTTATTCTGTAGTTGGATTATTTGATTACAGACAGACGTTCAGTAGTAGTACCGTTGTCAGTTACAAATTTCACGTTGTAAAGACCAGCAGCTACGTTAGCAGTGTTGATAGTTACAGTGTGTTCGCCAGTAGTCATATTTTGATCAGCGATGTTAGCGATAACACGGCCAGCAATATCTACCAGTTGGATGCTTACGTGAGATGCAGCAGCAAGAGTAATTTTTGCAGTTGCAACGTCAGTAGCAGGGTTAGGATAGATAGAGATACCAGAGATGCTATTGTTTACAGTAGGTACGTTAGTAGTAACGCCGCTGTGCAGGTTGATGTTGTCGATGTAACCGTTGTCACCGTAGCCAGTTTTAGCCAGGAAACGAACAAGTACACTGTTTTGACCCAGGAACGCAGATGGGATATTGAAACCATCATGAACATACTGAGAAGTAGAACTTGGAATGAATGCCTGATTGTTAGCGCCATTAGCCTGAGGTGCTGTTTTCAGATCATCACCACCTTTCCACCATGTAGTTGTCCAAGTAGTACCGCAGTCGCTAGACAATTGAACACCGATTGTGTCAGAGAAAGTTGTAGTACCCTGAGTGAAGGTAGTGTAAGCTCTGTCGAAATCGAAAGCTGCACCGCTTGTAGTCATGCTAGACAGGTCGAAGCTACCCATGTAAACTGGGTAAACAGAACCTACTGAAGAAGCTATTGAGAATGGGAATACCATTGCTCTTGTAGTTGTATCAGTTGTAGCATAGTAGCTCTGCCAGCCAATACCAGTCCATGCAGCAGGAAGTGTACCTAATGGAACTGTCTGGAAGTTTTGAACGAATGGAGTAGCAGCACCAGGAGCCAGCACGATATATCCGCCAGCGTTCAGTTCAGAGTTTGCGAGCTGAGTGGTTGGATATGTGTAGGCGTTTGACTGAGAAACAAACGCGTACAGCGCGTGCGTGCCAGTAGTAGTAGCAGTGTATGCAGGGATTGAAATTGTTGTTGTTGCATTTGGTGCCAGTGAACCAGTCCATGGAATAGACACTGCTGTAGCTGGATTATCCCAGTAGTATTTAATTGTTGCGCTAGTCAGTGTGTTGTTACCGCTGTTTTGCAGGGTGATTACAACGTTGTTGATGCTTGGAGTACATTGAACAGCTGCAGAGCTACCACCAGAGATATCGATGATGCTAGCGTAATCTGCAGGGTTACTGATCGCTGCTTGTTTTATAGAAACTGCAGTTTGGCTACCAGCGACTGCACCACTTGTGTGTGAGCCAGTAGTATCACCGTCGTTTTGGATGTAACCAACAACCGCCAGTTCGTGTTTGTTGTAGATATAAGAAGGGATAGCTTCTTTTACTACATAAGTTTGAGTTTGACCTACAGTCCATGTTTGTTGAATAGTAGGACCGTCGTTACCCCCCATCATTTTACGCATGGTGTTGTAGAAATCTTTTTCACCGTTGGTACCAGTTTGTTGCGCCAGGTGGATTTCTTTTTCAATCAGTGCCAGACGGAGGTGGAGTTGGTTGTTTACTGCACTTACAGGACCTGTACAGTTAATTACAGTAGTAACTGTGATGGAATCCTGAGTTGGATTCAGGGCGTGCGTCATTGTCATTGTGAACGGCGCATCACTTACTGCGTGCTGATCAATCATTGCCTGAGTCACATATGCAGGGTGGCCGTAGCTTCCTACACTTGGTGCTGCGATTTCAATACCGTCGCGACGAGCATAAGGTGCGAAAGGTACATTGTAAAAAGCCGCACGCGGCATGATGTATGCCTGAGCCTGGCCGTACAGAGACTGAGCATTTGGTGTAGTTGGAATAGGCACTTGGAATTTAACCGCGATAATTTTGCTTTTGTTAGCGTTCAGAAGCGCGTTCAAGCCAGGGTTTGTTGCTGCGCATGGGCCGCAAGTCTCGCCTGTAAACTCTTCAAGCAGCTGCATTCTTGGAGACTGTGCAAATACTGAACTTGCCAGTGCCAGCGAGGCGATTGAGAATAAAACTTTTTTCATTGTTTCTATTATTTTTTAGATTGACTAAAGGTTGCCGAAATTAACGAATATTTTAAATTAACAAAACGATTTCAAGACAAAATTGTCGTAAGGACTTATGTCCTTATCTTTGTGTCACAGTTCGGATAGGAAAATAGAATTGTTCGGGGTGCCTAATAAAGTACAGGCTGAGATCATACCCGCTGAACCTTGACCAGGTAATGCTGGTTAGGAAATAAAATTAATCAGCTCAAATCTCAAAAAGTACATCACTCGCATATATACGAACCCTTGCAATTTAGGGAAACATGATATTAAAAAATCATTACGGGGAAATTATTTTTTTTGAAAATCCCCGATGGTAATGGTTTTAGAGACGATGCACTTTCTGTAATGGCTTTTGATAGGCAGCCTGATATTTTTAGGTATTCATATAAAATATCATGTATAAAATTTTACTGCTAACAAGTGTCGGCATTTTGTGCGCTCCGGTCATATTTGCACAACAGGCAGACTCCAGTTTTTTATCTAAAACACAACAGCTCCAATCTGTGGATGTTCGTGGTTTGCGGGCCGGCAACGATGCGCCATTCGCCAAAACGGAAATCTCGGGCAAGGAATTGCAAAAAAACAATCTGGGACAGGATTTGCCATATTTGTTACAGTATACGCCGTCTGCGGTGACCACCTCTGATGCTGGTGCCGGTGTCGGTTATACTACTTTGAGAATTCGTGGTACGGATAATACCCGGATCAACGTAACGCTAAATGGTGTGCCAGTGAATGATGCAGAATCTCAGGGTGCATTCTTCGTAGATCTCCCTGATGTGGCTTCGTCTACAAGTTCTATACAAATCCAGCGCGGTGTAGGTTCTTCTACAAATGGTCCCGGTGCGTTTGGTGCCACCATGAGTTTAAGCACTATGGGACAGCGTGAAGAAGCAGGTGCGGAAGGCCATTTTAGTTATGGCTCTTTTAATACGCAGAAATATACAGTAAGTGCCGGAACGGGATTGTTATCTAACGGTCTGCAGTTTGATGTGCGATTGTCTAAAATAAGTTCCGACGGATATATCGACCGTTCTGCCAGTGATCTGAAGTCTTTGCAGATTCTCGCGGGCTGGAAAGCCAGTGAGAAAACATCGTTCCATTTTATGTTGCTTACTGGCAAGGAGAAGACAGGTCAGGCATGGAACGGTGTGCCGCAGGATTCGCTTGCTACAAACCGCACATACAACGAGCTCGGACAAAAGGCGGATGGTTCGTTCTATAACAATCAAACAGATAATTACCAGCAGGACTATTATCAATTTTTCGGAGATCATAAGTTTAATTCAGCGCTCACACTGCACGCGGGTTTATTCCTGACGCGCGGTCGTGGTTATTATGAAGAATATAAAACGGATCAGGCTTATGCTGATTATGGTTTGCCCGATTATATACCAGCACCAAATGATACCGTACATGCTACCGACATGATTCGTCAGCTATGGTTGGATAATTACTATTACGGTGGCTTGTTCTCGCTGATGTATGAAAAGAAAAACACGCAGATCACTTTTGGTGGCGTTTGGTCACAATATGAAGGAAAGAATTATGGCAATATTACCTGGGCACAATTCAACGTGCCGGACAACTACCAATGGTATACGCACGATGCACAAAAGAACGATCTTAACTTCTATCTCAAAGCCCAGCATACTTTCAGCGAAAAACTGATTGCATATGGTGAATTGCAATACCGCAACGTGGCTTATTTCATCAATGGTTTTCGGACCAATCCGGATTTGAAACCGGCGGTCAATTATAATTTCTTCAACCCGAAAGTTGGATTCACTTATTTGCTGCGCCAAACAACCACACAACGCCAGAAATTGTATCTCTCTTACGCGGTTGCCAATAAAGAACCAAATCAAAACGATTTTGAAGCTGCCGCCGCTAGCTTGCCTAAGCCAGAACATCTGTATGATCTGGAAGGCGGTTATGAAATCAATCAGGGTAAATGGACTGCTTCCGCCAACCTTTATTATATGAAGTACAAAGATCAACTCATCCTTACAGGAAAAATTAATGATGTAGGCGCTTATACCCGAACCAATGTTCCTGAAAGCTATCGTTCCGGTGTAGAATTGCAGGGTGCGTGGTTGCCTTTAAGTTGGCTGAAGCTTCATGGTAATGCAACCTTCTCCGAAAACAAGATCAAAGATTTTACAGAGTATATAGATAATTATGACGACGGCACGCAAACTGTCGTGAATCACGGTACCACAGATATCGCATTTTCACCGGCTACGATTGCCGCTGCAGGTGCAGGTTTTACGCCATTTCATAAAACAGATTTCGGTATCGATATTATGGGCAAATATGTGAGTCGTCAGTATCTCGACAATACAAGCAACGCAGCCCGCAGTATTGATCCGTATACTACTTGTGATGTTCGTTTGCATTATGGCATTAAACTTCGTCCGTTTAAAGAATTGAGTCTGACACTTGCTATCAATAATATTTTCAATAAAAAGTATGAAAGCAATGGCTATACTTATAGCTATATCTCTGGCGGCAGTCTCACAACGCAGAATTATTATTTTCCGCAGGCCGGTACTAACTGGCTTCTGGGGCTGAATATAAAATGGTAAATCCTTTATTAGGAGAAAGCGGCGAAGATTGAAATAAGACAATCTTCGCCGCTTTTATATTTTATTCACTTTTTGGCACATGATTTGCGCTTTGACAGGTATGGGTTATAAACATATCGGAAAACAAATCAGAGAAACGAGAAAAAGTAAACGCATCTCCCAAAAAGAAATGGCGGCCAAATTAAAAATCGATATCCGGAGTTATCGCCGCATTGAAGCCGGTGAGCGAAAAACCTGCGACCTGAACCAGATTATGCGTATTGCCCGGATATTGGAAATCTCTCATTTTCGCGTCTTCGGTGATATTAATATTCAGCTTTAGAGCGTGCGTGGACAAATTGGCAGTTTTTGCGGGTTCTTTTATTCTGGCTTAATGGATTGACAAACAGTATGTTTATGTTATGAATTAACTTTGCAGTATCTGTCAAAAAGGTATGGCAGGTAAATTGATGAATATACTGTAAGACAATTCATTAAAATGATCGGATATTATCTCATAGCGGGAATTATGTTTTTGGTAGGTATGGCCGTAAGCAGCCGCCTCAAAAGCAAATTCAGGGAATATGGCGAGATTCCGCTGGCAGCTGGATTAAGTGGCAAAGAAGTAGCAGAGAAAATGCTTCGTGACAATGGCATCTACGATGTGCAGGTGACATCTGCAGAAGGTTTTCTCAGTGACCACTATAATCCGATGGACAAAACCGTGAATCTGAGCCCGGACGTTTATGAAGGCAGAAGTATATCATCTGCCGCAGTTGCGGCGCATGAATGCGGTCACGCCGTACAGCACGCCACAGCCTACAGTATGTTGATGTTGCGCAGCCGTTTGGTGCCAATGGTGCAAGTCAGCAGTCAGTTGTCGCAATGGGTGATTCTTGCAGGACTTGGATTTCTGTTTGGTCGCGGCAATCAGTATATTTTGCTCGCAGGCATTGTTTTGTTTTCTATTTCTACATTGTTCTCACTGATTACATTGCCGGTAGAATATGATGCAAGTGCCCGCGCACTCAGATGGATGGAAACTTCGCATCTGACTACCAATTCGGAACATGACAAAGCTAAAGATGCATTGAAATGGGCGGCCAGAACCTATGTGGTAGCAGCAATTAGTTCATTAGCAACGCTTTTGTACTACATACTGATATTTATGAACAGAAGAGATGATTAATATCAAACTCTGTATTGTTATAAATCATAAACCGCATATCGCCAGACTTATTAATTTTAGAAAATTCATTGTAACAAAACTCAATTCAGGATGATTGTTGAACAGTTATATACTAATTGCCTCAGTGAGGCGGCTTACTTTATCGCCAGTGAAGGCGAAGCGGCAGTAATTGATCCGCTCCGTGATGTGGACGTTTATCTTAAAATGGCTGAGGAAAAAGGCGTAAAAATCAAATACATTTTCGAAACCCATTTTCACGCCGACTTTGTGAGCGGTCACCTGGAACTGGCAAGAAAAACCGGCGCGCCTATTATTTATGGTCCGCAGACGAATGCAAAATTTAATATCCGTCTGGCTACCGATGGCGAGGAATTTCCATTGGGCAAAGCCAAAATAAAAGCAATACATACACCGGGCCATACAGTGGAAAGCACCTGCTATTTATTGGAAGATGAAACCGGCGCACCTTATAGCATTTTTACCGGCGATACACTTTTCGTAGGCGATGTTGGCCGTCCGGATCTTTTTAGCGGAGATCTTTCTAAGGAAGATCTTGCCGGTATGATGTATGAATCGTTGCAAAATAAGATCAAAACATTACCTGATAACGTAATTGTATATCCGGCACATGGTCCTGGCTCTGCATGCGGTAAAAATCTTGGTTCGGAAACGTTTAGTACGATCGGTCAGCAGAAGCAATCGAATTACGCGTTACAGGAACAAACTAAAGAAGAATTCGTCAAAGCGGTTACCGAAGGACTTTCTGCACCACCTGCATATTTCCCGTTAAATGCGCGCATTAATAAAGAAGGATACGAAACTTTGGATGATGTAATGAGCGCGCTGGAAGCGCTGACGCCAGAAGAATTTAAAAAGGCTGCAGCGAACGGAGCATTGATTCTTGATACACGCCCTTCTACTGTATTCACAGAAGGTTTTGTTCCAGAATCGATCAGTATTGGTTTGGATGGTCGCTTCGCGGAATGGGCTGGTAGCCTGTTGCCTTTCGATCAGCCAATCATTCTGGTTACAGAAGCGGGTAAAGAAAAAGAAAGCGTAATCCGTTTGGCGCGTGTAGGCCTTGATAAAGTGATCGGTTACCTGGAAGGCGGTTATGCTGCATGGGTTGCTGCTGATGAAAGAATCGACATGATCATTGATATCGAACCGGAAGAGTTGGCTATGGATATTCCGCATGACAATAAACTGGAGGTAATCGATGTGCGTAAACCAGGTGAATTTAATGCCGGACACGTACAGGGCGCGGTAAATGTACCTTTAGACACGTTGGCTGATGTAACAAATATTGCAATGATAGACGGTGACGCGAATCTTTATATCCACTGTGCAGGCGGTTATCGTTCGGTAATTGCAGCTTCTTTGCTGAAAAGACAAGGATTCCATAACCTGCGCAACGTCTTGGGCGGTTTCGGTAAAATCAAAGCTGTGAAAGGAATGCCGATTGTGAATCCGGATCTGAAAAAAGTAAACTGATAAGGTTAACGATAGAAACTGTGAAAGCCTCGCCTAACAATGCTGTTGGTGCGAGGCTTTTTCTTTTTTGTTGGGTTGCTCCTCGCGGTGATGCGAGTGAAGTTTATGGTTAAAAATAAAAACGGTTGTTCGTAGGAACAACCGTTTTCTAATTGATTTTTGATTAAATCAGCGATCACAAAATCAGCCATCAGCCATTTATGAAACACTGATGCGACGAATATCCGCACCCAGTGCATTCAAGCGCTCGTCAATACGTTCATATCCGCGGTCAATCTGACTGATGTTTTGAATAATACTTTTGCCTTGAGCAGAGAGTGCCGCGATCAGCAAAGCCACACCAGCACGGATATCCGGAGATACCATGTTGATGCCGCGTAAAGGAACTTGTCTGTTTAAGCCGATAACCACTGCGCGGTGCGGATCACACAATACAATCTGTGCACCCATTTCAATTAGTTTATCGACGAAGAACAAACGGCTTTCAAACATCTTTTGATGCACGAGCACCGTACCTTTTGCCTGTGTTGCCATTACAAGAATAATGCTCAGCAGATCCGGCGTAAAGCCCGGCCACGGATGATCGTAGATAGTAAGAATAGATCCGTCAATGAATTTTTGTATTTGGTATTGTTCCTGCGCAGGAACAAAAATATCGTCGCCGCGAACTTCCAGCTGTACACCCAGACGCTGAAATGTTTCAGGAATAATGCCGAGATGCGCGATGTCGGTATTTTGTATCAGCAACTCACTTTGTGTCATCGCTGCCAGCCCGATAAACGAACCTACCTCAATCATATCAGCGAGCATAGTGTGTTCACAGCCTTTCAGCTGCGTTACACCTTCTACCACCAGCAGATTAGACCCGATACCGCTGATCTTTGCGCCCATTCGGTTGAGCATATGGCAAAGCTGCTGTACGTAAGGTTCACAGGCAGCATTGTAAATTGTAGTTACACCATCTGCCATAGAAGCCGCCATCAGAATATTGGCCGTACCCGTTACGGATGGCTCATCCATCAGCATATAATTGCCTTTCAGCGTTTCAGCATTCAGGTCAAAAAGGCTTTCTTCAGTATTGTAATGGAATTTAACGCCCAGTTTTTCAAACCCGCGAATATGTGTATCCAATCTGCGGCGTCCTATTTTGTCGCCACCAGGTTGCGGAATCTGTGCTTTGCGGAAACGTGCCAGCATCGGTCCGGCCAGCATTACAGCACCACGTAGTTTGCCTGATTTTTTCTTGAATACCGGACCCGAAAAGAAATCGGTGTCAATGGTCGTAGCCTGCAAGATTACTGTATTGGGTTTCGGGCGTTCTACACGAACACCTACATCCGCGAGCAGTTCAATCAGCAGATTGACATCAAGGATATCCGGAACATTGTGAAAGGTGACAGGCTGATCCGTGAGCAAAGCTGCACAAAGCACCTGCAACGCCTCGTTTTTAGCACCTTGTGGTTTTATGGATCCCGCAAGAGCGCGTCCACCGCGAATTTCAAAAGCATTCATGGAATTGGCTGCGGTTATTTGTTTTTGTTCTTATTGAATTTGCGGTTCTTGAAATTATTACCATAACCGCCGCCGCTATTGTTGTTATTATTGTTGTTGTTATTATTGTTATTGTTTCCGAAGTTGCGACCGCCCCCGCTGTTATTGTTGTTATTATTGTTGCGACCGCCAGAAGCGTTTTTAAAGTTGCGGTTATTATTGTTGTTGTTGTTATTACTGTTGTTATTGTTCCGCTTGAAATTGTTGGCCTGACGACCATCGAAGTGAACGCGGTAACCGCCGGTCTGGTATTGCAGATAGCCGTCTGTAACTTCAGCAAGTTCGTTTTTGATCATGTCGTCATGCACCGGTTCTTTATGCCAATTGGTATAGGCAAGCTTCATGTAGTAGCCGATTGCCTGTGTATAGCCCTGACGTTTTTCCGGATCTTGTTCAGCCATGGCTTTTTTCAGCAGGCTTTCCAGGTTGTGCCCCAAATGGCGGTGACGAATGTTGTCTCCCGGATAATCGAGCGGTTCTGGTTTTTTAAATAACTGTTCTGGAGTCGGAGCCGGATAAGGAGCGTCTACGTCCAGTCTGAAATCAGTCATCTGGTAAAGATGGTCCCAGAGCTTGTGTTTGTAATCTTCAATCGTTTTGAGATGAGGGTTGAGGGTTCCCATCAGTTCGATGATGGCTTCTGCGTTGCGCAGTCTGCGTCCGCGATCTTCAATCGTCAGCAGGTATTCTACCATTCGCTGAACGTTGCGCCCATATTCGGGCATCAGCATCTTAGTGCGCGATGTATTGTATTCCATGAAAAAGAAAAGTCAAAATAAAAAAACTTGTGGCGTACGCATCAAATTAAGTGAAATAATGCAGCAAATAGCAACGGAATATAAGGGTTGATTGCTGCCGAAACGCCTTCAAAGCAAATATAAGGGAAAAAATATCAAATCTGTTGTGAGTTGTCAATGGTCAGTTACGAGGGGTTAAAAACGTCCGCCAATTTCATTTTTATAGTATTCAAAACCAGGGAAACTCACAACTGACCATTGACGACCCACAAATCAACGATTTAACCTAGTTTTAGTATATGATTTACGAATTCAAAGGATTTATCCCAGTAGTTCATCCGTCTGCATTTGTGCATCCACAGGCGGCCGTGACCGGGAATGTCATTATAGGGAAAGACGTTTACATTGGGCCTGGTGCCGCATTGCGTGGCGATTGGGGGGGCATTGTGATCGAAGACGGCTGTAATGTTCAGGAAAATTGCACAATTCATATGTTTCCCGGTGTTACTGTTCTCCTGAAAGAAAGCGCGCATATTGGCCATGGAGCTATCATTCACGGTGGCGTTATTGGCCGGAATGTAATGGTTGGCATGAATGCCGTGGTGATGGACGAAGTAGAAATTGGCGATGAATGCATCATTGGCGCGTTGAGCTTTATCAACGCGGGCAGCAAAATTCCTCCGAGATCCTTGGTAGTAGGTAATCCAGGTAAAATCATCAAGGAAGTTTCTGACGAGATGATTGCGTGGAAAACCAAAGGGACGAAATTGTATCAGATGTTGCCGAAAGATTGCTATGAAACATTACGCGCCGTAGAACCATTGCGGGAAATGCCTGCCGACCGGCCTGCCCAGGAATCGCTTTATGATACCTGGAATAAAATCAAAAACGAAGGTTAACCGCTGACGGCTGATATTGTCTTGAGTGGAGTACAAGATTAATAGCTGATATGCGAAGAACTAATCAGTCATCAATCATCATTAAATAAAAAGACCATGCTGAAAAGCATGGTCTTTTTATTTTTAACAACGCTTAAAACTAAGCTTCGTCAGAATTTACTAAATCATTAACGAACTGAGCTACAGAAGCAATGCGGCTGTGGTTCAGGCTGTAGTGAATAAATTTACCATCGCGTTCTGTACGAACGATATTCGCACGACGGAGGATAGCAAGATGTTGAGAAGCTACTGATTGCTCCAGACGCAGTTTTACGTAGATATCAGTTACGTTCATGCGTTTGTTTTCTTCCAGCAATTTTACAATTTGCTGGCGCAATTTGTGATTAATAGCGCGCAGAGTCATAGCTGCACTTTTCACAGCCATGTAATCCAGTTTGATCTGCTCGTTGGAACCTTCGTCTTTACGAATTACCAATGTGTTTCCTGACATTGTAGTTTCCATCTACTTAATAAATTTTTCAGAGGTTAATTAATAAATATTTTATTGCTTTAGTGGGGCACATCAGAGATAGATATCATCGATATGACACTGCAAATATACGCAATGTGGAGATATGAAAAGGCTTTCTATAGATAAACGTTGTTAATCCAGCGTTAAAAAACAAATATATCCTGTTTGCGATATCTGACACCTAATTGTTTTTCAACGGTTTATTTATGAATACTTGCTTCAGATAAAAAGGTTCGGCGCTGGACAAAGTGACAAATTTTTGACATTTATATGCGTCAAAACTCTTTTTTGCCCAAAATTCTGCGTCAATCGATTCATTATCAATGTAATTTCCAGAATGCATGTATGTACTGTTAATCGATTTTGCTGATAACCTGCCAGTTATATAAGCATTATCGCTATTTGATTCCATTACGCTTAATAAATCTTCTTCTGTGATATGGGTCGGCGCTGTTTTGATATTAAAATTGCCATCATAAGATGCGAAAAAGTACTCATTCTCACGGGCTACCAACGCTGTTATAATTAAATCTATATGTTTCCCTTCTCTTTTCAATTGTTCAAAAAACTGATAGGCGAGCAGCGTAAGTCTGTTTTCCAGCATCAAAGGAATGTCGTAAGCATAACAGTAACCTTTGGCAGTAGCCAGACCAATGCGCAAGCCTGTATAAGAGCCGGGACCGGCGCAAACGCTGATTGCAGATAGTTGTTGAATGCCGATGTCTGCTGCCTGTAAAATACGTTCCACCATTAGATTGATGCTGGCTGCGTGATCGCGGGCGTTGGCATTTCGTTCCGTGAAAAGAATTTTTCCATCCTCAGAGAGCGCAATGGTGCCTTCATTGCCTGAGGTGTCGATGTGAAGAATGTAACTCATGGATTTTGCAAAAGTACGATATGCTATTTTTGTAAGCATGGAAAAGAAAATCATACGCACCGATAACGCTCCGGCTCCAATTGGGCCATATAACCAGGCTGTTCAATTTGGTAATATGCTGTTCGTTTCGGGACAGATAGCACTTGACGCTGTTTCTGGTGAACTCATTCAAGGCGATATTCAGACGGAAACGAAAAAAGTAATGGAAAATCTGAAGGCTATCCTCACGGAGGCCGGCATGGATTTCTCCAATGTGCTGAAATCAACCATTTTTCTAATGGACATGGGCCAGTTTGCGCAGGTAAATGAAGTGTATGGCAGCTACTTCGGTGAAGATGCTCCTGCTCGCGAAACAGTTCAGGTAGCAGGTTTGCCAAAAGGTGTAAAAGTGGAGATTTCTGTGGTAGCAGCTAAGTAATCTGGCAATTAACAAATTCGGCAATTTTATAAGCTGGAAAGTTCTCTTCGGGGAACTTTCCATTTTTATAGGTAAGATAATTTTAACCGTTACCTAATGATTTTTAGGTAATTTTGCCGCGAAATTAACCACCTTATTTTTCAAAAAATATAGACCTATGCGTTTCTTCAAAACCCTCTTTTTGCTGTTTGCAGCCTCGTTTCTTGTAAATTTCAATGGTAAGGCTCAGTCGTTTACTACTCAGGCAGATACTGTATTTGGGACATTGCCCTGCAACGGTACGACTATCAATTTTGATAACCCGATTACTGTGACGTCTCCTATTCCTGTTAGGATAGCCTGGCATGTTACAGCTACTGATTTTCCAAGCGACTGGGCGTCGAATGCAGGAATTGGTGATAATGTCGCGGTTTATGGCGGAAACACGCTTTCGAATGGGATTATCAGATACACAGACCCCTCGTCCACTTCTATCCTTTTTTGGTTGCAGATGTATGGCGGTGGTACTACGACTAACGGAACATTTTATGTAAGGTGTCAACTGACTGATACGGCAACATCTTATTCGAAATATGTCGTGTTCGTAATAACGAAATATGCTGGCCTCGCCAATGCGGGTACGATTTCTGGTCCTTCGTCGGTGTGCCAGCAATCAGCGATAACGCTTACTAATACCACCGCTTCTAATGGTGCAAATGGTACCTGGAGTGCAACAAACGGAAATGCGGCCCTGACTCCCAGCGGTAATACAGTAACGGTTACGGGCGTTTCAGCTGGGCTCGATACAATTAAGTACATGCTTTATGGTTGTGATACAGCTGTCACTACTAAAATTATTACGGTAAATCCATTGGCTAACGCAGGTACTATCAGCGGTCCGTCTTCGGTATGTCCGACGTCAACAATAACGCTGACAAATACCGCAACTGGTGGTACATGGAGTGCAGCGAACGGAAATGTAACGTTAGCTCCAAATGGCGATACGGTTGTAGTTACCGGCGTTACTGCGGGAGTTGATACGATTATGTATACCGTATCAGGTTGTGGCGATACTGTTGCCACGAAAGTTATTACCGTGAATCCCGCGGCTAATGCAGGAACTATTTCCGGCGGCTCAAAAGTATGTATCGGCTCCACATTAACGCTGAGTACTACTGTAGCCGGTGGAACCTGGAGCGCTACCAATTCAAGCGCTTCAGTGTCTGGTGGTATTGTTACAGGAAATCAAGTCGGAATTGATACTATATTATACACCGTTACTAATTCCTGCGGAACTGCAGTTGCAGTAAAAGCGATTACTGTTAATCCTTTGCCGAGTACGCCGGTCATTACAATGATCGGAAATGGGTTGACTACCACTGTTGGTTACGATACTTATCAATGGTTAATAGGAACACTTCCTATCTCGGGTGCTACCAATGCCGTATTTACACCAACATCAAACGGCACTTATGCGGTAACGGTTTCAGACACTAATGGCTGCTCAGCAACTTCTGCCGGGTTTAATTATGGCGGTGGAACCGACATTCAGAATGTAAATGCTTTGACCTCTGGTTTTGATATTTATCCTAATCCTGCGACCGATATCTTAAATATTAATGCAGGTACGTCTGTTGAAAGTATTGGTATATACAATGTGGTTGGAAAATGTGTTTACAAAACCGGTGCTTACAATGCCGGAAAAATCCAGCTTAATATCTCTGAATTACCTGCCGGCCTCTATCTGATCAAAGTAAATGAAGCTGCTGTGCAAAGATTCTCTGTTATTCGATAAATCAATTTGGCAATTGGTTAGCAGTTATTCGGTTAAATAATTAAACGGTTAATTCAGTCGCCATTATACGCTTAAATAGAAATGGGATGAAGCATTGCTTCATCCCATTTCTATTTATAAACATTTCATTGTCGAATCGTCGAATTGACTAATTGGCGAATTAACCCTTCTTCGCTTCTTTCGCCCAGGTATCTTTCAGTCCTACTGTTTTGTTGAAGACCAGTTTTTCGCTGGTGCTATCGAGGTCAGTTGCGAAATAACCTTTACGCAGGAATTGGAAACGATCACCCGGTTTGGTATTTGCCAGTGCCGGTTCAATATAAACCGTGGACAGAACTTCTACCGAATTCGGGTTGATGTATTCTTTAAAATCACCTTCTTCGCTGGATGGATCTTCTACTTTAAACAGACGATCGTACAAACGTACTTCTGCAACTTTTGCATGTGGAACGCTCACCCAGTGAATGGTGCCTTTTACATTGATGCCGCTCGTATCGTTACCGCTTTTGCTTTCCGGCAGATAGCTACAGTGAATTTCTGTGATGTTGCCGTTTTCGTCTTTTTTGAAGTCGTCACATTTAATGATGTAAGCACCTTTCAAACGAACCATCAGGCCGGGGCCGAGGCGGAAGAATTTCTTCGCCGGGTTTTCCATGAAGTCCTCACGTTCAATCCACATTTCTCGGCTGAACGGAACGATGCGTGTGCCGCCATTTGGATCCTCCGGATTATTGTCCAGTTCCAGCTCTTCAGTTTGGCCTTCCGGATAATTGGTTAAAACCAGTTTCACTGGATCGAGGACTGCCATTACACGATTCGCTGATTTATTCAGGCTTTCGCGTACACAGAATTCCAACAGGCCAACGTCGATCATATTTTCACGTTTTGCGACGCCGATTGTTTCGCAGAATTGACGGATGGCATCGGCTGTATAACCTCTGCGGCGCATACCGCTGATTGTTGGCATCCGGGGATCGTTCCATCCGGTAACCTGACCTTCGTTTACCAATTGCAGCAGCTTGCGTTTGCTCATAACCGTATAAGTCATGTTGAGGCGCGCAAATTCATACTGATGCGATGGATAAATTTCCAGTTGTTCGATAAACCAATCATATAAAGGACGGTGGTGAATAAACTCCAGCGTACAGATTGAATGCGTAATTTTTTCAATGCTATCCGACTGACCGTGTGCAAAATCATACATCGGATAGATGCACCATTTGTCACCAGTACGGTGGTGATGCGCATGTTTGATGCGGTAGATTACTGGATCGCGCAGCAGCAGATTAGGATGCGCCATATCCACTTTAGCACGAAGCACTTTTTCGCCGTCTTTGTATTTGCCGTCCTTCATTTCTTCAAACAGGCGCAGGTTTTCATCCACATTGCGGTCGCGGTACGGACTGTTTTTACCTGGCTCGAAAGTAGAACCCTTTGTTGCAGCGATTTCTTCACTGGTGCTGTCATCTACATAAGCCAGCCCTTTTTGGATAAGCTGAGTCGCAAAAGCGTATAACTGGTCAAAATAATTAGAAGCATACAGTTCGTTGGCCCACTGAAAGCCCAGCCATTTCACGTCTTCTTTGATACTTTCTACGTATTCGGTTTCTTCAGTAGAAGGGTTGGTATCGTCAAAACGGAGGTTACACTGGCCGTTGTACTTTTTTGCAAGTCCGAAATTGAGGCATATCGATTTTGCGTGTCCGATATGCAAATAGCCGTTTGGCTCAGGAGGAAAACGGGTTTGAACGCGTCCGCCGGTTGTTCCTTCTGCCAGATCTTTTTCAATGATCTCTTCAATAAAATTGAGTGATTTCTCTTCAGTCATAGTCCGTCTTTTGCAAGGTGAACAAAGGTAATGTTTTGTTGGATGAATGGCTGCGTTAACAACTCGTAAAGAAATATTGGCACGGGAATTGGATTACGAGGCGTGAATAAAATTCTTTTTATGAAAGCATTTATCTTTTCATGTGCATTGTTGGCCGGCTCTTTAAGCGCATTGGCTGGAAATGAAATCGTTGTAGAACAGGGGACCAAACAAATGGTAAATGGTATCGGCGATCATGTCGAAGTCTGTTACGCCTTTGCCAAAGGTGATAAGATCATCGTGGAGGCTTCGTCTTCTAAGAAGCTGGATAAAATGGTCGCAATTTTTTATCCGGATATAATAGAAGTGGGGAGGGTTAAAAGCGCTAAAAAAGTGAGTTGTCAGTTTGTGATGCCTAAAGAAGGCGTTGTGGTGATCCGGTTTGTGGCCGATCGTGGCGGAAAAACAAATGTGGATTATACCATTCATCGTGAACCCGCAAATGATGGCGTAAAAAATTATGATACGAAGGTTGTTTGGCTGAATACGCTGGACGGAGCTTTTCCGGTGGCGGCGAATAGCCTGAGATAAAAATACCTCTGGCCGGGAATAATAGGAAGGTGGCGAAATTCATGATTTTGCTGCCTTTTTTATTGTTTTAAAATTGCAATTCTCGAATAAGACGACGGGTTGTTTCCAAAGAAGAAACTTTAAATTGTTACTTTTACCCGCCTTTTTAAAGAATATATGTCTGATAATTTGAGTCGCCCGGTAAGGGTATTGGTTGCCAAAGTAGGGCTCGACGGTCATGATCGCGGAGCCAAAGTAATTGCTACAGCGTTGCGGGACGCGGGTATGGAAGTCATTTATACCGGCTTGCGCCAGACGCCGGAAATGGTGGTAAATACAGCATTGCAGGAAGACGTTGATGCGATTGGTATCAGCATCCTGAGTGGTGCGCATATGACGGTATTTCCGAAAGTGATGCAGCTGATGAAGGAGAAAGGGTTGGAAAATGTACTGCTGACTGGCGGCGGCATTATTCCGGAAGAAGATATGAAAGAGCTGACAGGTATGGGCGTAGGGCAGATGTTTGCTCCGGGCGCGTCTACCGCAGATATCGCAAATTATATCAGAGGCTGGGTGCTCGAGCATCGTGCTGATCTGTTCTAAACTATATTACTAACACATTATTTTTTACCATGTACCAAACATTGCTTACCGATCTTCAGGAAGGTATCCTGACAATTACCATCAACCGTCCTGATAAAATGAACGCGTTGAATAAAGACGTGGTTGCGGAACTGGGTCAAGTGCTGGAAGAAGTTTATAACAATAATGATATTAAATCTGTGCTCCTGACCGGTGCTGGTGAAAAGGCATTTGTAGCGGGAGCGGATATTTCCGAGTTTACGGCACTCGATGCTGCCGGTGGCGCAGCGCTGGCGCAGAAAGGTGCAGATCTGGTTTTCAACAAAATCGAAAACTGTCCAAAGCCGGTAATTGCTGCAGTTAATGGTTTTTCTCTTGGCGGCGGTTGCGAACTCGCAATGAGTTGTCATTTCCGCACGGCAAGCGAAAATGCAAAATTTGGTCAGCCGGAAGTGAACCTCGGCCTGATTCCAGGTTATGGCGGTACGCAACGTTTGACGCAGTTAATCGGTAAAGGCAAGGCGATGGAGCTGATGATTACCGCTGATATGGTAGGCGCGGACGAAGCCAAAGCACTCGGTTTGGTCAATCACGTATTTCCATTGGCAGACCTTATTGGAGAAACGCGCAAAATCCTTTTGAAGATTCAGACAAAGGCGCCCGTGGCCGTTGCCAAAGCGATTGCCTGTGTGAATGATGCTGCAAAAGGTAATCAGGATGGTTTCGCCAATGAGATCAAACGTTTTGGTGAGTGCTTCGCTACAGAAGATATGAAAGAAGGTGCAACAGCATTCCTTGAAAAAAGAAAAGCGGTATTTGCCGGGAAATAATAAGGTTTATTTCTGTTAAACTCCCTGTAAAATAAATTCTTTAACATCTTTACAAGGAATTAGATTTTTTATATCTTGTACGCTAAAATCTCTGTACATGCGAAATAGAATGCTCCGCGGCATTTTGGCTTTAGGTTTCAGTATTGCAGCATTTACCCAGGTAAAGGCCCAGTCGCCACAGGAAATGATCGAACCAAGAGGATTTTCTATTGGGACTAATTTCGGGTTGTCTGATATGTGGGGAGATGTAGGAACCAAGTCTATCGTAGATCACTATAATAACGACAAATACTGGAAGAAGCCGATGTTCATGGGCGGTCTTTACGTTCGTTACACTATCCACCCTGCTGTTGCATTACGCATGGGTGTAAACTATGGAACACTCTACGCTACTGACCAGTGGAATGAACATGCTTCTAACAAGGCAACTGATGTTTCTAACGATGCTTATCAACGTTACACCCGCAACCAGGATGCTAAAACCAATGTTTGGGAAGGCAATTTGCTCGTTGAGATCAATCCGTTTCGTTTCAACGTAGAGAGCGGTCTTGCAAAGAAAAGATTCCAACCTTATTTATTGGCCGGTATCGGTGCATTTCACTATCGTACATTTAGCTCAGATATCGATCGCGTAACCCGCGAATCTAAGTGGGTAGACATTACCGATCTTCATGTAGAAGGTCAGGGATGGAAATTCGATGGCGCACCGAAAGTTTCCAGTCCATGGCAAATGTCTGTGCCTTTGGGTGCGGGCGTTCGTTGGGATATCGGCAATCAGCTCGGCCTCGGTATCGAATATATGTGGCGTCTTACTTTCACCGATTATCTTGATGGTGTAAGTGACCGTTATATTGATCCAAGTCTTTATGCACAAAACCTGCCTGCTGATAAAGCAGTGCTGGCTTCGGAAATTGCAGATAAAAGCTGGGCAATTAAAGATCCAAACTATAAGCACCAACCAGGGGACCTTCGTGGTAACAAAGGAAACAACGATAGTTATTCAACCATCTCCATCACCTTTTTCTACAAAATTAAAAAGCGTACGATGGCTTGGTGGCATTAATTCGAATGATATTACTTATTTTAGGAGCGGTATGTCATGCATGCCGCTTTATTTTTTATAGTACACTATCATTTAATAATTAAGAAATTATAATTATATTATAATTATGTTTGCTTACCTGGAAGGAGATTTGACGCATAAATCGCCATCACTACTTTATCTTTTGGCGGGGGGAATTGGTTATGAGGTAAATATTACGCTGCAGACATTCAGCAAAATCCAGCATCTGGAAAAATGTCGTTTATATACGCATTTACAGATCCGGGAAGACGCGTGGGTACTGTACGGTTTTGCTGATGAGCAGGAACGTACCACTTTCCGTTTGCTCCTCGGCATTAGTGGTGTGGGCGCTGCTACTGCCAGAATTATCCTTTCATCGCTGACGCCGGAAGAATTGGAAAGAGCCGTAGCGCAGGAAGATTCCATCGCATTGGAACGTGTGAAAGGTATTGGCGCCAAAACTGCCCAGCGGATTATTTTAGAATTGAAAGGCAAGCTGTTCAATAAGAAAAATACAGGAACGATATCACTACCGGTACACAATACAACCACCGAAGATGCGTTAATTGCTTTGGTGAATTTGGGTATTGCGAGAACTGCTGCCGAAACAGCTATCCGGAAAATCAAAGACGCCGCTACACTTAGTGTTGAAGAATTGATTAAACAGGCATTGCGTGCCTTGTAAAACGCTAAATATCAGACGACTTTGAAGGGAAAAAGTTACTTCGGATATAAATTCTTGTTATTTATTGCGCTGGTAGTGGCAATAGCGCATGCTGGTGCCCGTAACTACAAGGGCCCCTACGATTATTACAGTCCCGATCCAACAGATTCCAATAAAAATAATCACAATCGTGTAGATAGCCTGCATTTCCCGCTGGATGACAGAATGGGAAGTCCGGCCGTTGATCCCAAAGGAAATGGAATGGATCTGCGCGATCCTTCCAATGTAAAGAAGAGTGTAGAATACGATCCGGCAACCAACGAGTATTTCCTTACCGAAAAAATAGGTGATCAGTTTTTCCGCACGCCGGCAACTATGACGCTTGATGAATTTCTCAAGTATCAGGCACAACAGGATGAGCAGGCTTACTGGAAACGCCGTATGGATGCGTTGACCTTGTTCAACAAAAAGCCGGAATTACCAACGATGTACAAAGAAGGCATCTTTGACCGCATTTTCGGTGGTACTACAATTTCGGTTCGCCCACAGGGTAACGTGGATGTGACTTTTGGTGGTAACTGGCAAAACATCAAAAACCCAACACTGGTGCAACGTGCCCAGAAGTACGGTGTTTTTGACTTTGATATGCAGATGAATATCAACTTGCTGGCAACGGTAGGTGATAAGCTGAAGCTGAATATCTCCAACAATACAAAAGCGACGTTCGATTATCAGAACGTTCAAAAACTCGAGTATACTGGTAAGGAAGACGAAATCATCAAAAAGATTGAAGCGGGTAACATCAGTTTTCCGCTAAAAAGTTCGCTGATTACCGGTGTGCAGTCGTTGTTCGGTATTAAAACGCAGTTGCAGTTCGGTAAATTATGGGTGACTGGTGTATTGTCGCAACAAAAATCGAAACGTTCGAGTGTTACCGTACAGGGTGGTGCGCAAACACAGCAGTTTAATATTAAAGCGGATGATTACGAGGAAAACCGTCACTTCTTGTTGGCGCAATATTTCCATGACAACTATAACGGCGCGCTGAAGAATTTTCCGGTAATCAATTCCGAGATCAACATCAATAAAGTAGAGGTTTGGGTAACAAACCGTACTGGTGCTACAGACGGCGTGCGCAGCATTCTTGCGTTTATGGATCTTGGTGAAAAGACTCCATACAAAACAACGCTGACGAATGCTACGGGTTCCGATAAACCAGATAACCGTTCTAATAGTCTCTACGATCAGTTGGTGCAAAATCCGCGCAGCCGCGATCCGCTTAATTATACTTCCGCATTGACCGCAATTGGTCTGGGCAACGACGACTATCAGGTTGTAACCGCACGTAAACTCCAGCCGTCAGAATTTACATTTAGTCCAAACCTCGGTTATATCTCGGTCAACTATTCCATGAACCCAGATGATATCCTCGCGGTGGCTTACCAGTATACCTTCCGTGGTAAGACTTATAAAGTGGGTGAATTTGCCGAAGATCTCCCGCCGGATACGACCAATCAGAAGATCATGTTCATGAAGTTGCTGAAAGGTACTTCTGCACGTCCAACATTGCCAATCTGGAAATTGATGATGAAAAACGTGTACGCGCTGGGTGGGGTTGGTTTGTCTAAAGAAGATTTTAAGCTCAACGTTTTATACCAGGATCCGAAAGGGGGTGAAAAAAGATATATTCCGGAAGGTCCGAATGCCGGTGTGCCTTTGATCACATTGCTGAATCTTGATCGGTTGAACTCGCAAAATGATCCCGTCCCCGATGGGGTGTTCGACTATGTAGAAGGGATAACGATTAATTCGCAGACGGGTAAGGTCATCTTCCCCGTGCTGGAACCGTTTGGTGATGATCTGGCCGGGGCACTCGGGAACAATCAGCAGCTGGAAAGAAAATATCTTTATACCATATTATACGATTCCACGAAGACCATTGCGCGGCAGTTCCCGCAAAACAACCGCTATATTATGCGAGGGTCTTACAAGTCTTCGTCTTCGTCCGAAATTTTCCTCGGCGGGTTTAATATCCCGCAGGGGTCTGTAACGGTAACGGCAGGTGGGCAGCGGCTGGTGGAAAATATCGACTACCAGATTGATTATGGCTTGGGGCGTATCAAAATCCTGAACTCGGGTATCATGAGCTCGGGTATCCCGATCAATATCCAGTATGAGGATAATGCGACATTCGGTTTCCAGCAGCAGAACTTCATGGGGGCACGTCTGGATTATTACCTGAACAAGAAGCTGACTTTAGGCGGTACCTATATGCGTCTGACCGAACGTCCGTTTACCCAAAAGACAAACTTCGGTGATGATCCGATCAAGAATACGGTATTAGGTCTCGATGCGAACTACCAGTCAGAATTTCCGGGATTAACACGGGCGTTGGACAAGTTGCCTGTTTATTCCACAACCGCGAGTTCGTTTATCACGGCCTCTGGTGAGGTTGCAGGTTTGTTGCCAAGTCACCCGAAACAAATTGATGCGCTTGATCCGGAAGGCTCTGTTTATATCGATGACTTTGAAGGAACAAAAAGCTCCTACGATCTGAAGTCCCCGGCGATTGCCTGGTCGTTGGCCTCTACACCTTATGATGCCCGCAATAAAAATAACCAGCTTTTATTTCCGGAGGCAGAAGATAATAATGATCTTAAGTATGGTTACAACCGCGCGTTGCTGGCCTGGTACACCATTGAACCGACACTCGTAGATCCGACAGGCGGCGTGCCAGATTTTGTGAAGAAAGATCCGATGCAGCACTATATCCGTCTGGTGCAAAAGCAGGAAGTTTTTCCAAACACTTCTTACACGACGCTGCAAAATGCGTTGAGCACATTCGATCTGGGGTATTATCCGAAAGAACGTGGTCCATACAACTTTGTTTCTACTGCATCTGATGTAAACACTGACGGTACATTAAAGAATCCCCAGATTCGCTGGGGTGGTATTCAGCGTCCGATCGACTATACCGATTTTGAAGCCGCCAACGTTGAGTTTATTGAATTCTGGATGATGGATCCGTTCATCAATAATCAGAATAATGCCGGGTCACTGTATATCAACCTCGGTAACGTATCAGAAGATGTGCTGAAAGACGGAAGTAAGGCATTTGAAAATGGTATCACCGCACCAAAAGATCCAACAAAGCTGACTTCAACAGTTTGGGGTTTCCAGCCGCAATTCCAGCAACAGATCACCCGTGCGTTTGACAATGATCCGGCTACACGTGCAATTCAGGATGTCGGTTATGATGGATTGAGCAGTCAGGAAGAGGGCGGCCGTTATCAGGGCTTCCTTAACCAGGTTGCGGGTGTTTTAGGGGCGACTTCCTCGGCATACCAGAAGTTATCGGCTGATCCGTCGAGCGATGATTACCATTACTATCGCGGCAGCGACTATGACAATGCAAACGTTGGTGTACTTGGTCGTTACAAACTGTATAATAATTCGGAAGGCAACTCGCCGATCACAGACGCAAATTCTGCATATTCTTCCGCGGCAACTACTATCCCGGAATCGGAAGATATTAATAAGGACAATACGCTGAACACAAGTGAAGAGTATTATCAATATCGTGTAGACCTGAAGCCAAATATGATCGTCGGTGAAAACTACGTGGTGAGTAAGCAGGTGAGCAGCGTAAAATTGCCGAACGGTAATTATGAAAATGAAACCTGGTATCAGTTCAAAGTTCCGATTCAGAGCTATGATCATAAAGTAGGCGGTATCGCAGATTTCCGTTCTATCCGTTTCATCCGTATGTTCCTGAATAATTTCCAGGACAGCGTGATTCTGCGTTTTGCGCAGCTTGATCTTGGCCGTAACCAATGGCGTCAATATTTATTTTCTTTACAAAGTCCGGGTGAAAATATTCCGGATGCAGATGCAAAATCAACTGCAGTTACTGTTGCTTCTGTGAGCGTAGAAGAAAATGCCAATCGTCAGCCGATTCCATATGTGATTCCTCCAGGTGTAAATCGTCAGCAGCAGGCGGTATCAAATGGCCAGAATGTGCAGTTGAATGAACAGGCGCTTTCTTTCCAGGTTTGTGCGCTGAAAGATGGCGATGCCCGTGCCGTATATAAAGAGGTAAATGTGGACATGCGTCAGTTTAACAACCTGCGTATGTTCATCCACGCCGAATCTCAGGTAGGACAACCACAGCTGGTTGATGGAGATCTGCGGGCCATTATCCGTATGGGTAGTGACTTTACCAACAACTATTATGAATACGAAATTCCGCTGAAAATCACAGTTCCGGCGGGTGCAGGCATTTCGCCTGATGATGTGTGGCCTGTGGAAAACCGTATGGACATTTTGCTGAATGACCTGGTGAACGTAAAAACGAACCGTAACAACAAAGGATTACAATCATATGTGCCTTACTCCGAACAAGACAGCAAGGGTAATACCATTGTCGTAGTAGGTAACCCGAATATCGGCGATTCCAAAACCATTCTGATGGGTGTAATGAACCCGAAGAAAACAACGCAGACACCAAATGATGATGGTCAGGCGAAATGTGTGGAAGTATGGTTTAATGAATTACGTATGGCGGGCATGAATGAAAGTGCCGGATATGCGGCCACTGGTAAAGTAAATCTGCAAATGGCAGATCTCGGAACATTGCGTTTGAGCGGTAGCATGCACACGGCAGGTTATGGTAGCATTGATCAGAAAATTCAGCAACGTTCCCGCGATAATTTTTATCAGTACGATGCCTCTACTAACCTGAACATGGGTAAACTGATGCCTAAAAAATGGGGCGTTCAGTTGCCATTGTTCGCTGGTTACTCAGAATCAATCAGCAACCCGGTTTACAATCCTTATGATCAGGACGTAAAAATGACCGACCAGCTGGCACATGCGGTGAGCAACAATCAAAAAGATTCTTTGCGTAAAGCGGCTCAGGATTTTACCTCAATTACAAGTATCAACCTGACCAACGTGCGGATTATGGGCAATCCGGAAAAACAGTCTGCTAAGAAAATGCCTTGGAGCATTCAAAACTTTGATCTGAGCTATGCCTACAACCGTCAGTTTAAACGCAATCCAACCATTGAAAGCGATAATCTGACTAATAATAAACTGGGTCTTGGATACACTTACAGCGTAAAATCAAAATCGCTGGAGCCATTCAAGAAAATGATCAAATCGCGCTCCCGCTGGTACTCAGTGATCAAAGATTTTAATATTAATCCATTGCCGTCCAACTTCACATTCCGTAGTGAACTCAACCGTGTAATGGAAGCGACACAGGTACGTAACGTTTATAATGACGGCTCTTACGGTATTCCGGCAACTTATTTCAAGAACTTTACCTGGGCACGTAGTTATGCATTGCGCTGGGAATTGACCAAGTCATTGTCGTTTGATTATTCCGCAACGAATAATTCCCGTATCGATGAGCCTTATGGGCCGCTTGATACAAAGGAAAAAAGAGATACGGTTTGGACGAAGCTCCTAAACTTTGGACGGAACACATTATTTACTCAGGCATTTAATACCAGCTATAACGTCCCGTTGCAAAAAATACCAATTACAGACTGGATGAATTTGCGCTTCACTTATGGTAGCACTTATTCATGGACAGC
Source organism: Taibaiella soli (assembly GCF_003236175.1). Classification (GTDB taxonomy): domain Bacteria; phylum Bacteroidota; class Bacteroidia; order Chitinophagales; family Chitinophagaceae; genus QKTW01. Next base: position 102,112 of record NZ_QKTW01000015.1, on the reverse strand, counting down.
AGCGTCAGAGCTGGCTCGTACTTTGGGTAACACAATTGGCAATACGCAATCGAAGCAGATCAACAGTGATCTGAACTTTACCCAGCTGTGGAATAAGAATCGCTGGCTGAAAGCAATCAATCAACCGAAACCGAGAACTCCGGGTAAAGAATTATCAAAACCGGGGCAGGCGAATAGTCCGTTCGGAACAAAAAGTGGCGGAAACAGTCCCGATGTGGCGCGAGTGGGCGACGGAACCAAAGGCGACGGAGGAAAAGGTGGCGACAGCAAATCCGGTTCATCTTCTGGGGATTCATCCAAGACTAAAAAATTACCGCCAAATACGGTGGTGCTTAATGGTGTGACGATCAATACCGCCAGTATGAGCGATCATCAGTTAGATTCTTTGAACAAATTGTTGAAAGCACAGGAAGAGGCAAGGTTAAAAGCGGAGAAAGAAAAGAGAAAGCGCGATCGTATTGCCGCGCGCAAAGCCCGTCGTGCAGCTACGCCGGAGATAAGCGGTGTTGCTCGTTTTATTGGGCGTGTTTTGACAATGTTGAAGCGTACTACATTTAACTATACAGAAAACGGAGGAACGATATTGCCGGGTTATATGGATAGCACGCAGGCGTTGGGTATGAACTGGCGTAACGATATGCAGCCGGGAGCCAATTTTGTGTTCGGCTATCAACCGAATTCAGCATGGCTGGAATCTAAAGCTTATAAAGGATTGCTTTCCCGTGATTCTATTTTCAACTCGCAGTACCAGCAGCGATATTCGCAGACCATGAATGTCAATGCGACTGTTGAGCCGTTCCCAGATTTCAGGGTTGATATCAGTCTGACAAAAAGTTTTACCAAAGCGCACAACGAACTATTTAAAGATACCGGTACCGGAACTTTCGTACACCTGAGTCCATATGAAAATGGTAGCTACAACATTTCGTACATCGCTATTAAAACCATGTTCAAGCCGTCGGGGGCAAATTCGTCAGTGTACAACGAATTCCTGGAAAACCGGAAAGTCATTTCCGATCGCCTGGGTAAAGCGAATCCGTATACCAACAATGTGCCGGATCCGAATAATCCGAACTATACTAAAGGTTATACCGAGTTTTCGCAAGACGTATTGATTCCGGCATTTATTGCGGCGTACACCGGGAAAAGTGCCAGCTCTGTGCCGTTGCTGAATTATGATAATTCAAGTATTAAAACCAATCCGTTTAAATACTATTATCCGATGCCGAACTGGCGTGTCCAATACAATGGTCTAACCAAGTTGCCGATGTTCCAGCCGATCTTCACCAACTTCGTGTTGAATCATGCGTATTCGGGTACACTGGCGGTAAATACTTTCTCGACTGCATTGTTTTATCAGGACGTTTATAACATTGGTTTCCCGTCGTTTATCGACTCCGCTTCGGGCAACTATGTTCCATTCTTCCAGGTGCCGAACATCACGATTTCTGAACAGTTTAGTCCATTGCTCGGGTTTGATGCGTCGCTGCGTAATGGTATGACTGCACGTTTCGAATTCCGCAAATCAAGAACAGTGGCGCTTAGTCTGATCGATTACCAGGTGAGTGAAACGAAAAGTTCTGAATTCGTTATCGGTGGCGGTTACCGGGTAAAAGGTCTGATATTGCCATTCGCAATTTTTGGGGTGAAGAAGCTGAAAAATGATCTCAATATCAAACTTGACCTGGGCCTGCGTGACGATAAAACCAGCAATAGTTATTTGGCCCAAAACATTGATATCACTACCCGAGGGCAGAAAACGATCACTATATCGCCATCAGTAGATTATATAGTAAGTGACAAATTAACACTGCGGTTCTTCTATGACAGGCGACAGAGTATACCGTATATCTCGAGTGCGTACCCAACTACGACAACCAAAGCGGGTGTGACCTTAAGGTTTATATTTGCCAACTAATGATAATGTTTTAATATAGAAAGCGTCCCCGCGATATCGCGGGGACGCTTTTCATATCTGGCACAGATGGCGGTTTTTATGATAAAACTCATACCCTCTTTGTCGCCGAAACGTTATCTTTGTAGTCTTAAAAATTAAAAGCCAATGACTGCGCAATCTTTTGAGCAGCACTTCCAGGATAAACTTGACAACGAGGTAAGTATTGAACCTCGCGACTGGATGCCTGACGACTACCGCAAAACATTGATCCGCCAGATCTCGCAACATGCCCACAGTGAAATCGTAGGTATGCTGCCGGAAGGAAACTGGATTACCCGTGCCCCGAGTCTTCGCCGTAAAGCTGTATTGCTTGCGAAAGTGCAGGACGAAGGTGGCCATGGTTTGTATTTGTACAGCGCTGCTGAGACACTGGGTATTACCCGCGATGAAATGCTGGGACAATTGCACAGTGGTAAGGCTAAATACTCTTCGATCTTTAACTATCCAACGCTTACATGGGCGGATATGGGTGCAGTAGGCTGGCTTGTTGATGGTGCTGCCATCATGAATCAGGTTCCCTTGTGCCGTACTTCATATGGTCCATATGCGCGTGCTATGGTGCGTGTGTGTAAAGAAGAAAGTTTTCACCAACGCCAGGGTTTTGAAATCATGATGCGTTTGGCTGAAGGTTCTGAAACACAGAAAAAAATGGCACAGGATGCGTTGAATCGCTGGTGGTGGCCATCAATCATGATGTTTGGTCCTAAAGACGATGACAGTGCGCACTCTGCACAAAGCATGGCCTGGAGAATCAAACGTTTTTCTAATGATGAACTTCGTCAGAAATTTATCGATGTAACCGTAGAGCAGGCAAAACTCATCGGTCTCACGATTCCTGATCCGGATCTGAAATGGAACGAGGAAAAAGGTCATTATGATTTCGGAGCGATCAACTGGGATGAATTCTGGAACGTAGTGAAAGGAAACGGACCTTGTAACAAAGAACGTCTGGCTGCACGCCAAAATGCATGGAACAACGGTGCATGGGTCAGAGACGCCGCACTCGCTTATTCCGAAAAACGTAAAGAACGCGCAGAAAAGCAAGCCGTAGACGCTGCTTAAAATATCGGGTGGCTGCAAGAAATTGTGGCCATCTTTTTTATGTCCGGTAAATACGGGCAATCATAAAAGAAACAGAATAAAACTATGTCAGCACAAAATAATAAAGCACAAAACGAATGGCCTTTGTGGGAAGTATTTATCCGTAGCAAAGCTGGTCTGGATCATAAACACGCAGGTAGCCTGCACGCTGCTGATGCGCAAATGGCAATTGAAAATGCACGCGATGTTTATACCCGTCGTATGGAAGGCGTAAGCATCTGGGTTGTTGAAAGCAAATATATCCATGCTTCTAATCCTGATGAGGCTGCTTCTTTCTATGAGCCGGCAAATGACAAAATCTATCGCCATCCGACATTTTACAACCTTCCTGACGAGCTGACGCACATGTAATCGTTACGTTGAAAGGTTTATAAGTTGAAACGTTGATATGGAAGAGATCAAGCATAAAGATTTTAGAGACTTAACGGTTTGGCAGGAAAGCAGGAAATTTTCCAACGCGATTTTTCAACTTATAAAAACATTTCCTGCAGAAGAGAAATTTCGATTAGCAGATCAAATAATCAGGTCATCAAGATCGGTAAACGCCAATATTGCGGAAGGACACGGAAGATTTACTTATAAAGATCAACTGCATTTTTGCATTCAGGCAAGAGGTTCGCTTAGTGAAACGCTTAATCATTTGACCCAAGCTGTTGATTGTATTTATTTAAGTCAGGAAACTTTCAATGAATATTATTTACAATACAAAAAAGTGGAACAGTTATTAAATGGCTACATCACTTTTCTAAGAAGTAAAACATAAAATAATGTCAACACAACATAGCAACGTTTCAACATATCAACCTGTCAACTTACTATACTATACACTTCAACTCGCAGATACTGCACTGATCAATGGTCATAGATTGAGTGAATGGTGCGGACACGGGCCGATTCTGGAGCAGGATATCGCGATTTCCAATATCGCTTTGGATCATCTTGGTGCAGCAAGAAGCCTGTATCAATATGCTGCGGAGCAGTTCAACAATCTGAATGAAGCAGATAAGAAAAATGCATTTTCGTCACCATTGCTGCAACAGGTAGTGGGCGCTATTGATGAAGATGATCTGGCTTATCTCCGTGATGGCTGGGATTATAGAAATCTGCTGTTAGTAGAGCAACCAAATCAGGATTGGGCATATACAATAGCTCGTTCTTTTTATCTGGATACGTTCAATTTCTTTTTCTACAGAGAACTGACACAGAGCAAGGACAAATCATTGGCTGCCGTAGCGGAAAAATCACTGAAAGAAGTGACTTATCATATTCGCTGGAGCAGTGAATGGATTATTCGTCTGGGCGATGGTACTGCAGAAAGTAAAGAACGCATTCAGAATGCGCTGAACGAATACTGGCGCTTTACCGGTGAAATGACACATGCTACTGAAGTGGACAATGCAATGCATGCTGCAGAAATCGGCGTGGATCTGGCAAAAGTGAAAGCGAACTGGGAAGAGCGTATTGCAAAAGTAGCTGAAGAGGCTACATTGACGCTGCCAACCGGTGGCTGGATGCAGGAAGGTGGTAAAGAAGGACGTCATACCGAGCATTTGGGTTATGTGCTGGCAGAAATGCAGTTCATGCAGCGCGCTTATCCGAATATGGAATGGTAGTCAAATTAAGGTTTATGAAAAGAACTATAGCTCTATTGTCTGCGGCAGTATTGCTGGCGGTTAGTGCGAATGCACAAAGTGGAGCAAACCAGAAGAAGCAGGTAGAAACTTTTTCTTTTGTAGAGCAAATGCCGGAGTTTCCTGGTGGTTCGGAGAAACTGCAGACATATCTTGCAACCAATATTCACTATCCCGATAGTGCCCGTAATGCAAACAAGGAAGGCCGTGTGATTGTACGTTTTGAAGTAATGGAAGATGGTTCGATCGTGGATGCAAAGGTTATGAGCCCGTACATCGGATTGGGTTTAGAGGAAGAGGCGCTGCGTGTGGTAAGTTCAATGCCCAAATGGAAGCCTGGAAAAAGCGGGGGGAAATCTGTAAAAGTTTATTACACGCTTCCGATAAGGTTTCGATTGGAAGACGAGCCAAAGAAAAAAGGATAGTTGCGACGAATGTCGTTTCCAGAAGAAAAATGATTTTCTCGTGAAGTGATTACCATCGCCATTGTTGGGATCATCCTGACGAGGGAAGAGGGGCTCACGATAAAATGAACCTACATTATGTGAGACGTCTCCTTGGGTCAATGTGACATGAGAAAAAACATTCTGCAGGTTGCCTAGATCAGGTGGGACGATGATATGGGAATGTGATTTCGCGGGTCATTATCTCAATGGGCTTAAAAAATTAAAAAGTGATTACAAAAGAGCAGATATACGAGTGGTTGCAGAGCGTCACAGACCCTGAAGTTCCGGTATTAACGATACTGGATCTCGGCGTGGTACGCGATGTACTGATTGGTGAAGATGAAAAAGTAACTGTAGTAATTACACCAACATACAGCGGCTGTCCGGCTATGGATGTCATTGGCATGAATATCCGGATGGCACTTTTAAGCAGAGGCATCAAAAAACTGGATGTACAGATGCAACTTAGTCCGGCCTGGACGACCGACTGGATGAGCGAAGACGGTAAACGCAAGTTGAAAGAATACGGAATAGCACCGCCAGTCAGCAGAGGTTCTGATCTTGATTTATTTGACATAACGCCGGTTGAATGCCCCCATTGCGGTTCCAAAGACACTGAACTGGTGAGTCAATTCGGCGCCACTTCCTGCAAGTCTTTATACAAATGCAATAGCTGCAAAGAGCCGTTCGAGCATTTTAAATGCCACTAGTGTTTCTTGCTGCAGTTGAAAAGGTAGCCTGCCGAAACTCCAAATCCCCAGTTGCGCATATGGTTGTCTGAATTTCCTTCAGGCAATATATTTTGTATGCCAAATCCAAGTTGCGCGCGAAGAATGACGCCTGCTTCCCATTGGTAACCGCCGGTAAGATTGAAACCCCAGTCTATGCTTTTGATATCATCTGTAGCCGCGTCACCAATCAAAAGTGGGCTAGTAGTTTCCTGAGTGGAACCAGATACGGTGAATTGTGTATTTGTCAGTGATTTTTTTCCGCCAACGGCAAACGATACATATGGGCCGCCGCCAATTTCAAAATGACCTTCATGACCATAACCCAGTTTGAAGAGTACGTTCAGGGGAACCTCGATGTAGTTAATCCTCATTTTCTTTTTCATGCTTACAAGTGCACCGACGCTGTCATAATTCATCAACGTAGTGCTGGCGCCTTTTTGGGTGAAAAATATACCCGGCTGAAATGAAAATAATTGACTGAAACCAAAGTCTGCAACGCCACCGATCTTAAATCCCGAGGTTACCGTACTCTTATATTTGCTTCCGTCGGCTTTTAACCAAAAGTCAGTAAAGTTTAAGCCTGCCTCTGGTCCTGCTTTTACCTGAATATGCTTTGCGGATACCTGAGTGAGCGAAAGAAGCGCCAGGCTGAGTGCCGGAATTAATTTTTTTGAAAACATAGGATTTAAAATGTGGTTTTACTCATCGGATCGCCATCCGAATTGTTTGTCGTTCGACCCCGAGAACATGGTCGGGATAGCGTTGAGACAGAAAAATAGGACTTATTAAATTGGATTAGCGTATTATTTTACCATCGGATCGAAATCCGGTTTATCGGTTATTCGGTTCCGTTGTAATGAGCCTTTCGAGCATTTTAAATACCATTAATGTTTCTTACTGCAGTTGAAAAGGTAGCCTGCCGAAACTCCAAATCCCCAGTTGCGCATATGGTTGTCTGAATTTCCTTCAGGCAATATGTTTGGTACGCCAAATGCGAGTTGCGCACGGAGAATGACACCCGCTTTCCATTGATAACCGCCTACGAAATTGATGCCGGCGTCCATGCTTTTCACATCATCTGTAGCGGCGTCACCGATATTCAGCGAATTGGTAGTTTCCTGAGTGGTGCCGGTCGCGGGTTCAGAATATTTTAATTTTACTTTTCCGCCTACGGCAAATGCTACATAAGGACCGCCGCCAACTTCAAAGTGGCCTTCATGAGAATAACCAAGTTTAAAAAGTACATTCAGTGGAACTTCGATGTAGTTCATTCTGATTTTGCGTTTCACACTGACATATGCCCCGGAGCTATTATAACTAGCCAATGTAGTGGTGGCGCCTTTTTGTGTAAAAAACAGGCCTGGTTGAAACGAGATTAACTTATTAAAGCCGAAGTCTACCACACCACCGATCTTAAGTCCGGGTGACATGCTGCTTGAATATTTGTTGCCATTGGCTTTTAACCAGATGTCTGTAAAATTGATGCCTGCTTCTGGTCCTGCTTTGATGTGAACCTTAGCAGCTGCCTGTGTAAATGGGAGCAACGCAATACTTGCCGTAACGAGAGATTTTTTTGAAAGCATAGGACTTGTTATTTGCTCTGTTTATGAATAAAAAATCAAGCGTAAAGTAATTATGTATAAGTTACAAACGAATTCGTATTGTTTTATTTTTTATTCAATATTTATTTGAATTTTTAAACAGCAAATCATCAAAATTTTCCAATGCAGAAAAAGCTTTCCTTCAGCAGCAGGTTAAAAAGTTTCACCTTTGCATTGGCCGGAATTAAAGACTTCTGGAAGAGTGAGCCGAATGCCAGGCTTCATCTTATAGCCGCAATATTGGCTGTTATTGCAAGCTTCGCGTTGCATATTTCTCGTACCGAATGGTTGTTTGTATTGCTGGCAATCACATTGGTTTTCGCTGCGGAGATGTTTAACACCGCCCTCGAAACGCTTTGCGATAAGATTTCTCCTGAAATTCATCCATTGATAAAAAAGACAAAAGACCTGGCAGCCGGTGGCGTGCTTGTGACGGCAGCATTTGCCTTTATTACGGGCATGATTATTTTCCTTCCAAAGATTATAGCATTATTTTAGACCGGTCAATTCAACTTTAGATCACTATGTATGAAAGTCGCAAGCAGAAATTAGCGCCGATGCGCGTGTTCTATAAACGCATGGCTTATCATGTTTTTATTGCCTGTGTGTTGTTGTTCTTTTGCCTTGCAATTGGCGTGGTTGGTTATCACCTTACTGACGGTACTCCCTGGATAGATGCATTGCACAATGCTTCCATGATCTTGAGCGGCATGGGGCCAGTAGTAGAAATAAAATCGGTGGGTGGTAAATTATTTTCCTCTGCCTACGCACTGTTCAGCGGCGTGGCATTTATTACCAACATAGGCATCATCCTTGCGCCAGCGGCACATAGGTTGTTTCACCGACTGCATGTCGATGATAAGGATAAATAATTAAAAGGAATTAAGAGATATTGAGTTGCTCCAGCGCTTTTTGCGCAGCTACCTGACCTGCTTCTTTTTTATTGTAGCCCGTTCCGCTCGCAACCAGTTCGCCATCCAGCACAATACCGATGGTAAACAACTTGCGCGAACCTTCCATTTTTTCATCCAGCGTATCAAACGTAAGCATATGACTGCCGCGCTGTGCCCAGCTCAGCAATTTGTTCTTATAGTTCGTGTCTGTATTCTCAATATTCTCGATATCGATATACGGACGAATCATCTGGTTGAGGATGAACTGACGGGTCTTTACAAAACCTTTGTCGAGATAAACGGCACCAATTAAGGCTTCCAGTGCGTTACCGAAGATATGACTGCGGCTGAGGCCACGATCATTCTGGTTGTACTGAACCATTTTGTGCAAACCCATGCGCAGTGCCACATTATTCAATGTTTCACGGCGTACGATACGGGAGCGCATTTCGGTCAGATAACCTTCCGGCTGCGTCGGATACTTCTTGAAAAGATATTCCGCTACAATAGCGCCCAGCATGGCATCACCCAAAAACTCCAGCCGCTCGTTGTTTTGTGCCAGTTCTTCAATCTTAGAACGGTGCATCAAAGCTAACTGATAATAGGGCAGATGATCGGGTGTAAAACCGAGTATGTGCTCTAGTTGAGAGACAAGTTGCTTGTTAGGCGAAAAAAAGTGCAGGATACGTGACGTGAACCGTCGCAAAGCTTAATCTTCAAATTTTTTGAAAATCACAGTAGCATTATGGCCGCCGAATCCAAAGGTATTACTCAAAGCAGCGCGTACAGTACGACGTTGTGCCTTGTGGAAAGTGAGATTGAGTCTGGAATCAATAGCCGGGTCATCTGTAAAGTGGTTGATGGTAGGAGGAACCATATCATTAACCACAGAAAGAATGCTGGCTACTGCTTCAATAGCACCTGCACCACCAAGTAAGTGGCCGGTCATTGATTTGGTAGAACTGATATTGACATTATACGCGTGCTCGCCAAATACTTTCTGGATACCGATGAGCTCAGCAACATCGCCGAGCGGGGTAGAAGTACCATGCACATTGATATAATCAATGTCTTCCGGTTTCATACCTGCATCTTCCAGTGCATTGGTCATTACATTGATTACGCCCAGTCCTTCCGGATGTGGTGCGGTGAGGTGATAAGCATCTGCGCTCATGCCTCCGCCGGCAATCTCAGCAATAATGTGTGCACCACGCGCTTTAGCGTGTTCGTATTCTTCCAGTACGATAGCACCGGCGCCTTCGCCGAGTACAAATCCATCACGATCCAGGTCGAAAGGACGGCTGGCAGTTTTTGGATCATCGTTACGTTCAGACAACGCTTTCATCGCATTGAAACCACCAATACCGGCTTCTGTCACTACAGCTTCGGAACCACCGCAAATGATGGCATTCGCTTTACCCAGACGGATATAAGTGAGTGCATCGATGATGGCATTTGTAGAAGAAGCACAGGCACTGACCGTTGCAAAGTTTGGACCACGGAAACCATATTTCATAGAAATATGACCTGGCGCAATGTCAAGAATCAGCTTAGGAATAAAGAAAGGATTGAATCTTGGCGTGCCATCACCGGCGCTGAATTGCTTCATTTCTTCAATGAAGGTGATCATACCACCGATTCCGGAACCCCAGATAACACCGACGCGATCTTTGTTGATACCCTCGTCGGTAAGACCAGCCTGTTTTACTGCCTGATCTGCAGCAATAATAGCGAGTTGCGAGAAGCGATCGAGCTTGCGGGCTTCTTTGCGGTCAAAATAATCTTCAGGATTGAAGTTCTTAACCTCGCAGGCAAATTTGGTCTTAAACTTAGTAACATCAAACTGCTTAATGAAGTCGGCGCCCGAAACACCATTGATGAGTCCATCCCAATATTCAGGTACGGTATTACCCAATGGAGTCAGGGCACCGATACCGGTAACGACAACGCGTTTGTACGGTAAATTCATTAAATAATTCAGTTACTTGTGTAGTGTAGAATAATTACTTTACGTGTTCTTCGAGATAAGCAACAGCTTGACCTACTGTAGTGATGGTTTCAGCTTGTTCATCAGGAATAGAGATGTTGAATTCTTTTTCGAATTCCATGATCAGTTCTACTGTATCGAGAGAATCTGCGCCCAGGTCGTTTGTGAAGCTTGCTTCCTGAGTAACTTCAGATTCGTCTACACCCAATTTGTCCACGATGATTTTCTTAACGCGATTTGCAATTTCAGACATGGCTAATGCAATTTAATTTTATGAGTGCAAAAATATACTTTTTGACAAAAAGGCAAAGAGAAACCTGAATTCTTTGAAAATGAGTTTTCAGATCGTGGTTTTTTCTATTGCGTGAATTTGTTCGCTGACGATCCTTCCATCCTTCATAGTTAGCGTCCTGTCGGTCATTCCAGCCAATTCTTCGTTGTGCGTAATCATCACAAAAGTCTGTCCCATTTGTTCCCGGAGGTCTAAAAATAATTGGTGGATGGCTTGTGCATTTGCACTATCCAGGTTGCCCGTAGGCTCATCTGCCATGATCAGAGACGGCTTATTGATGAGTGCGCGGGCAATTGCGACCCGTTGTTGTTCACCGCCGGAAAGCTCTGAAGGTTTGTTGTTTAACCGCCCCGAAAGACCTACGACTTCCAGCATTTTTTCTGCTTTCATCATCGCCTCTTTTTTGCCTTCTTTATTGATCCAGAGCGGCATGGAGACATTTTCCACCGCGGTAAATTCTGGTAAAAGATGGTGGAACTGAAATACAAACCCGAGGTTTTTGTTGCGAAACTGTGCTTGTTTTTTGCTGCTCAGTTTAAAAATATCAGTGTTATTGATCAGTACACTGCCCCGATCCGGCTTGTCCAACGCACCTAAAAGGTGCAGCAAAGTACTTTTTCCGGCACCCGAAGCACCCACAATAGAAATAATCTCCCCTTCGTTTACATGAAGAGAAACATCTTTTACTACCGAGAGACTGCCGTAATTTTTAAAAAGGCTTTTTGCAGTGAGCATGCTGTAAAAATGAATCAAAATGCGGGTAATACCAACTCTCTGACTATGATTATCCGTCCTGAAATATAAATTTAGGATCGGGCAAATAAAAAAGTTCAGAAACCTTTAAAAGGATAAAATTTGTATTTCTTAAATGAACGCTTACATTTGCCGAAACTAGTATATAGATATTAAAATTTTATAATATGTTTTGGACACTTGAACTTGCTTCACATCTTGAAGATGCACCATGGCCAGCAACCAAAGACGAACTGATTGATTACGCGATCCGTTCCGGCGCCCCGCTCGAAGTAGTAGAAAACCTGCAGGAGCTGGACGACGAAGGCGAAATTTATGAAGGCATTGAAGATATCTGGCCTGATTATCCAACTCAGGAAGACTTTTTCTTTAACGAAGACGAATATTAAAACACGAAAAGAGCCGGCATGCCGGCTCTTTATATTTTATTTTTAGCTGAAAGCCTAAGACCTAAAGCCTAAAGCTCAAAGCTGGTTCGTGTTGGCGATCTCCTTTGACTACGTTCAGTATGACAATGTTTAGGACAGCGAAGAAGCTCAGAATGATGAAAAAGCTTGTCAGGCTGAGCGGAGTCGAAGCATTTACGCACCATTGCCCATTGACTATTGCCCATTCCCCGCCTCGTGCGCCGCTTTCAGATAATCTACCCATTCATTTACCGAATAAGCATTGTCCACATCAAAATCGCCGATTTTCGTTCTTCTTAGCTCCTGTAAATAACCACCGCACCCGAGTTCTTGCCCAAAATCATTTGCCAGCGAACGAATATAAGTACCTGTGCTGCAAGCCACGCGGAAATGCACTTCTGGTAATTCAAACTTGGTAATTTCAAAAGTTGAAATGGTAATTGGGCGGGCATCCAGCACAATTTCTTGTCCCTTTCTTGCCAGTTCATAAGCACGTTTTCCATCTTTCTTGATGGCGGAATGGATCGGTGGAACCTGCATAATTGTTCCGGTAAATTTTTCTGTTGCTTTTAAAATATCGGCTTCGGTGAGATGTGCAAAAGGCTTTGGATCTTCCGGTTCGCTTTCCAGATCATAAGTTGGGGTGCTGGCGCCGAGGTGTATGATGCCCGTATATTCTTTAGGCATTTTCTGATAATCAACGATTTTTTTCGTAAAACTTCCTGTACAACAGATCAAAAGACCAGTTGCTAATGGATCAAGTGTGCCGGCGTGGCCCAATTTGGCTTGCACCGGTTTGCGCAGTTTTTTTAATGCGTCAAAAGAAGTCCAGCGATAAGGTTTATCGATCAAAATCACGGTTCCTTGCTTCAACTCAGCTAATGATGGCATGTTATTCATGGCGGCAAAGGTACGTTGCTGCACGGTAAACTGGTTAAATCGTTAAAGGGTCAATAATGTAGATTAGTTGAGCTGCAGCTTTCGAAACTTTACAAATCAGCAACTTCACAATTCTTCAGCAACTGCTCGACAACGCTTAAATTTGCAAACAGTATGTCTTATTTCAAAAATGCGGGCAAGCCTTTCGTGATTGCTGGTCCGTGCAGTGCAGAAAGTCAGGAACAGATTCTGGAAACGGCCACTGCACTGAAAACAATGCAGATTCAACTTTTTAGAGCAGGCGTTTGGAAGCCCCGTACGCGTCCCGGGTCTTTTGAAGGAAACGGTGAACAGGCGCTGGAGTGGCTGCAAGAGGTGCAGGAACGGTACCAACTGCCAGTTGGCGTAGAAGTGGCGGAACCAGCTCATATTGAGCTGGCACTGAAATATGGTATATCTGTATTGTGGATCGGCGCACGTACAACGGTCAATCCATTTCAGGTGCAGAAACTGGCCGATGCATTGCGTGGTGTAAAAGTGCCCGTAATGGTAAAAAATCCGGTAAATCCGGACACTGATCTGTGGTTGGGTGGTATTGAAAGAATAGAACGTGCTGACGTGCAGGAAGTTGCTGCGATTCATCGTGGTTTTTCTTCTTATAAAGGTTCTTCTGCTTATAGAAATCAACCCAATTGGGCGATTCCCGTAGAATTAAAACGTCGTCGCCGTGACCTGGCAATTATCTGTGACCCAAGCCATATTACCGGTCGCCGGGATAAAGTGGCAGAAGTAGCACAAAAAGCTATGGACATGCATTTCGACGGATTGATGATTGAAACCCATCCAAATCCGGATGAAGCATGGAGCGATGCAGCGCAGCAAATCACCCCACAAGCTTTGCAAACATTATTGCTGGAACTAGTGATTCGTCAGCAGTACTCAGCAGATATGAATAAATCGGTAGAGCTGGAATATTTGCGTCAACTGATGGACAGTCTGGATGCAGAAGTAATCGATCTTTTGGCAAGGAGAATGGAACTCAGCGAGCGAATCGGGAGTGTAAAGAAGGATTGCAATATGACAGCGTATCAGCCAGATCGCTGGCGGGAGATTGTGGAAACACGTTCCGCACTCGCCCGTAAACATAATCTGCCAGAATCATTTATTGTAGCACTATATCAGAAAATTCACGATGAAAGCGTCAAGCGCCAGCTCGAAATATTGCAGTGAGCGGCACAACAATTAAAAAACTGATTATCTTTCCCCTTCTAAAAAAATCATTGCATTGGCACTAAAGCAGCACTCCGACGAGCAGGCTCGGTATGACCAACAGGTAGATAATTCACGATCTTATGTTTTGCCCTTTATCGAAAAGACGCATAAACTGGGAGCGGGAACGAACGTGATGGAAATTGGTACGGGTGAAGGCGGTGTTCTGTTGCCGTTTGCAGAGAAGGGCTGTTTTTGCGTAGGCGTTGATCTTGCCGCACATCGTATTGAAATCGCCAATCGTATACTGGCAAAAGAAGTGAGCGAAGGCAAGATGGCGTTCGTTTGCCAGAATGTTTACGATGAAGCCTTTCTGCAGCGTTTTGCCGGATTCTTCGATGTAATTATTCTAAAAGATGCAATCGAACACATTCCGGAGCAGGAACGTTTTATTCCTTATCTGAAAAAATTCCTGAAACCGGGCGGCCAGATTTTCTTTGGCTTTCCGCCGTGGTATATGCCTTTCGGTGGCCACCAGCAGATTGGTGCCAAAAAACTGACGAGCAAATTGCCCTATTACCATATTCTTCCAAAACCAATCTATAAGGGCATTCTTAAAATAGCTGGTGAACCGGAAGGTGTGATTAATGAACTGATGGATATCCATGATACACAGATCAGCATTGAGCGTTTTGAGCGGATTATAAAGGCGAGTGGTCTTAAGGTAATGAACAAGCAACATTATCTCATCAATCCGATTTACAAATACAAATTTGGTCTGCAACCGCGTGAACAATGGAAACCGATCACGTATTTGCCATACCTGAGAAATTTTTTGACGACTTGCGTTTATTATACAGTGCAAGCGTAGATTTAACAGCATTTCAAGCTTTCAGCGTAATAACGAAAAGCGTCCCAACCTAATCGTTGGGACGCTTTTTCATTCTATGATGCAGGATTGTCTTGTTTTTTTATTCGGTTTTACCCATGATAATGTTGCCAAATTTCATGGCGAAGTGTGAATTTAAAATACCAAATACAACGGAGAACCCACCAATCAAGATGAGCGAACCAGTAGTGCCCCAGAGATTAGAGATCAGGATCAGCGCTACCATTGTGCCTACCAGACAGTTTACGAAACGGCTGATCATGTTGGCCACGTTTACTCTGTTGGTGGTCAGCATAAAATATCCGTAGATAAACTGGAGAAACACAATAAATACGATACCGTAGCCCATCCATTGCACAAAATTATGAAGGTCGTGAATCAAAAAGATGAATAAAACGCCTGCGGCTAACTCTACAACACCTTCTATAAACAGCCACTGGTGGGAAATTTCCAGGTGTTTGTTGATTCCGGCATATGCAAATGTGAGTGCACTGGCAACAATGTTTACCAAACCAAATGAGACGATAATCGGAACGGGATCAGTAAGTGCCATGATTATTGCAGCCACACCCCACAAAATTTCAACCACACCTTTAATCAATAATAAATTGTTCTGTTTCGCCGGTACGTGAGACATCGCTTGTGTTGACATAACATAACAGATTTTATGGTTAGACAATAGAACTCTTCTACTTTGAAGGTTAATCGGTTAATTCGTTAATAGATTAATAAGCCGCGAATTATAATACGACTGATTTAACTGTTTGCCCAATTAACATGGTCAGTAAAAACGTTAATTCGTTGCGAATAAGACTACGACTGATTTAGCCATTTGCCTATTTAACTCTTTAACCAATTGCTAATAGTAATTTAATAATTATACCAACGCTGCGGTGTTAACGTATTTCTGAACGTTTTAGAAAGAATATTGCTGCCAGATCTGCCACGCGGCTTCTGCTTGTAAATGCAACATTTCCAATCCATTTTTGATGATTGCGCCCTGCTGTTTACCCAATGTTAAAAAAGCCGTTTCGGCGGGATTGTATACCAGATCGTAGAGCAGATGTTGCTGACTGAGCAGCTTATATGGGAAATCGGGGAATGAATGAACAGAAGGATAAGTGCCTAATGGAGTTGTGTTGATGATAATCATGTGTTCTGCCACGATTTGCGGGGAAATATTTCCATAACTGATGGCAGATGAGGATACCTGGCGAGAGACTTTCAGATAAGGGATATTTAGCTGGTCTAGCGCGTATGCAACAGCAAGCGAAGCGCCGCCTGTTCCCAGAATCAGTGCTTTTTGGTGCTGAGGCTGCAATAATGGTCGCAAGCTTTCGCGAAAACCGATGATATCTGTATTATGACCGGTTAATTTTCCTTCGGAGAAAGAAATACAATTGACGGCGCCGATTTGAGCCGCTTCTTTTGAAAGAGCATCTAAATAAGGAATGATGGCCTGTTTGTGCGGAATTGTAACATTCAGTCCTTTTAAATAAGGTTGCCGTTGTAACAAGCCAGGGAATTGCGTGATGTCTTCCAACGGAAAGTTTTGATATACCGCATTGATCGACCCGGCAGAAAATTTCTCTGAAAAATATCCTGCGGAAAACGAGTGTGTAAGCGGGTAGCCGATCAGTCCGTAAACATCCGTCATGAATAGAGCAAATGAACAAAGCCGGATAACATATATTATGCGATCCGGCTTTGAATTATTTTAAAAATTAATCATTGCTGCTGTTGATAACGATATCCTTTGGCTTTTTGTCGAGATACAGGTAGAATGTATCACCGCGCAGTCCTAGACGGGTAGCTTCCAGCGGCAACATGTCATTTGGTGCGATATTGCCGAGGTTTACGTTTGCTCCCAGCAGCTCCATAAAATAAACCTGTTGTGCTTTTTGCGGCGCTTCCCAGATGATTTTTTCTGCCGGAATCTGCGTCAGAATTTCCTGAACCAGACCTTCACGTACTTCTCCGGAGCCACGGTAGATACCTACGTTGCCTGCTTCGCGAGCTTCTGCAATTACGTAAGTAGAACCAGCTTCCAGTTCTGCGCGCATCAGTTCGATCCATTTGTACGGCGGCATGATATGCGTTGCATCTTTAGAGCCAACTTCAGAAAGTACAGTTACGTGTTTGGCTAAACGTTCTATATAGCCACATTTCTCTGCATGTGGAATGATAATAGAACCGTCTGAAACCTCTACATGTTCCAGGCCGTATTCTTTGATAACGTTCAGATAATCTTCAAACTGGTTGCGTACCAGAAAAGCTTCAAACAGAGTACCGCCGAAGTATACAGGAATATTATGCTCACGGTAGATTTCTATTTTCTCGCGAAGACGATTCGTTACAAATGCCGTTCCGAAACCCAGTTTCACGATATCAACGTATGGAGCCGCAACAGACAGAAAGTTACGTACTTCGTCAAGGCCCATGCCTTTATCCATCACCATGGTCAGGCCATGGGTTCTCGGTTTCTGTGTGCGCTCCGGCAAGTGATTGAGGGGAAAGTTCATGAATAATAATTTCAGTACCGGGGCAAAGGTAATGCAGAATGACCGTATGACGTATGTTAAGTGAATTGTAAACTATCCGGTGAAAATCAAACAGTTGTTGTTTTGTTATTATGTATTTCGGTTTTTTTTAGCCCTGAATCAGGGATTTTGCGACTTCTGAAAATTTTTGGACACAATGAATTGTCCCGTATCGGGTAGCGTTTCCCGGGAGGCATGTTTCCCGGCATTATTCTGAGTATATTCGCCGCATATTTTCTTTTAAAAAATGTTGAAGCGTAATGTTCCCGTACTGGGATTTATACTGGGTGCTTTATTTCCATTGATTGGTTCGCTGGTCGTTTTCCTGGTGTTAGGCCGGGGGCAGCAACTGGGCGATTTTTTCAATGGACTGTTTCATAATCATCAGACTTTTGCCAAAGTGATTGCATTGAGTCTGCTGGCGAATATTTTGCCCTTTATGTTGTACACCAACCGCAGGCTCGATCTCACAGCGCGTGGCATTTTTATTGCAACGATGCTGTATGTTCTCGTGTTCGTGCTGGTGAAATACATTTGGTAACGTCCCTAAAGGGGGGGCTTAGCGCGAGTCGTTAAAGAATGTGATGAATGTGGGTTAAGTGTATGGAATGTGTTTGAACGTGTTGTTTTGACTTTTGACTTTTCAATTTAAAAGATGCGTTATTATATTATAGCAGGAGAAGCAAGTGGTGATTTGCATGGCAGCAATCTGATAAAAGCATTGCATGAAAAAGATGCTGTTGCGGATATCAGGTGTTGGGGCGGCGACCGTATGGAAGCTGCGGGAGCCACGCTGGTAAAGCACTATCGCGATCTGGCGTTTATGGGATTCGTGGAAGTGCTGATGCACCTGCGTACCATTTTCAGCAATATTGATTTCTGTAAAAAAGATATGCTCGCTTATAAACCAGACGTTCTGATTTTAATCGATTATCCGGGATTCAATATGCGCATTGCAGAATGGGCGAAGCAGCAGGGCATTCCCGTAGTGTATTATATTTCTCCGCAGGTTTGGGCATGGAAAGAGAATCGTGTAAAGAAGATCAAACGTGACGTGGATCTGATGCTGGTGATTTTGCCATTTGAAGTAGACTTCTATACCAAATGGGATTTTAAGGTGAGTTATGTTGGGCATCCGTTGATTCAAGTGGTGCAAGATGAGCAAGACAACGTGCCAGTGCAAAAGATATCCGACAAGCCAATCATTGCATTATTGCCTGGCAGCCGAAAGCAAGAGATAAAAGTGAAGCTGCCGGTGATGCTTACGGTAGTAAAACATTTTCCGCAATATCAGTTTGTGGTAGCGCAGGCACCTGCACAGCCAGATGAATTTTATAAAGAGATCATCGGTAATGAAAATGTAATGCTGGCAAAAGCACAGACGTATAATATACTGAAGCAGGCAAAAGCTGCATTGGTGACGAGCGGTACTGCAACGTTAGAAACTGCGTTGTTTGGTGTACCGCAGGTGGTGTGTTATAAAGGCAATCCGATTTCTTATATGCTGGCGAAAAAACTGATCAAGGTGAAGTATATCTCACTGGTCAATCTGATCATGGATAAACCGGTAGTTACAGAATTAATACAAGCGGATCTCAACGAGGAAAATCTGAAAAAAGAATTGCATCGTTTGCTGGATGGTGGTTCGTTTTTACAACAGCAATTGCAAGATTATAAAATACTCTGGCATAAACTGGGTGATTCAAATGCGTCGCAGGAAGCGGCAGAAGGAATAGTTTCTTTTATGCGTAAAAAATAAACAATAATTATAGTGTCAAATTCATCCGAAAGCCTTCACAATTCGTGAGGGCTTTTTGCATGTCCAGCATGCATTGAGCTTAATGTACACAATCAGTTAGTTATGCATTTTGTCCTTGGGGTTTAAATACTAAGCTGTTGTTAATCGAATTTTATGCTTGTTTTAACAAAATAAATGTCATTAATTAGCATTAGTAAATAAAATGAACGTCTGGCTGCAACCGGACAAAAGAACCAGAGAGAATGTTACGAAGAATTTTTATCGAACAGAATTAGTTTGTTGTCCAACCAAATCACTTGTAGACGGGCATTTCACAGCATAATGTGTGTTACCGCATGAAACTGTACCGTGCAAAAAATTTCCACTGATTAAACCTTCTGCCTGCAAAAAATATTTTGCGCGCGGAGTAACTTCTAAGTAGTTCCCTTTCCCGACTTATAATACCTAAACAAAGTACATCCAAAGCAATCGTGCGTTGTGGCGAAGCTGTATCTGCTTCTCTAAACGGGATTCGTAAGGTGGCTCAGGAATGAGCAACAACTAACCGTCGTCGGTCTGAAAAAAACAGCGCGAAAACGGAGTGGGGGATTTTTGTGCCTACCGCAAAAAAATAATTGAAAAAAAAGCTACCGGCTTCTGCTGAAAAAACAGCGGAAAACCGGACTGGGAAAGGTTTGTCCATTACTCAAATATAAAAATTCACCAAAACTAGTATACGCATGGTTATGAAATCTACATTCAATTTTCTGGCGGTATTGCTCATCGCAATCTTTTGCGGCCAACAGGTGCGGGCACAATTATCAGGTACGATTACAGTGCCGAGTGCCACTTATCCAACGCTCGATTCTGTAATCAGAACGCTGAATCTGCAAGGCGTAGGCGTTGGCGGCGCCACGATCAATCTAACTGCGGGTAACCCACAAACCGCTCCTGTTGGCGGTTACGTGTTAGGGAGCACAGTACTCAATGCAAGCCTTTTGGCGAGCAAACCACTTATCATTAATGGTAATAGCAACACTGTAACGGCTTTCACGGGAACTGGCAGTACTGATGGTATGTTTTACATTGCAGGTGCAGATTTTGTTACGATCAACGCATTGAACCTCTCGGAAGCTACAGCAAACACGACCACTACGACACAGATGGAATGGGGCTATTCACTCGTGAAACTAAATGCTGCCGCACCTTTCGATGGTTGTCAGAATGTGACTATTTCTGGTTGTACGATTTCATTAAACTCAGGTAATACATCGATTGGTATTCGCGGTGCGCATACACAAGCAGCGAGCAGTGGTACGCTGGCTACTACTGGTGCTGTTGCAGCAGATGCCAATAGCAAAAACTTTTTCGCCGGTAATACTATTTCCAATTGTAATACCGCTATAAGCCTTACTGGTATTGCGTCTTCAGGTGTGTGCGATGTAAACAATATAATCGGTAATCCTGGTCAGAGTAATACAATTACAATCGGTGGCAGTTCGTCGACAGCATATGGTATCCGCACGGCAAACGATAGTGTAGTGACGATTCAGAACAATAATTTTTCTGTAGCATCTGCACAGAGTACGACTACTTACATGATCTATCCCGGCGTTGGTAAAGGAGATTTGAATATCCAGAATAACGGCTTTAATGTAAACGCATCAATGACCACAACACATTTGTATGTGCTGTATAATTACAACTCTTCAAACGGTGGTCACCAAGATGCGAATGCCGTTTTCCGCTTTAATAAAAATACAATCTCCGGGGCCAATGCTGCGGCTACTTCCGGCTATCTGTACGGCATGTATAATTACTATTCTACTTTCTATGCAGATTCCATTACAAACAACGTAGTGACGAACGTCAACTGGGGCACCAGTTCCAGTAGTTCATACCTCTATATGTTTTATAACTATTACGGAAGTACACCTTATGTATACGTGAAAGGCAATGTGGTAAGCAACATTACAAAAACGAGCACAGGCAGCAGCGGGTATATCTATGCGTATTATATCTACAATTATCCAGCTACAACGGGTACGCTTACGTTTACCAATAACTTGCTGCAGAACGTAACGACCAACTACTATGTTTATGGTATGTACACTTCTGCAGGCTACACTTCGTCGCCAGCTGTGGGTGTGGGACAAGCGTATGTCAATAAGAACAACAAAATTGACCAGGTAGTAATTACACAATCCGGCTATCTCTACGGACATTATGCTACCAATGGTTCTGCCGGTGCAGATATCGCTTTCGATACCATTACTAATTGTCGTACGAACACAGGCGGCATTTATGCGATTTACAAAAACACAGCTGCTGGCGATGTGCATGATAATTATGTAGCGAATGATACCACGGCCACCAGTACTATTTACGGCATTTATCACACCAACGGTGTCAATACAAATATTTACAACAACAGGGTTTCCGGACTTACTGTAGCAGGCGCCAGTGGCAATTTGTATGGTTTGTATTATTCTTCGGGAACCACCAATGGTAATGTGTACAACAATCAGATTGCCGATTTTAAAACACCTATTTACAGCGGCAGCAGCATTTATGGAATGTATTTGTCGACCGCGATTCAATACAATATTTATCACAACACTATTCGTTTCAATCATACTTCTACAGGGGCTAATCTGGGCACAGCAGGTATATACTACAGCTCATCCGCAACAGGTTTGGATTTGAGAAATAATATCATCAATGTGAATGTAGTGCCGGCAGGTACAGGTGTTGTAACTGCGCTGGTGCGCAGCGCCGGTACTGCAGGAGTCGTTCCGGCCAACTATGCGACAACCAGCAACGGCAATATTTTTTACGTGCCAAATATTACCAACGCATTCATCTATGCAGAGAACTATGCAACACCTGTGGTGAATTCATACAGTCTCACAAGTGATGCTTCATTTAATACAGCTTGTGGTTTATACAAAACATTTATGGCACCGCGTGAAAGCGCTTCTTTCCTGGAAAATAATCTGACACAAACAAATGGATTGTATGCGCCAACAGGTACCTCATTTGCAAAGTCAAACGGTGTTGCGACAAGTTCACCAGTGGTAACGGTCGATATTAATGGTGTTACACGTCCGGCAAATCCTGATTGTGGTGCGCTTCAGTTTACAGCTGCCGGGTTAGATGCAGCTCCGCCGGTGATAGTATACAATGCGCTTCCGGGTACAACCTACTGTACCAGTGCCCCATCGCTTACAGCAACAATTACCGATGCAAGTGGTGTAAACGCGACGACAAATGCACCGCGGTTGTACTATAAAAGAAAAGTAGAACTGGACAGCTTTGGTACTTATCCATCAGCGAATATTGCAGCATTCAACGGCTGGAAATATGTAACAGCAACCAATAGCGGCAGCTCGTTTACTTTCGCGATCGATTACACCAAACTAACATCGGCACCTGCTGTGGGTGATACTATCCTGTATTTTATAGTGGCACAAGACAATGCCGCAACCCCAAATGTGGGTAGCAGCAGCGTCTCTTATGCAACAGGTTATTGTCCGGGTACCGTTAATCTCGGTACTGCAGCTGGTCCGACATCGAACGCAGCGGTTAAAAATTATTTTACCGTGCTGGCGCAACCCGCTTTAGCAACGATCAGCCCTGCAACGTCAAGCATGTGTCAGGGATTGGGCGTAAAACTTACAGCCAATCCGGTTTCTGTTCCCGTGTCGGCTACTATCGGTACTGGCGTAACACAAAACACAAATATGACTTATCCTGCGCCATATGGCAACTGGTATACTGGCGCAAGACATCAGATGTTGATCCTCGCTTCTGAATTGCAGGCAATGGGCTTATCTGCCGGTAACCTTACATCATTATCATTTTCTGTAGCTACGCCTTATGGTAGTTATACCAATTTTGCCATCAGTCTCGGCAATACGACACAGACCGCAATGACCACAACGTTCCTTACAGGTCTCACACAAGTCTACAGTGCAGCTACTTATACGCCAGTTGCAGGTTGGAATGCACATACATTTACCACTCCGTTTTATTGGGATGGCGTGTCTAATCTTGTCGTCGAAACTGCGTTCAGTAACTGTCTTTCTTGCGGTAGCGGTAATATTTGTAATAGTACAAACTATACAAACAATGCTGTGATGAATCAGTCAGTGACACCATTTGTGTCTACTGCGTATTATTATTCAGATGGCTCGTCTTGTATGATTGCGACTATTACAACGGCTTCCAGCACCATTGCACAACGTCCGAATATGATGCTTTCCGGCAATAAGAAAATGGCGATAAACTGGACTCCGTATACTAATCTTTATAAGGATTCACTGATGACGCAGGCAATGGGCGCAGCAGATACGAATACTATTGTGTATGCGAAACCGGCAACTACAACGAACTATGCTACAGTAAACGTATTCAACGGTTGTAGCTCTTCTGCATCATCTACACCGGCTGTAGTAAATATTATTCCGGCACCGTCTACAGTAACAACACCAGCTGGCTCGGCTAGTTTCTGCGGTGGCAGCAACACCACAATTGCCGGTCCTACAGGTACGGGTCTTAGTTACCAATGGATGCAGGGCAGTACTGCGATCAGCGGAGCCACAGCCTCTTCTTATACTACAGGTTCTGTTGGTACTTATGCTTTGAAAGTTACCAATACTAGCACTGGTTGTAGTGCTACATCATCCGCTGTCAATGTGATCAATACACCGGCCCCTCTAGCCTCAGCTACTGCGTCCGGATCAACAACGGTATGCGGCGGCGGTATTGTGACATTAAATGCCAATGCCGGCACTGGTCTTTCTTATCAATGGATGAAAAGCGGCGCTGTGGTAACTGGTGCAACGGGTTCTTCTTATGGAGCAACAGCGACCGGCAACTACGCAGTAATTGTTTCTGCCGCGGCTAATTGCTCCACTACTTCTACTGCGGTGCCAGTTACGGTAAATGTGATCAACACAACAGTAACGGCATCCGGTGCAACTACATTCTGTACTGGTGGTAATGTATTGCTGAGTGTGCCAACTGCTGCCAGTCAGACTTATCAATGGATGCAAGGTGGTACCAATATCTCTGGCGCGACTGGTGCGACTTATGCCGCTTCTGCAACAGGTAACTACACCGTTCAGGTCAATAATGCTACTACAGGTTGTATGGCGACTTCTACACCGGCTGTCTCCGTAACAGTTGGTTCTGGTCCGGCTTCAGCATTTACCCCGACAGGCACCATTGGTATTTGTTCTGGTAACAGCACTACGCTTTCCACCACAGCTGCTTCAGGAGTTTCTTATCAATGGCAGTTAAACGGTAGTCCGATCGCGGGCGCAACAAACATCACTTACGTAGCGAATACTTCTGGTAATTACACATTGGTTGCGAGTATAAGTCCAACTTGCCAGACGACATCAACAGCAACCAGTCTTGTGGTAAATCCATTGCCGGCAGTAACTACAACTCCATCCGGTAATGCCGGGGTTTGTCAGGGTAGCAGCATTGCGCTGAATGTTCCAAGTGGTAATGGATTTACTTATCAATGGAAACAAGGCGGTACCAATATCGTTGGTGCGACCAACAGTACTTACAATGCGTCCGTTGCGGGTAACTACACCGTTGCTGTTGCAAATACACAAACCACCTGCGCTGCAACTTCATCAAACATTGTACTGTCAGTAAATTCCTTGCCTGCTGCTTCCGCAACAAATACAAGCGCGCTTACAGTTTGCCAGGGAGATTCGGTAGGAATGGCGGCCAATACAGGTACAGGGTTTAGTTATCAATGGCAGAAAAATGGCAATAATATTGCAGCGGCAAATAATTCAGCGTTTTTAGCCTACCAGAGTGGTAACTATACAGTGGTGGTTACAAACGCCAATAACTGTTCTGTGACTTCGCAGCCCATTGCCGTAACCGTGAATCCATTGCCGATGAGTGTTATTTCTTACACAAGCCCGGTTATCTTCTGTGAAGGTGGTGCCGTAGTATTTACTTCTGCTGACACAAGCACTAATCTGAGTTATCAATGGAATAGGAACGGTGTGCCTGTTTATGGAGCAAATGCGTACAGCGATATTGTTTATCAAACGGGTATTTATTCAATCAAAGTGACAAACGGTTATGGATGTTCTGCGACTTCGCAACCTGTTTCCGTAACAGTAAATGCATTGCCTTCGCCGGTGATTACGCATAATGGCGACGGCTCGTTTACGACCAATCCAGGTTTTGCTACTTATCAATGGTATTTCGATGGCCAGGCAATTACCGGTGCAACAACCGACAGTGTGATGCCGGTTCAAAATGGTCTGTATTGGGTGGCTGTGAGTGATGGTAATGGGTGTATCAATACTTCGCCGCAGATGTTTATGAATAATGTTGGTGTCGTTTCAGTTATGACAAGCGGAGATGATATCAGATTATTCCCTAACCCGACGCAGCAATTTGTAAACATCGATGCTCCGGTAAAAGTAGATGTGATGGTTCGCGATTTGCAGGGAAGAATGGTGATGATTCAGAAAGAGGCAAAACGGGTTGACGTATCTCCGTTGGCAAATGGAGTATATATGTTCATGATTTTAGATCAAAACGGCATGCTGCTAAAAGCCGAGAAGGTATTCAAGTCAGAATAATATAATTTATATATCTGTATTTGTTTAAAATGGGGAAGATTGCTTCCCCATTTTTTAGGCCTTATTATATGACAAAAGATTTTTTCAGATAGTTTGTTGGATAAAATGTCAATTTAAAATCGAAAAATTTCTATTTTGGGTTGGATTAATTTATTGTGAAAAGAATATAAAATCATCATTACCCAAACGATAGCAAAATTTTAACTGTCTTATTATCTGCAATAGCTATAAATAATAACTTTATACATACATAGCAAAACAAAAAAATAACAGCGATCTATGATAAAATAAGAGTGAAGCTTGCCCCCTGATAAAATCCTTGACCCGCGCTAATAGCGCTCTTTGTTCCCAATTTAACCGACCAACGGTATTCATTTTCCCTTTTTTCTCTTTATTAATCTAACTTGAATAAATGTAATATGTGCAAAAAAATTACATTCCTTCTATGCTTTCTGTTTGCGTTCTCGTGGGCGCGGGCGGGATATAACAACGTAGTAGTGACGGGCTTTAACGACGACGTTGTCGCTAACGGTATTGGTGCCGCGACTGCATCGACGACTGCGGATGTGGACGGTACCGGTACGGGCTACGTTTTCGTGACTCCGGACTTTCAGCAAACGTCGTCCGCGACATTACCGACACAATTTTTACCCGCCAATGGCCAGATTGCGAGTATCAGTACGCCTGGTATGACTTATCAGCTGGCGAGTTACAGCAGTAATAATGCATTGAGATTGCCGTCCACACACGCGACGGACTCTTTGGTGTTTGGTACTGCTCAAGCGGCCGGCGAAGTTTATTTGCTGGTATGCTCTGGTAACGGAGCATCCACTTGTGATGTTACCGTAAATTTTACAGATGGAACAACGCAGCTTTTCGCTGCGCAGAGTGTTACAGATTGGTATAACGGTACGCCTTACGCGATTAATTCCATAGGCCGTGCACTTAGAAGTAGCGGTGCTCTGGATGCTACAGCTACTAATGGCCCTCGTCTTTACGATCTTAAGTTGACCATTTCCTCATCGAATTATTCCAAGACAATCAGAAGCATCAAAGTGAGTAGAAACACTTCTTCTTCTGGGGTACCGCATGTAATGGCGGTTGGTATTAATACACTTTGTAGCGGTTCTGCTGTTGGTGGTACTGCGGCTTTGGTAGGCGGAGGTTCTTCTGTGTGTCCTGGTCTGGATCTCAGTCTTACTTTATCAGGTAACTCTACAGGTGTAGGAACTACATTTCAATGGCAATCTAATTCAGGTTCTGGCTGGACAAATATTTCCGGCGCAACAACCAATCCATATACACTGACTGGCGGTATCGCGGTTGCCACGCAATTCCGTGCTTACGTTTCTTGTCAGGGTGCAAATGCGGATACTTCTGCAATTAAATCGGTTACGCTTAATCCTGCAAATCAATGTTACTGTGTTCCTGGTACTACGAGTTGTAACTCGAGTGACGTAATTACAAACGTAACATTAGGCACACTCAATAATACTACTACTTGTAGCACCAACGGATACGGTGATTATACGACGTTGCCTGTGGTCGCTCTGACTCAGGGACAATCTTATCCAATGTCTGTAACAGTAGGTCCAGGTGGTACAGAATATGTTTCTGTGTGGATCGACTATAACCAAAATGGTGTCTTCGATGCGAGTGAATACTTTTTCCTGGGTTCCGCTAATGGTGCCGTGGTTAACGGAACATTGGCTATTCCTGCTTCTGCATATCCGGGCAACACCCGTATGCGCGTGAGAGTGAGATATAACCAGCAACTCGCTACAACAGAAGCCTGTGTCGCTTATACTTATGGCGAAGCTGAAGACTATATGGTAAACATTCTCCCGCTTCCGGCTTGTGCGACTCCAACGGCTCAGGCAACAGGGCTGGTGCTTACTCCTGGTCCTTCAACCGTGAGCGGATCATTTACCGCAGCATCTCCGGCAGTGGATAAATATCTTGTTATCAGAACAAATGGTACCGCGGCATTGACAGCTACGCCAACTAGTACTTATGCTTACGCTTTGGGTGCTATAATTGGTAACGGTACTGTTGTATCGTATGGTGCTACTACAACCTTTACAGACGCAGGACTTAATTTGAATACACAGTATTCCTATTATGTTTTTGCTGCAAATAATACTGCAACTTGTGGCCCTACTTACTTGACTACAGCTCCATTGACAGCTGTAACAACCACTACAGGTCCGAATTCTTATGTCTGGAATGCGACTACAGGTTCTGCAGATTGGACTGTTGCTGCAAGCTGGACACCTGCACGCACCCTTCCGGATGCAACGGATATCCTGCAGTTTACCAATGGTGGTTCTTCTACTGCAACAAACATCCCAACGCAAACGGTTCGTCAAATCGCGTTTGGAAATAATACCACTACGAATTTTCAGGCGGGTACTGCAGCGGCTACACTTACACTTGCTTCCGACAATGATCCTACAACAAATGAGTTGAATATCGGAGCAGGTTCTTCATTGGTAAGCAACGGCGCTACTTCAGCTCTCACGTTGGTATTTAGCGGTACTGGAGGCTTAGGTAAAATCGCTGGTAATCTGGAAATGGTTCACACCAGTTCAGTTGCTAATAAAGTTGATTTTACTGGTGCCATTGATACAGTAACATCTACTGGTACTTTGGCGGCAGGTGGTGCAGGTACTACAAGTGCGTATACCAGCTCGGCTACCAATCTCGTGGTGATGGGTACTTTTAATCACAAGTACACAACTGGTAACGGTGGTGCGGTGCCTACTGCTACATACGGAATTGGTTCTAACGTACTCATTTCTGGTTATACTACAGCGGGCGGTGGTCCGGGTGGTGGTCTGGGTCAGACGTTCTATAACTTTACGATGAACTGTCCGAACCTCGCCAACGCCAGTCAATGGTCAGGTACTATTCCGACAAACGTTACCAATAACTTCAATGTTATTTCTACCAACAATAATATCTGGCAATTTGCCACTACTACTGCTTATACGATGAATATTAACAATTTCATCCAAACTGGTGGTATTATTGATTTGGGAACTACTTCAGGAGCGAAGATTATGAACGTTTCGGGTACGTTTAATCAGACTGCTGGTCTTATTAAATATACAGGTTCAAGCACTGCTACCCTCAATTTCAATGGTACTACCGCAGCGCAGAACGTGAATTTCTTAGACTCTGCGATTGTGGGTACGGTGGTTTACCAGGTGACCAACCCTGCAGGTATTACTTTGACGGGTAGCGGTAACTTCACAACGAACAATGCGTTCAAGATTAATTCTGGTGGTGGTGTTCGTATAACTTCCGTTGCAGCGAATCCGATCAACACAACACTTGTGCTGACATACGCGGCAACCAATACAACACTTACTTATGATGCACCGGGTGCTACTACGACTACTGCAAACGTTTGGCCTACAACTAATGGTCCGCTGAATGTAACGCAGAATATGTCTGGCGCAGCCCCTGCAAATATTTTGAATCTCGGCGCAAACCGTACAATCGCAAATACCGGTATATTGACGCTGACCAATGGTGTATTGGTTTTAGGTAGCAATAATCTCTCAATGGCCAGCGGAAGTACTTTAACAGTATCTTCTCCGAGTGCAACAAAAATGATTGCTGCAGACGGAACTGGTCAGCTGATCAGAAATATGGGCACTACAGCTGCTACTTATCTCTATCCGATCGGTGATTTGACAAATGGTGCAGATTATTCTCCGGTGAGCATTTCAATTGTTACTAATGCTGCGCCGCGTAATGTTGGTGCACGTGTTGTAGATGCTCAGAATCCGAATGATCTTTCTACTACTAATTATCTGACTCGTTACTGGGTAATGACGGATGATAGTGTGAATACTACCAACGCTTATACTTACAATGGAAACTTCAGTTATCCGAATACAGACATCGTAGGTACGGAAGCTAATATTCGCCTGAACAGATGGAATGGCACAGCATGGGCGCAAGTTCCAAGCAACGTTCCTTCGGGTTCTCTGGTAATTGTCGGCAATCAGTCTAATGCAAACTTTGCTTTGGGCAACGGACAATTCACGGGTCGCCCTGCAGTAACAACAACTAATATCTATACCTGGATTGGTAATACAACTTCCAGCACAGATTATCAGGTTCCTGCTAACTGGACACCGGCGCGTAATATTCCGGACATCACAGACGTACTGCAATTCAACGACGGTCTGATAGATACGGTAAAAAATATACCTACTCAGACAGTTGGACGTCTTGTATTTGCTAATAATACTACGGCTGCATTCCTGGCTCCTTCAACTGCAACGCTGACATTACAGTCAGACAACAATGCTGCGACAAACGAGCTGGATATTGCTGCTGGTTCTTCTTTAGTCAATAACAGTACTGCTGCTGCATTGACACTTGCATTTAGCGGTACAGGTGGTACAGGTAAAATTGCCGGTATACTGCATGTAAATAATGGTACACCATCTAATGCTGTTAACTTCTCAAACGCAATTGACACCGTAACTGCTACAGGTACACTTTCTGCAGGTGGTACAGGTACTGCAGGAGCATTCACAAGTACAGCCGCAAACCTGGTGATTAATGGTACTTATGAACACAAGTACACAACAACAACCGGTGGCGCAATTCCTACGGCAACATGGGGTGTAGGATCTAACGCGTTGATTTCAGGATTTACTACAACAACCGGCGGACCTAACGGTGGCCTCGGTCAGACATTCTATAATTTCACGTATAACTGTCCGAATCAGACTGCTAACAGTCAGTGGTCAGGAACAGTTCCTGCAACTGTTCTCGGGACGTTGTCTGTAGTATCAACAGGTACGACTGGTACTTGGTCAATGGGTAACACCAGCAACACTGTTACCATTGTTACGAATAATTTCTCACAATCAGGTGGTACCGTAGACCTTACGGGTACTGGTGCGAAATCGATCAGCGTAGGCGGAACGTATAATCAGACCGGTGGTTTATTGAAATCTTCAGGTGCCGGTGTGGTAACGCTGAATTTTAATGGTACAACCGCTGCACAGAATGTAACTTTCCTTGATTCTGCAATCGTTGGCCCAGTTGTTTATCAAGTAACCAATTCAGCAGGTATTACCCTGATAGGTACTGGTAATTTCACTACAAACAATGCATTTAAGATCAACTCAAGTGGTGGCGTGCGTATCAGCACAGGCGCTACAGCTCCGATTACCACAACACTGGTATTGACTTATGCTGCTACAGGTACTACGCTGACTTATGACGCTACTCCTGCTGTAACATCTACGGCAACTGTTTGGCCTGCTACAAACGGTCCATTGAATGTAACTGTCAACGACGCAAATGGTATCACTGTTCCATTTAGCCGTACAATCGGTGGAACACTGACCATGACTGCCGGTGATATTGACATTTCTACAAACACACTCACATTGGGTACAGCTGCTGCTACTCCGGGTGCACTGACTTATACAGCGGGTGGTATCCGTGTAACATCGGGTTCACTCATCCGTTGGTACGGTACGACAAGCTTGCCGACATCTGCCGGTACTGCTGTAGGTTTCTATCCACTGAGCTATGGTGGTGTAAACCGCAACGTAGCGATTTCCTTCAGTGCTGCAACTGCACTTTCTACAGGTGGTACAATCGGCGTTGGTCATACCAATGTGAACGGTCTCTTTACGCTGACTCCTGCAGTTTCAGATGCAAGTGCATCACCAACGTACAACATCAATAAACGTACAAGCTCAAGCTGGGCATTTACCACAGGTAACGGTATCGCAGCTTCAGGTACATTGAACGTGAAGTTGACGGGTACAGGTTTATTCAACCTTTCTATTCCTAGCAGTTCTGCTAACCTCCGCGTAATGCAGGCAGCTGCAGTAGCAGGTACGCATGCTGCGGGTTCTGGTTTCAGTGCATTCCGTACAGGTCTTGCAATTGCTGATCTTGCCAACCCATACTACATCGGTGCTGCAGATACAAACATTGCTGACGGCTACATCGCAATTGCAACTGGTAACTGGAGCACACCAGCTACATGGCTGAATAATAACGTTCCGGGCATCACAAATGATGCAACCATCAACCCTGGCGTGCAAGTAACAGTAGATGCTGCTACCAACGCTGCAAAATCTTTGACGATTCTTGCAACGGGTACTTTGATGGTGAATAATGCAGCGAATACAGTTACAATTGATAGCGTACTGGTAAATAGTGGTGCAGTAGCTGCACTGAATGGTACTGTTAAAGTAAATGGTAATTCCGGAGCTTCAGGTATCACGAATAACCTTGGTGCTTCCTTCAACGTAGTTGGCGGAACTGTAACACTCGGTCCTACCGGCGGTGGTAATAAGCCATTTACCAATAATGGTCAATTGATTGTTGCCAACGGTACATTGAACATCAATGGTAACTATGTTGCAAACACAGGATCTTCTACCAACCAGTCTGGTGGTGCTATCAACGTAGATGGTAACGCTGGTGGTAATCCTACGAACAGCGTTGCAGCAAGCACGCCGATCGTAAACCTGCTTTCGCCAACACTGAGCTTTACAGGTGGTACTTTCACTGTAGTGGATCCGCATCCTGCGAGCACAGGTACGAATACTTTTGTGTACAACAATGCTACGACGGTAGCAGCGCTTAATACACACACTTTCCGTTTCGGTAATGGTACATCTTTAGATACTGCTACTAACACTTCTTACCTTTTCAGTGTCAATCCGAACATCGGTTCCGGTAAGCTGGTATTCAACAATGTTGAAATCAATTCTGGTACAGGTACAAACCGCGCCGTTGTAGGCGGCGGCACATTTGGGGTAATGGGTAATTTTGTTGTAAATAACGGTGGTGAGTTCCGTATTAATAGCGGTATCACGCTGTACCTGAACGGAAACCTGACGGTTAATACCGGTGGTATCTTTACGACCAATACTTTAGCTTCCGCAGGTAACACAGTTTACTTCGGTAACTATTCTACAGGTACGGTACAGCCTGCTACTGCTCCGCAAACAGTAAGTGGCGGTGGCTGGTTCAGAAACATGAATTCTGCCACGCCTACTGCAAACTTCCATAGCATTACAGTAAGTAACTCGAACATGGTCACTTTCAACATGACCAACGACAGTGCATCTTACACTGGTACGGTAACATTCGTAGCTGGCGCAACTGGTCCTTCAAGAATTAAAATGCCGGGTGTAAGCAGACTGATTGAAAATGGAGGTTCTCTTCCTAGTGCAGGTCAATCGAATGGCTGGATCTGGGGTCGTCATCAGAAACAAGCTCCGTCAAGCAGCGCAATGAACCATACATTCTCTGTAGGTGACTCTTTGTATTATACTCCGGTAGTTGTTACAACGAGCTCTGCTCCTACAGCTGGTGGTGCAATGTGGGCTAAATCTACTCCTGGTGATCATCCGAATATCGCATCTTCTGCTATCAATGCTTCGAAGAGCATCAACCGTTACTACACGATTCAACCGGTTAATGGTTTGACGATCGCTGCAGGTACTGCTACGGCACAATGTACCTGGGTGGCTGCAGACGTTGATCCGGGAATCAATACTGCGAATATTCGTGGTGCTGTTTATGCTTCTGCTACATGGAATTATCCTCCGGCAAATACGCCAACAGCTACTTCTCAGACTGTAACTGGTCTGGCTCCGGTACTGGCTGGTGATTATCAGTTCGGTGAATTCTGTGCTCCTTTGAATATCACTACGCAACCGGCTGCTACTTCAGCATGTCTCGGTGGTCCTGCTACTTTCACTGTAGGTCTGAGCGCTGGTACAACTGGTGTGAATTATCAATGGCAGAAAGGCGGTACTAATATCAGTGGCGCAACTAATGCGACTTACACCATCCCTGCTGTAATCGCAACTGATGCGGGTAACTATACGGTAATCCTGACCAGCTCTTGTAGCGCGGCAGCTCCGGTTACTTCTGCAATCGCTGCTTTGACAATTAATACGCCTGCTTCTATCACAACGCAACCAACTGCTCAAACAGCTTGTAACGGTAGCCCTGCTACATTCACGGTTGTAGCGGCTGGTACAGGTGTTACTTACCAATGGCTGAAAAACGGTACTGCAATTACAGGTGCAACCAATGCCACTTACACAATCGCCGCTGTTTCTTCAGCAGATGTAGCTAACTACAGTGTAACAGTAATCGGCGCTGCTCCTTGTGGTAACATTACTTCAAGTGCTGTGGGACTGACTGTAAGTCCATTGCCGCTCACAATCGTGGCTGCTGGTTCTACAACGTTCTGTGCTGGTGGTTCAGTAATACTGAAAGCATCTTCTACTGCAGGTTTGACTTACCAATGGAAATTGGGTGGTACAAACATCGGTGGTGCTACAGATTCTACTTACACTGCTACTCAATTCGGTAACTATACTGCTCAGATCACAAACACTGCTAACAGCTGTACAAACGTGTCTAACACTATTGCTGTTGTCAATGGTGCTCCTGCGTCTTCAATTACACCAAGTGGTGCAGTTGCAATATGTACAGGTGACAGCACAGTGTTGAGCGGTCCAACTCCTGGTGGCGTAACGTATCAATGGAAATTAGGTGGTAGCGCAATTATTGGTGCAACTAATGCTACTTACAAAGCGGGTGCAGCTGGTATTTATACCTTAGATGTTGCAACGGGTCCAGCTTGCGTTGGAACCTCTACACCTACTACAATTTCACTCACGCCATTACCTACAGTAACCGTAACGCCTGCAACGGCAACTACGTTCTGTGCTGGTGGTACCGTAGTGATCAACTCTACAGCAACTGGTGTTAACTACCAATGGCAAAACAACGGTACTGCAATTACGGGTGCTACCAATGCTACTTATTCTGCAACAGCAACAGGTTCTTACACATTGATGGTAACCAGCACGGCTACTACTTGTAAGAATACTTCTACACCTGCAGTTGCAGTAACAGTGAATCCTTTGCCTACAGCAACGATCGCTGCAGCTGGTGCAACTTCATTCTGTACCGGCGGTACTGTAAAACTGAGAACAACCAATGCTTCCGGTTTGACTTACCAATGGCTCAGAGGTGGTACCGCAGTCGCTGGTGCTACTGACAGTACTTACATTGCTTCAGTATCTGGTGCTTACACAGTGACCGTAACTAATACAGCTACTACATGTTCCGCTACTACAGCAACTGCTACAACGGTAACGGTAAATCCGCTGCCAAACGTAACGGTAACTGCTTCTGGTGGTACTACAATCTGTCAGGGTACAGCAACAAACCTTTGTGTTCCTTCAGCTACTGGCCTTACTTACCAATGGGCGCTGAATGGTCCGGCAATTACTGGTGCCACTACTGCTTGTTACAACGCAACAATCGCGGGTAGCTACATAGTGACTGTAACAAATACTGCTACTACATGTACTGCAACTTCTACTGCTTCGGTTATTACTGTAAATCCGGCACCAGTGGCTACGGCTACGGCGCTTGGTAACACAACCGTATGTCAGGGCGATACAGTTTGGTTAAACTCAAACGTTGTTTCTGGCCTTACTTATCAGTGGAACATCAATGGTAACCCAATTCCTGGCGCTACTACCACAGCTTACGGAGCAACATCAACTGGTTTGTTCACAGTGACTACTAACAATGGTAACTGTAGCACAACATCAACTGGTATCTCTGTAACTGTAAATGCGAAACCAACTTCTACTATCGCTTACACAACACCAATCACTTTCTGTGAAGGCGGTGCGGTAGTGCTGACTGGTATTTCCGGTGGCGGTATAGCAGGTGGCGTTACTTATCAATGGAATAACAATGCAGCACCTGTTCCTGGTGCAACTGACAACTATCTCATAGCTAACCAGACAGGTAACTATTCCGTACTGATCACCAACGCAGCAGGTTGCTCTGCTACTTCTGCTCAGGTGCTTGTAGTGGTAAATCCATTGCCACAACCGGTGATTACACAGTCTGGTAGCATACTTTCCACTGTTGGCTCTTATGCATCATACCAATGGTACTTTAATAGCCAGCCGATCAACGGCGCTACTTCTCAAAGCTATAATGTAACCCAGAACGGTGCATACTTTGTGAGAGTAACAGATGTGAATGGTTGTACGAATTACTCATCAGTAACATTCTTTAATAACGTAGGCGTGCCAAATGTTTCAGTGGCAGCTTCCGATATTAAGATCTATCCGAATCCGGCACATCAGATCGTAAACATCGATGCACCGGTAAAAGTGAACGTTATGATCCGTGACCTGCAAGGTCGTGTGATACTGACTCAGAAAGATGTAAAACGCGTTGATCTGGGTGATATCGCAAGCGGAGTATATATGATCATGGTACTTGATGAAGATGGACAACTCCTGAAAATGGAAAAACTGTTCAAATCAGAATAGGTTTTCCTGAAATAAAATCAAAAGCCGGATGCATTTGCATCCGGCTTTTTTATTGCACTATAATGACATCTCCATGTCTTATAAGATCAATCTGCTTTACAGGTGGAGTGAAAAAAAGCCTAAATGTGTCTTTTGTGGCATTTTTTGTGCAAGTCTAACGGCCGCAATTTTTTGTTTTGATTCCACCCAACGGGTTTTTGCGATGGTTTAATAGGTTGGTGAAAAAAGACGCAGCCGATTCAAAAAATGAAACGGGCGGAGCTTTAGCTGGCGAAAAATGGCCCGTTCTTTGTACTAAACAACAGCGTGCACCGGTTGTTTGTGTGTTAGGAAAATATAGCCGCGCAGATTCGTTTTACCGGCGGGATAGATTGAAAAAATAATGAAAGTATCAGACGCAAAACGATGTAATGAAATTTTAGGTTATCTGGTTCAGTCGGTGAATAAAATGCCGGTAGAATTATCTGTGCTTGCTGCGGAAATGAAATTGAAAGAGCCGACCATCCGGAAACACCTTGAGGCTATGTGCGAGCAGCATCCTGCCTGGTATCAATGGATGTATCGTGAATCCGCCATTTTGCTTTATAGACATTACCGTGATTCGGTAAACTTTTTTCTGCAAAGGGGCGGCTATTTAAAAACAATTAATAAAACAGTCAAATAGACAATTCTCTTTTCATTTATGGGTTCAAACACCGCCCGAAATTCTTTTCGGGCGGTATATAAATAACTAAGGAAAAATTCAGAATAGAATAATAAAAGTTGCTTCGTAAAATGAAAAATCAGCTGGGCGTGTCTACGCCCGGTTTTTTTATGTAAGTCGTAATAAACATCTGATGTTTAATTTCTGCCTGCCGCCCGAAGTGATTCTTGCCGTCTGAAATCTGACAATCAAAAAAGGGTTGCCTCATCGAGACAACCCTTTCGCATATATCAATCAAAAAAACTATTCCAGTGATTTAGCCGCGCTATCCTTAATTCTTTTTACCCAAGCCTTAAAGCGGAAGCTCAACAAACAAAGCACCGGCACAAGAATCAGTGTAAGGAAGGTTGCGAAGCTCAGACCGTAAATCATCGTCCACGCTAGCGGCGCCCAAAAATCAGCACTGTCACCACCAAAGAAGATATGCGGATTCAAATGACTGAAGAACGAAGCAAAATCGATGTTCATACCCACCGCCAACGGAATCAGACCCAGAATCGCAGCAGTTGCTGTGAGCAGTACCGGCGTCATACGTGTACGGCCAGCTTCTACCAGTGCGTCGTGTGGACTCATACCTTCCGCCAGCATCAAATCCATAAACTCTACGAGCAGGATACCATTTCGCACTACCACGCCGGCCAGCGCCACAATACCGATACCACTGATCGCAATTGAGAAATTGGTTTTGAAAATACTGATGCCCAAAATCACACCAATCAGACTGAAGAGCACCTCACTCAAAATGATCAGCGTTTTACTTAGTGAGTTAAACTGCAGAATCAGGATCATAAAGATCAAAGCCATTGCAATCATCATCGCGCGACCAAGGAAATTGGTCGTTTCTGCCTGATCTTCCTGTTGGCCACCCATGCGAATGCTGATACCGCTTGGTTTGTGGAAATTGCCGAGTTCAGTCTGGATATTCTGTACCACTTCGTTTGGATTAAAACCTGTGATAACATTCGAAGACAATGTGATAATACGAGTTTCATTTTTGCGCTTGATGCCGCCGTAAGTAGAAGAGTAGTGAACGTCTGCAAACGCACTCAGCGGAACCTGACGAATCACACCGCCCATACCCATATCGCGGAAGATAATTGGCATATTGCGTACTGCGTCAATATTCTCACGCTGATCTTTTTTCAGTCGTAGCGTAATCGGGTAGTCGTCATTCTGATCGCGGAAGCGTGAGACCTCCTTGCCGAAAATGGCTGTACGAAGGTTGTTCACAACCGTATACGTTGAAATACTCTCGTTGTTCATGCGTTCCCGGTTGAGGTCAAAAACAATCTCCGGATTCTTCGCCTGGAAGTCACTACGCAATTCTTCCACACCACCAATTTGCTTCACTTGCAAATAGCGTTTTAGTTTTTCAGAAGTAGATACCAACGAATCGAGGTTATCACCGGTAATCTCAATTACAATTGGTTTCGCCAATGGTGGGCCACTGCTTTCTTTGTCTACAGTCACTTCAGCGCCGGGAATATCGCGAACCGAATTGCGGATGTCTTCCATCAGTTTCCAGGTAGACACACCATGACGTTTCGCAAACTCAACATACGCCACTGTAATCTTACCCTTGTTCGGGAAGTCGCCGATTTCGCCACTATTCTGATCTACGGCATTTATGGTTACGTTAGAGATCACCGATTTTACCACATCATTTCCCTTGCCGGTTTTCGGATCTATTCCCAGTGCATGATTTACGCGGCCTTCCATTTTACGCAATACTTCATTGGTATAAGCCTGATCGGTACCAACCGGAAGATTGAGATACACATACGTGAAGTTTGGTTGCGCATCCGGGAAGAAAACAATATTTGGTTTGCGGACTACAAATGTTACAATCGATAGAATAAACAATATCACAGTTCCGCCTACCACTTTACCTGGATTGTCTAGTGCTACTTTCAACCATTTTGTATACCAGTTTTGGAATGCAGGCCAGACCTTGTTCTGGAAGGTGAAAATCCATTTGGCAAATACATATTTCTCCAGCAGGATAAACAGGTAGATGAAAATGATGAAGTTCCCAACGCCCCAGGATTTCGATAAGTAGAACAGCAATGCCAGCCCACCAAAAACAACGGCCAATGCACGGTCGCGTTTAGTGAAGCGAGCTTTTTTAAACTTATCTGTATGTTCATGCGGTTTCATAAAGCTTACCGCAAATACAGGATTGATGATGTAAGCGACAATCAAAGACGCCAGCAACGTAATGATCAATGTAATTGGCAGGTAGAAAAGGAAACTACCAATTACGCCCGGCCAGAATGCCAGCGGCACGAACGGCATGAGGGTCGTAGCGGTACCGGACAGTACTGGCAGGAACACTTCGTGCGTTGCAATTTTCGCGGCTTTATCAATCGGAACTTTACCGTTGTCAAAAATTCGGTGTGTATTCTCAATTACCACAATCGCGTCATCCACCACAATACCGAGCGCTAGCAGGAATGAGAACAGCACGATCATATTGAGTGTAAAACCAATTGTAGGAAGCACAAAGAACGCAATCGCACAGGAAAGTGGAACGGACAGCGCCACGAATAAGGCATTGGTTACGCCCATAAAGAACATCAGGATTACGGTTACCAATATGAACCCGATGATGATCGTGTTCACGAGGTCGGTAAGTGTATGTCTTGTTTGTTCGGACTGATCGCCGGTTACCACAATTTTCAGATCACGCGGCAAATCATTCTGCTCCATTTCTTCCAGCAGTTTTTCAATCTTGTCGGAAGCGTCGATCAGG
This sequence comes from Taibaiella soli, assembly GCF_003236175.1. GTDB lineage: Bacteria > Bacteroidota > Bacteroidia > Chitinophagales > Chitinophagaceae > QKTW01. The sequence continues at coordinate 62,604 of NZ_QKTW01000015.1, read as the reverse complement.
TTTTCGCCTTTTGCTTTAATGATATTGAGCGTGATTACATTGTTACCGCCGAGACGCGCGTAGCTTTTTTGTTCTTCAAAACTATCTTCTACATCTGCGATGTCATGGAGATAAATGGCTTTACCTGATTGGTTTTTGACAATGATATTTCCAATCTGATCGGCAGTCTTGAATTCATTCTTAATGCTCAGCAAACGTTTCTGATTATCCATCGAAACCTGTCCCGCCGTGGCTGATACGTTTTCTTGTTGTACCGCATGGTCAATATCGTCAAACGTAAATCCGGATGCCTGCAGCTTAAACATGTCTACATTGATCTGGATTTCGCGTTCTGGCGCACCCACCATATCCACGCGTTTAATTTCTTTCAGGCCTTCAATATTGTCCTTCACCTTGTCTGCATATTTCTTCAGACGGTTCAGGTCATAGTTGCCCGAAATATTCACGTTGAGGATCGGTAACTCCGAAAGGTCGATATCCTTTACTTCAGGTTCGTTCGGCAGATTTTGCGGCATATCCGGCCGCGCTTTGTCCACCGCATCTTTTACGTCCTGCTTGGCTTTATCGATTTTTACATCGGTGTTAAATTCTACGATTACTACGGAATAATCCTGGAAGGAATTACTGGTTACTTTCTTAATGCCTGTCAGGTTCTTTACCTGCTTTTCAATCTGCTTCGTGACGAGGTTCTCCATGTTTTCAGGAGAAGTACCAGGATACAAAGTCTGCACAATAATCTGTGGAATTTTGATTTCCGGAAACTGTTCTTTCGGAAGATTGATATAGGCCAACAGCCCGGCCAGCGTAATGATGACCGTGACGATATAGATAGCCGTCCGGTGATCGATCGCCCAGCTGGACGGCTTAAACTCCTTAAATGTATCTTTCATTGGTTAAATTTTGATAGTGATGCATACTCAGGCCATCCGCACTATTCGATGATTTTGATCTTTTCGCCGTTATCTGTTTCTTCAAAACCTTCGGTGATAATTTTATCGCCAGCATTAAGGCCTGAAAGGATTTCCACTTGTCCGTTAGAAATGCGGCCGGTAGTAACGATCACAGATTTAGCTTTATCGCCGTTCGCTACGTAAAGCATATCACCATTCGCCGTTTTCTGAATCACAGAAACTGGTACTACGATAGCGTGCGAATTTTCATAATTCGCAATCTTCATTTTGCAAGACATATTCGGATGCAGCTTCGCGTTATACCCCAGACGTGCCTGTGCCACAAACGCGCGTGAGATTGGGTCTACAGCTTGTGCTACATAAGTCAGTTTCGTTTTCAGCGAATCATTCAGATCCGGGAATTCAAGGATGACATTATCGCCGGTTTTTACTTTGCCGAGATAGTTTTCTCCGAGTGTAGCTTCGGCACGTAGTTTGTTGAAATTAACGATGCGAATTGCTCCAAGCATGGGGCTAATTACGTCGCCTTCCTTGATGGCTACCGCGTCAACCACGCCGTCAATTGGCGAAATAATCCGGGCCATGTTTTTTTGCGCGATCAAAGCACTTTTTTGTTTAACTATCGCCTCGTAATTGGCTTTTGCCGTCAATAATTGCACTTCCGAACCAATATCCTCCGCCCAGAGTTTTTGCTGCTTTTCGTACAGCGATTTCAAAAGCTGGATGTTTGGTTCCATACCGGAGATTTGCTGATCAATTAATGCATTGTCCAGCGTCGCCAGAAGTTGCCCCTTTTTTACTTTGTCACCAGTACGTACTAATACCGATTTAATTGTTCCTTGCGTTTGCGACGTCGCCGCCACATTTTCATCGCTCAGAATCTGCGCCTGTACTTCTACATAAGCGGTAAAATCTACAGGGTTCACTACGGTAATAGAAACTGGAGTTGCTTTTCGGGTTGTATCCGGATTTTTTGACTCCAGCTCTTTGATCTGGATATCAATTTCAGAGCGTTGCTTTTTTAGCTTCGCGAGTTTAGCGTCTGCTTTTTCCTCGCCGGTTTGCCCGCCGCCGCATGATGCAAGCGCCAACGTTGTTATGAGTATATATAAACTGTGTTTCATTATCTTGATTTTATATTTTCAGAATGAGTGGTTTTATTTTAAAATGCCCAATGCTTTTTGTAGCTCAATCTTAGCGTAGATGGCTGCATTCAGCGATAAGAAGAAGTTGGACTGTGCCTGCAGATAAGCTGTTTCCGTTTGAATTACTTCCAGATTACTGCCCACTCCTTGGCGGTATTTTTTCTGAGCCAGCGTGTACACGTTTTTTGCCAGATCAAGGTTGGCGCGTTGGTTCTGTAAAGCAATAATTGCGTTTTTTAAAGTGCTGCGCGATTGCTGTTGCTGATAGGTAATGCCATTGCGCTGGTCTTCCAGTGTATTCTTCGTTTTTTCTACAGCGAAGTTGGCTTGCTTTACCCGGCTTCTACGTTGGTTGCCGTCGAATATCGGCACGTTAAGATTGAGTCCCACATACGAGAAATGCAGATATGGATTTTGAAACATCGCGCTAAACTGATCGCTCGCATAGTTGTAACCATACGCACCATTTGCTCTCAGCGAAGGAAGGTTTTGCCATTTATAACGTTTCAGATCCAGCAAGTTCAATTGTTGTTGTGTTTCTGTCAATTTATAATCCGGACGTTGACTAAATTCAAATGGATAATCTTCCAACAGATCAGCCATAGAAACCATCCCTTCTGCAAGTGTGTCTGATAAGCCAATCGTACTATCCAGCGGCATACCCATCTGGTATTTCAACGTTAGAATACTCACCGCAAATTGATTTTCCTGGCGGATCTTTTCCGTTTGAATATTGGCTGCCTGTACTTTCAACTGATCCACTGCAATTTTTTCTACAACACCTATTTTATAAGCCTTCTCGTTGTCTTCTGCAATCTTCTGTACATCCTTGTAGTTATTGTCCAGTATTTCCAGTTGCTTCTCATTGATTAAAACCGCATAGTAGAGTTTGGAAACAGTTTCGCGGATATCTACTTCTGTACGTTGTGTATTGATCGTTGCAAATTCTTCCAGCGTTTTACGCGCTTGTAATGCCACGGCAACAGATCCGTCAAACAAAAGCTGTGACGCTGTCAGGGTACCGGTTACATTGTTTTTCGGAGTAAATGCGATTGCCTGAAATGTACCGGCCGGCTGTCCGAAGAACTCTCCGGGTAAGAACGTTTTCTGTGTTTCAATATAGTATTGGTAAGATCCGGAACCATTTACCTGCGGCAATGCCAATCCGGTTACTTCTCTGTTTTTGGCCTTTGCAATCGCTTCATCGAGCCGGATGTTTTTCATCACGTTCTTGTGTTGGATTGCATACTCAATGCATTCATCGACACTCATTGGCGTAGCAGCTTCCTGAGCCTGAACTAAGCCCGGTAAGAAGCCCACCGCAAGGAGCAACGAAGTTTTTAATAGTGATTGTCTCATATTTTGACTACTTGCTTTAAATAGGTTTTCTTGTATTTCGTATAAAGTTTGATTCCTTTTGGCGTCATCAGTCCGTAGAGAAAATGTTCCATCAATTCCTTGTTCATTACATGCAGATCATAACGATCGTTGAGGAGTATTGGCGACATGCATAGCGACACAGAAGTTTCTATATAAATCTTTGCCATCAGATCTGCATTAATCTCTTCCCGATATAATTCTTCTTCTTTGCCGCGTTCAATATTCTTGCGAATTACGTCTACGTCCTGGCTCAGCAAAGTATCGCGGAAACGCTGATGTCCTTCGGGATAATAACGTTGCAATTCCATCATTGCAATCGGATTCATCTGCCGGAAAGTCTGCTCCATCAGCGACATCAGTCCAACCATAGCTTCAATGGCATTGCCTGAAGAATCAAAGATTTGCTGGCAGAGCTCAAACAAGTGGTTTTTGTACCAGGTTACCGATTCATTGATCACTTCCTGTTTGTTCGCAAAATGCTGATAGAGCGTTTTTTTAGAAACGCCGGTATGCCGGGCTATATCATCCATCGTGATGGTTTTGAACCCATACCGGCGGAATAGCTCTACGGCCGCATTCATAATTTTTGTGAGCGTATCCATAATTGATAAGCAAAACTATGGAAACGAAATCGAAGAAAAACGTTTCCATAAGAAATAATTATTTATAAGAATGATTTTTTCAGCCGTTTTTCGCCGGGAAAACGAATACAGAAAAGAAATGGCGGAAGGTTGTGCGCAAAAGATTGGTATAATTTTTGCCTATGCTAAATAGCCGGTTTATCGGCAAAATGATCTAAAATTGCTGAATTATAAATATTTTTAGCGTATAAAACGCGTTCAATATGGGATTTGTCAAAGAGTTTAAAGAGTTTGCCGTCAAGGGTAACGTTATTGATCTGGCAGTCGGTGTTATCATCGGTGGGGCGTTTGGTAAAATTGTGGATAGTGTGGTAAATGACCTCATTATGCCGCTTGTCGCCGCAATCATCGGGAAGCCGGATTTCAGCAATCTTTACGTTGTAATGAAAGGCACAGTTCCTGATGGGGCTGCATTGGCTGATGCCCGCAAAATCCCTGATACGGTGATTTTTGCTTACGGTAATTTTATAACAGTGGCCATCAATTTCATTTTATTGGCGCTGATCATCTTTATGCTTATCAAAGGCATCAACAAAATGAAGCGCAAACAGGAAGAGGCTCCTGCGGCTCCTGCAGAACCATCCAGCACTGATAAATTGCTGATGGAAATCAGAGATCAATTAAAAAAGAATTAGTCGCACCTACCAGAAGAACGATAATTTATACAATTTTGTGGCGGATCATACCAGGATTACAGGAATGGCAAAGGGAAAAGTATATCAAGAATTTTGTGCGCTAAAGGCGCAGGGAAAGAGCGCATTTGCGGTTTTGGTGGATCCCGATAAAGTGGCGCCGGCAGATATGCCGCATATGGCCGCTTTGTGTGAAGACGCAGGTGTCGATTATTTATTTGTAGGCGGCAGCCTGTTGATCGACAATGAGCTGGAAGTTTGTATTCAGCGTTTTAAGGCGAATTCAAATATCCCGGTTGTACTGTTTCCGGGCAGCCCGATGCAGGTGACGCCTTATGCAGATGCCTTGCTTTATCTTTCCCTTATCTCCGGCCGTAATCCGGATTTGCTTATCGGTCAGCATGTTGTTTCTGCACCGATGGTGAAAGCCAGCGGCATTGAAGTGATTTCTACCGGTTATATGGTAATTGACGGAGGTGTGCCGACAACGGTTTCTTATATGAGCCATTCTGCGCCAATCCCGGCCAATAAACCAGATATTGCTTTGTGTACTGCCTGGGCGGCTGAGCTTCAGGGCAAACATGTGATTTATATGGATGCGGGTAGTGGTGCCCGCAACCCGGTTTCTGAAGAAATGATCCGTAAGGTGAGCAGTCACATCAGCGCACCGTTGATTATTGGTGGCGGCATTCATACTCCGGAAAAAGTTTATGCTAATTGTCAGGCAGGTGCAAACGTCGTAGTAGTGGGTAATGCGATCGAAAAAGATCCGATGCTGATCCGCGATTTGGCGCAGGCAGCAAAGCAATCGATGGTGGAAAAATAACTCCGCTTAAAAATAATATCTCTTATTTTGACTGATAATGAGGTGTTTGTAAGAGTAGTTGCTGATTTTTATATTTTTCAATTTGGTGGGTAAATATATATCCTTACCTTTGCAGTCCTTGAAAAAATGAATACCCTTGTAAAAGGGCAAAATTATAATAAAAGTAGATTATGAAACGTACGTATCAACCTCACCGCAAGCGTCGTAAAACTGTACACGGTTTCCGCAAGCGTATGCAATCAGCTAATGGCCGTAAGGTTCTTGCTTCACGTCGTGCTAAAGGACGCCACAAGCTGACTGTTTCTGACGAAAAGCGCCTGAAATAACCTTAAAATTATTTCGCCATTCGTAATACTTTAAAAGCATACGAGCGGCTGAAGCGCGAACAGCATATTGATACGCTTTTCCGTACAGGGAAAGCGTTTTCTGTTTTTCCGCTTAAGTGTGTTTATCTGCCGGTAACGCGCGCATCTGAAATGCCGCCAACGCTGGCAGGTTTCTCTGTGCCCAAGAAAAAATTTCGCAAGTCGGTAGACCGGCAGCGGGTAAAACGTCTGATGCGTGAAGCGTGGCGATTGCAAAAGCATGTACTTGCTACAGCTGCCGCGCCCGAACGACAGCTGCACGTTTTCTTTATTTTTACAGGGCCGGAATTGCCGGATCTGAAAACGGTACAGACTGCTATGGCAAAATGTATCGACAAGCTGATGCCGCAAATGACTGATGCTCATGCGTAAGTTTTTCTCCATACTTTTTAGCGGACTGATCCGTTTTTATCAGAACGCCATTTCTCCGTTTTTAGGAGCTAAATGTCGTTATACGCCTACCTGCAGCGCATATGGATTGGAGGCTATTCGCAAATATGGTCCGTGGAAAGGTGGTTGGATGGCATTGCGCCGTATTCTTTCCTGCAATCCCTGGGGCGGGCACGGTTATGATCCGGTACCGTAGATCGCTGATTTGGTGAATGGTCAATTGTGAATGGTGAAAAGTCAAACGTCAATGGTCAGCGTTTTGTTAGGCTTCGACTCCGCTCAGTCTCACAAGCGTAAGGAGCAAAGGTCGCAAAGTTTGTCACCCTCTGAGCGAAGGCGTGAGGGCTCACGGTGGCACAACGGCGCTAATTCGTGTTAACGTATCAACCAGTCATTGACCTATTAATGTATTAACTTATCAACGTACATTGTTTGATAATTAATGTGCATTTAATGAAAAGGGTTTCTGCTTTAGCGCTTTTTCTTCTTTCCTCTGTTACAGTTATCGCTCAAAAACAATTGAGCCAGTTTGTAAATCCATTTATTGGCACGGGTGGCCATGGGCATACATTTCCGGGCGCGATTGTGCCGTTTGGGATGATGCAGGTGAGCCCGGATACGCGGCTTGACGGCTGGGATGGCTGCAGTGGTTATCATTACAGTGATTCGGTTGTCTATGGGTTTTCGCATACGCATCTGAGCGGTACAGGTTGCAGTGATTATGGAGATATTCTGCTCATGCCGGTCGTGCAAAATATTTCGCTTGATCATTATCAGTATGCTTCTGTGTTCTCCCATAAAAAAGAAAAAGCAACGCCGGGCTATTATCAGGTTTATCTGGCAACGCCGAAAGTGAACGTAGAACTCACGTCCACGGCACGTTGTGGTATGCATCGTTATACGTTTCCCAAGAATGCAGCGCAGTCTGTGGTGCTTGATCTGAAACACCGGGATGAAGTACTCGACAGCAAATTGGAAGTGCTGGACAGTTTTACGCTGCGTGGCTACCGTTTTTCAAAAGCCTGGGCGCGCAATCAGAAGGTTTTCTTCGAAATAAAATTCTCAAAGGCAATACAGCAAATGGACGGACTAAATACAAGTTCGTTTGTACCGTTTAGTATTTCTGGTAAACGGATTATTACCCAAATTCATTTCCGGAATGATGGTAAACCTTTGCTCGTGAAAGTAGCCGTCAGCGCCGTAGATGAAAATGGTGCGCATCAGAATATGCAGGCAGAAATGCTGGACTGGAATTTTGAGAAATACCGTAAGGCGGCCAAAGAAACCTGGAACAAAGAATTGGCGAAAATTGAAGTGGGCGGCGGTACGGCGGATCAGAAAACTGTTTTCTATACAGCTTTGTACCATTGCATGACGGCGCCCAATATTTACAGTGATGTAGATGGTCGTTATCGCGGCCGCGATGATAAAATTCATACTACAGGAGGTAAATTCGATTACTATACCGTATTCTCACTTTGGGATACTTATCGTGCGGAACATCCGCTGCTGACGATCATTGATCCGAAGCGGACCAACGATATCATCAACACATTTATTAAAGAGTACGAGCAAGGCGGAATTCTTCCTGTCTGGGAACTTTCTTCGAATGAAACCTGGTGTATGATCGGTTATCATGCTATTCCGGTAATTTGGGATGCGTATAGCAAAGGTATTCGAGGCTATGATGCAGCGAAAGCTTTTGAGGCTATGAAGCATAGCGCCATGACGAATTATTTTGGTTTGGGGTCTTATAAAAAGTATGGTTATGTGCGTTCGGAAGATGATTATGAATCGGTTTCCAAAACGCTGGAATATGCCTACGATGATTGGTGCATCGCGCAGATGGCAAAGGCTTTGGGCAAAACAGACGATTATAATTATTTCGCGAAGCGGGCCCAGAACTGGAAAAACGTGTACGATCCAACAACCGGTTTTATGCGGGCGCGTAAGAATGGAACATTAACAGAGCCATTCAGTCCGTACATGGTCGATAATAATTTTACAGAAGCTAATTCATGGCAGTACTCATTTTCTGTACAACAGGATATTGACGGATTAGCTGCGATGTTGGGCGGAAAAGAAAAATTCGAAGACAAGCTGGATGCATTATTTCACGCCAAAACAGAAACCGAAGGCCATCAGTTGGATGACATCGCGGGTTTGGTAGGGCAGTACGCGCATGGAAATGAACCGAGTCACCATATCGCTTACTTATACAACTACGTCGGCAAGCCCGAAAAAGAACAGGCCGTCGTGAAGTATGTAATAGACAGCTTTTACAAAAACACGCCGGACGGACTGATTGGAAACGAAGACTGCGGGCAGATGAGCGCCTGGTATGTGATGAGTGCGATTGGTTTTTATCCCGTTGTTCATAATCGGGCAGAATATGAAATTGGGATGCCGCTGTTCGACTCTGTAAAAATTGGCAACACGCTGATCACGAAAAAACGATTTGCGGCGGAATTGGCTATGGGTAGTGGAAAGCATCGCGTGCTGCGTTATCACTATTTCAAAGACACAGTTGCTTATCAATTTTTAGATGCTCATTTGGAGAAAGATCTGATTAATGAAATTGTGCCCAATCCGTTTATTATTAATGCCGGTCGTGTTTTCAGGGATGCACAGGATATTACGATTCAATGCGCCGATAAAAACGCTGATATCTATTATTCATTCAATAACCTGGAATTTGCCCGGTATAACCGGCCATTGCCGATTTCCCAAAATGCCAATTTGAAATTCTATGCGCAAAAAGGCAATGTGAAAAGTTATGTTCAGGAAGCAAACTTTAACCGTTTGCCAGATGATCGGTCCATTACTTTGATTTCGCCTTATGTAAAACAGTATAACGCCGGTGGGCCAGATGCATTGATTGATGGTTTGCGTGGTACGCTTAACTGGCGCAAAGGCAATTGGCAGGGATTTCAGCAAGATTTTGAAGCGGTGGTTGCATTCGATAAGATTAAAGATGTTCACCAGATCTCCATTGGCTTTTTAGAGGATCAGGGAGCCTGGATTTTTTACCCGAAAGTGATTTCTTATTGGGCAAGTGACGATTCTAGCCACTGGAATCTTATAAAAACGGTTGTAGCCGGAAAAGCGGAGCACGATGAAAAAGTGAAAATGGAAAACTTCACGCTGGATAAGGGTTTCAGAGCGAAGTATGTCAAAATAACGGCCCAAAACTTTGGAAAATTGCCGGAATGGCATGAAAGTGCAGGTAAGCAATCATATCTGTTTATCGATGAGCTGGAAATTAAATAAGTACATTTTTGCGTTAATTATCAGCGTATTAAATAGATCACTAAAAAAATCTGTATATAAAGTTTGCGATAAAAAGTCGGGTGTTATCTTTGCGCCCACAACTTTAAAACATGCTCTCACTTGATTTAACTGGTAAGACGGCGTTGGTCGCTGGTAGTACGCAGGGTATCGGGTTGGCATCAGCACAGGAACTGGCCGAAATGGGCGCTACCTGTGTGCTGATTGCCCGCAACGAAGATGCACTGAAGAAGGCAGTAGCTACGTTGAATACAGGTAAGGGTCAGGCTCACAGTTATCTGGTGGCCGATTTTTCCAAAACAGAACAAGTGCGTGAGGTAATGACGGGTTTTGTAAAAGATCATACCGTTCATATTTTGATTAATAACAGTGGCGGTCCCGCAGGCGGCCCGATCACTGAAGCTACTACAGATGCTTTCCTGGCTGCGTTCCAGCAACATCTGATCTGTAATCATATCACTACTACGGCCGTGGCTCCCGGAATGAAGGCTGCAGGATTTGGTCGTATTATTAATATTATATCTACTTCCGTAAAAATTCCGCTGAAAGGTTTGGGCGTATCCAATACTATCAGAGGGGCAGTTGCGTCATGGGCTAAAACAATGGCCAATGAACTGGCGCCATTTGGTATCACGGTTAATAACGTGTTGCCGGGTGCTACAGCTACCGCCCGATTGGAATCAATTATCGGAAACAAGGTTGCCAAGACCGGTTTAGGTCAGGATGCTGTGGAAAAGGAAATGATGGAAGAGATTCCTGCGAAACGTTTTGGCCGTCCCGAAGAGATTGCCTCAATGGTTGCATTTTTGGCGTCTCCTGCTGCTGCTTATGTCAACGGAACAAGTATTCCGGTGGATGGTGGCCGTACCGGGTCGATTTAAAATGCAAGTACCGGAAATTCTAAGACATCCATTTTAAAAAAACGGAAAAATTAGGGTTTCAAAAAGCGGAAAAACGGTGACATAAAAATGACATTTCACATTGTCATTTTATTAAAAATGTCCTGAAACCCGCTCCAGTACTGAAAAACATTTTTTGTGAAATGTGTGGAAAGTTTGGGGATTGTGTTGTAGTTTTGCCCCTGCTTTGTCTAAAAGGAACGTTAATTTTCAATTTTATTCCTGTGCCAGAATCATTTAAGCCGATGTTCCAAAAAATTACCCGGAGCGCATTTGCTTTCGTAATTGCACTGCTGTTAAGCTCAATTTCTGCTTATGCTGCCCCAGATGGTAAGGCCATCTTCCAATCTAATTGTGCCAGCTGTCACAATCCTCTGAAGGATGCGACTGGTCCTCACCTCCAAGGTGTTGACGGACGCGTACCAAGCAAGGACTGGATCTACAACTGGGTTCACAACTCTTCAGCTGTTATCGCAAGTGGCGACAAGTACGCCAACGAGCTGTATAACAAATGGGGTAAAACCAACATGACTCCGTTCCCGGGTCTCTCTAAAGAAGAGATCGATGCGGTAGTTACTTACGTTAACTCAGTAAAGGCTCCTACGCCGGGTGGTGAAACGCCAGGTGCGACTGGTGAAGCTCCTGCGGAAAACAACGGTTGGCTGTACACAATCATTACACTGGCGCTGGTAGTGCTGATGATAATCTTGTGGAGAGCAAACGCTGGTCTGCGTCGCGTAGCTTCTGAAAAAGAAGGCCTGCCGGTAGAAAAAGAAATCCCGGTTTACCGTAATAAAGTATTCATCGCGGTTGCTGCTATCGTAGTGTTTATCGCTGCAGGTTACTGGATCGTAAATGGTGCGATCAACATGGGCCGTCAGCAAAACTATCAGCCACAACAGCCGATCTTCTACTCACACAAAGTACACGCCGGTATCAACCAGATCAACTGTCTGTACTGTCACGCAGGTGCTGAGAAGAGCCGTCAGGCGATGATTCCTTCTCCAAACATTTGTATGAACTGTCACAAGCAGATCAACGAATACACTGGGGAGAAAGAATATCCACTGTACACTGCTGAAGGTAAAAAAGTAGATGGTACTGCTGAGATCCACAAACTGTATGAATATGCTGGCTGGGATCCTGTTAAGAAAGAATACAAGCGTAAGGCTAACGGCGATATCGATGCAAAACCGATCAGCTGGGTGAAAATCCACAACTTGCCTGACCACGTATACTTCAACCACTCACAGCACGTGAAAGTTGGACAAGTACAATGTCAGCGTTGTCACGGTCCGATCCAGGATATGGACGAAGTTTACCAATTCGCTCCACTGTCAATGGGCTGGTGTATCAACTGTCACCGTCAGACACAAGTTCAGTTTGCAAACAACAACTACTACAGCATCTTCGAAAAATATCACCAAGAACTGCAAGCTGGTAAACGTACCGGTGTAACAGTAGAAGATATCGGCGGTCTGGAGTGTCAACGTTGTCACTACTAAAAATAATCAGTCGGTTAGCTGATTGTAAGATTGGCTAACCGATGTAGCAAATAAGTTTTAAGAAACAATATATCATTAGCTAATCAGCTAATTAGCATAAGCTAATCAAAAAGATATGAGTCAAAAACAATACTGGAAGGGACTTGATGAGCTGAATAACACAGATGCTCATAAAGAAGTGGTAGAAAACGAGTTCAGAGAATCATTGCCTTTTGATGTCAGTGATAGTCTGCTTGGTTCTACAGCTCCCCGCCGCGACTTTTTGAAATATTTAGGTTTCAGTACTGCTGCTGCAATACTGGCTGCAAGCTGCGAAATGCCGGTACGCCGTGCGATTCCGTACGCTATCAAACCAGAGGACATCGTTCCGGGTGTTCCAAACTATTATGCTTCTACGTTTACTGATGGTGGTGATTATTGCGCTGTAATTATTAAAACACGCGATGGTCGTCCTATTAAATTAGAAGGCAATCCAAAATCTTCCATTACAAAAGGTGGTACTTCTGCACGCGTACAGGCTTCAGTTCTGAATCTGTACGATAAAGCACGTCTCCGTCAGCCTCAGGCAGATGGTAAAGAAGCGAGCTTCGATGCAATTGACCGTCAAATAAAAGAAGCGCTTACGGCTAATGCACGTCCGGCTTACATCCTGACGTCTTCTATTCTGAGCCCTTCTACAAAAGAAGTTATTGCTCAATTCCTGGCTAAATACCCTGGTTCTAAGCACGTAGTTGCTGATCCGGTTTCTTACTCAGGTATGCTGATGGCTAACGAAGCAAGCTACGGTAAACGTGCCCTGCCTTCTTACCATTTTGAAAAAGCAGAAACAATCGTGAGCCTTGGTGCTGATTTCCTTGGTACATGGCTTTCTCCGATAGAATTTGCAAAACAATACAGCTCTGGCCGTCGCATCAGTGCACAGAACCTGAAAATGTCTAAGCACTATCAGGTAGAATCAGTTCACTCTCTGACTGGCGCTAACGCGGATCACCGTGCTACTTGCCGCCCTTCAGAAAGCGGTGCTGTAGCAGTTGCATTGTATAACGCGGTTGTAAACGGAACTGTACCTTCTTTCGGCAGCAAGAAACTGAACGAAGTAATTACTAAAGCTGCTGCTGATCTGAAGAAAGGCAACGGTCTGGTAGTTTCCGGTTCAAACGATGTAAGTGTTCAAACAGTAGTAAACGCAATCAATGATAAGATCGGTGCTAACGGCACTACTATCAACTGGGGCGTTGCTTCTAATTATAAACAAGGTATCGATGCGGATATGGTTGCGCTTGTAGAAGCCATGAACGCAGGACAGGTAGGCACTTTGATCATCCACGGTCTGAACCCTGTTTACGAATACCACGACAGCAAAAAATTCGTAGACGGTCTCGCAAAAGTTCCGGTTACGGTTTCTACTGCTGATCGCATGGATGAAACTGCTCAGAAAGTAAAATTTGTTATTCCTGATCATCATTTCCTGGAAAACTGGGGTGACGCTGAACCTAAAACAGGTTTCTTCAGTCTGCAACAACCTGGTATCGCTCCGCTGTTCAAAACACGCGCATTCCAGGATAACCTGATGACCTGGGCTGGTGCAACCGGTACTTACGCTGATTTCTGGAAACAGTATTGGATGGGTAAACTGGGTAGCCAGGCAAATTTCGATCAGACTTTGCAAGAAGGTATTCTGGAACCGGCTGCTGAAACTATCAGTGGCGCTGCATTCAGCGGTAATGTTTCAGATGCTATCGCTAAAGTATCTGCTAATAAAGTAGCAACAGGAATGGAAGTTGTAGTGTACCAGAAAGTGGCTATCGGTCACGGTGGTGCATGGAGTAACAACCCATGGTTGCTTGAAATGCCTGATCCGATCACAAAAGCAACCTGGGACAACTACGCTGCTGTTTCTCCTCTTCGTGCAAAAGAACTGCATGCTGAACTGAACGGTCAGAACGAAGTAGATGCTAAGAAGCATGTGATCAAAGTAAAAGCCGGCGGCGTTGAAATGGAATTGCCAATTGTAGTGGTTCCAGGTATGCACAACGACGTAGTGGCTGTAGCACTTGGTTTCGGTCGCGATGCAAAAGTTGGTCGCGCTGCTGCAAGTGATGCAACGAAAGGTGGTAAAAATGCTTATCCGTTCACTTCTTTCAACGGTCAGACTGTAATGTATACAGCACCTGCTACTGTAGAAGAAACTGGTAAATTATATGATATAGCTATCACGCAAACGCACCATAGCTATGAAGGTCGTCCGGTAGTTCACGAATTCACAGCTGAAGAATTCGCTAAGAATCCGAACGCACTGATCGAAGAACGTTTCGAAGAAATCGGCAAATTCACTGCGCTTCCTTGGTCAGAAGGTAAGAAAGAAGAGGGGCATAAGGAAGAGAACGCAGGTGAAATGGCTGAGAAAATGGACGAAGGTTTCCGCGAAAACGGTACCATGTTCCCTAACTACGACAACGAACCTAGTCACCAAGGTATTCACTGGGGCATGTCATTTGACCTGAACAGTTGTATCGGTTGCGGTGCTTGCGTAGTAGGTTGTCAGGCTGAAAATAACATCTCTGTAGTAGGTAAAGAACACGTAGCCAAAGCGCATGAAATGCATTGGATCCGTATCGATCGCTACTTCTCAGGTATGCCGGAAGATCCAGATAGCATCCAGACTGTATTCCAACCAATGACTTGTCAGCACTGTGATAACGCTCCTTGTGAAAACGTTTGTCCGGTATCAGCTACCAACCACAGCTCTGAAGGTCTGAACCAAATGGCTTACAACCGTTGTATCGGTACCAAATATTGCGCGAACAACTGTCCTTATAAAGTACGTCACTTTAACTGGATGGATTGGAACGGTGCAGACTGTTTTGATGACAACCTTTACGAAGATGGCCGTCGTGATGATATGAACGATGATCTGACACGTATGGTGTTGAACCCAGACGTAACAGTTCGTAGCCGCGGTGTAATGGAAAAATGTAGCTTCTGTGTACAACGTCTGCAAGATGGCAAGCTGAACGCTAAGAAAGCTGGTCGTCCGCTGATTGATGGCGAAGTGAAAACTGCTTGTCAGCAAGCATGTCCTACAGATGCGATCACGTTCGGTAACTATTATGACAAAGAAAGTGCGATCTACAAACTGCGTCAAAAGGATCAAAAAGAACGCTTGTTCTATGTACTGGAGCAAATCCACACATTGCCAAACGTTAGTTACCTTGCAAAAGTTCGTAACACTGACGAAATCGTAGCTGGTAACGAGAAGCTGGACGGAATGATGAACGAGCACATTTAATAAGTGCTGCCTGAATAGAGTATAACAGATGAACGGAGCGTCGCAACGGAGTTGAGGAGAATGGAGGCGCTGAAATAAAAAATATAATAACACTTTTTTCTAATTACGTGCTATGCATTTAAAGTACGAATCATTTGTACGGGAACCACTGGTAGATGGTGACAAAACCTACCGCCAGGTAACGGAAGATATCGTTAGTCCGATTGAAAAGAAACCAGGCCGTATGTGGTACATCGGTTTCTTCTTCTCGATCTGTCTGTTATGTTTTGGGGTTTTCTCCGTGTTTTGGGAAGTTTATTTCGGTATCGGTGTATGGGGTATCAACCGTACCATCGGCTGGGGTTGGGATATCACCAACTTCGTATGGTGGGTAGGTATCGGTCACGCAGGTACACTGATCTCTGCGATCCTCTTACTCTTCCGCCAGGGCTGGCGTACCGGTGTAAACCGTGCGGCTGAGGCGATGACAATCTTCGCGGTAATGTGTGCGGGCCAGTTCCCGATCTTCCACATGGGTCGTGTATGGGATGGTTTCTTCGTACTTCCTTATCCAAATACGCGTGGTCCACTGTGGCCGAACTTTAACTCGGCGCTTCTTTGGGACGTATTCGCGATCTCTACTTACTTTACCGTGTCACTGTTGTTCTGGTACTCAGGTCTGATTCCTGACTTCGCAACAATCCGCGACCGTGCTAAAACTAAACTGCGTAAGCGCTTATATGGTCTTGCTTCTTTTGGCTGGACTGGTACAGCGAAAAACTGGCAGCGTCACGAAGCTTTGTCGCTCGTACTCGCCGGTGTCTCTACGCCACTTGTACTTTCTGTACACACGATCGTATCTTTTGACTTTGCTACATCTGTAATTCCGGGCTGGCATACGACGATCTTCCCTCCTTACTTCGTTGCGGGTGCGATCTTCTCTGGTTTCGCGATGGTACAGACGCTCCTGATCCTGGTTCGTAAAATTCTTCACCTTGAAGAGTACGTAACCCTCGGTCACATCGAAGCGATGAACAAAGTAATTGTATTGACAGGTTCTATCGTAGGTGTTGCCTACCTCACTGAGTTGTTCATGGCGTGGTATTCTGGTGTTCAATACGAACAAGCAGCATTCCAATGGCGTATCATGGGGCCTTACTGGTGGAGCTACTGGGCGATGATGACTTGTAACGTGGTTTCTCCGCAGTTCTTCTGGATTAAGAAACTCCGTCGTAACGTACCGTTCACGTTTATCATGTCAATCGTAGTAAACATCGGTATGTGGTTCGAACGTTTCGTAATCATCGTTACATCACTTTACCGTGACTATATTCCGGGTAGCTGGGCATACTATAGCCCAACATGGCCTGAGGTTGGTTTCTATCTTGGTACTTTCGGTTTGTTCTTTACGTGCTTCTTCCTGTTCGCTAAATACTTCCCGGTAATTGCGATTGCAGAGATTAAGTTTGTACTGAAAACTTCCGGTGAGAACTACAAGAAGAAAATGGAAGTGATCGAAACAAAGAGCACAGAAGAGTTTGTTCATGAACAAATGCATGCTCACCACTAATTAAGAATAATAAAAAACGAATTTGCCAAATAGGCTAATTGTCTAATTGACTAATTAAAATAAAATGGCTATAAAGAAATTTGCGGTTGCTTGTTACGACGATGAGGATGTACTGTTTCCTGCGGTGAAAAAAGTACGTAACAGTGGGTACAAACTGCATGATGT
The DNA here is from genome assembly GCF_003236175.1 of Taibaiella soli. Classification (GTDB taxonomy): domain Bacteria; phylum Bacteroidota; class Bacteroidia; order Chitinophagales; family Chitinophagaceae; genus QKTW01. The sequence continues at coordinate 45,619 of NZ_QKTW01000015.1, read as the reverse complement.
TTACACTCCGTTTCCGGTGCATGGTCTGGATCAGGCTATGGGACTGAAAGAAACAGATCTGCACGTTGCAGGTTTTATCTACGGTCTTACCGGTACATCTACGGCGCTCGGTTTTATGTCATGGATTTTTACCAAAGACTGGCCGGTAAACTTTGGTGGTAAACCACACCTTTCTTTACCAGCGTTCATTCCGATCACGTTTGAGTTAACGATCTTGTTTGCAGCGGTAGGTATGGTGATGACATTCTGCTATGTGAATCAGATTATGCCGGGTGTTAAAAAACACATTTTCCATCCGCGTCAGACAGATGATTATTTTGTAGTCGCAATTGAACTGAACGACAACACCAGTGAGACAGAAGTGATTGATTTCCTGAAATCAACCGGTGCGCTCGAAACTTCAGTACAAGTAGCCGAAGATTCATGGTGGTACGGCCGTTTTGATAAAGACGAACCTTATCAACAACTGGCTTAATAATTTAAATAAACAGAAGCATCCGATAGTTTGCCTTTGAATTTTTGAATTTTGAATTTCAAATTATATATGAATAAGACCAAAAGCATAGTAGTTGCAAGCCTGATGGTAGGTATGGGTCTCACTGCGTGTAACAGCGGTAATGTGCGCCGTAACCCGGGTAAGACTTATGCACCTGATATGACTTACTCACGTGCTTACGATGCTTATACATCCAACCCCAACTTTGCCGACAGCCAAACCAGCCGTAAGCCAGTTGATGGTACCATCGCAATCGGCCACGAACTGCCGGATCACCTGGTAGAGGGCGATACAAATGCGTACAAGACATTTACCACTGCAGCTCGCTTCGATGAAGCGCAACTGAAAGAAGGTCAGCGTCTGTTCAACATTTACTGCGGTATCTGTCACGGTCAGAACCTCGATGGTAATGGTCCGTTGTACAATGGCGGTAACGGTAAATTTGCTGCAGCACCTGCCAACTTTAAAGACGGTAAATATCTGCACATGCCTGTTGGCCAGATGTACGCTGCCGTTAAATTCGGTAAGAATGCAATGGGTTCTTATGCAAGTCAGGTAGACATCAAACAACGTTGGATGATCCTGGCGTACATTAAGAAAGTACAGTCGGAAAATGGCGGTGAAGCATTTGTTTTTGGTACTGCTGCTCCGGCAAAAGACTCTACCAAAGCTGCTGCTCCTGCTGCAGATACTACTAAAAAAGTAGCTGCTGCAACCGGTGCTGAAAACAACAAAAAAGGATAATTCAAAAATTAATTAGACGTACTTCAATAAAAGTTTACCAATGAACGAACGTTTTGAAATACCAGCCAGATTAAAGACCACCAGCCTCGTGTTGATGATCATCGGTTTGCTGGTTTTGGGCATAGGCGCTTTCACTTTGCTGAATGGTGCCGGTGCAACGGAACTGAGTAAAACACGTTTTTGGATTGTTCTGCTCCATAACAGTGTCTTCTTCTTATTAATGACAGTTGCTTGTGTGTTTATCCAGGCTGCTGCTTCTCTGGCTCAAGGTAGCTGGATTGTGGCTTACCGCCGCATTCCGGAAGCCATCGGCGCCAATGTTTGGATCTTCGGTATCATTACGCTGGTGATTCTGTTTTTGATCGCTTATACATTCCAGGTAGACGGGCACAATCCGATTTACCACTGGGCGACACCTCATGGTGATAAGATCCTGGAAGGTAAGCATGCGTTTTTGAGTAAAGGCATGTTCGCAGGTTTTACCATCGTAACGATCGCTTTGTGGTCTTTCTTCGGTCGCAAATTCCGCGCATTGTCACTCGCTCAGGAATCTGCTCCTAAAAACAGCACAAAAATCTACTGGACTACAGTAAAACTGTCTGCGATTTTCCTGTTGGTTTACGCCCTGACGCAAATGAGCACCACTCCGTGGATGTGGATCATGAGCATCGATGCACACTGGTATTCAACTATGTTTAGCTGGTACACTTTCGGTAGTGCTTTCGTAAGCGGTATGAGTCTGATCCTTTTGTGGGTTGTTTACCTGAAAAACCAAGGTAACCTGGAACTGGTAAATAAAGAACACGTTCACGATCTTGGTAAATGGATGTTCGCATTCAGTATCTTCTGGACATATGTTTGGTTCTGTCAGTACATGTTGATCTGGTACAGTAACATTCCGGAAGAAACAACTTACTTCAAGATTCGCCAGCACGGTCCTTACAGCATGATTTGGTATTCAGTATTCATTATCAACTTCATCATGCCGATCCTGATCCTGATGAGCCGTCCTAGCAAACGTAACTACTTCACTGTTACTTTCATGGCGATGACAATCATCTTCGGTCACTGGTTAGATTTCTATATCATGACAATGCCTGGTCCGATGGGCGCTAACTGGCACCTCGGCTGGTATGAATTGGGTATTTTTGTTGGATTCGTTGGCGTAATAATGTTCACGGTTTCTCGTACACTTGCAAGCGCTTCTCTGGTTCCACAAAACAACGTATTACTCAAGGAAGCAGTATTGCACCAAAGCTAGTAACAGCCTTTTGGGCAGTGAACAGCGAACGTTTAACCTATTTTTGAATTAGTACAACCGGTAAACATACTTATAACAATAAGTGATTTAAAAAGATGTCGGGATTTATAATTATAGCATTGATTGTTCTGGTATTTATCATCATATACCAGATTGCTAAAGCAAGTGAATATGCATCCGTGCTGCGCGGTGAGGAAAAGGTAAAAGCGCAGACCAACCGCACGATGGCCGGATTGCTGGTAGCATTCTTTGTCTTGGGCGTGTATGGTATCTGGAAATGCCATGAACTGTTAATTGATAAAATGTTGCCGGTTTCTGCATCTGAGCAAGGTGTGGGCTACGACAGCATGCTGAAGGTTACATTGATCATCACTGGTCTGGTGTTCTTCGCAACTCAGGCAATCCTGTTCTGGTTTGTATGGCGTTATCAGGCAACTGAAAAACGTACTTCTTTCTACTATGCACACAACAACAAACTTGAATTGTTGTGGACTACAGTTCCGGCGATCGCAATGGCCTCTCTCGTTGCAATCGGTCTCCGCAACTGGTTTAATATTACTTCTCAGGCTCCTGCGAACGCAGCCGTTGTAGAGATTGTTGGTAAACAATTTAACTGGATTGTTCGTTACCCAGGTCATGACAATGAACTTGGTAAACGTGACTTCCGCAAAATCAACGATGCGAATAACATCCTGGGTCTTGACTGGAATGACACACACAACCTCGATGACATCATTTCTCCTAGCGGTGAAATGCACCTCGTGGTAAACAAGCCGGTAAAACTGATCATTGGTTCACGTGACGTAATCCATGACGTAGGTCTGCCACACTTCCGTATGAAAATGGATGCTGTGCCAGGTATTACCACTACCATGTGGTTTACGCCAAGATATACCACTGAACAAATGAAACAGATCACTGGTAATCCGAATTTCGTTTACGAAATCTCTTGTGATCAGATGTGTGGTAAAGGTCACTACTCAATGCGCGGAACTATTATTGTTCAGACACAAGCTGAGTATGATGCATGGATGGCTAGTCAACAGTCTTACTATGCACAAAACAATGCAGCGCCAGCAGCAGCTCCTGCAGCAGGTGATTCAGCAAAACCGAAAACTGATAGTGTTAAAGTAACAGCGATGAAGTAACAGATCACTTTATTGTGATCTAATAAAAGTGAAAAAAATGAGCAACGACGTTATTATTCAAGGTCCTGGTGTAGCGCACGCACATGACGCCGCTACTGAGCATCATGGTCACGAGCATCATGAGCAACACTTCATCTGGAAGTACATTTTCAGTCAAGACCATAAAATTATTGCGAAACAATACCTGATTTCCGGTATCATCTGGGCCGTTATCGGTGCGTTGATGTCCGTATTCTTCCGCCTGCAGCTGGGTTTCCCTGATAAGACTTTCCCTATCATGGAAAAATTCCTCGGCGAATGGGCTAAAGGTGGTAAACTTTCTCCTGAATTCTACTATGCCCTCGTTACAATGCACGGTACGATCCTCGTATTCTTTGTATTGACAGCGGGTCTTAGTGGTACGTTCAGTAACTTTCTTATTCCGCTTCAAATCGGTGCACGCGATATGGCGTCTCCGTTTATGAATATGCTTTCTTTCTGGTTCTTCTTTGCAGCTGGTGTGATTATGTTCGCTTCTCTGTATGTTGAAACTGGTCCTGCATCTGGTGGTTGGACTACTTATCCTCCGCTGAGTGCTTTGAAAGAAGCTTCTTTGGGATCGGGCGTAGGTATGGATCTCTGGTTGATCAGTATGGTGCTGTTCGTAGTTTCTCAGCTCCTCGGTGGTCTTAACTACATCTCCACTATCCTGAACATGCGTACTAAAGGTATGGCAATGACTCGTCTGCCGCTGACAATCTGGGCGTTCCTGTTCACTGCTATCCTTGGTGTACTTTCGTTCCCTGTACTGACTTCAGGTTTTGTACTGCTGATTTTTGACCGTCACTTCGGTACCAGCTTCTACCTGTCTGAAATCTTTATCGGTGGTAAAGCACTGCCGCACATCGGTGGTTCTGCTATCCTTTATCAACACTTGTTCTGGTTCCTGGGTCACCCAGAGGTATACATCATCATGCTGCCAGGTATGGGTATGGCTTCAGAAGTGCTTTCTACGCACAGCCGTAAACCAATCTTCGGTTATTTCGCGATGATCATCTCCCTGGTAGGTATCACCGTTCTGGCGTTCCTCGTATGGGCACACCACATGTTCGTAACAGGTATGAGTCCGTTCCTCGGTTCTATCTTCGTTCTCCTGACATTGTTGATCGCAGTACCTTCAGCGGTAAAAGTATTTAACTGGCTGACTACTATCTGGCGTGGTAATATCCGTTTCACAGTTCCGATGACTTTCGCTATCGGTTTCGTATCACTGTTTATCTCTGGTGGTCTGACTGGTATCTTCCTCGGTAACTCTGCTCTGGATATCCAACTGCACGATACTTATTTCGTAATTGCGCACTTCCACTTGGTAATGGGTGTGTCGGCCTTCTTCGGTATGTTTGCCGGTATTTATCACTGGTATCCGAAAATGTTCGGCCGTTTCATGAACAACACGCTGGGTTATATCCACTTCTTCATTACAATCATCGGTGCTTATCTGATTTTCTGGCCGATGCACTATGAAGGTATCGCTGGTATGCCACGTCGTTACTATGACTACAGCGCTTGGGAATCATTCAAACAATTCCAGGGTCTTAACTCTTTCATCAGTATCGTTGTAATCGTTGTATTCTTCGGTCAGCTGATGTTCGTGTTCAACTTCTTCGTGAGCATTTTCCGTGGTCGCAAAGTAACTGTTCAGAATCCTTGGCAGTCAAATACACTCGAGTGGACAACTCCGATCAAACCTGGTCACGGTAACTGGGAAGGTGATATTCCGGAAGTTCATCGTTGGGCTTATGACTACAAAGATGATGGCAATGGTAATGACTTCATTCCGCAGACTGTACCGCTTAAAGCAGGTGAAGAGTCTCACTAAAAACATAAATAGAAAAGGAAGCCTCAAGGCTTCCTTTTTTATTTATACTAATTGGACAACTGTTCATCGTATTGAATTTTAAGTTTTTTTTCAGATTTCAAAGTTGAACCTTGTCATGATTTTTGTGTCTAATGAATTCTACTGGATATCGTATATGGTAAAATAATGCGATATTTAATCTAAAGGGCGAATGTATCTATAGTGTTTAAGCGCGTCATTATCTTACTCTGTTTGTTTATTTCCTGTATAGCGGAGGCTCAGATTCCTGAGTCCAGCATTCCGGACCGGACAAAAGCGGAAAAGAAGGAGGCAATGAAAGATCATTCCGATGAACTAGACCTGATCGATATTGCTTCCAGTCTGATGGAAGTTAAAGACAAAAGGCATTTGGATACGGCCACTGTACAGCATAAAAATATTCGTATCTCAGCATTGCCTGCCGCAGGCTATACACTTCAAACAGGGTTTGCCGCTATCGCTTTTGCCAATGCTGCTTTTTATCTTGATCATTCGAAGGAAACTAATGAATCGAGTGTATTGACCAGTGTTACTTATTCGCAGTATAACCAGATCATTTTTCCAATTCAAACGAATATCTGGACGTCCGGGAACAAATACAATATTGTAACGGACTGGCGGTTTCTGAAATTTCCTTCTTACACTTACGGGATAGGCGGTGGTACTTCGCTCGATGACGCCTATACGGTCGATTATTCTGCGATAAGGCTTCACCAGAAAATATTCAGGAAGGTTACTAAAGATTTTTACGCCGGCGTCGGTTACTCTTACGATGTCTTTTGGAATATAAAGGAAGTAGATCCTCCACCCGGACAACAAACAGATTATGAACAATATGGCTTTTCTAAAACAGCGATTGCATCCGGCGTCACACTGAATTTGCTTTATGACAACCGCAAAAATTCTATCAATCCGGAGAAAGGGCTTTATGCCAATATTGAATACCGCCCCAATTTTACAGCATTGGGCAGCGATGGTAACTGGCAGTCGTTGCAGGTGGATGTAAGAGATTACATTAAAATGCCGAATAAGAGTGTACTCGCATTCTGGACATTTGACTGGTTTACGATTGATGGGTCGCCGCCTTATTTAATGTTGCCGAACACAGGCGGAGATCCGTACAGCAATACGGGCCGGGGTTATATTCAGGGACGTTATCGGGCTAAGAACATGGTTTATGTGGAATCTGAATATCGTTTTAATCTGACGCATAATGGACTGTTGGGTGCAGTTATTTTTGCGAATGCAGAGTCTTTTTCGCAACAAGGTTACGGTATGTTTGACATTATCGCACCCGGTTTTGGCGGTGGTTTGCGCATTAAGCTTAATAAGTATTCCCGTACCAATCTTGCTATCGACTACGGTGTCGGTATCGGTGGTTCCAAAGGCTTTTTCGTAAATCTGGGAGAGGTATTTTAGTGTCTATTTACCTGGAATCACTTTGTCCATCACCTCATTAAATTTCTTTTCTGTTTTTCTTTTTACCTTGAAGCGGTCCGCAACTGTGATCCGGACATTTCCACCACCGTATGTTTGTGTTACACCCGGGATAGGAGAGCCGCTCAGACTATTCATATCTACGATATGAATACCGGCAAAATATTTTTCAGAGTTATAACCTGCCGCGAAACGTACCGTCGTGATTAATTGAGGTCCGCCGCGATCGTCTTTGGTGTCGGACCAGGTATTTTTCATTACAGTGTAGTTGAAACCCGCTTCCAGCATGGCGGATGCCGTGATAAAGAAATGTTGTTTGATCACAAAAGTATAAGCACCACCCCCGCCAGCCGCAATGCTGTAAATGTTTGACTTATTAAAATAGTAATTGGCGTCGTTCTCCGGTTTTACGAAGTGTGTAGGAACGAAAGCTGTATCGCCGCGGAGGAAAACATTGTAAATACTGCCGCCCAGCATCCAGGAACCTGAACTTTTTTTCTGGTATTCATTCTGTAAAAATGCCGCGCGGAATGAGAATTTCTCATCGTTGAAAATATATTGCAGATCTATGCCTAAAGCCAGCAAATGAATGTCCGGACGTATCGGATAGCTGCTTGCATTGAAATTGCTGAGCGCATCTGACGGATTGGATAGATAGAACCCTTTGTAGTATTGGCCCCATAAATCAACGGTTAGCTTGCGGAGGTAAATATGAGATTGCACGTCGAGGTAGTTCGTCGTGCCGTATTTATCATCATCGTGGTTGATAAACGGAAAATTGAGACCAATATTCAGACCGATGAATTTGTAGTTGAAACCGAAGCCCAGATTATAATTATCGTTCGGTTTATAAGCAAGCTTGGTGTCCTTATCGTGGTCTCGCAGGGTATAGCTGGTGTACTTTCGTGATCCGTACAGCCGAAATGTGAAGTCGTTGCTGTGATCACTGATATAGGCAGTGTCATTTATTGTTTTCAGATTTATCTTCTGACTTTTTGCGTTCCATCCGCAAAGCAGCAGCAGAAAAACTGAGATCGGTGTGAATAAATGGGGTAGACGCATGTTACTATAAATATAAAATAAAGCCACGCGATTTACATCACGTGGCTCAATAAATATTTTAGAAAAAACTTATTTAATTAAGTAGTGCTAAAGTGGCGTAGATGCGGCCTATAGTTTCTTCTTTGCCGATCAGTTCCGCGATGTGGAATACCCCCGGACCGTATTTGCCACCAACGAGCATTATGCGGAACGGAAGCATCGCATCTCCCTTTTTGAGGCCATTTTGCTGCAATGCGTCATTGAAGCTTTGTTCAATAGCAACCTGATTAAATACGTCCAGATTTGAAAGAGTATTTGCCCAGCTTTCGAAGAATGCTTTTTTTGCTTCATTCCATTTATCCTGAATTGCCGGCAATTCTTTGATCTCTGGTCTTTCGAAGAAGAAATGCCCCTGATCCCAAAATTCAGAAAGCACGCTGCAGCGCTCTTTGATCAGCTCCACAATTTCCTGAAGATGGGCGTCATTTTCCACTTTTACACCGTGTGTTTCGATGAATGGAATCGCAAGACTAGTAAGTTTTCTGGTTTCCATCAGTTGAATGTACTGGTGGTTGAACCATTTTGCTTTTTCGAAATCGAATTTTGCGCCGCCTTTATGTACGCGGTCAATGGAAAATTTTTCGATCAATTCATCCATTGAGAAAATTTCCTGGTTGGTGCCATCGTTCCAGCCCAGCATTGCCAGCAGGTTTACAAACGCCTCCGGTAAAAAACCACGTTCGCGGAAACCTGTAGTTACCTCACCAGATTTGGGATCAGTCCAGTCCATCGCGAATACTGGGAAACCGAGGCGGTCGCCATCACGCTTGCTGAGCTTACCATTGCCATCAGGCTTCAGGATAAGTGGCAGATGCGCCCATTCCGGCATATCATTTTCCCAGCCGAGATAACGCCACAGCAAAAGGTGCACAGGCGCGCTTGGCAGCCATTCTTCGCCACGGAAAGCGTGCGTAATTTTCATGGAATAATCATCCACAACTACGGCCAGATGGTACGTTGGCATACCGTCTGCTTTCAGCAATACTTTATCGTCGCTGATATTGGTATCGAAACTGATTTCACCGCGAATCATATCGTGGAAAATCACCGTTTCGTTTTGTGGCATTTTAATGCGGACAACATATGGTGTGCCGTTTGCGATCAGCGCGTCTGTTTCTTCTTTTGAAAGAGACAGAGAATTGCGCATGCTCATACGTGTTTTACCATCGTACTGCGGCATTGGATTTTCCGTAGTCTTCAGATCGTGACGCATTTTTTCCAGGTCTTCCGGTGTATCAAATGCGTAATATGCATGGCCCTGATCAACGAGCTGCTGCGCATACTGACGGTACATCGGTTTGCGTTCGCTCTGGCGGTATGGTGCATATGGTCCACCTCTCTGCGGACTTTCATCCGGAGTCATGCCGCACCATTCCAAAGTATTCACAATATATTCTTCAGCACCCTCTACAAAACGAGTCTGGTCGGTGTCTTCGATACGCAGTACAAAATCGCCGCCATGATGACGAGCGAAGAGATAATTATATAAAACGGTGCGCACGCCGCCAAGGTGCAATCCACCTGTTGGGCTCGGTGCAAAACGTACACGTACTTTTTTAGTCATAGACTGCAAATTTAGGAAAAACGGTGAGTGGTGAGTTGTCAGTTGATTTTTTTGGAGACGTTGCGTGCAACGTCTGTATTATGTTTGATATTGGTGAAACGTGAAACGTCAATGGTGAATGGTCAATCCTGTGCCTTTGCGGCACCGTGCCGTTGCAAGATGAATTTTTTGGAGACGTTGCATGCAACGTCTGTACGAACCCAATCAGCGATCAGCCATAAAGAACAAAGGTTGCCTGGGGAAAGTGGCAACCTTTTTGGAGGAGAATATATATATGAGAGGAAAAACTTAGTGTACTCTGAATAAATAACCAACAGTAAAACTCATACCGATATTGTGCATGGAGTTGTCTGCATCACCGGCTGGCATTACGTTTGCGATACCCAGACCGAGATTGTAACGGAGCAACAAACCACTGCGGAATTCATAACCACATTGCATATTGATACCAACGTCGCCGCCGCGTATATCGTCTGTATTTGGGTTATTACCTATGTTTACCGAGTATGTGTTTGACGTATGATTGGTAGTGGTTCCATTGTCATTGGAAACAGTACGGGTGCGTTCATTTTTTATTTTACCACCCAAGAGTGCTGCCATATATGGGCCGCCTCCAGCGAAGAATCGTCCTGTGTGAGAATAATTAGATTTATAAAGGAAATTTACCGGTACTTCAAAGTAGTTGAGCCAAAGTTGGTCTCTGGTGGTTACTGAGGTCGTTGTAGCGCCTACTGTAGTATAGTCTGTTGATTTATCCACGGCTCCTTTTGTCGTGAAGAACATACCTGGCTGGATAGAAAAATGACGAGTCAGTCCAAAGTCTACCACACCGCCGATTTTGAAACCAGGAATCAGTCTGTTTGATTCTTTGCTTCCGTCGAAACGTTCGGAGATGCTGTAGAGGTTGAGTCCGGCTTCAGGGCCGAGGCTGATATGCTGTGCTTTTGTGGCGCTAATGCCCATTAATCCAATTCCGAATAAACAAATAATCTTTTTCATAACTATCATTTCCATGCGAAGCGATTAAGAACCATGCCAGGGTGTCTTGTATGCTTGTTAAAAGAAAATAATGTGTTTAGGAATGAAGAAGAAAGAAATTAAGGGTCATTCCAAAATATGTGCTTGTTATTTGAATATTTCGAAGTAGAGATGCCGGGTGAAATCGTGGCGAAAATCAATGTTTGTAGCCGATTTTACCCATTTTAATCGGCGGATTGCGTTTGTCAGGAAAAGCTCGTCCGCATTCCCCAATTCTGAAGCCGATAAAGACTTTTCGATCACAATTGTTTTTTGCGTCAATAGTCTGTTGATGATAAACTGACGCATCACGCCCGCTACACAGCCATCTGAGAGGGGTGGCGTGTATACTTTTTCATTTTTGACCCAAAAGATGTTGGAAATAGTACTCTCCACAATATTATCGGCAGCGTTGCAGATCAGTGCATCATTCCATTTTTTATGTTTTGCCTGCTGCGCCGCTATTACATATACGAGTGCGTTTGATGTCTTGAGGTTGGAAAGACTATCGTTATTCTTTACAATTTCTGATGCAATGCCCACATCAAGGCCGTTTTCATTGAGCTTTAAAACATGCGGCTGCAATTCAAAACAATCAATGAGAAATTCCGGAATCTGAGATTTGCCATCGTAAAGACCGCCACTGCCTGCAAATACCTGCAATCGCACTCTGCAAAGCTTTTCGCATTTATTCTTTTTGACTGTGCGTACAATTTCTTCCGCAAGGTATTCGGTGGTAAAATGCGGCGGAAGCGTAAAGAACAATCGTTCCAGCCCTCGAAACAGTCGTTGCCAGTGTAGTGTCGCATAGGGGATTTGCCCATCCTGAATCAACATGGTTTCAAACAGCCCGTAACCGTAGCGGAATGCACGGTTGTCGTGGCTTACCTGCGCCAGGTCTGCGTCTGTTATGTGACCGTTGATGTTGATGTAGTTGGGTTTCATCGCTTAAATTATCGGACTACGAAAATTGACAAATTGCGGTATTATCATATTACTTTTGCGCAAACTTAATACATATGAAGTTTGAGCAGCCAGTTTCGGTGACATGGATCGCTGAATTTATAGGAGCAAAGCTGGTAGGCAACCAGTCTCAAATGGCCACCGGTCTTAATGAAATACATAAAGTAACGAACGGCGACATTTCTTTCGTCGACTTTGAGAAATACTATAGCAAATGTCTGAATTCTGCAGCAACTGTGATCATCATCAATAAAGAAGTTGACTGCCCGGAAGGAAAAACTTTATTGGTAATCAATGATCCGTTTACTGCATACGTAAAACTGGTCAAACATTTTCGTCCGTTTGAACCGTCTAATAAGCTGATTAGCGATTCTTCGCTGATCGGAGAGGACACGATTATACAGCCGGGTGTTTTTGTTGGGAATCATGTGCGTATTGGCCGTAATTGCATTATTCATCCGAACGTAACTATTTATGATCATGCAGTGATTGGCGATAATGTCATCATCCATGCAGGAACGGTAATTGGTGCGGATGCATTTTACTTTAAACGTCGTAAAGACCGTGCGGTACAGTATGATAAACTGGAAAGTTGTGGTCGCGTAATTATCGAAGATGATGTGGAAATTGGCGCCAGCTGTACTATTGACAAAGGCGTGAGCGGCGATACGATCATTGGACAGGGCACGAAACTGGATAATCAGATTCATATTGGTCACGGTGCCGTGATTGGTAAAAACTGTTTGTTTGCTGCGCAGGTTGGTATTGCAGGTAAAGCAATTATCGAAGATGAAGTAATTCTCTGGGGACAAGTGGGTGTGAACAAAGATCTGGTGATTGGCAAGGGCGCTGTGGTGTATGCTCAGAGTGGTGTGCCGGCAAGCCTGGAAGGTGGTAAAATCTACTTTGGCAGTCCGGTAGAAGAAGCCCGTGAAAAAATGAAAGAACTCAACTGGATCAAGCGCATTCCGCAGTTATGGGATAAAGTGCATCGTGATTCGGAGGAAGGATAAGTTGATTTAGTTAACTAGTTAAAGGGTTAAAAGGTTAAATCGGGCAATGCGTAAGAATCCGAATTGACTTTTTAATCCTTTTTTTTGTTCCAGGAGAGTAAAGCATTAAATAGATTTCAAGCAAAGCAAAATAAGGGAACAAAGCGGCAAAGTTTTATTTCTCGCGGCGACATAACGGCACTACGTTTTTGGCGGATTTCATACAAGCAAATAAATAGTTTGTGATCACGTTATGTGGGCGCTGTGTCCCTGCGTTGTCGTGAGAAACCCTTCGACTTCGCTCATGGTGACAAGCGCGGGCAGGGCGTTGTGCCTTTGCGTCTTTGCGAGAAAAAATACGTTTTGCTGCGGGAAAAAATCAGACATCAGCGATCAGAAAATCAACGATGCGCCCATTCATCCTTCAAAATTCCCGTCACCACAATATCTTCCAGTTTGCCATTAAAGAGATGACTTTGGCGAATGATGCCTTCCACTTTTGCGCCTAGTCTTTCCGCAACAGCTGCACTGCGTTGATTATGCGGCATGAAACGCAATTCAATTTTATTCAGGCCGATCTTTTGAAATGCGAAATCAATAAACCGGGTCGTACATTTCGTAATAAGTCCTTTCCCTTCAAATTCTTTCGTAATCCAGTATCCGATTTCAGCTTTACGCAGATAATGATCCCAATGGTGTAATCCGATACCACCAATGATCTGGCGATCGTGGAAAATACCAAGCGACAAAGCGCGTTGATCGTGCTGATCGATGAGCGATTGCTGTATGAAATTGACGGAATGTTCAGGCTTTAATGTAGAATCCACCCAGGAAAGCCATTTGCGCAGATGCAGGCGGGATCCGTTGATAGCAAGAAAAAGCTCCGCCGCATCATCAGGCTGATACGAGCGGAGCAGTATATTATCGTCAATTAAGATCGAGACCATGCAGGCGAAAAATTGATAGTGACAGACACAGCATCTGCTGCTATAAATCTAATAACTATCAGTCAATCGCCACAACAAAAATTAGTGTTTGAAGTGACGTACTTCAGTCAACACCATTGCCAGGCCATTTTCTTTTGCGAACTGGATGCTGTCGTTATCACGAACAGAACCACCTGGTTGAATCACAGCAGTGATACCTTCTTTATGAGCCATGCGTACACAGTCATCAAACGGGAAGAATGCATCAGAAGCCAGTACCGCGCCTTTCAGGTCAAAGTTGAATTGTTTTGACTTTTCAATTGCCTGACGCAGTGCATCTACACGGCTGGTCTGACCACAACCTTTACCGATCAGTTGTTTGTCTTTCACCAGAGCAATAGCGTTTGATTTCAGGTGTTTACAAACGATGTTGGCGAATACCAGATCTTCTTTTTCTTTTGCAGAACACTCACGGGCGCCAGATTCTTTCCATGCCGCGAAGTTTGTTTTATCAGCTTCCTGTACCAGTACGCCGTTCAGAATACGTTTGAATTCGCGGTTAGGGTAGAAGCTTTGTTTTTGTTGCAGCAGAATACGGTTTTTTTTGCCTTTCAGGATTTGCAATGCATCTTCATCAAATGCAGGTGCAATCAGAATTTCAAAAAACAGTTCGCTGATTTTTTGAGCGACAGCAGCGTTTACAGTCTGGTTTGTAGCCAGTACACCACCGAACGCACTTTCAGGATCACCGCTCAGCGCCGCTTCCCAAGCCAGTTCTACAGTATCGCGTTCTGCAACGCCACAAACGTTGGTATGCTTGATGATCGCAAATGCAGGTTGTTCAAATTCAGAAATGATTTGCGCAGCAGCATCAACGTCTACCAGGTTATTATAAGAAAGTTCTTTACCATTCAGTTTTTCGAAAATTTCATCAATGTTGCCATAGAAAGCAGCAGCCTGATGTGGGTTTTCGCCGTAACGCAAAGGTTGTTTTGGCGTAGCAGAAATCTGGAAGCTCTCCGTTTCGGAAGTAGCATTGAAATAATCAGAGATTGCTACATCATAGTGAGCCACTACTTCAAATGCTTTCGCTGCATAAGCGCGACGCTGTTGAATGGTAGTTTCACCTTTTTGTTCATCGAGTAGTTGTTCCAGTGCGGCGTATTCTTTTTTCGCGGCAACTACCAGAACATCTTTAAAGTTTTTCGCTGCAGCGCGGATCATTGACGGACCACCGATATCTACTTTTTCAACGATCAGTTTTTCTTCGTCAGTTTGTTTCAGTGTTTCTTCGAATGGATACAAATCAACGATCACGAGATCCAGGAAAGGAATTTCATATTCAGCCACGTGTTTCTGATCGTCTTCAAAATCGCGACGCGCCAGGATACCGCCAAATACTTTCGGGTGCAATGTTTTTACACGGCCGCCGAGAATGGACGGATAGCTGGTAACGCTTTCTACAGTACGGCAAGGAATACCGAGTTGTTCGATAAAAGTTTGGGTACCGCCGGTAGAATAGATGGTTACGTTCAATTCGTGCAGTTTGCGCACAATTGGTTCAAGACCATCTTTGTAGAAAACAGAAATCAGAGCGGACTGGATAGTACGATTCATGAAAAAAACTTTAAAAGCGTGGAAATTTGCCGCAAAGATACTGCGGAATTAAACAAAACTTAAAACACAACGCTTTTATATGTTGCTTTTTTATGTTTTTAGGACCGGCCCTCCATGCTATTAAAGAAGAAATTTCATTGGCTATAGTACCAACCATGTTCAGCGGCATCATGAAGTATAATGTGGTGTGCGCTGCACGAATCCTTCCATGCGGTTGTCAATTGTTTGGGTTGGCCGGACGGCAGTACTATTTGTCCTGGTTTGAAAATAGTATACGCATCTAAGAAATCGGTTTTCTTTAGTGGTTTGCCTATGATGAGTATGTCAACCGGAAAAGGTTCGCCACTTTCCGGTGATGTTTTTAAAACCAGCACTTTTTTGTTTCCGATAAAAAATGCGTCGGATGAAATTGCTTTCTGTCTGGTAAGGTGGAAACCTGTGTGTGCATTCCGCACAGCGAAATTTTCTTTCAGCGTATCTGTTTTTAGTAAGGTGCTGAAGCTGCGGCCCACAATGAGCTCGGCATTTTGTGCTTTACCGGTGTTGTAGACAATCAGTAAATGTTGGTGTAAAGATTGCCATTTGTCGAGAATTAAAAGTGCCGTAAATGTGCAGCCAAACGACATGGCCACTAATAACATTTTCCTTTTTTGATGAAAAATCCAGACCGAACAACAAATAATAATAAAGTAGAACAGTGAAATTTCCGTTGCGGAAAATTGAAACCGGTTAAAACTATTCGGGCTCCAGGCCTGTAGCGCAAAAATGATCTTGTTGAATATGAGTGTGATCAGCGAACAGCAAGATGCAATCAATGTTGCGAACGTAGTGCTCCAGCACACAGCAATAAGCGCAATGCCAGCGATCAGTAGTACCGACATACAAATGGATGCAACAATATTGGCAATCAGAAACATTGCAGGGAATGAATGGAAATAGTAAAGCACAAGCGGGGCGACCAATAATTCGGCTGCGATACTTGCTGCGCAAGCATTCCATAACCAACGTAATATTTTATTGCCAGGCTGAATCAATTTGCAAAGCGGACTGTAAAAAACAATCAGCGACAAGACTGCGAGGAAAGAAAGCTGAAAGCCCACACTGAAAAGCCATGTCGGCTTGATGACGAGTAAAATGAATGCTGCGGCAAATAATGTATTTAGTGGATTGTGATCGCGCTGCAAGACAATCCCAACGGTGAGCATACTAAACATCACCGCCGAGCGAACGGCGGAAGGGGCACCCCCTGCCATTAGAACATAAATCCAGATAGGAATAATAGCAAGCAGGTATTTTAGAGCTGTATATTTTTTGTGTCGCAATCAGGCAAATAAGGCACAAATAATATAAAAGAGAAGCACGACGTGCGATCCTGAAATCGACACAATATGAATGATGCCTGTCTGTGAATATGCTTGCCGTGTATCCTCGTCTAGCGCGTTGTCTTCGCCAACCAGCATTGCCTGCAGCAACGTGAGTGTTGGTTTGTCTTTAATGAAGCGCGCCAGCTGATTCAGGCTGAATTGATGTATTTGCGCCAGTAAGCCAGGTTTGGAATGATCGGGCAGTAGCACAACGTCGTGTAGTGAAAGAAATTGCTGGAAGTAAAAATTGTCTCTGGCTGCGAATCTTGCATAATCCATTTCGAAGGGATTGCCTGCATTTTTGACGGGCTGAAAATGGTTAGGGATAATCAGCTGGTCATTTTCGTGTACGTTGAATGAGCTGTCTTTATACAAATACAAGAATGCTTTGCCGGAAACAATATTGCTGGAATCTCCGCATAGCGCATTTTGAACAGACACTTTTAACTTCCGCGTTTTTTCTTTTTCCTGAGGTGGTGCGATTACCTGAACTTTCCAGGCTTCTGCTGTTACCATTTGGTGCGCAAAACAGTCGCTTTTTTGCCGGTCATCATGGGCAAATGAAATGATCAGTGCAATAAAGAAGAGTGAAACAAATATTGCTGAGCTGTTGATTTTCCTGGCAACTGAAATCGATAATTTCTTTTTAGAGAGAAGTAGGAAACCTACAGCGAAAGCTGCTACTGTAAAGGATGTGACGGCATGGATATTGTTGAAAATCGCAAATCGGTCATAACAAATAATACCGGCAATAAACGGAATAAGTATTCTGAAAAATGGGGCTTTCTCCCAAAAATAAGCACGTGATATCGGCCAATGCTGCATACGGCGATTTTTGCCGGATGTAAAGCAAATTCAATGCCAATCTTTTGGAATGTCTGATCGCTTATTTTCTGATATCTGATTTCGTCTTTGGTAATTGTAAGTATAAAGTGTTCTGCCGAAATTGCTTTTACTCTTTAAAAAAATCAGACACCAGCGATCAAAAAATCAGCGATTTTACGGATTCGCCTGCATTGCCTGCAGTTCTTTTCGGGCAGTTTGCACATACGTGCTGCCTGGATATTCAATGATCAGTTTTTCGTAGAAAGTTTTTGCCTGATCATTTTGATGCAGTCGCTTTTCGTAAATTTCAGCAGTTTTAAAAACAGCGTCATCGGCGAGTACATCTTTCCCGTATTGGATGTAAATCGTTTTTAAATAATCCAGCGCTTTGGTGTATTCGCCATGCTTCTCGGCAAGTTTCGCACGCAGCATAAGGATATCGTCATTCAGCGGATGTTTTGGAAATGCCTGTGAAATGCTGTCCAGCAAAGCTTCTGCTTGCTGATCTTTATTTTGGAACAGTAAAAGATCTGCATACGCAAAACGTTTGAGTGGAACCAGATTGCTATCCGGGGGAATGTTTTCCGTAATCAAAACAGAGAGGTACAAAGCGTCGTTCGCAATCAGCTCAGAAGTTGATGCTTTAAGCACCGATAATTGGCCCTGCGCCCACTGAAAGTCGCCACGATAATACGCCAGTTTTGCATTCCGGAAACGTGCTTCTTCACCAAGCGCATCTTCACGAAAAGCTTTATCCACCTGACTATAGATTAATGACGCATCCCAGATTCTACCGGCGAGAATATAATAGTCGCCCATCTGCAATTTGCAGCTGCCAACGAAATCCTTTCTGGCATTGGGTTGTGCAATCGCTTTGGTGAGCAGGTCAATTCCTTTTTGAGGATTGTTGTCATATTGTGCTTCCAGCAGCGCATAATCGCTTACTGTTTCAGTAGCATAATACTGCGGTGCTTCGGCAAGAAAAGCGTCATAATCTTTAGCAAGTCTGCTTACATCTTCTGGTTTGTACTGCGGATTATTTTGCAGCTGATCCAGCTGAATACTCAACTTTTCAGCTTTTGCAATAATATAATACGGCTTGTCGTTTCCTTTTGCCACCACTGCGTCCAGCGCCTTTACTGCAATGTCATATTGTTGCTGGCGGTTTGCTTCGTGGGCAAAATCCAGCAAGCGCTGGCCACCTTCCCGGTTGCGTTCATCTATTGCCTGAATCTGGATCAGCGCGCCATCCCAGTCGTTACGTTGTGTAAATAACCAGGTAAGCAGATCTGCGTAATATGGATTTTCCGGTTGTGCATTGATCCGTTTTACCAAAGTTTTTTGAGCCGTCAGCAATTTTTGATCATCCCCGCCGAATAATTCCAGCATCGTCGCTTTTGTATCTTCAATGCCGCCAATCTGCGCCGGACCTGCATTTAGTAATGTATTAACCGCTTTGTCGACATCTCCGTTTTTGGCATAAAGCCGGGCAAGCGCATTGCCGTAGATATATGGATTATGCAGTAATTCCTGCGCGCGTTCATACGTTGCAATGGTATATTTTTCCTTGCCGGCCGCAGTAAAACTATTGGCCATTTGCGTGGTCAGCAGATCGTCGCCGTTAATGTATTGAATGGCTTTGTCATATTGGTCTTCGGCCTTTTTACTTTTGCCGGTTTTGTCATAAATCTTACCGAGGTCAATGAATAACAGCGGACTTTGCGGACGCATTTTTATCTGATCATTCACCAGCTTTTCTGCGTTTTTATAATCTTCTGTTGCAATTAGTGCATTGTAATATTCATGATAAAGATCTTGGTTAGTCGGTGTCTGGTCATACAGTTTTTCATAGATATCGATCGCTTTGGCGTATTCCTTAGCTTCTGCATATTGGCGCGCCTGCGACATCTGGTCGGATTGCGCAGCTGTAACTAGCGGCAGTGAAAGCAGCAGGCATAAAAACAATCGCTGAAGTTTTTTCAGCGGAGCAAGGCTATAAATCGCAGACCAATCGTTCGACATAAATTTTTTCACAAATAATCCCTCTAGGTTTATGTAGTATAAAGTTGCAAAAGCGCCAGGATTTCCCGGCGCTTTTAACAGACAAGCTCTTGTTAATTTCTTAATGGTTTCCCTGTTTGTAAAATACTTTGCAGTCGTTCCAGTGTTTTTCGCTGGCCGCAAAGGCTAAGGAATGCTTCCCGCTCCAGATCAAGCAGATATTGTTCGCTGACCAATGTAGGAGCCGATAAGTCGCCACCGCACATTACATGCGCGAGTTTATTGGCAATCAGTAAATCATAATCAGAAATGTAATTAGCGCGCCACATAGCATGCGTACCAGCTGTAATGCCGCCTAATCCACCGCGACCCTGTACTTTAATGTCATGGCGTGGTGCCGGCTGCGTATAGCCTAGTTCATGCAATTGCAATACTTTACGTTTGGCGTCAGCGATGCGACGATCCGGATTGATGGAAATTTGATCGATGCCTGGTCTCAGGATAAAGTTTTCAAATGCTTCGTGGGCCGAAGTAGAAACTTTTGCGGTACCGAGGTTAATGAACAATTGCTGCAGATAGTTGACTTCGATATCTTCTTTGATATTGCGATCTGAAGCACGCAATGCCATTTCTTTAGAACCGCCGCCGCCAGGAATCAGACCCACGCCAACTTCCACCAGCCCGATATAAGACTCCGCTGCCGCCTGAACGGCATCCGCATGCAAACACATTTCACAACCGCCGCCCAATGCCATGCCGTGTGGTGCTACCACAACGGGAACGCTGCTGTAACGGAGGCGCATGGTTGTTTGCTGGAATTGACGAACTGCAAAATCAAGTTCATCATATTCCTGTTCTGCGGCAAACATAAAGATGAGGCCCACATTCGCACCAGCGCTGAAATTGGCGCCGCTGTTGGCAATCACGAGCCCTTTATAATTTTGTTCGGCAAGCGCCACGGCTTTTTGTACGCCTTCCAGCACTTCGCCGCCAATGGCATTCATTTTTGTATTCCAGCTTACAGCAATCACATCATCACCGATGTCTACCACTTTACACGCACTGTTTTTCCAGATAACTTTTTCATCCAGATGTTCCAGAATGATAAACGATCCCGTGCCCGGAATAACCTTGTATGATTTGCTTGGAATATCGTAGTACTTACGTTGTCCGTTTTCTGTTTTGTAAAAAGTTTTATTACCGGCATCGAGCATTTCCTGTACCCACGGTGCAGCTTGTATGCCTGCAGCTTTCATGTTGGCCAATACTTTCTCTACACCGAGTGCGTCCCAACTTTCAAATGCGCCAATTTCCCATCCGAAGCCGGCTTTCAACCCATCATCGATTTTATATAGTTCGTCGGAAATTTCAGGAATGCGATTGGAAACATAGCCAAACAGCAGATGATGGAATTCACGGTAAAATTCGCCCGCTTTATCTTGTCCTGCGTACAATGCTTTCAATCTTGTTTTGAGATCTTCAATTGGTTTAGCTGTCTCGATGGTCGCAAATTTTGATTTTTGCTTCGGCTCATATTCCATCGTTTGAAGATTCAACGTCAAAATATCTGACTTGCCTTTTTCTCCTTTTACTTTTTTGTAGAAACCTTGTCCCGTTTTGTCGCCGAGCCATTTATTTTCCACCATTTTTTCGAGGAATGGCGGGAGTTTAAACAATGCAATGGCTTCATCGTTCGGTGCATTTTCAACTAACCCTTTTGCCACGTGTACCAATGTGTCCAAACCCACCACATCGCCGGTGCGGAATGTAGCGGATTTTGGACGGCCCATAATCGGTCCGGTAAGTGCATCTACTTCATCCACATTTAGTCCCAGTTTTTGCATCGCAGCAAACACAGCCATAAATCCGAATACACCCACGCGGTTGGCAATAAATGCCGGCGTGTCTTTACAGAGTACAGTTGTTTTGCCGAGCATCCGGCTGCCGTAGTCCATGAGGAAATCGATAATTTCTGGCTTTGTGGTTGGTGCCGGAATTATTTCGAGTAAGCGCAAATAGCGTGGCGGATTGAAGAAGTGCGTACCGCAGAAGCACTGCTGAAAATCCTCGCTCCTTCCTTCAGTCATCAGATGAATCGGAATGCCTGAAGTATTGGAAGTAATGAGTGTGCCCGGTTTGCGGTATTTTTCTATTTTTTCAAACGTCTGTTGTTTAATGCCCAGATTTTCCACCACCACTTCAATTACCCAATCGCAATCTGCAATCTTCGGCAGGTCATCGTCGATATTGCCAGTGGTAATGCGGGCGATCACGCTTTTGGTATAAACTGGAGAAGGTTTGCTTTTTAATGTAGCCTGCAAAGCATCGTTGACAATACGGTTGCGCACCGCTTTGCTTTCTAAAGTCAAACCCTTTGCTTTTTCAGCGTCATTTGGTTCCTTCGGAACAATGTCAAGCAATAAAACCTGTGCGCCAATACCTGCAAAATGTGCTGCAATACGGGATCCCATTACGCCGGAACCTATGACCGCTACCTTACGGATCGCTCGATTCATGGAAAATCAGTTTAGATACACAATTTAGGTTAAAAGGTTGATAGGTTGATACGTTGAAATGGTGTTGTTTGTGAATTAAATTTGGGGTTTTCCGCATCCTCACGCTCCGCTCAGGACGACCAGTCTAAGGAGCAAAGTTTTCTCCCGCAGCGAGCAGGATATTTCTCACGGCGGCACTATGTTTTTAATATTACGTCAGGATAATGGCTGCTTTTTATATCTAAATAAGAGCTTAGCGCCTTAGCGAGCGTTGTGAGAAAAAATAGCTTAGCGTCTCTGGCTCTTGGTTTTTTCCCGCAGCGAGCCGGATATTTCTCACGGCGGCACTACGTTTTTAATATTACGTCAGGATAATGGCTGCTTTTATATCTAGATAAGAGCTTAGCGCCTTAGCAAGCGTTGTGAGAAAAAATAGCTTAGCGTCTCTGGCTCTTGGTTTTTTCCCGTAGCGAGCCGGATATTTTTCGCGGCGGCACTACGTTTTTAATATTACGTCAGAATAATGGCTGCCTTTTTATATCTAAATAAGAGCTTAGCGCCTTAGCAAGCGTTGTGAGAAAAAATAGCTTAGCGTCTCTGGCTCTTGGTTTTTTCCCGCAGGGAGCCGGATATTTCTCACGGCGGCACTACGTTTTTAATATTACGTCAGGATAATGGCCGCTTTTTATATCTAAATAAGAGCTTAGCGCCTTAGCAAGCGTTGTGAGAAAAAATAGCTTAGCGTCTCTGGCTCTTGGTTTTTTCCCGCAGCGAGCCGGATATTTCTCACGGCGGCACTACGTTTTTAATATTACGTCAGAATAATGGCTGCTTTTTATATCTAAATAAGAGCTTAGCGCCTTAGCGAGCGTTGTGAGAAAAAATAGCTTAGCGTCTCTGCCTCTTGTGCATCTTTGCGGGGAAACCCATCGCGCAAAAAAATAAGGTTGACCGAAGCCAACCTCATTCCACATATAAAACAGAAACATTTTTCTAAAGATTTAAAGACATCACTTCGTCTCCGTTGCCGGGACCTGTTGCCCTTCAATAAGCTTCATGATTTCATCCAGTTTAGGTTCCAGGATAATTTCCGTACGACGATTGTGTGCGCGTCCTTCCGGCGTTTCGTTGGTTTCAACTGGTTCGTATTTGCTGCGGCCACTTGCGGTGATCGTTGCTGGGTTTACCTTGTAATCGTCAATTAATATTCTGGCAATGGCGGTACTTCTCGCTACGCTCAGCGCCCAGTTGTCAGGATAAGCTTTTTTGATAGGTACGCTATCCGTGTGGCCTTCCACATTCACATTGATATCAGGATTTTGATTTAATACTGTTGCCAGTGTGGCGAGTGCGGCTTTACCACTATCATTTACTTTTGCACTACCTGACGGGAAAAGCAGACTTTCCTGCATGCTTACGTACACTTTACCATTTTTCATGGTTACTGCCAGCTGGTTGGCACTAAATCCGGCCATGGCATCGGCTATTTTCTTACGAAGTGCCTCGGTATTTCTTTGTTGTTGTTCAATTAACGCCTGAAGTTGCGCCAGCTTTTTCTGTTGTTTAGCCAGCTCTTCCTGGCTCATATTCAGCTTGTTATTTGTAAATTCATTGGTAGCCTCCATTTTACTGACACGACCTTGCAATTCCTGTACCTGACGGTAAAGATCCAGGCTATCAGCATGCAAACGGTTGATGCGCGATTGTGCGGCAAGGTATTTTTTCTTGGCCACACAGGATGGCAGCATGGCCACTCCAATCATCAGGCAGGCTAGTGCGATCAGGATGCGTTTCATAATATTGTGGTTTTTCTTCTAATGTATGAAAAATTATGCCAAAAGGACTTACAATTGGTTCCGCAATACTACATAAACCCGATGAATGTCAAAATTAAATCGACGTTGCGTCGCCCTTTATAAATCGCAAAACCCGCCTATCTTTGTCCATTATGGAAGCCTTACAGGAGCAAATAAGCTCATATGAGCAGGAAATAAAAGCATTTCAGCCGGCAGATGCTGCTGAGCTGGAGGCTTACCGCATCAAATTTTTAGGGACGAAAGGCATTGTGAAGCAGATTTTTGGTGAAATGAAAAATGTACCTGTTGAGCAAAAGAAAGAAGCCGGACAGGTGCTGAATGCGTTTAAGCAACTCGCGGAATCACAATACGAAGCATTTAAACATTTGACAGAAAACAGCCAGAAGAAAGGCCCTTCTATCGATGAAACGCTGCCGGGCACGAAATTGCCGATGGGTACGCGTCATCCGCTGCGTGTGGTAGAAAACGAGATCGTTTCTATTTTCGAAAAACTGGGTTTTAGTGTGGCAACCGGTCCCGAAATTGAGGATGACTGGCATAATTTTACTTCGCTGAATATGCCGGAACATCACCCGGCACGCGATATGCAGGATACGTTTTACGTTGCTCAAAATCCTGACTGGGTGTTGCGTACGCATACCTCGTCTGTACAGGCACGTATTATGGAGCAAGGGAATCTGCCTGTACGCGTGATCTGTCCGGGACGTGTGTACCGTAATGAAACGATTTCTGCACGTGCACACTGTTTCTTTCATCAGTGCGAAGGCTTGTACATTGATAAAAATGTTTCTTTCGCTGATCTGAAACAGACACTTTATTATTTCGTGACTGAAATGTTCGGACCAGATACTAAAGTACGTTTCCGCCCGTCTTATTTCCCATTCACAGAGCCAAGTGCGGAAATGGATATTTCCTGTACGGTTTGTGGCGGTAAAGGCTGTAACCTGTGCAAACACACCGGTTGGGTTGAAATTCTGGGTTGTGGCATGGTACATCCAAACATGCTGCGTAATTTCGGTATCGATCCTGAAGTGTATACTGGCTTTGCATTTGGTATGGGTGTGGAGCGTATTACACAGGTAAAATATCAGGTAAATGACCTGCGTTTATATTCGCAGAATGATGTTCGTTTTTTACGGCAATTCCAATCTTCATAAATGAAGCGTCAAACGTCAAAAGGTGAAACGTCAAAGCTCATGTAGTGCAGCTATTGTTTTACGTTTCACTTTTTGATTTTGACTTTTGACTTTTGACTTTTATTGTATGATTCTCGTTACAGGAGCAAGCGGATTTGTAGGGCAGCATCTGGTACGCCATCTGAGCGGCCAGGGTAAAACCGTGCGCGCTTTGTACCGGAATACAGTTCCTGATAAAGAATTGATTTCGTTGCCAGGTGTTTCCTGGATGAAGTGTGATCTGCTTGATGTTTTCGACGTAGAATCGGCGATGGATGGAGTGGAAGAGGTATTTCACTGTGCGGCGATCGTTTCTTTTCATCCGAAGAAAAAAGAAGAAATGCTGCATGCTAATGTAGAAAGTACTGCAAATGTGGTAAATGAAGCATTGGTACAAAATGTGCGTAAACTGGCCTATGTAAGTTCTGTAGCGGCGTTGGGGCGTACGGTAGCTTCCAAGAAAATATCCGAAGAAGAAGAATGGGAAGAAAGCCGGTATAATTCTGCCTATGGTCTCAGCAAGTATTATGCTGAAATGGAAGTGTGGCGCGGCATGTCTGAAGGATTGAATGCGGTAATTGTAAATCCGGGTATTATTCTCGGGGAAGGTGATTGGAGCGATGGCTCTTCGCGATTGATGAAACTGGCCGCAGATGAATTCCCATTTTACACTGAAGGCATTAATGGTTGGGTAGATGTGAAGGATGTCGTAAATGCTTTGTATAACCTCATGTACAGCGATATTGATTCCGAGCGTTTTATATTAAGTGCAGGTAATTTCTCTTACAAAGAGATTTTTTCTATCATGGCAGAGGTGCTGAATAAAAAACCACCACGTATTAAAGCCAGTGCATTTATGACTGGTGTTTTATGGCGCTGGAATATGTTAAAAACAGCATTTACCGGAGCCACCGTTACTATTACAAAAGAGTCTGCGCGCAATGCACAAAAACAGTGCTGGTATGACAACGGTAAATTATTAACGTTCCTTCCTGATTTCGCTTATACGCCTATCCACAAGACGTTACAGCGGATGGCTGCGGCATATATATCCACAGAAAAAATGTAATTGGAAATTTTTTTTAGTTTTTTAGAAAAACATTTGTAATCTTGCAATCGAGGGTTTCACACAACTCGATCCTCATCTTTCTTCAGTCTTTTCTGAATTTTCCCATTTCTATATTAACCAAACTCACCCGCCACTGGTCTTTAAATTTTTAATTTTTTCAGACATCTTTTAAACTACATAGAAGAATATACATGCCTTACGATATTTTGCAATTAAACGACATGCTCGTTCCCGAGCTGATTGATGTAGCAGAACATTTACACATAAATAACGCCCGGTCGCTCGACAAGCAAAGCCTTATCTATAAAATTCTCGATCAACAGGCTTTAAAAGCTCCAGCCGCCCCAAACACCAAAAACGATATGAATACAAATACAGACGACGAACCGAAAAAACGTCGTGGACGTAAACCTAAAGCTGAAGCTGAAGAAGAAACAGCGCCTGTAGCAGAAACTGCTCCAAAAGCAGCAGTACCTGTTGTGGCAGAAGTAGAAGACGAACCGAAAAAACGCCGTGGCCGCAAACCACGTACCGAGTTTCAACCTGAGTTGCGTGCACACGAATCAGAAGCGGGCAACTGGTCTGCTGGCGATAACGCGGAAGAATCAGAAAGCGCAGAGCAGAATGAAGAGGAAACTCCGATCATTATGCCAGTAGAAGAAACTTCGGAAGTACAGCCTCCACAAGAGTCGATTGCACAGGAAGCGCCGCGCCCGCAGCCATTCTTCCCGAATCAGCAGAATGCCGGCAACAACAATAATCCCAACAACAATAACAATAATTCCAACAATAATAATAACCGCCGCAATCGTGATGCGCAGCAATATGGCAACTTCAATGTAGAATTTGACGGTGCTGTAGTAAGCGAAGGCGTTCTGGAAATGATGCCTGATGGTTATGGTTTTCTGCGTAGCAGCGACTACAACTATCTGAGCTCACCGGATGATATTTATGTTTCTCCTTCACAGATCAAATTGTTTGGTCTGAAAACGGGCGATACTGTTACTGGTACCGTACGTCCGCCGAAAGAAGGTGAAAAATATTTCGCCCTGTTGAAAGTAGAAACGATCAATGGCCGTCTGCCAGACGAAATCCGTGACCGTGTTCCTTTCGATTATCTCACACCATTGTTCCCGTTTGAAAAACTGAATCTGTATACTGCTGCTGCCAGCTATGGTACACGTATCATGGATTTGTTTACGCCAATCGGTAAAGGTCAGCGTGGTCTCATCGTAGCGCAACCGAAAACGGGTAAAACAATGCTGCTGAAAGAAGTGGCAAATGCAATCGCAAAAAACCATCCTGAATGTTACCTGATGATCGTTCTCGTTGACGAACGTCCGGAAGAGGTAACAGATATGCAACGCAGCGTACGTGCAGAAGTTATCGCTTCTACATTTGACGAGCCTGCGGAAAAACACGTGAAAGTTTCAACCATCGCATTGCAAAAAGCAAAACGCCTGGTAGAAGTTGGTCACGATGTAGTAATCCTGCTCGATTCTATCACGCGTCTGGCACGTGCACACAACACTGTAGCACCTGCAAGCGGTAAAGTATTAAGTGGTGGTGTGGAAGCAAACGCTATGCAGAAACCAAAACAATTCTTCGGTGCTGCACGTAAAATTGAGAACGGTGGTTCGCTCACTATCCTGGCTACAGCATTGATCGATACTGGGTCTAAAATGGATGAGGTAATCTTTGAAGAATTTAAAGGTACTGGTAACATGGAATTGCAGCTGGATCGTAAACTGGCGAACAAACGCATTTATCCTGCTATCGATATCACTTCTTCTTCTACACGTCGTGATGATTTGTTGCTGGATAAAGATGTACTCAATAAAATGTGGATTCTCCGTAATCACATTTCTGATATGAATACAGATGAAGCAATGAAATTCCTGATGCAGCAAATGAAAGGAACAAAGAATAATGAAGAATTCCTTGCTACAATGGGTAAATAAGAACGATTCACAACTAGAGATAAAAAAGCGCCCCCCACAGAATTGTGGGGGGCGTTCTTCGTTTGTATTTTGTAATTGGTGAAATTATTTGTGGAAACTCATTGTACAATTGTCGGAAGAGGTTCCGTAGTTGATCGTATACGAGATGTTGATACTTTGGTCGGTAAATGTGCCGGTTCCAGAACAGGTATAGCTACCATAATAGTATTGGGTTGGAATAATAATTGTTTTCGAAGCACAATCAAGACTAGCCTTTATGGTGGCGTTGCCACCAAAATTTTTGATAATTATGTTGTTTCTATCAGCGTCGGCCTGCACGTCAATAGTGTATTGATTGCTGCCACAACTTGAACCTTCATAGGAGCCACTAACTGCATTGGCGCAATCAGCGGTTGTTGTAATGGAGCAAGATAATTCTTTCACACTGCCTGATTGAGCAGTTGTTTTAATCTTGATTGGAAAAGAGCCTGTAGCGACAGTTGGATCTGTAGTGAATGTGATCAGACTTGCAAATGATGGCGTACCGGATTGCGGATAAGCACTGGCTGTAACACCTTTAGGCAGATCAGTGATAGAGATTGAAACCGGTTCCTGAGTACCGGCAGCATATTCTAATGAGATAGGGAGGCCGTAAGTTCCTGTACTGGGAATCGTGAGATTTGCAACGCCATTTACCTGATAGCTCATTGAAGAATCGTTGTTCTTTTTGCAGGATAGGGCGAAAAAGGATAGGAGGCAAAAAATGATGTGTAGCTTCTTCATAAGGTTGTTTTAGGATCGTGAAAGTAATAAATTTGATTGACAGACTAATGCTGCGCTGCAACCTTCCAAATCACTAAAAAGCCGCAAAGCAGCATCATTAGCGCAAGAATAAACGAGGCGTAAGTATAATATCGCAAAGGTTTTCTGCGAATGCTAATCAGTAAAAGAATAATTCCTGAAAGAAGGTTTAATACGCCAGCCCCAAATGTAGCAGCCCCAAAAGCAATTGCAATGGAATCATTCTGACCGGGAAACATGATCATTGCCCAGGTCATTACAATGGCAATGATGGCCAGACTGATGAACAAGACAATTCCGAAAGCTTTATTCATGGAGAGAATGGGGTTTAGAGACGAATATGCGCTACGCTACAAAAGGAAAATCCACAAAGCAGGGCAATGCCTGCCAATAGCAACATGCACGCGCCATAGCGGCGAACGGCAATGTTTTTATTGATAAAACTGACCAGAAGAAAAATAATTCCGATGCTGGTATTGACAAAAGCAACCAGTAAAAATCCTAATCCCAGAAACGCCATAAGTTCTTTGCCGCTACCGATATGCAGGATCAGGGCAAGTATGAGTGCCAGCGAAAAAACAACTGCGTCGTAAGCTGCGATTCTTTTTAACTCTTTTTTCATTCGAAGAATAGCCTTTACATACTAAAAGATGAGGTACTGCAAAAAGTGAGGCTACAAAGTAGAAGAATGCCGGCGACCATTAGCATAGCGCTGCCGTAATGTTTGGCGGGGCCTTTGGAATCAGCAATGGCGGCAAGTAAAGTCACCACACCCGCAAAAATATTGAGCAGCGCCAGCAACAGCAGTCCAATTCCCATTGCTATGGTGATATCATTGCGACCGCCATTTGACGAAAACAGACTAAACAATAGTATGATTCCGGCGAGGGCTGCATTGACGATAAAAGTTCTCTTCATCTCGGGTTTCATACGCAGAATGTTCCTATCAATTTACGGAAATTTTGGTTTGACTACATAGTGTAAAACCGGATAGTAAATAGATACCTGAAATTGCCAGCATCGCCAGCCCATATTTCATGACTGCTTTTTCCGCCATGCCGATAAGGCATAGCAGCACGCCAACCACGCCATTGAATGCACCGATAAGCAGTATGACGATGCCAAATGCGGCATTGAAATTGCTATCGTGGAGGATAGAAAAAAGAGCCAGCAAAGTGATGCCCAGATTAATTCCTGCGATTATTAAGAATGGCTTTTTCAAAATTGAATTTTATCGTAGCGTGATTTAAGATCGTTGAGGTAAGTTTCTTTGTCATCGCGGTAAAACAGATTCATGGTTTCAAACGGAATGATTCTCCCGTCTTTGCTCACAATGTGCACACAGGATTTTTTGATGGCCCGCACATCAAAATCATAGGCGTCAATAAAGCGCATAATGATAACTCGGAATAAATTTTCGTAAGAAAGGCCCGGGGCATAAATTTGAGGCAGACAACACAACAGCTGGTGCATATTCTCGGTCACTTTATCTACCGAAATACCTGTGCTGAAAATATTGATCAGATGATCGTGCAAGACCGTGTCTTGTTCGTACACAATTGTATTCTTCGAATTGTCCAGCAGATAAGCCGGATCAATGTAGCGCGTCAGCGGAACTATATTGCCATTTAATTTCAGCGCGTAGCCCATTGCGAGCGCATCAGGGTTGCAAGGCACAGGAATGATATCGTTTGGCTGAAAGATCGAAGTCTGGGATAGAATATTATCGCGCACTTCCGTAAGCGTTAGTCGGTTTTTTTCTTCGTTTTCATGTTCAAATCGGCCAGCAATCTGCACTGGCTGAAAAGTAACACCACGAACACAACGCTGCTTCAGCGCATACTCTATGATTTTTCCGGCCTCGTCATCATTCATGCCTTTCTGCATCGTCACTACGAGCGTGGTAGAAAGATTGAGTTCATTGAGTTTTTCCAGCGCTTTATAACGGATGTCTGAAAGATCTTTTCCGCGCAATGCCGTTAATACTTCCGGCTTGAAAGAATCAAACTGAAGATAGATCTCAAAGTCGGGCATATACGTCGCCAGTCGTTCTGCAAAGCCAGGATCCTGCGCAATCCGAATGCCATTTGTATTTACCATTAGATGCTTGATGGGCAGGCGTTTGGCGATGTCTAATATTTCGAAGAACTGCGGATGAATTGTTGGCTCGCCGCCACTGATTTGCACCACATCTGGTTCGCCTTCGTTGGCCACAATGATTTTTAGCATCTGTTCTACTTCTTCTAACGTACGATGACGTCCGTAATGCGGCGAAGACATTGCGTAACAAGTAGGGCAGGACAGATTGCAGCGATCTGTGATTTCAACTAATGTTAAACAACTGTGTTGTTCATGATCGGTACAAAGTCCGCAGTCGTATGGACAGCCGTAGTGTGTTTTCGTATTGAAGCGCAATGGCGTTTCCGAAGGTTTGTTATAATTGCGGATGTTTTTGTAATACGCTACATCTGTTGCAATGAGTGTTTTGTGAAACCCGTGATCCGGGCAGGTTTTCAGCATGTACACTTTGTTGTCTTCAAACACAATCTTCGCTTCAATGCGCTTCAGGCATTCCGGACAAAGGCTGATGGTGTAATCGTAATAGGTGTATTTTCTAACCGGCATAAGACAATTCTTTTTTCTTCAGTAAAAGTGCGGGGCGTAATAAATAACGGCCATAATAAATAAGTCCTGCAAGGCAGGCCAGTTGTATAGATCCGAGGCCAAGGCAGTAACGCCAGCCTGGTTTTATAAAATCTAGCAGGAAACGGAATAGCAGGTAGCCGATCATGAAAAGTTTGAACAATGCACCTGAATCCAGTTTTTCTTTTTTATTCAAAACAGACAGTGAAGTCCAAAGTAAAATCAGAAATACAATTTCATACAAAGCTACGGGATGTCGCAGGATACCATCGCCCAGATCCATTGCCCATGGCAGTTTTGAAGGTAGTCCGTACGTTTCTTCGTAAATGCCCGCGCTAAAACAACCGACTCTGCCAATAATCATTCCCAGCAACAATGGGAAAACAAAAAGGTCGCCGCTGCGCTGTTTTTCGCCAACTAAAAGTTTTACAGATTCAACGCCGAATAATCCGCCAAGTACGCCACCGACCAATGTTTTATTGCCATAGAGATATTGCCATTTGCTGGTAGCTGCCATCCATTCCGGAATATTTTCCAGAGCACCTAATAGATGCGAACCAATAACTGCACCAAACGTGGCTCCGATTACAATAAAAAGTCTGTTTTCCGTATTGATCGTATCACCTTTCCGGCGACGCAAAAACAGGTAGTAACGGAATGCAATAAAAATGCCCAGGAATTCGAAAACTCCATGCAGCCTGATGATTTGTTGTCCGATATGTACGCTATAGGGAAATACCACTAATCATACGTTTTTTGCCTTACGAACTATGGTCACAAACAATTACCCAAACATCGTTTATTTTGCGCAATAACAACGTGTAGCTGCCGGAAACGTTGCCAGCGCTTCGTTTCAGGGCCCATTTGCCTACAATGAAATAATATTCCGGAGAAAGTTGCTTCATGCTGGTAATCGTAGATGTCAATGTGCCCATGTGTGCTTTGTCGGGATAGGCTTGCTGGTACCGTTTCAGCGTGGTTGTATAGCCGTAGCGCGGTCCGTTACTGCCAATAAAAAGCAGGCTGTCATTTTCCCAGTAGCCGTGCATATAACCGGCGATATTCCCTTTGTTCCATTCTTTCACCTGTGCATCCAGCATCGTAAGAATTTGTTGTTCGTTGCTGTTTTGCGCAAATGCAGGAACAGCAAAACAAATCAGCAAGAGTAAGATCCAATTTTTCATAAGCGAGTGATGTCTGCCGTAAAATAGCAATAAACTCAATTATCTTTACCTGATGCCTGCACCGCAAGCCATACTGAAGCAATGGAAATTATTTCCATTCCTGTTGCCGTTGTTTTTTGTGATACACGGCTGGCAACATTATTTCGGGTTAGTGGGTGTAAAGGATGTGTTGCAGCTCTCCGTGATTTATTTAGCGGTAGCGGCAGTGTTATATCGCGTCATCAGGCTGTTTGCAAAAGACAGGATGAGTGCTGCGGTTCTTTGTTTTTTAATATTGTTATTGCAGCTTTATTGGGGCGATACATTAGGACTGGCAAAAGCTCAATTTCCAGATGGTTTCTTTTCCAAAATTCCGGTCGTTTTTGCGATCTGGACCATTGCAATTATTGCTGGATATTTTCTTTTCAAAAAACTCGGGGACAAGACGCAACAACAGTTTGTTTTCTATCTCAATCTGCTCTTTGTGATTTATCTGCTGGTCGATATTTCTGTTATCACCGGTAAAAGTTTTAATCACCGAAAAGTAGTTGCCGGACAGGAGTCCACATCGGCAAATACAACCGCTGCCACACATTGGAATGTTTATTTCATTTTGTTTGATGAATATGCAGGCAGTAAATCGCTTCGTGAAGACTATGGATTTGACAATGCAGCGACCGACAGCTTTTTGCGTGCGCATAATTTTTCCATTCAGGAGCATAGCCGTTCCAATTATCCGCAGACATTCTTCTCAATGGCTTCGATTCTGAACGCGAATTATCTCACGGGCGTTAATCCGAAAGCGGTGCGCCCGGCGGATTATAAGCAGGCGATAAAAAACATTAAAGAGAGCAGCGTAGTGAAGACGTTTGTGCAGCAAGATTATCTGTTTAATAATTGCTCTTATTTCGATGTGGGCAATATGCCGGCATTGAGCCAGAATGAGTTTTTATTGAGCGGAACGGAAATTATTACCGCAAACACTTTGTACGATCTTTTTGTAAAAGATTATTTGCAGATGCTGCATCTGAAATCGGACGAAGCGGTCTATCGTACAAATACCTACAATAATAAAATGATGGATCGGGTTATGGAGCAGGCAAAAGAGCCGAAGCAAAAACCTGTATTTGTCTATTGTCATCTCACTATGCCGCATCCGCCGTTTTATTACGGTCCAAATGGGAATTTATACACACCCGACAGCGTGGAATATGGCTTTTTTCACAATCGTACACAGCATTATTTATACAATGTTGCACATGCGAATCTGAAGATGAAAATGCTGGTAGATTCCATTTTGCATTATGATCATAACGCCGCCATTTTATTGTTGAGCGACCATGGCTATCGTGTGCCTTATGATACTGTAAATCTCGCCGCCAAGTTCAGAAACCTGAATGCTGTTTACTTCCCGGATAAAAATTATCAGTCGCTTTACGACAGTATTTCTAATGTGAATGTTTTAAGGGTAATCATGAACAAAGTATTGGGCACCAATTATCAGATGCTCCCGGATAGTACGTCAGAGCTCAATGACGTGAAATGAGTTTTGTGAGTAGCTCGCGTTGTGGTTTTCGTGTTTTTGTGGGCTATTCAATAATGCTTCGACTCCGCTCTGCATGACAACCGCGCTGAGATAATACCCTAGGGCCGGAAATTCTCCTCCTTCGGAGGAGTTAGAGGTGGCCTTTTTTAAGCAGATAAAGTACCCGCTCACTTCCCTGCATTGGCGTTTGTTTTTCAATAGTGAAAAACTGTTGCGCCACAGTTTCAAAATCTGCCTGTGTGTAAGACGGAAAAATATCCGTTTTGTTTTGCAGCAATGTTTGCGAACGCGGATCAGACTTGGGAACAAATTCCATGATCACGTATTGCGTGCTGATATTGGCGAATGTTTCCAGAATCATCTCAAGTGGTACGTTTTTCGTCAGCGCCAGGTGATGAATTAATGCCAGAGATAAAACCATATCACCTTTCAGGCGACTTAGCAGCGCACTTTGCTCCGCATTATTCCAGCCAAACGCCGCAGCTGGGTTACAGATATCACCTACAAAAGTTGTCAGGTTTTTTACGCCCTCTTTTTGTGCCATTAAAAAAAGCAGGTCAATGCTGTATGGATCAGTATCCAATGAAACAACCTGCCCGCTGTTTTGTGAAGCAATAAAACTGAATACGCCTGTGTTACAACCTACGTCTACTGTGGTTTTGGGCGATTTTTCTTTCAGCCATTGCGCAACGGTCTGTTCCTTAAACTGAAGATATTCCTGACTAAGAATTGTTTCGCTGTAGTAATGATTCCAGTTGGAATGTACCACCGGCGGTTTCATCTTTTGAATAAAGCCGGAAAGCTGTTCCATGTTTTGCAGGATTTTCGTTTTCGAAACGGAAATGCTACGTTGTTTGGCTGAATCGTCTTGTTTGCCTTCTAGTTTGGCCGGCAGATAGAGATAGAGCCAATTGTTGAGATTATATTTAGAAGACTTTGGCAATAAAGAAGCCGTTAGCTTCGCGGAAATGCCGTCCGGGTATTGGCTAAAGATAGCCGGGTTCAGACCTTCCACTTTGCTTTGCAGCAAAAGCGGATAAACAAAATGGGTGCAGAACTGGCGAAAAGCCTTCCACGGAGCACCTTCTGTGTATTTTTCAAAAGAAAGACTGTCGATCAGAATCGGTTTGCCTGCTACAAATTGAATATTATAAGCGGTGGCATCTTTCAGAATCATATTTTGCGCCAGCGCCAGTTTATTCAACTGCAATGTGAGTAACGCCGCCTGTTTCAGCTGTTCAAAACTCCATTCATAAGGATACGTCCAGAAAGGAACTGCTTCTGGCTGGATTACTTTATAGGCATTTGGCGCTAAAGAAAATTGTGCAGTTACATCGGTGTGCGACAACATTATTTTCTTTTCGGCCAATGAAGTATAAAGACCAGATTGCATCAGCAGGTCGTAATCCTCTTTGTACGAAATATTAACCATGCGGTAAATGTCTCCAAAATGACGAAACACAAATCCCGAAGGATCACGGTAAGAAGCAGGGTGGCGGGTTATTGCAGTCATTTTGATTCAGAAGTGGTGTCTGTATCATTCTTTTCCTTGCGGAAAATTGATTTGATCCTGTAAACAATAGTCTTAAAAAAGAAAACGACACCAAGGCAGGCGCCAATGATAAATTGCAACAGCATACTGCCGCTTCCCGGATCGATATATAATAACTGAACGCTCATTTCTAAATACAGTTTTCGGCAACGCTGTGCTGCGCAGTAAATCTTATTAATTTTAACACCATAATCAGTGACAGATCAAATAAGATGCCGCAAATTATTAAAACGAGATCAATTTTCATTTTTCTGGTGCCGATATTCTATGTCATTCGGTTATATAGGAGATATTGGGGTTATGTAAAATGGGATGCAGCACTGGAGATGACTTGTGTTTATCTGCTGATAACCTTTGTTGTGTTTGCAATTACCCAGGCATTACTCGGATCAAGGAAAAAAGCAGCGGTCTTATGTTTGTCTGCCAGTGCATTTTTTTATTTCTGGAGTGCATGGCAAGGGTTTTTTATAAGAACCGAGGAACATTTTTCAGGAAAACTGTTCCTCGCGATGGCGGCAGCACTTGCAGTAATCGTTCTTATTTCACTGATTTTTAATCGGCTAGAGGAAAAAAAGCAGCAACGGACCGTTTATTTTCTCAACCTGCTGTTTATTGTTTATTTATTGTTCGAGGTCGGACTCATCATAAAACGAAGCTCAGATCCTAAAAAAGAGGACAAGCTTTCTTCGTTGGTTAATAACACGTCTCTAAATACGGTGACCACAAAGCCGGATGTTTATTTGATTGTTTTCGACGAATACATGGGAACGAGGGGATTGCAGCAAGCGTTAAACTATGACAACAGTTATGTCGACAGTTTTCTGAAGCAGCATGGATTTTCTGTTCAGACCAATAGTCGCAGCAATTATGATCTTACTTTGTATTCTACGGCATCATTACTGAATACCTCTTATTTTCCTGTAACGAACGCCAGAAGGGCTGTGGGCGTACCCAATCTCCATGAGAGTTTCGTTCGGATTTATAACAACCGTCTGCAGGATGTTTTCACTGAGCACGGTTATCAGATTCGTAACTACTCTATGTTTGATATGAAAGACGGGCATGCGCTGCAATATTCACAAGCTGAGTTTTTTCCATATAATATTTCGCTGCTCACAGAAAACACATTTTACGATGTGGTTTTGCGGAGATATCGGCTAAGTACAAAAGGGGGCAAGTTGCATTTTGCTCCCGGGGTTCATTATTTTCAATCTTACCGGTATAATGAGCAGCTGGCAAAGGATTTGATTGCAGATGCAGCGGTAAAGGCATCAAGGCCTTCGTTTTACTATGTACATTTTTATACACCGCATGAGCCATTTTATTTTAATAAAAATGGCCGGCTGTTAAGTGCTGATTCCGCGCTTTATGTATCAGATCACAGTGTGCCCGAGTTTTACACCTACAATCTGCAATATGCCAGCAGAAAAATGTTTGAAGTGGTAAAAGCTATTCAGAACTGCAAAAAGAGTAATGCTATTATCGTTGTCCTTGGCGATCATGGCTATCGGAACAACAACCTGACACTTAACTCGCCTTTGCGTTGTGCCAATCTCAATGCTATTTATTTTCCTGACCAGGATTACCGCGCTTTATATGATTCGATCACCAGCGTCAATGCTGTTCGGACTGTAATGAATAAAGCATTAGGAACTCAATACCAGTTACTGCCGGATTCTTCCCAGCTGCTCGTTCAGGACCCTACAGACAAAATGTTGCAATAAATTAAGATTGAAGATTTTTGATTTGGAATTGCTTCGTGTCGTGTCTTCGGCGTTTTGAGAGAAGGCTACACACGCCGACACTCACCTTTGGGTGTTTGGGCAAGCTGGATATGTCAATATAACCTTTTATTTTTGCGACGTTATGGCAAATGAAAATAAGCTACAAGATATTATAGGACACTGTAAAGAATACGGATTCGTCTTTCAGTCGAGCGAAATATACGATGGTCTCAGCGCGGTATATGATTATGGTCAATACGGTTCTGAGCTTAAGAAAAACATCCGTGACTACTGGTGGAAGAGCATGACTCAGATGCATGAAAACATTGTGGGTATTGACGCTGCCATCTTTATGCACCCGACAGTTTGGAAAGCAAGTGGTCACGTAGACAACTTCAGCGATCCGATGATTGACAACAAGGAAAGCAAAAAACGCTACCGTGTCGATCACCTGATTGAAGGCCATGCAGAGACATTACCAGAGGCAGATGCAAAAGCATTGCTCGATGAAATGGACCGTTTGCTGGCAGCTGATGACTTCAGCGGTTTGAAAGATCTCATCATCAAACACAAGATGAAAGGTCAGCCAAACGACTCGAACGAGTGGACAGATGTGCGTCAGTTTAACCTGATGTTTGATACGGAAATGGGCGCGGTTGCTTCTGACAATTCAGATGACAACAAAGTATATCTGCGTCCGGAAACGGCTCAGGGTATCTTCGTGAACTTCCTGAACGTGCAGAAAACCGGCCGTATGAAAGTGCCGTTTGGTATTGCGCAGACTGGTAAAGCATTTCGTAACGAAATCGTAGCACGTGGTTTTATCTTCCGCATGCGCGAATTCGAACAAATGGAAATGCAATTCTTCGTTCGCCCTGGCACACAGAAAGAGTGGTATGAATACTGGAAAGAAGCGCGTATGAAATGGCATCTCAGCCTGGGTATTCCGGCAGAGCATTACCGTTTCCATGACCACGTAAAACTGGCACACTACGCAGATGCTGCTTGTGATATCGAGTATGATTTTCCGATGGGGTTCAAAGAAGTGGAAGGTGTGCATAGCCGCACCGACTTCGATCTGAAAAGCCATCAGCAATTCAGTGGTAAAAAAATGCAGTA
Source organism: Taibaiella soli (assembly GCF_003236175.1). Lineage (GTDB taxonomy): Bacteria > Bacteroidota > Bacteroidia > Chitinophagales > Chitinophagaceae > QKTW01. Next base: position 7,243 of record NZ_QKTW01000015.1, on the reverse strand, counting down.
TTTCGACAACGATCTCGACGAAAACGGAAAGCCTTACGGTAACTACGTTCCGTACGTAATCGAAACTTCAATTGGCCTGGATCGCGCTGTGATGATGGTTCTGAGCGAAGCTTACGAATTGCAGGATCTGAGTACAGAAGAGAAGAAAGATGACCGCGTGGTATTGAAGTTCCCACCGATGCTTGCGCCGATCAAACTGGCCATTTTACCATTGACTAAAAAAGATGGTTTGCCGGAAATCGCTCGTGAACTGATGAAAGAATGTATGCCACTTTTCAGATGTTTCTACGAAGAAAAAGATGCAATCGGTAAGCGTTACCGTCGTCAGGATGCAATCGGTACGCCGTTCTGCATTACTGTAGATCACCAGACAAAAGAAGATCAGACCGTAACTATTCGTTACCGTGATAGTATGGAACAAGAGCGCATTCCGCTTTCTTCTGTAAAACAATTAGTGCTCGATAAAATCCAGATGTTTTAGGCTGATTTTCAAAGCACAGAAATAAAAGAGTTAACTTGCCGGAGGGAAACTTCCGGCTTTTTTTATGGCAGATGAGCAGCAACAACTGGAACTGGCAAGGCAATTGCAAACCGAGTGGGGTATTGCCATTCCTGAACTCATCTCCGAGGAAACCATTCTGGCGCAGCTTGAAATAAAAGTCGTGCAGATCCTCGAACGCGGTCCGGAAGCGTTTTTTCAACTTATGTATCGCCTTGATATCTCCGAAAGGAAATTGCAGGAGGCCATGTATTTCTCCAAAACGCCTGCTGCTGCGATTTCCCGTTTAATTTATGTTCGCCAGTGGCAAAAGATGCAATCGCGTATTGCACATAGAAGGAAAGGTTTTCAAAAAGATGAAGATCAGGATCTTGCGTGGTAATACGCTCATATGGCACATCCTTAGATAAGATTTCTTATTTTCGGAAAATTTTTAAAACGAGTTCGCTCCCCAAACATTCCTGAACTTATGATGAGAAAAATGATGCTGCTTTCTGCGGCTGTGCTGGTTTTGCTAAGTGCCTGCCATAAAAAAGATGATCCCAAACCAAGTAATCCGACTACGCCGACAAATACAACCGGTACGATGGGATTCTCATTTGCCAATAAAGTAGGCAATCAACCGGTAGTGCTTCATACAGGTGTGTATCAGAACGCAAACGGAGATACATACAGCATTAATCTTTACAAATACTACATCAGTAATATCAAGCTTACCAGCGATAACGGAACCGTTTTCGCAGAACCTAACAGTTACCATCTGGTAAATGAAGAGCTGACTTCGTCCAAAACATTTTCGATCAGCAATGTGCCTTCCGGCAATTATACATCTGTTACATTTCTGATCGGTGTAGATAGTGCAGCAAATACTTCTGGCGCAAATACCGGCGCGCTGGATCCGCAGAATGGTATGTACTGGGCCTGGAATTCGGGCTATATCATGGCCAAGCTCGAAGGAACTTCACCTCAGTCAACTGCTCCGAATAACGCGATAACATTTCACATGGGAGGCTTTGCCGGTAAAAATAATGTATTGAAAACCGTAACCCTGCAATTGCCAACTGCTGCAACGGTCAGTGCTGCGAAAACGCCCGTGATCAATCTGAATTCAGATGCGGCTCAGTGGTTCGGAACACCGAATGTGATCAACTTTGCGCAGCTAAATACTGTTACAGATGCGGGTCTTGACGCCGCATCTATTTCGCAGAACTACAAAAATATGTTCTCCATCGATCACGTAGATAATCAGTAGAGCTGAATGTCATTTTCAACTAAGATTAGTTTTAAAAAAATAAGGAATACAGCATTCCTGCTTCTTGTCGGAGGGATTCTGGTAGAAAGCTGTAAAAAAGATCCGCAAATTACTGATAGCGGAAAAGCAACGGATGAAACACCTGTGGTTTTTCAAATTCCGCAGGGCTGGCCGACGCCTTTCTACCAGTTCGATAATAACAAGCTTTCCAATGCGGGGTTTGAATTAGGCCGGAAACTATTTTTCGATCCACGTCTTTCCCGTGACAATACGGTTTCCTGTGGCAGTTGCCATCAACCGTTTGCCGCGTTTGCGCAACTTGATCACCCGGTAAGTCATGGTGTCGATAATCTTTTAGGAAAAAGGAATTCGCCCGCATTGTTCAACCTCAACTGGCATACCAGCTTTTTCTGGGATGGCGGCGTCAATCATATAGAAGCGCAGCCAATCAATCCTATTCAGAACCCGGTAGAAATGGACGAGAATTTGCCGGACATTATTACCAAACTAAATGCCGACGCAGATTACAGAGCGCAGTTCAAAAATACGTTTGGCGACGAAACCATCAATTCGCAGCGCATCTTCAAAGCGATCTGTCAATTCATGGGGATGTTGGTTTCCAATAATTCGAAGTACGATCATTATATGCGTGGAGAGGCAGGCGGATCAATGACTGCGCAGGAATTGAGCGGATTGCAGATTTTTAAAACCAATTGTGCGAGCTGCCATAAAGAACCTTTGTTTACTGATTTTTCGTTCCGCAATAACGGGCTGATGCCAACAGCAGTGAACGACAGTGGCCGTGCGCATATCACGCGAGATATTGCTGATTTGTACAAATTCAAAGTGCCTTCATTGCGAAATCTGAAATATTCAGCGCCGTACATGCACGATGGTCGTTTCTCAAAACTTGATTCTGTGCTCGCACATTATGATCACGGCATTCAGCCGTCACCGACGCTTGATCCGGCACTTCAGAACGGCATTCATCTTTCAGTGCAGGAAAGAGCAGATCTGCTGGCATTCCTCAATACATTAAACGATGAAACCTTTATAAAAGATCCAAGATTTCAGGAACCAAAACCATAAAAAAAATCGTCCCAACAGTACTGCTGGGACGATTTTTTTTATCGCTGATTTTTCGATCGCTCATTGTCTGATTTAAGTTGCGGGATTCAGAACTGACTACTCACCACTCACAAATCCGCTATCAGACATTCTAGTTAAGATCTCGTTTGATATCGTCGATTTCTATACTCGCCATATTCTTTGTGCCGTCCGCTGTATTGCAGGATACAGGGCTATTTACAGTGTGGAATTTTACTTTTACAGCAAGACCATCATAGGTATATGCAGTTGGCAAATTGATTGGCTTTTGTTCCGACAGGTCATCCATTTTTAAAACAAAACCACAGCCGGCGGCGGTAATATCGCCAGTGTTGACAACAACGGCAGATTTCCAGTCTTTATCCTTTTTACAGGCGGTAAAACTCATCGGTATAAGCAGCAGTAATAATAGTTTCGGGCGCATTTCAAAAGATTATTAAAGCATTAAAATACAAAAAAACGTCAGAATGCTGCTTTTTAGCAAGAAAAAGGCAGGCTGTAAAAACAACCTGCCTGTGTTAATCACCCATTATATTGTTTAAACTGTAAACTTGTAGCCAATACCGCGCACAGAATGAAAGTGTTTTGGATTGCGGCTATCTTCTTCAAAATACTTCCGGAAATTGAGAATGAAATTGTCGATCGTACGTGTAGTCGGGTACACATTATAGCCCCAAACAACTTGTAAGATGTGCTCGCGTGATACCACCTCATTTTTGTGCTCAATCAGAAGTTTCAGCAACGCAGCTTCTTTTTTACTGAGTTCCTGCACACTGCCATCCTTGCTGGTACATTGATGCGCTGCAAAATCGATTTTACAGCCGCCGAATTCGTACACGTCAGGAACAGCCTGAGGTTCACGGATCTTTTTATTTTTTACAACCAGTTTGTTGACACGGAGTAATAATTCTTCAAGATTAAATGGTTTGGTTAAATAATCGTCACCGCCTTTTTTGAGCCCTTCTACACGATCACCGCTGCTGTTGCGCGCCGAAAGGAAAAGAATAGGAACGTCATTGTGTTGCATCCGGATCGTTTCGCAAACAGTCAGGCCATCCATGTCGGGCAGCATAATGTCAAGCACTATAAGATCGAAATATTCATTTTTAACCATTTTCAATACAGAAGGACCATTGTCAACGGTTGTCACTTCGTAGCCTTCCAGTTCCAGGTTTAATTTTAGGGCTTCCCGCAGACTTTCTTCATCTTCAACCACCAAAAGCGAAGCTTTTCTTTCTTTGACGTTCATATACGTTCGGTTTAGTACCTTAAAAATAATGACAATTCGCGATGCCTGTCAAGTAGCGAAATACAGATGTGTGATTCTCATGACAATAATGAGATACATATGATAATTGTATGACTAAACGCCATTTTTCCTGATTTTGAAAGTGCGTTGAAACCTATTATAAACTGATTTGTTGAATTTGATTATTAATTATTACCTTTGCCGTCCTTAAAAGCGGATGTGGCGAAACTGGCAGACGCACTAGACTTAGGATCTAGCGGAGTAATCCATGTAGGTTCGATTCCTATCATCCGCACAACTGCAATCAGCCGGTCTTAGATCGGCTGTTTTTTTAACATAATTAAATTTAAAAGCAATGGCAACCGTAACACGCAATAACATCGGAACCCTGCACGATAAAATCACAGTAAAACTGGCAAAAGAAGACTATATGCCTTCTTTTGAAAAGTCTCTGAAACAATATGCCAAAACCGCGAATGTACCAGGTTTCCGCAAGGGAATGGTGCCTTCTGGTATGGTTAAAAAAATGTACGGTCCAAGCATCTTCAATGATGAAGTGTTCCGTTCTGCAGGCCGTAAACTGGAAGATTATCTGAAAGACGAAAAAGTAGCCATCTTCGCTCAGCCGATGCTGGTTCCTGGCGAAACTCAGGTGTCACTGGATATGAACGCTCCTGCTGAAGTAGATTTCGTATTCGAAGTAGGTCTGAAACCAGATTTCGAAATCGCTCCACTCAAAGAAAAAGCAACGCTGACTCGCTACAAAGTAGCAGCTTCAGATAAAATGGTAGAAGACGAGATCGAACGTATCCGTCGTCGTTATGGTAAAGTAGAAAATCCAGAAACGATCACTACTAAAGATGACATCCTGTACGGTACTTACGAAGCTTGTGATGCAGAAGGTAATGTTGCTGAAGGTGCACACAAAGTAGAAGAAACTGTTCTGGTTGAAAAACTGCCTGCTAAACTCCAGGAAATGGTGATTGGCAAAGGTGTAAACGAGACTTTCGTTTTCCGTCCGGCAGATGTTTGTACCGCAGAAGAATTGGAAGGCTTCCTGAAAGATCCGCTGAAACAAGGCGAAGAAGCTGCACAGCAATATTTCAAACTTACAATCACTAAAGTTGGCCTGCTGATCCCTCGTGATTTAGATGCTACACTTTTCGTAGAAGTTTTCCCGAACGATAACGTAACCAGCGAAGCTGATTTTAAAGATCGTATCAAAGCAGAACTCGGCCGTGAATTTGATCGCATTACTAAAGATCGTTTGAACAACGAGATCTTCGAAATGCTCGTTCATCAGACAACCATTGAATTGCCTGTTCCGTTCCTGAAACGTTGGTTGAAAGACGGTGGTGAAAAACCAAAAACAGATGCAGAAGTAGAAAATGAATTCGGTTCTTTCGAACACCAGTTGCGTTGGACTTTAATCTCTGATAAACTGATCATCGATAACAACATCAACGTAAGCCTCGAAGAAGTAAACGAAGACATCAAAGCACGCGTACTGGCTTACTTCGGTATGGAAGCCGGTGACGATGCACCTTGGTTGGATAGTTACATGGCAAAAGTGGCAAAAGATGAAAAAACAATGAACGAAACATATCGTCGTCTGTTGTTCGATCGTCTGTTCCAATTCCTGGAAACACAATTCAACACAGAAGAGAAAGAAATTTCTGAAGAAGAGTTCTTCAAACTTCCGGATGCACACGCTGCACACCACCACCATCATTAGTAGATACTAATCAGAAAATACAAAGGCTATCCGAAAGGGTAGCCTTTTTTATTTCCTCCACTGGCAAAAGTTAGCGTAGCGCTCTTGTGTCTAAAAATTCTACGCAGATTGTATCTGGTTCTAAAACTCTCTGTCACCAACATTCCTGCTCCGGTTAAGCCTGAGTTGCGACGCTCCGTTCATCACTAGTACTGCTATTGAAGGCGCCTATATATAATATACGATTTGGCGCGTTTTAGTTGTGAGTCGTTCCTATTGTACTCGCGTTTGTCATGCCGAGGAACGAGGCATCCCGCGTAACAGAGTGCTATATGTAATAGAACAAATGAAATGGAGCACGAACGTTTGGCCACATAGCACTACTGGCCTAAGAATCCGGTGTTAAGAAATGAAATGCAGGCAGGTTGCAATTCCAGTAGCCGGGACTGGGAAATCTGAGCTCAATGAGCCTTTGCCTGGTAGCATAGTAGCAATGTGGTTAAATCGGGCGACTGTCTGAACCCCGGCGTGATCGGGTGAAGAGAGCGCTTTTTGGGGCAAGCAAAAAAATAGCAGACTAGCGTACTAATGTTGGTGTGTGGCAGAAAAGCTCGCTTGCACCATACAACCGGCCTAAGGAAACTCCGGCGTTAAAAAATGGAATGCTTCCAGCGTAAAGCAATTATGGTGGTGCCCGGAGCTCCGAAGCTCAGTTATAGCTTCGCCAGGGACAGCCCTAGCGCTAGATAGTAAGCTTTAATAATTGTAGCTGGATGCATTTCATTTTAGCCGTAGTTTCCTTCAGCCTTGAATTTTTGGTTACTTTTTGTTCAAGCAAAAAGTAACAGACTACATGGTTATGCTATATAAGAAGGTTAATAGTGTGCCTTTTGCTTCATTGCAAAGGGCGCCGACATATATTTTGAAACGCATGCCAGGCCACAGTGCTGCATTCCGTCCATTACAAGGAGGTTTTCATCAAAAAACTTGCGCCAGACATTTGGAAGTGAAGAGACTTTATCTACCTTTGCACTCCCAACAAAAACGGGACAGTTCTTAAAGAGGTTGCCAGAGGTGATGAAAAGGCTGAAAAGCTTGCACAGCAAGTGATTCAGTGAAAGCGAGACTTGAAAAACTTTTTCAAAGAAAGTTTGGAAATTTGAAAACAAACACTACCTTTGCACTCCGCTTCTGAAAAGGGGCAAAGAAAAAAGAAGATCTTTAAAAGGCGCGGTTGTTTCAAACAGAGGCTGAATGAGTTGTGAAAATAAATCTTGAAAAAAGATTTGGAAGTTTGAAAATAAAAAGCGTACCTTTGCAGCCCGCTTCGCGGCGGAAAGCAACAAAAAGATAACACAGTTCTTAAATAAAAAGATGCGCAGGTTAAAGGCCTGAGAGAAAAAGAAGCGGTTCAATTCCGAT
>NZ_QKTW01000014.1 GCF_003236175.1 Taibaiella soli | reverse complement strand
CCGTATAGGTAATCCGTCCCTGCTGAGGTTAGTTATTTATCCACAAAATTTGTGGATTTCTAAAGAAAAAAGAAGCAAAAAAGAAATAGTAATAATAATAGTAATGTCTTTAGGGAATTGCCAAGGCAAATCTAAAGGACCGTATTTTTTTATACCCGTAGTGTGAATCCCTCAATTCAACACGAGCATTGACGATTCACCATTGGCCATTCCCCTAAAGATCCTCCAACCGCACAATGCCATTCTTCAGTGCAAATTTCAAGATACCGATAATGCTTTTTTCACCGATACGGCGCACGATGCTGCTGCGATATTGTTCGACAGTGCGCTCAGAAAGGAATACCTGACTGCTGATTTCTTTGGCATTTTTCTGCTGGCAAATCAGGCGGATAATTTCAATTTCCTTTTGGGTAAATTCTGTATTGGCTGCAATAAATTTTGCATTTTCGGTAACCGGTAAAATCCGGTTGATGATATGATTGCGGGCTTCTTTGCAGAAATAATCCCGGTCTTCTAAAACAGCGTCAATCGCATCCAGAAACTCATCGTCGTTTTCACTTTTCACGACATAACCATTTACACCTGCGAAGAACATTTTGTGAATCGCTTCAGCATTAAAGTTGAATGAATAAACCAGCACTTTTACATCCTTTATTTTCTGCCGGATGGTTTGAACCACTACATCGCCCTGTGTATCGGGCAGGGAAAAATCAATGATGATAAGACGCGGCTGGTGACGCAACGCCATGCTCACGGCTTCCGCTCCATCGTGTGCCGCGTAAAAATGCTGAAAGTATTCACCGATCAACAGTTTTATACCGTTGACAATCATCTTGTGATCATCAACAACCAGCACCGAGTGATATTTTTTTGTCGTTTCCATGTTTATACGGGTATCTCTACCGTAACCTTATAACCGTTGGGATAATTATTCTCTAATAAAAACGTCCCTTTCAACTGACGTGTTCTTTCTTGTATGTTGTCCAACCCAATTCCTTTGCCATCGACATTTTCAAGACCTTTTCCATTATCGCTGTAATTCAGACACAACTTTTGCCCCGCCAATTTTATGGTAATGCTGATAGCTGTACTTTCAGCATGTTTAATGGTATTGGCAATAAGCTCAGCATATATCTTTTTAAGATGATCAAACTGATACAAGCTAAGTATTTTCGTTCCGTCTTCTACCGATAATGAAAACTCGGTACCATTTATCTTTTCATTTTTCTTCAACTGCTCCTGTAAAAAACGGCCAAGGTCACTAACCGTATACTGCTCTTCCGATTTCAGTTCATGCGCCAGCATCCGCACAGCTTCCAGCGTTTTCCCTATTTGCTGGTCCAGTTCAGGAACAATCGGAACGTTTCCATTTTTACGGGATTCTGCTTTCATCAGCATTTTTGCATACAATAGCATCGGAGCAATTTCATCGTGGATGTTCCGGGCAAGATTCAGTTTAGACTGTACAATCGCCTGCCTTTGTTTAAGCCTGTTCCAATAAAAAAGCATCACCGCTGCCAGTATCACAATGAAAATAAACAACTCCAGCAGAAAATTGAAATGTTCTGTTCTACTTTTCGCGATCTCTGTTTTTATACGCTGGTCTTTATCATAAGCGGCCTGCGTCTGTGCGTAAAGATTGTTGTAATAATCCAGCGTCATCGCCTGATAGATGGAATCCTGTATATCGGAGGCTCGTCGTGCGTAAAATAACGCCCGTGGCAGATTTCCCTTTGCCTGATTTAACTCAGTATAAAGACTGGCGAGATAATACGACTGCTCCTGCGAATGCTTCTTTAGCCGGTACCTTTCTTTGGTGCTTTGTAATTCGAAAAGATGGATGTAGTAAGCAGCGCTGTCTGTGTTGTGTTGCGCCAGGAAAAATTGCGCGAGCGTAGAATAAATATAAAGACTGGCATCGCTCTCATCTTCTCCCTGCTTATTGCTGTAAGTCCAGGCATTTCTTATATCCGCCAGTGCTCCTTTTTCGTCGCGGTAAAAACTGCGAAACTGATAACTGGTCAGAAAATATTTGTAACCGATAAAATACGCGTGCTTTTTTTCTGCCTGCGAATGCAAAAACGGCAACACGCTATCAGCATAACGGCGCAGGATTGCCAGCCGGCTAAAACTTTTTTTTGCTTCCGTCACGTTTCCGGTTCCTGCATAGGCGCCGGCTCCATAGGAAAGTAAAATTGCATTTTCTGCAAGCTCCTCCATTTTCCAGCTTTGAGGACGCTGACAGATGTAGTCGACCAAGGGCAGGACGTGCCTGTATTCCTCAAGTCCTTTGGCCGCATTTCCAATTTCACCGTTTATCATCAGCAAACCGACATAAGATCGCAGAAAGAAACGGATATCAGCAGGCGATGAACAATAATCCAATGTTTTCCGGTAGAAAAAAACGGCACTGCCAAGATTTCGGTTATTGAGTTCGTTAACGGCACTGTAGAAAAAATACCTGATGCGCGATTTCCGAAACTGTTCATCACTCCAGGCAACATCTTTATACAACGCAAGCAATACGGGCTGCGATTGACGATTGGCAGCGTTTACCATTAAAGAATCGGCCCGTGTTATAAACTCAGGAGCCGTGATTTTTTTGGTATTGTAATCGCTGCAAAGTTTGTAGACAAGGGCGTCTGCACTATCTGACGGCGAAGAAAGCTTCCCGATCTCAGCCAATTGTGCATTTGCCGGCAATGCCCACAAAAGCAGGAGCACAAAGCAACAGATTGATATTCTGATCGATGGTTTCATCCGTTTAAATTAAAAAATGCCTGTTGGCCAATGATGCTCAATTAATTGATTCCATGCTTTTTGAGTAGTACCACTCAAATCACGGACCGTGTTTTTACGCTGCCAGACTTCAACATGTTCAATTCCGCTTTAGCAAGATTCCGCGATAATGACCTGTCCGCTCACATGTGCCTTTAATAAATAATAACTTTAAATCATACCCGCAATTCCTGTACTGACGTGATTATTATCAGCTTAACGGCTGGTAATGAATGGGATTGTTATTTCAATTGTTCAAAATATCAATTTTTCTCTTATGAAAAAAGCAAAACTACTCTTATCCTTTTCGACCCTCTTGTTGTGCGTAGGCATCAGCCGGACTGCTACGGCTCAGTTTACGTCAGATTCACTCAACAACACGAAAATCAGAGACACTACCGGGTTAAATGCCATGGAGTCTAAAATGGTAACAGCACCAAATGGTAATTCATTCATTACCTGGGCAGAAGCCAATACAGGTTCCTCTGGTCTCCAAACGCGCATTCAGTTGATTGACTCAAACGGCAACAAACTTTGGGGCGCCAAAGGACTATTGGTTGACTCACTGCACGGAAGCGCATTATTCCGTTCCGATCTGAAAGTAGATACAGGCGGCAACGCTATTATTGCAACTCAAGACCAGCGCAGTGGCTCGGGAATCAACTGGCCTGTTATTTTCAAAGTAGATCAATCCGGAAATTTTGTATGGGGCGCTGGCGGCATTCAACTGAGAGATACTGTTGCGAGCGCCAGCTCAGGACTGGGACCGGTTGTAACCATTACGCCTACTAATAATGTTTTGGTAGCCTGGGGCGCATCTGGCTCAAAAAGTTACATCTCTTACCAGAAATTCGATCCGAATGGTACTATGATCTGGCAAAAGGAAATAATCGATCCGGCTACGAGCAGCCCTAAAAAGTATGAACGTCCGCAAATCGTCATTTCTGATGGCGATGTATTTATCATGCAATATGTACAACGCTCTGGCAGCGGGCTGGGTGTATCTACGATGTATGCACAAAAATTCGACGGCTCCGGAAGTCCGGTTTGGGCAACACCGACCTCTGTTTCCACTAAAAACATTGGTTTCGCCTACTTCCCTTCTCCGGTTACAGATGGTTATGGCGGATTTTTCCTGTCGTTCACAACCGGCAACCCTGCCAGCAACACCATCAGCGATGTATTTGCACAACGGGTCTATTCAGACGGCCATACCTGGAATACAGACGGCTATGAACTGATTACCGGCACGACCACACAGCGTTTCGAAGCGGGCAATATGTTTTCAAAAAATGCGAATAAATATTTCGCAAACATCCTTTTGACTTCTTCCTCTCAAGGTCAGCAGGCAATTTACCTGCAAAAAGTTGATACGTCCGGCGCACTGGCTTTCCCTGGCGGCCTGCAAGTAGTGCCATTATCCAGCGGACAGAATGCCGACGCAATCAGCATCAATAATGCGGTAAACATGGATACCGGTGTGGTAATTGTTTATAGTGTCGGTACACAGCCTGCTCCAACTACTATTTTCGCTACCAAAGTAGGCTACTCGGGTACGTTCCCGTGGAGTATTCCGGTAAAAGTAAGTGTGGCGCAAAGCAATAAATCGAAAGTAGTAGCAGGTGCATTCATCCATAAACAAATTGTTGTATCCTGGATTGATACCCGACTGAGCAGCGGTGGCGTGTATGCACAGAATATTCGCTTTAACGGCTACCTCGGCATTGAACCGCCATGTAATATCAGCATTGCGCCAGCTACGCTGACGCCTTCTACAGTTGGCAATCCGTACACAACCAACATTACGCAAACCGGCGCCACTGGCTTTGTTACATTCGCGGTGACTACGGGTACACTTCCTTCCGGCTTGTCATTATCGAGCGCAGGTGCATTGGCCGGCACTGACACAATTTCCGGTCCGTACACATTTACGGTTACTGTTACCGACAGTGTAGGTTGTTCTGCAACTAAAACTTATACGCTGGATGCAAATTGTCCTGCCGTAACGCTGGCAAATCTTCCTACTGGCAAAACCGATGTGGATCCTGCGTTTACACTGACTGGCGGAAGTCCTGCCGGTGGTACTTACAGCGGTACCGGCGTTTCAAATGGCCAATTTAATCCAGGCATTGCAGGTGCGGGAACATTTACCATTCAGTATACATACACATTTGGCAATTGTACAGATTCGGCTTCAAAAACAATTACAGTTGCACAACCTGCGGGTGTAAAAACGGTAACGCAGGCTGATGTATTCAGTTGCTTCCCGAATCCTGCCAAAGACGCATTTACAGTACAGCTGAAACAAAATATTTCCGGTGATGTAACCATTCGCATCTGCAGCATTGACGGCCGTGCCATCATGACTGATCAGCAGCATGTTTCCGGCAACGGTTACAACAAAACATTTGACATGACGGGATATGCAAAAGGCATTTACCTCATCGAAGTAAACACCACAAAGGGTAAGGCGCTTGGAAAAATTATAGTAGAGTAGTTTTTCATTTCAAGTAGTGCTAAAAAAAGCGGACCTGTTCTCAGGTCCGCTTTTCTTTTGGCCTCCTCTAAAAGGTGGAGGATTTCAGCGCGAGTATTATTTCATTATTGAATCGTTTACCCTTCGACTCCACCCAAGGTGACAAGCGCGAGTAAGCAAAAACGAGCAACTGTCAATTGTGCACAGTCAATTGAATTACATTTTCTCTGGCAAATTAATACCACACAATTTCATAGAACGTCTCAGGATTTGAGCCGTCATTACGATAAGCATCAGACGCAATTGCTTTTTCTCTTCTGATTCTGCATTAGCAATGCTATGCTGATCATAAAAAGTATTAAATAACTGTGCCAGATGGAATGCATAGCTACACAACTGCGAAGGATTATATTCAGCCGCAGCACTTTCCAGCATCATCGGATACTGATCTAACGTAATGATCAGATCTTTCTCTGCTTTTTCAAACGGCGCGGTCATTTTGAAATGATGGAAACCCGCGTTATCAGGCATAACAGCCACATGCTCTTTACGCAGAATTGAGCAAATCCGCGCATGTGCATATTGAATAAATGTTGCAGTAAATCCATGCAGATCGATCGATTCTTTCGGATCGAAGATCATTTTCTTTTTAGGATCTACGCGCAACAGATAAAATTTCAACGCGCCCAAGCCAATTGTATTGTATAGTTTCTTGAGTTCTTCTTGTGTAAAACCTTCCGTCTTGCCCGCTTCTTCCGTTTGTTCCTGAGCCAGACGCAACATTTCATTGATCATATCATCGGCATCCACAACAGTACCTTCACGGCTTTTCATTCTGCCTGTAGGCAATTCCACCATGCCATAAGAAAGATGAAAAACACCGTCAGCACAAGGTTCACCGAGCTTTTCAAGAATCAGTTTCAGCACCTGCATGTGGTAATTTTGCTCATCAGCAATTACATAAATCGACTGATTGAGTTTGAAATCATTATACTTAAGCACAGCAGTACCAAGATCCTGTGTCATATACACGGAAGTACCATCGCCACGGAGCAGCAATTTTTCATCGAGACCATCGGCAGTAAGATCGATCCAAACAGAACCGTCTTCTTTCTTGAACAGCACACCTTTTTCCAGACCTTTCACCACGATTTCCTTACCCAGCAAGTAGGTTTCGCTTTCGTAGTACATCTTGTCAAAATCAACGCCGAGTCTTTTATAGGTTTCACTGAAACCCTGATACACCCAGCCATTCATGGTTTCCCAAAGTTTACGCACTTCCAGATCTCCGGCTTCCCACTGACGCAGCATTTCTTTTGCCGCCAGCTGAATTTCCGTATGGTTTTGTGCGATTTCCTTGATATCACCTTTTATTTTGTCAGCTTTGTCCTTGTCGTCTTTTACTTCAGGCTTATTGTACGCTGCAATCAGTTTTGCTGCTTTATCAGCTGCCGCTGCATCCAGATCATCAAAATCTCCATGAAAAATCCGGTCCATAATCGGCGCTGTCTGCTCTTTCAGGATATCGTTAAACTTCACATAATAGTCGCCCACCAGATGGTCGCCCTTAGTGTCGGTACTTTCCGGTGTAGCGCCATCGGCAAAGCGCTGCCACGCGATCATCGATTTACAGATATGAATACCGCGGTCATTGATCAGATTAGCTTTGACAACCTGATTTCCGTTTGCTTTGAGAATTTCGCCCATTGCAAAACCAAGAAAATTATTGCGCAGGTGCCCGAAATGCAGCGGCTTGTTGGTATTCGGCGAAGAATATTCCACCATTACACGTCTGTCTTGTTTTGGTTTTTCACCAAAATGAGCATCGTTAAAATGGTTTACCAGTAAGTTGGTCCAATATGAGTCGCTGATGGTCAGGTTCAAAAATCCGCTTACGATCTGAAATTCCGTAAAAAGTTCATTTTTTTCCACCAGATAACTACCCAGCTGATTGCCCAGCACATCCGGCTTTTGTCGGAGCTGCTTTACAAATGGGAACAATACAATAGTATAATCTCCGGTAAATTCAGGTTTAGTCTGATTTACCGTAATCATCGAAAGTTGAATATCCGCTTCAGGAAAAAGATGTTTTAAAGCATCTGCCGCAGCACATTTTATTTGCGCAACAAGGGTCATCTTAAAGTCTGTTTTGCGACAAAAATACTCAAAAAGCAGAAAGCCTAAAGCTCAAGGCAGAAAACCTGCCCGCGTTCACAAGTGTTAATTGAAATAAAAAGGATTCGCTCACGGCAACGCTAAGGCATAAAAGTATTTTTAATGAGCGTGGCAAATAATTATGAGTTTTCGCGGTTAACACCACTGTCAACTGTCAATTGTCCACTGTTAATTGATGAATAAAGCCACAAACTTGTCAAAAATCGGGATAAAAACAGTACATCTCAATTAACCAGTTAATTAATCAGCCAAACTATTATCTTTGTTTGCCTTCATTTGGAATTATACAATGAAAAAAAACCTTTTAGCCGTACTGGGATTAGCTGCAATTGCAGGAGCCAGTTCTTGTTCTGAAGATTTTAATGTCGCTGCGCCGTACCGCAATACTACTGTTGCAACCGGTCTCTTCAGTTTGAATGACACCGCGAACGGTAACTCCCACTATATCCGTATCCAGAAAGCATTTATGGACGAACACCAAAGCGCCTACGATATGGCCAAAGTGTCTGACTCCAGCTTCTACCCGGAAAGTGCTATCGAAGTTAAAATCAAAGAAATCAGTGGCGCCAATGTTGTCAGCACCACTATCCTGAACCGTGTGGATCTTGCTGCAGAAGGCTTTACAAAAGACGACGGCACTTTCTTTACAAGTCCTAACTACGGGTACAAATACCAGCATTCGTTGAATACTGCGTATATCTACCGCCTGATTATTACTAATAAAAATACCGGTGAAGTTGATTCTGCGCAAACAGGTGTCATCACCAACGATAATACAGTATTCAGAGTATCAGAATTTACCCTGAACAACTATATGATCACCTTCACAACCGTAAAAGAAGGCCAGCAGGGTGTATTTACGTGGAATGTGCGCACTCCTCCTAATTCGCAGACATATGATGGTATCATCCGCTTCCGCTGGGTAGATAAAAATACTTCTACTAATGAAGAAACGGACCATTATGCTGACTGGAGATTTGCAAGTAACGTGCTCGGCACCTCTTCTTCTGCCATTACGCTGAAAGTAGATTACAGTTCGTTCTTCAGCTTCCTGGCTGGCGCTATGGGTCCTGCACCGGTGGGTATCGAACGTTATATGGACAGCTGTGACCTGTTTTGTTATGCCGGTGATTCAACCGTGTACCATTATCAGCAATATGCGTCTCTTACAGGCGGTCTTACGGGCGATCAGATCAAACCGTTTTACTCCAATGTACGCAGCAGCGTGAAAGGCACTTATCCGGTTGGTATTTTTGCAACCCGCGCTTATGTTTCCAGCTTCAACGTACCGATCGATCCGATGTCACTGGATTCTCTGAAAGTAAATCCGCAGACAATCAGCCTGAACATCAAAGGTACTTCGGACCACTAATTTGATTGACAAGATTACAGCATACCTTATATCTCAAATGCCTCACTGACAACCAGTGGGGCATTTTTCTTTCTGTTTGGCAGAAAAACTGACATTATAGCGCACTTTGCGTAACTGGCATGTAGATTGACATATTATTTAAAGGAAACCAAACTGACTAACTATTATAATTAATTACATACTATGGGAAAAATTATTGGAATTGACTTAGGAACTACCAACTCATGTGTTGCCGTAATGGAAGGTAACGAGCCGGTGGTTATTGCCAACGACGAAGGCCGTCGTACTACCCCTTCGGTAGTTGCATTCTTGAAAAACGGCGAACGTAAAGTAGGTGACCCTGCAAAGCGTCAGGCGATCACGAATCCGATCAACACGATCATGTCCATCAAACGTTTTATGGGCCGTCGTTTTGACGAAGTTGGCGGTGAAATCTCACACAACTCTTATAAAATAGTAAAAGGCGACAACAACACACCACGTGTTGATATTGATGGTCGCATGTATACGCCGCAGGAAGTTTCTGCTATGATTCTTCAGAAAATGAAGAAAACAGCGGAAGAATTCCTCGGTCAGGAAGTAAGCGAAGCAGTAATCACTGTACCAGCTTATTTTAACGACGCTCAGCGTCAGGCAACTAAAGAAGCGGGTGAAATCGCAGGTCTGAACGTTCGCCGTATCATCAACGAACCTACAGCAGCAGCGCTGGCTTACGGTCTCGACAAACAACACAAAGACAGCAAAATCGCAGTATTTGACCTTGGTGGTGGTACTTTCGATATCTCCGTACTGGAACTCGGTGACGGCGTATTCGAAGTAAAATCTACTAACGGTGATACACACCTCGGTGGTGATGATTTCGATAAAGTGATCATGGACTGGCTGGCTGAAGAATTCAAAAAAGACGAAGCAGTAGATCTGCACAAAGATCCTATGGCTTGGCAACGTCTGAAAGAATCTGCCGAAAAAGCTAAGATTGAACTGTCTTCTTCTCAGGAAACTGAAATCAACCTGCCTTATATCACAGCAGTAGACGGCGTTCCTAAACACCTTGTACGTAAACTGACTCGTGCTAAATTCGAACAACTGGCAGACAGCCTGGTTGAGCGTACACTGGAACCATGCCGCAAAGCATTGAAAGATGCTGGTATGAGCACTGGTGATATCGATGAAATCATCCTCGTAGGTGGTTCTACCCGTATCCCTAAAATTCAGGAAGTAGTAGAAAAATTCTTCGGTAAAAAACCAAATAAAGGTGTAAATCCGGACGAAGTAGTAGCTGTAGGTGCTGCAATTCAAGGTGGCGTACTGACTGGTGATGTAAAAGACGTATTGTTGCTCGACGTTACTCCGCTGAGCCTCGGTATCGAAACTTACGGTGGTGTAATGACTCGTTTGATCGAATCAAACACAACAATCCCAACTAAGAAAAGCGAAACTTTCTCTACTGCGAGCGATAACCAACCGAGCGTTGAAATCAACGTTATCCAGGGTGAGCGTCCAATGGCGAAAGACAACAAATCACTGGGCCGCTTTATCCTCGATGGCATTCCACCAGCTCCGCGTGGCGTTCCTCAGGTAGAAGTTATCTTTGACATCGATGCGAACGGTATCCTGCACGTAACTGCGAAAGACAAAGGCACTGGCAAACAACAGAACATCCGTATCGAAGCTGGTTCTGGCCTGAGCAAAGAAGAGATCGAACGCATGAAAAACGAAGCGAAAGCGAATGAAGAAGGCGACAAAATCGTTCGTGAGCGCGTTGAAAAACTGAACATGGCTGATGGTCTGATCTTCAACACAGAAAAACAACTGAAAGAATATGGCGACAAGATCCCCGCTGATAAAAAAGCACCGATCGAAACTGCTATGAATAAACTGAAAGAAGCACACAAAGCTGAAGATATGGCTGGTATTGATGCTGCTTCTGAAGAACTGAATGCTGCATGGACTGCTGCGAGCGAACATCTGTACAACGCAGGTGGCGCACCAGGTCAGGAAGGTGCAGGTCAGCAAACTGCCGGCGATCAAAACGATGGCGGCGTAGCTGATGCAGAATATGAAGAAGTAAAATAAGACTGGTAGACGAAATTAGTTCGACAGCAAAAAGCGCTCACATTGTGGGCGCTTTTTTTATACGGCCGAGATTAGCAAAGTACATCTCGTGTCTATAGTTCATGTCAATCTCGGACTGGCCACTACCGACGAGCTGTTCGACATGTTAACGAAGCGCATGTCGAACCACAGATATACGGGATTTTTAATCTCCGCAGTCACCACACGGATCGGAGATCCTTTTTATCTATCGTTCGATCCGACAATGCGGTCGGGACTTCGCGAACATGTCGAATAGCAAAGTTTTTTTGTATCCCGATGCAATCGGGCTGAATTTTATCGACACAAGTGATCCTTCGGAACACTTGCGCCAGTTAGTATTACATTTTTCATCATACATATAAAAAGTGCAACGAATAATTTTTTTGTAGAACTTAGCGCTGTTTATGAGAAAAATCGTTTCCAAAATCGCCCCTGTTGTCTTTTGTATTTTTTGCTGCTTTAATCAGGCACAGGCACAGGAATTATTAGGGAATGTCGGTATCGGCATCGGTTATGATGCATTCCTTCCTGATAAAAATGTTTTGGAGTATAACAGCAAATGGCCTTTCCAATTAAGTCCACAAGCGGTACTGGGACTACGTTACGGTGCAAAAAACGGTTTTGATTTTTTCATGGATGCTGGCGTGGGAATTACACGCATTCAGTTTCCTGTTCCAGATGAAAACAAAAGCGGCAATTTTCTCAACCAGTTCAATCTGCGTTTTATGGCCGGTTCCGGTCCAAGAATGGAGTTGAATGAAAAATCCGCCATCATTCCATTTATACAGCTCGGCGGCGGATTTTACAGTAACTGGGGCAATGCAACACAGCAAAACAACAACAGCGATATTTCGGTAACAACCACTAAAGATGTACTCAACTCACGTTGGGTAGTATTGGCCGGTGGCGGTGTTGACTGGGAATTTTACGCGTATGTTCCTTCCAGTATCAACCTGCAGTTTACCTATACGCCAATGAATATATTCGAAAATCCTATTGCGTATACCGCTACTACTCCTAAAGCTAGCACAGATCTGCTGCTGCAAGGAAAGCTATTACAGGTCATGTTTACCTTCCGAGTATATCTGAGTCTGAAAAAATGGGGTGATTACCGCCAATACTACTAGACCGGTCAACTTCTTACTGGCCATTTTCAGGGGTATCTCGTAACTTTACGCCGCTAAACGAACGATGATACGATGTCTGTAGAAAACAATATGGGATTTGATACGCTGTGCATACACGGCGGTCACAAGCCTGAAAATAACAGAGCGCACCTCACTCCGATCTACGCTTCCAGCACTTATACATTTGACAGTGCCGAACAGGCAATTGCTGTTTTCAAAAACGAAGAACCAGGCTATATCTATGGCCGCTTCGGTAATCCGACCATCAATGAAGCGGAAGAAAGAATCGCGATGATGGAGGCTTATGGTTTGCAAAACGCAGATGGCAGCCAATTGCAATTAAAAGCGATCCTGCACGCATCCGGTATGGCGGCGATTACAACAATGCTGTTATCTAACCTGAAAGCAGGTGATAAAATCATTACACATCCATCCCTTTACGGTGGCACACAAGAACTGGCAGATAAAATTCTTCCGGGTCTGGATATCGAAGCTGTAATCGTGGATTTCAAAGATATCAATACAGTTGCCAAAGCCATTCAGGCAGATAAAGCCATTAAGATGATGTACATGGAAACGCCGGCAAACCCGACGTTGAAATGTGTGGACCTTGAAGTGCTTTCTGCTCTGGCCAAAGAACACGGGCTCATCGTTTGTGTAGACAATACTTTTGCAACGCCTTATTTACAACAACCGTTCCGTTACGATGTTGACTTTGTAATGCATTCCACTACTAAGTTCCTCAATGGACACGGCACAGCGGTTGGCGGCATTGTGATTGGTCGTGATCTGGAGAAAATGAATACCATCGTTACCAAAACACATCGCTTACTGGGCGGCAACAGCAATGCATTTGAGGCTTTCCTGCTCACTAATGGATTGCGCAGCTTCAGTCTCCGTATGGAACGTCATTGCAGCAATGCACAAAAAGTAGCGGAGCTTCTGAGCAATCATGAAGCAGTAGCGCTGGTAAACTATCTGGGACTTACTTCACATCCTGATCATGAGCTTTGTAAAAAACAAATGAAACATGCAGGTGCTATGATGAGCTTTGAACTGAAAGGCGGATTTGACGCTGGGGTTCGGTTTATGAACAAGCTGAAAATGTGCACTAATGCGGTTTCTCTTGGCACTTGTGATACTTTGCTTTCACACCCTGCCTCTACAACACACGTAGGCGTACCACGTGAGAAACGCATTGAGTTTGGCATTACTGATGGTTTGATCCGATTGAGTGTAGGTATAGAAAATGTGGAAGACATCATTGCGGATTTGGCGCAAGCACTCGCTTAGCGAATGGTGAATGGTGAATGGTCAATGGTCAATGATCAGCGCGAGTGGGCTTCGACTCCGCTCAGCCTGACAGACCTCATCTAGCAAGAATCCCAAACGCGAGTAGCGATTGTTGTGGTAAACAAATTATAGAAAATGAGTGTCACCTTGACAAACAGGAGTAACAAACACTTATTTCGCGAGATCCCTCCTTTGTCGGGATGACAAATGCGAGTAAATAACAAACGTGAGTAATGTTTCAACTCCGCTCAGCATGACAAGTGCAAGAAAGCACGAGCAAGCTTTCAGCTTTGAGCCTTAGGCTTTCAGCTTTTTTGAATTTTGACTTTTGAATTTTTAATTAATACGCATTGCAAGAACAGAAGAAAAAAGACAACCTGATTTTACAGCTCAGTTTTGAGCTGGCGATCTCAGTTGTTGATTTTTGTGCGCAGCTGGACACCCAGCGAAAATGGACTTTCTCCAATCAGATACTCAGTACGGGACTAGCGCTGGGTGCGAATATTCGCGCAGCACATAGTGCAGAAGGCAAGGCAGACTTTATCCATAAGCTGAAGGTGGCTGCTAAAGAAGCAGAACAACTGGAGTTTTATATGGAAGTGTGCCACGCTTCAGAACATCTGCCTGCCAACGATCGACTGCTTGATCAATTGCAAACGATCAGCAGTATATTGAATACAATTATTACGACAGCAAAATCTAATCTTACTAAAAAATCGGTCGATCAGCCTGCAAGCTGATTGGTCACCATTTTCATTTTATGAATACCGTTTATGTTATTGACGCAGTACGTACCCCAATCGGGAAATATGGAGGCACTTTAGCTACTGTACGTCCTGATGATCTGCTGGCTCATGTTATTAAATCACTGGTTGCACGCAATCCGAACGTAGATGTAAATGCAATTGAAGATGTAATAGCAGGTGCTGCCAACCAGGCTGGTGAAGACAATCGCGACGTAGCACGTATGGCGCTTTTGCTGGCGGGCTTGCCAGTTACAGTGGGCGGCAATACAGTCAACCGTCTTTGTGCTTCCGGCCTTCAGGCAATCATGGATGCCAGCCGTGCCATTATGTGCGGTGACGGTGAAATTTATATCGCCGGCGGCGTAGAAAGCATGACACGGGCGCCTTTCGTAATGGGTAAAAGCGAAACGCCTTTCGGTCGCAGCAGTGAAATGTTTGACACAACGATGGGCTGGCGCTTTATCAATAAAAAACTGAGCGCGCTCTACCATCCTTATACCATGGGCGAAACGGCTGAAAACGTAGCCAAACAATGGAACATTACCCGCGACGAGCAAGACCAGTTTGCCTACGCAAGTCAGGAGAAATACGCAGCAGCAGCGGCTTCGGGAAAATTCAATGATGAGATTGTTCCTTACACTGTTGATCTTGGCAAAGGAAAAACAAAAGAATTTGCAGTAGATGAACATCCGCGTCAGTCTCCGCTTGAAAAACTGGGCGAACTGAAACCTGCTTTCATAAAAGACGGTACGGTAACTGCGGGTAACTCTAGTGGTATCAACGATGGTGCGGCTGCGTTATTGCTGGCTTCTGAAGAAGCGGTAAAAAAATATGGTTTGAAGCCGATCGCAAAGATCAAATCAATGGCGATTGCCGGTGTTGATCCATCGATCATGGGTGTGGGACCAGTGCCTGCTACATTGAAAGCGCTGAAACGCGCAGGTCTGGAGATTGGTGATATTGATCTGGTAGAACTGAATGAAGCGTTTGCTTCGCAAAGCATTGCCTGTATGCGTGACCTCGGTCTGGAAAGTGCGAAGGTGAATGTAAATGGTGGTGCGATTGCGCTGGGTCACCCATTGGGTTGTAGCGGCGCGCGTATCTCTGCTACGCTGCTGCACGAAATGAAGCGTCGCAATGCTAAATACGGTCTGGCGACAATGTGTATCGGTGTTGGACAAGGTGCGGCGATGATTTATGAGGCAGTTGGTGAGTAGTGAGTTGTCAGTTGTGAGTGCTTATGTGATTACACTGTCATGTCTCCTTCCGTCGACATGACAGTGTAATGTGGGCCGCGCGCAATGCTTCGACTACGCTCAGCATGACAAACGCGAGTCTGCGTCGACTTCGCTGGACGAAACTGATACATCATAACTCATCAATAATAACCTGCAGCCTGCTTCGTACCTCGCAATGACGCGAGTATTATTTTTTGACTTTTAACTTTTGAATTTTGAATTATAAAAAGATAGACATCCACACACACATCATGCCGGAGCATATTCCGGATTGGTTCAAGAAGTTTGGCTATGGTGAATTTATTCATCTGGAGCATCATTGTCCGGGTTGTGCGCGAATGATTAAGGGTGATAAAGTTTTCCGTGAAGTAGAACAAAACTGCTGGGATCCGGGTGTGCGCATGAAAGAGATGGACATGACGGAAGTAGGTGTACAAGTGCTTTCTACAATTCCTGTTTTGTTTAACTACTGGGCAAAACCAGAACACGGCCAGGAAACTTCCCGCTTCTTTAACGACCACATGGCGCAATGCGTAGATCTGCATCCCGAGCGCTTTATAGCTGTGGGCACAGTGCCTTTGCAGGATATCGACATGGCGATTAAGGAAATGGAGCGTTGTGTGAAAGAACTGAAAATGCCTGGTCTGGAAATCGGTTCTAACATCAATGGTAAAAACCTGAGTGATCCTTATTTCGATCCGTTCTGGAAAGCTGCGGAAGAACTGGACTGCTGTATTTTTGTGCATCCATGGGAGATGATGGGCGAAAAGGACATGATGAAATACTGGCTGCCATGGCTGGTAGGCATGCCTGCTGAAACAGCGCGTGCTATTGCTTCTATGATTTTTGGCGGTGTATTTGAAAAATATCCGAAACTGCGTGTAGCTTTTGCTCATGGTGGCGGTTCGTTTCCGTTTACGATCGGCCGTATTGAACATGGCTTCAATGTGCGCCCTGATTTGGTTGCAATTGACAACGATGTGAATCCTCGTAACTATCTCGGCAAATTCTGGATTGACGCCCTGGTGCACGATCCGAAGACACTGGATTATGTTGTGGATGTAATTGGTCAGGATAAGATTTGTATGGGTAGCGATTATCCGTTTCCATTGGGTGAACATCATCCGGGCAAGCTGATTGAAAGCATGAATTATTCACAAGAGCTGAAGAATAAACTGCTGTTTGAAAATGCAATGCAGTGGATGGGCAAATAAACGTCTGATGTTTTCTAAGCACCAGATACAATCTGGTGAAATTGACAGACACGAGTGACCCTACAGAACACTCACGCCAGTAAAAAACAAAAAGAAAGGTTGGCAATTGCCAACCTTCTTTCATTTCCACCCAGAGTTCGAAAATCAGCCAAAAAACAGGTGGTTTTGTAGAGACGCAGCATGCTACGTCTCTACATTACATCACATAAAATGCATCTTCCTTTTTGTATTCCGGAATGCTCTTCTCACGAAGCATTTGGAACAGATCTCTTTCTATGTTGCGGGATATGGTGGTCATTGGCGTATCGGTCGGCTTGTTTTCAAATGGGTCTTGCAGATGGATCGCCATTTTTTCAATCAGCGAAAAACTAACCGCAATTGCTACGGTAATTAAGATTTCCACATAACCGAAATAATCGATCAGACTGAACGGCAGCAACCCGATAAACAACAACAGTGTAAAGTGAATATACAAGCTGTACGTAGCCGGAAACACTGTATTCTTGATGCGTTCACACTTCCCCATCGAATCGCAGAGACGGCTGAGCGTGCGGTCTATCTCCACCTGTTGAAAGGTATTGATCCAGCCTTCATCCAGAGCTTTTGTAAGATCCTGCGACTGCATTTCCAACAAGCCCGAAGGCACGACTGTATAACTGGTAACGTATTCATACTCTTCTGCACTAATGTATTTTCTCAATTCACGTGGATTACTTTGTCCGCGAAGATGTTGCGCCAGCGCATAGTTCCAAGCTATTTGCCGACGCACCATTCTATCGCAGAGTTGCTGTGCACCGTCGCCATCATAGCTGCTCTTTACGAAGCCCAACAACTGACGCGTCAACGTACGTCCGTCATTGACGATAGCGCCCCAGATATGCCGCGCTTCCCACCAGCGGTCGTAAGCCTGGTTGGACCGAAAACCGAGCAACAATGACAACACGGTCCCCAATACTGTAGGCACGGCAATTGGTATGGAAATGCGGATATCGTGGTAGTTTTCATAGAGCAATGCAATCGTCGTCCCGTAAAGGAAAACAACGAGTATCTCGTACTTTACTTTCCCGAAAACGTATTTGAAAGGAATATTTTTCTTCAGTAGCATAGTTAAACAGTTAATTCTTTGAACAATAAAACAGATGGTGCGGGTACTTTCTTCTTCCGCAACTGGCTTGCAGCAAGTATTTGAACTGTCACAAGCTTGATACAGTCTGCAATTTTTTCACTGTATTGATGTGGTATTATATAAGTATACCGGTCATCATAAAGCAGGATATCTATTTCGTTGCCTTCAATAAACAAGCTCATTGTCGCTTTTGTAGTACCGTACAACGGCTTGAAATTAATGCTGGCGATCGTTTGGCCGTATTGCTGTTTTAAGCGTCTGCATTCGGCACGCAATTCGTCGCCGAATATTTGTGATACAGGTATGCTCTTTTGCAGAAACAATAAGCTCCTGATATCTGAGGGCATGCGGAACGGATGAAATAATGTGACCGCGAATTCCCTGTCAGGCAAAGCTTCCGCCAACAGCGCAATGGGCCGCAGCGAAGCCAATGTAAAATCAGTGGGTATCAAAACATTTTCCATAATAAAGGTGTTTGTGCCTTGAATAGTTTGATAGGACAAAGCTCCTTTAATGGTATTAGAACGGCCTAAGCGGGAAATTAAAAGTGGATTAGAGCTTTATTAGAAAATGATTAGAGCCGAAGGCTCGTTAATAAGTTAATACGTTGAAAGGTTAATACGTCGTTGCGTACAATTCATCACGTTTGTAAGGAAGGGCTCGCGAAATTTGGACGGCATATTCGCGCTGAAAGTCCTCCTCCTTCGGAGGAGCTAGAGGGGGCCTAATTATAAGGCCTGCAAACCGGCAGCACAATGGCAACCTTTGTTCCTACGCCGACGGCAGATTGTACTTTGATTTCGCCTTCATGAAAACGGACAATATTAAACGTAAGCGGCAAACCTATACCGTGACCTTCGATTGTTCCGATATTTGATGCGCGGAAAAATGGCACGAAAATATATTTCAATTCCTCTTCAGGAATGCCGATACCTTCATCTGAAATGGAAATGGTATGCTTTTTATTTTCGGTCTGTAATAATATCGATACGGGCTTTCCGGAGTATTTAAAAGCATTGAGCACTACGTTACTGATCGCCAGACGAAGCAGCGCATAGTTACCATTGGCATAAGGTGCGTCCATATAACCGTGTACATCAGGCATCGTAAGCGTTAACTGATATTCAGGATGCATTTTAGAAACCATCAGCTTAATATCATTCAGCACTTCATCTAAGCGCACAGGCTCCATTTGCAGCGAAGCAGCAGCGCTGTCGGTTTGTGCAAGCGTGAGTAGATTGTTGGTAAGGTTTTGTAAAATCTCCGCTTCATGGAGAATTACTTCCAGACTTGCTTTGTACTCGGCCGGATTACGTTCTTTATACAAAGCAAGGTCAGCTTCGCCAATAATTGCCGTCAACGGCGTGCGTAATTCATGAGAAGCATTACTCACAAAGTTCTTCTGAATATCAAAAGCTGCTTCCAGTCTGGAAAGCAGATCATTAAATGTTCGTGTCAACACTGCTATTTCATCGTGTTCTTTCTGCTCTGGCAACCGCAGATGCAGACTTCCGATACTGATTTCTTTTACGCGGGAAATAATATTTCTGATGGGTAGAAAAATGGCCTTCGAAAAAAACAGGCCAATTGTAAAAACGATCAACGTGGAAACCACGCCGCACGCAAGCAAGATCTGACGAAGGTTTCGCAATACCTCATCGCCATAATCGTTTCTTGCAGAAATCACGACAATGTAGTTACCGTTATTATTTGCATGCAATACACCAGAATAATAAAGGCCATGCTGGTTATAATTTGCCTCATGCAGCGAAATAATTTTCTTTAAAAACGAAGGATTGATGCCCATGCTATCTGCAGCTTTTTGATCAACTACGCCATTTTTCACCGGCAGCAAATATTCTTTCTCCTGGTTTAGCTTTTCAAGATATTGCTCGCGAATGGCCTCATAAACTGCGGTATTGGTTTTATCATTCTCCAGCAATGCACTGGCCACAATATGGGCGCGTATCTCAAGGCGTTTGTAAAAATCCTGAAACGCAAATTTGCTGGAAAAAAAGTATACGACCATGCTCACCAGAAAGATAAATCCCGCAGTGAGTACCGTAAACAATACAGTCGTTTTTATCTGAATGGTCATCTACCCTTCTTTTAAAATATAACCCATACCTGTAACGGTATGCAGCAGTTTCGGATCGTAATCTTTATCAATTTTCTTACGGAGATAATTCACATAAACGTCCACCACATTTGTCGCCATGTTAAATTCTACGCCCCAGACTTTTTCAAGCAACTCCATACGTGAAAGCACGCGCCCTTTGTTGCGCAGAAAACACTCAAGCAGGCGATATTCTGTAGCGGTAAGCACTATCTCCTTACCTTGTCTTTTTACAATACGAGCTGTCATATCCATTTCAAGATCGGCAAGCGAAAGCTTTTCTGCGTCACCGGCATCACTTCCGCCGGTACGACGCAACAACGCACGTATCCTGGCTTCCAGCTCTGAAAACTTAAATGGTTTCACGAGATAATCGTCTGCTCCATTGTCCAACCCGGCAATAATATTTTCAGTAGTGCCAAGAGCTGTCAACATTAGAACTGGCAGTTTTAATCCGGCCTTTCTTACCATACGGCACAGTTCTATTCCATTAATACCGGGCAACATTACATCCAGGATCAACAAATCATACTCGTGCTGAAAAATCATCTGACGACCTGTTTCACCGTCCGGCGCGATACTGATCTCATAGCCACTTTCGGAAAGGCCACGATTAATCAGCGCTGCTACTTTTGGTTCATCTTCTACTACTAATATTTTGGCCATACACACCTAATAGAGCCTGTAAACTATGAAAAAAGCATGAAGCACGCCGCGAAGAGACATAAAAAATCCCCCGGCTCATTTGGTTAATGCAGGAGCACACCGGGGGAACAAAAAAACAAAAAAGCGAGATTAAATACCGTCTTAACCACCGCTGCCGGCACGCCGGATCTCGTCTTCTGCACCGCTACTGCGGCGGCGTACGGGAGACAGATTTTTACGACCGAAACGATAAACAAATGATATGGTAGCAACGCGTGTATCGCGTTTTACAACGAAGGCTTCATAATAATTGGAATAGACATTGGTACCGGATGGACTGCCATGTCTGAAAATATCGGTGATGCTTAATTTTATCGTGGCCTGTTTCGATAAAATATTCTTTTGCACGCCGGCATTCAACATCCAGATCGGCTTTAAATTCATATAGCCATAGACCTGCGCGGATTGATAATAAAGGCTTCCCTCCAGCGACCAGTCACGCGGAAGTATAAAGCTATTCACAGAGTTCAATTCAAATGCCGGTTTGCCATTCTTCAACGGTGTATTCGCAAGATTTCCTTCGTAAAAAGCATAATAAAGATTAATGCTGTTGGTACTGTTCCACCATTTGAACACCTGTATCGGATAAGCGCCACTAAGTCCCACAAAGCTCATACTGGCAAGATTTTTATCCGTAATCTGCGATACGTGATTAATACTGTCAACAGGCTGAATTACCTCCGTAATCACATTTGTCGTGCGACTGAACGAGAGCGTGGTGATGAACTTGTTTTTGTACGTATGCGACAATTCTACGGCGTAAGTCAAAGCTGGATTGAGATACGGATTACCCTCTCTGTATGAAGTCGGATCGAGATAGAATTTAAACGGATTAAGCTGGCTATAGTCCGGGCGCTCAATACGTCTGCTTAACGTCAGCCCCAGATCATTAATCTCATTGATGTGCCTGTGCACTGAAATGCTTGGAAATAGCTGTGTATAATGCTTGTCAAAGCTGGTGTTATTTACTTTTTGATCTCCTTCGATATTTGTTTGCTCCAGTCTCAGTCCGATCTGCGTGCTCCATTTTTTCCATTCTTTACTTCCGTTCACGTAAGCGGCATTAATATTTTCATCGTAGATAAAATGATTGCTTTTGGACGAATCAAACACATTCCCGCCATTGCTCTGGTCATAAAATGCAGACTGATTATCTGCTGTCACATAGCTGCTTTTGCCGCCTGCTTCAAAATGAATTCCGTTTTTGAAATTATGTGTAAAATCAGCCTTTAACGCGCGAATCTGCGTAAGACCAGAAAGATCGCCATGCAGCAAATAAGGATTTAATACAGGATCTGTACTTCCATCTGCGAGATAATATTGCGTGGTATAATCTTGTGTATTACTATTCCAATACCGGGCGTAATCGGCGTCTACACTGAGTTCGGTACCGGTGCTGTCAAACTTGTGACGAATATTTGCATTTACGGCATAGTTATGTAATCTGTTGTCTTGAGTATTGTAAGTAGAGAAACGGGATTGTGTTATATCTGCCGCATCTACAACATGAGTATAGGCCGATCCTGTTGGTGAATACGGATTGACACTACCGGTAAAAGATGCGCCCACACTGGTTTTGGGACTAATGCTATAATCAGCGCCAAGGCTGGCCGTATGATTCTGTAAAGGAAAAGTGATATAGTTATGTTGTTTATACGCGGTGCTGAATACACCATCCTGATAAAACCGCCGGTCAAGTTGAAGCTCATTCGAGTTTTTACGATAAGCATAATTATAACTCGAATAAACGTTGAGTTTTTTATTCCGGTAATTGAGGTTAAAACCTGCACCCGCTTTGGGATATATGCCCTGTCCATAATTGGCATTCACACTTCCGTTAAAACCGTCTTTCTTATTTTTCTTCGTGATGATATTAATGATACCGCCCGTTCCAGCCGCATCATAGCGCGCCGATGGATTGGAGATCAGTTCGATTTTTTCGATAGAGCTGGCAGACATGCCGCGGAGCATGTTGGCAAGATCTTCCCCCGAAATGGGCACCAGTTTGCCATCCATCATTATGGTCACACCTTGCTTGCCTTTCAGACTGATGTTATCATTCTGATCAACACTTACGCCGGGCGACCGGGATAAAACTTCTAACGCGGATGAACCCGTATTGACAATACTGTTCTCCACATTTACCACCAGTTTATCGGCCTGCACTTCTATCAACGGTTTGCTTGCCTTTACCGTTACATCACCGAGGGTCGTTGACTGCTCCGAAAGTGTTATAACAGGCAGCGTTATTTTATCATGACCGCTGAACTTTATTTTGTCGGATGTGTAGGTATTAAAACCCAGAAAGCTTGCCTGGACTATATAATCGCCGGCTGTGCTGAATTCGATCCGGTAAAATCCTTTGTCATTGGTGACATCCGCTTTTACCAGTTTATGGTCATTGGCATTCAGCAGTGCAATCGTCACACCTACCAAAGCGGCACCTTTATTATCGGTCACACTACCTTCTACACCGCTTGCGGACTGGCGGGCAAACGTACTTTGCAGGCAAAGAAAAAAACAAAAGAAAGCAGCAACAACTTTCATAGGAAATGATTCGTCAACAAAAGTATCGGCATGATATTGCAACAGGTTCACCCGGCCGGGGGGATATGTTTGAAAACACCAGAAATACCGGGGTATAAAACGGGGGAATTTAGAAACGAGATTACAGATATTGCCCAGAGAATAAAGTAATTTCACATTAAGACCTCACCGGAAACTTTAAAAGAATCACGACTGAAACAAACGGACAAATATTTTAACTTCACTACATATATGACGGCACGCAAGAACATATCACTATCCTCAGGTTTCAGGTACTTTATCTGCATGCTGTTTGGCCTTGCAGGGATATTTTCTGCGAATGCCCAGCGCGTTCCGTTTTACAATCTCAATATCGAAGACGGACTGGTGCAATCGCAGGTTACCTGCATGACTCAGGATAAGATGGGACACCTCTGGGTAGGCACACTCGGCGGCATTTCACGGTATGACGGCAGTATGTTTGTAAACTACACCGTGCGCGACGGACTTATCGCCAACGTAGTCACCACACTCACCAAAGACAGTAGCAACCGCATCTGGGTAGGAACCATGAGCGGCATTTCCATTTTTGACGGCGCCCATTTTCAGAATATATCCACCACGCATCTGATGCCGAAAGGTCTCTATAATATCCGGATGACAAAAACGGATACAGTCTGGTGTGCGGGCAGCGGACGGCTTTGCTATATTCTGAAAAATCAGGTGCATGAAATGCCCATTCCTGTACGTGATTCAATGGTTTCATCTATCTACACCGATCAGGATGGGCTCTGGGTTGCGCTGACACGTGGTGCATTGCTTCATTACAAAAACCGTAAATGGGACAGCCTGAGCGTTCCGGCATTGGCCAATAACGCGCGCCTCGCCATTTACAAATTCAGATCTACTAAAACGCATGGCACTTTATTGCTGACAAACGCGGGTATACTGCAGCTTCGCCCTGATTCAATTGTCCGTCCTGATATTTCGGCTCATGTGCTTGAAAATTTACCCATTGTCACATCAGCGACTGAAGACAACCAGCACAATCTCTGGTTTGGTACCGCCAGCGGCGTTATCCGAACTAATGACACATCCATACAGATTTACAATAAAAAGAACGGTTTAAGTGACAACGGCTTCGACGACATTTTTTCGGATGAAGAAGGAAACGTCTGGCTGGCTTCCGACGGTCAAGGCCTGTTCCGGTTTTCGGGTTCTTTGTTCACAGGCTTAGATGAAAGCGTTGGTCTGCCCAGCGCACAGATCATGAGCATTGCTGCAACACGCAATGGCATGCTGTATCTCGGCACTTATGATGCAGGTTTATACGCTTACGCAAATGGACAAAGCGGAAAGATTATCGTTCCCGGCGGCCTCACACCATTGATCACTGCACTGGCAGTACGCAACGGCAATGAACTCTGGATCGGATCAAAAGGATACGGCGCCTGGCGCTATGATTATCGCGGATTCAAATCATATACTGCTCCGGCACGCTCATTTCCATCCAATTTCGTTTCCTGCATGTATACCGATACCACAGGAAAATTATTCATCGGCTTTGCAAATGGCGCAGTCTATCTATACAAAGACACCTTCCGGAAAGTACCGCTCAAGGGCAACTCTGTAGAAGCATTCATACAAATCGGAGCAGATAGTATACTCATCGCCACCAATGAAGGACTAAAACTTTTTAGCGAAGGCGTGGTAAATCCTTTTATTACCCGCGCGGCACCCGACAGCTCTGTAGCCCAGTGTTTCACCATGCGCGGCAGTCAGCTTTGGATCGGAACCAGCGACAATGGCCTTATTTGCTACGATCTGAAAACGCATGTTTACAACACTTACAACAAAAGCAACGGACTGCATTCTGATTTTATCTACAATCTGGTAACCGACAACGAAGGGAATGTATGGGCTGGCACCGGTTTTGGTATTCATAAAATCAGCTTCAGCAACGGCTCGCCGGTTATCTATTTCTTCGGCCGTGAGCAAGGCGTGAATGGCATGGAAAGCAACCATAACGCTGTTTTTAAAATGACAGATGGCAGTATCTGGTTTGGCACGACGAACGGAGCACTCCATTATCAGCCAAAGTCGAAAATGGTAACGGCTCACCCGATCAGCATTGTAATGCAATCGGTAAAAATATTCGGAGAAAACATTACCAATCAAAACTGGTATGACAGCACGGATAGCTGGTATGGCGTTCCTTATCATCTTGAATTGCCGTATCAGAAAAACAATATCACATTTGTATTTCAGGCAGTATCGCTGAGCGGTGCCGGCCAATTGCGTTACCGCTATCGCATTGATGGATTGGAAGCACCGTGGTCTGACTGGGCTGCAACTAATGCAGTAACCTATTCAGCGCTGCCACCGGGCAATTATACATTTCGTGTGCAATGCACTACGGACGATGGCACGATGAAAGAATTAACCTATCCTTTCGTCATTATCACGCCGTTCCAAAAAACAAATCTGTTTCGCCTGCTGATACTCGCAGCCTGTATTTTGTTAGGTGTAATCATGCAATACATCGCCAACAAAAGAAAACAAAACCGGTTGCTGATGGTGGAAAAACTACGTCGTGAAGAACAGGCAAAAGTGCGTCAGCGCACAGCGGAAGACTTCCATGATGAAGTGGGCAATAAACTAACGCGCATCAATGTATTGACCAATGTCCTGAAAACGAAAATCGGCGATATCAATCCGGATTCAAAACGAATCATTGATCAGATACAAGACAATACAGCACAGCTTTACAGCGGCACACGCGATATTCTCTGGTCACTCAAACCTTCTAACGATAATCTCTACGAAATCATTCACCGCCTGCGTGATTTCGGCGGCGAATTATATCAGGATACGGAAGTCAACTTTACATTTACCGGCACTGACGAACGCTGGCGCAACTTCCGCTTGCCAATGGACGTAAGCCGGAATCTGATTATGATCTTCAAAGAGGCGATGAATAACTCGCTGAAATATTCCGGCGCTACAGAAGTCTCACTTGATGCGGCTATTAAGCAGAAAGATGTGCTGCAGATCGTTTTCAAAGACAACGGTAAAGGTTTTGACATTATGACCGCAAAGAAAGGTCACGGTATCAACAACATGCAGATGCGGGCCGAACGTATTCACGGCCGTCTTTACATTGACGCTGCGAAAGAACGCGGCACTATTATCTCATTGAGTTTCAAAATCCCTTCCATGAAGTGATAATCGCACGGGAAGAAAATTTTAACTTTATATCGGTTGCAAATTTGTGAAGCTGTTCTTTGTAAAGTCGCTTTCTACGCAATTTTACGCTTTCGCAACTTTGCAGATTTAAAAATCACCAAAAACAAAAAAAGATGACTCGCGATTTAAACATACGTGTCAGCATTATAGAAGATGATGAGACCATCCGTGAAGGCTATGCTTACCTGATCGGCCATACGCCGGGTTATACGGTGGTGAGCACTTATGCATCTGTAGAGGACGCGCTGAAAAAAATTGACAAAGATGATCCGGATGTATTACTGCTCGATGTAGAACTTCCGGGAGTTTCAGGCATCGACGGTTTACCGAAACTGAAAAAGGCTTTGCCGGAAACATATATTCTGATCCTTACAGTTTATGAACAGGATACGCTGATTTTCCGCGCGCTGGGCAATGGCGCTTCCGGGTATCTTACCAAAAACACACCACCGGAAAAGATCATCAGTGCCATCCATGAAGTAATGGAAGGCGGCGGACCTATGAGCGCACACATTGCCCGTATGGTCATTCATTCGTTTCAGCGCAATGAAGCTTCTCCGCTAACTCGCCGTGAAACGGAAATTCTGGAACAAATATCAACCGGCAAAAGTCGCAAACGCATTGCCGAAGAATTATTCATCGACCTCGAGACCGTAAAAAGCCACATCAAAAATATCTACCACAAGCTCGACGTGCATTCTAAAGCAGATGCAATAAAAACGGCGAGAGATAATAAATTCATCTAATGGTGAATGGTGAATAGTGGTGAAACTGCCAACATGAAAGGTCAAGAACCACAGAAAGGTTTCAAGTTTGACGTTTCAAGTTTGAGGTTTGAGGTTTGACGTTTGACTATTGACCATTCACCATTGACCATTGCCCTATATTGATTCCTTATTTGCATTTTAGCTGCCGAGTTTTAACCTTTGGTCTGACTTTTATCTGATGCAAAACGAGCACCAATTACAACGAGGCCTGTCATTACCGCAAGCTACCGCTATCAACATGATCGATATGGTGGGCATCGGGCCGTTTATTATCATCTCCGGAATGGTAAGTCTGATGGCCGGTCCTGCGAGTCTGATAGCCTGGGTGATTGGCGCATTTCTCGCATACATGGATGGAATGGTCTGGGCCGAGATGGGCGCAAAATGGCCTGAAGCCGGTGGCAGTTATGTGTTCCTGCAGAAATTATTTGGTGGTAATGCCGGCCGGTTAATGGCTTTTCTTTTTGTCTGGCAAACCAGTATTCAGGCCCCGTTAGTGGTGGCCAGCGGCGCAATTGGTTTCTCCCAGTATTTCTCTTACCTCATTCCGCTAGACCCGATTCAGAAGAAAATGGTAAGTGGTGCATTAGTAATAGTCCTCGTTGCCCTGCTTTACCGTGATATTAAAAGCATCGGAAAAATATCGATCGTACTTTCAGCGATCACCATTGGCACCATGCTCTGGATTATTTTCTCCGGAGCACCCAAATTTAATACCAGCCAGGTTTTCGATCGCAGCTACTGGTCATTCGATTGTTCCAAACTGTTCTTTGCTGCTTTAGGTCAGGCTTCGCTAAAAGCTGTTTATTCTTACCTGGGTTATTATAATGTTTGTCATCTCGGAGGAGAAATTAAAAATCCATCGAAGAATATACCACGCGCTATATTTTTATCCATCACCGGTATTGCCATCTTGTATCTTGGCATGCAAACCGTGATCCTTGGCGTTGTTCCCTGGCAGCAACTCGCACATTCCGATTTCGTAATCAGCCTGTTTTTTGAAACGGTATATAATCACACTGTGGCTCAGGTTGCCACATTTCTGATT
The DNA here is from genome assembly GCF_003236175.1 of Taibaiella soli. Taxonomy (GTDB): domain Bacteria; phylum Bacteroidota; class Bacteroidia; order Chitinophagales; family Chitinophagaceae; genus QKTW01. The sequence continues at coordinate 112,821 of NZ_QKTW01000014.1, read as the reverse complement.
CTATGCATCGCGCTGGCATCACTATTCGCTGTAATACTCGGCTACTCGCGCGTGCCGTATGCAGCCGCGCTTAAGGGCGATTTCTTCCCTGTATTCGGCAAGGTACATCCACGGTTAAAATTTCCGCATGTATCATTACTGGCGCTCGGCGGACTCGCTTTTATTTTCAGCCTGCTGTTCCGTTTGGGTGAAGTCATTTCTGCAATTGTAACGATGCGCATTCTGATTCAGTTCGTATCGCAGGCTGTCGGTGTGATCCGCTGGCACTATACAAAACCCGGCGACGAACGACCATTTAAAATGCCATTGTTCCCGATTCCTGCAATTATCTCCATTATTATCTGGCTCTACATTCTTACCATGAGCGAAACAATCTTTATTGCGCTCGCTTTAGGCATCATTGTATTGGGCATCATAATGTTCTACGTTAAAGAATCGTTGGTTACCAGCAAATCAATACAGCGATAAACGCATTTTATCTGAAATATTTTCATTTACAGTTAATTTTGCAGCATGAAAAAAGGAACCGTTTTATATGTAATGGACCCACTCTGCGGCTGGTGTTATGGATTCAGCAATGTGATGCAGGAAATGGAGCAGAAATACGCTGCTGATTTTGATTTTCGCGTGATCGTAGGTGGCATGATCACCGGCGAGCGCATCGGTCCGGTTTCCAACATGGCTAATTATATTCTCGGCGCTTATAAACGTGTAGAAGATTTTTCCGGCGCTAAATTCGGCGAACCTTACCTCGATTTTCTCCGCGACGGCTCAGATATCAACAACTCAGAACCACCTTGTCGCGCAATCTATGCATTCGGACAAATGCAGCCTGATAAAATGGTGGACTTTGCACACGCACTGCAACTAAAACATTTCATCGAGGGCAAAAGCTTTAATGATGAAAACACTTACCGCGAGTTGGCAACAGCATTCGGTCTTAATGCGGATGAATTCATCGAATCAATGAACTCAGAAGATGCGAAATATGGCACGCAACAGGATTTCCAATGGGTAAAAGCAGCGGGTATCGAAGGCTTCCCCTGCACCGTATTGCATTATGCCGATCAATATTATTTACTGGCACAAGGTTTCCAAAAACTGGAATCAGTAGAAAAAACAATGGAGTCAATTATGGCTGGTAATTAATGATGTCTCGTAGAGACGTTGCATGCAACGTCTCTACCCGATAATAATAAATCCCAATTCCTTTTTTACTTCTTCCACCACGTTATAGATAATCGGGCAACTGCCGTAATGTAATAACGTTCCCAGAAAACGTTCGCTGAATCCCGGCTTATGTAAATGCGGAAAATCGCGGCATTCTGTAAAACGATGTGTATAAATGCTGCATTTGGTACCATCAAGAAAATGGCATGGAATCGAATTGATAAAACAATTGCCGGCAAGGCTTTCTTCAATATATTTTTCCCGTACCTGTGGTTCCGGTTGTTCCAGGAATGCAGACAAATCTTTAATCTCGTCGTTGGTAATATTAACCACCAGTGTTTTGCAGCAATTACCGCAAAGCGTGCAATCCACTCCGGCATTCACTTCTTCGTAAACCCGGTGTGCAATACCATCAACTTTACGACCATCTTCATGTTTCAGAAAAAGACGGAAATGTTCATTCTCTTCTTCTTTTTCAACAGCCGTTTTTGCAAGGAAAGCCAGATCAGTCGTGTATTTCGGATTATGTGCCAAAGGTATGTTTTGTAGGCGCCAAAGGTACATCTTAAAATTTATATCGTTTCCGGACATAAAAAAAGCGACCGGAGAACCGATCGCTGGGGGGAGTTTGCTTTTAGATGATTGTGGAATTAATGCCAATGCGGCATTCGTGGGGAGGTAGATTACTATCTCTTGGGAGTAATCATTCAAAGCAAAGATCTTTTATATGCATAACCCACAAAACATTATATACCCTTACCGGTATACCGGACGGTATTTTGCTTCGCTGGTTTCAATAATTTTTAAACTGTGCAATTGCTCTCGTGAAATACAGTGCTCTCTTTCTGTGTTTCTGATGTAATGAGGGGAAAATGGCTCTATTGGCCATTATTGGGAATAAAAGTATGTAAATACGGGCAGATTTCCACTCCCCGAACTAAAAAATATTTTCTTATAAATTAATGAACATCTACAAGTTTAAATTACCGCTAATCTATAGTCATTTACAGCCAGACCATAACAACTATTTTTTATTATACACAGGACAACGTTTCAGTATATAACGCAAAGCATCTTTATAGGATTCTTCATTTCTGAGCATCGCAGTATGACGGTCGGTATAAATCTGCGTGTTGTCTGCCGAATAAATTGTTACCTCCATTTCATTTTTATACTCCCTATTGACCTGCGCCGTAGCAACCTCATTCGATTCATTCTTATCAGCGGCACTAATATGCACACCACCAATCAGCACGTACCGTACGCCCAGTATCCTGCATAAATCTGAGTAAGTATGTCTCTTGATTGTGTTCTGATCAATGCCACTCCGGGCAAGTGTTATATTGGTTGTATCTGGATTGAGGAAATGAAAAGCACCGTCATTGTCAGACAAGAAAACGAAAGCTTCGTTTTGCATTTCATTCTGAAAAGTCATAGCAGTTGCAGGCGCAAGCGATTTATCATAAAACGTGAACGGCAATATAGCAACATTACCGGGCATCGCTGTGGCAGTAGATATAGAAGACCCATTGTTCATCATTTCCACGCGTCCGCTGCCAAAGACTATTTTGTTTATAGAAAATTTATCAATAGTGTAAACCAATGTTTCGTTCCTGTAAATAAACCTTATCTGTTCATTATTCTGATCGAGCACCTTACCTACCCGATTCTCACCGTTCAACATCTTCACCGTGTCTACCATATTTTGCCCGAAAAGCTGATGCGCATCGGTTGTAAAAAAGCATATCGCAAGTGAAACAAAAAACTCCTTTTTATATCCAATATTCATCCATTAACCTTTGCCTTCGTATACCAAATACCATGCCATTTTTCGCAGGTCCTGATTACCTTCCAATAACTTAAAAGCTGTAATTTCACAGTCTATTTCTGCCAATGATGCCATTCAAAGACCATTATAAAACGCTGGCCGTCCCACCCAATGCCAGTTTGCAGGAAATAAAAAAAGCATATCGCGCACTTGCACACCAATATCATCCGGATAAAAACACACACAACCAATACACCGAAGGTTTTTTCAGGGAAATACAGGAAGCTTATCATGTACTATCCAACGCACACCGTCGGGTTGCTTACGATGAAGAACGCTGGCTGGCCGGATATTCCATGACGAAACAACCGGCGTCTGTAACGCCCGAATGGATCTACCAGCAATGTCTCAGTCTGAGTAAACACATGACTACAGTGGATATTTACAGAATGAGTCACGCCGCATTACGCGATTATATCTTACTGATACTTTCTAATGATGATATGGCCATACTGGAACGGGCAAATCATCAGGAGCTGAATAGAAATATTGTAGGGGAATTACTGAAAAGCATGAAGTCACTTCGCTATGATTACATACCGGAGATTATTGCGCGACTCAATACGCTCGCTGCATCAGATATCATATTGCTTGCCGAAATCAAAAAGCTGACAGCAGAACAGCAAAAACAAGCAGAATGGGAAAAAATAAAACCTTACGTGTTAATATTGGTGGTCGTGATACTGTGTGTATTGATGCTTATCTACGGGAAATTAATGCGATAATGGCGCTCCGCGAGTGTTTTTTCCCGCAAAGACACATAAGAGGCGCAAACACGAAGCCCATAATAAACAAGTGTTTCTCACAAAGGCAGCGACGCAAAGTTGTGTAATAATATATAGACGTCTGACGTTTCATGTTTGACCCGCTCATAACGCCCCACTCACTTTTGGTTTTTGATTTTTGACTTTCTAAACAAACGCACTAAATCCCGTAATCGCTCTGCCTACAATCAATGAATTAATCTCCTTGGTTCCTTCGTAAGAATAAATAGCTTCCGCATCCGCAACAAAACGCGCTACATCGTACTGAAGCAAGATGCCATTCCCGCCCATAACCTCCCGCGCCCGACTTACAATATCTCGGGTACGCAGCGTACAAAACACTTTGGCTAAAGATGCATGCTCATCGGTTAGCTTATTTTCATCCTGCAATTGCGACAGACGAAAAACCATCGTTTGCATAGCGGTTAGATTGGAAAGCATTTCTACCAGATGATTTTGTATCAGCTGAAACGAAGCAATCGGTTTCCCAAATTGCTTTCTTTCACGCGTATAAGCCAGCGCACTTTCATACGCACCACGTGCACAGCCTACAGCTTCCCACGCAACGCCGGCACGCGTCATGCGGAGCACTTTCGCCGTATCTTTAAAACTATTGGCATTTTGCAACCGGTCGTGCTCCTGAACAACGCAATCTTTCAGGGTGATTAACCCATTCTGCACCACACGCAGCGCCATCTTATCTTCCATCTTCTCTACTTCAATCCCTGGTGTTCCTCTGCGAACCAAAAATCCTTTTACATTATCATCGTCCACATCCCGCGCCCAGATAATGATTACATCGGCAAATGTTGAATTCCCGATCCATTTTTTCTGTCCATTCAGCGTCCAGCTGTCGCCATTTCTTTTAGCTGTAGTTGTAAGACCACCCGCCACAGCCGAGCCCACTTCGGGCTCTGTAAGACCGAACGCGCCTATCAATTGCATCTGCTGCATTTTAGGCAACCATTCCTGTTTTTGGTCTTCTGACCCCAGCAAGTAGATAGAACCCATTGCCAACCCGCTTTGCACGCCGAAAAAAGTGGCAATCGAAGAATCGATACGCGCCATTTCCATTGCCAGCGCACCTTCCATCACATTTGACAAACCCGGACAACCATAGCCTTTATAGGTAACACCACAAATATTTAACGCAGCAAGTTTAGGGATCAACTCATGCGGAAATTCAGCACGCAGCCAGTATTCGTTAATAATTGGTTTTACTTCTTTCTCCATAAAAGCACGCACTTTCAGTTGCAATGTCCGCTCATCATCAGTTAATAATTCCGAAACCTGATAGAAATCTGCATTAATGGGCGGCAACTCTTTATGTTTACCATCATGCCCAATCATTTTCATCAGGCCGTGCAACTGCTTTTCATCCATTTTTCCGAAAGCTTTCATCACCTCCGGTAAATCCACTTTTTCCGATAATTTACCCAGAGCATCCATATCTATTTCTTTATACAGATGGTAAGCTTGTTTTATTTTCTTGAATAGTGACATGATTTGTTTTTTGAAATGGTGAAAGAAAAATCATTCCAACAAGGACTTACATAAATTTACCTATTCTGTTATATTTGGCGGAATTAAAAACTACCACATGACCCCAAGAAGCTTATTTATTATTATTCTCCGTATAATCGGATTGTTTCTGCTCAAAGATATTTTCCTCGCCATTGTACAGGCGCTTCAGGTATTTTCAATGAGGTTCGGCCCCGACGATTCGCCATTAATAGCCGTTTTTATTGCAATGATATCGGTGGTGATCAGCTGCGCTTGTTTTTGGTTTACTGTTGCAAAGCCCGAAATTATCATTGACAAATTCAAATTGGATCAGGGCTTTAAGGAGGAAAAATTTACCGTACTGATTGATCAAAAAAGTATTGTAGACGTTGTGGTAATGACAGCAGGCATATTTCTACTCGTCGATACCCTTCCTTTGTTTGGCAGAACGCTTTATCAAGCCTACCAACGCACCAAAATGGGTATCGGCGGCAACGACAGCTTTACCGTCCCTTATCAGGTGATCAAAATAATAATTGCGGGTATCCTTGTTTTCTATCACAAAGAAATTGCGGCTTTGCTGGACCGTAAAAAAATTCCGGAAAATGCAAGAGTCGAGGATTTTGATAAGGAATTCAAAAAAACATCTGATGTTTAACATCTGACGTTATGACCGATGACATCTGATCACTGATATCTCGACTTAGCTAATTTGGAAGTCAATGCATTACTTTTTTGACTTCCAAATCAGTGATTAATTCAGGCTTCTGAAATCTACCGGCACTAATTTGCTCACACCGGCTTCCTGCATGGTCACACCATAAATTACGTCCACAGCAGCCATTGTTTGCTTGTTGTGCGTAACAATGATGAATTGTGAGTTATCTGAAAACTTGCGGATCATCTGCGTAAATTTCCCGACGTTTGCATCATCAAGCGGTGCGTCTACTTCATCTAGAATACAGAATGGGGCTGGTTTGATAAGATAAATCGCGAAGAGAAATGCCGTTGAAGTCAATGTCTTTTCTCCGCCGGAAAGCTGTGTCAACGTACTCGGACGCTTTCCTTTCGGCTGTGCATAAATCTCAATGCCGCTATCCGCAATATTATCCGGATCAGTCAGTCGCAGATCGCAAGTGTCTTCTTCGGTAAACAAAGCTTTAAATACCTGGATAAAATTTTCCCGTACAGCATCAAATGTTTCACGAAATTTCAGGTTCGCAGTATTTTCTACCTCTTCTATCGTTTTGAGCAATGATTCTTTGGCACTTACCAGATCATCTTTCTGCTCTACGATAAAATCATGCCGCGCTTTCATTTCCGTATATGCTTCAATTGCCGTCGGGTTTACTTCACCCATATTTTCCAGTCGCTTTTTAATGCGTTCGGCTTCTGTGACCAGCTCATCAACGGTCATTTGCGTAATACGCGGATCGTCGAGAATATCGTCTAGGTTTACCTTAAACTCAACGCTCAAACGTTCTTTCATACCTGTCAGACGAAGTTTCATATCATTGAGCTTGTCTTTGATACTGTTCAGAATTACTTCGGCCTGTTCTTTTTCACGACGCTTTTGATTGAGTTGACCTTCCGCCGCTGTTACCGAATTTCTGAATTCGTAAAACAAACGATCTTTCTCATTCAGTTCGGCTTCATCTTTTTCTTTCTTCGTCAATAAATCGTACAGCTCAGTATCACCGCCATGCAATTTGCCTTCTGTTTCTGAAAGCTGAACAGTTGTTTGCTGCAGTTGTTCCTGATTACTTACAATCTGCCTTTTTAAATCAGCAAGTTGGTTATGGCGAAAACCTAATTCCTGTTTTAGATTTTCAATCTTACTCTGCTGACGTGTATACTGTATGTTTTGCTGATTGTACTGCTGCGTCGCCATATTAAACTCCTGCTCCACTGCCTGAAACTCATGCTGTGCATTGGTTTCACGTTGCTTCAGTGACTGCAGTTGCTCCGTTATCTCGTCCAGTTCCTGACGCACATCGCTGATATCTTCGTGTGTAAGGTCTAGTTGATCCTGCAAATCACGCAATCGTTTATCACCCGTCTGATTCAAGTGCTCGAAGTTCTCCACACGATGACCAAGATTGACCATATGGTTTTGCAGGCGGTTGATTTCTTGCCTGGTCTGCTCAATCGCCTGATCATGCAGTGTTTCATTAAAACCAGTAATCCTTGTTTGTGTTTCTTCGATGAGCGTTTTAAGTCGAGTCGTCGTCTGGGTCAATTGATCTATATCTTCGGCAAGGCGTTCCAGATTCTTCGCACGACCAATTTTATTGCCTTCAAACAAACCAATGGAACCACCGCCCAGCGTGTATTTACCACGCACCATTTTTCCGGAGCGTGCCACAATGACGTTCCCATTTTCTAACGGGAGAAAAGAAGGATCATCTTCCGTTATGTACACATTGCCCAATATATGCTGCGCAAGATCTTTATATTTTTCATCAAACGAGATCACACTCAGTGCGGGAACAGTTCCTTGTGGCGCAGGGTGTGTATGCGGCTCATAGCCACTGAAATGGCTTAATACAAAGAACTGAGCTTTCCCTTTTTTATGTTCGTCCAGCAGTCGCACCGCAAGCACTGCCTCTTGCATATTATCAACGATGTAATAATTGAGATAGCTATCCAGCACGTTTTCCAGCGCTGTACGATATTCATTCTGCACTACAAAAACATCCGAAAGCAATTGTGCATTTGCATGCCAGTCTTCATTATTTTTTAAAAATTTGATGCTGTCCGGATATCCTTCCAGGCTTTCCACCAACGATTTCAACAGATCATGTTCGTTTCGGCGGGCATCCAATTTCCGGTTTTCTTCTACCAGTTGTGCACGCAGATTTTCTAATTGTTGCTGGTTCTGCAGGATCTTTGCCTTAATTTCCTCCTGGCTCGTTACCAGGTCTTGCAGTTCGTCCTGTTTATGCTGTAGTTCGTCCTCCGTTTCCGTTCGTTCATTTATGAGCGTTGCAATCTGTGCATTACGCTGTGCCTTTTCTTCCTGAATCTGATGCATGCCACGTTGCAAATTCATTACAGAGGTATCTGCTACCGCTACCTTTTTCTCTGCGTCAAATTGTGTTCGCTGGCGTTGCTGATGTTCGGAACGCAGATTTTCTAACGCTAGTTTCCCGGCATCAAATGCTTCTCGCTTTTCGTCAGCCATGTCACGCAGCGTCTGCAATTGATCATTCAATTCTTGTAACGCATCATTTTCATCACCAATCTGCCGGTCGGCAAACGAAATCGATTCTTCAAGCTGCTCCTGTTGCGTACCCGCTCCGGCCAGAAATTCGTTCAGATTTATTTCTCGTTCTTTCAGATGATCGAGTCTTTGAGCGGCAAGTTTTTTATCGCCTTCTATCTGACGTATCCGGTTGACGAGTTCGTTAAACTGCTTTTGTAATCCGCTCAACTCTTGTTCCCGGCCAATCAGACTAGTTTTATCATGTTCAATAGCCGCTTCACCAGTTGCTACAATAGCTTCCAATTGTAACTTCCGGTCTACTTCATGCTCGTGTTGCTCATTAAGCGATTTATATTGTTCATTGAAATCTTCAAGTGAAGCCTTTGCCAGTTCAATGCTGATTTCTTTATATTCCTCTTTGATCTGAAAATAGCGCTCTGCTTTCTTCGCCTGATTTTCCAACGTGCGCAGATTGTTTGCAATTTCAAACAAAAGATCTTCGATGCGGGCAATGTCCTGTTCCGTCAGTTCCAGTTTTTGCTTCGCTTCTTTCTTTCTTGTTTTATAAATGGAAATACCCGCGGCCTGCTCCAGCATGCGCCGCCGCGATCCGTCTTTATCTTTGATTATATCATCCACCATACCCAGTTCGATGATTGCATAGGAATCATTGGATACGCCGGTATCAAGGAAAAGATTGTGAATGTCTTTCAGGCGGCAGGTCACATCATTCAACCGGTATTCACTTTCTCCGCTTTTATAAAATTTACGGGTGATTGTCACCGTTGTAAATTCGGTAGGAAGCAGATTTCTGGTGTTTTCAAAAGTGAGCGATACCTCGGCCATGCCCGACGCATTACGCGAACGCGAGCCATTGAAGATGAGATCTTCAAGATTATCTGAGCGCAGTGCCTTGATCTTATGCTCGCCAATTACCCAGCGGATAGCGTCTATGATATTCGATTTACCACAGCCGTTCGGCCCTACGATACCGGTAATCGGATTATCAAGCACCACATGGGTCTTGTCAGCAAAAGATTTAAAGCCTTTTATTTCCAACGATTTTAACCGCAAAGCACAAGGATTTGTAAGACTTCAAAAATAAGTGAAAACAAACACTAATAATATATACTGCTACTCTAAAAAATACGGTTAAAAAACAAGAAAACACTTTCTACTTATGCACGTTATATGCACAAAAAAGCCCGCAGCGATGTTTACCTGCGGGCTTAAAATTCAAAAATAATCGTCTATTGCTACGCTTTAGGATTTTTCAAGATCATCCAATCCGCTGTTTAATTCATCTACGATGCTCCTGCCGCTATAGCCTCCGGGACCTATATACGTTGCATCACCAAAAGCGAGTATCGGATAAAAAACAAAACCGAGAAAGATCAGGCCTACCGTAAATCCCTCTGATTTTCCGAAACTCTTTGATAAAAGATTGACCATCCAAACTATGAAAACAATGTTTGCAATAGGAATAAAAATCAATAGCATCCACCAGCTGGGCTTCCCGATAATCTTTGTAAGGATGTAGAGATTGTAGAAGGGAATGATACATTCCCAACCTTCAAAACCGGCTTTCTGATAAATTTTCCATTGTGAAACAATCATCAGAATAGTCAGGCTTAGGTAGAAAAGCACTGCGAGCACTATTAAAGCAATCATACAAAAATTTTATTTCGCGGCATTTCCGCGATGTTTATTTAAAGACTAATTATCTACTTTTTATTCGGATCCAACTTTAACTGTTTTTCTCCGCGAATAATACAGGGTGAGTAACAACAGCAGTATCCCATAATTTTTCCCGTATCCTATTAATATTATTTTTAAAAATCATCAAGCCCACCCTTCAAGCAATCTGCAATACTTACAAAAAAAGCCCGTAGCGGAGAGGCACCGTACGGGCTAAACCTAAAACAAATCAATCTACCTTTTCGAAACAGCTTTAAACAATCTAATCGACAATCAATCGTAGCAGTTTTTAATTTCCTCTATTGATATAGCGTAGCAAATCCCGTGCCAATTTTGTTTAGCGAAGCAGTTTAATTCGGATATGATCCATCCTTACATTGATGCGCTCTTCCTCCTTGCTGAAATTATTGATCTTATCCGCGAGGCTTGATATCTCTTTGTTATCGGAATTATGTGTGAGTTGCTCAAATGGCTTCAATATATCGGGAGAAGCTGCCTGCAGGTATTCCAAATGATGCAACACCTGTTGCTGTAATTCTTTTCCATGCAAACGCTGAACCTTCGGCAAACTCAGATCTACAAAGCGTTCCAGGTCCTGCCGCGTCTCGCTCAATTCCTTGAATCTGCCATTCTCCGCAAGCTTTGTCCAATTACTTACTTTAATAGCAATACTGTCCTGAATCGCCAGCAGCTCGCCATCATTCACTTGTCCGGAACGGCAAGAAAGAAAACAACAAGTACAATAAATAGAAAAGCAGATAAAAAATACTTTCATTAGTCAGTGGCGTTTTTACACCGACTATTTCAAATTTGAGGCCAAAGTTTTAGATCGCTGATTTTTCCGGTCGCTGAATTCTTGAGTTATTCTACCAGCCCTGCAGACTTTTAAAACCAACAACCTCATACACGATTAACAAGCGCTGCTAGTGGCTTTCGGCCGGTGCTTCTATCGTAAAGCCATTCTTCTTTGCATAACTGTCTTGCGCTTCACTTACTCTCTTTAACAAGTCAGCCTCATCTTTCGATGCTTCCGCAAGATCATTGATTACTTTTTTTACATCATCGTCACTCGCGGTTTGGGGCAGTTTTTCGACCGGCACAAAACCGTTATCGATCATTTTGTTTTCGTAATTAAGAAACTCTATGATAACGTTCCGCAGATTTTCAGAACCATTAATATCCTTCATACCTTTCACAACTTTCAATTCTGACGCGATGTAATGCTGTATATTTTCCCGGTAAGGTTTCAGACTTGCAAAGTCCCTCGTATTAGTCGTCTCCACAAACTTATTCCCCCAATCCTGACCTTTGCTGTACAGAGAATCTGTGATGGATGCCAACCGGTTATTAAGATCCAGTGCCGTTTTGGGTTGTTGTGCATTTGTCATTACCGCAAACCAAACCATCGTCATTGTGAGCAAAATCTTGATCGTGCTTTTCATACAAATCGTTTTGAGTGTAACTAATACCAGAATTATAAATTTAAAACAGTTTTAATATAATATAATTTATTTTCACTTCCAAAGGAATAGCTATTTTTAAAGAGCAATAACAGTACATGAATCAGGAACAATTTGGCGGGGCGATTGCTCAAAAACTACAAGAGCATAAGGAGTCACTTAAAGCATACTGGGAACAATCAGGTCCGGTACGCCATTTTTTTATTGACGACCTTTTACCTATAGAATGGGCTCAGGCCTGTTTCGACGCTCTTCCTGATCCCCGGAAGCTGATGCTCCGCAATACCGAAAAGGAACGCAAACGGGTAGGTATTAAACTGGAGGATTATAATCCACTGATGAAGGCAATTTTATTTTCATTTCAGGATAAAAGAGTGATCGATATTGTAGCTGAAATAACAGGACTGGAAGCTCTTGAAGCGGATGAATCACTTTATGGATCGGGCATTTCCATGATGCTGAAAGATGATTTCCTGATGCCGCACCTCGATAATTCACATGATGGCGATGGCAAGAAATACCGGGTTATTAATACGCTGTATTATATCAGTCCGGAATGGCCTGAAAACCAAGGCGGCAACCTGGAACTATGGAATAAACCAATGACTGAACGGCTCGAAATCCATTCAAAATTCAACCGCCTCGCGGTAATGGAAACACATACAGAATCTATCCACTCTGTAGGAAAAATCTTGTATGACGGTGTTCGCGCCTGCATTTCCAATTATTATTTTTCTGCCATGCCGGTAAATCATAAGTCTTATGTGCATCGCACTACATTTTACGCCCGCCCTGAAGACGGTGCTGTAAAGCGTTTCAAATTTCAGGCAGAAGGTATGGCTAAAAACTTCCTTTCAAAGTTTTTTGACAATAAGACCACTAAGACAAAACACCGGAGGTAATCGCTGATGGCTGATTATGCGTGGTCAGTTGTCAGTTGTGAATCCCAGCGTCTTTGCTCCTTATGCGTTTCTGCGGGAAACAATACGCGTGCCGAACCATTATCGAATTGTCGAATTGCTTCGGGCCTTAGGCTTTATGCAATGAATTGTCAATTGTCCGTTTTCAATTGTCAATTGTAAGTACCTTTGCGGTCAATTTTGACTGAACATGGCTAAAGTAGGGATTAACCTGGCAACAGGAAGTTTACAACAGGAAGAAACGATTGTAGGTATTGATCTGGGTACTACCAATAGTCTGATCGCGATTGTGCGTCAGGACACAAAACAACCAATCGCACTACGCGAAATTGACGGCCTTACGCTGGTTCCGTCTATTGTATACTTTGATTCTTTTGGCAATATTACAGTTGGTGCCCCGGCTCGTGAAAAGCTGGTAGCCGAGCCACAGAATACCATTTACTCTGTAAAGCGACTGATGGGTAAGTCTTACAAAGATGTAAGCGATCATGCCGGTCTTTTCTCCTATAAAGTTATTGACGACAACACCGATTCACTAGTAAAAATTCAGGTAGGCGACCGTTTCTATTCACCAATTGAGCTTTCATCTTATATTCTGAAAGAGCTGAAACACCGCGCCGAACATATTCTCAAGACAACCGTAACTAAAGCTGTAATTACGGTTCCGGCTTATTTTAACGATGCACAGCGACAAGCAACACGTGATGCCGGCCGTCTGGCAGGTCTGGATGTACTGCGCATTGTCAACGAACCAACTGCTGCCAGCCTCGCTTACGGATTGGGCGTAAAACCGGACGAAGAAAAAACAATTGCAGTTTATGATCTCGGCGGAGGTACATTTGATATCTCTGTCTTACATATCAGCAATGGTATTTTCGAAGTATTGTCTACACACGGCGATACATACCTTGGCGGTGACGATATGGACCGCGCACTGGTGCAATATTTCCAACAACAGCTGAATATTTCCGACGAACAATTGGCGACTGATAAATCACTGTCGCAACAATTACGTCTGACTGCAGAAGCAGCGAAAAAACACTTAAGCAGCAACGAAGATTTCTCAGGTGAAATTAACGGCAAGACAGCAACCGTAACACGGACACAATTCAACGAACTTATTCAACCGTTGATTAACCGTACACTGGAAAGCTGCAGGAATGCGTTGAACGACGCAAACCTCACCCCTGCCAACATTGATGCAGTGGTGATGGTTGGCGGATCTACCCGCGTACCTTTGGTCAAACAAGCCATCCGTGATTTCTTCGGCAAAGAAGTTCATGACGAACTGAATCCTGACGAAGTAGTTGCGCTCGGCGCGGCAGTACAGGCAGATATTCTGGCGGGCAACAATACAGAAATGCTGCTCCTGGATGTAACGCCATTAAGCCTCGGTATTGAAACAATGGGCGGACTCATGGATGTGTTGATCCCACGCAATTCTAAAATTCCGAATCGTGCCGGTCGTCAATACACGACGCAGAAAGACGGACAAAGCGGTATGCGTATTTCTGTTTATCAAGGTGAACGTGATATGGTTGCCGACAACCGCAAACTCGCAGAATTTAACCTCACCGGAATTCCCGCAATGCCGGCCGGGTTGCCGAAAGTAGAAGTAACCTTTATGATCGATGCGGATGGTATCCTGAAAGTAAGCGCTACAGAACTTCGCAGCGGTACAGCCCAAAGTATTGAAGTAAAACCGCAATATGGACTTACTGACGAAGAAGTAGAAAGAATGCTGCTGGATTCGCTGACGAATGCTAAGGAAGACATCAAAACGCGTGCTCTGGTAGAAGCTGCTACAGAAGCACAGCAAATGCTGGAAACAACGGAAAAATTCATCTTAAAGCAGCGCGAATTTCTCAACGACGATGAATTGGCGGTTACGGAAAAACATATGCAGCTGCTGCGCAATGCCATTGATGCAAAAGATAAAGACCTCATCCAGAAGGAAATGGAATTGCTCAATGATGTGAGTCGTCCATTTGCAGAACGTGTAATGGATGCTGCATTGAAAGATGCGATGAAAGGCAAAAAAATAATCTAACACATAAGAAAGCGCCCCAACAGTCTGTTGGGGCGCTTTTTTATGCAAAGTTGCGAAGCTGTAAATTTGTGAGACATTCTCTCATTGTAAAATTAAAAGCCATGACCGTCGCCGCTTTGTATGAATTCTTATCAGAACATCACCACGCAGTGATTTCTTCAGTTGCAAAACATCATATGCCCCAATCCGCATTAGTGGGCGTAGCCATTACAGAAAATCTGGAGCTTATTTTCGATACTACTTCGGATACACGGAAATATGACAACCTCGTACGCAACCCCGCGCTTGCAGCTGTAATTGGCTGGGATGGCGAGCAAACCGTACAATACGAAGGAGAAGCACGATTGCTTACTGGCGATGAATTAAAACCTTATCAGGAAATTTACCTGCGCACTTTTCCCGATGGCATTGGACGAACCGAATGGGAGCACATTGCATATTTCACGGTAACGCCAAAGTGGATCCGGTTCTCAGACTTTAATCACCCTTCACCATTGATTGTAGAATTTAATTTTTAAACCGGGGGAAAACAACGCCTATGGAAACACCAGTATATTGCTGGTGAATTTTTCCAGCACTCCCACTAAGGGTGGTCGCTGATGGATCAGTAAGTCCTAGCTGATGAAATAACCGGACGGTATAGCGATTATTGTAGACGTATCGTACCTGCAATTTCAATCCCGCATCAAAAAGGTACAAGTCGATTTTGTCATACCCATTCTTATCGTAAGACTGCATGAGGCCTATGCGTTCTGAATATTGCATTTCGCTGGCTCCAAGAAAGAGTCCTTCTCTATAATTTTCCCAGGAGCCTTCAACAGAAGCATTCAGCAAGAAACCAAAATTCATTCCCGCGCCGGCAAACATCTGATGTTTTGCAGTATGCCATATCTGACAGGACACCACTAACGGGATATTTAAGTAACTGCGCTTTGCAGTTCCAATGAAACGGCTGATATATTCGGGGTTATCGGGATCTGCAGCAAATGAGTTTGAATTGAATCCTTTCTCTGCGTACTCCAACCCACTTTCAAGCATTATCTTTTTAGAAACGGGAACAAGAATCGAAACCGAGCAATTGGGCGTCAGGCGTGGTTTATAATCTGTATTCGGCAAATCTTTTTTTGTCACATAGGCCAGCCCACCACCGAGTTCCGCACTGAAAAATACATTTTGCGCGACTACATTTTTCGCGACCGCAAAAAAGCTAAAAAATAAAAAACAATATTTCGGCAAAAGGTTCATATCAGGTTTCTGTACCCGCAATTTATACTTTGTTTTCGAATGCTGTAACTAGTTGAATGGCAGCACAGAAAAATGATCCGTATATTCATTAAAACATCAAACCATATGAAACGATTCCTAAAACTCCTTTTTCTACCCGTATTTATACTGTTTCTTTCTGCCTGTGGTCACGGCGATGAGACAGTTAGTCCTCCCGTGAGTAATGACAGCAATATACAGGCTGGCGTCTGGAAGGTTTCTTTTTTCAGCGATAACGGCAATGACGAAACAAACCATTTTACCGGTTATGAATTCGCTTTTAATGCTAACGGCAGCGCTACAGCATCCAACGGCGGCAGCACAGTCAATGGCACCTGGAAAACCGGAACAGACGACGACCAGGCGAAACTGGAACTTAACTTTGGAAACACAAGTCCTTTTGATGAATTAAATAATGACTGGCATATTCTAAACACAAATAATACTACCATTCTACTTGAGGATGTAAGCGGCGGTAATGGCGGAACGGACGCGTTGACATTTACCAAGATCTGATAAATTCAATTGACAGTTGACAATTGACAGTTACACTTATTTTTAAAATACTGGGCGCGACCTCACAGCTGAGCGAAGTCTCTGACTTCGTTCTGACGGAAACGGTCTCCTGACCGTAGTAATATTTTTAAACAGAAAGAGACTGCGTTGAGCAGTCTCTTTCTGTTTGTCGATGCAAGCACCTTTAATTGTATCGTTTTATTATGCTGCGGTCAGGAGACCGCGGCCACTCGAACGAAGTCAGAGACTTCGCTCAACAGTACTTCTTTATTGATATTTCGTGCAAATTGCTTCATACAAGGACATAATTAATTAAATAAATCACATCACGTGAGATGTCTCGTATCCTCGACACGACAAACATGGCAATTGTCAACTGTCCACTGTCAATTGTCAACTTAGATGATTATTTCATCACCACCTGTACCGTCTGTCTTGTTTTTTGTTCCAGCAGCGTGTATTTGCCTTTGGTCATTTCAAAAAGAATTTCCGGCGTGTAGTGACGAATTGTAAGCAGGCTTACATCTTCGTTGCGGAATACTTTATAGTCTTTTTCGAGCTCAGTAACCAACGCCTGAATCTGATCTTCTTTGTGATCAATACAAGCTACGAAGCTGATCGCAGCATTCTGAATCAGGTTTACTTTAATCTTCAGTTTATGGAAGATGCTGTAGAGGTTACTCAGGTTGTCTTCTGTGACGAACGAGAAATCACGCGTTGTTACCTGCAGCAAGATTTGTTTCTGTTTCAAAACAATCAGCGGCGGATAAAAAATGCTGTTGACTTCATTCTGAATTACCGTTCCTTTCAGATCCTTATTAAGGAAGCAGCGCACGTACAAAGGAATGCCGTTATTCTGCAGCGGCTTAATGGTTTTCGGGTGAATAACCTGTGCACCATAATAGGCCATTTCAATCACCTCGTGGTAAGTGATCGCCTCAATTTTAACCGTGTTCGGAAACAGCTTCGGATCAGCGTTCTGAAGACCTTCTACATCTTTCCAGATGGTAACCCCGGTAGCACCCAGCATCGCGGCCAGCATCGCTGCGGTATAATCAGAACCTTCACGGCCCAGTGTTACGGAAGCATTATCGGCAGTAGCGCCAATAAAACCTTGTGTTACGATGCTTTTACCTTGCGATAAAAGTGTGCCGAGTTTTTGTTTCGCCTGCGTTTCAGAATAGTTCCAATCCACACGTGCATCACGGAAAGTCTCGTCTGTACGAACTACATCGCGCACATCAGCCCACTCAAAATTGAGGCCTTCTTGTTGGAGGTAAAAGCCGAAAATGCGCGTAGAAAGTAATTCTCCCATACAAACGATCTGGTCGTAAGAGTAATCGTATTTCGCAGCTTCAGCGTCATCAATTGCCCATTGCAGCTCTGTAAAAAATACATTGAGCGCTTTTTCGGCTTTTGCAAAGTTTTCGGTGTTCAGCAGTGTTTTTGCATAATCAAGGTGAATCTGCTCCAACTTACGCGCCATATCATGTGCCTTTTCCTTGTCGCCCTTACAGGCAGCAGACACAATGTCTTCGAGTGCGTTGGTGGTCTTGCCTAATGCAGATACGACCATAATGATTGGCTGGGTAGCCTCTTGAATAATCGGCAATAATGCCGCCATACGTTCCGGAGTCGCTATCGACGCTCCGCCGAATTTGTACACTTGCATGTTTATAAAGTCAAAATTTAAAAGTCAAAAGTCAAAAGTCAAAAATGCAACCGGGTGATAGTCGCGCTGAGATTCCCCTTCAGGGGCTAGGGGTTTAGCTTTGAAAGTGCCGCTTCCAATTTGCCCAGCATTTCGCTGATCTCTTCTTTTTTACACGTACCGATGCTCAGACGATACCAAGGTGATTGTTTATCCGCGCCGAATGCGTAAAACGGAACTACAGCAAGTTTTGCTTCGCTCAGAATGTAGTCCGTTACATCAGATTGGTTCGTCAATTGCGTGCCCGCTTCGGTTGTTTTACCCGCCAGATCCAGTTTGATGGTGAGGTAAATCGCTGCTTGCGGTGCTACTGCATCTACACAAAATCCTTTTTCTTTCAGTGCAATAAAACCATTGTAAATGCTCCAGAGTCTTTCTTCCAGTTCGGCTTTAAAATGCGTAAGGTAGCTTTCAAGTGCGCTGTCCTGTTTCAGATATTTTGCTGTAGCTTTTTGTTCTGCCATTGGCGCCCATGCACCGATGTGACTCAGCAAAGCTTTCATTTTAGCAATCACTTTTACCGGACCTAATGCCCAACCTACACGCAAACCAGTTGCTGCGAGTGCTTTAGAAATACCATCAATCAATATCGTATACGCCTTCATTTCAGGACGCAGACTTACCGGATTGTAATGTTTGGTATCGCCGTAAGTAAGTGTGAAATACATCTGATCAAACATCACGTACAGTTTCTTTTCGCCTTCTGCACGCGATTTATTTTCTTCGAGTACCAGATCACATATTTTCTCCAGCTCGGCTTTGTCTAATGTAGTACCAGTAGGGTTTTGCGGCGTACAAAGACAAATCAGCGTAGCACCTTTGATGTGCGGTGCGATGTCCGCAGCGCGCGGCATGAAGTTGTTTTCCGGCAACGCTTCAATCACGCAATGTTCAGCACCGTTCATGTGTACATAGTGATTGTTGTTCCAGGATGGAACCGCATAGATTACCTTGTCTCCCGGATCTACAATCGTGCGGAACAGAGAGTAAATCAGCGGACGACCACCACTCGCAATCAATACTTCGTTGGACGCATATTGAATACCTTCCTGCATGTTGATAAATTCACTAACCGCCTCACGCAATTCCAGTACACCATCACCGGGAGGATAATTGGTATAACGTTTTTGGTACGCTTCTATAATGCCATTTTCAAGTTCCTGCGGAATTGGGAAAATTTCAGGGTCAAAATCGCCAATGGTATAATTGTAGATTTTTTCTCCTTTAGCAATTCTTGCGTTGATCTCGTTACCAAGACGAACAATTTCAGATCCGATCAGTGTTTCGGCCAGACGGCTAAGCGTACTCATTATCAATATTTAGTTTAAAATGTATACAATATCCCGGGTGTATTTAGCAACAAAAAAGCGGCTCACCGAGTCCGGTAAGCCGCTTTTGGGTATCTTTTGTATATCTGAGGTTATACAATACCATATCTGCCTACCTGTTTAGTAAGTTGACACATACGTTTATATAACTTTCGAGACATTCCTGTTTCTAAATTGAGCTGCAAAAGTAGAGCGTTTTCCTTTCGAAACAAACTTTTTTTGAATTTTCCCTTATTCAAACAGCTCCAGCAGGCTTTTCGGACGTTTGGCATCCAGCCATTGAAAACGGCTCAGACGTGTTTCGGAAATATTGACTTTCGTCAGCGGTGACATCGTATGTTTCGGATCCTGCTCGAAATAAACATGGTTTACTTCCTCATTTTTGAAAGTAATCCGCATCCGTTCAGATTGTCCCTGCACTACACCGAGATACGCCCCTACCTCATCTTTAGAGAAATAAATACACTCCGCATTTGGAAATACAACGGCATGGTCAATCTTATCATTTGCAAAAAACACACTAAGCGTTTTACCCTGCACCTGATCAAACATCTGTGCTTTTGCCGGTCCTGATTGTTGAATCAACAAAGCGTTATTCGGAATGTAGACTTTCTTTACTTTGTTATTTTCCAGATAAGCGAGAATTGTGTCGCCCGTCACCTGACTTTGCCGGAACCATGCTACCGGATCTTTAATCATCCGCAGCGTAGAATCGGCCATCGAGTATACAATACTATCGCACCGCCCT
The DNA here is from genome assembly GCF_003236175.1 of Taibaiella soli. Lineage (GTDB taxonomy): Bacteria > Bacteroidota > Bacteroidia > Chitinophagales > Chitinophagaceae > QKTW01. The sequence goes on along the minus strand of NZ_QKTW01000014.1, from coordinate 92,657 downwards.
TGCATCGAATCAGAGAAAATAATAACGTGGTTATAGCCAATAAAATATCTCGGTGCTGTAGAATCTGCCGCTGGCGTGGTGTTCGTGGTATCGTTCACTGTCTGCGGTGTCGCAGCCAATACTGCGAGTCCTTTTTTGTTTTTCGACTTTCCTTTTTTAACAACAGTCAGCGAATCTTTGGCTTTGCTCACGCTCATCTTCAGCGTGTCAACTGGCTTCGGAACAGGCGCTGAGAAAAATGTATCAGCACGGATAAACAAGCTGTCATTGCCATTCATTTTCTTCATTACCGGCTTCACATAAGCTTTCAGCTTTCTTGCCTTTTCATTGTAGTCTGCAATGCCGCAATACAACGTTATTTTCTGAGCCGTGTCAATGCTGATTACTTTGCCTTCGGCATGACCAAAGCCTGTCTTATGGTTGTAATCAATCTTATCGGCTTCAATATATTGCCCTTCGTTGAGAATCGATGAACGCACCACGAAATGCGCAATTTCGCTCTTGCCATCCCAGGTACTGCCATTGCCGGTATGCAAAATAGACTTGTCGCTCGTGACAATGGCCGGCGCATAAAACACAACCAGCTTGGTCTGGGTGTTATAGCCCAATTCATCTGATGTTATCTCATACGGCGGATCGGTTACATAAACTTCACCGGAAAAACGCGCGTCTTTTGTTGTTACGTTGTAAGTTCCTGCATTACTGGTCACTGTTGTAGACTCAGTCTGCAGCGTACCACCATTTTCGTAGCGACCGATTTTAGTACCAACATCATAATACAGTTCTTCACACCAGAGATTGCTTTTGCCGTCCGTGAGACTCACATTGCCTTTCAGATAGGCCTGTTTCGTATTACCTACATAGCGCAGATAATCACTCATCACCTGCGTGCCATCGGGCTGCACGATTTTTACATCGCCGAAAGCCTCTACGTTATTGGCATTGAGATTAATGAACGCACTATCGCAAAACATCAGTGTTCCGTTTTGTTCCAGCTGCACGTTACCCACCAGACGATTCATCTGCGTATCGCCTTTTACAAAGCCACCGCCTATCTGAGCATATTTGATGATTACGTTTACCTGTTTGGACGTATCCTGATTTTGTTGCTGCTGTTGCTGCTTTTGTTGCTTCTGGGCTGTAGCAACAAAAAATATCATGCACCCGAGGATGCATGACAAAATTATTTTTCGAAATAGAGATTTTTTTAAAACTACACGCACCACAATCAATTAAACGCTTATTTATCTTTTTGTTTTTTACCGAACACCGAAACGTTTATATAGCGGGAAGGGTGTGATTTCAGATCTGCCATCAGTTCTTTCATTTTGGCAAGTGCCTGCGTCAACTCGTTGTAAAGTTGCTTATCATTGACCAGCATACCCGCTGAACCTTCACCATTATTGATCTTAGCCATCAAAGTATTCAGCTGATCAGAAGTAGATTGCAGGTTCTTCACCGTTTGTTCGATCGGTGCTTTGGAAAGCTGATCGGTAGTGGCTTCTGCATTCTTCAGAATGTTGGAAATATGCTCGTTATTGTCTTTCAGATTGGTAGTAATGCTATTTGCATTGTCCACAATACCCGCAATTTGCTCGCTTTCTTTATCTAAACGGTTAGAAAGACTGGAAAAATGATGCATTGTTTCGTTGAGCGAAGCAATGCTGCCTGCAATATTTTCCTGCGTCTGTTTGTTTACAATGCCATTGATACCGGTCAATACAGAATCCAGCATAGCAACTGTTGCTCTTACATCTGTTACCAGCGGTGAAATTTCGGAAGAAATATTATCGATGATTCCCGATTCTACCGCAGCTGGCAATACATCACCGTTCTTAGCATATTCGGAGCTGTTAGTCAGATCCAGTCGGATTGCCTTTGTACCCAGAAGATCCAGCGAAATCAATTCAGCTTTGGTACCTACCGGGATGTGCACTTTTTTATCGATGGCCAATGTAACGCGGACCTTACTATCCAGGTTAATATCGGTCACTTTGCCCACATTCACACCTTTGATCTGCACCACTGCAGACGGTGTCAATCCTTGCACATTATCATAATCGGCATAGAAATTATTTTCCCCTGAGAAGAGATTTGACCCTTTCAAAAAGTAAAAACCGGTAAAAAATACAAGTATGGCGATCGCCACGACTAATCCTATCCTGACTTCCTTTGCTATTTTCATTGCAATTTTTTTGTCTTCATTAAAGATTGGGAACCGCAATCTTACGCTTGTTCTATCCTCCTCTAAGCGGTAGCTTATCGCAAAAATAGGGAAAAACAACAGGTTATCTGAGCATCCGGGCAATTATTCGTTTCAGGATTAAACACATAAAAAATTAGTGCCGGTAATAATACCGGCACTAATTATATCATTTTATCTGCCTAGAAATCTGTTCCGAGTGAGAAATACCAGATTGGCTTAGTTCGTCCTTCGATATTCCAGGCTGCATCAAGGCGCATAAAATAGCCGAGCAACATGGTGCGCAAACCAGCACCATAACCCATTGCCAGCCCTGATTGACCAGTAACGTTGAGCTTCAGTATTACATTGTTGGCCTGATTATCCGGACCGAGCGTATATGTATTAGTATTCGCCTCTGCATTTGGCAAGAGACCATTCCAGGCTGAGCCCGCATCCAGGAAACCAATCACCTGCATATGCCGCAGAAAGGCTGATTGTATCGGACGATTGCTGAATGTGGAGAAGATCGGCACGCGGAGTTCTCCGTTAAATACGGCGTAAGTATTACCATTACGGGCATTCTGAGGATAACCTCTCATGCTCGTTGCCAATGCCTGAAAAGCATAGGTCGTACTATTGCTCGTTGGCGCAAAATTATTGTACTGCGGATTGATCCAGTTATCAACGCCACCAAGTGTATATAAGATTTTTTGTTCGCCACCAGAATGCGCGCCCGCCAGACGGGTTGCGAGAATGGCGTTGCGATAAAGTTTCTGGTAGAAACGGAAATCGGTACCAATATTGTAAACGCCACCACCATTATTATTCATCTGGTACATGTATTCACCAAAGAATTTATAACGGAAACCACGGTGGATATTCATAGTAGGACTGGTGCTGTTATCAAACACATACTCAACGCGGCTCATTGTCCAGTATTGCTTGTCACGCGGCAGATAAGTCAGGCTGATCGTATCGATTGCTTTATAATCAAGCGCATCCTGGCGGAAACCCAAAGTCATACGGACACTACGAATACGGTCAAGCGGGAAATTAGCATAACCCTGTACGAGATTCGTAGACAGCTTTCCGGTTGTGTATTCGGTGTATACAAGACTACCGGTATTGGGATCTGTGAAATTGACTGCGTAATTGTAATTGTTTTGTGTGCGCATGTACAAAATACCCCAGTCGGTTCTCCGGGTAAAGTTTTCATACTCCATAAAATAGGTGAAACCCGAGAAATTGATCGGTAAGCGGAAACCTCCTGTAAAACGATGGTTTTCCAACGCGTCATTCAGACTTACTGTCAGCAAACCGCTCAGATCAGGATTGGAGTATGATCCGCCATTATAACGTACCGACTGATATTTATTGAACAATATGCTGTTGTCGAGACGAATCGTAAAGAAATCAGGTTTAAAGTTGAGCCTGTACGATTCCGCCTTCATCTTCAGATAAGTACTATCCGGACCAACAGGCAAACCTGCAAGTCCCGGAATGGAAGATTTTTCTTTGGCTTTACGTACATGTCTTGGTGCCTGTTTCGGAGCTGATGTGTCCGAAAACTCAGATTGAAATGCATTGCCGCTTTTCATTACCGAAGGATGTGTACTACTCGCTGTTGAATCGTCCACTTCGTCATATTCTACTTCTGGCATTGTCAGCGTCTGGATATTCAGGAACCCACTCTTCGTACTGTCGGGACTCTTCGTATCAACCAAGAGCGCCTGCGTCAATGGTTTCGGCACAAAATTGGAATCGGGTATTTGTAGTGGCTTGAAATAGATTTTCACCTTGTCGCCTTGCTGCATTACATCTGCAACCTGTTTACTTGCCGGATTGTATTGATGATTCAACAAACTGTGGCTGTAATTAGTAACGGGAACTGCATAAGCGGAATCCATATTATGCACATCACGTTTAAACATCACGACGTATTTATTCTGCACGCCGTTGACATCATAGAGATAGGCAAAATTATCGTTGCCATACTGAATCGGTTGTGAAATATCTCCTTTAGTAATATTGGAGCAGCGCATCAAAACAGGACTCTCTGTTTTTGTGTCGTAAAAGAAAACGTTCATTGTTCCTACCGGAAGTTCATTCACACCGATCGGTACATTCATATTGGCCTGCGGACGGTTTGACAAAAACAGAATTCCTTTGTGTGCACCGCCGCTTACAAACCATGGCTGCAGGTCATCCCAGGCATCGTTGGTGATGTTTTTTATTTTGTTGCCTTTAATGGTAAATTCATAAAGGTCTGTCTGGCTTTTCTTAATCGCGGAAAGAACAAGTTTATCATCATTCTCCATGAAGCAAAGCCCCAGCACGCGATCAAAACGATTACCCGGAATCACATAGTTTTCAATCTTAGCTTTGAGCGAGCTGTAAATGCGAATGCGGGTCTGCGTACCCTTTTTATAAACCATCGCCAGTTTATAACCATTATTAGACCAAGCCAGCAATGGATAATTCGGGTCAGGATTTACTTCATTGTAATCCTGACGACCACCTTCCAATATCAGCGAACGGGTTTTCTCTTTTTCTGTTTTTTGGATGTATACCTGGTACTCGCCATACTTCCATGAGACATAGGCCACATCATTCCCTTTTGGCGACACGGTTACTGAGCGCACAATACCATTCTCCTTCGGCACATCTATTTCCAGCAAAGCGCTGGCGCTATCCGGCGTTTCTGTACGTGTATTTTCTTCTGTATAAACCCTTTTATAGAAAGCCACACATGAATCATAAGTCTTGTGCACGTTTTGGTTGAATACCATTTTAATGCCTTCATTCAGACTACTTTTCAGCTCCATTGTATACAACAGGTTTTTCATGCTGCCTTCACCGTAGCGTTCTGTCACGAATTTCCAGAAAGCTTTACCGGCCAGTTCCGGCTTCATTTCGCCAAGTTCATAAAACCCTTTGTGCGGATATTCTTCCAGCAGATTTTTCCAGTCGTTGTTCGTTTTCGCATCCCAACCATCCACGAGGTAAGCGATAAATCCATCGGTAGTCCATTGCGGCAGATTCAGCAACACGGCATTTTTTACCATCTGGCGGAAACTTTCACCAAAGATCATACGTTCCATGACCACACGGCTCATACCTGAGCGCAATTGTCTCCTCAGATCAGTGTGAATGCCGGTAAAGTAAACAACCAGTCTGTCGCCGACTAAATCGACCGTTCCGGCAGGCACGTTCTCAAACTGAGAATCGTATTTCAGGCCCACGTTCGTTTGACGGTATTCGTCGTAGTTGTTATATAGAATGATATTAAAACGATGCGGGAATTCTCCGCCAAGGCGCTTTTCTATTACTGTAAGATCTTTCTCCGCCTGCTCCGCAATATAACGTGCCAGTTGACGCCCGGCGGCATCATAATGATAAATTCTGAAGTGTTTTGTATCGAAATATTTCCAGCTATATTTCCGGTACTGCACGCGGTTTTGTCCATAAGTCTCCAGGTATGCTTGCGCCCGCGGTTTTTCCACGAAAAACAAGCTTAATGCCAAAATAAATACCGAAATAAGTCCCGCCTTCTGTTTGATAAACATGCTCATAAAATGAGAACAGTTTTTAATCCTTGTTGTAAAAATGCTCCACCCTTTCCTACCGCGTAATATTAATAGATTTGCAATTGAAAATTACTGAAAAATCTGCTTATTTATGTTACGTATTCACTCATTTAACTTTAATCCGTTTCAGGAAAATACCTACCTCATCATAAACGAAAAAAAGCAATGCTGGATTGTGGATCCAGGCATGTATGACGCTTCTGAGACAAAGAGGTTTACTCAGTACATCAGTGAGAACGGTCTGGAGCCGCAGGCAATCATCAATACACACGCGCACATCGATCATATTCTTGGGATTCAGGCGGTAAAAGAGAAATACAATATTCCGTTCGGACTGCATGAGAAAGACTTGCCTGTATTGAAAAATGCCGCCACTTCTGCTGCTATGTTTGGTCTGCCGCTGAAGGAGGCGCCAGTGCAGGATTTCTTCTTAAAAGAAAATGAACCGTTCAAGATTGGAGATGAAACACTAGAGATCCGCTTTGCACCGGGCCATTCGCCTGGAAGCGTTATTTTTTACTATGCACCGGGTAAGTGGGCAATCGGCGGGGATGTTTTATTTTATGGCAGCATTGGCCGTACAGACTTGCCTGGCGGCGATTTCGCAACGCTGATCAGTAGCATCGAAACGCAGCTGTTTACCTTACCAGATGATACGGCAGTTCACCCAGGCCACGGACCAGCAACTACGGTTGGTCATGAGAAAACACACAACCCGTTTCTTCAATAGCCTTCGGCGGAATCAAGTAGCAAGTATCAGGTAGCCAGCTGTGTTTAGTAAAATGACTGGGTTCTAATTTACAACAGCTTTATACTTGGTACTTGATACTAAATACTATTGATGAATCACAAGTTTATCACCTTTTAAAATAGGAACTACCGGGTGTTGATCAGGTGTGGTGCAGTATTCCATATCGTGCTCCAGACCATAGGCGGAGAGGCGTTTGTAGTGTGAACTATCTCTCAGAAAATCTATATAGTTTCCTTTTGCCACGGCAGATTCGTGCAGATATTTCGCAGCGCGAACGCTATCACAATTAGTAGCAAAATGATCTGCAACCTTTGTAGCTACCGCTCCTGCAAATAAGGTGTCTTCAAGATTAAAACGGTCTTTCCAGGCAGCGCAACCAAGCAACACATTTTTCTTCTGCGCAATCAGAAAATCGCAAACCGCAGAAAGGTTCAGGAAGGAGCCCGTAATAATTTCAGCCGCGTCTTCCACCATATGCAACAGACGTGTTCCGTTGGTTGTAGTCAGTACCAGCGTTTTACCTTCCACAAATGTGCTCGGGTATTCCAAAGGAGAATTACCATGTTGTAATCCTTCTGCTATTTTACCATCGCGCTCGCCGGCTGTAATGCTGTTCTCCGTCCTTTTACCAATCTCAATACACTCAGGCACAGATGCAACCGGGATGACACTTTTAGCACCATTATGAAGCGCAGCGGCGATCGTCGAAGTAGCACGGAATACATCAATGATTACTACAATCGTATCCCTGGTATCAAAAAGGTGCAATAAAGCAGGAGAAAGGCAGATTTCTAAACGAGGCAAAACACTATCGGACATAACTAAAACTAAAAGTGGCGCAATTTAGAACAGTTTGCGCAGAGTAGAAAAGAAAACAGCCGGTTTTGAGACCGGCTGTTTCTGTGTATTGTTTGATCTGGGATTAATAAACCCACATATCATGTTCTTTATTGAAGATTTGATCGTTGATGCGTTGAGCTTCGTACAGCGACTCCATACCTGGATATTGGTTAGAGATGTACTCATCAAATCCATTGCTTGCTTTGATGATGTAGCTGGAGAAGAAACGATTTTCGAAGAAATCATCCCATGTCAGACGTTGAACGTCGTTATCCGGGTTAAATACTTCGTACTGAGCCAATGCCTGACGAGCTTCAGGATAGTAGATCCAGAACAAAGGAGACTGGCCACGTGGTTCACCTGTAGTTGGGTCGATTTTAGCAACGATCGGAGCGATACCAATGATACGAACTACCATACGGCCTTGGTTGCGATCGAAAATCCAATCTTCCTTAATACGGTATTTAATGATCAAATCTGGGTTGAAATCTTTGTGTGTGATCTGCACAGTCTGAGCGCCGGTAACAACGTCAGTAACTAATGTAGAATCATCTTTACCAGTCAACTGATCCATTACCTCCTGCTTACTCATAGCAGTAGTAAAACGATCATCGAAAGTTGAGTACGCTTTGATTTTACCTTTTTTCACAGCGTCCAGCAAAATTTCAATGAAATAACCGCCACCTGTATTCTCGTCACCTGGGTAACGGAACGCCTGGTTTTGTTTTTCACGGATATCAATCTCACGCCATACTCTCTTTTTATACATTACGTCGGCTTCGCGGATCGGCTGCCACATAATCGGATTAGAGATATGCGGAGCTTGATCATAAACACCATCCTTAACCAAAGAAGGTTTCCAGGCAGTATTTACAGCATCTGCAGCGCTCATCTGCGTCTGAGCTTGGTCTGTAATGTTTGGCGACTGAGCAAAAGATACAGAGCTCATGCATGCTAAAGCTACACTCGCGGCAATCTTGTATGTATGGAGGATTTTCATATCCTGAAAAAATTTGCTGATTATGATACTAATTAAGTTTAAATGCTATAGTCGGTAAGGTACGAACACGTCCATCAGGGCCCTGAGCTTTAATATCATCGATATAAACGATATCACCTGGTTTACATTGTTCTACTAAAGCCTGAATCTGAGGGCTTGAGTGGAAGTATGCGTTTGAAGCTACAAACGGTCCTTTAATATCTGGATCACGCTTTTTCGTCATAGAGAAAGAGTAACTCAATATTTTAAATGAAGCTTCAAAGTCAAAGTTCTTCAACACCGCAGCGACACCGCTTTGTACACGGAAAGTACTTGCTGGCATTATACCTCCTGATTTACCACCTACTTGTGGTTCCGGATCAGGAATCATTTTCACGCGGATTTTCATTTTACCAACTTCAGCAGTACCACCTTCATGTTTCTTAGCGATAATAGAAGCTACAATATCACCGAGTTTACCAACGCTTACATTGTAGGCACCTTTACCTCTTGCAGGATCTGCATGAACTTCAGCACCTGGGATTGAAATGCTTACATCTTCCATTGAATAACCAGCCGCAGAAACTGTGATTGGGTTCGGAACACCGATGTAGAACACATTCATTTTATCAAGCTGAATAGACGCACCTGTAGAACCTACCATGTATTGGAAATCCCAAGGTTGTGTGATTTTGCGGCTACCCAGATCCAGTGTGATTTGACCACGTACTGTTTGCATACCAACACCGGCAGCACTACCAGTCCAATGACCTACACCGTTTTCGATTTTGATCTGACCAGAGCTAGAAGAGATCTGAGGGTTTACTGATTTGTTATAGGCAGCAACCATGATTTCAGCTTCTACTTTCTGACCCTGCAATGCGTAGCTTGTTTTAGGAACAGCAATCGCAGTGATGGCATCGAACTTAATTTGTTTTGCGTTTGCTTCATCAAATAATCTTTGAATTACAATCGCTTCAGAGTTACGGATATCGTTCTGCATTTTAGCGAACAATGTTACCGCTGCCAGAGTAGGCATATTGTAGAAGTTACCAGTAGACCAGTCACCCTGTGGGTTGTTGTCGTTCGGCTTAGGATCCACAATCTGAATAGCGAGCTGTTGGCCCATCATTGTTCTCGAAGAGTCAGACACGCGATCCAGCATGTATTTACGAAGCGCTTCCAACTGAGCTTTGATAGAATCGCCGCCTTTGTTTTCAACCAACAAACGAGTAGAAGCATTGATATCATCTTCACGTTTGATCGATTTTTCGCCGTTTTCTACATCATATCCACCAGCTTCCGCTACAACGCGTTCCTTCCAGTTTTCAAGATATTGATATACTCTGTCGGCTTCTTTCGATATTTCTTTTGCTTTATCGTTGAAGGGCTTTACACGCTCCTTCTGTCCGTCCATGTCTTCGTTCGCCTGAAATGCCAGCATGGTCTCGTTATTTTTACCATTGATCGCTTCGTTTGATTTAGAAACGCTGTTGTTAATGGTTTTGAACGCATGCAGGATTTCGGATGACACATTTAAGGCAAGCATAGCGGTCAACACCAAGTACATCAGGTTGATCATTAGCTGCCGCGGCTCTTTAGGTAGAGACATCCTGTTATTAATTTACTATGGTTACTACAATATTTTGATTTACTTCTCATAATGCGCCGTTTCTCACGGCACAATTATTAACGACCCTGCATAGCAGTCAGCATGTTACCGTAGATCTGGTTGAGTACGGTGAGGTTTTTAGCCAACATACCAATTTGATCTTTAGCTGCTTTAGCATCTTCTGCACTAGAAGCCATTGCGTCTGACGCGCTCACCAGGTTGCTATAGAATTTGTTCATAGCTTTCAGGTGGTTATGTGCATCCTGCAATTCAACTTCGTAAATCTGATTGAGTGAACCGAGGTTTTTAGAAAGAACCTGTACTTGTTGGTGGAATTTCGCTGTATCGTCGGCTGCATTGTTAAACGCAGTCATTGTTTGCGTAGCTCCAAGGAATGTACCTTTCATCTGACCCAGCGCTTCAGCTGTTTCGCGTGCAGCCTGAGAGTAAGTACCTGTAGCAGCAGTAACATCAGTGATGTCTTTCATTTGATCTACAGTCATTCCGAATTTCTGGAAGTTTTCGTTAAGGCGTTTCAGATTAGCCGGAGTAACGTTTGCTTCTTCGAGCATTTTATCCAGAGATGCAGTAGCAGAAGCACCTGCACCATTACCACCAGCAGCACCCAGTGCAGCAGTAGGAGGTTGGAATTTAACACCTTTACGGTAAGCTTCTACGTGTGGATTTTCGTCCAGATTAGGATAGTAGCGTTCCCAGTAGTAATCTTTATGTGGTGGGAGCAAACCGAGGATTGCGAAAATGAATGCTTCTGTACACATACCTACTGTGAGCATCACACCTGCACCTTTCCAGTGCTGGATTTTAAACAGCGCACCTAACAATACCACAGAGGCCCCAAGACCAATGATCAGATTTTTAAGATATTTACCCTGTTTGGTTTCAAAAAACAGTGCTAATGAATTCATGTTTTTGTTTTTCTTTTGGCTTGAAAAAATGAACTAATTTAAACTTAACGTCTGTTGGTGAGGGATTGTGCGATTTCCTGATAGATACAACGGAAACCGATATAAGATTTAGCAGTATCTGAATATTCCCAGTCACGTGTTCCATTCTGAAGGTAGAAGGAAACATCACGCCAGCTACCACCACGAACCACCATACGTTTCATCCATTGAGGGTCGCTTTCGCGGAGTTTTACCTGGATGTTAGGGTTTACGTCTGCAACGGCATCATATGAACTACCGTAGTATTGTGAACTTGTCCATTCAGCTACGTTACCGGCCATGTTATACAAACCGTAGTCGTTTGCCCAATAGCTCTGAACCGGAACTGTATAAAGACCACCATCAGCTGCGTAGTTGCCGCGCAATGGCTTGAAGTTTGCAAGGTAACAACCTTTCTTGTTTACGAGGTAAGGACCACCCCATGGGTAAGGAGCCTGGTTACGACCACCACGTGCTGCCCATTCCCATTGCATTTCATTCGGCAAACGGAATTCACCTTCAAAATACAGTTTCTGACCTTCGCGGTTAGAACGCCACAGGTTTGTACGCCAGTGACAGAAAGCATTTGCCTGGTTGTAATTCACACCCACAACCGGATAGTTGTTGAATGCCGGGAACCAGTTGTATTGCATTGCGATCGGTTCGTTATATGAATAACTGAATTGTTTTACCCAAACTGTTGTATCCGGATAAATTGCCTGATCGTATTTGCGGATAAAGCTTTGACGCGGTTGTCCAGGATTTTTTATAGACGCATCATAGTCGAACGTTTCGTAGTGAAACACGAGTTTTGAATTGTCGAATTCTTTCTTGCCCCAGCCAGACTGCTCAGCAGCAATGTACAAGTTTGACAACTGATCCTGAACATCCTGATCACGGTAGTTGATACGTTTGCGCATATCAACACGCTGCGTTCCGTCCGGGTTATCGATAAAGTCTCCCAACGTTGTGTGCGCGATAGAGTCACGTACCCAGTTAGTGAACTGACGATATTCGGAGTTGGAGATTTCCGTAGCATCCATGTAAAATCCGGTCATCTGGACAGTGCGAACCAATGCGTCGTTTTTACCACGTACATCCTCGTCGCTTGCTCCTATCTTCAAAACACCAGAGGGAACGTACACCATTCCGAGTGGTACAGGCGCCTTGTAGTTCATCATAGTTGGCTCACCAACCAGTTGACCTCCAGAACCCGATTTTCCACAGCTTGCAGCCAGTGCCAGTAATGCTACAGCCGAGATCTTCAGGGAAAGTTGTTTCATACTACTGTTATTGTTGTTTTTGCGATTGGCAAATAAAGTAATTTTTTCTGTTTCACTTGTATTGCTTACAATGAAACTGGCACACAATATTTGAAGATTTTTCCAAAAATGCAAGTCTCACAAAAAAATTTGTTAAGAATTTCAAAATGAATTGCATGGACCAACTATCAAACTTCCAGCCTGCCTACCCTCTTATCAGGGGCAAAACAGCTTCCGGCTCTTTATAGGGAGCCAGACACGCTTGTCGTGTGCAAACAAATATATAGTTTTCTCCCTGAAAATACTTGTCTCTCAGCACCGGTATTTCAAAATTTTCTTCAACTGTTTCTATCAGGTAGCAATTCGGAGTAAAATATTCTCTCAATACAGCAGCATGAATTCCAGCCTTCACTCCTATACAAACGACAGTTTTGGGGTCTTTAGTATATCGCTGTGCCAGAATACACCAGTTCCCAAAAGAATAGGGATACCGCATCGCTGTCGATACTGTTTGACGCATCATAAAATGTGATTGTTCCAGCCAACTGTGATTTTCTGTACAAAGGCCCAACCACAGCAGGTTGTGCGCCATTACGGCATTACCCGAAGGTGTAGCGCCGTCGTATAAATCAAGTTTGCGAATTGGGATGTCTTTTTGCAGATCGGAAGTGAAATAAAAAAAGTTGCCAGACTCGTGCTGGAAATGCGTTAAAACATAGTCACACCAGTTTTTTGCTTCTGGTATCCACCGGAGTTCCCCGGTCACCGAAGCCAACTGCAACAGGGCCTGGATCAAATAAGCGTAATCATCCAGATTAGCGCTGATACGGGCAATCCCGTCCTTCCAGGTATGCAGCAAATCTCCTGACGGTGTTACAAACGTCTGCAACAACCACTGCATGTGTGCGGTAGCCTTCTGTTTGTAAACGTCGTTTTCCAATACCTGCCCGGCTTTCGTCAGCGCAAGATTCATCAGCGCATTCCACGAAAGCAATGTTTTATCATCCGTTGCAGGACGGATCTTAGACTTCCGAAATTCAAAAAGTTTAGTCTTTGCTGACGCAATACGGTTTTGAATTTCTTCCAGCGGCAATAGAAACCGCGCAGCCAATGTTTCGTCTGTTGAAACAACACTCAGAATATTTGTTTCTTCCCAGTTCCCTTCTTCGCTGACACCAAAATAAGCGGCTACCACTTCGTCATTTCCACCTAATGCATCCACCCATTCTGTCCATGTCCATGTGTAATATTTCCCTTCCACACCTTCACTGTCTGCGTCTAACGCACTGAAATAACCACCTACTCCGTTCCAGAGTTCACGATCAGCAAAAGCAACGGTCTCCTCTATTATTTTTTTGTAACGATTTTCTTTGGTTAAAGCATACGCGTCTGCCAGGCTGACAATCAGCAACGCATTATCGTACAGCATTTTCTCGAAATGCGGAATCAGCCATTCGTTATCGGTTGCATAACGTGCAAAACCACCGCCCAGCTGGTCATAAATCCCGCCCTCAAGCATTTTATCAAGGCTGAGTAATGCCTGTTTTAATGATGGTTCGTGTTTGGTGAAATGATAATGTTCCAGTAAAAAACTGATTGCCATTGTACCCGGAAATTTCGGCGCGCGACCAAAACCACCTTGTTCTGTATCGGCCATCTGCAGCAGGTTTTCAACCATCTTTCTACAACTGTCCATATTCCAGTCTGCTGTTTTATCTGAAGACATGCTCGTCTGAGCCGTCTGTTTCAGAAACTGAACCATCTGCGTTGTCTGTGTTTTTATTTCTCCCGGCTGCTGATGCCAGATTTCATTCATCCGCTGCAGTACCTGCGACCATGAGGGACGATTATATGCCGGGCCTGGCGGGAAATAAGTACCTCCATAAAACGGTATCCTTTCAGGCGTCACAAACGCATTTAAAGGCCAGCCGCCACTGCCGCTGATCGCCTGCACCGCATCCATATACAGGTGGTCTACATCAGGATGTTCTTCGCGATCTACTTTGATACAAATAAAGTGCTCATTCATATACGCGGCAACTGTTTTATCCTCAAAACTCTCCCGCTCCATTACATGACACCAATGGCACGCCGCATAGCCAATGCTGACGATTACAGGCTTATTCTCGGCCTTTGCGCGCTCAAACGCCTCATCACCCCATGGATACCAATCAACAGGATTGTGGGCGTGCTGCAGCAAATATGGACTTTGTTCGTTCTTTAATCGGTTGGACATGGGATAAAGATATCGCTGATTGGTCAATGGTGAATGGTCAGTGGTGAATTGCGAAACGTCAAAAGTCAAACGTGAAGTCAAAATGATTGGACGGCTTAGAGCCATCTGACCATTTTTGGGAAACATGCAGCGCTCAAGAGACCGGCGACCACTGCGACCAAGTCTGGAGACTTTGCCAAACAAAAACAAAAAAAGGAATGACCTTTCGATCATTCCTTTCAATTATGTTTCGCACTGTAATTCCCCTTCGGGGTCGAGGGCGCTTATTTCTTTTCTGTAAGATATTGCTCCAAGGCAGAAACCATAGAAGGTGCGTTTGGCGCCGGTGCTTTTACATCCAGGCGAAGGCCAGCTTCTTCTACCGCTTTTGACGTGCTTGGGCCAAATGCGCCAATGATGGTGCCATTTTGCTTGTACGCCGCATCATACTCAAACAAAGTCTGAACACTGAATGGGCTGAAAAATACGATCATATCATACGCATCTTTCATCACCGGAGCGATATCGTTGGAAACCGTGCGATAAAGCGTAGCTTCTGCGAATTCGATTTTATTTTTTGTCAGGAACTGGTTTACATCCATTTTCCCGTTATCTGATTTCGGCAAAATGAACTTTTCATTGTTCTTATGCTTTCCGATAACTTCCAGCAAACCTTCCGTAGACCCGTCCGCAGAGAAAAACACCTTACGCTTGCGGTAAAGGATAAATTTTTGCAGATAAAGCGCCACAGCTTCCGTGATACAGAAATACTTCATTTCCTGCGACACCTTCACTTTCAATTCCTCACAAATACGAAAGAAATGATCTACTGCATTGCGGCTGTTGAAAATGATGGCAGTAAATTCATTGATATCAATACGCTGTTTGCGGAAGTCTTTACCAGAAAGCCCTTCTACGCGAATAAACGGATGGAATTCAAGTTTGAGATTGTACTTTTTAGCGAGTTCGAAATACGGAGATTTATCCGTATCCGGCTTTGGCTGGGTAATCAGAATGGAATTCACTTTGAGTTCCTTCTTCTCAGTGCCTTTACTTTGTGTTCGAACAGTTTTGGCCATACGGGATCGAAAAAGAGTAGTTAAGGGTTAACAATGCTCTGCTAATGGTGTAACGTCTTTTCTAATATCAATAGTAGAGTAAGCCTCGCACCATCAACTTCAGTAACACTGCCAACGGCAATAATTCTGAGGCGCAAAGGTACGTAAAAAAATGGAATTTCGAATATTGAAAAAAAGAACCAAATATCTGCCAAGACCGCATGTAGCGGTTAATCCAAAGCAATCCGATAAGTATAAACGTGAAAATCACCAGTGTACTGAGCCAACCGGGATTACCAAAGGCTAAAATCACAATGAACGGAAGCAGCGCAATGGATATTATTTTATTGATAAGAAATACATTGAATATATATTCATTCGTAACACCCTCAACTCTAAACACCCAGCCACTGAAGCGAATAACAAGATATTTGACCAGATAAATAAGCAAAACACCTGCAATAAGAAGTCCCAAAAGTATTGACTGAGGCAGATTGCTATGTTTCAGCGGTACAAAAATATTAATCACATAATACAGATAGCCTCCAGTTACAATCCCGAAAAAAATATTCATCAGGAAATTAGGCAATTCTGCATGCTCGATTTGCTCTTTCACCTGCCGATTACTCATACCCGGCGAACTGAACGCCCGGATCAAAGCCTGAAAATATCTCGGATTGCTCATGCGTATCAGCCCGAGCATAAAAAACAGGAAAAGTATAAGATAGAAATCGGTCGTTTTATCCACAGACCCATGCGGTCTTTGCAATGCATGAATGATATTTTTCTGCGCCAGCATAGGATGGCTTTGTATCAGACTGTCTGTTTTAAACAGAACCAGTCTTGCCATAGTTGCCGAATCTGCCAATTGCGTAATGCCGTATGCCGCCGGATTCACTTTTGCGCTGGACGCGAAAGCGAAGCAACTGAGACAAAAAAATAAAACGATGAATGCAATTCGTTGACGATACAATTTCATAGCGGAAGCCGCGCAAATGTAATGTTTAATCTGATGTATCAAATAAGAGGCAACTACTAATTAAACACAAAATTTAGCGACCCGGCTAAAGAAGAATTCTAGTTTAGAGCGATTTTCCGGTTTGCATTTTTCTAATGCAACGCTTAAGAGTTTTTCACGGGAAGCCACCGGATTTTCGCCCCGGTCTGCCATGATTTCACCGGCAATCTGGTATGCCCAATGCTGAATAAAATCACGATTCACTGCCGGATTGCCGCAATACAGAAAATCAATAATATCGTCCGGACGGGTTTCGATAAAGCGCTTGCAATAAACGCCGAGCGTATCACCGAGCGCACCATCGGCATTAACCAGCATATTAGAGATAAGCAGCAAATAGAATGGACGTGTGTTGCAGTTGCTCGTCCACATACTGTCTACGATAGAAATGGATTTGTGATCGTCTCCTGCAACGAAAAGATTGTGGTAGTAATCTTTGGCAATTGTGGAAACACCTTGACTGCCGAGATAAAAGGAAACTTCTTGCAAACGTTGCGCTTTCACCGATTGCTGGCCCGCAGCAGTAAGTAAAGTCAGAAATATAGCAGTTTTGTATCCCATAGCCACCCCGTTTAATTGAATTTACAAAAATTCTTTCTAAAAGTATGCCACGTACCCGAAATGAATCTTTGACTGTTTAAACTGAACGGGGTTTATATCGCTTCTGCCAAGTGCGTAACTGATTGTAAAAAGCCCCGATTTTGTTTCCAGTGTAGTACCAACGCCAAAACCATTGTAAATATTGTCCGTATACGTACCATTAAAATGCGATTGTACATATCCGTTGTCGCTGAAAGCATATACGTAGGAATTCTGGCTGAGCAATAATCGTATTTCTACCGTAACCACATGATACATAGACGCATAAATACTCAGCTCATCAAATCCACGCAGCAATTTAAACCCACCGATCTGATATAACTCATTCCGGAAAAGATGATCGCCGCTGATCCAGGCGCCGTCATATGCTGTTTTTAATGTGGCTTTTTTCCCTAAAGGCTGGTAATAAGCTAAATCGGCCTGCAGGTGATATTGGTATGCATCGTTTTTTAGCGAATCGTATAAACCGGAATAATTAAAACCAGTACCGTCAGAAAGGGCAAGAATTTCATCATTTTCTTTCACTTTCCTCAATAAAGTACTTCCGCTCAGCCGTACCTGCCAGCCTTTCCTCGGACTGATACGGTAATCTGTACGATTCAGCACCAGCTCAAGGCCCCCACCATTCGCCGAAACATCGGCATTATCGGGCAATTGATGCGTGCTCAACACATAATTGGTATCTACCGTAATCAATCGGTTGCTTTGGTTCTGATAAAAAACACGCACATAGTCTGTAGCTGTGAGCTGATAACGGGCGCCTAACTGCAGCAACGTCCTGCGATAAGTAGTATCCTTCCGGTAGTACTCAAAATGACCGTCTGCCCCAATCGGTGTATTGAACAAATAAGGCCAGGCAAAATCCACTTTTAACGATGGTGATTTATACTGCAAATTCTGGTATGTCACGCTCATCGATTCGCCCGATCCTAAAATATTCTGGAATGCAAAAAGCGCATCGACTGTGAGCAGGAATTTATTGGTTTCCGTGCTGTTTGGCAACAAACCCACAATGGCATTAAGCTGATTAGCTTTTCGCTCCGCAAGATGCAATTTCAGACGTGTATCCAACAGCTTAAAAGAAACAGACCAGGGCTGCGCTTCCTGCAAAAACGGAAGCTCTTTCAAGCGCGGGGAAATACTGTGTAGTTTCTTTTCCGAATACAAATCTCCTTTATGAATATCGAGGTAGCGCATCAGGTAATTTTGGGAAACTTTTATGTCGCCAACCACTTCTATTGAATCGATTTTCCTTACCTGTCCGCGATTAATCATAAAACGACCTTCTACCCCACCTACACTGTCAATATGTACATCATCCAGCCAAACCTTCGCAAACGGGTAACCATTATCCTCACAATATTGCAGCAGTTTTTCACTCATCCGCGAAATCTGTTTCGGATTTAATGCCCGACCCTCCCACTGCTGTGTGTTGATAGCGGCAGAAACCAGCAATGCCCGCGGAATGGAATCAAAGGAAATCTTGCTCCATTTATAATAATTGCCCAGGTAAAGAAAAATATCATACTGTGCCTGCGAAACTGAAAAACTATCGACGGAAGCTGCGAGGTATCCTTTTTCCTGGAGCTGTGGCACGAGCTGCTGAAAGAAATTATAAGCGTCCAACTGCGAATAGAATTTTTCCGGTACTTCTATCGCCTTTTTTAGTGCCGTATTGTTACTGTCTACAGAATGCAATAAGACGACGTAGCTTTGTGCATTCGCATACATCCCTGACAGATGCAGCAAAAGCAGGAAAAACAAGATTCTTATTGTTTGTAATTGCATGCAGTTGTTTCAAATGTAGTGAACATTATTTAACACAACGACCGACATGGCTGGCATTTATATTCATATTCCTTTTTGCAAACAGGCTTGTACTTATTGCAATTTTCATTTTTCTACATCACTGAAAATGAAAGACGATATGCTGCGCGGCATTTTGGAGGAATTGGAAATGCAACGCCATTACCTGCCGGAGCACGCACGGATTGAAACAATTTATTTTGGCGGCGGAACACCTTCTTTATTGAGCGCTGATGAGATCAACCGAATCGCCGAATTTATCTATGAGCATTATCCGGTGCAGCAAATCAAAGAATTTACGCTGGAAACAAATCCAGATGACCTGAACAGCCAATATGTGCATTCGCTGTGCAATACGCCAGTCAACCGCTTTAGCATCGGCGTACAATCGTTCCGGGAAAATGATCTGAAATACATGAACCGGGCACACAATGCACAACAAGCGGATTACGCCATCAAAGCAGCACAAGACGCCGGGTTTACCAATATAACTATCGACTTGATTTACGGAACACCCGGACTTACAGATGAAGACTGGCTGTACAATCTGGCGCAGGTAAAATCGCTGCAGATTCCGCATTTTTCGTCTTATGCCCTGACTGTAGAAGAAGGCACCGCACTGGCGAGAAATATTCAAAAGAAAAAAACGGTTGCCGTAGATCCGGAACAGGCTGCCGGGCAATTTGAGATACTGATGGAAAAAGCGGAGGAAATGGGATTTGATCATTACGAAATCTCAAACTTGGCTTTGCCTGGCCATTATGCCGTGCATAACACCAATTACTGGCGTGGGTTACCCTATCTCGGCATCGGCCCTTCAGCCCATTCATTTAACGGCCGCAACCGCCGGTGGAACATCGCCAACAATGCACTTTATCTAAAATCGATTCTTACCGAAAATAAAATTCCTTTCGAAGAAGAAATACTGACACAACAAGAGCAGCTCAACGAATACATCATGACCTCTCAGCGAACCATGTGGGGCACTGACCTGCAAAAAATTGAAACGGAATTCGGCAGCGACGCCTTAAAACATATCGTGGAAAACAGTCGTGTCTTTATTGAAAAAGGCTGGCAGGTTCTGGAGGAAAATAAACTGCTGCTAACAAAAGCTGGAAAGCTGTTCGCAGACCGGATCGCAAGCGATCTGTTTATTGTATAAAAACTAACTAACGAGAAAGGCTGCAATATCGCAGCCTTTCTTTATTTTTTCTGAGTTGTAGTAGTCGTTGTGGTACTCTTGTGATCAGTAGTGGTTGTTTTGTTTTCTTTATAACGCTGATCCGGAGTGCCGTCCTTTTTTGTATGTGTTGTCGTAGTGGTAGATGTTGTAGTTCCTGTCTTGTTCTCCTTATAGCGCTTGTCAGGAGTACCATCTTTCTTCGTATGTGTTGTTGTAGTGGTAGTCTGTGTAGTTTTTGCAGGTTGCGTTTGTGCGTGCAGTATACTTGCGCCAAACAGCATTGTAGTTGCCAATAACAGGCTGAAGATTTTTTTCATCGGTTTTTTTATTTTTTAGAAGCAAAAGTTAAAGAATAAAAACGAAATATAAATGTTAATGCCAATATAAAGACCCCCAATCAAATATTTGTTCCTATGCATTTGAATGCGGTTTTAACATAACGTGTTGTATTTTTTCGATGCATAAATTCTAACTTAATCACATCTAATTCAAAAATGTATATACTAATGAAAAAACTCTTCCTAACCCTTTCAGTATCTATTCTTTTCACACAAATCACGTCAGCCCAACAATGGCGCCCCTCTTATAAGGACAGCCTGCAAAAAGCAAGTGATGGAATGTATGACAAGGGATCAGCTTACTTCATCATTGTTGATGCTTTTAAAGATGGTATTCTGAAACCAGGTACGCCATTTGAATTTTCCTATGAGGACAGCATAGTCAGGTTTAGTGACGCAAAACTTTCCGAAAAAATGCAGCAAGAATATGCTGCAAAGTTCCGGGCCTTCCTGATTGAGCAATATGAGCCGGCAAACATTAAAGCCAGCTGGCGTTCCGACAGTGTAAGTACGATGCAAATATTCGACACCAATTCCCGCCTATGGGGCCCAACGATGAAAGAGAACAGAGAGCTTATGGGAACACATGCCAAATAATATGCTTAAATTTTAGTCCACATTCACCCAATTCAAAAAAACGCACCATGCCAAAACCCTTTCTGATACTCGTGCTATCGGCTCTTATCGGCACACAAACCGTATCGGCGCAACAATTGCGACCATCGCTCAGAGATAGCCTGCAAAAAGCAAGCGATCTGATGTTTAAAACCGGAACTTACGGTTTCGTAACCGTAGACGCAGTGCTGGACGGAATTCTCGAATTAAATGAACCCTATGAATTCACCTACAAAGACAAACGATGCAGTTTTAAAAAAGAAAAATTATCTAAAAAACAGCAGCGGGTATACAACGAGAAATTCATAACCTGCCTCAAAAACGGTGGTATGACTGAAAATTCAACTGTCAGCATACGCAGTGACGGCGTTCGTATAGCGGAAATTTTCAAGACAACAGCTTACATCGCTGCCGACCAACCTGCAAAAAGTTCGTCGGCAGCCTGGTTCAACACACCGCCCAATAAAGTCCTACCAGACCGAGATAGCGCGAGGCATCTCGGAGACTTGCTCGTATTGAATATGCTCGATGATCAACTTGTAGACACCAGCAAAAAAATTGAAATCAAGTATTCTTTGGGATCAGTGTTTGTAAACGGTAAAAAACTCAACGAGGAGCATAATTCAAAATACAGCGCGATGATTGAAAATGTAAATAAGCAGTCCGGTTACAACCCCGATATGATGACCTTTGATTTCTCCGCACATCCAAACAAACTGCGTTACCCGCACCCTGGGCCGGTAACTAGTGACAAATAAGCTATATCAAAGTCAAAATCCGGCTTGTAAATCCCACTTTTTTGCGGTTTTACAGGCCGGAAATATGTTATTCTTACAGCAATCATTATTTTAGCGGCCAAATATCCAACTGGAAATGAAATTGCTGGAAAATAAGGTTGCGCTCATTACCGGAGCAAGCCGTGGTATTGGTGAAGCAATCGCCATCAAATTTGCGGAACAAGGTGCAAATATTGCGTTTACCTATCTCTCTTCTGAAGAACGTGCAAAGGCGCTCGAAGAAAAGCTGTCTGCTTTTGGTGTAAAAGCAAAAGGTTATAAATCTGATGCCGGCGATTATGCTGCAGCAGAACAACTCGCAAGCGATGTGGCAAAGGATTTTGGCGTTATCGATATCTGTGTAAACAATGCTGGTATTTCCCGCGATAATCTCCTGCTCCGCCTTACTCCGGAGCAATGGGATGAAGTAATGCAGGCCAATCTGAAATCTGTCTACAACCTCACTCGTCAGGTAATCAAACCTATGATGAAAGCGCGCAGCGGCAGCATCATCAACCTCAGCTCTATTGTGGGCATGAAAGGTAATCCCGGCCAAAGCAGCTATGCAGCTTCCAAAGCAGGTATCATCGGTTTTACAAAATCTATCGCCCAGGAAATCGGCAGCCGCAATATTCGCGTAAATGCCATCGCCCCAGGCTTTATCGAAACCGATATGACACATTACCTGAAAGATGGTGGCGGTGACAAATGGTTTGAGAAAATTCCTATGCAACGCTTCGGCAAACCGGAAGAAATTGCCAACGTTGCGCTCTTTCTTGCCTCTGAATTAAGCAGCTATGTAACCGGTCAGGTAATCAGTGCCTGCGGCGGTATGAATACATAATCAGTGCCTATAAACATTTCACAATAGATTATAACATATCTATTGTGAAATGTGTGCTGACATAACTAATTTTGCCTTTTTAAAAATCAATAGATGCAGAAAATTCATGCTGCCATCACAGCAGTGGGTGGATATGTCCCTGAGTACGTTCTTACAAATGCGGAGCTGGAAACGATGGTAGATACCAATGACGAGTGGATACAAGCGCGCACCGGAATTTCGGAACGCCGTTTGTTGAAAGGCGAAAGAGGAACTTCTGATATGGCCGTTGAAGCGGTAAAAGTATTGCTTCAGAAACGAGGTATCAGCCCTCTGGATATTGATCTGATTATCTGTGCTACAACTACGCCTGATATGCAATTCCCGGCAACTGCCAACGTAATTGCTGATAAAGCAGGTTTGAAAAATGCTTTTGGCTACGATATCAACGCTGCATGTAGCGGTTTCTTATTTGCACTGACTACTGCTTCCCAATTTATCGAAACTGGCCGTCATAAAAAGATTATTGTGGTGGGTGCTGACAAAATGAGCTCCATCATCGATTATGAAGACCGTGCTACGTGTATCATCTTTGGCGACGGTGCAGGCGCCGTTTTGCTGGAACCAACAACTGATGAAACAGGTATCCGTGATTCTATTCTCAGAAGTGACGGAGCTGGCCGTGCGCATCTGCATCAAAAAGCAGGCGGTTCAGTAAAACCCGCATCAATTGAAACAGTCATGAACAAGGAACACTATGTGTACCAGGAAGGTCAGGTTGTTTTCAAATTTGCTGTGAAAAACATGGCTGACGTTTCTGCAGAAATCATGGAACGCAACAACCTTAGCTCTGAAGATGTATCGTGGCTGGTTCCACACCAGGCCAATAAACGCATCATCGACGCAACCCGCGAGCGCATGGGCTTGCCGCAGGAAAAAGTAATGGTCAACATTCAACGCTATGGTAACACAACCAACGGTACTTTACCGCTCTGTTTGTGGGAATGGGAAAGTCAACTGAAAAAAGGCGATAATATTATCCTCGCAGCTTTTGGCGGTGGCTTTACATGGGGCGCTACTTATATTAAGTGGGCTTATTAATTAATGTGAAGAATGTGTTTTAATGTGAGGGAATGTGATTTAATACGATAATTAAAAAATGCGACAATGCTATAAGGAATGTGCTGAATGTGTTCAATATGGTGAATGTATTGTCCCCAAATAATTAAAAACAAGAAAGGCGTTAAGTTTAAAACTTAACGCCTTTCTTGTTTATTCTTCAAGGAAACATATTAATCACATTCCCTCACATTTACATTCAATTACCGCATTATGCAGTCGGATGATCCACATTTGCTAACTGACCGCATGCAGCATCAATATCTTTACCGCGGCTGCGACGCAGACGGGCATTTACTTTTTTAGATTCGAGATATTCCATGAAACGCTCCGCAACATCTTCTTCCGGTTTTTCAAAAGCAGCAGCATCAATTGGATTGTACTCGATGATATTTACCAGATCTGCAGGCACCTTACGGTAAAGCTTAATCAGCTCGTCCGCATCCCTTAAGCTATCATTAAAGTCTTTAAACAAGATGTACTCAAACGTAATTTCGTTACCCGTCATCGTGTAAAAATGATTCAATGCATCAACCAGCGCAGCCAGATTATTGCTTTCGTTAATCGGCATGATTTCATTGCGCTTTTCGTCATTCGCAGCATGCAGTGATAGAGCCAGCTTGAATTTCACCTGATCATCGCCCAGCTGACGGATCATTTTGGCAACACCGGCAGTGGAAACCGTAATGCGACGCGGACTCATACCTAAACTATCTGGCGAAGTGATTTTTTCAATCGCCTTCAATACGTTCTTATAGTTGAGCAAAGGTTCGCCCATACCCATAAAAACGATATTGCTCAGATTTTTACCATAGTGCTTTTGCGCCTGCTCATTGATCAGTACCACTTCGTCTACAATCTCATCGTAATCCAGATTGCGCTTACGTGGCAAATAGCCTGTAGCGCAGAATTT
Source organism: Taibaiella soli (assembly GCF_003236175.1). Taxonomy (GTDB): domain Bacteria; phylum Bacteroidota; class Bacteroidia; order Chitinophagales; family Chitinophagaceae; genus QKTW01. The sequence continues at coordinate 68,033 of NZ_QKTW01000014.1, read as the reverse complement.
GCAAGAAAGGCTACAACCTACCTGCGAAGAAACACAGGCAGTCATACGCTTATCAGTAGGAATCAAAACACCTTCGATAAAATGTGTATCATGAAGCTGCAGACGGCTTTTGATGGTACCATCATTGCTGTACTGTGCGTGATGCACTTTTACTTTAGGAATATAATAATGTTCAGCTAATTTTTCGCGGAGCGATTTAGACAGATTCGTCATTTCACTGATATCACCCACAAACTTTTTCCAGATCCATTCATACACTTGTTTGGCTCGAAAAGCAGGCTCACCCCATTCTTTAAAAACGGCCTGCAGCTCTTCCAAACTGCTTTGACGCAAATTTTTCATGGCGCAAAGGTACGTTATGTTTATCTGAAATATTATTCTGTCTGAAGTTTAACTACCCGACAACACCATTCTCATTCATTTCTAAAAAGTTTTGAATAAAAATATATACTTATAATTAAAATAATTTTATATTTTTCGAGAAATTGTTCTAGACTCATGAAAAAATTCTTAAAGGTTCTTCTGATCCTTATAGTGATCGTCATCGTCATTGTTGGCATTCTTGCGGCGATCGCTCCAAAAACCATTCTCGTTCAACGCAGTACAACCATTAAAGGCTCCAAAAGTGCTGTATTTGCACAAATGACACATTTTAAAAACTGGCCGAACTGGAGTCCCTGGTATGAAATGGACACAGCCGTACAAATGACTTATTTTGGTAATGACGGAGAAGTAGGCAGTGGTTATCACTGGGTTGGAGATCCTAAAAAATCAGGTGAGGGAGAAATTACCAATCAAAATCTGAACGGCGACAGCATGCAATTCAGCCTCAAGTTTATAAAACCTTTCAAATCAGAAGCAACCGGATATCTGGTAGCCACCGACAGTGGCGGCATGACCAACGCTACCTGGATCTTTATCATGGACAATTCATTTCCACACAGCATTTTTTCTTCAATATTTAGCATGGATAAAATGCTGGGCAAAGACTTCGAACATGGGCTGGATAAAATGAAACAATATGTAGAAAGCCATCCGGAACCCGTGGCTGAAAACACTGCACCAGCAATACAGGACACTAAATATCCGATGCATATCTACGCGGGCATCCGCAAATCCATGAAGTGGGATGAGCTCAGCGCCTTTTTTCAGGAGAGTTACTCAAAAATCGGACAAGCAGCTGGTAGCTCTGTTAATGGCCCCGCTGCAGCTATCTATTACAAATGGGATACCGATAACCAAAGTACTGATGTAGCCGCTGTAATGCCTGTAGCCAACGAGGTAACTGCGACCGGCATTGTGCCGATCCGCGTTGAATCTTCTAAGGCACTGATGGCGGTACACAAAGGCGGTTATGCTTCTGAAGGTGCTGTACATGATGCATTGATGAGTAAAGTGAAAGAAATGGGCAAAAAACAACATCTGGTTGTGGAAGAATACATCAAAGGTCCCGGACAGGAGAAAGACTCCACCAAATGGATCACAAACATTTATTATCTGTATCAATAGAGCGCTTTAAGTTGTACGTTGGTTTGACTTATTACGTACAACTTAAAACGTAGAACTTGACAAAATAAATAGAGCCGTTTACACAATGTGTAAGCGGCTTTTTCGTTATTACGATTACGCCGCTTATATTCGCGTTCAAGCAAATTGATTCTTATCCGGCCGGAATGAAGCTATCCGTAATTATTGTAAACTACAACGTTAAGTACTTCCTGGAAGTGTGCCTGCATTCTGTTATGCGCGCAGCAAAAGGTTATGATGCGGAAATTATTGTAGTCGATAATAATTCACACGATGGCAGCAATGAAATGATCCGGGAACGTTTTCCTTCGGTAATCCTGATCGAAAACAAGGACAATAAGGGTTTTTCCAAAGCGAACAATCAAGGCGTTGCATGGTCTTCGGGAGAATATGTGTTGTTTCTGAATCCGGATACAGTGATGCCGGAAGATTTTTTCCAGAAAACAATCACCTATCTCGATGCGCATCCAAAAGCCGGAGCGCTCGGCCCGCGTCTGATAGACGGTAAAGGCCTGTTTGCGCCCGATTCCAAAAAATCGTTTCCGTCATTATCTGTTGCCATTTTTAAGACAACCGGCATCAACAAAATATTCAGCAAATCTCCATACTTCAATAAATACTACGCAGTACATATCGGCGAACATCAACTGGCGCCTGTAGAGGTGCTCTCGGGTTGTTGCATGCTGGTGCGCCGTCATGTGATTAATGAAATCGGCGGTGCATTTGACGAAGACTATTTCATGTACTGTGAAGATGTCGATTTGTCGTACCGCATTCAGAAAGCGGGCTACGATAATATGTACTTCCCAGAAGCAACATTGATCCATTACAAAGGAGAAAGCACGCGCAAGGCGACGCTTTCCTATGTACGGATCTTTAATGAAGCACTGGCGACATTTGTCAGAAAGCACTACAGCAAGCAACAGGCAAGCCTGTTTACGTTATTCATTAATGTAGGCATCGTTCTGCGTGCTGTCCTCGGCGCCGCCAAGCAAGTTCTGAAAGTATTGCGTATGCCATTGTTTGATGCATTGGTGTTGCTGATTACACTTTGGTTCATGAAAGAATTCTGGGTGGGACAGGTGAAAAACATCAGTCCTATTTCGATGAGTCTTGTTTATGCAACATTCCCGGTTTACATCATACTGTGGATTGTTTCGCTATATCTTAATGGCGCTTATGACCAGCCGTACCGGGCGTTGCGCGTAGTACGCGGCATGCTGATCGGCACCATTTTCATATTAGCCTATTACGGTCTTCTGCAAGCAGGCATGCGCTATTCGCGTGCGATCATTGTACTGTCTGGATTTTCCGGAACGGTGTTGCTTCTTGGGCTTCACGAATTATTATACCGCCTGGGCATTTTCAAATTCATCCCATATGATACGCTTCCTAAAAAAGCGGTAATTGTTGCGGATGAAAAAAACTATTTGCAAACCGCTGCAACGCTGCAACGTGTGCACTACGCGCCGGAATTGGCCGGACGTATTCATGCAGACAAACTTGATGTGCAGCATTCGCTGGGTGGATTGCCGGAAATGAAACAATTATTGTACACAGCGGGAATCGATGAAGTAATTTTCTGTGTGAATGGATTGAGCTACCAGGAAATTCTGGCACAGATGGCATATTGTGGTGGTTCGTATGATTATAAAATCCACCTGCCGGGTAGCCAAAGCTTTGTAGGTAGTAATTCAAGCCATACCGCAGGTGATCTGTACACAATGGATCTCCGCTATAACCTCAATAGCTTTGCACAGCAACGCAATAAACGGGTGTTTGATATTGTAGCTTCCGTGTTTCTTTTGCTGTTTTTACCATTTAGTTTTTTTCTGGTTAAAAATGCTGGAAAGGCTTTTAGCAACTGCATTCAGGTATTGACAGGCAAAAAAACATGGATCGGTTATGCTGCAACCGGAACACCTTCGCACTTGCCGAAAATCCGCGAAAGCATTTTGCCGTCTTACTTTATTCAGGCTGACTACGAGCCCAGCGAAGCTATCCGTGAAAAAATGAATAAAGCTTATGCCCAAAACTACACTCCGGGCGCAGATATTACATTACTAATAAAAAACTATAAATTTCTCGGGAATTTTTAAGCCCAAAATTTTGCAGAAACAAATCCATTTGTATCTTTGCAATCCCAAAAGGGAAACAAAAGCTTCCTTAGCTCAGTTGGTTAGAGCATCTGACTGTTAATCAGAGGGTCTCAGGTTCAAGTCCTGAAGGGAGCGCCAAAGAAAAGGTTTCGAGCAATCGGAACCTTTTTTCATTTATACCACTTGCCCAATATTTTCCTGGCCACAGATCTTTATAAACAACTCCAAGTTTACTTTTCCTCCGAAAGCTTGCCAGAAGATCAAAAAAGAGCTATTATGCGCCCTTATTTCCGGGTACCTTGTTTATTAAGGCCCCGGCTAACTTACTTTAACCGAATTTAATGCGAACATTTTTGAACAATTATGCAGTGCTGCTTGTGCTGTTGATTGTATTTGTCGTTCTAAAAGTTCCACACCTTTTCTACCCGCATTACTGGGACGAAGCCTGGTCATACGCACCAGCAGTAAACCTGATGTACCATCATGGCCCTACCTTATTACCTGGCTCAATTGATGTAGAGGCATCCCGCGGCCATCCGTTATTCTTTTATGCTTCCGCTGCAATGTGGTTGAAGATATTTGGCAACACAATGGTGGCGAAGCACTGTTTTGCGCTTTTCGTTTCACTCGCACAACTTAGCATCGTCTATATCGCCTGTCTTCGGCTGTTCAATAAACGTGTTGCAATCGTTAGCACCATTTTGCTCGCCGCGCAAGTGACATTTTTTGTACAATCTGCAATGTTGTTGCCTGAAATACTTGTAGGATTGCTCGCTTTCGCTGCCATCTATTTCTATTCAGCCGGCAAATATTTCTGGTCATTTGTCTTCCTGAGTTGCCTGTTTCTTACCAAGGAAAGTGGTTTGGTAATGGGAATTGTATTGGGCGCAGATGTTTTGCTTTCTTTTTTCAACAAATCTATTTCCTGGCCTGAACGGTGGAAAAAAACAGGTTGCGTGGGCGGTGCCGGCGCAATCATTGTTGCTTTCTTCCTTTATCAACATCATACTTATGGCTGGTTTTTGTATCCAGGACATACTGGGCTGATCGATTATTCATGGGGCGCCATTTTTGGAAAGGTTGTAGACAGCATGAATGACTTGTTCGTTGTGGATAAGATGTACCGTGTGTTTTGGCTTTTACTGCTGCTTTCCGTTGGAATTGCCATTTGGAAAAAACAATGGTTATGGCTTGTGTATTTGTTACCCGCGACTGTTATATGGCGATTGGTAACTGGTCATGCAGGATTTGGCGATGGTAAATTATATGTTGCGATTTTAGCATTGTCATTCATTGCGGCATTCATAGCATCTTCGCGGTTGTTGTCAGATCAAAACAAAGCCAGGAAATTCCTGTTACTCGGGGGCGGATTTTTCCTGCTGTACATAGCTTTTACTGTTTTCAATTTTATTACCCATCGATATTTAATAGCAGTTTTAGTCTGGGTAGTTGTATATATCGCCATATGGCTAGACGGGCTGATTTCCAGAAGTTCCCTTTATTTGTACATTCCGATAGCCATTCTGCTTGGGCTGAACATTTTTAAAGCGTACCAATGGAATACAGGAGTTGGTGACTGCAACTTACAAGCCTTTAATGCGATGAAAGTGCAGCAAGACCTGATACATTATTTAGAGGATAAACAGGCCTACGAAAAGAACATCGGACTTGGTTCATTCCAGCAACGAGTAAGTATGGTTAAACCAGAAGCCGGGATGCTAAAATCTGGGAAAATATTTAAGCATGCCGACTGGAATATTGACTCCACAACAGACTATGCCCTTTTTGATAATATTGAGCCGGATGACAGATTCGCACAAATAAAATCAGACAGCAGCTTTCATTTAATTTTTCGTACCGAACACGGACAAGCGTGGGGCGAGATATTTTCACAAAAAAGACAAGATTGAACCAGCATTGAATAATGGAATTACAATAGCTTAAATTTCAAAATCCGCGGGTTCGATCAATCCATAATTTTTCTGCAAAGATTTTTTGTCGCCCTCTTGCTTCAAATAAAACCATTTGTATCTTTGCAGTCCTCAAAAAGGAAAAAAAGCTTCCTTAGCTCAGTTGGTTAGAGCATCTGACTGTTAATCAGAGGGTCTCAGGTTCAAGTCCTGAAGGGAGCGCAGAGAAAAGGTTTCGAGCAATCGGAACCTTTTTTATTTGTCGCGATTTTATTCTTCGCAGTAGAAAATTGCAGTTATTTTCTCGCTAATGTCTTTCACAGCCTGGTCAATTGCCTTCCGCTCTTTTCCCGTATAACTTTCGGAAATACTCAAAAGCATTGGAACTACTTCTATCAACATCGAAGCGAGTTTTTTTTCAATGAATATCCTGCCGGAAAGATTACGTTCTGCTTCATTCAGCAAACCCATAAACTCATTCAGATTGTGCTCATCCAGTCCTTCCAGAAAACGCAGCCTGATCAAAAAATTATCTTCATCCGCAAGAAACAAATGCAGCTTTTGCGTGACTGTCATCATAGCACAAAGGTACGTTATTGAGGGTTGGCGATTTAAAATTGAGAATTGAGAGACGAGGATAATAATTTCTAATAAAAACCGTTAAATCACTATTAACAATTGAAAATTTTCCATTTGTGAGTTAAAACTGATTTATATACTTTCTATCAATCCATTATTTACCCATCGTATAGCAGGGAATTTTGCACCGCTATGCTTCAATACCGATACCCAATGAGAAAAGCATTATTCTTCCTGTTTACTATCCTGTCGTTTTATGCACAAGGCCAGACAAACATCCTGCAGCCATCCCATTTTGAGCAAACGATTTCAAACAGTTTTTTAGAAATCGGTAATTATTACTACTTCCTGACCTTTAAAGAAAGTGGTCTTTTCGGGACTTACAGTCCATACAGCAAACCACTGCCAACCGAATTCACACTATTTAAAATAGACAAATACAGTCTGGCGGTTATCGACAGCGCCATTGCGATGGGAGACACTAAACAAGACGACAGCGTGGTATATACTTATCCGATTTTTATGAGACGATCACCATCCGATGGTATTTATCTTTTTTACCAAAAAACGCTGGAAGCCGATTCGAGTGTTACGCCCGTCAGGCCGTACGACCGGATTATTTATTGCACAGCTTTTGATACCATGTTAACGCCTATAATTCCGGAGAAGAAAATATGGTCTGAAAGCGAGCATCAGCCAACGACAAATACGAGCTTATATACTGCTACGTTTATTGGTAATCGTATATTTTTAGGATTTGCTGGCGACGATTCTACTGTGGTGGGCGGAAACTATTATTCTGTGCTCCGGTACGCCAAATTGGATACGGATGCGAACCTGCTCAATACAGATACACTTGGTGATAAGAATCCACTGGCGAGGCACCAGGTAGATCGCTGGCTTACGAGATTGATTCCTTATAAAAATCAGATTCTTTTTCTGGCAACGAATTTGAGCTATAATGGCAACGCAGTAGATGCAGCAGAGCTTTACCTGGCTGATACTAATATGCATCTTACAGATAGCTTCTTCCGCCCGTTTTATACTACATACCCTAATGACACTGTCAGCGTCTATAACGTGATGAGCAATATGACAGCATTACCTACTGGTGGTCTGATTGAAGGTTACCCAGGCATAAATTCAACATATCCCACACGTAGCATCTTATTTAAAAGCTACGCGTCAACCGGATTTGAGCCAGTAAAAAGCCTTCATCTCTATGCCCATGACAGCGATGACCACTACCACAGCACCAGCTACTCTATCTATGAAGTAATTGCCTACAATAAATCTGATAACCTGATCTATTTTGCAGAAAGGACGCATACATTTACCTACGTAGATCCTTGTAATGGAAATCAAAACTACCTGCAGATAACCTGCGCAGACACTAATCTGAATCTGAAATGGACTAAATACATTTTTTCCGATAGCGGATACTGTATCTTGCCTGAGCAAGTCACTCCGTGCGATGGCAGATCAGGCGCTATCATTGCCGGCGAAAAAGGAAAAAACTATAGCTATTCAGTTACCTCATTTGCCTACCGTTTAGACAGCGCCACAACAACCGGCATTACCAATACAGATGGCTTAACAGTGCGCGACAGATTCCGGATTTATCCAAACCCTGCAACAGATGTCATCTATGCCGACGATATTTTTGACAGGCTGAAAAAAATCACCATCTACGATATGCAGGGCCGCCTCGTAATTACACGCGCGTTACATTCCGGCAAAAACGAAATTACACTTGGCCAATTGCCATCTGGTATTTACCTCATCAATCTGCAAACAGAAGATGGTGAAGAGCACCGGGAAAAGTTTATAGTGCGGTAATTGGCTAAAGGGCTAAAGGGTTAATGGGTTAATTCGTCAAAAAGTTAGTCTATTGATACGCCTTGGGAAGCCTAACAAAAGCAAAGCGATACACACGGATGTAATAGTAAGCGAAGTCGAACCATGGTGTGGTCGCCCTTCAACTCCGCTCTCCATGACAAGAACATGAGAGATTCATGCGTTGAAACATCATAAGGGAGTTTAATGCAAAACGAAGGAAAACTTTAGGCTTTGCACTTTAAGCTTTAGGCTTTAAATTCAGGTTACAAATAAAAAACCATGAACTACACACTCAATCTCATTTTTACGCCAGAGCAAATAAATCTGATTTATGAGACCAACATGAATGTAATTATTGCGAAACCTGTAACCGATGAAAAGCCAGAGCTCGCCTGGCAGACATTCAGGCCAATGGAAAGCAACAGGCTTGAATGGCAGGATCAATACGGCATTTATGCATCTACTATTGTTCCCGGAGAAAATGTTGATATCACTAAAACAACCACCCTACCAATTGGCGCTGCCCGGAATGCACTTTACACGCTGGGCAGGGACGGCGTTATTTCCGGTCCGGGTAAAAGCACTGGCGGTTCCAATTCTTTTAGCGTTTTGAACCAGTTTCAAAATGGATCATCTGTTTCTTTCATGACTATCGGATTAACACAGGATGCTACCGTAAATGGAATGACAATTTCAGCAAACCCGCTCTCCGCAGCGCGTGTTCCTTATCAGAACACCGCAGAAATGACTCCGGATACGGGAATTTATATTTCACTTCAATCGCAGGCTCCGAGAAATATGCTCGCCAAGGTCACTTCACAAATGACCCGACTGGTTTTCCGTAATGGCGCTACTGAAATTTCCGCAACTTATAACTCAGACGCAGGGATGTTTATACAGTCCAATTAAGCGAAAAGCTCAAAGCTCGAAGCGAAAAGCTTATTAACACGAGCAGTTTTAAGCTTTCAGCCTTAGGCTTTAGGCCTCAATTAAAAAACAGGAGCCGGCAAAATTGCCGGCTCCTGTTTTTTAATTGAGATGCACTTGTGATTCGTGCTGCATATTTTGTTCCCAGCGCCAGGCGGAATCCATCACCTGATCTAAAGTGTATTTACACTCCCAGCCAAGTTTTGTTTTTGCTTTTGTATTGTCTGCATAAACTGCCACCACATCACCCGGGCGACGATCGCCCACTTTATAGTTGAGCTTTTTACCAGAAACTTTTTCGAAAGACTGAATCATTTCCAATACGGTAACGCCAACACCAGAACCAAGATTAAAAACCTCGCAGTTGGAATCGTTATTACCGTCAATCATATATTGCAACGCTCTGGTATGCGCGTTCGCAATATCCATTACATGAATATAGTCGCGCACGCAAGAGCCATCCCGGGTAGGATAATCAGAACCAAAAACCTGCATCTGCGGACGTTTCCCTATGGCCGTCTGTGTAATCACAGGAACGAGATTTTCCGGTTTCTCCTGAATCTCGCCAATGTAGGCTGTAGGATGTGCACCTACCGGATTGAAATAACGAAGTAACATGGTGTTGAAAGCCTGATTTACTCTGCTGAAATCAACACAAATAGCTTCGCCCATTTGTTTGGTACGTGCGTATGGAGATTCCGGCTCTTTCAATGGTGTTTGCTCGTCTACCGGCAATTTTTCAGCGTTGCCGTAAACAGAGCATGACGAAGAAAATACTACGTTGAGCACATTATGGTCTCTCGCACATTTCAGCACATTCACCAGCGAACTGATATTGTTATTGTAATATTTGAGCGGTTCGTTTACCGATTCACCAACCGATTTGTAAGCGGCGAAATGAATAACGCCCTGAATATCGGGGTTCTCAATGAAAATAGTTTCGGTATCATCCAGATTACAAAGGTTTACTTTGTAGTTTTTCACTTTCTTACCAGTGATCTTTTCAATACCCGACAACATGCGCAAAGACCCGCGCGAAAGGTCATCTACAGAAATTACTTCGAAGCCATTCGCTATAAGATCAATAATCGTATGAGCACCGATATATCCACAACCCCCTGTTACTAAAATCTTTTTCATCTTCAAGCAAGATAAGTCATTATAAGTTTATTACTCCCCGTGTTTTTCCTAAAATTTCCTTAGAAATTACGCTATTTCACCTGCTGCATTTCTACCAGTTTGCGGTACATGCCTTCTTGCTGCATCAACTCGCTATGGCGGCCACGCTGCACGATTTTTCCTTTGTCCATCACAATGATTTCGTCCGCATGCTGCACAGTAGAAAGGCGGTGCGCAATCACAATACAAGTACGGTTGAGCATCAGTTCATTGATCGCATCCTGCACCAGTCGTTCGCTTTCTGTATCCAGCGAAGAAGTAGCTTCGTCGAGGATCAGCAACGGCGGATTTTTCAATACTGCGCGGGCAATCGTCACACGTTGTCTTTCGCCACCACTCAGTTTGGTACCACGATCACCGACTACGGTATCGTATCCTTCTGGTTTATTGAGAATGAATTTATGTGCGTGTGCAATTCTCGCCGCTTCTTCCACCTGCTCTTTCGTAGCACCGCCAGTTCCCATTCTGATATTGTTTTCGATGGTATCGTTAAACAAAATCGGATCCTGATTTACTACCCCGATCAAACGACGCACGTCGTCCACTTTATAATTTTTGATATTGACGCCGTCGATCAATATTTCGCCACCGGTCACATCATGGAAGCGTGGGACCAAGTCTACTGCTGTTGATTTACCGGCACCAGAAGCACCAACCAACGCAACTGTATTTCCTTTCTGAATTTTCAAGTCCAGACCATCGAGAATTACTTTTTCGCCGTAGGCAAAACGCACATTTTTAAACTCGATAGAATCATTAAAGTTGCGGATTGATTTCGCATCGGGCAATTCCTTGATTGTATTTTCTGCATTCAGCAAATGTTCAATTCTTTCCAGCGCCGCTGAGCCTTTTTGAATATTGAAGAACGAAGTAGAAAGGTTCTTGAACGGATTGATGATCTGTGTAAACAGCGCGATGTAGAACACAAACTGTTCGGGGCGCAGCGATGAATTATTAGAGAAAATCAGATTACCACCATACCACAATACTACGCTCACCACAAGCACACCCATCGTTTCAGACAAAGGCGAACCCAGCTCACGACGCGATGCTATTTTATTACGGGTACGGAACATTTCATTGTTCACCTTCATGAAACGCAGGTGCTGATGACGCTCCGCGCTGAATGCTTTTACCACGCGCATCCCAGTCAATGTTTCTTCAATCACACCAAGCATCTGCCCTAATTGCTCTTGTGCAATATTGGATGAACGACGCAGTGATTTACCGATACGACCAATAATCAAACCGGAAACCGGCAGGAACACTAACAAGAATAAGGTCAGCGGAATGCTGAGGTACAACATCGAAGTAATGGTAATAATAATGGTCAGCGGTTCACGGACGAACACCTCCAATGTAGCCATGATCGACAGCTCCACCTCATTGATATCATTCGTCATGCGCGACATCAGATCGCCTTTGCGCTCTTCAGTAAAAAAACCAATCGGCAGGGAAAGCATTTTTGTAAACAGATCATCACGCAAACGGCGCAATACCGCATTACGGATCGGATTCAGCAAATACTGCGACCAATACAGAAACAGATTTTTCAGCATGGTGAAAACCACCACCGCAATTGCTGCATACACTAACGTCTTAGAGCGGCCGAGATCATGCACCAGTTGTTCTACAAAATGAGTCGCTTTGGCCAGCATGCTGGTGCTATCATCTTTTGAATCAGCCACAGGTGCGTCCGTATCGAGGAACAAGATTTTCATCACCGGCATGAGCATACCGAGCGAAAACGTTCCGAACAGGATCGCTAATAAATTGGTAGTAAAATAGAGCGCTATCTTAAGCTTGTAATCAGCCAGATAGCGCAGTAATCTTGATAATTTTTTCATTTAAATATTTTCGATTGTATAGGAGACACTCCCGTCTTTTTCATCTTTCAACATGATACCGGCTGCGGCCAGCTGGTTACGGATCTGATCGGAAGTTGCCCAGTCTTTGCGGTTGCGTGCATCTTTGCGGATCTCAACCAGCAGCGACAATACCTGATCCAGATGGTTACTTTGTACGGCCTGCAAAGGTTTCATACCCAGAATATCTTCAAGATATGTTTTAAACGTTTCCAGCATCAATTGGAAAGTAGCGACTGATAATGCATTTGCTGCAATCTGTCCGCCTTTCATACTATTGATCACCGGTGCCATTTCAAACAGGTTCGCAATTACTTTCGCTGTGTTGAAATCATCGTTCATGAAATCAGCACATTCTTTGCACCATGTTTTTACCTGTTGGTCAAGTGCCGCGTCGCCCGGTGTTTCGTTCGTTGGAACGGCGAGTTTCTGCAGTACTTCATACGCTTCCCACAAACGACGGAATGCCTTTTCAGAAGCCTGCAGCGCCTCGTTTGAGAAATCAAGCGTGCTACGGTAATGCGTTTGCAGAATGTAGAAACGAACTACCATTGGATGGTAAGGTTGTTCCAGAATCGGATGGTTGCCGCTAAACAATTCAGTCAGTTTAATGACGTTATTGTAGCTTTTCCCCATTTTCTTACCGTTGATGGTGATCATATTATTGTGCATCCAGTAGTTTACCGGTGCGTGTCCATGTGCAATAGTCGACTGGGCGATTTCACTTTCGTGGTGTGGGAACTGTAAGTCCATACCACCTCCGTGAATGTCAAATTTATCGCCCAGATATTTGCTGCTCATTGCAGAACATTCGATATGCCAGCCCGGAAAACCTTCGCCCCACGGACTTTTCCAACGCATGATATGTTGCAATGGCGCTTTTTTCCAAAGCGCGAAATCTACTTTATTTCTTTTTTCGTCCTGACCTTCCAGATCGCGGGTTGTTTCCAGCAATTCATCAATACGACGACCGGAAAGTTTACCGTACGGATATTCTTCAGCGTATTTTTTTACATCGAAGTATACAGAACCATTCACTTCATAAGCGAAGCCTTTGGCCATGATATCTTCAATCATGGAAAGCTGCTCAATGATATGACCGGTTGCAGTTGGTTCAATACTTGGATCGTCACAGTTAAACAAACGCATGCCCCAGTGAAACAGATTGGTGTATTTCTGCACCAGTTCCATTGGTTCCAGCTTCTCTAATTGTGCTTTGGTAGCAACCTTATCTTCCGCTTCGCGGCCTTCTTCTTCAAAGTGTCCGGCATCAGTAATATTACGCACATAGCGCACTTTGTATCCTAAATGACGCAGATAACGCTGCACCAGATCAAACGTGATATATGGGCGGGCATGACCGAGATGAGATTCTCCCGAAACGGTAGGACCACAGACATACAAACCAACGTGACCAGGTACAATAGGTTCAAATTTTTCCTTCTGACGTGTATATGAGTTATAAAAATGTAATTCCGACATGTCTAAAAATATTCGCAAAAATAAGGTATTAGCGGCGAGGCTTGGGTGCAATTTCAAAATTTGCTACCACAGGGTTGTGATCAGACAAACTAAGCTTTGGAGAATAGAAGCCTTTGATCTGCAATAAACGAGGATCGTAAAGAATATAATCGATGCGCAGCGTAGGCAAAATCTGATTGTAAGTACGTCCCAGCCCCCAGCCTCTTTCGGCAAAAGCGTCTTTCAGGTCGCCTTTCAGTTTGGTGTAAGTATAAGAACCCGGCAGATCGTTCAGATCACCACAGATCAGCACCGGATAAGGACTTCGGTTGATATAAGAAAGCGCTGCATCCACTTGGTTCGCGCGTTTTTCATAAGCAATATTGAACTTCCGGACATAGGATTTTGACTTATCCAACTCCAGAGATTTGGTACGATGCTTTACATCTTCAATCATGGCCTTGTCTTTATCCATCAGCATAAATGACTGCAAATGAATAAAATAAACACGCATGGTATTATTTCTCGGCAAATCCACATCACACTGGAGCATTTTAATATTTTGCGCCAACTCTATTTCCTGAAAATGGTTGAGCGGATACTTAGAGAAAAATGCCGTTCCGATATAGATCTTCGTACCTAATGTATTGTCGTAAATAAAACGGTATTCCTTGAAATGACCTTCGCTTAGAAACTTCTTGCTGTAGGGCTTCATAGCGTCGTCCCAATTGGTATAAAATTCCGGCAAACAAAGAACATCCGGGTTCTGACTCTGGATAAACTGACAAATCTTATCAGGCCGGCTTTTATCTAACGGACGGTCATAAATACCGAGACCATGCACATTCCAGGTCATCACCTTGAGGCGGTATTCCCCATTTGACATATCGTTTCTACTAAAATGGAAACCGAAAATGGTAAAAACCAGTTTATAAAATATGCCCAGTAATACGAATGATAATACAGAACGCCATTTCCCCTGCGTGAACAACCAGAACAGGGCAAAACAAAAGTTGACCAAAATGGCAAACGGCGTAGTGAGACTCAACAACGAAAGATACCTGACCTGCAATGGATTAGTCACCGACGCCATATAACAACCTACCAGCCAGACGGCTGCAAGGATATTAAACAGGAAAACGGTACTACGGAAAAAACTCCTGACTGCTCCGGGCATTTTCGGGATTAATTATTGCGGCTTATTTTTCTTTGCTGGCACGCACAAGCGTTTCCTTCTCGTCTTTGGAAAGTGAACCATATCCATTTTGCAGGATTTTATCCAGCAATTCATCGATACGTTTCTGAGAAATACCCTGCTTTGGCTCATACATACGGCTAAGCACCTGGCTGCGTCTTTTGTTGTGTTTTTCGATTGCGGCGCGTTCGTCCGGCGTAAAAACAGTTTCAACGCGGGCTAAAGTACTGTAAATCCATTCGCCCGGATTGTAACCACTATTCAGCAGTTTGATGTAAACAAAACCAGTAAGTCCACCCCCCGCCAGCATAGCAATCGCTGTAGGGTTGAGCGAAGTGTTGAGCATCATCAGCGCAAGAAAAATCACTATAACCAGCAACAACGGAATGCCAAGCGTGGGGCCCATGTAAATTCTATACTTAGGCGCTAATGTGAATGCAGCCACCGCCATACCCATGATAGCAGCGTGTGCGCCGAGAAGATGAGCACGACCTACAAAACCCGGTATGAACTGACTACCAATATAGAAAAGGCCGCCAACAAGAAGACTGCAAATAAATAAAGGGATAATCTGCTTGTAACCAACCAGCGTTTGCACAATGGAGCCGAAACAATACAACCAGATCATATTGGTTACCAATTCCCAAAAACCTGCATGCGACCAGCCATAAGTAAACAAGGTCCACCAGCGGGAAGAATAATGCTGCGATTGCGGAATGGCGATCACCGAAATAACCTTTTCCCAGGCCTCGTCATAGCGCATATGTGCGAATGCCTGAAAACAAACCACCGTAAAAAAGAAAGCGACAAAACCCACGCCACTGGCCACGATTAACTGCAGCACGGCATTGGAACTGTAACCCGGAATTGGGGAAGAAGAGGATCGACTATAAGCTGTCTTCATACGCACAATAAAGATATTAATAAAAGTGGTTGCGTTCTCGGCGACCCCATATTTTAAGAATTATAAATGCAAATAACATGCCTCCGATATGGGCAAAATGGGCCACATTGTCGCCAGCAGAATTTTGTATACCGGAATACAGTTCGAACAGTGCGTAAACAGCTACAAAATATTTCGCTTTTACCGGTACGAAGAAGTAGAGATAAAGTAATGTATTCGGGAAAAGATAACCAAAGGCAAACAGGACACCGAACACAGCACCCGAAGCGCCAACGGTGACCTCATCATAAATGCCGGGAATATATGCGCCGGTATTAAAGTTTTTAACGCCGTGCAGGTATTCATATATCCAGCCAATGGAATCATTCCGGTAAGAGAGATTGCCTGGATCTTGCTGCCAGCGCGCCAAAAGGCCATTTACATAATCAGGATTCTGCACTCGGAGCCCGGTTACATTCTCATGAATAAACTTAATGAACTGATCGATTGTCGGGTTTTGCTGGTAAGCACGAAACGCTGTTTCAATTGAACTGTATTCATAATGCAGCACCATCAGATGGCAAAAAGCAGCGCCCAAACCACAGATCAGATAGAAAATGAGAAACCTTTTTCCACCCCAGATATTCTCCAGGATACTACCAAACATCCAGAGCGCAAACATGTTGGAGAATATATGCAGCAGCGTCCCCTGAACCTCGTTGTAACTACCGTGCATAAACAGATGCGTCAGCAGCTGCCACGGTTTAAAATAATGTGATTTCCAATAATGCAGACCGAGATAATCGGCCAGATCAATACCCATGCGTCCTAATACGAACTGGGCAAGTACCATCAACACATTGATGATAATTATGTTTTTTACGACAGGTGGGAGTACCTGAAACCTGCCGGGTCTGAATTCTGTCATATTAAAAAAGCTATCGGAGAGATCCGTTCTAATCCGCCAAAATTAACAGGAAAAGAGGTTCCCGCAAAAAGGGTTTCCCGCAGAGACGCATAAAAGGCAAAAACGCAAAGTTCACTTTTCAGGCACACTCTGTGCGGTATGCTTCGATCCTCACAACAGCGACGCGAGAAAACACATTAAGCACATTCCACACATTAAAACACATTATTTCTTTTTGAGAAGGAGGTTTCCCGCAAAGACGCATAAGGGGTAAAGAAGCAAAGATTCACATTTTACATACTCGTAACTGCAAAAAATACGGGCGAGTGAACAACAATCCGCGGGATGTCTCCTACCGTCGACATGACCATGTGGTTATACACCATTCACGTTTGACGTTTCACCCAATTAACCCACTAACCAATTAACTTTTTACCCCTTTACTCATCGAGCGCGAGTGAACATCATTCCGCGGGATGTCTCCTACCGTCGACATGACCATGTGGTTATACACCATTCACGTTTGACGTTTGACGTTTCACCCCTCTAACGGATTAACACAATCAACCACATTCCCCACATTAAAACACATTATTTCTTTTTGAGCAGATCAAGCACCCCTTCTTTTTGGAGAATTCGATAACCGATCCGGTCGTTGGAAATACCCGGTTTTAGTTCGTAGGAAAATTTATAACTGTCATCCGCAAGTTGGGTCACGAAATAAGCAAATAAAATATCCTTTCGTTCGCTGAAATATTGCGCTACTTCATATAAATGGGTAGAAAGCACCATCAGATGATTCGGTCGTTCTAACAACCCTTCGATAACGGCACGGGTACATTCGTAAGCATCATGGACGTTGGTTCCTTTAAAAAGTTCATCCATCAGTACCAAATGAGGTTCCGGTTGCGCCAGACTTTCGGCCGTATGTTTCATCCGTTTTACCTCAGCGAAGAAATAACTTTCCCCTTTCAGGATATTGTCCTCGACGTGCATGTTGGTGATAATGCCCTGCAGAAAACTAATGCGCAATTTCTTTGCGGGAACGCCCATACCCAGATGCGCCAGCAGTGCACCCAAACCGAGCGAACGCATAAAAGTGGTTTTACCACTCATATTCGCGCCTGTAAGTATTAAAAGATTCTGCTTCTCGTTAAAGTCTACATCATAGGAAATAGGTTCCTCCAAAAGCGGATGATACAACCCTTTGGCTTCAAAGCAAAGCGGGAACGCCGGCTGCAGTTCGGGAAATGTCCAATCTTGTGCTTTAGTTGCTTTAGCCATCGCATTCCAGGCATCCAGACGGGCATAATGATACATGAGGCGTTGCACCATATGTTTCATTTCCCGTCGGGCACGGTAGCTAACTCCAGTGAGTTGCTTATAAGGTGTCTGTTTGTCGATTTTCAGAATCTCCGGCGTGAGGCGGTGTTTTAGCTCATCCTTCATCAGATTCAGCTCCCGTTCCAATAATGCTGGTATGTTTTCATTATTGTCCAGCAAAGCTACCATTTCGGTACAGCCTTTCAGGAAATCGGCCAGATGCGAAGCCGAAAACTGTGTGAAGAAATATTCACTCCGGTTAAGAATTTTCTGAAGAAACGAGCTAATGATCAGATTAAAACCCGTTGGTGGTGCGGAACCGGTATCGGCCGATTCGAAGAATTTATCGAGCATCACCAGCGTTCCGTTGGAAATAATGGACGGCCACTGATCGGGATGATTAACCCAAAAACGGATTACATCCTGCATTTCCTGCAAGGCTTCAAAAGTTGCCGGCGGGTTCTGCACATGCTTCCGCAGCACGTCTTTGCCGTACTGGGTAGATGTCAGATCTATGAGAGAAAAGACACTGCTGCCTTCGGAAGTGTAGACAGCAAGGTCTTTTAATGTGATTTTATCGTTGCGCATTAGCGATTAAACAAAAGTCTTTGTCCTCTATGAAGATCCAAAACTTGTCCGTTTTCATAAACGACATTTCCGTTTACTAAAGTATGCGTGATGCGAGCCGGCAGTGTAACGCCTTCCAGTGGCGACCATCCGCATTTGTAGAGAATATTTTCTTTGGTAACGGTAGTACTGTCATTCATATCTACCAACACCAGATCGGCGTGATAACCTTCACGGATATAACCACGTTCGCGAATCAGGAAGCATTGCGCTGGTGCATGCGCCATTTTTTCTACCACTTTCTCAATGGAAATACGACCTTCCTTTACATAATGCAGCATCATCAATAAAGAGTGCTGCACTAACGGCAAACCAGATGGTGCTTGTTGGTAAGGCAATTGTTTTTCTTCCCAGGTATGCGGTGCGTGATCAGTAGCAATGATATCCAGACGATCGTCCAGGAGCGCTTCCCAGAGCGCTTCTTTGTTTTCTTTGGCTTTGATGGCCGGATTACATTTGATCAGATTGCCCAACTGCGGATAATCGTCAGCAGTGAAATGCAGGTGGTGCACACAAACTTCTGAAGTAATACGTTTGTCTGTAATCGGGAACATATTGGTGAACAACTGCAATTCTTTTGCGGTAGAAATATGCAGAATGTGCAGGCGGCTGTTGTGCTGCTTTGCTAGTTGCACCGCAGAGAAAGAGCTTTCGAAGCAAGCTGCTACATCGCGGATCAGCGGATGATAAGATGCGTTGTCTGCATCAGGATATTTTTCTTTATTGGCTTTGATAATACGCTCGTCTTCGCAGTGCGTTGCAATCAGCAATTCTGTTTCGGAGAAAATCTTATTGAGGGTAACATAGTTGTCTACCAACATATTGCCAGTGCTGGAACCCATAAAAATCTTCACACCGCAAACCTGATCTTTCTTTGCATTGGTGCGTAAAACCTCATCTACGTTATCATTGGCTACGCCCATGAAAAAGGAATAGTTGGCAACGGATGTGCTTGCAGCGATATCGTATTTAGCCTGAAGTAATTCTTGTGTGGTAGCCGGTGGGTTGGTATTTGGCATTTCCATAAAGGAAGTAGCACCTCCGGCAACAGCTGCACGGGCTTCCGACTGGATGTTTGCCTTGTAGGTCAGACCGGGCTCGCGAAAGTGTACCTGATCGTCGATTACGCCCGGCAACAAATGCAGACCGGTAGCATCTATTTCCTGCACTGGTTCGCTGGTGTTGATTTGTCCGGCGATCTTTTCGATACGACCATTTTTTATCAGTACATCTTTTACTTCGCTACGGCCTTCATTAACCACTGTAGCGTTTTTTATCAGAATTGCAGCCATTATTTAGAAATTGTAGGGCAAAAATAGTCTTAAATGGCTGATCTCTGATCGCTGATTTTCTGATTTGTGAGTGGGTGAAACGTGAAAGGTGAAACGTCAAGATGTATTACGATAGGGCAAATGGTTAAAGGAATTAATTGGTCGCGAGAAATAATTTTAAACCTGGCGCGAGCGTTAGCGCAGCGCTCTCGTGACGAGCTATCATGTCAGTCTCTCGACTGACGACTGTTTTTTGGAGGCCAGTCGGGAGACTGGTAAGAAGCTTAGACACGAGTCGCCCTTCGGAAGACTCGCGCCAGTGTAGGTTTATAGACACGGAAGCGCTGCGCTAACGCTCAGTGATATTAATACTCGCACCATGAAATGAACCGGGTTCTACTTATTCCCGAACCGGGTCTGAATGCGTAAAGAAGCGGGTGGAATGCGGTAAAATAACAGGTTCTATGCGGTCATCGACCACCCTCCACCCTGTTCGCAACCGGGTTCGACCCGGTTAAAAAATAAGTACAACCCCGTTCCAAAGAACATTCAACCCGGTTCATTAATCCCTGAGACCCGGTCAGATTGAGGTATCAACCCGGTGAACAACCATGTTCGACCCGGTTCATTAACCCATCAGATGTGGTTAAATTAAAGTATTGACCCGGTGGGTTGGAGCATCCGACCCGGTCTGAAACGCCAGTCGGGAGACTGGTAAGGCCTATAGTCAGGAGAGCGCTTACGCTAACGCTCGCGCCAGTATCAATTGTCCACTGTCCACTGTATCAAACGTCCAGACTCACCAGGTCATTTTTTAGTGCGAAGATGACAAGGCCGGCAGTGTTTCTTGCGCCAGTTTTCTCAAGAAGATTATTACGATGACCGTCTACGGTACGAACGCTTAAGAAAAGCTTTTCGGCGATTTCCTGGGTGGTAAATTCTTTACAGATCAGTTCCAGTACTTCCCGTTCACGGCGAGTAATAGTATCAAGGACATTAAACCTGCTAATCTTATATTTCTTTTGCAGACCGCCTGATTGTAATCCGCGAAGCATTGTATCGTTAAAGAAAAATCCTTTTTCGTAGACCGAATCTATTGCCTTGAGTACCGTGTCCAGTTCAGCATCTTTAGCCAGATAACCGTTTACGCCATGCTGTACCATAGACACCACATACTTTTCGTCGCCATGAACGGAAAGCACAATAATGCGTACTTCTGGCATATGTTCTTTGAGATATTTTGTAGTTTCCAGACCGTTCATTTCTGGCATGCTCAAATCCAGCAAAAGAATATCAGGCAGCTTTTCCATTTTAGAAAACCGGGTAATCAATTCCTTCCCGTTTCCAGCTTCTACAACAACATTGATGTGCTCAAATTTCTGAATATTCGCGATAAAACATTCGCGAAATAATACCTGGTCTTCTGCTACGGCGATATTTATAGTATGTTTCATGGGACAATGTTTTTAGATTTCAACTTCTATAATTACACGTACGCCTTCTCCCGGCGATGATGATGTATTGAGTTTTCCTTTAATCATGTTGATACGACTTTCCATGTTTCGCAATCCCAGTCCTTTTTTAATCGTGGGATCGCCTGTATCATAACCCCTTCCGTTGTCATAATAGGCAAACAACACCAAACTAGTATGCGACTGTAACAGGATATCAACTTGTGTAGCGCCAGAATGCGCGATGGCATTGCTCAATAATTCCTGAGCAACACGGTAAATGGCTAGGCCAGTTTCTGCAGAAACCTCCGGAAAATTTTCAGGTGCAGAATAAGTGACTTTCAAAACCGGAGAGTCTGTTTGCCCACACAAATGCTCTAGTGCTGCGGCCAGTCCAAAAAACTCCAGGGAAGGCGGAATAATGCTGTGTGAGATCCGTTTGATGCTTTGAATACCCAGTTTGACCAGTCCCTTATTTTCGTCGAGTATTTTTTTCACCTCAGGCGAAGTGTCCGTAATAGTTAATTCCAGCTGTCCCATTTTAATACTAATGGTAGAAAATAAACTGCCGATCTCGTCATGCAGATCGGTAGAAATTCTTTTACGCTCGGTTTCTATTTCTTTGATATTGCTAAATAGCAGTTCTTCCTGATGTGCTACTTCAATATCGTGCAATTGTGCTTTTTGTCGTAGCAGACGACGCTGGTAGACCAGAAAAAAAATGACCAATCCCGCGCTGAGCAACAACATGCCCAGTGTGCCGATAAGGAGGAAGTAAAAAATATCTACCTGTTCCGGTAGTTGCATAATCCTAAAAAAATAAACAGGTACAACAGTATGCTAAAACACGCGTGCAGTGTCCAGACATAAATGTTGAGCTGGTGGTTTAAAGACAAAATATAATTGCTTAGCGCGAACAGGAATAGTGCACCTGAAAAATAAAAGAAGAACCCGGTATTGATCCAGAAGACAGGCGAACGCTCCATCTTCCGGATCTTCAGCTCCGAAAGCATTTTGTAGTAACACGTCAGTGTAAGACATATTACCCAAAGGCTTTCGATACTCCGGGGAAGTGTATTGAATGTAAACCAGCTTTGAATCCACAACGCATTTATCAGTGAAAAAGCCACAAACGCTATGCATCCCGTCATCAAAACTTTACGAGGTATGAGTTCTTCCAGAATGTAACTGTAAAACCAGGTTACCATCACAAACTCCACGCCTGTATAAATGTGAAGAAGCGGCAGATTGTTTTGCTTCATGTGCCACAAGAGCACAGCGATAGCGCTCAATATGGAAACGATCAGCAAATGCAGACTCAGCACTTTGTAAGCTCGCGTATAATTCTTAAAACCGATTCCGGCAATGATCAACGGCGGCAAAATAGCAAGCGGAGAATACTGCAATATGGCACTCTGCACAGTTTTCAGCATAGTTTACCTGCTAGTTTACTCACTCGCACATGGGCCGAAACAGAGCGGACTGTTCTTATCGCATGTGGGCGGACATGGTAACGTGAAATCAAAGATATTGCTGTCGTCTGGTGTTTCAGTATTGATCATATCGCTACCGTCAACGTTTGCAGGCACCATGATCATTCTTTCCTTTCTGCCTGGTTCTTGCGAATCATCCCAGCCAAAGTAGAAACGCACATAGCTTGCGCCTTGCTCATTGATCATATCTGTCAACTCTTGTGCATCTACCAGGAAACCAGTCACAAAATTGCCCTGGTCAGTCCAGCCTTTAGTCAGTTTTTGTGCTTCCGCCAGTGGGATTTCATAAATGCTCGGGCCCTCAATTGCTTTGAGTTGGTTTTTCTTGTTTTCAACTTCCATAATTTGGTTGTTTTATATGGTTAAAGAATAAAAAAATGGCGATCCGGATCTTGTTTGGGAGTTGTCTTCAGAAATTCCAAAGACATTTGTTATTTATTTATGTAGTTTTCGGTGTTATATAATCATACTCCTTTATGTTTTTTATTTCTACGAAAGCAACACATCACACGGGTATAGCGCAAAATCTATACGACTTCCACTTTCAACTATACAGCATTCTTCTCAGGGGTAAATTTCCTTTTGGGAGTGCCACAAATATAATGGTTCCGACAAGGAAATAAATAAGCATTCTTCGAAATAGGAAAATTATTTTACTGCATAATATAGACTGCACAATCTTTTTATACCCTTACTTTTGTTCTGGCCTGATATTTGAAGGATTATGAACGCTGATGAATGGGACAGGCAATCTTTTTTCAAAAATTTATTTCAAATAGCCTTTAATATCGTCATCCTACTCTTTTTATGCTGAAAAAAACGCTCCTGACTGTTGCATTGGCAACAACCACTTGCTTCAGTTTTGCCCAGACCACGTATTTGCAGTTAGGACAGGAAGATTATCCGCTGCTGGACCGTTTAGAAACCCGCTCGGGAAAACTTACCACCGATTTCTTTTCTACCATAAAACCCATTTCCAGGAAAGGAGCTGTCAGCTTTCTGGAGAAAACAAAAGAAGCTTCCGATTCCATCGGGCTGAGCAAAATCGATCTCTATAATATAGACCACATGATCTCTGTAAGCGGAGAATGGGCGCATGACGAGAATGGAGCCATTGATTCTAAAAAGCCATGGTTCAAAACTTTTTATAAAAAGCAGCCAGATTTCTATAGAGTAAAAACCAAAGATTTTTTCCTGGTGGTGAATCCTGTGATCAGTGGACAAGTGATGGAGGAAAAATATAAAACGGGCGATGTGTCTCAGTCACAAACGCTTTACTCCAGCAGTCGCGGCGTAGAGCTGCGTGGTTGGATTGCCAAGAAACTGGGCTTCTATACTTATTTTGCCGATAACCAGGAACAAATGCCTTCTTATGTAAAAGAATGGACTGAAATGCATCAGGCAGTTCCGGGCGCTGATTATTACCAGACGCCTTCCAATAAAACATACGATTATCTGCAAGCCCGGGGTTATATTGATTTTGCAGCCATCAAAGGCTATCTGAATTTCACTTTCGGCTACGATAAACAATTCATCGGCGATGGCATGACGAGCCTTTTCCTGAGTGACTTTTCCGCATCTGGGGCATTTCTCCGCATCAATACCAAAATCTGGAAGCTGAACTACCAGAACCTTTATATGGAATTGCAGCCGCAGTACACTCGGGGAGCTGATCAGCAATTACCGCACAAATACGCCACCATGCACCATTTGAGCATCAATGCCACGAAATGGTTGAACGTAGGGCTGTTTGAAAGTGTGATCTTCGGCCGCACGGATCGTTATCCTTTTGATTATATGATACCGATTATCTTTTACCGTTCTATTGAACGCTACAATGGAAGTCCGGACAACGTGAATCTTGGATTTAACTTCAAAGCAATTGCTTTGAAACATCTTCAGTTTTATGGACAGTTCTTCCTGGATGAATTACGAACTTCGGAATTTTTTGCCAACACGGGATGGTTCGGCAAAAAATTCGGTGTACAGCTCGGTGCTAAATACTATGATGCGTTCACTGTGAAAAACCTCGATTTACAAGGCGAAATCAATATCGTTCGTCCGTACACTTACTCGCATTCTGATTCTATCGCCAACTATACAAACTACAACCAGCCACTCGCCAATCCGCTTGGGGCCAGTTTTGCACAGTTGATCGGCAAAGTGAGTTACCAACCGGTGAAAAATCTTTACCTGACTGCAACCGGGATGTATTACCAGCAAAGCACTGATACTGCGGGTAGCAACTATGGAAGCAACATCTTCCTTAACTACGCTGATAATACACCAGTTAATCCTTCAAATCCGGAATATGGATACAAACTGATCAACGGATTGAAAGCAACTTGTCTGTCAATGAATTTGAATGCATCTTACGAGCTGCGTGAAAACCTGTTCTTTGATCTCGGCGTGAATTATCGTCACTATTCATACGCAAATGATTACTACCCGTCCAACGCATCAACTTATGTGTACGGTGGTTTCCGTTTGAATATTGCGCGGAGAAACTACAATTTTTATTAATGATTGATTTGTGAGTCGACAGTTGTGAGTACTCATATTTATGTAAAAACGGCCAGATGGTTTAATATCGTCTGGCCGTTTTTGCTATTGTAAGGATGTGTGTTGTGAGTCGTCAATTGTGCGTACATCTTGTTTATCGCTCCCTTTGGCTCTGGATGAGAAATGAAAAGTGTAAAATGTAATTACCGATTAGTTATGCAGGTATTTAGCAAAATCATCTTAGTGCCTTTGTGTGAAAACTACATCATAACGATACGGTCACCTGCAATTGCATAATAAACGGCTCCTATCTGCTGAACCACGTGTAACCCGGTCAAGTGGCCGAACGCAGGCAACAGAAAAGTATTTCTGTAATACACAAAACAAGGCAATTTTACACTTTGCCGACCTAATCCCCGAAGCACACAGCCAGGGTGTAAATGACCGCTTATATTAATATTTCCTTCTGGCGGATGCGTGATAGGAATATGCGATAGAATTACATTTCCCAAAGCCAGTTGATCATCGATCAACTCAATTCCCAAGGCCTCATAATGCTCATCCTTTAGAATATCATGATTGCCTTTGATGAGTGAAAAATGAACATGCGGATTTTGCTCAATGAATGTTTCAAATAATCGCCATTCCGTATTGTAATTGCTGTGAAAGAGATCGCCCAGAAAACAAATTTGTTCCGGATGATAAACACCGATCAAAGCGTTGAGGTTTTCGTAATCTTTCAATGCGCTTAGTTCCGGCATCGGGATTCCTGCTTTCCTGAAATGCATCGCCTTACCCAAATGCAGATCTGCTATAATCATGAGACCATATTCTTCCCAGAAAAGAGCTTTTTCCGGAAGCAGACGAAAGGTGTTACCATGTAAAACAATATTCATCGCTGATGGCGGATGTCTGATGTCTGATTTGTTCGTGTAATTTATGAAAGAGTTAAGAGACCGGGATTACAAATCCAGGCTATCTGTGGTTCGATCCCAAAGCATTGTGAGGACTGTGCAAACATGTCGCACAGCCGAGTGATTGCTCAATGCATTAATGCTTCGCCTCCGCTCAGCATGACAAGCGGCCCCATGGGATGCTACTCGCACCAAGGCTCTTCTTCAGGGGTTGGGGGTCTCCAGCGCAGCTGCCATTTTCCTGATTCTGTCTTCTACACTTTCATTACTATATTTTTCACGAAACCGCTCCGCAAAAATTGGAAAAGAAAAAGGTGTTGGTCTCTCCGGATACTGCAGTACAATACGATGATCATTGATACGCTGAAATGCAGTCTGCATACGTGCTATCTCCAATTGAAAATCGAAAACCTCTTCATAGGCCTGTCGCAACAGCAAATTGTTTTTCTCGAAGTCTTCAAAGACGTTAAAGAACAGTTGTGCACTCGCCTGCAGATGCTTCGTCTTTACCTGTTTACCAGGGTAACCAGAAAACACCAGTCCGGCAATGGCTGCAATCTCACGAAACCTGCGGCGCGCCATCTCCGTCGTGTTGATACTTTTCATCACATCTTCACTAAGTCTTTCCGGAGCAAACAAACCTTCATTTAGTGCTGCCTCAATGGGAATATCCTGATCGCTGAGCAATTCAAAACCATAATCATTCATTGCAATGGAAAAACTAAACGGCCGTATCTGCGCGATACGATGCGCTATGATCGCCGCCATTCCTTCGTGCACAAAACGACCCTCAAACGGATAGATAAAAACATGACAACCTTCCTTTGTTTTGATCTTCTCGATCAGCAATTCATTTTCCTTCGGCAGATAAGAACGTTCTGCCTGCAAATCAAAAAGCGGTTGCAGAAACTGCAGCTCAACATCCTTTTGTCTACCGCTATAATATTCATTCAATTCATGACGGATTGCTTCTGAAAGATAAGACGAGAGCGGCATCCGGCCGCCTTGCCAGGACGGAATCACGCCCGTTTTCTTTTTCCCTGCCCGCACAAAAGCTTTGAGATCTTTGACCATTACCAATTCCAGATTTCGTCCTGCAAACCAAAAATGATCGCCGGGATTTAGCCTTGAAATAAACCATTCTTCAATACTACCTAATCTTTTGCCACGCATAAAAACCACCTGCATCATGGCATCGCTTACTATGGTACCGATACTTAATCTATGCCGCATGGCCACCCGCTTGCTCGTAACTTTATATACCCCATTCTCAAGCACTACTTTATGAAATTCATCATACGCTGTAAGCAATTTGCCACCCTGTGTGATGTACAACAAGCATTCATTAAACTCATCCCTGGTGATGGAATGAAAACAATGTGTTTGTTTTATTTCTTCGAAAATTTCATCGGCATGAAAACCATTAGAAACCGCGAGTGTAACAAGGTATTGCATCAGTACATCAAACGAACGGATGTACGGAATGCGGCTTTCAATCTGATTGTGTTTAATCGCATATCGTAACGCAGGACCTTCTACTATCTCCAGAGAATGCGTTGGTAAAAAATAGATTTTACTCACTGCGCCGGGATAGTGACCACTCCTGCCCGCCCTTTGAATAAACCGGGCTACACCTTTGGCAGAACCAATTTGAATCACTGTATCCACCGGACGAAAATCAACACCGAGATCCAAACTGCTGGTACAAACCACTGCTTTTAATATGCCTTCATGCAATGCATTCTCAACCCACTTGCGAATATCTTCACCAAGAGAGCCGTGATGCAATGCAATCAATCCTGCTAAATCAGGTCGCAGATCTAAAATGCGCTGGTACCAGATTTCGGCCTGCGAACGTGTATTCGTAAACAACAACGTTGCATTGCTGTTATCAATGATGGGGAAAATTTTATCTGCAAGTTTAATACCCAGGTGTCCTGCCCAGGGAAAACGTTCCAGCGTGTCAGGCAAAATAGTTTCAATCTCTAATTTCTTTTCCAGCTTTGCCCGGATCATTACCGAATCAGGAACACCGGAAAGCAAAATTTCTTTGGCTTGTTCCAAATGACCGATAGTTGCTGATATACCCCAGACTTTCAGCTTCGGATTAATGGTACGGAGACGAGACAAAGCTAACTCCATCTGTACGCCACGTTTACTACCAAGCAATTCATGCCATTCATCTACGACCACAAATTCAAGGTTTTTAAACAGATCAGCATAACCTTTTTGCGCGAGCATTAACTGAACGCTTTCTGGCGTGGTGATCAATGCTTCCGGACTATCTTTCTTTTGTTTATCGCGCTCCTTTGTTGAGGTATCACCAGTGCGCAAACCTATTCTATAAGGCAGATGCAAATCGCCACTCACACGATTGGTAGCCGCTTCAATCTCCTTTGAAAGAGCACGAAGCGGCGTAATCCAAAGGCAGTGCAACCCTTTGCGTTTTTTCTTTTCCGCTTGCTTCGCATAATGTTCCAGCACGCCAAACCATATGGCAAATGTTTTACCAAAACCAGTTGGTGCGTTGAGCAGACCGGATTTACCAGAAGCTATAGCACGCCAGGTCTGCTCCTGAAAAGGATATGGTTTCCACTGCTGTTGTTCAAACCATTGTTGCGCCAGTTTATTCATCTGCGTGCCGCTTCTATCAGTTGTAAAAGATCGAACTTTGTGTTGGCATCACCAATATTTTTGTCTTTGCGCCAACGCGCAATACGCGGAAAACGCACAGCCACACCAGATTTGTGACGCGTAGATTCATTGATTCCCTCAAACGCTAATTCAAAAACAAGTTCCGGTGTTACACTGCGAACTGGTCCAAATTTCTCAATTGTATTCTTCTTAATCCAATTATCGACCTCCAGAATTTCTTTATCAGTAAGACCTGAATATGCTTTTGCAAAAGGCACCAGCACATCATTGTCCCAGACCGCGAATGTATAATCAGTGTACAAATCTGCCCGTCGCCCATGACCACGCTGCGCATAGATCAACACCGCATCCACGGTCAGCGGATCTACTTTCCATTTCCACCAATTACCACGCCTGCGACCAGTTTCATAAACGCTATCTTTCTTCTTTAGCATCACGCCTTCGCAATTATTATCTCTTGCGGCTTCGCGAATAGCAATGACTTCATCCCAATTATTACATGGAAAAACGGGCGAAATAATTAGCGGCGCCTGAGAACCGGCAAGGGTTACCAGATATTCTAATTGTTGTCTCCGAGAACTCAGCGGCATATCGCGAATATCTTTCCCATCTTGCTCCAACAAATCATAACAGATCATCACCAGTGGTGCTTCCTGCAAAGATTTTTTCGTCACATTTTTCCGGCTGATGCGTGTCTGCATTATCTGAAAAGGCAAAGGACGGCCGTCCTTATAAGGAAGAATTTCACCATCAAGCACAGTTCCGTTGGGCAAAATATTTTTTAGTAATTCAAATTCAGGGAACTTATCTGTAATGAGTTCTTCGCCTCTGCTCCAGATAAACAACTCACCATTACGCACAATGATTTGTCCGCGAATCCCATCGTATTTTTCCTCGATCTGCCAGTCATGCACATCGCCGAGCACTGCCAGTTCACTTTCTACTTGATAAGCCAGAAAAAACGGATAGGGATGATATAATTTTTCGCCTGAGTTTGCTTCAAATAATAATTCATCAATGGAAATGATCTCCGGATTCCAGTTGCCCATCAGTTTATGTGCCACCTGATTTTCTTCCTGATTATAATGTTTCGCCAATGCTTTAATAACAAGCTGCCGGGAGACACCCATCCGAAAGCCGCCAGTGATCAGCTTATTAAACACCAACCGATTGTTTGCATTCATCTCCATCCAACGCGCCGTAATTATTCTTTTTTTTTCTTCATCGGAGGCTGCCGCAAGTTTATTTAATTGTTGCAGTGTTTCGGTCAGTGAATATTCTTTATTAGCGACCGGTGCCGGCAGACATAATGCGATGGTTTCTGCAAGATCACCAACGACAAGATATGATTCGTCGAAAAGCCACATGGGCAAGCCCGACAGCTCCGCACACCAATTGCGCAGATCTGCAGTTTTTATAGCGCGACGTGGGGTTTTCCCAGTCAACAAAGCGACACACCAAACGATATCAGATTCAGGAGCATCTGCAAAATATTGTACCAGCGCATCGATCTTTGCATTGATCTTAGTCGTCTGCTCAATGACTGTAAATAGTTCGCTGAATCCTTTCATAACTCTTCTATTTCTTCTTTATTGCCTTCCAGGCTTTCTCCTTCATATAGCGTCTCTACTTCGGTTGCATTGATACCCTTATTTTCCCGCAACCATTTTGCATAAACAGATTTGTAACCGTGTGTGACATATACGTGCTCCGCACCTGTTGCCGCAATAGCTTCATTAAGCTGTGTCCAGTCGCAATGATCAGACATAATAAAGCCTCTATCAGCACTACGTCTGCGACGTGCACCCCTTAATTGCATCCAGCCACTGCAAATGCCCAGGCTAAACGGCTCAAAGCGCTTCAACCAGGAACTGCCTATTGCTGATGGTGGTGCAACAATCATGGCACCATTAAAATCCTTTTTATTTTGATCGGGCGAAACCCTTTGCCATGGCTGCAATTCAATACCCTGTTCTTCGAGTACTGTGTTAATATTTGCTACGGCGCCGTGTACCCAGATGGCACCAATACCACTATCAAGATGATGTAAAATGCGCTGCGCTTTACCAAGCGCGTATCCGATGATCACTGAATTTTGCCCCAAGTCGGCATTGTTGCGCCACCATTCATTTATCTCGTCATAAACTTGCTGCGGCGGTGGAAAATTATAAACCGGCAGACCAAATGTTGATTCTGTAATGAAATGATGACAACGTACCGGTTCAAACGGAACAGAAATCCCATCGTGTTGCAATTTATAATCACCGGACACTACCCATATCTCGCCTTTGTATTCGAGTCTGATTTGTGCAGAACCGGGAATATGACCGGCAGGATGCAAACTGATTTGGACACCGTTTATTTCGATGGAATGATTGTACCCAATGCCTTCTACGTTGATGTCAAAACCCAATCGTAACCGCAGGAGCGGAACTGTATCATGATGTGCGAGATAATATTTATTTCCCCAGCGCGCGTGATCAGAATGTGCATGCGTGATGATCGCTTTATCTACAGGCCGCCATGGATCTATATAGATGCCTGCTTGCCTGCAATAAATTCCGTTGTTATCAAAACGAAGCATTTTATTTCCGTTGACAATTGACAGTTGACAGTGGTGTTATTACAATACTGACGCGCACTTAAATCCACATTCCGCGGGACATCTCCTGCCGTCGATGTGACACAATACGAGTACGCACAACTGACAACTCACAAAAATCGTACCTATGCCCACTCCTTCGACTCCGCTCAGCATGACAAACGCGAGCACGCTACACGAGTAACTGTCAATTGTCCATTGTCAACTGTCAATTATGTTTTTGACTTTTGACTTTCCAATCCGACTGCGTCATCACGGCTCTGAAACCAGTATGGTTCTCGCCTGTGTATGGATCGGTTTTCATGCGGGCAGCAGGACGATAACTCGCACAATAATTTTCGTTGCAAAGAAAACTACCACCACGTATCACTCGTTTGATCGCATAAGGATCTTCAGGATCATAACTATCCTTCGGACCGAGGGGGTCACTAACTACTCCTCTTTGTTTGTCTTTCTCATAAGTATCCGGCCGATACCAGTCGCTACACCATTCCCATACATTGCCAATAATTTCGTACAAGCCATAACCATTTGGCACAAAGGATTTCACTGGTGCCGCCAGATCAAAACCATCTACTTTATCATTATGGTAAGGAAAACCACCCTGCCAAAGATTCGCTTTGACATTCTGGCTTGAAGGGCCATCATCGCCCCAGCTGTATCGTTTATTTTTCAAGCCCCCACGTGCTGCAAATTCCCATTCTGCTTCTGTTGGTAGTTTTTTCCCTGCCCATTTACAATAAGCAATCGCATCAAACCAGCTCACTTGTGTCACCGGATAATTATCGTAAGCAGTAGTTGTAAATACATCACTGTTTGGCCCGTTCGGATGACGCCAATTTGCACCCGGCACATATCGCCACCACTGTGAAAAATCGTTTAACTGCACCGGTCCTGAAGTAGGCGTAAACACCATAGAGCCCGGCACCAGGGCGCTTGCATCGGGCTCCGGCGTACCCGGTGGCAATTGCTGTTTTAACTGATTCCATTCAGGTTTCTGCTCTGCAGTCGTTGTATATCCGGTAGCTTTTACAAATTGCTTAAATGCACCGATTGTCACTTCTGTCTTGTCCATCCAAAAGCCATTCACCTTTACTTCGTGCACCGGATATTCATCCGGACGAGCTTCGCCACCATTTCCACCCATCATATAATCACCGCCAGGAATCCAGACCATATTTTCCGGCCAGGGCTTTGCGGGCCAGTTTGCAGTATCGAGCACTATATTAAAATCTTTACCTGAAGCATTCGCCTGCAAATTCATATCGCCGCCCGCACCTTGATGCGTTATCATTTTAGCGGCAGAAGACGGATTGATACATTTTGCCGGGTCACGGTCAGCAGCAGTTTTATTCGCAGCAGAACCGCTATTGCAAGCGTTCAACAAAAGTGCGATGCCGGCCAACAATAAAGTGAGTCTTCCATCCGGATAAAGCTTGCTGCTATTTTTCCAGTCTTTGATTATAGTTTTCATATCTGTCTTTTATTACGCGGTGACACTAATAAATTTAGTAAATTTCAAATGTATTTATTACAGTTTTCTGAACGAAGCGTACGCTAACCACCGATCAAACTTTTATCTTGACTATCAAAACTTCACGACTAGCCATGATGTTGATACTGTTATGCTTTGGAGACATACAGAGCAGAGAACTACACGCGCAGGGCATCGCAGAGAACGACAGTCTTTCAAGAAGCAAAAAAGACGTGATTGACGTCCTCCGGCAAGTCACAGGTCTAAAACCGGCAGATACCAACTATCGCAGCAATAAAAAAGTTCAGTTTTCGCTGGTGCCTGCGGCCAATAATGTACCGGGCGGCGGTGTAGCTTTACTTACCTCTACCAATCTCGCTTTTCGTCTTGGACCATCGAGTACTACTTCTTTATCGAGCATTTATTTTACCCCCTATTTCACATTTAGCAAGCAAGTAATTGTTCCGATACGTGGCACTGTATTTTTAAGAGACAACCAGTGGAGCATCACGGCAGATCTTCGCTACATGTACTATCCGCAGTACAGCTGGGGATTAGGAGGGAATTCACCGCAGGAAAATCCGGCATTGATCGATTACCACTATTTCCGAACTTATGTCAACGTAATGAAAAATCTGAAGCATAATCTATATTTCGGAGGTGGCTACAATATGGACTATCATTACAACATTAAGGTAAAAGAAAATTACATCTCCGATACCATCGACACGCGTACCGTCTCGTCTGGATTTACTATTAATCTCACTTATGATGGCAGAAGAAATTTTATTAACCCGCAAGGCGGCTTCTATGCGTCGATAATAGAACGTATCAACCGGAACTGGATGGGCAGCGATAAAAACTGGGAGTCAATCTGGCTGGACTTAAGAAAATATTTCTCCTTTAGTAAAACGCGACAGAACACACTGGCATTCTGGTCTTATTACTGGGCAATAATCGGAGATGCCAACGACGCTCCTTATTTAGATCTGCCGAGTATTGGATGGGATTCTTACGGACGTTCCGGCCGTGGATATAAACAGAACAGATACCGCAGCAATCAGTTGCTCTATTTTGAGGCAGAATACAGAAGGGACATTACGAACAACGGCTTACTGGGATTGGTACTCTTTTCAAACTTGCATTCGGTAAGCGAATATCATACAAGTGATTTTGCATATTGGCATCCGGCAGGTGGTTTCGGATTACGACTCAAATTCAATAAGTTTTCGAACACGAATATCTGTATTGACTACGGATTCAGCAATACATTTAATGGAATCTATCTCGGACTTGGGGAAGCATTTTAAACATCTGACGTATTTAATCATCTGATGTTTCATTTGTCATTTCCGTTTTCGCCGCAGCTTTTTTCTTCGCCTTACCTGCGCCTACAGGTATACCTACGGCAAACTGAAAAATAGAATTATGCATCGCAGCATCTGTAGCCTTGTTGATATTCACCATACCCTGATAATATTCAGCAGTAATACTCAGACCACCATTTTTGGAAAAATGATAATTGAGCGAAATAGTCCCTCCGGCATCAAACCGGGTACGTGTATCATCTTCTTTCAGCTTTAATTCGCTGCCTTTATCATCAGATGAATAATAGTCGAGAATAGACGTGCGCATCATCGCCTGTGGACCGAGACACACTTTCAGATGGTCTGTAAGTTTGTATCCTACCATCGCTGTAAAAGCGAAATAATTTATTTTCTGACTAACAGAAGTTGTATCCCAGGCATCGGATTGATATTTTTCTGGCAACCCGATTGTCATCTTATTGGCGCCACCGTTGTATTTAGGATAAAATCTGGGCTCAAGTGAAAACTTATCATTCAGCTTATAACTGAAATACATGCCAAAACAAAGCGATGGTCTGTAATTTGCACTTACGCCACCAGTATAAGAGCTCAATCCCGCGGCCAATGTAAGTCCGAATTCCGCCCGGCCACTATTAAGCTTATCGCCAAACACAAGTGCAATTAAAAACTGGCTGTAAGATTTCTGAACACATAAACACAACAGTAGTAACAGTAGCGCTTTCTTCATAACAGATTAAATACAGAATGGATAAAAAACGGAAGGCACGCACACGCCTTCCGTTTATACTTAACTATTGGCCAGTACTACCTGCCAGAGGCAATTCCGAAAGAATGTCGGAGCTGATGCGCGCATTGATCGTCTGCTCAATTTGCATAAATCGTGCCGCAACCATCGGGCTGACTTCTTTACTAATGCGTTTAAAATATTTCTTCTGCAGTTTCAGATAATCCATCTGATTATCGATCGTGCCGTTAATAACATCTGCAGCGGTGGCCGCATTATTACTATCGATATTGGCGACAAACTTCTTTAGCAGCATGATTTTTTTCTCACCAATGGTTTTTCGCTCCCCTTCGTATTCGTCGTAGATTTTCCAGAAAGGAGCTGATTGTGCTGCTGTGAGATTAAGGTTGTCGGAAACGATGGTGCGGTGTTGCGCCTGAAAAAGTTTACGGGTAACACCTTCATCACCTGCTGCATCCTGGGCTTTTGCGCCTATGGCAAATGCAGTGGCTAGAAGAAAACAAAAAATGAAGTTGCGTTTTTTCATAAAAGATTATTATTAAATTTTTGAGAAATCATTGTTAGAAATCAAAACTTAAACCGCCTGTAAAGCCAAACTGCAATACGGTAGAATAAGTGCTTACACCATAACCACTACCACCGGTACCTACATAAAAACCGCCACCGGCACCTTGCACCACGCTCAGCAATTGCGCTTGCAATTTGATACCTACAACGGGTGATGCTTTGATTTTCACACCGAGCTTACCGCCAATAGCGAATTTGGTTGCGGTATAATCTTCCTTATTCGTAACAACGCAGACCCCAAGATTGATACCACCATAAGGCATTACTGTAGGGCTCGCAGGAATGTAGTTTACACCACCGATCATAATATAGTTCAAGCCGGCTTTATCATTATCATGATTGAGCTGTGTGCCGAAATAACCGTCATAAAGCGGCGCATGTGTATCCATTCGCTGATACAACAATTCCAATGTGCGCAAACGGTCCATGAAAAATTCGGCTGACAAACCCCAGTGCGCCGCTTCTTTAATGTAACCGTAAGAATTGCTAAAGCTCACTTTATCCTGAAATGTATAACCCCCAAATATGGTGAGCGATCCTCTTGGATGGTGCTGATGAGAATGGTCTGATGTTTGCATCTGACCAAAACTGGTATTTGCAAAAAACATCAGTACGGCGGCAATGAGTAATCTGGCTTTCATAATATCAATTTTTAAGTGAAACGTTTTTTATTTAGTATCCCGAACCACCTTCCGGACCGGGCGTATTCATTACTTTTTTCTTCTGAAACGGGAAATAACATTTAATCCGCAACCGGAGAATATTATCAACCGAATTGTAACCATCCTCTACATTATTGCGCGATTGCTGCAACATATAAATTGCCTCGAAACGCCAATTGTACGACATCCTGTAACCAGCGCCCACACGTATTCTGAAACGATTGGCATAACGTTCCTCTACATCTTTATCTACTGTTGAAAAGAGCTCCACATCTCCCAGGCAATACAGCATTTTATCTGAGTAATAATTGGGCCTGTTTATCGGCACAATTACTTCTGCTCTGAACCGTGAACGTGAACTCTTTACCCATTCACTGCTAGACTGATCATGAAAGAAACGATATTCAAAACGGTATGTAAACCTCGTTTCTATTCGCTTTCCGGGTGTGAAATACACGCGTCCGCCAAGCATTGTTCTTATTTCAAAAGAATTACTCGTATCCGTTTGCACTGTATAAGACATCGGTAATGCACATATCAGGTCAAAGTACTTATTGATGCTTCGTTCGTAAGCCGGAGAAATATTCAGACTGTACCATTTGTTTTCTTGTGCAAGCAGCGTCTGATAACTCAATTCTGTTTCCAAAAGATTCTTCCCTAACTGATAATCCAATACCACATCCTGCCAAAATTGCCTGTCGATACGCTGTTGCCCGATTGCCTGTATATAGCCTGTTCCTATTATTATGACCGTCAGTATGCAAATCCGAATCTTCATTTTTTTCTTACCATACTCATTCGTTTGCCACATAAAAATTCTTGTCCGTTTTCATAGTCAGCATTCATTTACTCATCGTCTGCCAAACGTGTAACCGACGAATATCGCGTAACGAAATCCTGGTGCCCAGACATTCCCGTTACCCGAAACATCCACTTCTTTATTTTCAAGCAACTTATTCAGCATCGGAAAACGATTGATCAACGCTTCTGCCAGCTCCTGGTTGTAATACTGTGCGCTTTCCGGATCAATGTTCCCGTCCAGTTTAAACTTCGCCGTATAGTTTGCAATCGACGGACCAATCAGGATAAAATCGAGCGAAATTCTTTTCGCCAGTATAAACTGATAGCCCAGCTCAAAGCCAATATTAAAATTGGTAATAGAGGTCTTTACAGACAGATCCAGCGGATTACCCGCAGAGTCACGCACTGAAAGATTCCGTTTATTATCGAACCTATAGTACGTCACATATGGACCGATGTACAACCCATGGGGCGGCGCATATTTATTTTCTTTCGCGAGATAAAAACGATACTCACCACCAAACATATACCCAGACTGCGATACATTCTTTCTGATGTCGATATCCTTTATGTTGATATTTAACAACGGTGGCAACTCCATGTAACCACCAGTAATCGCCGCTGTTTGCCGGGCATTGATGCGTCGCTCATAGCTAAACACGTATGTTTTGTTATAGAGTAGCCACGAGCTTATGTTCAACTTTACGTTGTTCGTGTAGCTTTCTTCCTTGCTACCGCCCTCGCCAAGCCATTTATCACTTTGCGAAAACGCCGCATTGCACCACATTACCAAGAGTAACATCAATGCTGAAATACGTGTACTCATAATCAGTTTGTTTTGATGGTTATCTTCTGCCGCCACCCATACGACCACCGCCGCCACCGCCGCCCATACGGCCACCACCACCGCCCGAAGGCATTGATCTGCCGCCGCCGCCACCCTGATATCCGCCGTGGTTTTGGAAATTATTAGACCGCTCCATACCTCGCTGCTGATTCGTATTTTGCCGGTTAAGTTGCTGTGTATTTTGTTGGTTTGTTGGTTGCCAGCTGCCATTGTTGCGTTGCTGCCAGTTACCGGAATTATCACGTTGATACACGTTGCCATTCCTGTCCGTTGTTACATTATTTGCCGGTTGTGTTGACGGCCGCGCTGCACCGCCAGTTCCATTTGCAGGTAATTGAGATGCGGTTCCCCCGCCGCCAGCACCAGGTCGAGTACCATTTGCGGGTAATTGTGATGCAGTTCCGCCACCACCAGCACCAGGTCTAGTGCCATTTGCGGGTAATTGTGATGCGGTTCCGCCACCACCACCAGGTCGAGTACCGTTCGCAGGCAATTGAGATGCGGTTCCGCCGCCACCAGCGCCAGGTCGAGTATGCTCTCCTCGGCGCACGTCATTTGTATTTACACCGTTCTGTCTATTATAAATATTTCCGGTTCCGTTATTATTGTACACTCTGTCACGGTTACCTCCATTAATATTGATATCGCCATTGATATTTACCGGACGGTTTACTATTACGTTTGGACGGGCACCATACGGCATCGGGCGAGGCCCATAAAAACCGCCGGCGTAGCCCCAGTGACGATAGGGCGGATAAAACATCGGCGGACCAAACCAGGCACCATAGCCACCAAAACCAACACTCACACGACACCAACCAAAATTGAAACTCATCCCCCAGCTCATGTTCCAGCCAGTCCATGGGTTATAACTAAATCCAAAACCAAATGTTACAGGCCGTGGATAATACACAGCACCATACCATGGCGGATAATACCAACCCGTACCATATACAACTGTTGGTCCATACACATAACAGCCCATATAGCCGGGGGTATAGCCCATATACACACAATCAGGCTCACTGTCATAAACATAAACGTACTTGGTATTGTAGGCACTGCAACTTGCAGGTATCTTATCAACATCTGCAGGACGATCATCTGAAACTTTCCACGGGCCATCCGGTTTATCACTCACAAACCATACGGCATTCTGCACCGCATAATATTTTTTGCCCGATTTGATGACCGTAATACTGCTGTTTTCGGCCAATTCGAGATCTGTATTTTCAATCTTAGAAAATTTCGGTTTACCATCATAAGTAACCGTACAGGTTGCTTTCTTACGATCTACTTTCGCAGTCTGCGGAATCTGCGCTTCCATTTTGGCATCTTTCGCTTCATCTGTTCCTGCCACACTTGCCAGCACACCATCTTTTTCTGTGCCCTTCGGGATTCTCGCAAAATCGGCAGGTAATTTATCCGACGGCACATATGTCCACGGACCGTTTAACCCCGCTGCACTATACCATCTTCCGGAAATAAGAATATAAGTTTTTTGATCCCCGGTATTTTTGAAAATATCATCCAGCGTATTATTTGCAAACAACAGGCTGGTACCTTCAATAACTGAATAAGTAGCCTCCCCTTCAGTTTGTACCAATTCAGCAGGAACGGTACTCACAATAATCGCTGTCGGGTTTTGGGGTTTGTCTTCCGCTTTGGTATCTGTTTTATTTTTTTGTTCATTTTCCTTTACCACTTTATCCAAATCTTTTATGGTGGAAGGAAGATTTTTCACGTATTCATAACTACCGGTTGGCGAAGATGCTTTATACCAGAAACCACTGTTGTACAAATAAAATTTTCCATCCTTCGGATCTTTCACAATCAGAAATGGCGTGTTCACTACACGGTCCATCTTCATGTCTTTATCCTGCTGAACTTTCGGTTCGCCATCGATAATCACTAACGATGTTGCTTTGGTTGCGTAATAAATTTTCGGCGGATCCGTTTTAAGATCCGGATCATTCAATTCTTTTTCTTCGTTAATAGAAGTGAGCAACTCGTCAAGCGGATATTGCAGATCCCATTTGGGTACTTCTGCCGCAATAAGATCGCTGAGCTTTTTTAGATTGTCAGCACTCACACTATCGGCAAACTTAGCATTCGTAACCTTTGCGCCAGTGAGCGTAGCCATGCGTTTAGCCTTATCAATCTGCACATACGCATCAAACCACATCGCACCGAAAACAGGTTCCGAATTCGCATCCTTCCTGATAGATATTGCGGTGCGACCTTTAAGCACATCTCCTTTCAGATCTTCACCGGTTGGTTGATAGATAGTAAGCTTACCACCGTTTTTTAACGGAATATCTTTAGGCCATTGTGCAAAAATTTCAGAAGAGATCAGAATGCACAGTAATAAGAGTAAAGTCGATTTCAGGTTAGCCATATGGTGCGTTTTCATTCAAAAAAAATTACCACATTCGTTCGCCGCTTAAACCAAACCAGGAAACACATTCCAGTCTTTTACTTACATAAATTATTCTTAGCTAATAAATAACACTCAACCAAATATACAAATTAAATCAATTTAAAAAATAGTAAATACCTGAGGCTTAACGGTTAAATATAGAAATGATAAAAAACGAATACAGCAGCCGTTTTCAGCACCAGACGGGCATAAAAAAACCGCTTTGCGTTAAACACAAAGCGGTTGTATGAATTGTTCTTCTAAAATTATTTACGGATAAAATCGTTGATCTTTTCAGCGATATAATCGTAGTGATCGATATTCAACCCAGGCCAAACACCCAGCCAGAACGAACGATTCATGATTATATCCGTGTTATGCAGATCGCCGGCAATGCGCTTTTCAATATTAGCATAAGCCGGTTGTTTAATCAGGTTTCCGGCAAATAAAAGACGCGTGCCAATCTTGTTGTCTTCCAGATAACGCACCAATTGATTACGATCTATCTTACTGTTTTCACGAACGGTGAGCATAAACCCAAACCAGCTAGGATTACTTTCCGGCGTAGCTTCTGGCAAAATGAAATGTTCTTCAAACTGTTTCATCTTATCATAGAGCAATGCAAAATTCTCGCGTCGCTTTTCTACGAATGCATCTGCTTTTTTCAATTGGCTTACACCAACAGCAGCCTGCATATCGGTTACCTTCAGATTGAATCCAATATGCGAATACGTGTATTTATGGTCATAACCGCAAGGCAGCTCTCCCAGACATTGATCAAAACGTTTACCACAGGTATTGTCTTTACCAGGCTCGCACCAGCAATCACGGCCCCAGTCGCGGAAGCTCTCTGCAATCTTTTTCAAGGATGCATTATTGATAAGCACCGCACCACCTTCACCCATAGTAATATGGTGCGCCGGATAAAACGAAACTGTTGCCAGATCTCC
Source organism: Taibaiella soli (assembly GCF_003236175.1). Lineage (GTDB taxonomy): Bacteria > Bacteroidota > Bacteroidia > Chitinophagales > Chitinophagaceae > QKTW01. Next base: position 27,031 of record NZ_QKTW01000014.1, on the reverse strand, counting down.
GAAAGAACCAGTTTTTTTATCACGGTATGTTGCGCCGAGCGAGTCACAATCATCCTCAATCACCCAAAGATTATATTTCTTCGCAATCTCCATCACCACTCCCAGGTTGAAAGGATTGCCCAGCGTGTGCGCCAGCATAATCGCTTTCGTCTTTGGAGAAATGGCCGCCTCGATACGGTCGGCTTTGATATTGTAAGTTGGAATATCAACGTCTACGAAAACCGGGATACAGCCAAACTGCACCATTGGATTTACTGTGGTCGGAAAACCCGCAGCTACTGTGATCACTTCATCGCCTGGCTTCAGTGCACGATCGCCAAGTTTAGGCGAAGTAAGCGCGTAAAACGCTACCAGATTAGCTGAAGAACCAGAGTTGACCAGCAAAGAAAAACGGCTGCCGAAATAACGGGCAAACTCTTTCTCGAACTGCGCGCCATAACGACCGGTAGTGAGCCAGCCATCCAGCATCGCATCAACGCCATAAAGAATATCATTTTCATCAAGCACCTTTCCCGTTACCGGAATATAATCCTTACCAGGAATGATAGTCTTCTTTACATTTTGAGCAGCGACTTGTTGCAACAAGGGTTCTAAAGCACCGCTGATATTTTTGAAATTCATTAAAAGTTTCTCGGTTACTACATTTCCGGCAGTATCTACGCTGTCCATGCCTGTGATTTAAGACTTGCAAATATAAAGGTCTTAGGAAAAGAAGTGGTGCGAATTGAAGCGTTAAAAATTGTTTTATTGACACATCCAATACATTGTCATTAAAATAAATACATAAAACAAACAACTCACCTGGGCTAAGGTTTTAGCTAGTAACGATAGCAAACCGCATTTATATTCATGCCAGCCCCTACCGATGCAAGAAGAATCACATCTCCTTCTTCTAACTTATGCTCCGGCATCTGCCCTTGTTTTACCAGATCAATTAACGTTGGAATGGTAGCTACAGAGCTATTTCCCAACCAATGAATGCTCATCGGCATAATATCAACCGGCGCCGGCAGATCATATAACTGATAGAAGCGCTGTACAATTGCTTCATCCATTTTTTCATTAGCCTGATGAATGAATATCTTTTTCAAATTCTGAATGGGCACGCCGCTTTTATCAAGACAGTCCTTCATTGCAGCGGGTACGTTCAGTAAAGCATATTCGTAAACTTTGCGCCCTTTCATTTTGATATACTGCACTTGCGGATCACTATCAGGAAAATCCGAACTACCCATGCTGATATAACCATTTTCTTCCAGCGCATGCGTCTGCACACTCGCAGACAATATGCCACGGTCGGTTGAAACAGTGTCTTTATATTCTAATACTACAGCGCCTGCCCCATCGCTAAAGATCATACTATCGCGATCATAACGGTCAGAAACACGGGAAAGTGTCTCAGTCCCAATTACAAGTGCTTTATTAGCAATGCCTGCTTTAAAAAAAGCGTCCGCCTGAATAATACCCTGCAGCCATCCGGGACAGCCGAACAATACGTCGTAAGCAACACATGCGGGATTACGGATTCCTAACTGATGCTTGATGGAACTAGCCAGTGACGGAACTGCCTTCGATTGTATAGCACCTGCGGCAACATTGCCAAAGTTATGCGCCACAATCAACTGATCGATTTCTTCGGGATTAATACCACTATCCGATATCGCGTTTCGGGCCGCTATTGCACCGATATCTCCGGCAGTGAGGTCCTGCGATACATAACGCCGCTGCTCAATACCAGTAATTTGCTTGAATTTGCTAACAATATCATGTGAAGATGATGGCAACAAAAGGCCATTGCTATAAAAAGGCTGCGTAAAAAAATCCGGATTACTTTGTATTTCTGTGGGGATATAAGCACCACTGCCAGTTATGATAGAACGAAACATTCTTTTAATTTTATATTAATGGATAGCCTTTTGCTAGACAAACGAAATGCCTTACAGACATAACCGTGAATATAGCGAAATGATTGCTTCCGTAGCTTAAAATAAGTTTCAACAGAACCCATATAGCAACAACATTCTTTTTAGGCGTGAGCATAAAACAAAAAAGCCCCACATTTCTGTGAAGCTTTTGCGGACCGGACGGGACTCGAACCCGCGACCTCCGCCGTGACAGGGCGGCATTCTAACCAACTGAACTACCGATCCTTGTTTCAGATTGGACTGCAAAGATAACCACAAGTTTCGCAGATATGCAATTTTTGAGCGCCAGTTTTTTATATATTTTTTACCATATTTTATTACGGTCAGCTTTCCGGCGTTTCTTCTGTTTCAATCCTTATAAATTTGACTGTGCTCTTTATATTTGCACCCTGATAACAAGCTATATTTTAATTTAAAGTAATTAAATATTTAAACTTCGAAATCCTTGGCATTCTCTTTGCTGTGTATTTCAGGAGAATCATATTTTTGCAAACAATAAATAAAATCAAGATGAAAAAATCCCTTCTGTTTTTGTCAAGTGGTCTGCTTTTGTTAGCGGCATGTAATAATAACCAACCAAGCAATGCACCTAACGAAGGCCAGGTTGACTCTATGGTAAATGCACGCGTAGATAAAATGCAGAATGACATGCAGGCTAAAAACGATTCCATTATTCAGGCTCAGGCAAAAGCTACAGCTGATTCTCTGGCAATCGTTACTAAAGCAGACTCTATGGCTAAAGCTATGAATGCTGCTAACAAAGCAACAGCGTCTACACCGCACAAAACTACTACACACAAAACTACCACTACAAAAGAAACTACTGTTACTCAACCAGTTGCGCCAGCACCGGCTCCAACTGTTGGCAACGGCAAACCACAAATGGGCCAACAAAATAACAACAACGCTAACGGAACTAACTCTAACACAGTTGGTAACGGTAAGCCAAAAATGCAAGGTCACTAGTATCCCGATCTTACCGAAATAAAAAATGGACCTCAATGAGGTCCATTTTTTATTTTACTACTTCAATTTTCTTATTTATTACCAGTGTAAGTACAAGAGTTTGTTGTACCGCCATCGTTCACTTGATAAGCAACTACCAGTTGGTTACCATTAAGCGTACCGTTTCCTTTAAAGCTGATACCGCTTTGTGTGTTATCAAAAGTAAAGGTGTTTGTACCAGTCATTGTACAAGTTGCAACCAAAACAGGATTACCATTGTTATAAATGTTGCTCATCGTCAATTTGATAGCATCAGAATTAGCAGCAATTGTAATGCTATAATTATCCGTACCTGTTGTACATTGTTCTGTACCTACGTAAGTACCTACAAATTTATCACGGCTGAGTGTTTTGCAGTCGCTGCCTTCATATCCTACAGCACAACCACTGTCGTCTTTGCTACAAGAAGTGAAAGTCACGGCTGAAAAAGCAGCCACCGTCAAAAAAGACGTCAATGCAATGTTGCGAATCAATTTCATAATAGTTATTTTATTGGTGATTAAAGAAGAACAAAATGCATGCCAAAAATAAGAAAATATAAATTCTCTCCTATTCCGGAAAAACTATTCATTATAATTTAAATACAGAATGGTTTCTTAATGAATATATAAAATAGAATTTGCTGGTAAAAAAAATAGTTCCTGCTTGTACATTTGTCTGGAGATGTTCGTACGTTTTTTAATATTTGTATCGCTGTTTTGCCTCTCTACAAGGGCGAATTCGCAAAATTATACATACGATTATGATGCCAGCTGCAGGGCTGCTTACAGTTCTTATCTTTCCATGGACCTCGCCGATGGAAATGCAGCAACCATTAAAGCGATAAAACAGAATCCCTACAATCTGATGGCAACTTATATATCAGATTACGAAGATTTTGTGTTACTATTATTTAACGGAAGCGAAATTGACATGCAACAACGCAAAGGTCATTTCAACGAACGGCTTGATTTGCTCAACAAGGGGAATGAAGATGTTCCCTGGTATCGTCTCTGCAAGGCCGGGGTTTATTTGCATTGGGCATTCATCCACGGCCGATTCGGCGAAAATTTCAAAGCAGCTACTCTTTTTCGTAAATCTTTCCAGCTTTTGAGGGAAAATAGAGAGAAATTCCCCGATTTCACCTACAATAACGTGTTTTTGGGCCTGGAAGAAGCTGCCGTCGGTACGATACCTGAAGATTATAAATGGCTTGCTTCTGTTTTTGGCATGAAAGGCAATGTAAAAAACGGCAACAATAAGTTGACCACTTTCCTGAAAGAACACACAAACACTACCGATATATTAAGGGAAGAAGCAGTTATTTTTCAATGTTATATAAGATTTTACCTTCTATCGCAACCTGACCAGGTGTGGAATTTTGTCAACAGTAATGATTTCCAGATACAGAATAATCTATTACGTTGCTTTGTAAGAACCAATCTCTCGTTAAATAACCGAAGAGCAGAAACAGCTTTGCAGACAATGCATTATGCACAAACCTTGTCAAATTATAACGAGTTTCCCACAATGGATTATGAAATGGGTAATGCCCTGATGCTTAAGGTAGACTATTCGTCGATCAACTATTTTCAACGATACGTAACCAGAAATAAAGGTAATCTTTATACAAAAGACGCCTGGCAGAAAATGGCTTATATGTTTTACCTGGAACAAAACCAGTCTAAAGCAAATTACTGCCTCTCGCAGTTGAAAGCACAGGGCAATACAATTGTTGATGCCGATAAACAGGCCGAGCGACTTGCCGAAACACAAAAATGGCCCAATCCTACTTTGCTTCAGGTTCGTTTATTAACCGACGGCGGCTATTTCACTCAGGCGCAGGCGAAACTCTCCGGGCTCAACGAAACTAATTTCAATAATCCGGCAGATAAACTAGAATACAACTACCGCACCGGAAAGCTTTTTGATGAATTGAACCAGGATGCCAAAGCAATTCAATATTACCAGATTGCTTTGAATACAGGCAAGGATATGAAAGAACAGTATGCTGCTCGTTCTGCTTTGCAAATCGGGATGATCTACGAAAAACAGGGCAAAAACGACTCGGCGTTACAATATTATCGTATATGTCTGCAGATGCGGAATCACGATTTTCAATCTTCACTTGATCAACAGTCCAAAGCTGGGATCAATCGCCTTTCCGGAAAGTAAAATACAGACGAATGATAAATGTGCTCAATGATGAACTATGGTTTCCTCCCGCTTCGGAGGCGATGGATGACGGATTGCTGGCGATTGGCGGTGATTTAAGTACCGAAAGAATCTTACTGGCTTACCACAATGGTATCTTTCCCTGGTTTAATGAGGATGAACCGCCAATCTGGTGGTGTCCGGACCCAAGGTTCGTTTTATTTCCCGAAAAATTAAAAATCAGCAAAAGCATGCGGCAACTGCTGAAGCGCAGCCACTTTGAATTTAAAACCGACACTGCATTTGAAGAGGTAATCAGAAATTGTCGGCATATTACCCGTAAAGACCAGGACGGCACCTGGATCGGTGATGAAGTAGTTACGGCATACACAGAGCTGCACCGCATGGGTATTGTTCATTCTGCCGAGGCCTGGCATAATGGAGTGTTGGTAGGCGGACTATACGGGCTGAAAATAGGAAAGGTCTTCTTCGGCGAAAGTATGTTCAGCAAAATGAGCAATGCTAGTAAATATGCATTCATTTCTTACGTTGAACTTTTAAAAGCGGAAGGCATAGCGCTAATTGACTGTCAGGTGCACACAGAACATCTGGAAAGCCTCGGTGCAGAAATGATTCCAAGAGTGGATTTCCTGGATATGCTCGGCACCTTGCTTCCGCCACAGAAAACCGGCTAATCTTTCTCCGGATCCTATTTGCCCTGCTTCGGCTTATGGCGCCCCTGGTATTGCACGGGTGTCAGATTGAATATCCTTTTGAATTCCTTCGCGAAGCCTCCCATCGTTTTGTACCCGATCTGCAATGCCACACCCAGCGGCTTTACACCACTGGCCAGCATTTCCGCCGCAACATGCAAACGTAATTCGTCGAAATAGGATTTAAACTGCATCCCATATATTTCCCAAAATAACCGGCAAAAAGTTGTCTTACTCGTGTGACAACTCTTCGCCGCCTGGGCGGTAGTAATAATCGGAAGCTCCGGATCCTTGGTCTTTTTCCAGTTTATCCAATCCTGATCAACTCTTTCTTTTAACTGCATTACGCGTATTGCTGTTTCAAAAGCAGTGCGTTCAAATTCCGGTTTATCCGCCATTAACGCCATATTAAACTGGGCAATCAATCGCAATACATCACCTTTTAGGTAAACAGGCATAATGGATTCTGCCAATGAAGTCGTAAGCATTTCTTCCGCAACTGGCAGGCATTTTATATTCAGATTTGTGGTAAATTGAAATGCGCCCCCCTTTCCGAAAGCCTCGAGCTTACTACCGGGGAAAGGTGCAGGGTCAGGCCGGAAATTTCGTGCAAACCAAGTCTGATTAGCGATGATTAAAACCAGCCGAAGTGGAGCCCCAATGGGCGGAGTCAACTCCACGCCTTTGCCCGTAGATGAATAAAACACTGCATCTTTCCAATCAGAACCTATGTCTACTACCCGGCCACTAGCTTTGTTTACGATAACCGGCGCAGCAGTCAGATTAAAATGTAAGAGATGATAATCATTACTCTTCACAGCTGTACGAACAAATTTTATCGGATAATAAAAGGTACAATTGATCAACAAAACCGAAAGCCCTTCAGCTAACTCATGGTATTTAAACTTCCCAGTCGCGAAGTCAGCGGGAAAAATAATATCACCGTTTTTATAGTAGATACTCTTTCCGGTAACTTTTGCCATTGTTTCAGCTGCATCCCTTATACAATCGGCATTCGTGGATAAGTAATAATCTATTTCTTGCATGTGTTTTATACCATATATAGTAGGCGTAGCAATATTTAGATCAATTTTTGGGCCAAAAAAAGTCTGTTGGGGAGCAACAGACTTAAGAGCAAGAGAGGAGGAAAGGGGAACCCCATGTTGAGCTGGGGTGTGAAGTATGTAATACTATGCTATATTTATATAATTTAACTTTCTAAAAATTTGACAATGAAATAACTATGCAAAAAATAGACTTAGTGTTTTGTCTAACACAAAGATCGGCCAATAAAAAATTCCGGGTGTACCAAAGTATTTTCTGAGTGACATATTTTTAAACATAAAGTCTAATTACAACCTCCAACTTAAATAGAATATAAAAAGATGATAATTAACCACTTACACGAATGTACAGACCAGCTTTTTTCAAGTTAATTACCTGAATACGAAATTGTATTTGAAAAAACTGTTCCAAGTGTACAGATTTAATATCCGGATAAACTTTTCTGAAAAGCATAAAAACAAAAACGCCCGGAGTGATTACCGGGCGTTTTAAAAATTCGGAGGTTTTATTTACCAAACTTCTTTTTCAACAGGCTAAGTGCGTCATTCATATTCATTCCCAACATGTCCTTTTCTTCTTTGTGCTCATTTTTATTACCCCCGCTGCCCATTCCTTTAGGCCTGTCTCTGCGCGCGGGCACCTCGAGCGTTTGTTTTATGGAAAGTGAAATGCGTTTACGCGCCACATCTACCTCCAGCACTTTTACTGTTACCTTATCATTCAGTTTGAGCGCTTCATTAGGATCGGTGATATAGTTGTGTGAAATTTCAGAAACGTGTACCAGTCCATCCTGTTTAACACCAATATCAACAAACGCGCCAAAACGGGTCAGATTGGTAACAATGCCAGGCACAATCATCCCGACATGAACATCTTCAATCTTGTAAATGCCGGCAAACTCAAATGCCTGTGCTTCACTACGCGGATCAAGTCCAGGCTTTTTCAATTCTTTGAGGATGTCCTGAATAGTATGTGCGCCGATGGTTTCTGTAACATATTTATTGGCGGGAATACTATTCACCAATTGATCGTTGCCAATCATTTTCGCCACGTCCACACCAAGATCCTTAGCCATAGCCAATACCACGTTATAAGCTTCCGGATGCACGGCACTTGCATCCAGCGGATTGTCGCCGTTTTTCACGCGCAAGAAGCCTGCACACTGTTCAAATGCTTTACTGCCCAAACGCGGAACTTGCATGAGTTGCTTACGAGTGGTAAAGCTTCCGATCTCGCTGCGGTATTTTACAATGTTATCTGCCAGGGATGGTCCGATACCACTAACATAGCCGAGCAAATGTTTACTTGCCGTATTTAAGTTTACACCTACAGCGTTCACGCAACTGATCACTGTTTGATCCAAACGCTCCTTAAGACGCACCTGATTTACATCATGCTGATATTGCCCCACACCAATACTTTTCGGATCGATTTTCACTAACTCCGCCAACGGATCCATCAAGCGACGGCCAATACTTACCGCACCACGAACGGTCACGTCCTGATCGGGGAATTCTTCACGTGCTGTTTCAGATGCAGAATATACAGAAGCTCCGTCTTCGTTCACTAAAAATACCGGTAGCCCGAGATCAAGCTTTTTCACGAACTGCTCGGTTTCGCGACCCGCGGTACCATCGCCTACGGCAAATGCTTCAATCTTATATTCTTTAACTAACGCGCGGATTTTTTGTTCCGCTTCCGTCAGTCTGAAATTGTTTTCATGAACGTAAATCAGATCTGTTTTTTTGAGTTCGCCTTTTTCATCGAGGCAAACTACTTTACAGCCTGTTCTATAACCCGGATCAAGCGCCAGCGTGCGTTTTCCGCCGAGTGGAGAAGAAAGAAGCAACTGACGCAGATTTTCTGCAAATACATTGATAGCTTCTTCGTCGGCCTTTGTTTTTAATGCCATGCGAAATTCGCTTTCCAGGCTCGGTTGCAACAAGCGACGATAAGCATCTTTAACGGCTTTTTTCACATGGTCGGCGGCTTCATTGTTTGCTTTCACAAACATTTTTTCCGTCATCAATAATGCTTCTTCTTCCTCAGGAGCAATGACCATACGCAATACGCCTTCCATAAAACCGCGCATTACGGCGAGAATACGATGTGAAGGAATTTTACCGACAGGCTCAGAAAATTCGTAGTAATCTTTGTATTTGACACCTTCTGCTTCTTTATCGGCCAGCACTTTACTTTGCATGGTTGCTGTACTTTCAAACAGCTTACGCATTTTAGCACGCACTTGTGCATCTTCATTAACCATTTCGGCTATGATATCACGCGCACCTTGTAAGGCTTCTTCCGGTGATTTTACATTTTCCGTTATGAACGTTCCGGCCTCTGTAAGCGGTGCAATATTGCCTTGTTCCAAAAGCAATAATGCCAAAGGTTCCAATCCATTTTCACGGGCCGTCTGTGCTTTAGTTTTGCGTTTTGGTTTGTAAGGCAGATAGATATCTTCCAGTTCGTTTATTGTTATTGCAGCATCCAGCTTTTTCTGCAATGCTTCAGTCATTTTCCCCTGTTCGGTAATTGTTTTCTCGATGAAAATTTTCCGCTCAGAAAACTCCTTGAGAAATTTTCCTTCGTCCTGAATATTTTGAATCTGAACTTCATCGAGTGCACCAGTACGGTCTTTACGGTAGCGGGCGATAAATGGAATGGTAGCACCTTCAGCTAAAAGTTCGAGAACGGTGGCTACTTGTTTCTCAGCGATATTAAGTCTGGCGGCAACGCCCGCAGCATATTCCTGCATACAACAATTTTAATAGTAAGGAATGCGAATGTAATTAAAAATGTGAATGGTCAATGGTGAATGGTCAATAAGTGAAACGTCAGACTGAAAGACCAAAACCCAAACGAAAACAGCCTCCGCATTACTGCAGAGGCTGTATATTATTTTATGAGAAATTGACCATTCACCATTGACCATGGTTATTCCCAATTATCATCGTATTCTTTGTTCCAGTTGATCTTGTCTCCGGTCTTGCCGATACCCATGATTTTGTTGAGGCACATATTCAGGCCGAATTCATTGTATGCGCCAGCTACGCTATAATAAGACCGGGCGTAGTGCACCTGGAATTTGTTGAGATAAACACCTGCACCAAATGAAAATCCAGACACGGCTTTACGATCCGGAATAGCAAGTTCCTGACGACGCTGGTCATTGTAAGCAACCGAAATTGCGATACGTTTGCCAAGCAACAATTCACCACCAAAGATAAAGTGACGGAACAGTTTGCTACTGAAACTAGCCTCTTTGCTGGTAGCAGTATCGCCACCGAAAAGATTCGTAGAAGTTACATCAGCCGGATTGTTGTAAGCGATATCCCATTCGTATAAATGGTGGATAGTTGCCATCAATCGTAGCGGAAGGTGTTTGAAACGTTTTGAAACACCGATCTGCAGATCAAAAGGAAGCGGTTCCGCAGTGTTGTCCGGATTGAATTTCTTCAGTGTTACACCCATGTTTTTGGCCACCACGCCGATCGTCCAGAGCGAACCTGTATCGTGATAAGTAACACCCACATCCGTCAGTAATGCGGTTGCCTTTTTATCGTATAAAGATGAATTCGCCAGTTTCAAGGAAGCGCCGTATCGCCAATGTTCACCGTAGCTACGTGATGCAGCCAATGTGATTGCGTAGTCGTTTGCTTTAAAATCACCGTAGATGTTCCCAACGTCGTCCGTTTGCGTAAAACTTCCGTAGTTGATATACTGAACACCCAATGCAAAAGATGTCTTAATACTTTCTACATGATAGCCATAAGCAAGATTCATAATGCTGATCCCTGCATAATAGCTGTTATAGTTAAGGCCAATCTGATTGTGCAAGCCTTCACGCATCAGCGATGGGTTTTGCAATGCAAAAGAAATGTCCTGATCGGGATCGGAAACGTTAATGCCCCCAAGTGCGGAAACGTGAGGTGAATTGGGCATTCGCAAATATTCAAACGCAGCCTGGCCACCCGCCACCTGCGCTTTCGCAGCAAAGCAGGAAATGCCGAGCAATAGGGCAGATGTCCATTTTTTTAATTGCATACGTCTAGAACGTTGCATACGCTGAAATATTGCCATGCTTCAATTTATGTATTAACTGTTTGCGCTTTCCGCAGCTAATTTGTTGATTTCTTCGATAACGAGGTGGCTTACACCGGTAAAAGAGAAACCGCCGTCATGGAACAGATTCTGCATTGTCACCATGCGTGTATAGTCGCTGAACAGGCTGATACAATAGCTTGCACAATCTTCTGAAGTTGCATTGCCCAACGGAGACATTTTGTCTGCGTAGTGGAAGAATGAATCAAAACCAGAAACGCCAGAACCGGCAGTAGTGATAGTTGGCGATTGAGAAACGGTGTTTACACGTACTTTTTTCGCGAAGCCATATTGATAACCGAAGCTACGAGTAATGCTTTCCAACAGCGCTTTAGCATCTGCCATATCGTTGTAACCCGGAAATGCACGCTGAGCAGCGATATAGCTAAGTGCTATTACAGAAGCCCATTCATTGAGTGCATCCAGTTTCATTGCAGTCTGCAACACACGGTGCAGTGACATTGCAGAGATATCTAAAGTTTTGTGGAAATTATCGTAGTTGGTATTGGTATAGTCAATGTTTTTACGAACGTTTGGCGACATACCGATAGAATGCAGTACGAAATCCACTTTACCGCCCAATGCTTCCATAGACTGCGTGAAGAGTTTTTCGAGATCTTCCATAGAAGTTGCATCAGCAGGAATAACCGGTGCGTCGTTACAGAGTTTAGACAGCTCATTGATTTTACCCATGCGCAGTGCAATCGGAGCATTCGTCAATACGATCTGAGCGCCGGCCTCAACTGCAGCAATTGCTGTTTTCCAAGCAATGGAGCGTTCGTCCAGAGCGCCAAAAATGATACCTTTCTTACCTTGTAATATTTGATGAGCCATAAACGGTTCTGAATATTTGGGGATAAAAGTAGAAAAATAAAGTGGTGAATGGTCACTGGCGAATGGTGATTTCATGCTTAAGGCCTAAAGCTTAAAGCCTAAAACAAAAAATAAGGGCCGCTTCCAGCCTTAAACTTTGCCCTTTCGGCTATTTGCGTATCACAATCTCTACCCTTCTGTTTTTGTCTCTATCTTCCTCTGTATCATTGCCCGCAACCGGACTTACTTCTCCCCAACCGTGAACTTCAAGTATATCAACCGAGAATTTCAGGGCTGCAAGATTGGCGGCTACCAGGTTGGCACGCTGATAGGACAATTGCTCATTTCCGATTGGGGTACCGCTATTGTCTGTATACCCGTTAAGGAATATGTGTATATCGTTCTGTGGCAACCAGGATTGCATTGCAGCATCGATTGCGGCTTTAGCAGAATCCGAAAGTTCTACACTGTTTTTCTTGAAATAAACAACCAAAACCAGACTGTCTGAAACAGGTTTTACATAGTCAGAAGGCAGCATGGAAATATTAAACTCCATCGGCCTCACCAGATATTGAGAATCGCAAGTAAGTGTATCTGCAAGACTTTTATATAAATAACGATCAATAATCAGGCTGTATTTTTTCCCTAATGGCAGTGTAAATGTAAAACTACCATCTCCCCGATTAGATTTGTATTCATAAAGTTCAGCGCCAGTACTGGCGTCGCTGATAAAAATATTGGCGTTATTGAGCCGTTCCTTGCTCAGACTATCGTAAACATATCCCTTGATAAATGTAACGGGCTGCGGTTGCAGATTTTCGGGCCAGTTCATTTCATAGATATCAAAATTACCGGCAGCGCTATCGCGATCAGAACTGAGATAAGCTTTTTTACCATCCTGCGTTAAGTTCAGGCTGATTTCATCATAAGGTGTATTGATCGGATAACCGAGATTTTCAGGGTGGCTCCAGGTAGAATCGTCTACTCTTTTACTACGGTACAGATCACTTCCACCCATCCCGACATGTCCATCAGATGCGAAATATAAGGTCTGGTTATCCGCAAACAAATAAGGCGAAATTTCGTTGCCGGGCGTATTTATTTCGGGGCCTAAATTCCGGGGCTCCTGCCATAAGCCGTGTTCAAAGCGGCTCATCCAGATGTCTTTTCCACCAAATCCACCCGGACGGTCACTGACGAAATACAATTCCCGGTTATCAGAAGACAGACAAGGCATTCCTTCAAAACCAGGCGTATTGATCGTGGCACCAAAACTTTCAGGTGTAGACCAGATGCTATCCGCCGTATAAGCCATATAGAGATCACAACCACCTTTATCCCAACCGTTCGGGCTGCGATTATCGCAGCGCATAAAAAACAGATAGTGCCGATCGGCAGAAACGCACTGCGATGCCTCCTGACTCAATGTGTTGATCGGATAAGGGAGGGGCTTGCCCGAAAACCAGCCTCCACAGCTATCTACATCCGACCGATAAAAATCTTCATCAATACCATTGGTACGACGTGTATAGAAAAGGCTCAGCCCGTCGGCCGATATATTCGGATACATTTCTGCATAAGACGTATTAATGCGATAACCCATATTAAAAATGGTATCCTTTATTGGATTACGCATTGCCTGCAGCATAAAAGCAGCCTGTTGTCTGAGTGCTGTCCAGTCTTTTTCCCTTTTGACCGGAGCACTACCAGCCAGCACGCTTTGTGCCTCTGCTATTTTTTCCGCGTACAACAGACTCTTTGCCAGTGGATATGCAAAATCGCGATTACCGTTTTTAATATTTATCGTTGCTTTCCTAAACACATCCGACGCTTTTGCAAATTGATGTGCATTAAAATACCATTCACCCAAAGTGCTATAGGCTCCGGCAAAATCAGGCGCAGCCTTAATGGCACGCTCCATTGCATCGAAAGCTTTTTCATCGCGCTTTGCAGCTTTATAACGCATTGCTTCGTTAAAATACTGCTGTGCACGCGCAGGCGCCTGAGCGTAGGCGTTCAGCGTAATAAAAATGGCGGCTATGAAAAACGTTATGAAAACGCGCATGCGTGAAAAATCCCACCAAAAATAATATTCCCTTTCATTCGTTGTGAAAAACCTGAAATTTGTATTTTATAGAAGTTTAGAGGAGCTAGTTATATGTCCACAACAATTATATGTCCTAATTGCCAGCATCAGTTTGAACCATCAGACGCCATGCGCAATGAAATTGAGAAACAATTGCGCGGAAAAGTGCAGGAATGGCAGAAGAAGAAGGAAGACGAATTCAAGAATAAGGAGATACAGTTTCAACAGCAACTGCAGGAAAAAGATAAAGAACTAACCCGTGCAGTAGAAGTAGAACGGCAAAAAATCACCACGCAGGTAGAAGAACAATTGCGCAAAAGCATTGGCAGCGATTATGAAAATAAAATGCGGATGCTGGAACAATCAGCTACTGAGAACGAGGAAAAACTAAAAGAAGCCCGCAAAAAGGAACTCGATTTTCTGCAGAAAGTGCAGGAATTGAAAAATAAAGAGGCAGAACTGGAACTGAACCTGCAGCGCCAGCTCATGGAAGAGCGCGATAAACTGAAAGAAGTGGTGGCCAAGGAAGCCGCGGACAAAATGTCGCTAAAAGAAAACGAGCACCAGATGCAGATGCAGGAACTCCGCAAGCAACTGGAAGACCAGAAAAAACTGGCGGAAGAAATGAAACGTAAAGCAGAGCAAGGTTCTATGCAACTTCAGGGCGAGGTGCAAGAATTGGCACTAGAAGCTCTACTGCGCAATACTTTCCCTTTTGATGTAGTATCAGAAGTTGGCAAAGGTGTGCGTGGCGCGGATTGTATTCAAACGGTGCGTAACAGCTTCGGACAGGAATGCGGCCGGATCATCTATGAAAGTAAACGGACCAAGGATTTTTCTCAGGATTGGATTGAAAAACTAAAAGCCGATATGCGCAGTCTGGGCGCTGATATCGCGGTAATCGTAACGCAGGCGATGCCTAAAGACATGGATACGTTTGGTGAAAAGGATGGCGTGTGGATTTGTAGCTTCAATGATGTGCGTGCCCTAAGCTCGGTACTGCGCGACCTGGTGATGAAAGTGCATGCGGCGGCGAAAAGCCAGGAAAACAAAGGTGATAAAATGACGTTGCTCTACAATTACCTTACCAGCAGCGAATTTTCGGAACAATGGAAAGCAATCCGTGAAGGTTTTATGTCGATGCGTATCTCTATTCAGAAAGAACGTGATGCTATGGAAAAGCTCTGGAAAGCACGCGAAAAACAACTGGAAAAAGTATTGCTAAATGCGGCGCATGTTCGCGGTTCTATCGAAGGTATCGCCGGTATGGAAAATAATATCGACCTGAATCTGATCACAGACGAACCAAATTATCTGCTGGATTAGCGCTTAAAGTCAAATGCCTAAAGCAGAAAGCTGTGTCACCCGGCACAGCTTTCTGCTTTTTTGTACCAGCGCGGTATTGTTGAAAACCGGGTTACAGCTATTGTCGGACCACAATAAATGCAGTTGCTTACGGGGTAGATACTTTGATTTGACCGCCTTTTAGGTATTAAGGAACGTGGTTGGATGCCGTTGGATATCGGGTTGAACAGCATCCTTTACCAGGTTGATACTTCAACTTAACCGGGTCTTACGTATTAAGGAACCAGGTTGAAGGCCGTTGAATACTGGGTTGGAGTTGTTTCTTGACCGGGTTCTACCTGGTTATAGACAGGGTGGAAGGCCGTCGATGACCACGTAGAACTTGTTATTTTATCGGATCCTACCCGGTTACCCACTACCTCAGATGCGGTTCAACTATAAGTAGTACCCGGTTTTAGGGAGCGTCTTGGCCTGCCGCGCTAAAATCGCCAGTTTTAAGCGTCAGGCTTTGGGCGTTCAGCTTTCTTCAAAATGCTGTCCATAATAGGTGTTGCCATGTCTATCCCACTGTAGATAAGCGAATCTCCCTTGAAAACAAGATGCGCCGGGGAGGAAAGGAAAAAATGAACGCGGAGCTGGTTATCAGCTATTTGGGGGTGCATAGTGAACCAAAAGTAAAAAGTCTATGGTGAATGGTCTATGATAAATAGTGAATTTTTTGGGAAAGGGTAGTGGTCAGCAATGAGTTGTGAGTACTCGTCAAACGTCACAACCCCAAATAACGGGGGACAGCTCCTACCGCGGGTGTAACAAACAGGGGTAATTTTCAATTCATAACACAGTTTTAAGCTTTTTGCTTTCAGCATTAAGTTATGCTGGCACGGTTCTCCTTCTTCTACCCGGACTAAAGATTGGAATTATGGCGACGATCGTGTTTATAGTATTGTGTAAAAAGGCGACGCTGGATGATTTGGTTTATGAACAAACCCACCACGATGTAATTGTTTTAGATGTAATGCCTTATCAAAACGGAACGGACTATTATGCGCATTGCGAAAAATTAGCAGCCGATTATAATTTAAAAATTCAAATCATGTTCATTTTCAGGAGAAAGGATTCCTTCTTTGTAAAAAACAGGCATGATATGGTTCTTTTTAATGAAAGGATGATGAAGGAATGCAGTGCACACGAAGATTAACAATATGTCTATAAGTCCGGCAAATAACAGATCACTTTGCAATTAGCTTACATACCTGTAACTTTGCCCATTCTTTTACATTTCTGCTAATTTTCTATGAATTTATTTGCGCTTCAAAATCGTGAGTTTGCTGGCCGTCACCTCGGTCCAAACGAGAACGACAAAGCAAAAATGCTGCAAACCATAGGTGTCGACAGCCTTGATGAACTGATTGCTAAAACAATCCCGGGTTCTATCCGTATGGCAAAGCCACTGGCGCTGCCGGAATCTATGAGCGAGGCTGCTTATTTGCGTTTTCTTAAGGAAGTATCGCTGAAAAACGACCTGCACCGCAACTATATCGGTCAGGGTTACTACGATACACACACGCCAAGTGTGATTCTGCGCAATATTTTCGAAAACCCAGGATGGTACACTCAATACACACCATACCAGGCTGAGATCTCTCAGGGCCGTCTGGAAAGTCTGCTGAACTTCCAAACGATGGTATGTGACCTCACAGCTTTGCCAATCGCCAACGCTTCCCTTTTAGATGAAGCTACTGCTGGTGCAGAAGCAATGGCTATGTTCTTCCATACGGTTAATAAAGGCGACAAAATTGAGCGTCCTAGATTTTTCGTAGACAAAGAAATTTTCCCGCAAACAATCGACCTGCTGGTAACACGCGCTACTCCACTCGGCATTGAGCTGGTATTCGGCGATTATGCAGAGGCTGAAATAGATAATACTTACTTCGGTGCCGTTGTTCAATATCCAAATGACAAAGGTTCTATCGAAGATTACCGTTCTTTCATCGACAGCGTACACAATATCGGCGGTTATGTAGCGATGGCTACCGACCTGCTGGCGCTGACTTTGCTGAAAGCTCCGGGTGAACTGGGTGCAGACGCTGCATTTGGTTCTGCACAGCGTTTCGGCGTTCCATTGGGTTATGGTGGACCGCACGCAGCATTCTTCGCGGTAAAAGATGACTTCAAACGTAACATCCCTGGCCGTATCATCGGTATCAGTGTAGATGCTTCCGGTCACCGTGCATTGCGTATGGCACTGCAAACCCGCGAGCAGCATATCAAACGTGAAAAAGCGACTTCAAATATCTGTACCGCTCAGGCATTGCTGGCTAATATGGCTGCAATGTATGCTGTATACCACGGCCCGAACGGTCTGAAAGATATCGCTAAACGCGTTTCTGTTCTGACACACACACTTTCTGAAGCGCTGGAAGAATATGGCTACGAACTGTTGTCTGGTTCTTTCTTCGATACTGTGACTGTACGTGTAAAAGATGCTGCGGCAATCCGCAGCAAAGCAGAAGCTCAGAAAATCAACTTCCGTTATTTCAACGACGATGCTACCCTCGTAACTATCGCGCTGGACGAAACAACTACATTGTCTGATCTCGCAGATGTTCTTTCTGTATTTACGATTTCAGAAGAACCGGTTGCTTTCGGTATTGAAGATGATAAAGTACTGACAGGCTTCCCAATGCCACTCGTTCGTACTTCTGAATTCCTGACACAAGAAGTATTTAATAAGCACCACAGCGAATCGCAGATGATGCGTTATATCAAAATGCTGGAAAACAAAGATCTGTCGCTGAATACCAGCATGATTTCTTTGGGTTCTTGCACGATGAAGCTCAACGCTGCATCTGAAATGATTCCGCTGACATGGGCACACTGGAGCAAAATGCATCCATTCGTTCCTGCGAAACAAGCTGGTGGTTATGCACAAATCATCAAAGAACTTTCTGAATACCTCTGCGAAATCACAGCATTCGATGCGTGCAGTCTGCAACCAAACTCTGGTGCAAACGGTGAATACGCTGGCTTGCTGACGATCCGCAGCTTCCACGAAAGCCGCGGAGAAGGTCATCGTAACGTGATTCTGATTCCGATCTCTGCACACGGTACTAACCCGGCTTCTGCAGTAATGGCTGGTTACAAAGTAATCGTGATTAAAGCACTCGAAAATGGTAACATTGACGTAGCTGACCTGAAAGCAAAAGCAGAACAACATGCTGCTAACCTCGCAGGTATCATGATCACTTACCCTTCTACTTACGGTATCTTCGAAGAAAGCGTAAGAGAAATCACTGAAATCATCCACCAGAACGGCGGACAGGTTTATATGGATGGCGCAAATATGAACGCTCAGGTTGGTCTTACAGCTCCCGGTCTGATCGGTGCTGACGTTTGTCACCTGAATCTGCATAAAACATTTGCTATTCCACACGGTGGTGGTGGTCCTGGTATGGGTCCGATCTGTGTTAAATCACACCTCGCTCCATTCCTGCCTTCACACGTAGATACAAACAATGGCGTTGAGCATCCTACACACGCTGTAAGTGCTGCTCCATACGGTTCTGCAAGCATTCTGCTGATCAGCTACGCATATATCCGCATGCTGGGTGTTGCTGGTGTAAAAGCAGCTACTGAATATGCGATCATGAACGCCAACTACATGAAAGCTCGTCTGGAAAAAGATTTCGATATTCTTTATTCTGGTACAAACGGTACTTGTGCACACGAATTCATCGTTGATCTCCGTCCATTCAAGAAAACTGCGGAAATCGAAGCAGAAGATGTTGCAAAACGTCTGATGGATTACGGTTTCCACGCACCGACTATGAGCTTCCCGGTTCCAGGTACGATCATGATCGAACCTACAGAATCTGAAGACATGGCTGAGCTGGATCGTTTCTGTGACGCGATGCTGAGCATCCGTGCTGAAATCCGCGCTGTAGAAGAAGGTAACGCTGATAAGAAAGATAACGCATTGAAAAATGCACCGCATACGCAAACGGAAGTAATCATCGGTGATTGGAACCATGCTTACAGCCGTGAGCAAGCTGCTTTCCCACTGCCTTATGTACATGCAAACAAATTCTGGCCGAGCGTTAAACGTGTAAACAACACAGTTGGCGATCGTAACCTGATCTGTACTTGCGAGCCTACAGAAGCTTACATGGAAGCTGAAGCATAAAATATCTGATTGGCTGATCGCTGATTAGCTGATTTGGAAAATAAATTTGAAGCCGCTCATAGAGCGGCTTCTTTTATTATTCTTTTTCCTGACCAGAGCGTTAGCTTAGCGCTCACCTATGACAAAAATCAAAGAGCCCGTTGCAAGCAGCGGACTCTTTGATTTTAAATATGTGCAATTGCCGAATTAGCTGATCGTCGAATTAACGGCTTTCTCCTTTTGTTCGCGGTACAGCATCTTTATCAAACCATCTGCCAAACCGATTTTCGGAACATAAATCTCATCAGCTCCGGCCCAGCGCATAATGGCGATATAGATTTGCAATGCCGGCACAATTACATCGGCACGATCACTGCGAAATTGATAAACGTGTTTGCGCTCTTCGATGGAAGCGGCGCTTAATTCTTTATGATAATCTTTCAGTAGTTCGAGCGGCAATGGACGGCCTTCTTTCCGCTTGGAGATCGAAAATATTTTATTGATGTTGCCACCGCTACCAATCGCTTCTATCGGCTGGTAATTGCGGACATGCGTTTTGATATACCATTTCATATGATCCCACTGTTCGTTGGTTACTTTATTATGCAACAATCGAATGGTACCAATATTGAATGATTCTTTGAAGATGGTTTTATTTTTCGAGAACAATGTGACCTCGGTACTACCACCACCCACATCAATGTAGAGATATGATTTGTTGAGCGCCAGATTTTCCGCAATATGCGTTTCATAGATCACATTGGCTTCTTCCTGACCGGAGATTACTTCAATTTCCAGTCCGGTTTTTTCCTTTACCTCCGCGATGATTTCCCTACCGTTTTTGGCATCACGCATTGCAGAAGTAGCGCAGGCGCGCCAGGCTTCTACCTTGTAGAAATTCATGAGATGACGGTAAGCCTTTAGCGTCTCTATCAGTTGTCCTTTTTTCTCTTCGCAGATAATCCCTTTTTCAAAAACATCAAAACCAAGACGAAGAGGAATGCGTAATAAAGTCAGCTTTGTATAATCTACCGAACCGTCGTGATATACGTTTACATCCGAAATCAAGAGGCGGGCAGCGTTGGAACCTATGTCTATTGCAGCGAGAATCAATGTTTGTACTGTTTACTGAGCAAATAGTCGTAAATGGCAATCTGAGAACGTACTTCCGCTTCGTGCTCATGTCGCTGCACGTAAGCGTTCTTTTGTTCATTATCTAATATACGTCCTTTCACGTTCTCGGCAAGCTGAATGTTCAGGATATCCATCAGTTCCTGTTGTATTTCCTTGTCGTAAATAGGCGTCGCCGCCTCTACACGATGATCAAGGTTACGCACCATCCAGTCGGCCGAAGAAATATATACAAGCGGTTTGCCATCATTGTGAAACACAAAAACACGGGCGTGTTCCAGATATTCATCAATGATACTGATCGCTTCAATATTATTTTTAAAAGATTTCTGTTGTGTGATAGCGCCGCAGATACCACGCACTATCAATTTGATCTTTACACCAGCTCTTGCAGCCTCATATATTTTATTAATCAGTTCCGGATCTACCAAGCTGTTCATCTTTAGTATGATAAACGCTTTCTTCTTTTTCCGCGCATTTTTAATCTCCTTATCGATCTGCATCATGAAATGACGACGCATGTTTAAAGGTGCTACAGGCAAAGTTCTGCACTGACGCATCGCATCAAATTTCGGCGTTGGATTTTCAAGGAAATTAAAAATACGGTTGATATCGGCCAGAATATTTCGGTTGGTTGTCAGCAGACAATGATCACCGTAATACTGTGCTGTGTTTTCATTCAGGTTACCGGTAGAAACGAAACCATATTGTTTGGTTTTATTAAACTCCCTTTTTTTGATCACACAAAGTTTGGCGTGCACTTTCATGTCTGGCACACCGAGCACTACTTTTACACCTTCTTCTTCCAGTCTTTCCTTCCACATCAGGTTGGCCTCTTCATCAAAACGGGCACGCAGTTCCAACATCACGGTCACCTGTTTGCCATTGCGTACCGCATTAATCAAGGCGTTGACAATCTTTGAATCTTTGGCCAGGCGGTAGCAAGTAATTTTGATACTCTGCACAAACGGATCGATGGCTGCTTCACGTAAAAGATCAATAACAGAATCGAAAGAATGGTACGGCATGTGCAGCATTACATCCCTTTGTTCCAATACTTCCATAATACGACAAGGTTGCTGCAAAAGCGGATGTACGAACGCGCGTGGACGCGGATGAAAATCCTGAAAAACGGAAGACGGAAAACTCATAAAGTCTTTGAAATTATGAATGCGTCCGCCGGCAATGAGGTTGTCCTTCTTGGTAAGCGTCAGTCTTTTTATAAGATAGTCGAGCAAGCCCGGATCGATGGACCGATCATAGATAAAACGGGTTGCACGGCCTTTTTTACGATTTTTTAAGCCTTTTTCCAGTTCGGTAATTACATTGGTAGAAACCTCATTTTCGATTTCCAGTTCCGCATCTCTCGTTACTTTAATGATATAACTCAAAAAACGGTTGAATCCGAATGGCGCAAACAGATAAGGAAGATTGAACCGGATGATATCTTCCAGAAGAATAATATCCTTTTCGTTATCCCCATCCGGTGGCAGGATCACGAAGCGCGGCAATACTTTGGTTGGAATCTCAATCAACGCATAGCGCTGCAGCATCGGATTGGAAGTATTTCCCAATACACAAGCCAGATAAATGGATTTATCACGCAGCAAAGGCATTTGCGGGATACTTTCAATCATCAGCGGCACAATCTGTGTGCGCACTTTTTCATCGAAATATATCTTGATAAATTCCTTTTGCTTACGACTCAGCTGCTTCTCATTCTTCATGAAAATGCCGCCTTTCTCCATTTCCCGGATAATATCTTCGTAAGTTTCATCAAACGAAGTCTGCTGACTAATCACCGTTTCCTGGATCTGACGAAGGATTTTCTCAGGATTGGCCTCCATATGCACTTTGGCGGCTTTTCCCAAACGGATCATTTTATTCAGCGTGGCTACGCGCACACGGAAAAATTCATCAAGATTATTGGAGAATATGCCCAAAAAACGGAGCCGGTCATGGAGATGTACCGAGGGGTCTTTTGCTTCCTGCAATACCCTTTCATTAAAAGCCAGCCAGCTAAGGTCTCTTACAATGGTCTGTTTATTGGATTTCACAAGCGGAGTGCTACGATTCTTCATCAAGCTACAAAAATAAACCCTCAATCACAAGACTGAGGGTTTACAGAGCGTTGAAACGCAGAATTTACAATTCCTTAATACGCTGCAGCAGACCGGTGGTCGAATAACCCTTCACAAACGGGATCAGTTCTACCATTCCACCATTCGCCATCACAAAATCTGCACCCACAACTTTATCAATCGTATAATCACCACCTTTTACGAGTACATCGGGCTTGATCGCCTCGATCAATTCTTTTGGCGTGTCTTCGTCAAACAGACAAACGGCGTCCACAAACAGCAGAGAGGCCAGTTGCAGTGCACGGTCATTTTCAATATTTACAGGTCTTTCCGGACCTTTCAGTTTTCTTACGGACGCGTCTGTGTTAACACCCACGATCAGCATATGGCCCAGATCAGCGGCTTTCGCCAGATAATCAAGGTGACCGTGATGGAGGATATCAAAACAACCATTGGTAAAAACAATCCGTTTTGCGGTTGCTCTTGCCGCGTTGACATGTGCTACCAACTTCTCGCGCTGGTAAATTTTATTTTGTATCCATTCCAGTTTCGACATAGTCATAATGATGTACTTTTCTGTTGTAAGTGAACATTAAAAGCAGCGCAATAAAGCCAAGCAGTAAGATAATAAAAGTCTGCACCATCCACGACACCCAGCCAAAGGCCAGACCGGAAGGCTCGTCGAGACCATAGAGCGTCAACACTTTTCCGACGAGTACCGGATAAGCGCCGATACCGCCTTGTGTTACAATCATTCCTACACTTCCGAAAATCAGGACAACAAGCGCCGTCATTCCGCCAAAATGCTGCGTAAAAGGCATGCTCCAGAAGCCTAATTGCAGCATGAACAAATAACTTGCCCAGATCATCACCGTATAGAACAGAAATAAAGCGCGTTTTTGCAAATGGAAAATAGAACGCACACCATCGCCCATTCCCTTAATGAACTTACCAACTTTAGAATCCTTATTGCGACGGTAAATGAAAATCAGCAAAGCTATAACTGCTACCAATCCGCCAATGGCAACGAGTAACGAAGTTGTCTTTTGAAAGTATTTACCCAGAACCTCCTGCGCATAACCACCAATCACGTCTGCCTCCAGGATAAACGCCGTTACTGTTACCAGTATCAGACAAACTACATCAAAAGCGCGTTCAGCAACGATAGTACCGACCATTTTATCAGGCGGAACCCTTTCATAACGTGCTAAAACGGTACACTTGGCTACTTCACCCATACGTGGAATAAAGAGATTGGCCAAATAACCTATAAGTACTGAAATAGTAGTATTGGTAACGGAAGGTCTTACATGCAATGGCTCTAGCAGCAAGCGCCAACGAAGCGCCCGAAACCAGTGAGATAAAAAACCGGTTATAACCAGCGGGATAAGCATCCAGAGGTTGGCAGACCGCATGGAACGGAACATTTCCGCCTTATCACTTTCAGAAAGCTCACCGGCTTTCCAATAGATAATAGCCACGCCTAACCCCACGAATACAACAAGCTGCAGTATGGTAAGCAGGGTTTTCTTCATAGACTGTAAAGATAAGGATTACAGGCTATTGTCCTCGTTCGGGAAAATGATGGTTGGTTTATGTTTTTTAGCTTCTTCAAATTCCATTGTGCAGTAAGAGATAATGATGAGTGTATCCCCTATCTGTACGCGGCGTGCGGCAGGACCATTGAGGCAAATCATACCGGAACCGCGTGTGCCTTTAATCACATAAGTTTCCAGGCGTTCGCCGTTCTCAATATCTACCACCTGCACTTTTTCGTGCTCTATTATATTAGCCGCTTCCATCAGCGCTTCATCAATTGTGATGCTGCCAATATAATGTAGGTTCGCTTCAGTAACCTTTACACGATGAATCTTTGATTTGAGTACTTGGATATTCATTGCGCCGCAAAGTTACAAAACCTTCGTAAAGTACCATATCAATAACAAGTATATTAGAATTTAGGCTTAATATTCAAGGCTTAATGCAAAGACAATTATCTATCCAATAATATTTTATACTGAAAGGATGGATTTCCGGTATATTTATTCCATTGTCAATCCCCAAAAATTAAGTCTATGAATTTGGTCGTTTATCTGTTCTTTAACGGCAATTGCGAAGAAGCAATTAATTTTTATAAAGACACGCTGAAAGGCGAAGTTTTGTTTATGCAACGTTTCGTCGATTCTCCTATGCCATGTGAAGATGCCGATAAGAACAAAGTAATGCACGCCACGTTGAAAATGGAAAACTTCATGATGATGTTCTCTGATTCTGATTCCAAACATGAAATCACGTTCGGTAACAACTATTCGTTATCGCTCGATTTTAAAGATGCAGAAAGCCTGGACAGTACTTTCGCTGCACTGGCTGCCGGCGGCTCTACTGAAATGGCTCCTCAGGATATGTTCTGGGGCGCACGCTTTGCCATGTGTACGGATAAGTTTGGTGTGAAGTGGATGTTCAATTACGATAAGCCTAAAGCGTAGCTTTGGCGTTAATAGGTTAAAAAGTTGATACGTTGAAAGGTTGCCAGGTTTTAACACTCGATTATGGAGAAAAATTTTACAGAAATGCTCGACAGTCTTCCTGAGGAACTAAAGCAGCCTTTCATCAGATTTCAAGGTTTTTGAAGATTCATTGACCACCAAAATAAAAAGCTTATTTGACCGCATTTTTATATTAAATTCTTTCAATCTGGCTTGTTTTGAACTTCAAAAAGGGACGGCGCAGTTAGCATACGTTGCACAAAAAGAGTTTAGCAAGATAGTGGTAAACGCATGTTAGAATCATTATAGAGGTTATACAAAACGAGTACCAACTGTTAATTGTTCATGGCGTTGTTGTATAATTGTTTGCAGTATTGACGGGGCTTGTAGCTGATGGAAAGTTCATTTTGCGCCGTTTTTTGGAATCTTTGCCTGGTGTAGCTCTTGCCAGTAAAGGATTTATTTATGCAACAACACCATTGTCCACTGTCCATTGCCCATTGCCCATGTTGAGCGAAGTCTCAGACTTCGTTCTAGTGGCACCCGGTCTCCTGACCGGCCGAAACAATACACTGCGGTCCGGAGACCGCTTTCCGCCCGGGCGAAGTCAGAGACTTCGCTCAACTTAAATTACATGGCCATATCACAGTTGAGCAAGGCCAAGCGCACAATGGTTCGACTTCGCTCACCATGACAAACACGCGCAAGCAAACATGGGCGACTCTCACGTTGGGAGCCCTCCTCCTTCGGATGAGTTAGCTGAGGCTTGATTGAAAATTGTTTTTCTTTGCTGAACATTCACTTTGTTCAGCAATTTTTTTGTCCAATGGCTACTACTTTTTCATACGATCATTTATACCAGTTTACTTATTCCATCTTTCAGAAAATGGGTTGCAGCGATACAGATGCAACATTGGCGACCAAAGTATTGCTATCGGCCGATGTGCGTGGCATCGACAGCCACGGCGTAGCCCGTCTGAGCGGTTATGTACGTTTGTGGGAAGCTGGCCGCATCAATGCAACACCAAACATTAAAATCGTACACGAAACACCTTCCACTGCGGTAATAGATGGCGATGCAGGACTTGGACTGGTAGTAGCGCCGTTTGCGATGCAGGTTGCCATTGACAAAGCAAAAAATGTAGGCACCGGTTGGGTAAGCGTAAAAAACAGTAACCACTTTGGCATCGCCGGTTATCATGCAATGATGGCTTTGCAGCAAGACATGATCGGCATGGCGATGACTAACGCAAGCGCTTTGGTAGCACCTACTTTTTCAGTAGAACGGATGCTGGGCACGAATCCAATTGCAGTAGCTATTCCTGCAAATGAAGAACCTGCTTTTGTCGCGGATATGGCAACTACCACCGCTGCAAATGGCAAGCTGGAAATTTTACAACGTAAAGATGCAGAGGCACCGTTGGGATGGGTGCAGGATGTAGACGGCAACGACAGCACAGACGCAAATATTCTGAAGAAACAAGGTGCACTTCTGCCACTTGGCAGCGACCGAGAACACGGCAGTCATAAGGGCTATGCGCTTGGTAGTATTGTGGATATTTTCTCTGCGGTATTGAGTGGCGCAAGTTATGGTCCGTGGGCGCCGCCGTTCCCTGCTTATGTACCAATGCCAGAAAATATGCCAGGCCAAGGCTTGGGACATTTCTTCGGTGCTATGCGCGTAGATGCTTTCCGCCCTGCGGATGAATTTAAAGCACACATGGATAACTGGATTAAACGATTCAGGAATGCTAAACCGGCGGAAGGTCATGAAAAAGTTTTGATACCTGGCGACCCGGAACGTGAAATGGAAGCGGTGCGCATGACAGAAGGCATCCCGGTGGTGGATCCTGTGGTAAATGACTTGACAGAGCTGGGCAAGAAATGGAATTTAGAGCTCTGATGGCTGATTTTGTCATCCTGAGAGGGTGTTTAAAAAGAAGTAGTTAATCTTTTAAGCATGATTTTGATAAAGACAATTTTTATCATAGCCTCAGAACAATCAACACGTCGCTCAAATTC
>NZ_QKTW01000013.1 GCF_003236175.1 Taibaiella soli | reverse complement strand
AACTTCATCGCTCTCTCCCATGCGAGCACAAAACGCGAACTCGGATTGCCACGTCGTCCCCACAGCTGCGCTGTTTGGTAACTTCTCGAAATGACCCGCCGGGGGTAAATCGCGTTGAGTAACACACCACGCTGCCATCCTATGTTTGCAACAGAATGTTTTACTCGTGTTTGTCATCCCTGAAAGAGCGATCCCGTGTAATGTGCCCATATTATGAGAGACGGCTCCTTAAATCGATGTGACATGGGAAAAACACACCACGCGGGTCCTCCCGATGACGAGGTACGAGGAAGTAGGGATCTGATTTCGCGCCGGGAAAAACTTCATCGCTCTCTCCCATGCGAGCAGCAAACGCGAAATCGGATTGCCACGTCGTCCCCACAGCTGCGCTGTTTGGTAACTTCTCGCAATGACCCGCCGGGGGTAAATCGCGTTGAGTAACACACCACGCTGCCATCCTATGTTTGCAACAGAATGTTTTACTCGTGTTTGTCATCCCTGAAAGAGCGATCCCGTGTAATGTGCCCATATTATGAGAGACGGCTCCTTAAATCGATGTGACATGGGAAAAACACACCACGCGGGTCCTCCCGATGACGAGGTACGAGGAAGTAGGGATCTGATTTCGCGCCGGGAAAAACTTCATCGCTCTCTCCCATGCGAGCAGCAAACGCGAAATCGGATTGCCACGTCGTCCCCACAGCTGCGCTGTTTGGTAACTTCTCGCAATGACCCGCCGGGGGCAAATCGCGTTGAGTAACACACCACGCTGCCATCCTATGTTTGCAACAGAATGTTTTACCCGCGTTTGTTATCCCTGAAAGAGGGATCCCGCGATAAAATGGACTTGCATGTGAGGTCGATGTAATGTCGAAAAAAGCGCAAACCTTCACAAATAAAAAAGCCTCCAAAGGAGGCTCACATTATTCAATATCATTCTTACGTTTACTATTTACCAAAAACGAAACTCAAACCATTATACGCCGCGTTGTGCAAAATCGTCAGATGATTTTCTTTTGGAAAATTCACCAGCGAAATCGTTTTAGTTTTCGGGTTTTCTTTAAGCAGTAATTCCGACAAATTCTTAGCATCATTTTTCATCTGATCACCTTCTTCTCCAACAGCGATGTACACTTTCTTTGCCTTGCTGGTCGCTTTTTTCAACAGTTGTGGGGCATCCTTTAATAAGGATTCATCATTCCACCATAAACTTGGACTAACGATGATATAATTATCAAACAACGCTGGCTTTTTCAGCAGAATTTCGGTAGCCATCAGTCCGCCCAGTGATTGACCAATGATTGTTCTTTCGCCATTTGTGCGGTAATGACCGTTCACATAAGGTTGCAGATCTTTTTCCACAAAAAGCATAAATTTTGCAGAACCGCCAGATGTCGGGACGTTTTTCAGGTCTTCCTTGTTTTGCGTCGGAAAAGTGAAGTCGCGTTTGCGGTCTACATTAGCAACGCCCACTACAATGGTCGGCGGCATTGCCTGAATCATTGTCAGGAATTGTACGAGCCCGGCAATATGAATAAAGTCTTCATTGGCCGATCCGTCGAGCAGATAGATAACAGGAAACTTGCGTTCCGGTTCTGTCTTGTATTCATCCGGGAGATAGACGTTGATCGTACGTGTTTCTGATAACTGTGTTGATTCAAATTGGTTGACAACACCGAGTACAAAAGGTTTGGCATTAGCATCTTCAGTTTGGGCTTTTGCCAGTGATCCGGTCATTATGCCGATCAGCAGCAGCAGGAAAAGTTTTCTCATAACTGCAAATTAAGCTGCAGGTATCAAGTTGTACCGGGCAAGTGGTAAATCACACAATATTTCACCCTCGGTATATATCCGGAATATACGCTTCGTGATAACTGCAAGTCACACCATCGTTTGCATTTTCTCTTTGAAACTGTACTACCGTATTATTGAAATGTGGGCATCTTTTATCACTCACATATTTGTGGAAAATACAATTTTAAATCAGCTGCGGCTCGTTTTTTATAAGAGTTAAACCATAACCTATTTTGTTACGTATATAATATTATATAGAGTATAAAACATTTTACATGAATGAATAGTACAATTTTACTGAAAAATCTTAGTATAAAAAGTGAACTTGTTCAATTTTTTATCTGCCATGAAAGTAATAGCTTTGAAATTGACCTTATAACTCCTTGAAAAACAGATAATATAATTCTGTTGTTAAATAAGTTATAGTTGTCAAAAGGGGGAGAATAAACAAAACTGAATTTTTTGAATTGAACAACTTACAATACGTTGGTATTGGGTTGTAAGTACAATACGTCCATCGGTTTCCCCTGTTTACTTAATGGCTCAGATAAATGTCTTTTAGGCACTTAACTCAAGCATATACGTTATGAACAGTCTTTTAAAAAGTACAACCATGAGAACGCAGGTTTCATTGTCGAAATTGCTGGTTATCGATGATCATAAAATGATCATTAATGGAATTAAACTCTTAATCGGAAATCAGGTTTCCCAATTTTACGAGGCGCACACGAAAGAAGCAGCAATCAGTTTGCTAGACCAGTTTGAACCCGATCTCGTTATTATCGATTACGTCCTCCAGGAAATCACAGGCGACATCATCGTGCGGGAAATAAAGTACCGCTATCCTAAAACGAAGATTCTGGCTTATTCATTCAGTTTCGATCAAGAGGCGATCGTAAACATGTTTTATGCCGGCGTGAACGGGTATGTTTTGAAAACAAACGATGATGAAGAATTGCTCAACGCAATTCAGGTAATCATGTCCGGGAAGGAATACTTCTGTGTAGAGGCGCGCAATCAGTTAATCAACCGTCTTTCCAATAATTCTGATCATGTGAAATACACAATTGCAGATCGCGAATTCACGCATAAAGAAGTAGAGATAATCAAGCTTATCTGTAAAGAAAAAACAGCTAAAGAAATCAGTAAGGAAATCTATTTGTCTGAGCGGACTGTAGAGCAATACCGCAACAATATTGCCAAACGTATCGGTTCCAAAAACATTGCCGGTATCATCAAGTTTGCATTAAAGAATGGCATTGTGAAATTGCAGGATCTTTAGTTTTGTCAGGTGAATAACTTGTTTTTTGTGTAGAAGTTCAACGATACTTTGGTACTAAATTTTATTTAACAATTAATAGTGATTCTACTTTTGTAATGGGATTGGGATAGCGAAACTCGGGGAGCGTAAAAACGCTGTGGTGGCTATTCTTCTTGCTTTTAATCTTACTGTTTCCCTTACAAAAGTAGAATCATGAAAACGACTACTACCAAGAAAACGAGTGGACTTCTATGTCCCAGAATTCGCCTTTTAGGCCTCCTTTCATTTCTCATTTTTATTGCGCAGCATGCGGTCGCCCAGAACGGGACAATGTGCTACACGCCAATGACAGGTTTCGGCAAAACAGCCACAGCAGTGCAGTCTGGCGTATTGTGTGTGGCGTGTACGTATGCCGACAGCATCAAAAACATGACAGATGCTAATACCAACAATTACGCCAACTTCAATACAGCGGTTGGATTGCTTGCTGGTAACGGCGTTACAGTTGTTGATTCGGTTAACACTTATCCCGCAGGGTATGAAGCGGGGTATGTTGTAGATCTGGGAAATGGATTGCTCACGGCAAATATTCTGAGCAGCTTTACCGTACAGACTTATAACAATGGTACACTCGCTGAATCGAAGAATATCTCGAATGGCTTGTCTGTATCGGCTTTGAGCGGTACATCGGGGAAAATCTATTTGAATTTTAAAACAACACTTCCGTTTAATGAAGTACGATTTGTATTCACCTCAGTGGTGGGTGGCCTCAGTGCATTTCGTATTTATTATGCGATGGCATTTGACTCCAACTGTGGTAATTCATTCACCGCAGGCTATTGTTATAAACAGCTTGCCGGGAATCAAACGCAAGTCAACTTCAACGGTGGTTTACTGAATGCGTTGGTAACGCTGGCGAACCCTGGTAATATCAACGACGGCGATAAAAGAACGTATGCAACCTTTACAGTTCCTGCAGCGACACCGTTATTGAGTACTGCAGTTTTTGCAGGTGTTACAGATCTCCAGAATGTTTACCCGGCGGGTAACAAAGCTGGTTTTATGATTGGTTATGCTTCCAGTTTGCTTACCGCAAATGTGCTCAATTCTTTATCGATCGTAACTTACCTGCACGGTCAGCAACAAGATTCCGTGAATCTCGGTAACTCAAGCGGAACGGGCATTACCATCTCTGCACTGGCAACAGGTGATACTTCTGAAAAAGAAGTTTCGATCACTACTACAAAGCCATTTAATGAAGTTCGTTTAGTAACAAATAATACACTTGGCGTAAACACAGGCGCCATCAATATTTATTACGCGTTTGAAAGCGGCGCTGCTTGTACCAGTTGTCAGCAGGTTCTTACGAGCACGCAGGCTGCACCTTATACAGGAGCCGTAGTAGCTGCGCGTACCAATACGTTTGGTGTGGTTTGTATCGGTCAGTCAATGGCCGGTACAGCCAACCTTGTTGACGCCAGCCTTACCAATTTCGCCACTTATACACCAGCTATTCTCAGCGTTGGGTGTGGCGGACAGATGTCGGTGGGCAATGGTACCGGCGGTACTTTTCCTGCCAATACATTTGCGGGTTTTGCACTTTCGCGAGCGGCCACATTGTTAGATCTCGGCATCTTAAATGCGATAACGATCAATTTATATAATGCAGGCACACTCGTACAATCGGGGAACGGCGCAAGCCTCCTGGGCACCTCGCTGTTAAATCCTGTAACCGGTGTGACTACTGTAGGTATCAAGGCAACGGTTCCATTTAATGAAGTGCAGATCCGTTTTGATGCGGGATTGATCAGTGCAGCACTGGGTGGTACTTACAATATTTATTACGCTTATGTGGTGCGTGACGACGATGGTGATGGTGTGCCAGACTGTAATGAAGTTTGCGGTCTTACCAAAAATGATGCAGTCGACACGGATGGTGATGGCGTTCCTGATGCATGTGATGCCTGTACTAACTCCACCACACTAAAATCAGCATCAAGAGATACAGATGGTGATGGCATTGCAGATGCCTGTGATCAGGATAGCGATAACGATGGCATTTCAGATATCAGAGAAGATACCAATCACGACGGTGATCCGACAAATGATGATGCAGATGGTGACGGTATTCCAAACTACCTCGACCTTGATAGCGATAACGATGGTATTCCTGATTTGTATGAATCTGGTATCTCCGCAACATTACTCGCAACATTAGATGTAAACCATGATGGTGTGATTGATGCGGGAATTTCATTCGGTACAAATGGTCAGGCGGATGTATTGGAAGCTGCAGATCTTGCTACCAGCGATAACAACTACACAATCGCAAATGCAGATGGAGATAGTGTTCCGGATTTCGTAGATCTGGATAGCGATAACGACGGCATTACCGATCTGAAAGAAAGTGGAAGAACCGGTCTTCTTGATGCAAATGGCGATGGCGTAGTAGACGGGCCGGATACAGATTTTGACGGTATCAGAGATAGTGCCGATGGTAACAATGCGGCACGCGGTGCGGCAACACTGGCAGCGCTGAAAGATACGGACGGCGATGGGGTAGCAGATTTTCGTGATCTCGACAGCGACAACGATGGCGTTAACGATATCAGAGAATCAGGCAAAACCTACACAGATGCCAACAACGATGGTATGGCTGATAATGCGGACGCAGACGGCGATGGTATTATGGATTCAGTAGACCTGCGTGCGCGTGGATTCGGTGATGCGCTGGCAACGCTCAGAGATACGGACGGTGATGGTGTTCCAAATTTCCGTGATCTGGATAGTGATAATGATGGTATCAATGATGTGAAAGAAAGTGGCTTACCACTTACCGCTGATGCAAACGGCGATGGTATGGTAGATGGTACGG
The DNA here is from genome assembly GCF_003236175.1 of Taibaiella soli. GTDB lineage: Bacteria > Bacteroidota > Bacteroidia > Chitinophagales > Chitinophagaceae > QKTW01. The sequence continues at coordinate 135,725 of NZ_QKTW01000013.1, read as the reverse complement.
ATACCGATGGTGATGGTATCATTGGCGTAGCAGATGGCAATACGGCTGTCTACGGAGATGCGGGTGATATTGCGCCTAGAGATACAGATGGCGATGGTATTCCTGATCTCCGCGATCTGGATAGCGATAATGATGGTATCAATGATGTCAGAGAAAGTGGCTTGCCGCTTACTGCCGATGCAAATGGTGATGGCATGGTAGATGGCACTGATACAGATGGCGATGGCATATTTGGCGTAGCAGATGGAAATCCTGCAGTATGGGGCGATGCAAATGATATTGTGTTCAGAGATACTGATGGCGACGGTGTTCCGGATGCACGCGATCTCGACTCTGATAATGACGGCATCAGTGATCTGATCGAAAGTGGTATTACCGGTTATGTAGACGCGAATAAAGATGGTGTGGTAGATGGTCCGGATACGGATGGTGATGGTATTCAAAACAGCGTAGACGGTTTGCCTGCTGCCTTCGGTGATGCGGCCGATCCGTTGCCGCAAGATCAGGATAGCGATGGTACACCAAACTTTATAGACGGCGATAGTAATAACGATGGTATCAACGACATTACTTCTGTTGGTCTGGGTTATCTTGATGCTAATGGTGATGGCAGAGTAGATAATCCTATAGATCCGGACGGCGATGGTATTGCAAACAATGATGGCCTCGATTTCATGCCAACCGCATTTGGTGGTCTTGGTCCGGTAACTGTGGTGAATGTAACCGCATTGTTGCAAGGTGCGCTGCAGGGTAATGGTGGCGGAACGATCATGAGAGATAACCTCCGTCAAAATGCACTGATTCCGCTTGCACAACCTTACAACACCACAAGCAGTACGCGTTTCAAACAAGTAGGTGGTGGTGAAGAAACTACAAACAGTACGGTGCTCAATGTAAATGCAGGCACCAACAGCGCTGTGGTCGACTGGGTGTTGATCGAATTAAGAAGCGGCTCTAAAGCTGATTCTGTCGTACACACTGTTTCCGCATTGATAGAAAGAAACGGACATGTTGTAGGCGCAGATGGCAATCAGCTTGGCGTAATGCTTCCTCCGGGCACTTACTATGTATCTGTAAAACATAGAAATCACCTTGGCGTGATGACAGCAACTCCCGTGGTAATCTCCGGACAGGCGAATACGATCGACTTTACAACAACGGCTACTTACGGTTCTGGCGCACAAATACAGGTGTCACCAGGTGTCTACGCAATGTGGATGGGCGATGTAAACCGCGATGGTAAGATTTATTTCACAGCGCCGGGCAATGACCGTGATGCACAATTAGTACAGCTTTCTGGCAATCAATTTGGCTATATAACTACTTATCAGACTGCCGATATCAACATGGATGGCCAGTCATACTACACCGCACCAAATAATGACCGCGATCTCTTGCTCGCAGCCCCATTGTCCGGATTAGAATTTGGATTTATTCAAGAACAACTCCCATAAATAGAACACAGCCAAAATTTTCTTCTCATGAAAAAAGTTGCAATCGTTTTAGCCTTGCTTGCCGGCGCATTCACCGGTGGCGCGCAAACTGCACAGTTTACGATGGCTAAAATCAGTCCTACGACACTCCAGGTTTTTTTCAGAACAACCGCAGCAATTGGTCCTGTCACTACAGGCATCTCCAATGTTACGTTTGTACTCCAGATCCCTCAAACTTTCCCCAATCCTGATGCACTTTGGGGAGCTGCTTCAAACAGTACGTACCTAGGCTCCGCTGCACATCAAACTGTTACCAGCACTGCCAACGGTAATATGTGGAATACAGAGTTTTCTTACACGTCTAATCCGAATATTTCCGGTACTACATTTGCGGCCAATACAGACTATCTGCTGGCTACAATCACATTGCCTTCAGGTGTAGCGCCCACAGATGTGCTCATGACTGACTGGGGCAACAACCAGATCAACAATAATACGGGCGCACCATTGTGGGCAACCAGTATTGCCATCGATGGGGTAGACCGTACCAACAATGCTGCTGTTTTTTATCAGAGCGCGTCTTCTTTGGCGCCTGTCAATAGCGGCAATGTAGCCCTGCAGTCCACAATCGCGATCAATCCCGCGCCCTTAGGACTCACGTTGCTCAACTTCAGCGGTACGCTAAGCAACAAAACTGTTTTCCTGAAATGGCAGTCGGCCAATGAAAAGAACACCAGCTATTTTGACGTACTCAGAAGTGAAGATGCCCGCGAATGGAATTCAGTAGGCAAAGTAGCAGCCGCAGGTACAAAGACAACTACATCTGATTATGCACTGAACGATGACATCCGTTCCGTAATCAGCAATAGTATTTACTATCGCCTTCGTATGGTAGATCTCGATGGAAGTTATACTTATTCCAACACGCTGACTTTTTATCCCGGAAAGGACAACAACGATTTCGTAAAAGTGTATCCTACCGCGGTATCAAAAGGTGAAGATGTGACGGTCGCTTTCTCCGATAGTTACATCGCCGGACAAGTGGCAGTTTTCAATTCAGTTGGCCAGCTTATCACCAAATCAAATGTGGATAATAGTGGTAAGATTACAATTGGCACAACAGATCTTGCTGCCGGTATGTATTTCGTAAAACTGATGAGCGCGCAGTCCAATACAGATATTGCCCGGTTTATTATTCATTAAACATAATTTAAAGAGGCTCTTATTCCTTAAGGTTATCCACTCTTACTCTTTCTCATTCAAAAATTAACCTTGAGTTTCGTAATAAAGCTCCTGTGCATTCTTGTACGGGAGCTTGCTTTTTTCAGGGCTTAAAGCCCGATGAACTGCTGCCGTGAGTCTTCCGAAGGGCGACGCGTGTCTAATGTTCGTGCCGGTCTCCCGACTGGCGATAACACGCAATAGACTAACGTCAGTACATTGTGTATCTGGCACTATAAAACAACTTTTGCCACCAGCACCATCACTCCGTTTAAACACCGTTGCGGCGCTCCGTTCATCGTCAGCGCCGCTATTTAGCAAACGCACCTATAATTCCATAATCCCCGAAATCAGATTCCCACGTCGTTCCTTCTCGGAAAGACCCGCGCGGGTATTGTTCATTGCGAGTTTCACCTAACCAGTTAGATAAAAACATGGTCATTGCGATGAGGAGGTACGACGAAGTGGCAACCTGATTTCGCGCCGAGTAAAAAGCTCCAACATCGGAGTAAAAAAAACTCAACGTCCGAGTTCTGAACCTCAACATCCGAGTAAAAAACTCCAACATCGGAGTAAAAAGCCTCGACGTCCGAGGTCTGAACCTCAACATCCGAGTAAAAAGCGCCAACATCGGAGTAAAAAGCACCAACGTTTGAGCTCCGAACGTCAACAGCGGAGCTCCGAACACCAAACTCGAAATCAGATCATCACGACGTCGTCCCTCCTCCTCATGATGACCCCTCAGAAAAGTATACTCCGTGCCTTTGTGCCTCCGCGAGAAAAAGTTGACTCCGAACACCAAACTCGAAATCAGATCATCACGACGTCGTCCCTCTTCCTCATGATGACCCCTCAGAAAAATATGCTCCGTGCCTTTGTGCCTCCGCGAGAAAAAAGTTGACTCCGAACACCAAACTCGAAATCAGATCATCACGTCGTCGTCCCTCTTCCTCATGATGACCCTCAGAAAAATACACTCCGTGCCTTTGTGCCTCCGTGAGAAAAAAGTTAAGCGAAGTCTCCTGACCGCCTAAAGATCTCAACATAAAAAAAGCCACGGTTCACACCGCAGCTCAATCATTTATAAAACGTCGCAACTTTTAGTTTTTGACTTTTGAATTTTGACTTTCTAAGTTATTCCTCATCCATCTCTGAAGGCTCATTAATCGTCAGTTTGATTTTCGTAATCCGCATCTTATCCACTTCCAGAACCGTAAAATCATATTCCTCAAAGCTGATCGTTTCATTTACCGCCGGGAACTTACCCGAAATTTCCAGAATCAGACCAGCCAGCGAATCACTTTCCCCGCGCACATTCTCAAACGTTTCCGAAGAAGTGCCGATCACACGGCACACATCATTAATCAGTGTTTTACCCTCGAAAATATAATTGTAGTCGTCAATCTTCTTAAAGTTTACATCCTCTTCGTCAAATTCATCTTTGATATCACCGATAATTTCTTCCATGATATCTTCCAGCGTCACAATACCGGAAGTTCCGCCAAATTCATCTACCACAATTGCAAAGTGAATACGCTTCTGTTGGAATTCATGCAGCAAATCCTCAATCAGCTTTCCTTCATGCACAAAATACGCCTGACGAATTAGCGCGTGCCAGTCAAACGCATCATCTTCCGTATGCGGCAAAAAATCCTTTGTATGGATCATCCCTGCAACTTTGTCAAGATTTTCCCTGTACACCGGCATTCTCGAATATCCGACCTCAATTGCATATTTCTGAACCTGAGGAAATGTATAGTCATAAGGAATACCCGAAACATCCATACGCGTACGCATGATCTGGCGAACCGTAATGTTGCCGAATTTCAGGATGCCCTTAAAGATATTTACCTCTTCGCGCGTGGCGGTATGGCCAACTGTGATTTCGATCGCATGTTCAAAGTCCTCACTGCTTAGGTTTGCTGTAGGTGTCGAACCGATCTTTTTCTCAATGAAATTGGTAGAAGAAACCAGCATATTGCTCACTGGTTTGAAGAGACCGGTCAGCAGTTTCAGTACCGGTGCGGCGAACAGGGCCATACGCATGTTATTCTGCGTAGCATATACCTTCGGTAACACTTCTCCGAAAAGCACGAGTAAAAACGTAACAACAATGATCTGGATCACAAAAGACATTACCTGACCAATATCCGGTGGCAAGAGTTGACTCACCAGGAGGTTGGTAGTAATTACGATAGCGATATTTACGAAATTATTGGCAACCAGTATCGTAGCCAGCAATTGCTTCGGTTGTTCCAGCAGTTGAATTGCCTGGCGTGCGCTTGGTTGTTCCTTGGTCTTCAGATAGTTGATATCCTTTGCTTTCAGCGAAAAATATGCTGTCTCTGCGCCGGCAGTAATGGCCGTGAGCAACAAAAGAATAAGGATAATGATAATGAGGATAGTGACGTTAGAAACGGAAAACGCTGCGGGTGCAGCATCCAGAAATATATGGTTCAATATCGTCTCTCCTTCAGATGTACTTTCCAAAGCCCAGTGATTTGGTGAATTGATCAAAAATATAAAAAAGGGAAAGAATACCCAATAATATTCTTTCCCTTCTCATTAGTTTAAAACGCTTTATTAAAAAGGTAAATCGTCTTTGGTTGCGCCGAGTGTACCGGCATCATAATTGAGGTCAGGAGACTGATAAGAGCTGAGATCCGTGGTTGGCGTTTCGGTGCTCGGAAACTCATTCGGACCGTTTTCTTTGCGTTTGTCCAGCATTACCAAGTTATCGCCGACAATCTCCGTGCTAAAGCGGCGGTTTTTGTCTTTGTCTTCCCAGGTGCGGGTACGCAAGCGACCTTCAATAAAAACAAGGCTTCCTTTATGCAGATATTTTTGCGCGAGTTCCGCCAGACCTCTCCATAGAACTACTGTATGCCATTCTGTTTGAGAAACAAGATTTCCGTTTTTGTCCTTGAAAGTTTCGGTAGTGGCGAGTGGAAATTTTGCCACCGCGATATTACCTTCCAGGTATTGGAGATCAGGGTCCCGGCCTAAATTTCCTATCAACATTACTCGGTTAACACCTCTCATATTAGTTCCAATTTTTCAATTAAATAAAAATTATAACCTTGTTAATCTTAAAAGTATAATTTTTTTTCAAAAAAAGAAACAAGCGTTTTGGGAAAAGCGATATTTTTTAGGTCTTTAACAGAAACCCATGTGCCATCATTATCAGGCAGTTTTATGGGAGCTTTCATTTTTATACCAAAAAAACGAGTCTCCACGAGCAGGTGTGTCAGTCTTTGTTTTAGGTTGCCTTCATAAACCATATTTTCGGTAGAAAAATGAAGACCTTTCTCGTTCATTAATGCCTGCAGCGAGTTGGAGTTCAGGGCCTCCGAATATTCTAGTAGAAATGGCTCATGCAGGTTTTGCCAGATGTCTTTCCCCGTCCGTTTTCTAATCCAGATCTGATCGTCTGTTTGTAAAAGCAGATAATGGAAAAAGCGTGTGCCCACTACTGTCTTTTTGCTTTTTACAGGAAGCAGGGCAATGGTGTTTTCATGAAAAGCCGTACAATTCCTTTGCAACGGACAGTCACCACATTTCGGGGTTTGTGGTGTACAAACAGTTGCTCCCAGGTCCATAATCGCCTGATTATAACCGGCGCTGTCAGACGTGTTAAGTAAAGACTGCGCTTTTTCGGCAAACAATTTTTTACCCTCAGTCGTGTCAAAAGGCGTTTCAATTCCAAAATAGCGGGCAAGTACCCGGTACACATTGCCGTCTACTACAGCATGTGGCAAACCAAACGCAAATGACGCAATCGCTGCCGCGGTATACGGGCCAATGCCTTTTAGCTTCAGGATATCTTCATGTTTATCAGGGAAATGACCGTCAAGCTCATCTGTAATAAAACGCGCCGTGGCCAGCATATTTTTGCAGCGGTTGTAATAGCCGAGCCCTTGCCACAGGCGAAAAGCTTGTTCATCGGCGCATGCCGCCATATCTTTTACAGTAGGAAAAGCTTCTGTAAATTTCAGATAATAAGGTAATCCCTGTAAAGCGCGTGTCTGTTGCAAAATGATTTCCGACAACCAGATCTTATAAGGGTCTTTTTCCGATTTCCAGGGCAGATCCCGGGTGTTATCCCTTTCATGCCAATTCATTAATGATTTAGTAAAAAAACTATTCTTAGCAGCTTCGCCCTTCATCTTACCCGCAAAATAACTTAAAAAATGTGGGGAATGTGCTAATGTGGACCAATGTGGTAAATGTGTTCATCTAATGAATGTGCTAATCAATTTTTTGCATTGAATATGTTTTCAAATCATGAGAATTGTCGCATCGCCGAATTGCCGAATTGTCAAATTCGGAGCACATTTCCCACATTAAACACATTCCCACATTAATTTTAGCCGATTATTGCCTACTTTTGCGCCACAATTTGCTGCACTAATGGAATTGCAAAAACTGGAACAAATCGCGACACAGGTTCGCCGTGACATCGTAAGAATGGTATATGCATCACAAAGCGGCCACCCTGGTGGTTCTTTGGGTTGTACAGATTTCCTGGTTGCCCTGTACTTTGAGGCAATGAAACACAATCCGGACTTTAAAATGGACGGAATCGGTGAAGATCTTTTCTTCCTGTCAAACGGACACATCTCTCCTGTGTTTTACAGCGTTTTGGCTCGCGCCGGATATTTCCCGGTAAACGAACTGAACACATTCCGTTTTATCAATACCCGTCTGCAAGGTCACCCTACAACCCATGAAGGTTTGCCAGGCGTACGTATCGCTTCTGGTTCCCTAGGTCAGGGATTGAGCGTAGCGAGCGGTGCAGCGGTTACAAAAAAATTGAACAACGACGCCTCTATCGTATATTCACTGCACGGTGACGGCGAACTGCAGGAAGGTCAGAACTGGGAAGCAATCATGTTTGCTGCACACCATAAACTGGACAATCTGATCATGACGATTGACGTAAACGGTCAGCAGATTGACGGTCCTACCAGCCAGGTAATGAATCTGGGTAATCTGAAAGCTAAGTTTGTTGCTTTCGACTGGCATGTGATTGAAATGGACGGTAATAACATGGCTGAAGTAGTAAAAGGTCTTGCTGAAGCAAAAGCAGCATCTGGCAAAGGCAAGCCTGTTTGTATCCTGATGACTACTGTAATGGGTAAAGGTGTCAGCTTCATGGAAGGCACACACGAATGGCATGGTATTGCGCCAAACGAAGGCCAATTGTCTGATGCAATGGCTCAACTTCCGGAAACACTGGGTGATTATTAATCTTCCTCCAAATACTTTTGAAAAGGTTGCCTCGACTGAGGCAACCTTTTTTGTTTGATGCCCAGATAAAGCTGCAGGCTTTCTGCTCAGCGATGGAATCCTCTCGGGCTTCTTCTTACTTTTTTGCTTGCCCAAAAAAGTAAGCAAAAAAAAGGCAGTCGAAACCAGCTCACTCCGTGGTTTCGACGGTAGCTCGATCTAGCTTAAATGCTACTGTGCTGCCAGGCTTCAGAACGCTATCTTATGTCACTTGCTAGTGTTTGACTATAGCTGAGCTTGCATAACACATCCGGCCTAAGGAAACTACGGCGTTAAAAAATGAAATGCATACAGCGTCCGCAATTATGATGGTTGTCAGAATTGCTACGATTGGTAATAGAATTGCGCGGAATTGCATGCCGCCCCAATAGTAAGCTTTAATAATTGCAGCGAAATGCCTTTTCATTTTAGCTGGAGTTTCCCTAAAGCCTTGAATTTTTGGTCCTTTTTGTTCAAGCAAAAAGGACGAGCTACATTTATACGCTGCAAAAAAGCCACAACACACCGGTATGAAGAAAATATGGATCGTTGTTCCATTACTATTGCTCACGCCTCTGGCGATGGGAAAGCATAAGAAAAATAAAAAAGATCAGGCGGCCGCAGCCGCTGCTAAATCAGCAGATTCAGCAGCAGCTAAGTCTTCCATAAAACCATACAGTAAAGTCATCACGTCAAAAGCGGTTTCACAGAAAGGGCTTTTCACCGTCCATAAAGTAGAAGATAAATGGTACTTCGAAATTGCAGACTCGCTGCTCAACCGCGAAATGATTGTGACTACCCGTTATAGTAAAATAGCTGGTGGTGTTGGCGTGTACGCTGGTGAACTGGAAAATCAGCAAACAATAGAGTGGGAGAAAGGCCCAAATAAAAATGTATTCATGCGTGTGGTTACGACCATCAGCGTGGCGGACAGTAGTAACGAAATTTATAAAGCTGTTACCAATTCCAATCTGAATCCAATTGTAGCTGCATTCGATATTAAAGCATTCGGCAAAGATTCCAATTCCCTCGTGATCGATGTAACTGATTTCTTTAAAGGAGACAATCAGCCGGTTGGCCTGAGTGCAGGTACCAAACGTCGTTTTGGACTTAGTTCGCAGCTCAGCGACCGTTCTTATATCGATGCTATTCACAGCTACCCGATCAATACTGAAGTAAAAACGGTGCGTACATTTAGTTCGTCACCATCCACCACACCAGTGCCCGGCGTGAAGGCATTTCCTGCAGCCTATGCCACTGGGGTTGTAACGCTGGAAATGAATAATTCATTCATCCTTTTGCCGAAACAGCCAATGGCAAAGCGTTTGTTTGATCCGCGTGTAGGCTTTTTCGCAGATGATTATACGGTGTTTAATGATCAGCAGCAAAAAGTAGACAACCAGATTTTTATTGTTCGCTGGCGTCTGGAGCCAAAAGACGAAGACATCGCAAAATGGAAACGTGGTGAACTGGTGGAACCAAAGAAGCCAATCGTTTATTACATTGATCCTGCGACACCGAAACAATGGCGTCCTTACCTGATACAAGGCGTTAATGACTGGCAGGTTGCCTTTGAGAAAGCCGGTTTCAAAAATGCGATCGTGGCAAAAGAATGGCCGGAAAAAGATTCCACGATGAATCTGGAAGATGCCCGGTATTCTGTGATCCGTTATCTCGCATCCGACATCGAAAATGCTTACGGACCGAACATTCACGACCCACGCAGCGGCGAAATTCTGGAAAGCCATATCGGCTGGTATCACAATGTCATGAAGCTCGTACATGACTGGTATATGATTCAGGCTTCAGCGGTAGACGTTCGTGCCCGGGCAATGAAGTTTCCCGATTCTCTGATGGGACAATTGATCCGTTTTGTTTCCTCTCACGAAGTAGGCCATACGCTGGGATTGCGGCACAATATGGGCAGCAGCAGCCGTACCCCGGTAGAAAATCTGCGTAATAAAGCTTGGGTGGAAGCCAATGGTCATACCGCTTCAATTATGGACTATGCCCGTTTCAATTACGTGGCGCAGCCAGAAGATAATATTACCGATAAAGGCATGTTCCCACGTGTCGGCGATTATGATAAATGGGCAATCAAATGGGGGTATAGTGCAAGTTTTGCTGCAAATGAAAAAGACGACAAGAAAATCGTTAATAAATGGATTATCGATAGTCTGAAAGCTAACCCGCGTCTTTGGTTTGGTACAGAAACAAATCCGTTTGACCCGCGTTCGCAAACGGAAGATCTTGGTGACAATGCCATGCGTGCAAGTGAATACGGCATCAAAAACCTGAAACGCATCATGCTGCATCTGAACGAATGGACAAAAGAAGAGGCGGATCGCTACGACAATCTGGAAGATATGTATAGCTCGCTGACTGATCAATACAGACGTTACATGTACCATGTGCTTAAAAATGTAGGTGGTATTTATGAAACGCCGAAAAGCGTAGAGCAAACCGGAGATGTGTACGAACCAACGCCAAAAGCAATGCAGAAAGATGCGGTAGCATTTTTAAATAAACAGCTTTTCGAAACACCAACCTGGCTGGTCGATAAAAATGTACTCAATAAATTCAGTAATCCAGTAACGCTCGACGCAGTTGGAAATACGCAAATCTCGGTACTCAATAGTCTGATGTCGGCTGCCCGGCTATACAGGATTACTATTTGCAGCACGCGCTTTGGAACCGCTAATACCTACAATCTCGATGAAGTGACGGATGATCTGCGCAAAGGAATATGGGCTGAATTAATGTCTCATAAACCGATAGATGGATACCGTCGTAATTTGCAGAAAGCATATATCGACAATCTCATTAACCTGATGAATCCGGCGCAGTCTTCCGATCTGGCGTCAATTATGGCAGCACTTTCCGGACCGAATATTAAAAATACTGATGTTTCATCAGTGGCCAGAGCACAGCTCGTAAGTCTGCGTACACAAATGCTTACTGCTATTCCGGCAACGTCTGATAAGATGAGTAAATACCATTTGCAAGACCTTACAGAACGTATCAAGCTTGCTTTAAACCCGAAAGGATAGCGACACAAATAAATAATGGAAGAATGTTGAATATTCAGTTTTGACGCACTATTTTGTTTCAAACGAAATTCATCCCATTAATAAAATAGCTTTCGGTTTCTTATGAAAAAACGAATATTGAATGCCTCTGCCATTGTGCTTGCGATCGCTGCTTTCTCCACCACTTCCTGTAAAAAATCAGATGACTCCCAGTCGCGGAAGGACATCCTGATAAATGGCCAATGGGCTATGGCGCAGATGGGGCCGGATAAGAACGGAAACAATGTAGTTGACAGCAATGAAGCTGTGCCGGTAGCGTCGATAAATACCTCTGCCAACGTAAATTTTTATTCAGACAATACTTATCAGCTGAATTTAGTGGTCAACGCTGATACCACTATCTTTAAAGGTAATTGGGCATTCATTAATAACGATCAGGTGCTTCGCGTTGTTGTTACCAACCAGGGTCCAAACGATACGTCGATCCTGAATATTCACAATCTTACCCAAACCAACCTCACGGTACTGCAGGAAACTGATACTACCGGAATCTGGGAGGTTTTCACGAGATAAGTTCTACGTTTTAAGTTATAGGTTATAAGTTGTAGGTTAATACTTAAAATGTGAAACCTCAAAAAACGAATAAGGGATGTTGCGAGCAACATCCCTTTATTTATATAGCTTTCGGGCTAAAAATAATTTGATAAATACGAAGCCTCGCGCTAATTATTGACCATTCACCATTCACGATTGCCCACCCGCGTTTGGAGTGCTCATCCTTTTCGGAAGAGGCCCTATTTCAGAATATCGCGGGAGATGACCAGTTTTTGAATCTCCGTAGTTCCTTCACCGATAGTACACAGCTTAGAATCACGGTAGAATTTTTCTGCAGGGAAATCTTTTGTATAACCGTAACCACCGAAAATCTGTACGCCGTCTGTAGCAATCTGCACGCAGATTTCAGAAGCGTAAGCTTTCGCCATTGCAGATTCTTTCGTCATTTTCACGCCACGGTTTTTCATGTCAGCAGCTTGATAAATCAGGTTTTCAGCTACTTCAATTTTTGTAGCCATGTCAGCGATTTTAAACGCGATTGCCTGGAAATTAGAAATTGGCTGATCAAATTGATGACGTTCTTTAGAATATTTCAGTGCAGCGTCGTAAGCACCTTTTGCGATACCCAGTGACAATGCAGCGATAGAGATACGACCGCCGTCCAGCACTTTCATTGCCTGATGGAAACCTTCGCCAACTTCGCCCATACGCTGTGCGTCAGAGATGCGGCAGTTATCGAAGATCAGCTCAGCTGTTTCGGAAGCACGCATACCCAGTTTGTTTTCTTTCTTGCCGGCAGAAAAACCAGGAGTGCCACGTTCTACGATAAATGCAGTTACGTTGTTTTTAGCACGGGGTTCGCCAGTACGAGCCAGTACTACAGCTACTTCGCCGCTGATACCGTGCGTAATCCAGTTTTTAGTACCGTTCAAAACCCATTCGTCACCATCTTTGGTAGCGGTGCAACGCATATTGCCTGCATCACTGCCTGTATTAGCTTCGGTAAGGCCCCATGCGCCGATCCATTCGGCAGTAGCCAGTTTAGGAAGATATTTTTTCTTTTGTTCCTCGTTACCAAAATACAGGATGTGACCTGTGCAAAGAGAGTTGTGTGCTGCTACGGAAAGACCGATAGAACCACAAACTTTTGCCACTTCGCTGATTACTGTAACGTATTCAAAGTAACCAAGGCCGGAACCACCATATTCAGCTGGAACCAATACACCCATCAGGCCAAGCTTACCCATTTCGCGGAAGAGATCAATTGGGAATTTCTGCGCTTCATCCCATTCCATCATTTTAGGACGAATGTGCTTGTTTGCAAAATCACGAACCATTTCAGCGATCTGCACCTGTGTGTCTGTATACTTAAAATCCATAAAAAAGGCTATTCTGCTATGAAATAAGGCGCAATTTTACGATAAATTTCGGCATTCATCAACGGCACCTGCTTTAATTGTTCAATATTTTCGTAGTGTCCCAGGCCATTCCGCAATAAAATAATGTTGTTGCCGACCTTTTCTCCTATATAAGGATGTGCTTTTAATTGTTCTATACTACATGTATTTAATTTTATTTTAATTATGGCGGATGGGTCAATACGAAGCTTTTGTTGTAGCTGTTGAAATGTGGAATCGGGGAAACGGTAAATTTCTAATAGTTGTTCGTAATTGATAAAGCCACCCAATGCCTGCCTTCTGGCAACGATTTTATGTGCCAGCGTGGGACCGATGCCATTTAACTTAACCAAAGAGGCAGAGTCTGTCGAATTGAGATTTAGAAATGCAGGCTCGGGTTCCCGCTTATAAGTTGGATAGGATGAAAAATGTTCAGCACCTGTTGTGTTGCTGATTTTGATAAACGGCTCGATACGTTCATAGTCCGCATCGCTCAGCGTGTACAACGGTTTTAGGTCCTCTTTTTTGTAAAAGACTTTTCCCTTGCGTCGCCAGTTCAGAAGGAGGTGGACCGTTTTTTCTTTTAGTCCGAGTTTGCGGAATTCGGCGCTGTCAAGTGTATTGGGATCAAAAGAGAATAGGGTTGCCATATCGGGAACTGTTCCATTTTTTGTTTCTTCAGCGCGTTCGTTCATTTGCCGTTTTACCCACGCCAGCCGCCATTCCGCTTCTTCAGCAGTAGTCTCATACGGAACCGTCATGAAACTCATCGTGAAAAAGACGGCCTGTAAAATCAATAGCAGAATTATCAGCACGCTGGCCCCGCGACGTTCTGACTGCGTAAAAGAAAAATATGATAGAAATATTTTTTTCATCAGATAACCGGTAATAATTAAATACCGGCCCAGGAATAGGCCGGTGTTTCAATCCCACAAACAATTTGTGAGCAGCAACGGTATGCGTACAAAAAACAGAATATTTTATTAGCTCAAATCTCGTGCCAGATTTTCGTGGACATAAAAAAAACGCCACGTGATGTACGTGACGTTTTGCTTATTATAAATATGGTAAAAATTAAAACTCTGCGTTCTTAGGTGTGCGAGGGAATGGGATTACATCGCGGATATTAGTCATGCCGGTTACAAACAACACCAGACGTTCAAAACCCAGACCGAAGCCTGCGTGCGGTACAGTTCCGAAACGGCGTGTGTCGAGATACCAGTACATTTCTTCTGTTGGAATATGCATCTCATTCATGCGCTGTTCCAGCTTGTCGAGGCGTTCTTCTCTTTGTGAGCCACCTACGATTTCTCCGATGCCAGGAGCAAGAATATCCATCGCAGCTACGGTTTTACCGTCGTCATTCTGACGCATGTAAAACGCCTTGATGTCTTTCGGGTAGTCCGTAACTACTACAGGTTTCTTGAAATGTTTTTCTACCAGGTAACGTTCATGTTCGCTTTGCATATCAATGCCCCAGCTTACATCGTACTGGAATTTTTTCTTTTTATACGCCGGCGAGTTTAAGAGGATATCGATAGCTTCGGTATACGTGACACGTTCAAATTTGTTGTTGATCACAAATTCGAGCTTCTCGATCAGACCCATTTCGCTGCGCTCATTCTGCGGCTTTTGTTTTTCTTCGTCAATCAGTCTTTGTGCGAGGAACTCCAGGTCTTCGCGGTTATGCTCCAAAGCGTATTTGATGACATAACGAATGAATTCTTCAGCGAGATCAGCGTTATCGTTAAGGTCGTTGAATGCAACTTCCGGTTCAATCATCCAGAACTCAGCAAGGTGACGCGCCGTGTTGGAGTTTTCTGCGCGGAAAGTAGGCCCGAAAGTGTACACTTCGCCAAATGCAGTAGCACCCAGTTCGCCTTCAAGCTGGCCGCTTACGGTCAGGTTGGTCGCGCGTCCGAAGAAGTCTTCTGTAAAATTGATGCTGCCGTCTTCGTTGCGTGGCGGATTGTCAAAAGGCAGGGTAGTCACGCGGAACATTTCGCCGGCGCCTTCTGCGTCGCTGGCTGTAACAATTGGCGTATGCAGGTACACAAATCCACGATCATTGAAGAACTGATGGATGGCGAATGCCAGGCTGTGACGTACGCGAAAAACGGCGCCAAAAGTATTGGTACGGAAACGCAGGTGTGCAATTTCGCGCAGGTATTCCAGACTTGGACGGTTTTTCAGTTGCAGCGGGAATTTTTCGCCGTCGCAGGTGCCGAGGATTTCTACTGTATCCGCTTTTACCTCTACTTTTTGTCCTTTCCCCTGAGAGGTCACAACAGTACCATTAATGCTCAAAGACGCGCCATTGGTAATATTTTTAACGATCTCCTCATTAGTATTCAGGTCTATGACGATTTGCAGATTATTCAGCGAAGAACCATCATTAAGCGCTATAAACTGATTGTTGCGGAAAGATCGCACCCAGCCTTTTACTGTTACCGGGTACCCATGTTCTTCGCTACGAAGAATGTCTTTGATTTTGGTACGTGCCATAAAAAATTAATAAAGCAATTAGTGGTTTAAGATTCCGTAAATGTACAAATGTGGCAACTGAAGGCGCCACATTTGTACAAAAAACGTTATTATTTATTTATTGACTATTCGTTGATCAGTTCTTGTTTCTGAGCAAACTTAGTTTCGTAATCCTTAATGCTGTGC
This sequence comes from Taibaiella soli, assembly GCF_003236175.1. GTDB lineage: Bacteria > Bacteroidota > Bacteroidia > Chitinophagales > Chitinophagaceae > QKTW01. The sequence continues at coordinate 120,152 of NZ_QKTW01000013.1, read as the reverse complement.
TGCAGGATCTTTTTAGCCAGACGTGCACCCTGGAATTCTTCGATCTTCACCACTTTATTTTCGAGTTTTTTGTACTCTTCGAAGAAATGACGCAGCTCTTCGATAAAGTGTGGCGGCAGTTCGCTGATATCATTGATGTGGGCAACGCTCATGTCGTTTGCGCAAACAGCGATCACCTTATCATCAGCTTCGCCTTGGTCCAGCATGCGCATTACACCGATGATCTTAGCTTCTACCAGGCAAAGCGGTTGCATATCGATCTGAGACAATACGAGAATATCCAGCGGATCGCCATCATCGCAATAAGTACGCGGGATAAAGCCGTAATTGGCTGGGTAATAAACTGATGAGTAAAGCACACGGTCCAGTTTCAGCATTCCTGTTTCTTTATCGAGCTCGTATTTCGCACGGGAACCTTTCGGTATCTCGATGATTGCGTTGACGTTATCGGGGATGTTTTCGCCGTAGCTGACTGAATGCCAAGGATTAAATGTCATGTTCCTGTAAATTATTGCGTGCAAAGGTAGTAGGTTATACTAAATATTGGTGTATTTCTGTTTAATATAAAAAACAATAACTTACAGCGAGGGCTATGAATTTTACGTGTCTACATACAGCGGAAATCCTTATGGCACAAGCAGTTTACAAAAAAATAACTTTGGCTTTTTTTTAAAAACTCAAAGTTGTTTTTTTGATCTGTACCTATATCTTTGCAAGCGTACAAAAACCTGTTTGGATTAAATACTTAACAAAAAAAACAAAAACACAAAAATCAGAATTATGGCAGATGTAAAAACAGCCGCAGCAAAACCGTCTACTACAGGTCACAGTGTAGGAAAGCCAAAGAATTCAAACAACTTCTGGACGAACCTGCTGGTAGTAGCAGCTTGTATTGTTGTTTCAGTTCTCATTTTCAATTTCGTTTTAGGTAGTGCAGGTAACTTCCACGACGCCGAAAAACACAAGCCAGCCAACTTCGCAGGTACAATGTACTCGGGTGGTTTCGTAGTACCAATCATCATGGCGACTTTGCTCACCCTGATCTGCTTTATCGTTGAACGTGGTCTTACTATTTTCAAAGCAAAAGGTCGTGTACCAGCTGGTGAATTCGTACGTAAAGTACAATACCACCTCGCTAATAAAAACGTTGATGCAGCTCTGGCAGAATGCGACAAGCAATCTGGCTCTGTAGGTAACGTTATGCGTTCTGGTCTGGTTAAATACCGTGAAATGATCAACAACACTGATCTCGATACTGATCAGAAAGTACTGAGCATCCAGAAAGAAATCGAAGAAGCAACCGCACTGGAACTGCCAATGCTGGAAAAAAACCTCGTGTTCCTTTCTACGATCGCTTCTGCAGCTACCCTCCTGGGTCTGTTCGGTACAGTACGTGGTATGATCGCATCATTCTCTGCGATGGCAACTGCAGGTGCTCCTGATGCTGCATCTCTCGCTGCTGGTATCTCTGAAGCCCTGATCAATACCATGCTCGGTATCGGTACTTCATTCATCGCTATCATCGCGTACAACTTCTATACAACTATCATCGATGGTGTCACTTTCGGTATTGACGAAAGCGGTTTCACGTTGACTCAAAGTTTCGCTGCTAACTATAAGTAATCGTAAACAGGTAGCAATTCCTGTTTGTTAAATGTGAGATTGATTTGTGGAAAAAGAGAGATGCTGAATCTTATTAGTTAAACAGTGTAGAAAAACATAACGATGCCTAAATTAAAACTGCCTAGGAAAAGCACGAACATCGACATGACGGCGATGTGTGACGTGGCTTTCCTGTTGCTGACGTTCTTCATGTTGGCAACTAAGTTTAAACCAGATGAACCGGTAGTTGTAAAAACACCATCATCGATCTCGGAAATCCCATTGCCGGACAATGACATCATGATGATTACTGTAGATCCGAAAGGCCGTGTTTTCTTCTCTATCGATAACAAGAACATGCGTAAATCGCTGATCGAAAATATCGACGAGTACAAAAAACTGGGCCTTACTGACCAGGAAAAAAACATGTTTGCCATCGGTTCTTCAATCGGTCTACCGTTCAATCAGCTCAAATCGTTCCTTGCTGCTCCTCCGGATCAACAGAAACAATTTGAACAAAGCGCTCCAGGTGTTCCTACTGACACTACAGTAAACTCTGACGCGAATGAACTGGCTGCATGGATCAGAAGTGCGCGTAACACCAACCCGAAATTGCGTATTGTAATCAAGGCTGATGAAAGTGCTACTTATCCAGAGGTTAAAAAAGTGATTCATACACTGGAAGGCTGGAAGATCTTTAAGTTCAACCTGCTGACCAACCTCAAAGCCGTACCTCCGGGAACTGCAGCTTACGAGCTTCAGCAAGGTGGTAAAAAAGAATCTTAATAAGTTTATTAACAGTAAATAAAAGCTTTGTTCCATGGCAGAAATGGATACCTCGAGTAGCGGGGGACATAAGAAAGGGCCTGGGGTCAAGAAGGGAAAGAAACTTTCCACTCGTGTCGATCTGACTCCGATGGTGGACTTGGGCTTCCTGTTGATTACATTCTTCATGTATACAACAACGATGGCCAAGCCTAAGACTATGGAGATCAACATGCCCTACAAAGACGAAAATATTCCACCTGATAAGCAAAGTAAGGTAAAGGAGAGTACGGCCATGACCATCCTGCTTAGTAAAGACCACCGTGTTTATTACTATGAAGGTATTGGTAGCGACCCTACGAATCCGCCACAACTGCAGGTGACATATTTTAAAAATAAAGATGGCATCCGTGATGCGATCATCAAGAAAAAACAGAAAGTAGAGGAGATGCAACGTCAGGGTTTGCTGACTGCTACCGATAAAGCTACTTTCCTGATCAAACCTGATGATAATAGCACGTATGACGATCTCGTAAACATTCTTGATGAAATGAGCATCAACGATGTAAAAGTTTACGCAATCGTTGATATCACTCCGGTTGATAAAGAATTCATTACGAAGACGGAACAGGCTAACGGAATTCAATAGGTTTTTGTCTTATGAAATCCCGCCGGAATCGCGTCTTATTTAACAAAAGGCATTCTTAAAATGGATATTAATAAAATTCTCAAATCCGACTACCTCGACATCCTGTTCGAGGGCCGTAATAAAAATTACGGAGGCTACGAGTTGCGCAAAAAATATCCGGATCGTATGCGCAAGGCTACCTTCATCGTAATTGGTGCCGTTGCGTTGGCTATCGCTTATCCTACAATTGCTGCTTTATTGCCGCATAAAGAGGAGAAAAAAACTGTCGCTATCATGAAAGAAGTGACACTTGCTGAGCCGCCGCCAATCGATCCGAAAAAACCACCACCACCACCAGCACCGGCTGAGCCACCACCACCGGCTAAGCCAACCGTTCAGTTTACTCCTCCTGTAATCAAAAAAGATGAGGAAGTAAAAGAAAACGAAAAACCAGCTGAGGTAAAAGAATTGAAAGACGCGGCTGCAGGCGTGGAAACGAAAGCAGGCGATGTGAATGGTATTGATCCGGGTATCGTAGATAACCCGAATCCAGGTAACGGTGCTGTAGAAGCTCCGCCGCCACCACCACAAATCTTCCAGTTCGTAGAACAAATGCCAGAATTCCCGGGTGGTCAGGATAAAATGATGGAATACCTCGGTAATCACATCCGTTATCCGGAACAAGCTCGTGAATCAGGTATCGAAGGTCGTGTTACTGTTCGTTTCGTAGTAAACGAGGACGGTGATATCTCCGACGCTACAGTACTTCGCGGTATCGGCGGTGGTTGCGATGAAGAAGCAATTCGTGTAGTAAAAGGCATGCCTAAATGGAAGCCTGGTAAACAAAACGGCCGTGCCGTAAAAGTTTACTTTACACTGCCGGTTTCTTTCCGCTTAGAGTAGTAGTTTTTTAAACGAACAATAAAACAAAATCCCGGTCGCAAGAAGCGACCGGGATTTTTGCTTATATGAAGGCGAGTTGTGCCGCTTACTGGCAGCAGGCTCACAGCAAAAGAAAATAGTTTTTAATTTTTTAAACATAAGTTTAAGAATCCACACAGATACAAGGAACACATTAAGCTATTATTTTTGCTGCACTTATCATTATTTTTACTAAAAGGTAATCAACGCAACTAAATGAAAAACGCATCTCTTATTTTAAGTACGCTGGCCTTTATCGGTGTGCTCGTTCTTTTTGCACTCCGTCTCAGCGGAAATAAAGACATGGGTAAACATATGCCGCCGCCAATGGAAAATGGCAAACCAGGAGTTAACGGCGGCCGTATTGCATATGTAAATATTGATACGCTGGAAGCACATTATGAATACCTGAAAAATAAAAAAGACGATTTTAATAAACGTCAGGCAAACATTGAGTCGGAATTGCAAGGTTCCGCCCAGAAAATGCAGAATGACTATGTTGCGTTGCAGCAAAAGGCGCAGGCTGGTTCATTAACGCAGGCTGAAGGGGAAGCTGCCCAGAAACGTCTGATGCAGATGCAGCAAAGCCTTGAAACACGCCGCCAGGCAGTAACAGAGCAATTGCTGAAAGAACGTGATAATTTCAACACAGAGATTCAAAAAAATCTGGATAGCTTTCTGACTGAATATAATAAGGATAAAGGTTATGACTATATCCTTTCTTATTCAAAAGGTAATGTGATCATGTATGCAGATAAACGTCTGGACATTACGGAAGACGTAATTAGAGGCATGAACGAAATGCATGGTAAGAAAGATGCTAAAAGCGATTCTACCAGCAAAAAATAATTCGTATTTTCTGCATTAAATCTGTTTGCATTTGGAAAACAAATCTTCGTTTCACCGTTCGCTTACATTATTAGATGGTGCCCTGCTCGTTATCGGTTCTATGATCGGGTCGGGCATTTTCATTGTAAGTGCTGATATTTCCCGTACTGTCGGTAGCGCAGGCTGGCTCGTTTTCGTATGGCTGCTGTCCGGTTTTATTACGCTTTCCGCAGCATTGAGCTATGGTGAGCTGAGTGGCATGTATCCGCAAGCCGGCGGGCAATATGTTTATTTGCGCGAAGCTTATGGTAAGCTGTATGGTTTTTTGTATGGCTGGTCATTCTTCGGGGTGATTCAAACGGGTACGATCGCCGCAGTAGGCGTAGCTTTCGCTAAATTCACCGGCTATATTGTGCCGAGTCTTGGAGAAAATAATGTGCTGCTCGAAATAGGCAAATTTCATATAACAGCTGCGCAATTGCTGGCTATAGCGATGATTACGCTGCTCACCTGGATCAATTCTACGGGGGTAAAAAATGGTAAGTGGATTGGTTTCTTTTTCACTTTTGCGAAAATCGGCGCTATGGCCGCGCTGATTATTTTCGGTTTTCTCGCTGTAAAAGGCGGCTCTATGTGGCATGAAAACTGGATGAGTCCGTGGATGGCGATGAGGATTCAGGACAAAATGAACGGCGGTATCATTACACATGCGACGCTCGACACTAATCAGTTGATTATTGCTATTGGCGTTGCAATGGTGGGCGCATTGTTTTCCAGCGATGCCTGGAATAATGTTACGTTCATTGCAGCAGAAATAAAAAAACCAGAGCGCAACATTGGTTTGAGCCTGTTTATCGGTACGCTGGTGGTGACTGTTATTTATGTGTCGATGAATCTGATGTATCTCAATACGCTTTCCATCGGTGAGATTGCACACGCTCCGTCTGACCGTGTCGCACTGGCTGCCGCGCTGAAGATATTTGGCAGTTCGGGTACCTGGATGATTGCGGTGATGATTATGATCGCCACTTTTGGTTGTAATAACGGCTTGATTCTTTCCGGTGCACGCGTTTATTACACGATGGCTAATGATGGTTTGTTTTTGCCCGCAGCGAAAAAACTCAATAAAAACGGTGTGCCTGCAGTTGCATTGTGGATGCAATGTATCTGGGCGTCGTTGCTTTGCCTGAGCGGAACATATGGAAACCTGCTTGATTTCATCATTTTTACGGTATTGCTTTTTTACATACTGACTATTGCCGGTATCTTTGTGCTGCGCAAAAAAGCTCCGGATCATCCGCGTCCTTACAAGGCTTTTGGATTTCCGGTGATTCCTGTGATCTATATTGCGCTTGCGTCTTCGATCTGTGTGATCTTGCTGCTGAATAAACCTGAATATACATGGCCGGGCTTGATTATCGTGTTGCTAGGCATTCCGGTTTATTACTGGCTCAATCGCAGGCAAAATGCAGAGACGCCGAAAGCATAAGCAAAAATAAAAAGGAGTATATGGGTAGTTTGGACTTAAAGAAGATATTTGACGGCATGCAGGATATGCATGTAGTGGTAGTAGGCGATGTGATGTTGGATAATTACTGGTGGGGCGATGTAGAGCGTATTTCTCCAGAAGCGCCTGTGCCAGTGGTTACGCTGAAGCGTAGAGAGAGTCGGTTGGGTGGTGCAGCGAATGTAGCACTGAACTGCCAGGCTCTGGGTGCGAAGGTGACGCTGGCAAGTATTGTTGGAGACGATAACGAAGGTAAAATGCTGGAAGCGCTGGCAAACGACGCGGGTATTGATACGCGGCTCATCATGCATAGCAGTCAGCGTTTGACAACTACAAAAACACGCGTGATCAGTCGTAATCAGCAAATGATGCGATTGGATGAAGAAGTGAGTGAAGATTTGTACACAGAAGAAGAGCATCCGTTTATCGATCTGGTGTTACGTTTTTTGCAGCGGGAAAAACCGCAGGTACTCATTTTCGAAGATTATAACAAAGGTCTGCTGAAGGAAAACGTGATCAAGCGCATTACAGATCATTGCCGTGAAATCGGTATTGTTACTGCGGTTGATCCAAAGAAGAAAAATTTCCTGGCGTATAAAAATGTTTCCATTTTCAAACCAAATCTGAAGGAAGTCCGTGAAGGGCTCCATTTGTCTATCGCTCAGGTAAACAGTGAAGAGTTGGTTGCAGCACATGAAAAGCTGAAATCAATTTTACATCACGATATCACCTTCATTACGCTTTCGGAAAAAGGAGTGTTTTATAACAACGAAACAGAAAGCAAGATTATCCCGGCGCACTTGCGCAATATCGCAGATGTATCGGGCGCGGGTGATACAGTGATTGCAACGGCTTCTCTGGTGTACGCACTGACTAAAGATGCCCATCTGATGACTGCTATTTCTAACATTGCCGGTGGCCTGGTTTGTGAGCAGGTTGGGGTAGTGCCGATCGATAAAGATCTGCTGCTGGCAGAAACTGAAAGGCTTTTGACATTGTCTGAGGCTTTAAAGTAAATAGAAAAAACATTTGTTAAACCGGCCGGATGCGTTTGCTCCGGCCGGTTTTGTATGAGTACGAATTGGTATATTTGTTATAGATAAAACACCTCATCATGAGCTCTTATATCGTTAAGATTCTGGAGACGCACTACATCACACACGATGTAAAACAATTTGTAGTAGAAAAGCCGCAGGGCTATGTATTTAATCCCGGTCAGGCGACAGACGTGGCAATTAATGTGCCGGAGTGGAAAGACCAGTTAAGGCCGTTCACTTTTACGTCCCTGAATGTTTGGGATCATCTGGAGTTTACCATCAAAATCTATCCGGATCGTAATGGGGTGACGCATCAGTTAGGAAAAACGAATGCCGGTGCCGAGCTGATCATTCATCAGCCATTTGGTGCAATTCAATATAAAGGTCCTGGTATTTTTATTGCCGGAGGCGCAGGTATCACTCCTTTTATTGCTATCCTGAGGCAGCTTTCGCTAAATAATCAGATTGAAGGGAATGCACTTATTTTCTCTAATAAATATGCGGAAGATGTAATTCTGGACGAAGAACTGCGAAAAATGCTTGGCAACAATTATATGAGTTTGCTCACCAGAGAAAATCTGATTGGTTTCGATGAACGCCGTATCAGTCGTGATTTCCTTGTGGAAAATATCCGGGACTTTAGCCGCAATTTTTATCTCTGCGGACCCGACAAATTTGTTGAGGATATTAATGCAATGCTGGTTGATTTAGGTGCTAATCCTGAGTATCTGATTTTTGAAAAATGAACCCCCAGCGCCTGAAGGGGCGTTTCGGCGGGAGTACTTCGCACATTTTTTAGTTTTTCACGCGAAGGCGCACAAGTTTTTCTCACGGCGGCCCTACGACACGGGTATTCACCACTGACCATTCACCATTGACGAACCTATTTTTTGTTTAACCGCGCTTCTTCCAGATCGAGTTCTTGTTCGCGTTTGCGGATGAGCTCTTCCGGATAGGAGGCATCTTTTCTCATCTTAGCTAATGCTGCCCGTTTTGTAGAAACAACGCCCAGTAACATTTCGCGATAGCGTGGTAAAAATGATGCGGAGGACTGAGCGGCTTCGGTATTGGCCTGACGCTGGTTGGCGATTTCGATCATTCGGGCATAGCGTTCACGCACGCGGATATAAGCATCGTTGTCGGCTAGTTCTTTATAATTTGTGTCCATATAATCGAGCGAAGCTTCCGCCAGACAAATACGAATTGCCAGTTCCTGCGCATCCTCGTTTTCTACCACTTCAATTTTTAGCAGGCGAATAAGTAATGGCAGGCTTAGGCCCTGAAATACCAGTGTTACAAGAATTACTACGAAACTTATAAAGAGAATGAGATTACGATGCGGAAATGGTGTAATACCATCGGCAAGCGTCATTGGAATGGCTAATGCTGTCGCCAGTGAAACCACACCACGCATACCACTCCAACCGATAATAAACACGTTTTTCCAACCAGGATCAGGTTCTGTCGTTCTGATTTTTTTGCTCAGTAATCTCGGCAGGTAAGCACCTGGAAATACCCAAGTAATGCGGATCATGATCATGAATAAACTGATCAGCAAACCATAACCGATAGCTTGCCCCAGCGAGTAATCTTCCAGACCGTTTACAATTGTTTTCAGCTGCAGCCCTATGAGGATAAATACAACGCCGTTTAGCATAAAAACAATTGTGTCCCAAACATTGGAAGTTTGCAGACGCGAATTGTAAGAGAAAAAATCCTGCGACCGGAACGAAAGAAATAGTCCACCGCTTACCACCGCAAGTACACCCGAGTAATGAAAATGTTCTGCGGCGATGTACATGAGGTAAGGTGTGATTAAACTAATGGCAGTGTCAATGCTAGGCGTGGTGGGTAAAAATCGATGAATGGCATAAACGATGTGCGCGATAGCGAGGCCGATTACAATACCCATTACGCCGACAACGAGAAAATCCGTTTCTGCTTTTACCAACGCGAATTGTCCGGTAAGAATGGCGGCCAGCGCCACACGGAATATGATCAAACTCGCAGCATCATTGACGAGGCTTTCGCCTTCCAGAATGATATTAGTGCGTTTGGGCACTTTCAATCCGTGCATGATACTCGTAGCCGCAACGGCATCGGGTGGAGATATAATTCCACCTAGTAAAAAGCCTAACGCCAGCGTAAATTCAGGCAATAGATAATTGGCAAATAACGCTATGCCGCAGGCGGATACAATCACAAGACCGAAGCCCATCAGTGCAATGGGCCGCTTCTGTCGCCAGAACTCTTTCCAGGGGGTATTCCAGGCGGCTTCATAAAGCAATGGAGGCAAAAAGATCAGGAATACGAGGTCTGGTTCCAACACTATGTCTGGAACAGCGGGTACAAAACTGATGAGCAGACCGGCTACAACGAGAAAAATAGGATAGGAGATCCGAAACTTCGCACTCAGCATGGAAAGCATCGATACTCCTAAAAGCAATGAAATGATGAGAAGGATTTTGTCCTGCAGCATACCGAAAGATAGGAAAAAAAGCCTGCCTACTCTTAACTCATCCGAGGAAGGAGAAATGCTACCCGTTTCAATACGCTATAAAGAGAAAACGGTCAGACGACCTGGTGTCGTCCGACCGTTTTGTATATCCGTTATCAGGAAGTCAGCTATCGATTGCAATTATGCTTTTGACGCTGTTTTAATATTGTTTTTAGAGAGGTAATCTTCCCAGCCTTGAAGCTGCACGTTTTTCAATACACGTGGAAATTTATTCATCGCCCCTTCTTTACCGATTGAGCGCATGTAATCATAGAATACATGACTTGGCAGTACTTCGACAAATACTTCTTTCAAGGCAGATGTGCGTTCTACGGCGTAGTCGTCGTTGACTTCAGAAAGCGTTTCGTCAATGATTTTCTTCAGTGCCACTGCATCCGTTTGCGCACCTTCATCTACGCCAATATACCAGCGGTGCGCAAATAGGTTTTCGTAAGAAAAACCTGCAACTGTGAATTCGCGAATGGTAATGCCCAGTTTTTTAGAAGCGGTATCAATCGCCTTGTTCATGTTATCTACAGAAAGGTGTTCCCCACACAGGCTTAAGAACTGTTTGGTACGGCCTACGATGATAATTTCCCCTTCGGCTGCATCTGTAAAACGAACCACATCGCCGATAATATAGCGCCAGGCGCCGGAGCAGGTGCTCAGCATGACCGCATAATCGGTATTTTCGTTCACTTCATCGATCATGTAAGCTTTCGGATTCGGGCGAGGATTACCGTCTTCGTCGAAGTTTTCAGCATTGAATGGAACGAATTCGTAGAATATGCCATTATTCAAGACTAGCTTAATGCCCTGGCGGCCAGGTTTGGCCTGGAAGCCAAACGAACCTTCAGACGCCATATAAGTCTCAATAAACTGGATCGGCTTGCCCAATAGTTTCTTGAAACTTTCTCTGTATGGTTCAAACGAAACACCACCGTGAATGTACACGGAGAGGTTTGGCCAGATATCGTGGATATTATTTACGCCATGGTATTTGATGATTTGTTCAAAAACGATCTGCACCCAGGCAGGCACACCACAAACAGTGCCCACGTCCCATTGCGGCGCCTTGCGAACGATCAGTTTGATACGTTCTTCCCAATTCTGGCGTTTAGAGATTTTTTGTCCTGGTTTGTAAAAAAGCGACGACATCCAGCGAGGCATGTTTTTAGCACTGATGCCGCTCATGTCCCCTTCGTAATATTCGCCACGCTCAAATAAGCTGGTTGTACCGCCAAGCATGAGCACGCCTTTTTCGAAAGCTTTCGACGGAATGTCGAAATTGGTCATGCTGTAAAGTTGCTTAAAGCCTACTTTTTTGATCGATTTGATCATGTCCTGCGTTACAGGAATGTGTTTGCTGGCAGATTCTGAGGTGCCGGAGCTGAGCGCGAAGTATTTTACTTTTCCCGGCCAGGTTACATTTTCTTCATTGTTGAGACAACGGTACCACCATTGTTTAAACATTTCGTTATAGGTATGCACCGGTACATTGTTACGGAACGCCGTCACAAAATCAACCTGTTCACTGAGGATTTTATTAAAGCCGTAATGTTTTCCAAAAGCAGTGTATTGTCCGCGTTCCAGCAAATGGCGCAGTACATGGCGTTGGTATATCCGCGGTGCAGCCACCGGCGGGTTAAATTTTTTCCTGAGTCTTAACGAACGAGCTATAAGATTACCTAACAAAGCCATTTATATACCTGCAGATTAAATGAATTGATAATATATCATCGGAATGACGCCGCAAAAATAGTTTTATCAATTGACAATTTGTGATTTGGTATGATTTCTTGCAAAGTCGCTAACGTGCAACTCTGTTGTTATCTGAATTTTTATTAAAAGAATTACAAATATAGCAGATGCCCAAACATGAAATACTTGTGGAAATTTAAAAGGAATACCATGCCATAGCAGCGAGTAGACAAAAAAAATCCCGGACGGCAAACACGCCATCCGGGAAAAATAAAATGGGGCCATTAATAATCAGAATTTTAGCGTTTTACTATTTCTGAATTATATTTTACTGTGCCTTGGTTGTCTTTAATCACTATCCAATAGATGCCATCTTGCAGGTTGGTACAGTTTACTTCAGCTGTTTCTCCTGTTGCGTTTACGCGGTATAACATCCGTCCGCTCATATCGCCTATTGTAATCACATCGCCGTCTGTTACACCGGTGACATGCAGCATGTTGTTTACCGGATTTGGCGCCACATAAATTTTGCCATCCTGTTGAACAGTGCTGATGCGCACTATTTTTACCGGAGATATATCAGAAGAACCGTCTGTATTTACCATTTGCAAACGGTAGTAATGATTACCTGTAGTTGGCTGCGCGTGTGTAAACTGATAGTTCGTTGTTACAGTACTGTTGCCTTTTGCAGTAATAGTACCCAGCTTTGTAAAATTGTTACCGTCTGTGCTGTGTTCTACGTTGTAGTAGCTCAGATCTTGTTCTGTCGCACTTTCCCATTGTAGCAAAATATCAGTCCCTTTTTGTTCTGCGTTAAATTGAATCAGTTTTACAGCGAGTGGCGTTATCCAGTTGAGCGTATAAGTAGCAGGTGTTGGATCTGCGATGCCAGCCTGGTCTACCATGGCATAGTTAAAGCTTGTATTGATACTGCCTGTGTTCAATCCTGTAAATGATAGTTTGGTCGGGTCAAAATTGGTGATATAATACCCGTTGTTCGTTACGTCAGTGCCAGTAAGGGTATGGCTGTTGTATACCAAGCTACCGTTTGTTGGTAAAGAGGTAATATTAATGCCGCTGTTGGGACTAGTGCCCGTTAGTGCACCTTGTTCCGGATCAGAACCACTAACCTGCGTCGTAATTGTGCTTACAGCAATAGTTCCGTTTTTCGGTTGCGATACAGTTTGTCCCGCGTTATTGGTGTTAGGGGCCTGTTCAATACCAAAGTTGATGTTTGAAATATCAGTGGTATTTACAGTAAACACGTCTGACATGCCATTCGGATTACCATTGTTACCCGTATTCGGTGTACCAACGAAGCTACCTGTATTTACCCAGTTGCCTGGCAGTGCAACAGTCGGTGGCGTATTGCCAACTGCACCCTGTGTGGTGTTGATCTGTACCTGGTAATTACCCGGATAAACTTCTGTGAAATTGTAGGTGCCATCTGTATTTACCGTTGCCGTAGCTGCCACTTTATTATTGTTATCAATCAGATTGACATGGATGCCTGCCGGTATGGTATTGGCAGATCCTGTGCTGTTGTTTACATTTCCACCATCGGGGTCATGAAATACATTACCGGTCAGATTTACCGGAGCCGATAGTGATACACCTAAAGTCAAAACATCACCTGAGATCGCGGTTGTTTTTGCCCATACCAGTGAACTGGTACCAGGTGCTACAATATTACCCGAACCATCGGTAAATATACCACCGTCGCCCCGTAGGTACATACGCAATGTAAGTGTAGTAATATTAGTGCCGTTTACGACCACTGAACCTGCGGCTGCATAGCGTGTGATATAGCCATCACCGGCGCCGGCACTGCCAGCAATGGTAGCCCCTAGCAGTGTGGCGCTATTTGTTATCTCTGTTGGATTTGGTATAGTAAAATATTGACTACCAGAAAGTCGAGTAAGTGTAAGCCCTGGAGTAACGAGATCAAATTCCGTAGAATAGCCGACAGTTGCGTAGACACCTCCACTGCTATTTTGAAATGTGCCACCAAGGCCTGCTATTTGTAGCACAGGATTGTTTACCGGCCGGCTAAATGTGATTACCAAATCCGAATATTGTATTCGGCTATTAAACGGATAAAGATTCACACCACTATTATCAATAAGGGCGTCTGAACAATTATATACAAGAACGCTATGGTTGGCTGTTACATCTATACCGGTGCTCGCAGTACCGGTTGGAGTGGCAGAAAAGTAGCTGTTAACAGGCCCCCCCGCTGCATTCATAGCCGGAAAGAGCGGTTGTGGTTGAAATGCCGTGTTTGAGGCAGTGTTAGAGCCACTTCCAAACATGCTACCTGGCGAAGATGGTATCCCTTCTATGCTGGTAAATTGTTGGTTGGTGAGGCTGTATGTAACTGTTAATGGATTAGTCATAGCCGTACCGACATTATCGCTTGGATTGTTTTGATTTCGCGTAAAAGTTACCACCTGAGCCGATATCGAAGGTCCATTTCCTACCGGTCCATTGGTAAACATTTCAAGACTTGGCGTCTGAGCAACGGCAGTGCCTGTAATTGCTGCAACAGCTAAAGTTGTTATTAGATTTTTTTTTCATTTCTATCTACTTTATATTTTAGAATCTTCAATGCGTGACTCGCGTTTTCGCATTGATCTTATGGTGCAAAATTGTTATAGAACTGAAACTTGGACGAGTTTAAACGGACGAAAGAATAATCCAATAAGACATAGATTGAAAAATGTAAGATGGAATAAGTGTCTATAATGCCAACAAACACCTTGCTGGTTTCATCGATCATCATGCCTAAGGCATATTTTCTTATGACGGATATGCCTGCACATTAGCCTAATTAACTATTTAACCATTTAACCATGTAAGTATTTGATCAAAAAACTAACTTTGCCCGCATTTATGGCAATTCAAGTTCAGATAATAAACAAATCATCGCACGCGCTGCCTGAATATCAGACAGCAGGTTCAGCAGGTATGGATCTTCGTGCGTGGCTAAAAGAGCCGGTAGTATTACAGCCGCTCGAGCGCAGACTGATTCCTACGGGTCTTTATATCGCATTGCCGGAGGGCTTTGAGGCGCAGATTCGTCCGCGTAGCGGCCTGGCGATCAAACGTGGCCTGAGCCTGGTAAACACGCCTGGTACTGTTGATGCAGATTATCGCGGAGAAATTATGGTGCCGATGATCAACCTGTCGAATGAACCGCAGGAGATCAGCGACGGTGAACGTATTGCGCAGATGGTCATTGCCCGTTATGAACAGATCGACTGGGAACCGGTAGAAACACTGGAAGAAACTTTACGTGGCGCTGGCGGCTTCGGTCATTCCGGGACGCACTAAAAACTGGCAGATTTGTTGCCTTAATTAATAAAACCTGCTAATCATCAATTGCAAATCATTTTTATAAATCATAAGTAATGAACATCATTATTCCAATGGCTGGTATGGGCAAGCGCATGCGCCCACATACGCTCACTACTGCCAAGCCGCTGATTCCTATTGCTGGTAAACCGATTGTGCAACGACTGGTTGAAGACATTATCGCCACTAGTAATGAAAAAGTAGAGGAAATCGCATTTGTGATCGGACCTTCATTTGGTAAAGAAGTAGAAAAACATCTTTGTGAAGTAGCTGCTTCCCTGGGTGCAAAAGGTAAAATCTGCTACCAGGAAACGCCGCTTGGCACTGCGCACGCTATTCTTTGTGCAGCGGAGTCTCTGAAAGGAAATGTGTTTATCGCTTTTGCAGATACGCTGTTCAAAGCTACTTTCAGCATTGATGCTTCTAAAGATGCCATTGTGTGGACGCAGAAAGTAGCCGATCCTTCGGCTTTCGGTGTAGTAAAGCTGAATGGTGCCAATGAGATTGAAGCTTTCGTTGAAAAGCCAAAAGAATTCGTTTCTGATCTCGCCATCATCGGCGTTTATTATTTCAGAGATGGAGAATTCCTGCGTCAGCAACTGCAACGCCTGATTGACAACAACATTGTACAAAAAGGTGAATACCAGATTACTGATGCCATGGATCATATGCTGCAGAATGGTACTAAATTCTATACCGATCAGGTAGAAGAATGGCTGGATTGCGGTAATAAAGATGCAACCGTTTATACCAATCAACGCATTCTGGAAATCAAAAACGGCAAAGAAACATTACAGGCGGCCTCTGCAAAAATTGAAAACAGTATTATCATTCAGCCTTGTTTCATCGGCGAAAATGTAGTGGTACGCAACTCAGTTGTCGGTCCGCACGTGTCATTGGAAGCTGGAGTAGAGGTGATTGATTCCCGTATAGAAAACAGTATGATTCTGACAGATACAGTTGTAAAAAATGTACAGCTGGAAAACTCCTTATTGGGGAAAAACGTAACTTACATAGAGAAGCCAAAGCAATTAAGCCTTGGTGATTTTTCTACCCAATTATGAATTTTATAACCAGGATCTCTATAGTAGCTGTGGTGTGTTTGAGTGCCACAGCTACATCTTTTTATCGGGCTACCGCACAGCAGAGTAAAATGCCAGTGGTAACACCTGATGCTACAGACAGAGCGGACCAGGTATACTTTGACGCAGTAAAAGCGTTGATGTTGGGCGATGACAAACAGGAAGAAGATCTGATGTTGCAATTTGCCAAACTGAAACCGGATGAACCTGCTTCCTACTATAATCTTTCCCGTATCTATATTCGCCAGAATCGTCCGGACAAAGCACTTGAATACATAAAGAAAGCAATTGCGCTCGATGATGAAAACAAGTGGTACCGGGAACAATATGGCAATATTCTCGCCTTTAAAAATCAGTTTCTCGAAGCCGCAGATGTATTCGCAAGGCTGGCAAAAACTGAAAAACAGAATACCGATTATCTGCTGAAGGCCGCTTTGTTATATCAACGTGGTGGCAACAACAAAGAAGCGCTGGCTTTACTCGATAAGTTAATTGAACGTACTGGCGAGTCCGAAGATTATTTGTTGCAGAAACAGCAGATTTACCTGAAGATGAACGACGTGGAAGGTGCCGCACGCACCATCCAGCAATTGATCGATCAGAATCCGAAAGAAGCTAAGTATTATACATTGCTTGCGGAAGTTTACGACAACAATAAGCAACCGGAAAAAGCCACCGCGATTTACGAGAAGGCAGAAAAAATGTTCCCCGATGATCCTGCGGTGCAACTTTCTTTGGCGTCACACTACCATAAGCTGAAAAATATGGTGAAGTATGATGAATATGTGAAGAAAGTAATTACCAACAAGACGCTCGATGCGGAAACGCAACTAGGTTTATTGCTGCCTTATCTGCACGAACTGAATGATGATACGGCTCGCCGTGCGGAAGGTGTAGAGCTGGCAAGACAGCTGACTTTACAGCATCCGGATAACGTACAGGTAATTTCATTTTACGGAGATGTACTTTCCCTGAACGGTCAGCGTGATAAGGCAACGGAACAGTATAAGAAAGCGATTGATCTTGATCCTTCGAAGTATACAACCTGGCAGCAATTACTGTACAGCTATACAGACAAAAGCGGCGCAGATTCTCTAATCGCCTACAGTGAAAAAGCTGCCCGGCTTTTCCCGAACCAGGCTATTATTTACTATCTCAATGGCATCGGCTATTTCAACAAGCGTGAATATAAAACTGCAATAAAATCCATCAACCGGGCGGTAGATATGCAGCCGGATGATAATGGCGAATTGCTTGCGGAAATGTACTCTACATTGGGAGATATTTATTTTCTGCTAAAAGAAAATACGCTTTCGGACAGCAGTTATGAAAAAGCCGTGCGTGCTGATCCGAAGAATGCTTCGGTGCTTAATAATTATGCCTACTATTTATCAGTAAGGGGACAACGTCTGGAAGACGCAGAGCGGATGTCGAAACAATCGCTGGATCTACGTCCGGATGAAGCTACATTCTTAGATACTTACGGCTGGATTTTGTACAAAGAAGGTAAATACGATAAAGCCAGAGAATATATTCAGCAAGCTGTAGACAAGTCGGGCCCGAATGCTGATGGCACGCTTTTGGATCATTTAGGAGACGTTTATTACAAACTAAAAAATACCGAAAAGGCTGTAGAATACTGGAGAAAGGCGAAGGAGAAAGGGGCGGACAATAATTTGATAGACAAAAAAATTCAAGACCAGAAACTATATGAATAGACTAATTGCCGGAATAACGATGATGATGGTGCTGAGCGGAATGGCGGCATGTAAGATTGGTAAGAAACCGGTTAGAAAACAAGTAATGCAAGATACCGCGGTGGTGCAAAATCCGCCGCTGGCCGATACAACGGTGAAGCGTGGTGATTCGATTGCCGCAGCAAATCCGGCCAAACAATTATTGATCGACAGTTTGCAATCTGTATGGAAACAGGAAATCAATTTCTCGACTTTTAGCGGAAAAGCGAAAATGCATTTCGAAATCAAGGATGAAAAGCAAGATGTTGTTGCCAATTTCCGTATCAAAAAAGATAGTGCCATCTGGGTGGCTGTAAATGCAACGGTATTGTCGGTACAGGTAGCGAGAGTCTATGTTACGCCAGATAGCTTCAAACTGATCAATTACCTGCAGAAATATTCAATGGTCATGGCTATTTCGGATGCCAAAAAGTTCCTCCCTGCTGACGTAGATTTTAGTACACTACAGAATCTGATCATTGGCAACGCATTAAAAAGCTTGTCACAACCAACTGATGCGACTGATTTCGGTGGAACCTGGTCGGTGCAAATGGAAGGAGCGGATTATGTGCAGCAGCTGACTTACAATAAGTCGGACAGCACGATGCGCAGCAGCCAGCTTCGCACCAAAGCAGCAAATGGTCCGCAAGCAATGATTCAGTATGGCAACTATGAAAAAAAGGATGAACGAAAGTTTGCGAACAGCCGCGCCATTAACACAATAAACGGGCAGGAGCAATATTATATAGACATGAATTTCAGCAATGCCGTGTTTGATCAACCGGTCGACATGCCATTTACGATTCCTGCAAAATACACCGTTAAATAACAATCGTTGATTAAATAACTAAGCTTGGGCAGTAACTTTGTGTTGCTGCCTTTTTCTTTATCCGATGAAACGATCCCCACTCATATTCGCACTGTTGTTGTTCCCGCTTTGCGCTGTACTGGCGCAAAAGAAGAAGAAAAGTAAAGAGCCGGAGCTTCATATGATGACGCTCGATTCGCTAGGCAGCGAATACAAAGGACAGCCTTACCCCGACTTTAGTTTTACGACGCTCGACGGTAAAAGATATAATGCAGGAAATACCAGAGGTAAGGTGGTCTACCTGAATTTCTGGTTTGAAGCCTGTGTGCCTTGTCATATTGAGTTTGACGCACTCAATCACCTTTATGATAGTTTGAAAAATGATACCAGCGTGATATTTGCAGCGCTCACTTTTGAAACACAGGATCAGTTGCCTGCCATTGTTGCAAAAGAAAAGCTACGTTATCCGGTCGCTTCACTTTCAAAAGAAGAATGTTCCCGATTAATCTTTGATGTGGGCTATCCAACCAGTATTGTAATTGATAAAACGGGAAAGATCGCATTGTATGAAACCGGTGGTTTTTTGCAGAAAGAGAAAGCAGAAGATTTTGTTTTTAATAAGTTGTTGCCGACGATCAGACAAAACCCCTAGCCCCTGAAGGGGGATTCCAACGCGAAGGCCTCCTCTAGCTCCTCCAAAGGAGGAGAACTTTCGGCGCGAGGGGGGCGCGATTGCTTGTACCTCGCAAGCATAAGGAGCAAAGAAGCAAAGTTTTTCCGGCAACGCGCAGGATATTTCTCACGGCGGCACTACGGCACTATATTTTTGATCAGTTTCCGCGATTGCTGGTACCTCGCAAGCACAAGTAGTAAAGACGCACTCACCACTCACCACTCACCACTCACATCCTTCGACTCCGCTCAGGCATGACAATATATGTTGACGTTTGACCTTTCACGTTTCACGATCATTCACCCCTTAAAATCCCGGATTCGGAACATTATTTACGCCTTGTTGCGGTGCATAAGGATCTTCCAATTCAGGTAACTCAGAAAAATGTCTTTGTTCTATGGCGTCGATGGCAGCCTTGCGGTTGAGGTGCTGGCCAACGAGCGTTTTCATATGTTTTGCGGAAACCTGGATTACAGAATTTTTTAAGCGGATACGACGAACAGCACGTGCAAGGAAATAGAACAGTATGGACGCCAGTCCGATAAGTCCGATCACGACCCAGTAAAGCGCTTCCGTTTCGTAGCGGTCAAAATTTATTTTGTCGTAGCGAATACGTAGCTGACTGAGGAGATAAAAAGGGTAGAGCTTGTTGAAAAAAACAATAACCGCGATACCGCCGAGGGCAATCAGATAGTTGAGGATTTCTAAAAAGATGAGTGAGCCCTTGTGGACCAGCCTTTGCGCAGCGGGCTTGCGTAAAGAATCAGAAAGCGGATCAAATAGCTCCAGTTGGGTATAGATCAGATTTTTCTCTTCTTTAAATTCCTGTAACAGATCGTCTTGCAGACGCGAGAGTGCCATGAGGGGTGTGTGATTTAAGGCAAAAATAAGGTGTAAGATATACACATCAACCTTGTTTTAGACATTTTGTATCCACATTTTGCCAATATTTTTCCTTTAAATGCCTGAGTTTTCGCAATTTTGCGACTCAAACGCCAATGTGGTAATCCGATAAGGTGATGATGCGGAAATGTCTGGATTATTAAATTTTCCTCCATTATCGCATTTCCAGATTATCACATTGCCGAATTATTGAATTATGTACGAAAAAGAAATCGGAATACGCCGCACGTTTGCTATTATCTCGCACCCCGATGCCGGTAAGACTACACTGACAGAAAAACTGCTTCTGTTTGGGGGCGCCATTCAGGTAGCGGGTGCAGTGAAAAGCAATAAAATCAAGAAACATGCTACGTCAGACTTTATGGAGATTGAGCGTCAGCGTGGTATCTCGGTGGCAACGTCCGTAATGAGTTTTGAATATAAAAACACATTGATCAACTTGCTGGATACGCCGGGTCACAAGGACTTTGCGGAAGATACTTACCGTACGCTCACAGCAGTGGACAGTGTAATCCTGGTGATCGATAGTGTGAACGGGGTAGAAGAACAGACGCGCAAACTGATGGAAGTTTGCCGTATGCGCGATACTCCGGTGATTGTGTTTGTGAATAAACTCGATCGCGATGGTAAATATCCATTCGATCTGCTGGATGAAATTGAGAAAGAACTGAAGATTTCTCTGCACCCGCTCTCATGGCCCATCAACATGGGTAAAGAGTTTAAAGGGGTGTACAATCTGTACGATAAAAGTCTGAACATTTTTACTGCCAGCCAAAAAGCAACGGACGAAAATACTATTCCAATCCCGGATCTGAATAATGGTAAATTGGATGAAATCGTGGGTGATCGCGATGCCAATCAGCTGCGTGAAGACGTAGAATTGCTGGAAGGTGTGTACGGTGATCTGGATACAGAAGCTTATCTGGCTGGTCTGGTAGCTCCGGTTTTCTTCGGTTCTGCGGTAAATAATTTTGGGGTAAAAGAACTGCTCGATACATTCATTCAGGTAGCGCCAACGCCGCTGGGCCGCATGACCGACAAGCGTTATGTAACACCCGATGAGGCGAAATTCACTGGCTTTATCTTTAAGATTCACGCCAATCTTGATCCGCGCCACCGCGACCGTATTGCGTTCTTACGCGTATGTTCCGGCAAATTTGAAAGAAATACTTTTTATAAACACACTCGTCTTGAAAAAGACGTTCGCTTCAGCAATCCTTATTCCTTCCTGGCGCGTGAAAAAGATGTGATCGAGGAAGCGTATCCGGGTGATGTCGTTGGTCTGTTTGATACTGGT
The DNA here is from genome assembly GCF_003236175.1 of Taibaiella soli. Classification (GTDB taxonomy): domain Bacteria; phylum Bacteroidota; class Bacteroidia; order Chitinophagales; family Chitinophagaceae; genus QKTW01. The sequence goes on along the minus strand of NZ_QKTW01000013.1, from coordinate 98,813 downwards.
AACTTCAAGATCGGCGATACGCTCACACAAGGCGAGGTGATGCAGTTTACTGGCATTCCTACTTTTTCTCCGGAACTCTTTAAGGAATTGGTGAATAAAGATCCAATGAAAACGAAGCAATTGGAGAAAGGTATTCGTCAGCTGACGGATGAAGGGGTAGCGCAGTTGTTTACCCAGCACAATGGTAACCGCAAGGTGATTGGTTGTGTGGGCGAACTCCAGTTTGAAGTAATCCAATATCGTTTGTTGCAGGAATATGGTGCATCATGTGCGTTCGTTCCATTGAGTTTTTACAAGGCCTGCTGGATTACGGGTGACAAAAAGAAAATCGAAGATTTCGCGCGTTTCAAAACAGCGAATATCATGGAAGATAAAGACGGTAATCTGGTTTACCTGGCGCAAAGCGAATGGTTCCTCAATACGGAACGTCAGAATAATCCGGACATTGAATTCCACTTTACTAGTGAGTTTAAGACAGCGAAGGTTTAATTCAAAGTCAAAATTCAAAAAAATTCAGGAATACTGATAAAAAAAGCGAGCTAGATTTTCAGCTCGCTTTTCTTTTGTTTATGTTATGAAACATCTGATGTTTACTTCTTCGCGAAATCAGATGGCGACGTTCCTCGCCATGACCGTGTTTTTATATAACGTGATGGCTGCGCCGCTGTGTCGCCGCGAGAAAAATCAGACATCAGCGTTCGGCAAATCAGCGATTCTAGTTCTTCACTCCGTGATGAGTAATACTCCCGCAGGTCATGGCGATGACGAGGTACGAGGAAGTGGCCATCTGATTTCACGAAAGGATTTTCTCGCGGAGGGCACAACGGCACAAAGGTTTTTATTACTCGCGTCATCGCGAGGAACGAAGCGAGCTGCGCATGATAGGATTTCTCTCGCAACGAACACGATGTCACAACGGTTTTTATAGAAAGAAAAGCGAGCTGAATTCAGCTCGCTTTTCTTTTGTTTATGTTATGAAACATCTGATGTTTACTTCTTCGCGAAATCAGATGGCCACGTTTCCTCGCCATGACCGTGTTTTTATATAACGTGATGGCTGCGCCGCTGTGTCGCCGCGAGAAAAATCAGAAATCAGCGTTCGGCAAATCAGCGATCTAGTTCTTCGCTGCTGCTTCTGCCAATTCTTCTGCCAGATCTTTTTCTACACGCAGGTTGTCAATGATAAATGACTGACGTGCCGGCGTGTTTTTCCCCATATAGTATTCCAGCAGTTTCTGAATCTGCGCATCCTGACTCAGTAATACCGGATCTTTTCGCATATCGTCGCCGATAAACTGTGCAAATTCTTCCGGAGAAATTTCACCTAAACCTTTGAATCGTGTAATCTCAGGTTTGTTGCCGAGTTCTGCAATTGCACGCTGGCGTTCTTCGTCGGTATAACAATAAATAGTTTTCTGCTTGTTTCGTACCCGGAACAATGGTGTCTCGAGAATGTACACGTGACCATTTTTCACGAGATCGGGGAAGAATTGCAGGAAGAAAGTCATAATCAACAAACGGATGTGCATACCGTCCACATCGGCATCGGTGGCGATTACGATATTGTTGTAACGCAGACCCTCCAGACCTTCTTCTATATTCAGTGCGTGTTGCAGCAGGTTGAATTCTTCATTTTCGTATACCACTTTTTTCGTGAGTCCGTAACAGTTCAACGGTTTACCACGCAGGGAGAATACCGCCTGAGATTCTACGTTACGACTCTTAGTGATACTTCCGCTCGCAGAGTCACCCTCGGTAATGAAGATGGTAGATTCTAACTGGCGTTGTTGATAATCTTCTTTATTCTTTGCCGGCGGCTCGCTGTTCAGGTGAATGCGACAATCGCGTAGCTTTTTATTGTGCAGGTTTGCTTTTTTGGCACGTTCGTTGGCCAGTTTGCGGATACCCGACAGTTCTTTACGTTCGCGTTCACTCTGCTCGATACGCTTTTTCAGCGAGTCGGCAACAGCGGGATTTTTATGCAGGAAATTATCCAGCTCTTTGGCCATAAAGTCAAGCACAAAAGATTTCATGCTCGGACCATTTTCCCAAACTATCTGAGAACCAAGTTTAGTCTTGGTCTGGCTTTCGAAGACCGGCTCTTGTACGCGCACCGAAACAGCAGCACAAATGCTTTGACGTACGTCGGCAGCGTCATAGTCTTTTTTGAAGAAATCACGGATCACTTTTACATAAGCCTCGCGGAAAGCAGCCTGGTGTGTACCACCTTGCGTTGTATGCTGACCGTTGACGAAACTGTATAAATCTTCACCATAATCACTAGTGTGTGTGATCGCCAGTTCTATATCATTTCCTTTCAGGTGAATGATCGGGTAGCGCAGTTCTTCGGGATTGGTTTTGCGTTGCAGCAAATCCAGCAATCCATTTTTGGAAATGAAATTGCGTCCGTTGAAATTGATCTGCAGACCCGCATTCAGGAAGCAATAGTTCCAGATCTGGTTTTCTACATATTCATGAATAAAATGGTAGTGCTTGAATATGGTATCGTCCGGTGTGAACGTTACCAGTGTACCATTATTTTCGGTTGTATCTTTTTCCTTGTGATCGTTGGTCAATATACCGCGTTCAAATTCTGCGGCTTTACTGCGACCTTCGCGGAATGCTTCTACACGGAAGGTGCTACTCAGCGCATTCACCGCTTTTGTACCCACACCATTCAGACCCACCGATTTTTGGAATGCTTTGCTGTCGTATTTCGCGCCGGTATTGATCTTGCTTACTACATCTACCACTTTACCCAACGGAATACCGCGGCCAAAGTCACGGATCGTTACTTTGCCGTCTATGATTTTCAGTTCCACACGTTTACCGAAGCCCATGGTGTATTCATCGATACAGTTATCTATTACCTCTTTTAGCAAGATATAGATACCGTCGTCCATGCTGGAACCATCGCCCAGCTTACCGATATACATACCGGGGCGGAGACGGATGTGTTCCCGCCAGTCGAGCGACTTAATACTGTCTTCGTTATACTGATTTAATACTTCTGCCATATGTCCTTCTCTTTTCCGGATTGCAAATTAAGGGAACAATTCACAATTCTGAAAACGTTAATTGGTTAATTCAGTTAAAGGGTTAATTCAGTTAAGGGTTAAAAGATTAAGGTGTGAATTCAGTCATTTTCTCTGTTGACAGTTAACAGACTTATTTAACCATACCCGACTGTAGTTTAATGACTGTTTTAACTATTTAACCACTTGACCAGTTATCCTCGCGCTGACTTCTTTGTCATTAGTTTTCGAACAGTTGCGAAGTATTGACTGATTTAACCTTTTAATTTTTTAACGATTTAACCTGGCGCTGCCAATTTGGCAAAAAAATGACCTCTGGAACGTAAGTTGATCTGTATTCTTCAGACAAACCATTAAAACAATTATATTATATGCAAGAAAAAGGAACTATTTCGATACACACGGAAAACATTTTCCCTATCATTAAAAAATTTCTCTATTCTGATAACGAAATCTTTTTGCGGGAACTCGTTTCCAATGCGGTAGATGCTACGCAGAAAGTAAAACGTCTTTCGTCGCTTGGTCAGTTTAACGGAGAACTGGGTGATCTGAAAGTTTCTGTTTCCGTAGATGCCGAAGCGAAAACCATTACCATTTCTGACATGGGTATTGGTATGACGGCTGAAGAGATTAAAAAATACATCAACCAGATTGCATTTTCCGGAGCTACTGAGTTCATGGAAAAATTCAAAGAAGCAAAAGACGCAAACGAAATCATCGGACGTTTTGGTTTGGGGTTCTATTCGGCATTCATGGTTGCCGATAAAGTAGAAATTCAAACACTTTCTTACCAGGACGGCGCCGCGCCGGCTCGCTGGATTTGCGATGGCAGCACAGAATTTGAAATTACTGAAGGAAATCGCACTGAACGCGGTTCGGATATTATTCTTTATGTTAATGCTGAATCAGAAGAATTCCTCGCAGAAGATAAACTGCAGCAGATTCTGGATAAATATGCCAAATTTCTGCCGGTGCCGGTGAAATTCGGTATGCGTACAGAACATGTGGAAGATGGCGTAGACGAAGAGGGCAAAACAAATTATAAAGAAGTAGAAGTTGACAATATTATCAACAATACGACGCCAATCTGGACAAAAGCGCCGGGCGAACTAAACGATGAGGATTATCTGAATTTCTACAGAGAGCTTTATCCGTTCGCTGAAGATCCGCTGTTCTGGATTCATCTGAACGTTGACTATCCGTTTAATCTGACCGGAGTTCTTTATTTCCCTAAACTGAAAAACGATTTTGATTTTCAACGTAACAAAATCAAATTATTCTCTCGCCAGGTATTCATCACTGACGAAGTAAAAGATATCGTTCCGGAATTCTTGATGTTGCTGCACGGTGTGATCGATTCGCCGGATATCCCGCTGAACGTATCCCGTAGCTTCCTGCAAGCAGACGGCAATGTGAAAAAAATCAATAATTACATCACTCGTAAAGTAGCTGATAAACTTTCTGAGCTGTATAAAAATGACCGTAAATCATTTGAAGAAAAATGGAGTGATATCGGTGTGTTTGTGAAATATGGCATGATCTCTGAAGAAAAATTCTACGAGAAAGCTGTTGATTTTGTGTTGTTAGAAAACACGAAAAAGGAACTGTTTACACTCGAAGAATACAAACAGAAGACTGCAGGATTGCAAACCGATAAAAACGGTACGCAGATTTATTTGTACACCAATAATCCTGACAAACAAGACGCGTTCATTCAGTCTGCGAACAAAAAAGATTATGATGTGCTGGTGATGAATCATCCGCTGGATAATCACTTCATTAGTCATCTGGAACGCAAGCTGGACAAGATTTCATTGAAACGTGTAGATGCGGATATCATTGATCGTCTGATTGAAAAAGACGATGCTCCTGCAACTGTATTGACCGAAGATCAAGTGAAGACGGTGAAAGAAATTTTTGAAGGTGCGATCAGCAAGGCTAATATGGAAGTAACTATTGAAAGCCTGCATCCGGAAGAACTGCCAGTGGCGGTAACTATGGATGAATTTATGCGTCGCATGAAAGAAATGTCGCAAATGGGCGGCGGTGGCGGTATGAACTTCTACGGAGCCATACCAGAACGTTATAAAGTAGCAGTAAACGGTAATCACAAACTGATTTCCCGCATTCTGGAGTCATCTGATGTTTCCGTTCAGAAAGAATTGGCGCGTCAGGCATTTGATCTGGCATTATTGTCGCAAGGAATGTTGACTGGTGCGGATCTGACTGCGTTTGTGAACAGAAGCGTTTCACTGATTTAATTAATAATAGAAGGATAGGATTTAGGTTTTAGAAGAAGGATTGCAAAAAAGAGAAAAGCGTAGCGAGTAATCGTTGCGCTTTTTTGTTTAGCCTCTGGCTTGGAGAACTTCCAGTACGGTCCGAGACGTAGTTCTACTGTTTTGTTACGCTTTCGACAACGGGATCCCACTCGCGTCATTGCGAGGTACGAAGCAAACTGCGTATATTTTTGAGGCATTCGCGATTGTGACGTACTTCCCGGATAGTTAAATAATCAGGCATTTTAACTTACTACATATTATCGTGCAGCTTGCTTCGTACCTCGCAATGACGTGGGTATTAACCATTCACCAACTGTTTAGACTTCCTGTTCAAAATCACCAACAATGCCAGTGTCAGATAAAACATGGCGCCGATTTTGTGATTTTCCAACAATTCGGAGAAGAAGTTATTCATAAAGCAGGCTGCAAAAGACATGGCTAAAGCAATCGTAACGGCTTTGTAGAAAGGGTCTTTGAAGCGGTGATAGATTTTTTGCGCTTGCGCGAATATCAGTACCACAAGAATGGCGTATAGTATCATTGCCGGCCATCCCTGTTCTACGAGCATGTAAAGAAAATAGTTGTGCGTGGTAGAATGTTCCGGATTCTGACTGACGTATGTTTTGAACAGTGTGAGCGTATACGGTTTGTAATAATAATAGAATGCATGCGGACCATAACCGGTTACCGGTTCGTCACGGCTCATTCTTACAGCAGCAATCCAACGGTATAAGCGCTCCATAGAAGACATGTCCTGCCCACGGAAAGTAGCGATCAAGTGGTCTGCAAAATCAGTATGCATATAAGTGCGTTCATAGTTTGGTTTAAAATCAATGAACTTATTATAGCGCACCATGTAAACCATCAGCAATGCAATTAGTCCGTAGAATACAGGCATCACAAAATTGACGAGACGAAAACGGATTGCCCCTGCAATTATCAATGAAAATATAACGGCCAGCACTGCGGCACGTGCATAGGTAAGAAAGATGACAATCAGAAAAAACAGAATAGCCAGTATTAGTATTGTCCGCATCCATTTTGGTTTGCCCTTGAGGAACGGGTAGATTACCAGCAGAAATGGAAAGAACATAGAAACCACCGTCGAATAATCCACGTGATTATCATAAAATTCAGCAACAGCTTTATTGACTGTAGGGAAGGTGAAATGGTCTTGTGAATGTTTGATTGTTGCCCAGATCATGGTGAGCAGAAGTGGTATGGAAAAAAGCAAAAGCGCTTTTACATAGTCTTTCTTTTCTCTGAAAACCCAAAGTGGGAACACGAAGAAACATGCCAACATCCATGATTTTGCAATCAGGAATTTAACCGAAAGCAACAAAACCTTTGAATAGCATACGGCAACAATCAGCCAGAGGTACTGAAGGATAACCACCCAAACAAGCGGATCGGAAAACCACCACATTGGAATAACCGTTGGGCGGTACGAAACAAAAATTAAGAAAAGCAGGAAAAACACCCACATCATCGGTTCGTCGGGAATGGAAGTGGAAAGCGTGCCGTTCAATAATCCGATTTGCGATGACAGTGGAATGCAGGCCAGCATCAGCCAATAAGCCGTGCGCCAGTCGATACCCGCGAGCACAATGTAAAAAAGTGCCAGAGGTGCAAAAAGTAAGAGTGTAGTACCTGTAAAAATATAGGCAGCTATGCCGGCCAGAAAAAACAGCGAACTTACCGGTAACAACCATTTTTCATTAATGACAGCTTGCTTTTGCATCTACATTCTTTTTGACAGAATGTTCCGGTAAAAAGCGATTACCAGCGCATAAAGTATACTGAAAAACAATCCGCCTAGCGCGCAAACCACTATCGTGAGTTTGAGGCCTGGCCCCGTTGCTTTGATCGGCAAAGGGGTTATGCTTACGATTTTCGTGAGCGGCAGTTCATTCATTTTGGTGCCTGTTGTGTACTGATTGGCCAGCGTAATATTGTGCGCACGATCAGAAACCAGTTCATCTTTTACGGATTCTATATTCTGAATTTGCTCCACACCTCTTGCGAAACCGGGTTTGCCATTAGTTTTGAGCGAGCTGAGCATCAGATTATATCGTGACGGACTGAGGATATCATAGATGCCGTATTCATCGCGCAGCCGAGTCAGTGTATCTGTAAGAACATTGATGGTGCTATCTTGTTCATGAATTTTGCTTACGATGGAAGCATGCATATTTACACGCATTTCGTTGTAGAATCCACGAAGAGAGCTATCAAGCAGTCCAACGTAGCGCACCGCTATTTTGCGCGCCAGGGTATCATTCTTATCTGCGAAATTCAGAACCACATTTCTGTTTTCTGTCCGGTAAATGCGTAAGCGGTTGTTGAATGTTTTTTTAAGTACTACAGACGCATCTTTATCCAGGGTGTCAATTTTATACCGGGAAACAAGATTCATTTCTTTGATGATCTTGTTTTGTACGCTGTCAGATTGGGCCATTGTAATCAGGCGGTCAATATCTTCTTCATTTGCGAAGTAGTCGATAAATTTAGTCTCGTTGTTGTAGAGATTATTACGATCTGCATAGATTGGGTTTTTTAGCATGAAGGTTACTTCTGCTTCATATTTCTTCGGAGTTAGAAAATGTAGTATAACACCAATTATAATTGTGAGGATTGTAATATTTCTGATAAGGCGCTTACGCTCTCTTAATGTTTGGATCACTCCCGATAAATTGTTGGGTGGCAAAGTGGTCATCGGATTGTTTTAGGTAAATAACTTACTATTTTTCAATAACGGGAAAGTGCAAATAATATTTTTAGAATATATTTTTTGCTATGCCGCAAATGTAATTGTTATTCCGCGGTAAATTCAAAAAAAGAAAAATATATAGCGGGTTGTGTAAATAAAAAAAGTTCAAATCATTGATTTGAACTTTTTTGAGCGGAAGACGCGATTCGAACGCGCGACCCTCACCTTGGCAAGGTGATGCTCTACCAGCTGAGCTACTTCCGCTTGCGTCCCGTTTGGGATTGCAAAGATAATGCCGGTTTTGTGATTTGCAAATCCTTTTTAAAAAGAGTTTGAATATTTTTTAAGTAAATGTTTAAAAGCAAATCCCCGGCCAATTACGGACCGGGGACCAAGGTATATAACTGTTAGAGGTCTTAGCCTAGTTCATCAGGAAGCGGATCACGTTTTCACCTTCTTCTGTTTTTACACGCAACAGGTAAACACCTGAAGGATATTTTGCAGGAAGGTTGATTTGTTTGTTGATCGCGCCGTTATTTATTGAAGCGTTTTCACTGTAGATAATTTGACCTACCAGATTGCTGATTTGCAATGTGGCCGTTTTGCCCGCAAGTTCAGAAGCAATAATTGTAAAGTCTCCGCTGTTTGGATTTGGATACAGATTGAATACGCCATGAGTAGCATTTACCTGACTAACGCCAGTGCTTACATGAATGATGAGTTTGTTGCTGACTACAGAATCAGGACCACAAGGCGCATTAGAATGGATCACACAATAAACAGTGTCATTATCGATCAGCGTATTGGTTGTGAACGATGCAGCACTGTTACCTACATTAGTTCCATTTTTCTTCCACTGGTAAGTTGCGTTTGTGCCGGCATTACCGGTTGTTGCATTGAATGTTACACTTTGATTGGCGGAAATATTAGTACCAGGATTTGCGCTGATGCTGATAGTTGGATTAACAACCGCATTTACGGCAAGTGTAATGTTGGCGCTGGTGTCAGCCGGTTTGGTAGCACATGCAGCGTTTGTCGTTACAAAACAATTCACGATTTCGCCGTTTGTTGGCGTACTTTCTGTGTACACGCTGTTACTGCCAACGATCAGGTTATTTCTTCTCCAGGTATAAGTTGGAGCGGTGCCTATGCCTGTTGCTGCAGCTGTAAATATCACAGCGGTGCCTGAGCAGACTGTGTCGCCAGGTGTGCTGGAAATAGTGATCGCCGGGGTTACTGCCGGATTTACGTGAATTGTATCCGGTGCACTGTTGACACTTGTGCTTGTTACACAGGCTGCACTGCTTGTCAGCTGGCAAATGATCACATCGCCATCTGTAAGACCGTTATCTGTATAAGTAGGATTGTTGCCTACTACGTTGCCGCCTTTAGTCCAGGTGTATAATGGAGTGGTACCACCATTTGTAGATGCACCCGTGAATGTAACCGCAGTACCCGGACAAATAGCTCCCGCAGGATTAGCTGTAAGGGAAACAGTTGGCGTTACTGCAGGAAGCAGGTTTACAGAAATAGAGTTACTTGTTTTCTGCGGCGGATTCGGGCAAATCTGCGTCGTATTGATGGTACAAGTAATCACATCACTTGCTGTAAGATTGCTGATCGTGAGTGTGTCCTGGAAAATAGCGGTGTGCGTAGCGATTGTGGTAGTTCCTTTTTTCCAGGTATAAGTAGAGCCTGCAGCACCGGTACCTTGAGCTGTGAATAATACAGCACTGTTAGGACACGCGCTCACCGGGCTGGTGCCGTCGTTCGTTATACTTGGGTGATCTGACGTGAGTCCCATTGAGATCAACTGGGATTGCGTCATGGTAAAGTTTACCGCGCTGCTAGTAGCTGTTGTTGGGCTTACGCAAGTAGCGTTGCTTGTCATTGTGCAAGTAACAGCGTGTGCACCTGCTGTGAAATTGGAGTAAGAGAATGTAGGTACTGTTGTGGTACCATAAGTGACGAGACCTTCTTTCCAGACGTAGCTTGGCGAAGTTCCCTCGTTAGCCGGAGTGGCATTGAAAGTGATGGTTGCACCCGGGCAGTTTGTAGTAGTGGAATTAGGGCTGGCGATAGAAACTGCAGGTATTACGTTTGGTTTTACAAATACCATTTTTACCGGAGTGGAATCAATAGCCGTTCCGGATGCGCAGCTTACAATACATTTATAGTAAGTAGTAGCACTAAGCGTACCTGTATTGATATTCGTAGCATTGTTGCCTACATTGGTAAATCCTGATGTAGCATTTGTAGAAGATTTCCACTGATAATTCACACCAACGGCAGGGGCAGAATTGTTTAGCGTCAAGGTGGTGTTAGTGCCAGCACAGATCGTGTCATTTGCTGCGCTCAGCGTACCTGGTGTAATGCTGCTACATTGTGGGCCGGCAGCGGTAACGGTACCAGTTACCATAAGATCGTCACCGGCTGTGTTGGCATTGCCAAACCAGAATGCGTAACCAACGGCGATAATATTGGTTTGACCGCTTTTGTACGGAACGATACGGAACGTAACAGAGTCGGTAACATTCTGCAGATTTGCGAAGCTGCTCAACGAATGCTGGTAGCTATAATTAGCGGCGCCGCTTCCGATAGTACTCAGTACTACGTTTTCAATAGACTGGAAAGCGCCGTTGCCTACCGCATACTGCACCAGCATATTCATGTTGGTAGTTGGGTTAAAAGTCTCAATGTGGTAGCCCAATTGTAAATTAGACAACGACATTGAGTTTCCGGTGCCAGGCTTTACAGTAAAAAGAAAGTAGTAGCCGCCATTGATAGCCGTAGTGGAGTCGGCTGAGTTGGTAGGGTTGCCTCCGAAAGCATCGGTAGAGTAACTAAAAGCACTGCCACCCACACTATTGGTAAATGATTTAAAAACCGTGTAGTTGCCATGATGCAGGTTGGTGTTCGTAACGCCACCAGCAGTAGTTGTAGCTGGCATGCCGGCTGCGCCGTATCCGTTTCCGGAACTTGTGACACCGGCAAAGTCCCATCCTGCAATGGTTGCCTGCGCCTGAGAGGTAGAAGAGCAGAGGAGGCCTGCGAATAGGGAGAGCAGACTAAAGAGCTTTGTAATTTTCATTGGTTGTTGTTTAGATTTCCTAATGGTTTTGGATATAGAGAAAAAGCAAAATTATTTTTGATGTATTACTGGTATTTTTCGTTTAGGTTACCAAATGAATAAGTCAATGTTAATTGTCGCCATCGGAAAGAGACGACGAGTATCTGTAAACATCTGATGTTTATCTGATTGGCTGGAAGCGGATAGTGTTTGCTCCGTCTGTTGTTGATAATTGGAGTAAATACGTACCATTAGTGAGGTTTTCAGGGAGTGAAATTGTTTCTTTTATCGTATTGTTTATCGGTTGCAATTTCTGTCTGTAAATCATCTGACCAATTGTATTCATGATTTCAATTTGCGCATCTTTTCCCTGAATAGTTCCTTCAAGTGTGAAATTTCCTGTGTTGGGATTTGGATAAATCGTCACATTGTTTGCTTCTTTTCCGTTGAGTAAAATGCCCGTGGTAGAAAATACAACCGGTATTGTAATCCATGGGGATTGATTACTGCTGTTGCACACCGTTCTGATGTGAAAATACCAGGTACCGCTTTTGTTGTTTTCTCTATGAAAAGTGTCGACGGTTGTGATACCCGAGGCGTTGATGATTGTACTTTGCTGATCAAAGATGTATTCGTAGCCAGTGGCGCCGTTTACAGGATTCCACACAAATTCGGTGCCATTTGCAGAAAGATTCCACATGGTCAGTCCGGCTGGTGGTAGACAATTATTAATGGTAACGAGCAGTGGATTACTCCATACAGAATCGGGAACCGAACAAACTGTAGCGCTATGCAGCATGCAGCTGATGACATCGCCATCACTCAGTTGATTTGTTGTGTATGTATTTGTTGTAGGAGCACCTGGAATATTGGTTCCGTTTTTCTTCCATTCATAAGTGGCACCGGTACCAGCATTAGTTGCCGTTGCTGTAAATGTTACTGTTTGTCCCGGATTTATATTCGTTCCTGGTGCAGCCGAAATATTGATCGTTGGCGTTACAACAGGATTTACCGTGAGTGTAAACACCGGCGTAGAATCTGCAACGGTGCCGCTCACGCAAGTTTCTATGCATTTATAATAAGTAGTTGCGGTAATCACGCCAGTGTTCAATGTCGGAGTGTTTGTTCCTGCATTGATCCATGTTGTTCCATTGGTAGAGGATTTCCATTGATAGTTCACACCATTGATCGGTGCATTACCATTTAGCGATAGAACAGCATTGCCATTACCACAGATCTGATTGCCGATATTGCTACTGATGGTTCCCGGTGCGATAGGGCTACAACCTATGCCCACTGTGCCTTTGAAAAACATGTCGCAACCGGCATTAAAAGATGCGTTGGTATTACTATTGTAAATCGCCCATACTCCAGCGCCCGCACTCGGTGCAGTAACAGGAAGAATTGTTGTGGCGGTTCCAGAATAAACAGGTACCAGCCGGAAGTAAATAGTATGCGTGTAAGCTACATTTTGCAGCGCAGCAATATTGCCGAGATTCAGGCTGAAATTTACCAGATTGCCAATCACGCCTGTATTTGGTGTCAATACATTGGTGTAGATATTGGTGAAGTTCAAACTGTCGATGCCGTACTGAAGTGTGAGTTGTCTTGGACCATAGTTCGCGGCAGAGTAGAAGTAGATTGTAAATGAATCAAGCGATAACGTGTGGCCCGTATCAGCTTTCAGCGTGAAGTAAGCGAACGCATTATTGCCGATGACATTGGCCAGCGTATTCGGGATAGGATCCGTAGCAGTGCCACAAAAACCAAATCCACCCCAGCCGGCAAATAAGTTACCTGTGGCGCTGCCCACATTTGCGGTTCGCATTAATCCTCCGGCTACAACATTTGTTGCGCTTGCAGTTGCAGCAAAATTCTGCGGTCCCAGATTATTGAGTTGTGTTGCATTAATACTCGACACATCCCATCCTGCAATCAATACATTTTGTGCGTTTGCTTTGTTGTCGTTGAGCAATAGCAAGACAAAAAACAATTGTAAAAAAGAACTTACTATATTTTTCATAAGGCGCATTTCGGTTTTTCAGATAAAGGTTTTTTAGGGTGTTAGTGCTTGTATAATCCAATACAGTAGCGGATTGTACAAGTCGTTTTGACCTTGAAAATCAAATCTGGATGCAAAAGTAGAGGGGATGTATTACGAAAAATTTAAGGCAATATTAAGTTTTGCCCGGATCGATATATTCTTGTAAAACTTAATAATTGGTTGATTATTTCGTTACGGCCGATTAATGTCTTCTTAACACCGACGTGGTAGGTTTGCAAAGTCTTATCACCAACAATATTCCTATCAGAAAACGCCCAGGTCACCAACTCAGAGTCGGCACTTTGAAGCCTGTTCTTATGAAAACAAGAACGTACCACATGCAGGTTGGAAACCTATCGCTGAAAACTGAAAGAAACATTCTTGTCTGGTAAGGCACCACTGCAATCTATCTTTTTACAAAGACTACAATCCATCATGAAAAAAAGTTTATTAACCGCAGCAACAGCTGCTCTGGTTGCGTTCGCCTCTGCAAGCCACGCCCAGTCAAATCCAGCGGGTACGCTCCTGGTAAACGAAATTTCAAACGGTACAAACAGCAACAAAGAATTCGTTGAATTGCTCGTTGGTACAACAGATTCCAATTCCACTTTCGCACCAGTAGATGTTAGCCACTGGATCATCGATGACAACAACGGCATTTTCAGCAATGGCGTTACTGCTTCTGGTCTCGGTATCTCTAAAGGCCACTTCCGCCTGTCTGATGATGTATTGTGGAAAAACATGAATGCTGGTCAACTCATCGTTATCTTCAATGGTAAAGATTATGACACAACTTTATTCGCTACAAATTTCAATCAGGCTGTAGCAAACGCTGCTACTACTGGTTATTATGCTGATGCTAACGGTTCTATCTACGTAGCTGCCGGTCTGAGCAAACTGATCGAAGCAAATTATGTATCTCCTGATTTCAGCACTGCTAACTACTGCGGCGCTACTTATGTTCAGGATACTACATGGGATCCAATTGCACTGCGCAATGCTTGCGAAGGCGACGGTATCCAAACTCGTTGCCCTGGCTGTACTGATATCGCTGGTGAACCAACTTTCTACCACGGTATTTCTTATGGTACTGCAATGGCTGCTGTTACAGGCGGTACTTTCCTGAACGGTGCACACATCAACCTGCCTGATACAAGCAAATGCGGTACTGGTGGTGATATTTACATGGATAACGCTGCTTCTCTGGCTGATGCTGGTGACGGTGCTTTCTGGAAACTCGATACAGCTTCACTGGCTACTCCGGGTGCTGCTAACTCAGTTGCTAACCAGGCTTTCATTGACGCCGTTGCAGGTAACGCCATCGTATTTGGTCGTTGCGTAAATACGCCAATCGTTGTTACACCTCCTGATACTACTTCTCAGTCTGGTAAAGGTGTACTGATGGTAACTGAAGCTTCTAACGGTCCTGCAGGTACTTGCGAATACGTAGAAATGCTGGTTGCAAACGGTGGCGGCGAACGTCTGGATTCAGTAGACGTAAGCGGTTGGATCATCGATGACAACTCTGGTAATTTCAACGTTTCTGGTTGTGTATCTGGCGTTGGTATCTCTAAAGGTCACTATCGTCTTGCATTTGACGGTTACTGGAGCAAAATTCCAGTTGGTTCTATCATCGTAGTTTACAACGTTGGTGACAACTGCTATAACCTGCCTACAGCTACTACTTTCGATGCACTGAACAACACTTACTACATTCCTGTAAGCAACACTGGTACTGCTAATGCAAATACATTCCACCTTGAGTACTACAACGGTCTGCCTGATGTTGGTAACTGTGTTTATTGCTCTGGTTCTTCTACGTACACAACTGCTGCTAACTGGGGTAACTCAGTAGGTCTGAACAACAGCACTGACGCTATGCAAGTTCGTTGCCCTGGTTGTAACAGCATGTACTCAGGTGCTCCTACTTTCTACCATGGTATCGGTTACGGCCCTGCTACAGGTACTACAGCTTACGCTACAATCGCATCTACATCAAACAGCCTGGGTGGTGCAGTAGTAACTGGTACAGGTACTGCTTCTAAATTTGAATTCGTAGGTTCAGCAGTAGCTGATCTGGGTAACCCAACTTTCTGGACTAAATCTGCTGCTGATGCCGCTGGTACACAACCTGCTTCAGTTGGTTCAGTAAATGCTACATTCAGAAATGCAGTTATCACTCACTCACTGACATTCCCTACATGTGGTTCTGGTTCACTGGCTCGTTCTACTTACAACGCGGGTGTGAGCAATCTGGCTAACGAAGCTAAAGGTATCTTCGTTTATCCTAACCCTGCTACACAAACACTGTTCGTAGAGTTCCCAGCTTCACAAAACAGCACTACAGTTAAGATCCTGGATCTGAGCGGTCGTACAGTTGCACAACAACTGGCTAACGGTTCTACTAAAGTAGAATTCAACGTGAGCAGCATCGCTCCAGGTTTCTATGTTTATCAAGTAATCAGCAACAATACCATCACTTCAGGTAAAGTACTGATCAACAAATAGCCTCAGCTATAGTTTTTATATTCAGATAAAGAGAAGCGGTGACCTTTCCAGGTCGCCGCATTTTTTCTTTCACACACATTTTTTAACCCTTCAAATCATAAATCCATGGAAACGCTTTTACGCAAGAATGTCTATGAAGAACTGAGAATGCTTACCAACAATATGGTGTATGTCAGCCAATCGGAATGCGATATCACCGTGCACAACTGGGGTGGGATGAATATGCCTGAAGTCTACGATAAGATAGCGGAGATGAGCGGCGCAGCGGTAAAGGATTTTGAACATTCCAATATTGCAGATTTTTTCGAAAATGTTATTTACACATCCGGGGAGGACGTCGACGCGAAATCCTTAACCACCAAAAAGCTGATGACCTTTCAATATTATCTTGTGCGCACATTTCGTAACGTACTTGTGATTCGTGCAGGCCGTATCTGTGTACACATTTTTATTGTTGGACAAGCGCCCGACGGTTCCAGAGCCATGTTGCACACTACTGCAATTCAATCGTTGATCAGTTGAAAATGGACAGTTACTCGCGTTTGTCACCCTGACGAAGAAAGGATCCCGCGAAATAAGTGTACGAAATAAGTGTACGAAACAGGTGAGGAAAACATACCGGAATGAGCTGCCGTTGAGGCGGCTTTTGTTTTATATTATCAACGAAGAATAACACAGGGCATCGTTAATGGTTCATTGTCAATTAAAAAAGGGCGTGCCCCTCCGGGTCGGGCTATCCGCTGCAAGTCCTCACTGCGTTGCGGGCTTTCTGTTTATCTGCTGATAGAAAGTGTAATGAAGAATAAAAGCCCAAATGATAATCGTAAGTACTATGGCTGGAATGCTTCGGAACGATCACCGCATAGTATAGTTAGCGACGGCGCTTCTAAATAAGCAATGCGCGTTTGTCCGGAAAGTCTAAAGTCCATTTGTATTGCTCGATGTAACCGAGGTAGTTTTCATTTGAAACGCATCCGTATTCTGTAATTGCATGAATGGAACCGAGCTGTTTCAGTTCTTCTTCCTCCGTTCGAATTACATAATGCGATCGTAGTTGAAGTGTTTCAAAAGTTTTTCTGTAGACAAGAAAGGAACCGGAGGTAAGAAAAATTGCACCGTCGTAGAGTTCATAGCTGACGATGCTCAAATCTTCTTGTGGGATAAAAATATATTGTTGGATTTTTTCCGAAATTTCGCGTTCCATATGACAGATGATCCCGCTGTAATGTATGTCTATAGAATAGTCTTCAACATAAATCCATCTTTTGCCCCGAACAAATCCACATAAGACATACAGGTCTTCCGGATCCTTGTTCAGTCTGATAATAGCTTCCGGTGCAGCATTGCCTTCCAACGCTTCAAGGTAATGGCTCATTGCATTAATCATAAAAACCGGGAGCGAATCATTAGATTTGACTTCTTGTAGTACTTCGTAGAGCAGCGCATAAACTTTGCGCCGCGGCCAATCCAGAGCTACGGCTGTTGTTGTGAATATATTTGTGTCAAAGTTGTCGGTTGTATGTTTAAGTAGTGCATACACCTGTTTTTTATCAGTGGGGTATGATGCTTCTTTGTGTAGTAGGTTGGTTAGTGCTGCGAGAATGTTATCCTTCATCGTCTGATGTTTCGTTTATGGTTTACATAAGTTAGGACAAAAAAATAAAAATGGTGATAAAATGTCTGCGAACAAAAATGTGCTGTCATTTTGATGGATTGTTACTCGCATCAATAGCGACGAAGGAAGCAATCAATATTAGTTTTGAGATTGAAGAATACGAAAATGGGATCATTGGTTTTATTGCGCTAAGCAAGCGGTCGCAATCGCAAATGCAATCGCCATGATTTAGGAAACGGAAATGCGAATGAGGTATGATCATATTGATGAATTGGATTACGGCTGTGGTTTAACGGACGGAGACTTTGGCTATACCTGGGATTGGTTTCGGGATTCATTGGCATTTTGGAAGGAAGCAGCTTGAGAAAGATGATTTGTATTATTCACCGCAGACCAATAATTCGACAATAGTTTTAGCATGGGATTTATAAATAGAAATGAGCCGCCTGCGGCGAATGAAATAGCACTTTTTTTAGACACCGTCTCTTTCTCCGTTCCTCAGGATTTTCTTGATTTTTATACAAGGACAAATGGTGCGGATGTAAGTTCGGAAGAATACTATGCAGTGCTTTGGCCGCTTACGGAAATGGTACAACTCAATGCGGGCTATGAGGTGGAAGTCTATGTTCCCGGATTTTTTCTGTTTGGTTCCAATGGTGGGGATGCGGCTTTCGCTATGGAGCGCACAACCGGTCGGATATTTGAAATGCCTTTTATTGATATGTGGGAGGGGGAAGGTATTTTGATCGCGGACAGCTTTGATGCTTTTTTGGAGTTAATGATGATGGAAAATAAAGAAACGGTGAAAGAAATATTGAAGAGCTTGGGAAAATAGCCATGAAATTGCGCTCCAAGTTGCAATGCAGTGTTGCCCGCTGGCGCAGGAGTTAGCGTAGCGCTCCTGTGTCTGAAAATCTTACCAATCTCATGACCGGTACACAAAAAACAGCGGCTTGATAGTAGTACCAACGCCTTATTGATAGCCCCGATGGGAACGGTTACCCCGCAGCGAGGAACGAGCGAGGAGTAATAGTGTACAGCGGGTCTGGTGCTGAAATAGTGTCTGGACGTCCGGCTGCAAATAGGAGATAAAAAAGGAAAAGACCGGCCATCGCGCCAGTCTTTCTTTTATAAAATCTTATTTAACCTTTTAACCAATTAACTAGTAGGTCCATTATCCACAGCCGCTTCGATCACCGCCTGGATAGAGGTAGGTACGTTCGACAGGAAATCATAACCAGTGGCAGATTCAATAGCATCTACAGTGGTACGGTAATAATCCCAAGTGTGGGCGTTCACCGTATTGATGTTCGGCATATCCACCGCAATTACACGCGTGCTTGTGCTTACACGGCTTGCATCACCAGTGCCGATTGGTAGGATTACAATGATTTTCCAGCAATGTGCAGCAACATTAATAGAGCCGCTTGCAATAGTATTCGTAGTGCCACCGTTGCTGCCCGTACCACCTTGGCCGTAACCACCTGCGATAATATACATTTCATAACCGGAAGAAGTCAACAAGCGGCAATAGTCTTCCAGATTTTCCCATGGTTGTTGATTCAGCATCGGTGCCTGCGGCATAATATTCGACATCAGGAACGTCGCTGAGTTGTCAGTTGCGCTGCCGTTTCTATCAGCGGAAGGGCACATATGACCTCTGTCAAAACCAGTATTTGTATAATTGGAAGTAGTTGCCTTAAAGAATGTAGAAGGCAGTGTAGCATCAGCAGTGAAACAATCGCAACGCGTTGCGCTGCCCAGCCATGCGCTGCTCAAATGCCAGCTTACCCAGTTTGCTTCACCTTTTGAATTATTATAAGAAAGCGTGTATTGCGTTTTTGCAAGCAGATAGTTGTTTGGATTGGAAGTGCTGGTGGTGGCGCCGCTGGGATTACCCATGCCCATATTATCATCACGGGTTGCAGCGCCACCAGTAGTACCACCGCCTGTGGAACCGCCGCCAGTGCCGTCGTTGCTCGTGATATCAAAATCATCGATGTTGATACGGTTTGTGCCACCGGTTAGTTTGGTTACTTTGAAACGGACATTGCCTGTTACTGTGACTGGAAAAGTTGCAGTCGTAAAAGTAGTAGTAGCGGTAAGCGCGCTGCCTGTCTGTGTCCAGCTGCTGCCGCCATCTGTAGAGTAGTACAAGGCCAGAGTACTACTGCCATCAGAGCCATAGATGCCGTATTTGAATGTTACCTGCGTAGCGCCACTGGTTACGTCAAACAGCATAGCGAGTGTGCCGGTATTGCGAATACGTACAGACTGGCTGCCATTTTTCAAATCGCCGGACAGGTTTCCGATGAGGGCATCATCCATGTTCCAGCTGCCGGAAGCGAGGCTTACGCTTGCAGCGGCATAGGCAGTTTTAGAACCTGATTCAAATGTTTCCGGAAGACCAGTATAGGTCACTTTTGCAGTGCTGTGCAGTGCATGATTGTTGGCGCTGTTTGCCTGTGGTGCATTTTGTTCATCATTTTTTTTACAGCCCGTAAAGATGCTGCCAAGCGCGATTGCGCAGAGAAGTAACGTTTGTTTTTTCATGGGTGAATTTGATTTCCGCTATGATACATGACAAATATTATCCAATGGTTAAAATGGTAATACTTCACGATAAGTTAATACAGGTAGGTACTAAAAAGTTAAGTGGTTAAGAGGTTAAAACGGTCGGTATTCAGGCAAAAAATTTGGGATGACTCGCGACGAATTAACCCTTTGTCTTTTTGACGAATTAACCTTGTGGAAACATTGAGATCATAGTGTGCGGATACTTTTGAGGTCTTTTACCGAGACTATTACCAAAAAGGAAGCAACCATGCGCAAGCAGATCTTTATCACTTTTCTGACCCTTCTCATTACATGTGTCGCTCAGGCGCAATTGGTGATTAATGAATTTTCGCAAGGCAGCGGCGGTGCCAAAGAGTATGTGGAATTAGTGGTAGTCGGCACACGTCATTGCAACGATACGGCTGCCGATCTTCGCGGCTGGATAATTGATGATAACAACGGCTGGTACGGTGCTGGTGCAGGGCAGGGGATTGCCACGGGTTGTATGCGGCTCGCTAATGTTGCAAATTGGGCGAATGTGCCTTATGGCTCTATCATTCTCATCTACAACAGTGGTGATAAAAACACCAGCATTACACAAGCAGACGATCCAACCGACAGTGATCATGATCATGTTTACATTGTTCCGTCGTCTTCTCAGATGATTGAAAAAAACGGATCGTCACCAACTTCTCCTTCTTCTTCGACCTATGTTTATCCCACAACAGGTTTCAGCGCCGGCGGTAATTGGGATTATATTGGTTTGCGTAATGACGGTGATGCAATACTTGTAGCTGCGCCGACAAATCTGACACAAGCCTATCATTCTATTTCTTATGGGGATGTTCAATCAGGAACGCCTACTATTCATCAATCTCAGGCAGGCGCCAATAAAGTATATTATCTCAATGACGCACAATATGCCGTTACGGCCAGTTGGATAACAGGCAATGCACCGGGCAACGAATCTCCGGGCGTGGCAAACAGTTCGGCAAATGCGCTTTGGATTAGCAGTATGCTGAATCCTGTTGCCGGCGGCGGTGGTGACACTAATTTATATCACTGCATGCTCGCGGGACAAACTTATGCGTTTAATGGTCAGTTGCTGACTGCGTCCGGCGTTTATCACGATACAATTGGAAATGGTACGGGCTGTGATAGCCTGGTGCATCTTCATTTGCAGGTATTGAGTCCACAAGCTGTTCATGATACATTGCGTGGTTGCAATCAGGTTAATTACAACGGACAACCGTATACTACTGCAACAGTACTTTCAGATACGATTCATAGCGTGCTGGGCTGTGACAGTGCGTATCATTTCGTGCATATTTTACTGCATCCGATAGCACCGTCATTAGTTTTTGACACAGTTTCCGGTTGTCAGGCATATGTGTATAAAGGGATGGTCTATGACAGCAGTCAGATTGTTGTGGATACATTGGTGTCTGTTTATGGTTGCGACAGCGTGTACAAAACTATTTACATTAATGTGCTCGATCGGCCGGTTATTACCACTTCTGGTGATAAGGATATTTGTTCTGGTGATTCTGTAATGCTTGCTGCGTCAAGTTCTTCGCCTGTTATCTGGATTGGTTTGTCTAATTCATCAGATGTTTCTGTCTTTCCTTCCGGAAACACAACTTATATCGCTGCTGCAACAAACGCACTCGGGTGTACGGATACTGCGTATGTAAAAGTAACAGTGCATAATTTTCTGCTGAATCTCGTATTGGATGCACCTTCTTATCTGGAAGAGGGGGTGAGTTTTGCACTGAAGACTTCTGCTTTTGAGCCATACGTAATACAGAAGTGGTTGCCTGGAAATGAATTTGCGGGAAGTACAGCACCATTACAAACAATAATGGCAGGAGAAAGCAAATGGTATTCTGTTGTTGCTGCTAACGCTATCGGCTGTGTGGATTCGCAGTCAGTTTTTGTAAATGTCAATCCGAAGTATCCCGACATATTTATGCCGTCTGCTTTTTCACCGAACGGCGATAACAGGAATGATTTCTTCCGTCCGGTATTTAGCGGTCCGTATATAATAGCAGAGTTTTCTGTGTTTAACCGATGGGGACAAATGGTCTATCATGTTTCCGGAAATGGTGCATTAAAAGACGGTTGGGATGGCACATATGGTGAAAAGCCATGTGAGGTTGATACCTATTTCTATACGCTTACTGCATCAAGTCCTTCTGGTAAGCCGGTTCATACGAAAGGCGATGTGACATTGATTCGATAGCGTTCAGCGACGAATGGTCAATGCTTAATGCCAGTGAAACGTCAATTTCGTCGAGACGTTGCATATTATGTGTCCTGATTTCGCGTCTTCACACTAACATCAGATGTTTAAGAAAACAAAGGCTTCGCTTTGCGAAGCCTTTGTTTTGTGATAAGAGGTGCGTTCTGTTGATAACTTATGATTCATATATCATAACTAATATCGTGTTCCCTGGGCTGCTTCTGCCTGTTCCTTCAATTGTTCTCTCAGTACCGCTTTTTTCTTTTTGTAAGCGGTAAATTGATCTTGGGTGAATATCTTTTGTAGTTCCGCTTCTTTGGCATGATCGTTTGCTTTCGCCTGATGCATTTTATCGGCATGCGTGCCGGCAGAGTAGGTAAGATCGTCCATCATCTGTGCATATCTTCTGTTGATCTCAGTTACAGGACCTATCTGGTCTTGGGTCAGGTGTAGTGTTTCTTTCATCCATTCGGTAATCTTAGCGGCACGTTCGTCTGCCGTTCCCACACGGTGAATTTCCTGCGCTCGCGCTGCAGTAAAAAACGATAGTGCCACAATGAATGTGCTGAGTAAAAATTTTGACATGCTGTTTTGTTTTGAGGGTGAATAATTATTGCAATTATAAATTCTTTAGTTTAAATTACGAATAATTATAATGAATGAGCTATTCTAAACATCGGCCCGGCATTTGGTTTGGTATCGCAGCGATCGGATTTGTGCTTTTAATGTTTTGCTCTACAGCGGTGTGGGCACAGGAAGACACTGCGGCGAAATCATCTGACGAATGGGAGCTAAATGGCCTTTTGCTAGTGTATATGGCTAAAGACTATGCGCTGCCGATGGGTGTTTTCAGTGCTGCTAAAGGACATCTTTTTTTGCAGGAGCGCTACAATTATGAAGATGTAAAAACGCTGTCGCAATTCGGTGGGTATCGTTTTCAGGGTGGCAATAAATTTGAGTATTCGATCATTCCGCAGATTGGATTTCTGGTGGGTCGCACAGACGCCATCGCCAACGACAATAATATTGATCTTTCCTACGGAAGCTTTGGCCTGAGTAGTGAAGTAGAATTTCTATACAATCTGAATTTTCCCAAACTCAGTTATATATACACCTGGAATGAGCTTACCTACTCACCTACAGACTGGCTGTATGTTGGGCTCACAGCACAACGTAGCCGCATTTATCTTACAGGCCTCGATCTGCAAAGGGGCGTTGTAGTTGGCGGAAGTCTGGGTAATTTCACTTTGATCGGTTATCTCTTCAATTTTCTGAGTGCAAGCCACGATATATTCGGCATTCTTGGTTTGAACTATTCTTTTCAGTAAATCAATCCCCAATCCTAAAAGGAGTCGCTGCGCGAAGTATAAGAAAAACTGAGACGGGAGACTTATAACGTCTTTTTTCAGTTTTTTACCTGCGTAAATACCGTAAAAAGCCCTCCGCCTTGGGGTTTTGCCTGAATTGGAGACGCTGCTTTTTTTGTTGTTTTTAACTCTTGAATACCGCTGTAATCAATCATTCTTATTTAAAAAGAAAAATTAATATAAAAAACATTTTGTTTATAAAACTATTATATATTTTTATCATGTGAACGACATCTCAATGTCTGCTCGTTGTGGAGAGTTATATCATCTTTTTATGTACCGAATGTTTAATCGACAATTAAGCCACCATTAATTGCACGAGGTTTTATTGTAACTGAAAGCTAACTCAATCATCATTTAATGTATGTGCGATGATTCGTACTGCTCTTGAATTTATTCAGAAAGAACTGGACGCGTATATCACGGACAGGGAACAGGATCCCTCCAATTACGCAGCTGGAGGAAATGTAGACTTAAAGTCTATTGTAAAACCGGACGGTACTATTGATGTCACCGAAACCTCACACGTAACCATCATGCTGGTTGGCATAGAAGAGGAGCGTCGTGAAGGCAAGAGACCATATTACACGCCAACAGACGATAAACAATTTATGCGGCTCAACCCACCGGTGGAGCTCGACTTATCTGTACTATTCGTAGGCCACAATTCTGATTATCCGACTTGTCTCCGCGACATATCGGATGTGATCGCCTTCTTTCAGGCAAACTCAGTTTTTGACGCACAGAAATACCCCGGACTCAACAGTACAGTTGCAGATCCGGTCAACAAACCATGGCAAATGATTGAACGCCTGAGCTGCCGCTTGTGCAGTCTTTCTTTCGAACAGCAGAATAACCTGTGGGCTTTGTTGGGTAGCAAATACATGCCCAGCGTGGTTTACAAGATTAATATGCTGACGATATTCGATACTAAGGGCGGAGATAAAACACCTTCCATTAACGAAATTAATTACACCGAAAATTAATTAGACCACCACACCAACCCGCGTAATCATGAGCGTTTTACAAGTTAAATACGCAGAGCTCCTGTCTCTGTCGGTTACACAACTGTTTTATCAAAACAAAGTCTGCAAAAAATACCAGGCGGAGCCGATATTGGATTTTCAGATCGTGCCGACGCAAGAAACGATAACCTTGCTGCGCCGGCTTGACTGGGTTTACAAGCCGACTGATACAAACGGTGGATTTGTAATAATGGCGCGGGTTTCCGGTGACAATGGCAGTGGTAATGATTTGCTGCGTTTTATTCCGAAGAAAGGCGAAAAGCTAACTTTTGGTGTTACGCTCCGGAATTATGATGTGATCAATTTCAACGATCTGCCGATACAGCAAACATCAGATGAATTATATTATTTCAGTAATCAGATCAGCGATAATACAGCTGCACGATCCAGTTTGCATCTTACACATGATACAACCGGAGTGAACAGCAACGATATTGTGAAATTCTCGACCAGTGCTTATAGCTTTCACAGTACCTCACCGATAGGTGCGGGAACCGCTGTGGTAAAGCATCTTTTAACTGGCGCCACTGTTTTTGCAAAATCACTGGCTAACCAAAACGGACAGGCAGATGTAGCTTTTGATCTGTCCGGATTCGCTTCAGGAAAATGTCAGCTGCTTATCAGTAATGTAGTAGCTGATGAGTTTTACTATCTCGGTAGTTCTTTTATACAACCTGTGTTCGGTGTAATAGAAATTAATCTTTCGGATGCTCTTGATGCTAATTTCAGAGTCGTAGAATCTGATGGGTCCATTACACCAGACAGGCCACAATATAATATTCTATACACCAACCGGAAGACCTTCTGGCGGTATAATATATTCTTGCAGCCGAATAGTCCGATAGTGCAGGAAATGAACCAGTTGAGTGCTGCAGATAAAACTGATTTTTTGAGTAGACTTAATGTAGTGACCAATGATACCAATATCAGTTTTACAGCGGTAACAGTAAATGATTCGCAGCTGGTTTTTGTTTCCGCGCAAGCGCTCCCACTACAGGAAAACTATATGTCGGGCACATCGTCTACACCCGCTACGCTGACAATGACGCTGAAAAAATACATTGGCAATAACGCAAAGGAGGCCAGTGTGAAAACCAATCTTTCTTTTCCTCCTACCGAAACCATTGATGCGACGAACCTTCCGAACATCTATTCAAATATTTTTCTAACAATTTAAATACATAACCAATATGGCAAACTACCGATCACCAGGTGTCTATGTAGAAGAAATTTCTCTTTTGCCACCATCCATTGCAGAAGTAGAATCTGCAGTGCCGGCCTTTATCGGCTACACTCAGCAGGCAACGAAACTGATTGCTGATGATCTGCATAATGTGGCTACGCCCATTTCCAGTCTGTCCGATTTTATTACGTATTTCGGCGGGCCGGATACCGAAAGCGTAAGCAACATTACGGTGAACGTCAATGAGCTGAAAACAGGTAGTGTGACTACCGGCTTTAATGTGACAGTGACACCCACGGTTGCTAATCTGAGTAAGCATATCCTGTACCATGCGATGGTCAATTTCTTTGCAAATGGCGGTGGCAGTTGTTACGTCGTTTCCGTGGGCAAGTATAGCTCTGGTATTGTACAGGCCGATCTGGAAACAGGTATTGATCTTATCGCCAACGAAGATGCACCAACGATGCTTGTTGTTCCGGAAGCGATCTATCTCAGTAGCAATGCAGCTTTCGATAGTATCAATCAGCGTATGATTAATCAGGCGGCGACGCTGATGGATCGTTTTGCAATCATTGATACCTATGCTTCTACGGCCCCGAAAATGCCGGGAACCATTCCTTCTGATGTAGCGACAGCGATCAATAATATTCCAACGGATGAAAACATCAGACGTTTCGGTGCGGTGTATTATCCGTATCTCGAAACTGTTTACAATTACAATTTTGATTTTGACAGTATTATTCTGACGAGTCATACAGTGAATGGTGGTACTCCTGCATCCGGCGACCAGACTGGCAATGCGCTTTCTGTTGTAAAAACAAGTGCATCGGCTATGTATAATGCAATTGCAGCTGAATATGCAAAATACCACATTATTCTTCCGCCTTCAGCTGCTATGGCTGGCGTGTACACACGTGTGGATGATACGCGTGGTGTATGGAAAGCGCCCGCAAATGTGAGTGTGATGGATGTGGTAAAACCAGTGATCTCGATAGCAAGAGCAGAACAGGATTTGCTAAACATTAATACCGATACCGGAAAATCAGTAAATGCGATACTCAATATGCCGGGCTATGGCACGGTAGTAATGGGCGCCCGTACGCTGGACGGCAATAACAACGAATGGAAGTATATCAATGTTCGTCGTTTCTTTAGTGTGGTAGAAGAATCTATCAAGAAATCTACTAACTGGGTTGTTTTTGAACCGAATACTTCTCAGACATGGGTGAAAGTACAGGCGATGATTGAAAACTATCTGTTTCTGAAATGGAGAGATGGTGCATTGGCTGGCGCAAAACCGGAGCAGGCTTACTTTGTAAACGTCGGCCTTGGTACTACAATGAACTCTGTGGACATTCTGGAAGGCCGTATGATTGTACAGATTGGTATGGCTGTTGCAAGACCTGCTGAGTTTATTATCCTGCAGTTTGAACAGATCATGCAGACATCGTAGTGTGTGGGCTTTCTCGCGGCGCATACGGTAGCACAAGAGGATTGCTAAAAAATTACAACGCAGTTTTTGATCCCTGGCGTGTTAAGTAGAGAGCAGAACGCTGAAGCGTGCGACGCAACGAATGTCAAATAGTAGTGCTAAAGCTAAGTGCAAAAAATAGATGCATGAGCGTGCTTTTCTAAACAATCATTCAACCAATTTCTAACACAACAAACAGTTTATAAAATGGCAAATTATCCTCTACCGGTCTTTCACTTCAGCGTATCATGGGGCGGAGACAATATCGGTTTTTCTGAAGTAAGCGGGCTTTCGCAGGAGATTCAGGCGATCGAGTACAGAGATGGACTGATGACAGCGACGACACTGCCGCTGAAAAGACCCGGCCTGAAAAAAGCAGGTAACATTTCGCTGAAAAGAGGTTTGGTCACTTCTAATAACGATCTGTACAACTGGCTCAATAATAACGGACAGCCAAATGTAGAACGCCGTGACCTCACTATCACGCTGCTCAACGATGAAGGCAACCCTGTATTTATCTGGAGTATTTCGCAGGCATGGCCGGTGAAATGTGAAGGTCCGAGTCTTAAAGCTACAGGCAACGATATCGCAATTGAATCAGTAGAACTGGTTCATGAAGGAATCACTTTAAAAACAGCATAAGCTATGCCCGCATATTATCCACCGGTCGGTTTTCATTTTAAGGTCGAATTTATTGGCGTTGACGGTATGGATTCAGACACAGAGCAGCGCTTTCAGGAAGTGAGTGGTCTTTCCTTTGAGATAGAAGTGGAAGAACTCCGTGAAGGCGGTGAAAACCGGTTCACATACAAACTTCCGAAGCGTGCAAAGTATCCAAACCTGGTACTGAAGCGCGGTTTGCTGAAAGGCACGGCGCTGCTCGATTGGTTTAAAGACGCGATGAGTACGTATTTCACGGTAGTCATCTATAGTTTTAAACCTGCTGATATGGTCATCACGCTGCTCGACGAAACAGATCAGCCGGTGGCAGTGTGGAATGTAGTGCAGGCGTATCCGCTCAAATGGTCTACGACCGATTTTAAATCGACCGATAATTCAATTGTAGTGGAAACGCTGGAAATGGCTTATCAATATTTTGAACGAATCATGTAATCGCTATGCCTGTACAGATCAATGAAGTTGTTATCAGGACGGTTGTCGATCATACACCGGCAGCGGCCGGTGCTGTGAATGATCCCGCACCTGCACCACCACCGGTGGCGAATGTGGACGACAACGAACTGGCTGAAAAAATATTAGCAATCATCCGTGAAAAGAAAGAACGATAATGGATACGCAAAGCGCGGCGAAACTGCCATTTAACCTCAAGATCATCCCGATGAACAAGGATGGTATCCCAATGGGATTACCTTTTCTCGCGATGTTCAATCCTGAAAACATCACCATCAGAGAACAGCTTGTATGGCATGAAAATAATCCGCCTGGCGCGGAAGGCAGCGATCCGACGTATACGAAGACACAGCCGCGGACGTTTACGCTTGAGTTTACGATAGATGGAACGGGCGTCAATACAAATGGTGTGAAGATTCCGGTAACGGCGCAGGTTTTGCTGTTTCGATCCGCCACCACGCATATTGCAGGTGTGTTACACCGGCCGCCGTATCTGCTTGTTCAGTATGGTTTGTTTATCAGCACTTGTGTGATCAACTCATCGAACGTAACGTATACGATGTTCGATATGTTCGGGCTGCCGATAAGGGCGAAGATCTCTGCGACGTTTACAGAGCGGACGGTAAGTGGCCTGAGCAATGTATTGAATATGCTTTCGTCACCAGATCTTACGCACAGCGTGACAGTGACAGAAGGCGATCTGTTGCCATACCTCACTTATCAGACGTACAATAATCAGAATTATTATCTCCAGGTAGCGAAAGTTAATAAGCTGAAAAATTTCAGAAAGCTGCAGGCAGGATCCACATTGGTTTTTCCGCCGATCAGCAGTAAATAGAACGGACCTTTAAAAGCAACGTATTTTATGTTAGATAGTTTACCTCCCGGAACGGCGCCGGCCACAGATGTTGTCAGTGCCAAAGTGTTCATCAACGAAACCGAGTTGAGCGGCGAAGTTTTGGTGGCAGAAATTTCTGTCAGCAAGCAGTTCAATAAGATTGCGTCTGCCCAGGTTGTGTTTATGGATGGTTCTGCTGCTGACCGCGACTTTCCGCTGAGCGATGATGATACCTACAAGCCGGGAAATCTGATCAGGATACAGCTCGGCTATCATGGAGATGTAACTACTGTTTTTGAAGGTGTGATTGTAAAACACGCCATCAAAATAAAACCCAACGGCGCGTCAAGGTTGATTATTGATGCGAAGGATAAGGCCATTGCACTGACTGGCGCGCGCAAGAGCGCATACTATACTGATAAAACAGATAGCGATGTAATTACGCAATTGGCCGGAGCATTGACACCAGATGTAGAAAGTACCACCATGTCGCACAAACAACTGATACAATACGATGTCACCGACTGGGATTTTTTGGTAACACGTGCAGAAGCCAATAGCATGCTGGTTTTGACGGATGATGGAAAGCTGATCGTGAAGAAACCTGATACATCAAGTACAGCGGTTTTAGTGGCTACTTACGGAGATAATATCTGGGATTTTGATGCTGAAATGGATGCGCGCCGGCAGGTAGTTTCTGTGATGAGTACATCCTGGGATTATACGCAGCAGCAGATTGAACAATCAGATAAAGGTCAGGCAAACTTTACAGAAACCGGAAATCTATCATCAGATGATTTGGCAAGCGTGCTCGGCGCTGAAGTGAATCTGATACATCCGGGTCATTTGACACAAGAGCAATTGCAAAACTGGTCAGATGCCTACGCCATGCGCAACCATCTTTCTAAAGCGGTTGGTCGTATGCGGGTGAATGGGAATTCGGATGTAAAACCTGGTACTATGGTGACTTTGGCGGGTGTAGGCGATCGTTTTAATGGAGCTGTTTTTGTGACTGGCGTATTACATCATTTTGACGGGAGCTGGTATTCTAATATTCAATTCGGTTGGAACGAAGAATTGTTTGTGAAGAAAGAAGATGTGATGAATAAACCCGCTTCAGGATTACTGCCGGGCATTTATGGTTTGCAGATTGGCGTGGTGCTTGATCTTGACGATCCTGAAGGGCAATACAGAGTAAAACTTACAGTACCTACTATTACTTCCGGCAATGACGGTTTCTGGGCCAGAGTGGCAACGCTTGATGCCGGTGCCAGCCGTGGTGTGTATTTCCGCCCGCAGATAGGCGATGAAGTGATTGTGGGATTTCTCAACGACGATCCAAATGAACCCATTATACTCGGATACCTGCACAGCAAGGATAATAAAGCTTCTCCTTTGCCCGAGCAGGAAGGACAATTACAATACGGTTTTGTGACGCAGGAAGGACTGAAACTTGTTTTTGACGATACGAACAAACGGCTCAGTATGACTGTGCCGACTGCTTCGGGCGAGAAATCAATCGTCATCAATAATGATTCAGGCGCATTTGAAATGAAAGACGAAAACCAAAACACCATTACAATGGATGCGAGCGGCATTACGATTCAGGCGGGTGCCGGAAATGTGACCATCAAAGGTGTTACGGTGATGATCAATTAGAAAAACTATAGCAGTAAATATAGCCTTTACCCCAACTGAAACCAGAAAGCAATTAAAAACGAAAAAGTTATGCCTCCAGCAGCAAGAGTCGGTGACAATCATGTTTGCCCGATGGTGAATCCAAACGGGAGCCCGCATACCGGAGGCCCTATCCTGCCGGCGGGAGCACCTGCCGTATTGATCGGCGGACAGCCGGCAGCGGTTGTGGGTGGCATGTGTACCTGCGCAGGTCCGCCGGATAGTATTATTAAAGGTTCGGCCACGGTGCTCATTGGCGGACAACCTGCAGCTCGTATCGGAGATAGTACCGCACATGGCGGCAGTGTAGTAGCCGGATGTCCTACCGTAATTATCGGTGGATAATGGCAAATAAAATTTTTAAAAACAGAAGACAATGGATAACCAAACAGATAAATCGTTTTTAGGAACCGGTTGGAGTTTTCCGCCAACGTTCCGCAGAGAATGGTATGGTGTGGAGATGCTTTCGGAAGAAGCAGACGT
Source organism: Taibaiella soli (assembly GCF_003236175.1). GTDB lineage: Bacteria > Bacteroidota > Bacteroidia > Chitinophagales > Chitinophagaceae > QKTW01. The sequence goes on along the minus strand of NZ_QKTW01000013.1, from coordinate 67,576 downwards.
GTACAGCAGTATTGGTATCATACTCGCCACGATGACGGGTGAGCGCGTGATGCTTCCGACATTCGGTTGTAACCTTCGTCCGTACGTGTTTGAACCGATGAATGTGCCTAACATCGCGATGATAGAGAAGATTGTGAAAGAGGCGCTGGTTTTGCATGAGCCGCGGATTATCGTCGAAAGCATCGCGTCTACGCCAGATCAGAATAATGGAGTATTATCAATAGATATACAATACTCCATTATTACTACCAACACGCGTTACAACTATGTATTCCCATTCTATATGAATGAGGCCACCAATATCGATCATTGATTAAAGCCAGTTTGACGAGCTACCATTTTTACCAATTACCAAATCACCGAAAAGATATTTAAGATGAGTAACTGCCATTGCCACGATGAAGTAAAACGGGATGGGTCGGCACAGATTAACCGATATCTGAAAGCCTTAGATCCGGCCTACGCACCCGTTGACGGACGCAGTCTCGAGGACTTGCTGGTGTTTGCCAAAAGATATGCGGCACAGATCCGCTTTTATGATATACCCGAAAGCAAAGTAGAACCGGGAGCAGATCCTGCAAAGATCAGCTGGCGTGAATTTTTCCGCAGGGACATGGCTGTGATTGCTGCATCTATTGCTGTGACTGATTTGCAGCAGATCAAGAAAGATTATGATGAAATCCGCGATCGCCTTGATCTGGATCCTACCAACGACGCTTACGGTGATCTTTTTGACCCGATACTCGGCATTCTGAAAAAAACGGATCGCTGGTATTCGATCGCGATTCCCGAAAATCCACTGCATGCAGATCTTGTTTTGGCGATCAATTCCAATCTCAAAGATTTAGTAGGGAAAATGATAGCTTATGAAGAAGGTTTTACAGCCGTAGATGTAAAGCACCCGCTGAAGCTAGACTTTACCGATATAGAAAATCCGGACGTATGGGGCGTAAATGATAAAATTGATGCAGACGATACTATTTACGTGGGCGCAGACGCTGGCGATAAAATAAAAAATGCAGCTCTTTATGTTGACGATATCTTCAACGGTTTTTATGGTTTCATCAGTAAAATGGTGGACAATGCCGAAGGTTATCTTCAATATGCATTGACGCAATACCCGGCGCATCAGCCGCACATGGCATTGTTCATTACGTTCCTGCAGTTGTACCGTCTGGCGCAGGATCAGATGAATGGGATTACAGAAGGTATTCTTAATTTTTACTATCGTGATGTATTGCACCTTGCCGAAAAGCCATCAATACCGGACAAGGTATATGTGGTACTGGAACTGGCGAAAGATGTAGCTGCTTATGATCTTGCAGCAGGCACCGAATTTAAAGCTGGGAAAGATGCTTCCGGAAAAGACATGTTTTACAAAACATCTGATGATTTTGTAGCAAACCAGGCAAAGGTAAAAGAACTCAAAACGTTATTTATTGAGAAGTCTAGCGCGGTACTGGATAATGGTTCCAGCATTGCAACGATACAATCTGTGTTTGCACGACCCATTGCTAATTCCCTGGATGGTTTCGGAGAAAAGATTACCGACCCGAGTGGTAAATGGATGACTTTTGGAAAAGGTGCTGCTGTTGTTCCGAATAAACATAATCCTTGTGAAATATTGGCAACAGCGGGTGATGAGAAATTTAGAAAAGATCAGGCACAGCTTGGTTTTGCCATTGCATCGCCACAGTTTTTGCTGCAGGGTGGAAAGCGCCTGATTAGTCTTTCTGTTAGAGGATTAAGTGTAATGCTTGCAACTGCCAAAGGAGGCGCTGATCCCTTTGAAATATTGCTGACCGGCGAAAAAGGCTGGGTCAAAATAACTCAGGTAATGAAAGAGGCTGAGTTTACTGCGCTTTCAAACAGTATCAGCAACGGTGTTTTTGGCACTGACACTTCAGGTATCGGCACTTCATACTATATCGGCACTAATGCATTAATGATTTATTTACCGGTTGCAGAGCAGGCCATTGTGCCATACAGTGCCAAGTTGCATCCTGGTATTGTATTTGGTACGGAGCAGCCAATGATGCAGGTTTTACTCAATAAAAATCTGCAACTGTACGAACGGGTATACAACCTGATTAATATCAACAATATGTCCGTTGATATTAAGGTCGGTTCTATTAATCCGAAGGATAAGGAAGTAAATTATTTCTTCGATGGATTGAAAACGTTGGTGATACAGAACGATGACGGCACTGTACAACCAAACAAACCGTTTGATCCGTTTACCGCTTATCCGACACAGGGAAAGTCTTTGTACATCGGCAGTCAGGAGGTATTTAATAAACCGCTGGATGAACTTGCTGTTAATATTCGCAATACATCAGACATAGCGCTGCAGGCGATGCAGCTTAAAGTAGCTTCTGAGCTAAGCATGTCGACTTACAATCCGCCAGATTATAATGTTTCATTGTTGCAGGGAAAAGAATGGCAGCCATTGAGTACAGACAGTGGCAATACACAGTTTCAGCGGTTGCAACTCACCAGCGATATACTGTACAAAGCAAATTATGATTCCACCGGGCAGGCGAGCGGCGTGAAATTTGATATAGAGGAGCGTAAGCCCATTCGCACGATTACTGCGTTAACGCCGCAAACAGACAAGGGTTTTATTCGGCTGGATAATCTGCGTGCTGTGACCTACGGTGAAAATTCCAGCTTCCTTCAGGCATCGCAAAATATGGCGGCTGATCTGCAGGTGAAAGAAATTTCGGTAAGCTATCAATCCTCGTTGAGTCAACTGGAATCAGGTGTGGATCAATTTTTTCACGTCTATCCTTTTGGTGTGGTAGAAACTTATTTAGATAAAACAGTGCGGAACGAACTTCGTCAGAACGTGCTGTCTGTGCTTTCAAATAAGCTGCTCGCGCCTACACAGGAACAGATCCGCTGGGATAGAAAACAAGGCGGCCAGCTGGTAGATGCTCATAATTTGTTGTTTCCGCAGTTCACCTGGCTCGGCCCGTATTCCGATTTTGCACCGGCTCCAAAAATCAGTACCAATATCAAACTGGGCGGTATGGTAAAAGAATACCAGGAACTGCAAAAAATTGGTTTACTGGTGGAAGGAACGGACACCGGCAGTACCAACCAACCACCATTTAACTACGACAACGTAGTAGCATATAGTACACATTTTACGAACGATGCTTCTGGTGTCAATCAGTATTCCGGGCATGTAGAAGAACAAGGCTCACTATTTATCGGGCTGGAAAACCTGCAGCCATTGCAATCTGTATCACTGCTATTTCAATTTGCAGAGGGGAGTGCGTTAGATGAAGATGACGATCCGCCGCAGATACATTGGTCGTACCTCAGCAATAATGAATGGAAACCGCTGAAAGGTGAAAACCTCATTTCCGACAGTACGCAAGGTTTTCAGACGACAGGTATTGTTAAGATAGATGTGCCCGATGATGCAACAACACACAATACCATTATCACGGATGGATTACTTTGGTTTTGCGCCAGCGTTACATCAGATTCAGATCGGATTCCACAATTGATTGGTGTCGTTGCACAAGCGGTGACTGTTACATTTGAGGATAAAGGAAATGATCAGTCTCATTTTGATGCACCATTGCCTGCGGGAAGTATTAGTAAGCTTGCTGTGACTGTAAATGAAGTGAGCAAAGTAACACAGCCTTATGCTTCCTTTGATGGCAAGCATACTGAAGTGGGTAAAGAATTTTATACAAGAGTGAGCGAGCGGCTCCGTCATAAAGGCCGTGCGATTACAGCGTGGGATTATGAACATCTAGTGCTCGACCGTTTTCCGGGTATTTATAAGGTAAAGTGTCTGACGCATACTGATCCCAATTGCCTTTGTCGCCATACCACAATAACGCAGACCGTACAAGCAACACGAATTGGTAATGCCGATAGTGTCGGAGGACGTGAAACGCTTTCGAGTGGTCTGGCTTCTGGTCAGCATCCGCCGCACAGCGAATGTTGTGGTCCGCAGATTGCGCCCGGGCATATTTTAATCGTACCGATTTCGGATCTCAAAAACAGAAATGCAGCAAATCCGTTGCAACCGAAAACAAGCAGGAAAACATTACTTGATATTGAGGCTTATTTGCAGACGCTAACTTCTCCTTTTGTGAAAGTGCATGCAAAAAATCCGGTTTACGAACAGATTATTTGCGCATTTAGAGTGCAGTTTACTGAGGGGATTGACAAAGGTTACTATCTGAAAAAATTGAATGAAGAGCTGGTGCATTATCTCACGCCATGGGCATTTGACGCTGCTGCAGAAGTGAAATTTGATGAGAAAGTATATGCTTCGTCTATTATTGCCTTCATTGAAAGTCGCAGCTACGTTGATTTTATCACAGATTTCTTTATGGGCGTATGCCGCAATGAATGTTGCCCGGAAATTAAAGTAAGCAAGCCCAAAGAAAGCGGTGATGGTAATGAAATAAATACATTGACCGACTGTGATGATCTGGAACGACTAATGAAGTCGAACGCCAAGTTTATCGGTGAAACAGAAGTGGCACCGTCTACGCCGAGATCGATACTCGTTTCTGTTGTGCAGCATGTGATTATACCATATGAAGCACCGGACATACCTTCTCTATGTGACCGACGTAAGATGAATAATGTGGATAACACTCCGGTGATTATTGCTCCGGCTCCGGAACAACAACAGGCACAGCCAACACAGCCTTCGCAGCCAACCTTTCAGCCTAAACCAATGCAACCGGTACAACCAGCTCAAACTGAACCGATGCAGCCAGTACAGCCAGCGAATACAGCGCCGATGCAACCGGTACAGCCAACAAAAAATGAGGTGGTGGCAAATCCGCCGAAGCCGGTTGCAGTAGTAACAGCCGCTGATAATGTAGTAAAACCTGCAACTGTGGACACCGCGTTGAAGAATGCCGACAATCAGGTATCAGCTAAGAACGCTGCTGAGGCTATAGTGAAAGCAGACGCAAACCCACCGGCAGATGTAAAAACAACAACAGCTACAAATGAACCGGTGAAAAAGGTAGTGACAAAAAAAGCAGCCACATCTGCGAAAAAAACCGCGACGAAAAAGACGAAACCATCAAAATAGTATCAGCGACACATTTTTCATGAAACTGTACAATAATAAATTTTAGCACCATGGCAGACCCAATTTCATTGATCAAAGCCAATCCACTTCTTCCTGCAGAAGATTACGTGGCATTGCGCAAACAAGGTTTTAAAGGTATAGAGCAGCTGGGCAGTGCCATCTGGACTGACTATAACAATTCCGATCCCGGTATCACGATGCTCGAAGCAGTTTGCTATGCTATTACAGATCTCGCTTACCGGAATGGTTTTGAGATTAAAGATCTGCTTGCGCCTGCACAATTAACCCCGGACACCTGGGATGAAATATTTTACACAGCGCGGCAGATTCTGCATAACAGCGCGCTCACATTAGATGATTACCGGAAGATGATTATAGATGTGACAGGTGTCAGGAATGCCTGGATACAGCCGAGTAAAGATTACGAAGTGCCGGTATGGATTGATTATAACGCAGTGCAGACGAAAGTTGAGAGTGATTGCCAGTGTGATGATAAAGAAGAAAAAACTTGCTTCGGACAGCTTGGTTTAAATCCTACTGACGAATCAAAATACCGTACTGATTGGGATAACCGCATGCCAGGTATCATTCAGGAGCTGGGAAAAATTAATCAGCCGACAGAGGTTTTCGATCTGCAAATCGCTAGCCTGAAAGCAAAGATTTATAATGGTGATGATTCTGCAGCAACGAGGCAGGCGCTGAATGACGCTACAAATAAACGTCACCAATACGAACTGAGTGTGCACGATAAACGTCAGACGATGATTGATGACCTGCGTCTGGTGTCGCGCCCTACTTATCCATCCAAGATTGTGGAGTTTGAGGGTTTGTACAATGTGATGGTAGAATATGAAGAAGATATTTTAGATGAAGGTCAGCGGGAAAGTGTTCGTCAGCTGGTGATAGAACGGTTGGCACAGCACCGCAATCTCTGCGAGGATTTTCTCGCCGTAAATGCAGTGGAGTACGAAGATTTTGGTATCGGCGCTACTATCGTGCTGGAAGAATACGCGGATGCAGATCAGGTGCTGGCGCAGATTTTCTTCACCATCTATCGTTATTTCACACCGTCTATTCCTTTTTATACCATTGCTCAAATGATGGCGAAGGGTTACCAGGTTGATGATGTTTTTAGCGGTCCTACGTTAAAACACGGCTTCATTGATCAGGTTGATCTGGATAATACAGATTTGTTCCGCGATATTCATTTGTCGGATCTGATTGCGAATATTGCGGCGATATCCGGCATTAAAGCGATCACTTATCTGCATTTGCCGTTCCGCGGATTTGATAAAGAAACACCGCGTTTTTACTTTAATAAATGGATCGAATTTCTAAAGGAAGAACAAAAGATTGCACGTATTCAGCCGTCTATGTCGCAAATTATGTTCTGTAAAGAACGCGATTTTATCAGCTACAATACTGGTGCCGCCAAGGATCGTAAAATGGACCGGGTGCTGAAATTATTTAAAGATCTGAAGGCTGCAGATCGTAAATATAAATTGCAAGGCGCCGACAATGATTTTCCAATTCCTACGGGCGAAAATATGGAGCTCGAAGATTATTATCCGGTCACTTATTCGTTGCCTGATTGCTATGGTGTGAGTGACAGAGCCGGGCTTCCGGCTGATGCCGATGATAAAAGGAAAACACAGGCTCTACAGTTGAAAGGTTACCTGCTTTTCTTTGAGCAAATACTGGCGGATCATTTAGTGCAGCTCAATCACCTTCGGGATCTGTTTAGTTTCGACGATAAAATAAAACACACCTACTTTACACGCGCGCTCACAGAGATTGAAGATTTACAATCTTTATTGATCGATCATGCTAATCGCGGTGCTGACCACTTTGATCTTATCTTGAAAGATTTTACGCAAGTGCTGCAAAATATAACTGAGACACCGGCACTTTTTCATGAAAGAAGAAATGGTTTTCTCAATCATATGCTGGCGCGATTCAGTGAAGATCTTTCTGAATACGAAACTATCAGTCGCTGGTTGACGCCTTATAAAGTCGACGAACGCATGATCCGCGATAAAATCGCAATGCTGAAAAATGGTGAATACTATAAGATCAGTACCAATCGCGGAAAAGCTTATGATTATACAAATGTCAAGGTCTGGAATACGGATAATGTTTCCGGAGCAGAACGCCGCATCAGCCGTTTGCTTGGCTTTTCAGATATCACCCGCCGCGATCTGGCACCGGCAACGGTTGTAACCGAACCTGTCATGATTACAGATCCGAAAACCAACACACCTGTTCGTAAAACAGATAAAGCGGGCAACAATTTAAATGTTGTAAAACTGCTCGATCCGGATGATAAGAAAACAGTATTGTTTACCAGTGTAGAAGTTAAAGACGGTTGTTGCACCGAAGAATTGATTTATGATATACTCGAACATGCTGATAGCCGAAAATATTTCAAATTTCACGACGAGCTGAAACAACGCAGTAGAAAATCTGCCGGGCTGATTGGGTCGTTTTGGTTTGAATTGTATGATGATACAGATCCCGCAGTAGCTGTGTTATTAGGACAAGGCGAAGCGTTTGAAAAAAGGGAAACACGTGAAGCCTCTTTCAAACAACTGCAGAAGCTGATGCGAGAGATTAACGATAATGAAGGACTACATTTAGTAGAACACATTTTACTGCGTCCGAAATTTGATGAGATGCAAGACGAAGTAGGAACGGATATTGCAGTTCAGTTTCTCGATATCTGCCTGGATAATTGTGATCGTGGAATAGGTGTAGATGAAGGGACTCAAATACCGCTGTATCGGATCAAAACAAGTCGTGTACCGGCTAGTAAATGCTATGATATGATGCCGTGGATTCTGGAGTTTATGCGTTATAACGTGGCGACGAAACAATACGATCAATCATTCTTATTTCAACAGGTATTTACAGATGGAACGGCGAACAAACCGCTGAAGTTTCGTAAGTACGAAGATCTGTCTAAACGTTTGTGTGATATTCACGAGTTTGGATCAGAACGGGTGAATTATGAAATCGTATCCAATCAGAATACAGATCCGGCGCAGCTGAAATATGGTTTTATTATCCATGGAAATAATGAGGAAGTACTGGCGCAAAGTCTCTTCATGTTTAATAAGCGCACTGGGAGCCAGCCAACGACAGACGACATAGAAGTAGAGATTCAGAATTTTATGGATTGGTGCAATTTTGAACTTGATCTGTATTGCGCTGCCAATCCTTGCGATAATAATGAAGATCCATATTCATTCCGTACCACAATAGTATTGCCTTGCTGGCCTAAACGTTTACGGGACGCTACTTTCAGAAATCTGGTAGAGAAAACAATTCAGACAGAATCGCCCGCCCATGTGCATACGCGCGTGGTGTGGATCGGCATAGCAGAGATGCAGCGGTTTGAAACAGCGTATAGTGACTGGCTATTGGAACAAGCACAGACCGAAATGCCGAGCTATGATAAAGTGAATCCTTTGGTGGATGTACTGAATACGCTGCAGCCTTGCGGTACTTGTGATGACGATTGTCACAGCGATAATCCGCCACCACCACCACCGCCACCACCGGTTCAGGTTGTAAATCCGCCATCATCGGCGCCTGCGACTAACCCGAACGGAAGCACTGCCGTAAAATGATATGACAATCCGAGCCTAACTGACAACTGACAATGCAACACTTAATCAATACACTGAAATTCCAGATGAACTGCTCCGATGAGTGGCAGGCATTGAATCTGCGCTCAAACTTTGCGCAAACGTTTCAGTTGCAGATTCAGGAGATCATAGATAAGGTCTGCTCGGAACTAGTACCAGAAGATCAGTTGGTGCGTATTGATTCGCTGCAGATAGAAATGGGGAAGTTTAGCCAGCATTCATTCCGAACCGATTTTGAAATTGTTTTTGCTTACAAGTTTGAACAGGCACTCCGGGAGCAACTCGCTAAGAATTCGCCGGAAGAAAAGCGGATAGCTATTCAGTTCGCGAATGAGGAAATATTTGAGTTTTTCTTAGAGACGGGTAATCTGCCCTGGTGGATTGGTGAAAAAGATATTGACCTGACTATGTTTAGCCTCGCAGTATTTGAGGGGAATATGATATTCCGATTTTTCGACACACAGCGTGAGGATGTGGTGATCTGGAGACGGGCCGCCTGGCAAATGCCGCAGGCTACGAAAATTGCATTAATACAGTTTTTTCCGGAACTGCTGACCGCTTTGGATTTGCTGAAACAGTGGATAAATGATATTTCCGGATTACAGACATCTGAAATTAGCTTTTCGGGTGAAATGATAGAAGAACTGGTACTGATGTGTGCGCCTGCAATATTTAAAACATCGGATGTTTCAAGCGTTCTTTGGCTGCCATTTGCAGATGCAATAAGAAGACAGGTACGGGACGAAAATGTTGCTGATGCGGTTATTCAAAACTTGGTTTCGGCGTTGGCATTGAAAGAAAATATACCGGAAACTGTATCCGCCGGACAACATGCGCTCATTGTTGAAATGCCGGCGGAAAAGGTATTTGATGCAGCCAATGAAAAATATTTTGTAAGCCACGCTGGTATCATCTTGCTGACGCCATTTTTTAAGCAGCTTTTCGACCAGCTAGAATTATTTAAAGATGGTGAATGGACCAGCTTTGAAGCGCATATGAAAGCAGTACACATACTGGGTTTCCTTTCAACGGGGCAGCAACGTTTACCAGAGTATTCACTAACACTCGAAAAAGTGATTTGCGGAATGCCAGAGGCAATGCCTATTCAGCGTGATATCGATTTGACTGAGACAGATGTTGCGAACTGTAACGAGTTGCTACAGGCCGTAATCAGTCACTGGTCTGTGTTGAAGAATACAAGTATTGATGGGTTGCGTGGCAACTTTCTGGTGCGCGACGGATTGCTGACTTCGCACGAAACGGGGTGGCAATTGCAGGTAGAACGGAAAACAATAGATGTATTACTAGCACAAATTCCATGGGGTTTTACGACAGCGGCATTTCCATGGAGAAGAGATTTGATTTTGACAGAATGGTAAAATCTAAAAAGCATGCTGAATGAATCGGTAGAAATATTAAATGGAAACAACGGATCAAAATTGGGACAGAATGCGCAAAGTTTGGCGCACGAGGTATCCTGGTTTGTAAAACGGGTCAATGACCGGCTCAAACATTATTTTGCCGCAGACGAAAATACATTGCAGGAAAATCAACAGTCCGTTGAGCTTGCCGCACCCGATCTTAGTAACGATCCCTCAGTTTATGCTGAGTTTGTCAACTATTACCGGCTTACGGAAGATGAACGAATGTTGTTGATGTTGGCGTTGATCCCTAATATCCAACCAAATTTGCTGGATGTTTTCTTTTCTGCCAATAAAAGTTCAGGTCGTGGCTACACTGAGTTTGGTGGTATTAAAGGTGCGCGGCACAGTGGTTTTATACCCACCGTAGAAACGGCGCTTTTTTTATTGGCGGGGCATGATCTGACACATCGCTTTTATTGTTACCGCTTATTTGAGCCCGATCATATTTTTTCGGCGCATAACATTATCAATATTGACCACGGCAGTTCTGCGGAACCTTTTTACAGCAGCGCCATTAATATTTCAGAAGAATACGTTGATTTTTTTACAACAGGTGTGTTTCGTAAACCGCAGTTTAGTCTTGAGTTTCCAGCCAAACGTCTGACGACGAAGATGGATTGGGAAGATCTTGTTGTGGATGAATATACTGGTCAGCAACTGGATGATTTACGCATCTGGCTGCAGCATGGCCGCCGATTGTATGAAGAATGGGGCATGGATAAAAAATTGAAACCCGGATACAAAGCATTGTTTCATGGTCCGCCGGGAACCGGCAAATCACTGACGGCTGCATTGCTTGGAAAGCTTTATCAGCTTGATGTGTACCGTATTGATTTATCTATGGTGATCTCGAAATATATTGGTGAGACAGAAAAAAATCTGGAAAAAGTTTTCTCCAAAGCAGAAAATAAAAACTGGATTCTTTTCTTCGATGAAGCTGATGCATTGTTTGGTAAACGGACAGGTATATCAGATTCCCATGATAAATATGCCAATCAGGAAATCGCTTATCTGCTGCAACGCCTGGAGGATTATCCAGGGTTAGTAATTCTTGCATCTAATATGCGTAACAACGTAGACGAGGCATTTACACGCCGTTTACAATCGATCATACATTTTCAGAAACCGCAGCCCAAAGAACGTCTGCGGCTTTGGACGAATGCGTTTAGCGGTGCCTGTACACCTCCGGATCGTGGCGAGCTGGAGCGTATTGCTAATCAATATGATCTTGCGGGTGGAGCTATAATGAATGTGGTACAATACGTGTCATTGCTGGCTTTGAACCGGAATGAGAATGTGATTAGCCCTGATGATATTATTAAAGGAATTAAAAAGGAATTGAAAAAAGAAGGTAAAACCCTTTAACCAACGCCCCATGACGAAGCACGACAACAGCAATGCAAATAATCAGCCAAGTGCACCGGCTGCTTTTCTTCAGACGAAGCTAACCGTGGGTGCCGTTAATGATCCGATGGAAACCGAGGCAGATGAAATGGCTGATAAAGTGATGCGCATGCCCGAAACAAATTTTGTACAGCGAAAATGTGCACATTGTGAAGAGGAAGAAAAGGCACAGCGAAAGCAATTGCCGTCATTCCTGCAAAGAAAAGAGGTTTCGGCGGCGGGAGGTGCTGCTTCCGATAAAGTAAATAGCGGTGTGCAGACAAGCAAAGGAAATGGAGATAGAATGGACAGCGATACCAAATCTTTTATGGAACGTGGATTCGGCGCTGATTTCGACAGTGTAAATATTCATACGGATGGTAAAGCCACTGAAATGAATACAGAATTGCAGGCCCGTGCATTTACCGTAGGCAATGATATTTATTTTAACCAAGGACAGTATCAACCAGGATCATCCGACGGAAAACGTTTGCTGGCGCATGAACTCACGCACACCATGCAGCAGGGAAATGTGGCCCGCAGAGATATGCCGAAAGATCCGTATGGTCGTCCTTTAGGTTTTGTGTCAACGCCTGAACAGGAAGCTTATGATCGCGATACTGCTGATATAAAAAAGCAGTGGGAAGACGCATTGCAACGCCTGGACAAAGGAGAACTGGACGATAATGACCTTAGTAATACACGGCTCCGAAACCGGATGACAGGCCTTACAACTGCGGAAGTAACCGCGCTGATCACTAAAATACGACAGTGGCAAACGACTCATCCGAAGATTCATACTTCAAAAATTATTGAATGGCTGGAAGTGCGCAAAGTGATTTCGACACCAATGCAGGACGGCGCTACCGTAAAAAGGAATGCAAGTAACGCCGTGGAATCTTATTCCATGACGATAAACGGTGTGTTGATACGAGTGGTGCAGGATTCAACCAGTACAAAAGGAAACGAAACAAGTCCGGCAACCAATTTTTCCCAAAGTCTGCATTGGAAAGCTAACGCCAGCACTGGCGTACTTACCGAGTTGAAAAATGATGCTGGCGTTAATGTTAATCCGAGGCAGATTGTGGTTACTATAAAAACCGTTTACAAAGGCGATGTAGATGCGCCTTCTGCCTATGGTAAAGGAACTACTAAAGAGGATGTGGAAGAAAAAACCACCACGCTTCGTGCACACGAGGGACAACATGGTACTGATTTTATCGATTATATACGGAATAATAAGCCACCGGCAGATCTTTCGCGTGGCCTTGTAAATGTCTTGACGCATGATGATCTTGACGCCATTATTCAATACACCAATGAGATTTCGAAAGCATCCTGTGAGCTGACTGATCAGATTGGTACTACACAGGATGAATTTTTGGCAACACCGGAGGGACAATCAAGTGGGATTACGAGTTGCAGAAATAATCCGTAATCAATTGACTATGGTCAAACGTCAATGGGCAATCCTTTGCGTCTTTGCTCCTTATGCTTCATTGCGAGAAACTTTTTATAAATGGACAATAAACAATGGTTAAAGGTACCCATCCACTTGTCGTTCTATGTTTGCTGTAGAATGTTTTATTCGGGTTTGTCCCGATGAAAGAGGGATCCGGCGAAATGTGGGCCCACATTTCGCGGGACGTCTCCTTAGGTCGACGAGATATGGGAAAAATACACCACTTGTGATCCTGAGCGGAGTCGAAGGGTAACTCTGGCAAGGGTCTTACGTAAAACGTAAAATAATGAGTTATGAAAACGCAATCAATTCATCGTCAGTCGGAAGGAGCCAGCGCGGCTCAGCATGAAGCATCTGGCTCTATGCGTCGACAGGATGCGCCGGTGTTTATACAGCGAAAATGCAAAGACTGTGAAGAGGAAATCCGGTTGAAGCCGGCGAACTCTTTTGCACAAAAAAAAGGCGCTGAAACACAACATGCTTCTGATGCGGTGACAAATAAAATTGCACACACAAAGGGCGAGGGTAATCAGTTGCCGGAACAGACGCGCAACTTTATGGAGCAGCGTATGAATGCAGACTTCTCCAATGTGCGCGTGCATAAAGATGCAGATGCTGCACAAATTTCTGAAGATTTGAATGCGCATGCGTTTACAGTTGGCAGCGATATTTATTTCAACGAAGGGAAATACGCGCCAGAATCTTCACAGGGACAGCATTTGCTCGCACATGAGCTGACACATACAATGCAGCAGGGTGGTACTGCACAGGGCATTCAGCGTGATGATAAAGATGGTGATAAAACTTATGCTCCGAAGCCAGAATTTGATTTTAAGTTTTTACCTCCGGATCTTCAATTCAAAATTTTTCATCTGCTATTAGAGGCTGATACCAGCAAAGTGCATTTGGATTATCACACCAAAACTTTTATGGCTGGCTTGTCCTATCAATATGGTGATGCACTTTCGTTTAACCTCAAGTACAAAGATTTTACAACTAAGTTTGGCTGGACACCAGGCGATAATAAGTTCGCCCTCGGGTTTAATACCGGCGCATTCAGCGCAAATCTTTCTGCAACACCTGGCGAAAGTAAGTATGGGCTTGGGTTACATTATGGCGCACCTTTGTTGCCGTATAATTTCCAGATGGCAGATACATTTAATGCAGGAGGACGATCTGTTGGAAATCTGGCTGGTGGCTTGCCGGGTGCAATCAATGATCCGATCGGATTTTACAAACAATACAAACCTGATATTGAAAATGTTTCCAAAACAGTAGATCTCGTAAAGAAAATTACAGATGAGGGGAAAAGTAAAATTCGCTTTGGTGCAGATTTTTCACTCTCTTATGATCCAGTGAATAAAGTATTGGTGACAGCAAAGGTGGGACTTCTTTTTTAGCATTTAAACTATTATGAAGCATGGCAGAACATTCGTTAGTAGCACCGGAAAGTAAAGCCCAGGCAGCCGCGGAATCGGTGGGCCCAGAAATGGATACCGAATCGTTGAAGGAACCATTGTCTTCGCTTTCGATTCAGTGTAAACTCGTGGTTGGTTCTGCTGATGATCCGTTGGAGCAAGAAGCGGACCATATGGCCGACACGGTGATGCGTATGCCTGATTTGTCGGCGAACCAATCAAATACAGTGCAAAGAAAAGCGGGCCATAGTGAAGATGATGAAATGGCGCAGCGTAGGCCTTTGGGTTCATTTATACAGAAGAAAGAAGCAGAAAGCAGGCAGACAGCCGGTAATTCAGTTTCGGATAGGATCAGTGAAACAAAGGGTAGCGGCGGATCTATGAATGAATCTACCAGAAGTTTTATGGAACATCGTTTTGGCACTGATTTTTCGAATGTAAATATTCATACAGGTGGTTACGCTGCGCAGCTTTCCAACGACTTAAACGCGCAGGCCTTTACCATTGGCAACAATATTTATTTTAATGAGGGCAGGTACTCGCCGGAATCGGCAGAGGGAAAACACTTGCTTGCTCATGAATTAACCCACACGTTACAACAGACAAATAGCGCTAACAGGAAAATACAACGTCGCGAAATTGACCCCGGATTATGGTGGCGATTGTCTCATGCGCGACAGCCACAGGATTGGTACATGGCCGACAGGATAGAATGGCAGGATGCGAGCGTAGGCGGCTATATCGCCGGACTCTCGCAATCCAATACTTTTATATTGGCAACGATATATAATACGCACAATTTATTGCCTGGCGAATATCAGAATGTTGAGCAACGGCATGACTATTACGATATCATCAGTTATGTGATCGCGAATGATCCCAATACGCCTGCGGCCATACGGGATATTCGTTTTTTTGATGCTACAACGTTAGTAACGGGCTCTCCCGGAATCGGATCGGTAGATTCTCCTGCGGGGGCGGTGATGCTCATGCAACAAAGCAGGATCATTTTAAGAGAAGTAAATGCGGAATTGTTTGCTTTAAACATGAGAATCATCAGAGACTTGTTATTTAACTGGCAGGAACCAAGACATCCGACGAATCCGCAGGGAGCCATCACACCGTTCGATTTTGATATGCTGATGGTAGATACAGAACAGAGTACGGTAGAACAATACATCAGTAGAAACCGTTCCAGATTTACGCCGGAAGTCATAGCAGATATAAATGATACGCTCGTTCCTACAGGATTGGGTCGCTTTAATCCTGAATCAACTATGTTTCAATGGGCGATGCAGGCGTTAAGTGTATCAGCATTAGATTTCACTGTCCTTGCGCACAGAGTTGCCATAGGCAGAGCCGCAGTGCATATTTTTCACCGAAGGTCTTTACAGGATTATCTGACTTATATGCAGCAGCACCCGATTGTTCAGCCACAGGCTGGCACAGGTGCTACGGGTGCCACGCCGGGCGGAACAGGAAGTACAACTGCACCACCGGTTGCACGATAATTTCATGGATGGCTAAACGATTTTTTTTATGTCTGAAAAAGCAGCAGTTACCCCGGTTAATGCCGCGCAGCCGGCGTCGCAAAAGGTTGCGCCTGCTGCAGAAAAGTCCGATCATGAATCGAAAGAGGATTTGCAGTTTCAATCCATTCAACGAAAGCTGACCGTTGGCGCTGCTGATGATCCGATGGAAAAAGAAGCGGATGAAACTGCGGATAAAGTAATGCGCATGACAGAGCCATCTTTTGTGCAACGCAAATGTGCTGCTTGTGAAGACGAAGATCGTGTCCGATTAAAGCCGCAGAATTTTGCGCAGCGGAAAGCGGAACCTGTAGCCGCGTCTTTGTCGCAACAGATAAATAATTCAAAAGGAAATGGATCTCCGCTACCTGATCAGACGAAGAGCTTTATGGAATCGCGCTTTGATACGGGTTTTAATGAGGTGCGTATTCACACTGACGACAATGCCATTCAGATGTCGCGTGATTTAAATGCACAGGCATTTGCAGTGGGCAGAGATATTTATTTTAACTCAGGAAAATTTGAACCACAATCAGAAAGTGGCAAACATTTATTGGCACATGAATTGACGCATACTATTCAACAGCGGAGTACAACTGAAACCGTAAGTCGTCAGGTAACGGAAACGGATGTGCATTTTCGCTCGTTTGATCAGATGATGCATATAACCGTTACACAGTTTATCGCGTATGTTCAGTCGCAATCGGACTGGTTTACTAATCCCGCATTCACAGATGATCAGCGGGAACGGGCACGGAGGTTGTTATTATTTATCAATGATGATATCGCGGCTATTTTCGGTTATGCGGGCATGTGGTATGTTGATATGCTGATCAATCAGGTGAGCAGTGAGGAGTCTGATGCGAATGCAGATGCGCTGCACACTTATGCTTCTGCAATGTCGGCTTCCCATATGCCTTTTACCATGTCTAATAATGCGAGAGCTATGCGAACTGCTATTGCGATGGGCAATGACATGATTAAACTCCGCCAGGAGTTCCAGGATTATGTGCTGCATGATGCACTTGATGAAACTCAATTTCTGCATTTGCATTGGTTGGGTTTTGTGGACGATGTGGTCCGTTATCATCGTGATGCTTCGCAGCGGCCTACATTTCAAGCTTCAGATGGAAAGGATTTTGAATCATTCATCAGTTTCAATCGTGAAAATGGCAGAAATCCTTTGTTCTACGACAGCACAGCATTGCGCGGGCGCATCCGGAATTTTCACCGTTTTCAGAAAAGAGCGTTGGATAAACTGGTGGATAACTACGGAGATACTTCCAAATCAAAACCACTTACATTGATTCTGCATTCTGCATTGGATCATAATGGTGCTTTTCATCGCGACCCGAATCTTACTGCAGTAATCACTGCGCATACGCGCCAAATGCTGACGCTGATGATTGAGGGCTTCGAACATTTGTCCGATTATCAGGCTTTGGTGAGGCCTTTGGCAAGCACCTACGGACGGAATAACCTGATTGATCAGGTAATGTTTGCAGGTCATGGTAATGCACAGATTATTGAAATGGCCGGAACGATCCGTGAAGATCCGGCCCATCCGGGACATATAGATGAAGTAGACCAGTCGCTCCGTGTAACGAGCAGCGATCCTGCGCACAACGATCCTGCAACGATGAGTTTGCTGCGTGAGGTGCGAAATTTTATGGCTAATCCTGCAAACGGTACGGGCGGCATGTCGCCACACAACAGAGTCGTGTTTAATGCTTGTCTTACCGGATCTAATAGTGTGTCATCGGCAGTGACGGCGGGAGATGTGCCTGGCGCACAAACGGAGATTGTCAACTTTATCAATACACACCCAAGTTTGTCGATGTTTATGCAGCAGCTCGGTGGTCCGGGATTACAATCCGTTGGTGCCAATGGTTCTTTCGGCACTGTTGGGTTGATTGATCGTACAGGAACATTGGATATTCTCAGTGAAGATGATCCGCAACTCACCGATACGAAATTGCGATATACAGAAACCGGTACGGAGCCAACGGGCGCGCTCCGTGCGGCTCTGGAATCATGGGCACATGATGCGGGCGCTACGCGATTGGCTATGGAACGTCGCGTAACACACGCTGCGAATGACTGGGACAGCGTTCTGATTAAGAAAGCGTACCAGATCGTTCTTGCGCGGTATATGAATGATGCGGAACATTTCAGACTCGTAGGAAGCGCAGTAGAACTGCTTTCTGAAATGAAATTTGACAGCATCGCACAGGTCGGTAACGATACGCTGAGGGCGTTCCAAACGATGGATCGCCTGAATATTAATGCAGATGCCGGTGAATTGATAAATGCGGTACTACATACACCCGAAGGCCGGGTTTTCGGTGTAGGGCTTGCATTGCTGCAAGTCTGGATGACGCTTGATGCAAATAAACAGGCTGATTTCATGACTGCCATCGGTGCGCATACTTGTAATCAGATGGTCAATTATATAGACGTTCCTTTCCTTGAATCGAAAGGTCTGATGAATACGTTACTTACCGGTGCGGGCGCGGCAGAATCAAAACTCCGGTTGGCGTTGCTGGGCATACTGGGCCAAAATGATAATCCAGCCGCAAGAACTCATCTCAACGGTATATTGAACGGTACTCATTTTCCTGCCGGCACCAATGTTACGGCTGCATTGGGTGGTGCATCTACCGAGCTGGCAATACTTACGAAGCTGGGTGCCTTTGTTGCGCCTGGTGCTCCTCAGATGGCGAACGTACATGCAGACGGTGCAGCAAGAAATACCATTTTTGTGGAACGACTTAACACGCCCGGTACTGTTGAAAATCCATATGGGGCTGATGTGCATGAAGCACCAGATGATACTTCGGCATTGCTCGCAGAATTGAATGTGAATGACCCTGTAGATATAATTGGTCACACCGGTGATTGGTATGCAATTGATTTTATGAGAAACGGCGCACATACAACGGCTTATGTATCGCGTTGGTCTGTACGAACTTTAAGCGCTTATATTTTTTAGTTATGGTTTTAGAAGAAGGATATGGTTTCAGTTTTGCATTCGCAAAAGACAGCCATTGGGCATCCGCGGATATTGGCATATTGCATGTCTGGAACGGGTATTCATTAGTGGAAAGCTATGATGTGCCAGGCTTTGCAAAAGGCAATCTGTTTTTCGGGGATGATGGCGTTTATGCAGGCTTGTTTTTTATCTCGACGATTACGAAAGAAAAAAAATACTTGTCTGAGATAACCGTGCAGCTGGCTGCAGGAACGAAAGCACATTATAGTCAATACCGCGTTGATGAAGTTTTTCATTCCGCTGAAAATGGTCTGATGTTAGTAGCAGTTTCATACCAGCCGCCAAAAGGTCTGCGGACATCGGGCAGTTTTTCAGACGTTACCAATCGCTTGTTGTTATTCCGTCGCAGCGATCAGATGCTGCTTAAAACAGTTGCCGAGAACGCCGACCATGTACCTTATAGTCATTTGTTTTTGAAAGACGGTTGTATTGTTTTTTCGGTAGATGGCTATCATACGCGCATTGCATCAGCAGAAGGGAATGGTATGCCATCCGGTATGCCAGGGTTTACTGCTTTTGCACTTTGTGGCCCATCTATATTAATTGGCGCCGGTGTGCAGCGGATTTTGTCTTATGATGTTGTTACGTCAAAGTTGCTCTGGCAGTCGCCGGAATCTGTAGATTTAGTCAATGCGATAGCGACGATCAATGATGTTGGTTTTCTTGCAGCGGTAAATGATCAGTATTTACAGTTGTGGAAAATGGATGGAGGCGGCTTTTTACTTCAATCATCGATAGATCTCAAAGATACTATAGAGGGCATCGCCGTTGGTCCGTCAGGAAAATGTTATGTGGCGCTTGCAGGCGAGGAGAATTATATAGAAATACTAGACAGGGAACAGTTGGCCGTTGGTAGTTGACAACGGTTGCAAGCTAATCTCTGCTTTTTGAGTCAGGCGTGTTGTTCAATTGGAACGCTGCTGATGAACGGAGCGTCGCAACGATGTTTCTTCGGCGTAGTAACGCTGGTTTCAAATAATTTCCGCGTAGATGTTTATTTATCCAATAATTCCTGTGCGTGTTTTTCGATAGTTTCAATATCGTCTCGCAGCGGACTGGTATCTTCGGTGCGGTTTTTCTTTTTATGCAGTGCTTCCTGTTTTTGCAGCGCCGGCAATTCATTCAGAAACTCCTGATAGTATTTTTCTACCTGCTGCGCATACTGTCTGGCATAGTACAAAAGGGAATCTTCCCAATCGCCTTTTTTTGCGAAATCGATCAGTTCGTCTGTAATTGCAGAACCCGACTGGCCCGAGCTTCTGAGTTGCGATGATGCGGTAAGCATGCCCATGGTATCGATGACGCTGCACATGTCTTTGTACCGAAGCAACAGGCCGAAATTGAGATTGTCTTTCGCCGGTTGCATTTCCTGCATGATAAAAGACTTGCCGTTGAATTGACAAACACTTAATAGCGCCGGACAGCGATTTTGCATTTTTTGTTGAATGGCAATCACGCGTTCTGCTTCGCTTTCCCAGGTTGGCTGTTTAATGGGTGTGTAGGACGACAGGGAAGAAGGTGCCGCTTCTTTCATATCGAGTAAGATGTATTTGTGGCCGATGTCGTTGGAGCTTTTCAGCAGAAATGCATATCGCTCCAGGCCAACGCTGCCGGTGCCTGCCAGTCGAAATACCACATCCACCACGCTATAATTGTACGGGCTTTTTTCATCCGTTTTTAGCCATTCATTTATATGGTTAATCAGCTTTTGTTTAAGGTGATTTCTTATTTTGAAATGCTTTGGATTTGCGGTATGCATCTGAACTCTTTTCTTTTTGAGCGTAGTACGTTTAATAAGAATACGCCTTTGCTTGCGACGGTTTACCTTGGTCAGGAACTCACAGATAATCCCCTTGGCTGTTGATGCTTCTACATAATCTGGCTTGCCTTTGAGCAATGTGTTTTTATATGATTGCAGGAAAAGATGCGCCATTTTTCCAGCTTTCTCATCCTCAATGTTTAAGGATTTGAAACCGACGTAAATACTGATCAATGCGCGGAGTAATTCCCAGGTTGCGGGCGCGAGAATTGCTTCGTCAAAATCATTTAAGTCGAAATAAACTTGCTCATTATCTCCGGTAAAGCTCCCGAAATTTTCCAGATGCAGATCTCCGGATATCCATACTGGTGGTGCATTTAAAAAATTGGAATCGCCGGCGAGGTCTTCGTAAAACATATGGCAGGTGCCTCTGTAAAAGCGGAACAGATTTTGCTCCATTAGCCGGTACTTTATCGCTACCATTTTCGGTAATCTGGTTTTGTTGAACGCAACAATGCGGCTTAATGTGTTGTTCATGTGTTGGTTGATTTATGAATACTGTCGTTAATAGAAACAGAGAAAAATAGCGTGCCAACAATATAGTTGATCGTCGGCAATGGAATAACATGGTCGGAGGATGCGGTTGGAGTTGTCCTCCTTTGGATGAGTTAGAGGAGGCCAGCTTTGTGTGTTAAGTTTTTGTTTCCAAATCGTTACCTCATTTTTACTAATCTGAAATTGGATCATTTATTCAGAATCTGTTCAGGATTCGACGGAAAGATTTGCCGTAAATATTCAAAACCGAATGCGGCTACCTTTACGAATCTTCCTGATTTCTACTGCACTTTTCTCGTTGTCACCGTTGGCGCGGGCGGCCGTCCTGAAAGGGGTGGTGCTTGATAATAAAACCGGCGAACCATTGGCCGGTGCTCCAGTAACACTGGCAGGCACATCTTATATTTCTGTTACAGGCCTGGATGGTAGTTACGAGTTTAAAAACATTCCCGGTGGTAATTATAAGATTGTGACGCACTACGCTTCTTATGAAAAATGGGAAAAGGAAATAACGCTCACGCAAGATGAAAACATAAAGTTCAACATCGCGTTGAAGCAGGGGACCACACAGCTGAAAGAAGTGGAGGTGAAAACGCACCTGAAAAATGGAACCGATGAGCAGGCGCGTAACAAGGAGAAGAATTCCGATCAGGTGATGAATGTCATGTCGGCCCGCAGTATTGAAATGCTGCCTGATATTACCGTTGCGAATGTATTGCAGCGCGTGTCCGGCGTAACGGTTCAGCGTGATGCCACAGGAGATGCCCGCTATGCAACGATTCGTGGCATGGACAAGCGTTATAGTTATACTACGGTAAATGGTGTAAAGATTCCAAGTCCGGATGATAAGGGACGTTACATACCGATGGATATTTTTCCGGCAGAGATTCTGGATCGTCTGGACGTAGTGAAAACACTGACACCAAACATGGAAGGCGATGCGATTGGCGGCGTAATGAACCTTGTAATGAAAGATGCGCCTGACCGCTTTACGTTTTCAGCAAGCGCTGCTACTGGTGTAAATGAATTGCTGCTCAACCGTAGTTTTGAGAAATTTAATTCTTCTGCAATCAATGCTAAAGATCCTGCGGCACGTAACGGAGGAATAGGGTACAATGCGGTTACAAATGATTTTACCCGCGCCAATAGTGATTTTCAGCATGGAAACGTAATGCCGAATGCATTGTTTAGTCTTACCGTTGGGGATCGTTTTCTGAAAGATAAAAAGCTCGGTGTGATTTTCTCCGGCAGTTATCAGAACACATTTAAGGGAAGTAACCAGATCATTTATAAACCATCGTCTCAGCCAGACATCGGCAATGAGGTTTCGTTGACAGACCTGTTGCTTCGCCAATATTCTACTCAGGAAACCCGCACGGGCCTGCATACAAAAGTAGACTACCGTTTTAATTCACGTAACCAGATCAGTTTATACGGTTTATTTCTTCAGCTCAATGAAAGGGAAAGCCGTTATACAATCGATACAACTGTGAACATCAACCGCACAGGCGCAGGCACAGGCCCGGTGGATATTACAAATCGCTCCGCTTTGCGCAAGCAAAACATCATCAATGCGACATTGATGGGCAACCACATCCTTACTGATAAATTGAAAGTGGACTGGCGCGGTGCAATTTCGCGTGCTACCCGCGATGTTCCGGACTTGTCTGAAATTCATACTTCTACCGGCGCGGATAAAGATAGTTTAGGAAACCAGGTAGTGAAGCCTGAGCTTATTAATAAATGGAGCCATAGCTGGGAGAATACCACAGATCAGGATTATGAAGGCTATTTAGATATTACCTACACGCCGAAAATTTTTGGAAAGGATGTAGAGTTTATGGTTGGCGGTATGTATCGTCATAAAGACCGGGTCAATTATTACAATGATTACAATCTGGTACCTAACGGTCAACAGTTGTTTACCAATATTTACGATGGATCGTTCAGTGTGCAGACGCCTGCCGGTGAAACCCAGTACAACGATCTTTCTTACACAGTGACGGAAAATATTTCAGCTGCTTATGCGCAGGGTAAAATGATGATGGGCGATAAGCTGCAGGTATTGGGTGGTGTGCGTGTAGAAAACACTTTTCAGCATTATACGATCAAGGAGGATCCGAACAAATTTGTAGGGCAGAACGGAACGATTACCTATATGAACATATTGCCTGGCTTGCATTTTAAGTATATGCTGGACAATAAACAAAACATCCGTCTGTCTTATTATAGCTCCCTTTCCCGTCCGGGTTTCTTTGAAATCGTACCATACACATTCCCTGGCGAAGTATTTGACGAAGGCGGGAACTACAATCTGAGACCTGCTGTGGCAAATAATCTGGATGCCCGTTACGAATGGTTCCCGAAAGGTATTGATCAGTTGCTGGTTGGCGCTTTCTACAAAAACATCAGTGATCCGATTGAATATGCTTTACTTCAGAATGGTGGTCCGTCAAACCAGATCATCAAGCCAATTAATCAGACCAGTCAAAATGCAACCAACTACGGATTGGAAATTGTATTTACTAAGTACTTCCATCGTTTCGGTGTTTCCTTGAACTATACTTATACGAACTCAAGTATTGTGGATTCGGTACGTTCCTATATACGTGACGCAACAGGCAGTGCGCATTTCTATAACGTAACAGAAACGCATCCGCTGCAGGGACAGGCAACCCATATAGGTAATATGTCACTCATCTACAAGTACCAGGAAATAGGTCTGGACGCCCATTTTACAGTCGCTTATACCGGCCGCATGATTGCCTATATCTCTCCGTTCGTTGGGCTGGATTATTGGCAAAAGGGAATGACAACACTTGCTCTTTCGGTGGAGAAAAGAATTGCGAAACATGTCTATGCATACGCTAAAATCAACAACCTGCTGAACACTGCGCGCGTAGTGGAGATGAAAACTTCTAAAGATAAATACATGGCCTATCCGTACGAGCTTCCGTATCAGACTTTACCAAACAGTGTGCTGATCGAGAAAGATCTCTACGGTCGCAATTATCTCGTGGGTATCCGTTTCAAACTTAATTAATCAAACAACCAATTTTTAAACAATCAATACAAAATGAAGACAAGAAACCATTTTCTGCTGATGCTTGCAGCAGGTGCCATGTTTGCAACCTCCTGCAAAAAGAATGACAGCGGTAGTACAACTATCTCAACGCCGCCATTGCAGGTTGGTCAGACCGTGAGTGATGCACAGCCTCTGTGTGGTGCCATCAAAGGAACGATGCTTTCAGGTAAAACGTACACGATCGGTTGCGACGTAGTCGTGCCCGCGGGCGATACACTGCTGTTGCAGGCTGGCGTACGCGTGAATGTTACAGGCAATTATTCAATCGCTGTAAAAGGTACATTGATTTCATTGGGTACGAAAGACAATCCAAACTGGTTTACGGTACCGGGTTTGACTAAAACAGATGTTGCTTCTGTCGATCCTTCTACCGATCCTGCGTTTGCTGGTAAATGGCTGGGGATTAATGCGGATACTTCTTGTCAGCTCCTTGTATTGAAATGGACGCACCTGGAATATGGCGGTGGCGCATGGACTAATCCAAGTGTAAATGGTGTGAAATCTGGTGATCTTTCCCGTTTGATCTTCTTCCAGAACCCCGCCGGTTCTTTGATTATCGAAGATAGCTGGTTGTATGGTTGTGTGGATGACGCAGTTCGTATTGCCGGTGGTAAATTCAGCATTATGCGTAACACAATTGAGAAATGCGGTTATCAGGGTGGTGACGTATTTAACGCAAAAAGTGGTAGCGTAGGTGATATGGCGTACAATATGTTTGTGGGTACTGCAACTACTGGTACCAAAGCATCTAACAAAGGTGGTCTGAATCCACAGACGAATATCAACATGTACAACAATACGTACGTAAATGGTGGTTACCGTCAGATTCAGACTGGTCGCGGTGGTAGCGTTAACTACGAAGAAGGTTCAAAGGGCAGTGCGTACAACAACCTGATCGTAAACTGTAAATTCGGTCTGCGCATCGTAAACAATCCGGCTGCAGATACATTGAACATGCACTATGGTTATTCTTACAACTATGGTGATTCATTGAGCATCGTAAATCAATTCTATCCGCAAGGTTATATCACAGTGCCGCAATCTTCTGATATGCCGAATCCATCCAGTTATCTGCCTTCAGGATATGTACTGGGCGCACCTTACAATGCTTCGGCATTGGTTGGTCAGAACAATCCGCAGTTTGTAAATTATCCATTGCCTGCTCCGGGTGTGCAGAACATTACTTACGCTACAGGTTTCGATTTCCATCTGAAATCAACTTCTCCGTGTATCGGTAAAGGTTACACAGCATTCTCAGCGTTGGCTGTAGTGCCGGTAGATCCAAACTTTGGTGCGACTACAATTTCTCAACCAGGTAAAGACATCGGCTGTTATCAGGCTGATGGTTCAGGTAACCAACACTAAAAATTATCAGGACTGTACTGCACCTGCTTAGCCTGGTAGCGGCAGGTGCATCTATCCTGAAACATCGAATAGCCGCAACGATGAAAGAAAACATATTGAAACATACGATCGCAATATTCTTCCTGCTTGTAACCCTTTCTGGGAGTGCAACCGCGCAGACTGATACACTGCATGTAATGGCCTATAATGTGCTCAACTATGGCGAATATCCGTTATGCCAGGGCGACAATGGTACTTATCACAATTACCTGAAAACAATAGTTCAGTTTACTAATCCAGATATTTTGAGTCTCGAAAAAATGGGCTCTATCAAATTAAGTGCTTCCGATTTTCATGGAACAGCACCGCTTGGTTTTGGCGATTCGATTGTGCAGTACGCGCTCAATGCGGCGTATCCCGGTAAGTATGCTTATTGTATGCCTACCAACAATTCGCAGGCAGATAATATGTCTGTTCTGTTTTACAACCGCCAGAAATTAGGTTTTGTAGCGATCGTTAGTTCGTATGCCAATATCACGGATTTTAACACCTACAAATTATTTTATAAAGATCCGAACCTTGCAGCAACGCACGATACCACATTTTTGTATGTAACAATCAATCACGACCAGTCGGGCTCTTCAAGTACTTCGAGAGATCAGCAGATTGCCGGAGA
This sequence comes from Taibaiella soli, assembly GCF_003236175.1. Lineage (GTDB taxonomy): Bacteria > Bacteroidota > Bacteroidia > Chitinophagales > Chitinophagaceae > QKTW01. The sequence continues at coordinate 41,165 of NZ_QKTW01000013.1, read as the reverse complement.
AATGCAGCAATTACAAACACATTTTTCTCATTTGCCGAATATGATCAATATGGGGGATTTCAATACGCGCAGTTCTGCTGAACCATGTTATCAAACGTTGACCGCAACGCCTGACACTGGTTTCCGGTTTTACGATCCACCTTTTACTTTAGATAATCATCTGACGTATCCCGCAAATTGGGATGCGCTGCCGCAAAATTATTCAGCTTATCTCACCACGTCTACGCGGCAAAGTGCCAGCGTTCCAAATACTTGTGGAACCAGCGGTGGTGGTAAATCCTGGTATGATCATATTTTTCTTTCACCCTGGATTGCACACAATACAAATTATATCAGCTATCTGCCAAATTCGTATCGCACTATTGGTAACGACGGCCATCGCCTGAGTGTTTCAATAAATGATAACAGTACAACGGCCAATAATGCTGCGCCGGCAGATGTGATAGAAGCATTGTTTCAGATGTCGAATAAATATCCGGTAATGGTGGATTTGTTAGTAACACAAAACACAACGGGCAACAGCCCTGCAGATCCCGAAATGGCTGCCACTGCCGTTCCTGGTATGTTGCTAAAAAATGCAATTGCTGTGGTGAACCCTGTTGGTGGTGACATCTTGCTGCATTGTGCAACATCTCTAATGAACAAGAAAATAGAAATCGGTTGTTACAATACAGATGGAAAAGTAGTCCTGCAGAAAGACTTCGTGGTGGATAATCCGGTTGTGGCAATACCGTGTATGTTCAATCCGGGTATCTATTTCATACGTGTGGTAACGACTGGTCAAACCTTAATTCAGCAAACAATCATTAAATCATAAACACATTTCTTTTTCCAACTCAAGTAAAAAAACAAAACAACAGTATGAAAAAAGTTAGACTCGTGATTGCCTGTGTAGGCGCTTTAATGGCCATGACTCCTGCTGCAGATGCGCAAACAACATTGCTGCACTACTGGAATTTCAATGGCATCACCACAGCGTATCACAATCCTTCTATTCCGGTAATGCACGCCAATTATTCCGCGATCGACACCAACAAAGCCAACGTGGTGTATCATCTGACGGGATCCAACACTTATGCAGGTTATATCGACAACGTAGCCGGCGACACAATGAATGCACGCATGAGTGCGGTAGCTGGTAATGCATTGCGTCTCCGCAATCCAAGCGATAGTATGGATTTGCGTGTGTACGCGCCAACCACCGGTTACAATGGTAATATAACTATCAAGTACGAAGTGCAGTCTTCGAGCACCACCAGTGGTCAGCTCGCACAGCTTTTCGATTATAGTACAGATAGCGGCGCTACATGGAAAACAACCGGCATCAGCATGACGATCGATTCTATCAGTCAGTCACAGTTTCAGGGGGCTTCATGGGGATTGATTGCAGTTAATTTTATAGATACTACTGTTCGCAATAACGGAGGTTTTGTATTTCGCGTGAAATTTGCCGGCAATACTTCACTTACCAGTGGCAACAATCGCTTTGATAATCTGAGCGTTGAATCTACGATAACCACCACTACGCCGACCGCTGTAACTAATGTAGTAGCTAATGAAGAAAAATATACGCTGTATCCGAACCCGGCGAGCGACAATATTCACATCGTTACACCAGAAGCCGGTGCTAAAACCGTTTCCGTATATAATATGTCCGGCAGCAGAGTAGTGCTCGTTTCATCAGCTGATAAAGAAATAATGGTTAATACAGCCGCTTTACCCCAAGGCGTGTACTACGCTTATATCACTACGGGAAGCCACACACAGGTGATTCCTTTCGTGAAAAACTAAATTCCTGCCAAGGAAGATTGCAGAGGTATACAGGTGGCTTTCGCGCCACCTGTTTTTGTTTTTTATACTGCCAATATTAAGAAATTGTTACTCCAGAAAGTCTCCATAATCGTCGCTCAATTTCGCTACGGGTTTATGAGCTCGTCACGACGAAGGATGCAATCTGCACGATGTCTTTGTCGTGCAGAACGGAGTCGAAGCACGACAACTGAACCTCGAACACAAACAAGTTTTTCAAAATAATAAACATTCAAAATGAACTTTGCCGCAAAAATTACACTAGCCGCAGCGCTCCTGAGCACAACGGCCTCCTTCGCACAAAAAACAAATTACCGCATGCTACAATCCTTTCCTGTAGCGGGTAATGAGAAGTGGGATTATCTTGCTATCAATCCGACGACTAACAATCTTTATATCGCACACGGTTCACAGGTTAATATCATCAATAAGGTAAACGGTGATTCTGTCGGTGTTTTGAATAATACCAGCGGTGTTCACGGTGTAGCTTTTGTGCCGGCACTCAACAAAGGTTTTATGAGTAATGGCAAACTCAATACGGTGACGGTTTTCGATATGCAGACAAATGTTGAAATTGTACAAATTCCGGTAGGGCAAAATCCGGATGCGATTATGTACGAGCCAGTTTCTGGTTATGTTTTTGTCGGCAACGGAAAAAGTGCGAACATAAGTGTGATTGACCCGAAAGAAAACAAACTGCTGAAAAGCATCGATTTAGGCGGAAAACCAGAGACTGCGGTTTCTGATAATGCCGGAAAATTGTACGTGAATATTGAAGATAAAAGCGAAATTGTGGTTCTGGATGTGAAATCACTGGCGGTGGAAGCACATTGGCCGCTAGGCGCCGGCAAAGAGCCTTCCGGTCTGGCCATCGACCCTAAGCAAATGAAACTTTTTGCAGGTTGTGACAATGAGAAATTGATTGTGATGGATGCAAAAACCGGAAAAGCGGAACAAGAATTACCTATTGAGGAAGAATGTGATGGCGTAGCATTCGACCCTGTTTCTCAACATATTTTCAGCGCCAACGGCGAAGGAACCCTCACCGTTATAGCCCGGAACGCTAATGGAAAATATTACGTAGCGCAAAACGTAAAGACACGTAAAGGCGCGCGTACGCTCACTGTTGACCCAACAACCAATAAGATTTATTTGCCTGTGGCTGATTCGGAATCACCCGCTGGTGAAAATGCACAAAAGCACACGAAACCGGTATTTAAGCCAGGAAGCTTCCGGGTGTTGGTAGTAGGAATTTGATGTTAGCAGTTAAAAGAATTTTTCTGGAAAAATGAAGTTGCTGATCGTAGAGGACGAAGCGCCGCTCAATAAAAGTATGGTTGAATATCTTTCTTCGCAGAAGTATCGCTGTGAGTCAGTGATGACTTACGGAGATGCACTCGAGAAAATTGAGTCACATCAGTACGATTGTATTGTGCTGGACATTATGTTGCCCGGCGGTAGTGGAATTAAGCTTTTGCAGCAACTTCGCGAAACCGAAAAGGAGGTAGGAGTAATCATTATTTCCGCACGTGATCAGATGGATGATAAGATCACCGGCTTACAACTGGGAGCAGATGATTATCAGACCAAGCCGTTTCATATGGCTGAATTGAGCAGTCGTATTGCCGCTATTATCCGCCGGAAAAATCTCTCGGGCAGTAATATGATTCGTTTCGAAGAAATTCAGATTGATGTAAATGCAAAGCAAGTGACTGTGAATGATGATGCGTTGACACTGACCCGGAAAGAATACGATTTGCTTTTGTACTTCATCATCAATAAAAATCGGGTACTTTCGAAAAGCGCTATTGCAGAACATCTTTGGGGGGATAACATGTATCTCGTCGATAATTACGATTTCATGTATGCACACATCAAAAACCTCCGGAAGAAATTAGTGAAAGCAGGCGCGGGTGATTATATCCGCAGTTTGTATGGTATGGGATATAAAATCTCCGTGAAATGAAGCTCTTCACGCGCTATAGCCAACTGAATATTGCAGTTACCATCGGTATTTTTCTTTTAGGTAGCTGTACGTTTTATTTTTTGATTCGCTACGTACTTATCAACGAACTCGACAGTACGCTGTACACCGAGCAGCAGGAAATTACCGAGTATGCCAGGGAGCACAATGCACTGATGGAAATCCTGCCGGCCAACGATCAGTTTGTTACTTACCGGATGGTTGATAAACCAGTGGTACAGCGTTTCGATAATACGGAACTTGTCGTGGATCAGCGTCTGGAGCCATTTCGGGAAGTTGCATTTGGCCTCAGTGTAAAAGGGAATAATTATCTCATTACGGTTAGTAAACCATTGAAAGAAACGCAAAAGCTGCTCGCAATTATTATCCTTGTTTCGATTTTAATGATTGGGCTTATTCTTCTGGTAAGTTCTTTAATCAACAGACGTTTGCTGCACAAGCTCTGGCAGCCGTTTTACAATACTATCGAAAAGGTGAAGGGATACAAAGTTGCACAGAAAGGTGTGCTGGAGCTGGAAGAGACAAAGATTGACGAGTTTTCGCTGCTCAACCAAAGCATCACAGCAATGACCGAAAGAGTGCAGCAGGATTATGCATCACTGAAAGAGTTTACGAGTCATGCGGCGCACGAGATGCAGACGCCGTTAGCCGTTATCAGAGGAAAGCTGGATATGTTGGTGCAAAATGAAGCGGTACTGAAAAACAATCCGACACAAATATCTGATATAGAGAAAGCGGTACACAAATTATCTCGTTTATACCAGGCATTACTGTTGCTGACGAAAGTGGAGAATCGTCAATTCATTTTGAATGAGCCGGTGGAAATACATGAAATTATCGAGGAAAAACTTGTAGAGTTTTCAGAGCTGATGGAATCACGTAAGATAGATTTGCAGGTGTTTTTAAAACCTGTAGATGTTGTTTTTCACAATCAACTGGCTGAAATTGTGATCGGCAATTTGTTTTACAATGCTATTCGTTACAATAAGCCCGGAGGGAAGATTGAAATATCGCTGGATCTAAAACGTCTGATGATTAGCAACACATCTGCTGTTTCCATGCTGGATAACGATCGTTTATTTCAGCGCTTTTATCGTCATGAAGAGGTAAAGGAAGACGGCAACGGGCTCGGGCTTTCTATTGTAAAACAGATCTGCGATATGGCGGGCTATCAGCTTTTTTATTTCTACACGGAAGATAGCATGCACACGTTCGAAGTTTATTTTGATCGCTGATGTCTGATTCTCTGATTTCTCGCACAAGAAAAAAGCTTCGCATCGCGAAGCCTTTAATAAAATATTGATGTTTGACTTTTGACGTCTCTTGCAAATCAGCGATCGAAAAATCAGACATCAGCGATTTTTACTTTTTCTTCCGCTTCTCATTCTTCTTCGCTTTCTCTTCCTCTTCCAAAAGCAGGCGCCAGTTGTCGTTCGGAATATCTTCAGTGAGCTGTACCGTCTCAAAATAGTCGGCTTTATCTACTTTCATTACGGTCACTTTCTTGTCCATATACTTTTCAATAGCGTCAAGCAACGGTTTTTCTTCCGGAGCGCAGAATGAAACCGCATGGCCTTTCTGCACACCACGACCAGTACGGCCTACACGGTGTACATAGTTTTCTGGTTCTTCCGGCAGATCATAGTTTACTACATAATCCACGTTTGGAATATCTATGCCGCGAGCGCTCACATCCGTCGTGATCAGCATTTTCACAGCATTACCTTTTTTAAAGTCATTCAGCACGTTCAAACGATCATCCTGTTCCATTCCACCGTGCATCATAATGGAGTCGATGTCCACACGTTTCATAGCATTGTGTACACGCTCAGCGCGCACCTTAGTACGTACGAACACCAGAATTCTCGCTTCCGGCAGCTCTTTCACCAGTCGTTCCAGAAAGAAGCGTTTATCATCCATGCCGATGAAAGCCACCGAGTGGTTGATGTTTTTAGAAACCGGATCTTTGGGCGATATCTGAATGCGGATTGGATTACGCACAAGCGAATACGCCAGATCTTTAATTTCTTTATCGATAGTTGCGGAGAAAAATAACGTCTGATGTTTGCGTGGCAGAAAACGGATCACGTCCTGGATATCCTTGATAAAACCAAGGTCCAGCATGAGATCTGCTTCATCCAGTACTAGGATTTCGCAGGAGCGGATGTCGATATATTTCTGATTGATCAGGTCGAACATACGTCCCGGCGTAGCCACCAATATATCTACACCTTTATCCAGTTTGTTGATCTGTGGATCCTGATCTACACCGCCAAACAAACCCAACACCGAAAGACGCGTGTATTTGCACAGTTTTTCGAACACTTCGGAAATTTGCATGGACAGTTCACGTGTTGGTACCATCACCAGGCATTTTACTTCCTTCGGTCCCTTCCGTTGACGTTGCAACAACTGGTGAATAATCGGAATCGCAAACGCAGCAGTTTTACCTGTACCTGTTTGGGCAATCGCCAGCACATCATCGCCCTTCAAAATAGAAGGTATCGCGCGGAACTGTATATCTGTAGGCCTTTTGAAACCCAGTTCTTCCAGGCTTCGTTTAATCTCAGGCGCTATATTGTATTGTTCAAATTTCATAGAAAATCAAAAGTCAAAAGTGAAAAAGCTGAAAGCTTACTCGTGTTGGGAGTCGTCCTCCTTTGGAGGAGTCAGAGGAGGCCCAATTAATCCACCGGGCAATTTGTAAAAATCGCATCGCTCAGCATTTCCTCCAACGGCAGATATGGTGCAGGGCAGGCATCCTGCATGGTAACGCGGAATACTTCACCGTCACGCTGCATATGGAAACGAACCCGCTCGCCTTCGTACAGACAATATACCTGAAACAGATTGAGGTCCTTGATATTCATTGGATGAAAATCAAATTCAATATTGTTTCCGTCTAATGGCAGTACAGTTTTGAAACGCTGGATCATGCCGCAAAGATAGCCAACCATAAGAGAATAACCCAACCGCGCCAAAAGCCCCGAATATGCCTAATTTTGGGTGGTACAACGCAAATGGAATCCGCTAATAGGGCACGGAAGATTATTCATATTGATATGGACGCATTTTATGCGTCTGTAGAGCAGCGTGATCATCCCGAATATCGTGGCAGACCTATTGTTGTGGGTGGATCGCCGGAAGGGCGCGGTGGTGTCGTAGCAACAGCGAGTTATGAAGCCCGGAAATTTGGTATTCGTTCGGCAATGGCTTCCAAACGTGCACAGCAGCTCTGCCCTGAAGTGTTATTTGTACGCCCGAGGTTCGATGTGTACAAAGATGTTTCGCAAAAGATCCGCAGCATTTTTCGGCGCTATACAGATTTGATCGAACCGCTGTCACTTGACGAGGCTTTTCTTGATGTCTCTGAAGATAAACTGGGTATCGGTTCTGCAATCGAAATCGCGAAGCAAATCAAACAGGCAATTAGAGATGAATTACAACTTACGGCCTCGGCCGGTGTTTCCATCAATAAGTTTGTTGCGAAGATTGCTTCTGATATGAATAAACCGGATGGACTTACGTTCATTGGTCCGTCGGGCATCGAAGATTTTATGGAGAAATTACCCGTAGATAAGTTTTTCGGAGTAGGAAGGGTAACCGCGGCGAAGATGAATGGCATGGGATTACATACCGGCGCCGATCTTAAAAAACTCTCGGAATCCGAGATGACGCAGCGTTTCGGAAAGGTCGGACGTTTTTATTATAACATTGTCCGCGGTATCGACAACCGTTCGGTGCAGCCACATCGCGAAACAAAGTCTTTAGGTGCAGAAGATACTTTTCAGGTTGATCTCACCGATATTGACAGTATGTTTACGGAACTTTCTAAAATTGCTGAAACAGTAGAAGAACGCTTACGGCGGCATGGATTAAAAGGCCGGACGATTACCCTAAAAGTTAAGTATCACGATTTCCGGATCATCAACAGAAGTCATTCTTTTACCGAGCCGGTCGATGATTATGAAACCATAATTACTACCGTGCAGCAGCTATTGCTCGGTACCGCCCCGGAAGATCACAAGATCCGGTTGCTCGGTATTTCACTTTCCAATTTCGGAGAATCAAGGCCTGGAAGAAAAATCAATCCAGAACAGCTGAGCCTCTTCTAAAAGAGGCCGTTAATAGGTTGGTAGGTTAAAAGGTTAACACGTCGTGGGGTAAAAACTCATTATTTCCCAGACTATGTTGGGTCACCCTGAGCGTAGTCGAAGGGCCATAACACAATGCTTCGACTACGCTCAGCATGACCACGCGCGCAGGTAGAAGTAACAACTGATTTAACCCTTTACCTCTTTAACCATTTAACCACTCTTCAGAAACCTGATCAAGATAAGACGCATTGCCGGTTAGCTGCGCCAGTCTTTCAATCACACGTTCTACCAGTGCATCCGGACAAGAAGCACCACTGGTAATCATCACACGCAATGGTGTACGTTGTGGCAGATAATTTTTCGTCTCCAATTCCGTATGGCTGTGCAGATCAAAATGACGAACCGTTTCCCGATCTACAAGACAATTTTCCTCCTTGATAAAATACGTAGGCAGTTTTTCCTCACAGAGTTCTACAAGATGTGAAGTGTTAGAGCTATTGTAGCCTCCAATCACCAAAGCCAGATCAGCCCGGTGTTCCAGCATGCCTTGTACAGCACTTTGGTTGTCGTTCGTAGCGTAGCAAAGGGTATCACGTGTATCCGCAAAACGCTCACTTGCGTTTTCAGGAGCCACATTGTAATGCCCCAATATCTCTTGTTTCAGATAATCTGCAATAGCTTGGGTTTCACTCGCCAGCATGGTTGTTTGGTTCACCACACCGATGCGTTGAAAATCTTTTACAACATCAAATCCTTCTGAGAACTGACCGGCAAAATCGCTATAGAATTGTTCCGCAGGAAGGGCGCCAGTAATGAATTTGGCTAGATGTACAGCCTGTGTCATGTCCTTTACAACAACCGTCGGCGTTACATCCTGACTATGTGAAAAAGTAGCACGTGTTTCCTCATGTTTCGGTTTGCCGTGAACCACAATTGTGTAACCATCTTTGCCGATTTTTTCCGCACGGTTCCATACTTTTTCTACAAACGGACAAGTGGTTTCATAACGCGCCGGTTCAATACCGATAGAACGCAATTGAGCTGCCAGCTCCAGCGTGGTGCCAAAAGCAGGAATGATTACGATATCGTCACTGGTCAGATCATCCCAGTTCATCAGCATTTTGCCGCCGGTATCCATGATAAAACGCACGCCCAGATTTTGCAGATCAGCATTTACACCCGGATTATGAATCATTTCGCTCAGCAGAAAAATACGTTTGCCCGGATTTTCCTCCACCGCCCGGAATGCAATCTCAATGGCATTTTCCACACCATAGCAAAAACCAAAATGGCGCGCAAGAATGACTTCCAGTGAACCGATCTGCAAAACAGTCGGAACAAAATCCTTCTTCATCTTATCTGCCGATTTTCTTTTCTGCTTGATCGCGGTAACCAGAGGGCTGCGGTAATGTGCCGGAACGTTAAATGACTTCATGTGCCGCAAAGTTACGTTGATAGGTTGAAAGGTTAATACGTTAATAAGTTGATACGTTGCTACGTTTTATGTGGTTGTTTTTTAATTTTTATTGGGCTGATTTATAGGTAAAATTGGTGTGCTCGCGTTTGTCATGTCGACGGTATGAGACATCCCGCGGAAATATGTGCTCTCATAACGCGGGTCATTGCTGAGGAGTTGCCCAACAGCGAAGCTGTGGAAACGACGTGGCAACCTGATTTCGCGTCGGGAAAAAATATTTTTGCAGCCAGCTCTTCCACTCCCATTAAACTCCCTTGCGTCGCACCTTTCAGCGCCAGAATTGCTACTGAATCTGCTTGTATAAAAAAACAACGGTCTGACGACTTTAAGCCGTCAGACCGTTTGGCATAGCGCCGTATTGACTTTTTTACATATTAACCTAGGAACGCACTTTCGTCAGTTTCACCTCCATGCCTGGTTTCACCTGCATCAGGCCCGTAGTCAGAATAGTATCGCCGGCACTGAGTCCTTGCAAAACCAGCACCCGGTCAGTAGTACGATCGCCGATGATGACAGTATTCAGTTCTGCTTTACCGCCTTTTAAAACGGCTACTTTCTTATCTCTCGTAGTAGGAATGATCGCCTGAGAGGGTATCAGAATCGCATCCGCTTCCGTATTAAATGGAATCATCACATGGGCAAAAGAGCCGGATACAAGTTTGTTATCGCCATTCGCCACCAATGCACGCACTTTGATGGTACGTGTGGTCGGGTCGGCACCAGGATCAATGGCGCTGATCTTGCCGCTCAAGGTATCCAGCGTTCCGTCCACGTTAAAAGAAACAGTATTGCCTACTTTGAGGTTTTCACGGTATTGATCCGGAATGGTAAAGTCCATTTTCAGCGGATTAATCTGCTGCAGATTGGCCACAATTGTAGTGGTTGCAATCACCGCTCCCGGACTGATGTTACGAATCCCGATCTTACCATCGAAAGGAGCTACGATTTTGGTTTTTTGGAGTAACGCACGCTGGTAAGCGATATCAGCATCAATTGATTCAATTTGCGTCTGCGTGGTTTCATAGTCCTGACGACTGATCCCGCCGATTTTCAGCAGGTCTGCCTGGCGCTTTTCCATTTTTACCTGTAGATCACGCTGTGCCTGCAATTTTTGAATCTGAGCAATGATATCCGCATCGTAGAGTTGAACGAGTAATTGCCCTTTCTTTACAATACCACCTTCTTTAAAAAATATTTGAGTAACACGGCCACTGATTTCCGGATGAATGTCGATCACTTCATTCGGAAGCAGAGAGCCGCTGGCGGCGTAATCGTTGTTATACCGTTGTGTGGTGACTACCCAGCCTTCTGCCCGCAGCGATTTCGGAGCGCCCTGTGCTTTAGATTTGCTGGCGTCTGTTTTGTTTCCCTGGCAAGCCGTAATAGAGGATACGACAGCCATTCCGACAAAAGCTGCGAAAAATTTGTTAGAAAAAAATAGCATTCACGTTGCTTTTACAGGTAATTTAGAAATAGAGAAACAAAGATAGGACTAGAATGGCTTGCTCCGGTTTAAATCTGCTTGATTATGCGCTACAGAAATAAATTGATCATATTGGCGATACTCGTAATGCTTGTGGCTGCAATGCAGTACATCTTGCCGAATAATGCCCATATGGTCAATGTGTACAATGTGTATATATTTCGGCCGTATCAATCGTTTCGCAATATGCTGCTTGGTAAGATTCCAATCAGTGTAGGTGATATCCTGTATCTGGTGCTGGGCGTGCTGATCTTACTCACCGTAGTGCGGTGGTTTTATTTTGTCTTCAAGTTCAAAACGCACAAGCACTATCTCGGCCATTTGTATATCCGGTGCATGATTTCGCTTTGTATCGCTTACGTATTGTTCTTTGTGGGCTGGGGCGGTAATTATTACAAGCCTTCGTTGGCTGATTATTGGCATCTGGAGATTCCAAAGCCTTCGGCGCAAACAGATACTTTACTGATTGCTTACGATAATATGCTTATCGGAAAGCTCAACGAATATGCCGCACACTATAAGGATTTAAGCTTTCGCCAGGTAGACCGGCGCGCACAGAGTTATTACAAAGCTTTTACCGATAGTAAAACAAAACTGCACGGGCTCAATGCCAAGCCTTCCATTTTCGGATACATGATGCAGTATTTTGAAATACAAGGCTATTATAATCCGTTTACGGGAGAAGCGCAGGTCAACCGATACTTGCCGCCGTTTATGCTTCCGTTTGTCGTTTGTCATGAAATGGCTCACCAGTCGGGTATTGCAGCAGAAGGTGATGCCAATCTGCTTTCTTATGTGATTTGCTCCGCCGTAAAAAAAGACACCGCCTTTGGTTATTCCGCTTATTTCAATTTATGGTTGTATGCGCACTCGCGTCTGCGTGCCTGGGATTCCACAGTTGCTAATTCGTTGAAAAAACAACTTAATCAACTTTCACTTGCACACTTAGATACTTTACGCGCCATCAGAAGGCAATATCGTAGTAGTGTAAGCGATTACTCGGGTTGGCTCTACGATGGCTATCTGCGTATGCACAATCAGAAAGATGGCATTGCTAGTTATAGTACGGTAGTTATGAGCGCCTGGGCCTGGGATGAGCAAAGAAAATTTAGTACAGACTGGATGATACGAATTCCTTAGAAGCTGAAAGCCTAAGACCTAAAGCTAAAAGCTTTTCCACGTTGTCATGCTCAGCGGAGTCGAAGTATAGACGTCAATGGTCAATGGTGAATGGTCAAACGTGAAACGTGAAACGTCAATGGCAACTCGTTAATGCCGTCGTTACTCGTTCCCGGCTTTGCGCCTTTGTGCACGTTGTGAGAGATTTGCCTTTCATGCGTCTTTGGGCGAAAAGGCTAATTTTGTGACATGAACGCCGGCACTATTTTAAAAAGCACCGCCTTACTCGATGGCACTATTTTCGACAATGCAACCATTCTCATTACCGAGCATAACGAAAACGGTTCGATCGGTTTTGTGATCAACAAACTCTTTGATCGAAAATTGAATGAGCTGGAAGAATTCAGACACAGCATTCCTTTTCCTTTATATGATGGCGGCCCGGTAGATCGGGAACATCTTTTCTTTATACATCAACGTCCCGATCTTATCAAAGACGGAGTGAACGTGCACGATAACACTTATTTCGGCGGCGATTTCAAAACCGCTGTAAGGCTCATCAACGACCATAAGCTTACAGAAAAAGATATTAAAATATTTATCGGCTATTGTGGCTGGGATGCCAGCGAACTTGAGGCAGAAATTGCGGAAGGCAGCTGGTCAATGGTGAATGGTCAAATGTGAAACGTGAAACGTCAATGGTCAATCTTACTTCGTTGTCATACTGAGCGGGTTCGAAGTAGACAATGGTCAATGATTCTCGCGATTGTCATTCCGACTAATTATTCGGTGCCCACAATCAAAAGACAATGACACCTTGATTTAGCAATAGTCCTTCAAGTCTGGCTTCGAACCATCATTCTCCTACTTTTTTTATGCCAAACGGCGAAGCCCTCATGAGCGACCCGAGAAGATATGAACGCGAGTGAAAAAGTAGGTAAAAAAGGGCAGTCTAAGCCAGATCACTCCGTGGCTTAGGTGGTGGCTCAATTGAGCTTCATTGCTACTGTGCTGCCAAACTAAGAGCCTTGAAATTGAACTTATACCAATTGACTACCAAAAAATGGCATGGTTAATTGTGTAAACATGGATTTACGGAACACCACCGGCCTAAGGAAAGCAGGCGTTAAAAAATGAAATGCATACAGCGTCCGCAATTATGATGGTGAACGGAGCAACACAGACCAATTATAGATTAGCAAGGAAGGAGTATAAAGCAGCATAGTAAGCTTTAATAATTGCAGCGAAATGCCTTTTCATTTTAGCCGTAGTTTCCTTCAGCCTTGAACTTTTGGTTACTTTTGCTTCAAGGCAAAAGTGACAGAAAACACTTCTGGGAAATTGATTGAGCGGAAAATTTTTAATCCCGTTTTTGAAGTCCAATTGGTATTAATTTTAAATGTGTCATTGACACGAAGGAGGGATCTTGCGGAAATACGGGACCACATTACGTGAGACGTCTCCTTTGGCCTACGTGATATTTTAAAATAAACATAAGAGGAATATAAAATTGAAAGGCTCCGCTAATGCGAAGCCTTTCAATTTTATATTTCAAACGTCTGATGTTTCACCACGACGTACTAACGTATTAACCCTTATACTCTCCCCATACGCCACGCAGTGTGTCTGCAATCTCACCGAGTGTACACAGATTTTCAACAGCTTCAATCACCGCAGGCATCAGGTTTTCAGTGCCAAGTGCGCATTGTTTGATTGCTTCGAGGCTGGCCGCAGCTTTCGCCGCATCACGTTTCCCACGCAGTTGCTGCAGCTTTTCCATCTGCACCTGACGGATTGAATCGTCAATTTTAAATACAGGCGTGTCACTCATTTCCTTTGAAGTAAATTTATTTACCCCAACAATGATTTTTGAACCGTCTTCAATTTCTTTATTGTAGGTGTATGCAGAGCGTGCAATTTCATCCTGGATAAAGCCTTGTTCAATCGCTTTTACAGCGCCGCCCATTACATCGATTTTATCCATCAGTTTTTGTGCCGCAGCTTCCATTTCATTGGTGAGAGATTCTACGAAGAAAGAACCTGCCAGCGGATCTGCCGTTTGTGTAATGCCGCTTTCAAAAGCAACGATTTGTTGTGTGCGCAATGCAATGGTTGCGGCTTCTTCCGTAGGCAAAGACAATGCTTCGTCATAACCATTGGTGTGTAGTGATTGCGTACCACCCATTACTGCTGCCATCGCCTGAATAGCGACACGTACGATATTGTTTTGCGGTTGCTGCGCCGTTAGCGTACTACCTCCGGTTTGTGTGTGGAAACGCAACATCTGTGCTTTCGGATCAGTGGCGCCGAGTTCTTTTGTGATGTGCGCCCACATGCGGCGTGCCGCGCGGAATTTCGCTACTTCTTCAAACAAGTTGTTGTGTGCGTTGAAGAAGAAGGAAAGACGTTGTGCGAATACGTTGATGTCAAGACCTTTCGCGATAGCTGCCTGCAAATAAGCTTTACCATTCGCCAGCGTAAATGCCAGCTCCTGCACGGCATTAGAACCTGCTTCGCGGATATGGTAACCAGAAATGGAGATCGTATTCCACTTCGGAACTTCTTTACTACAGTATTCGAAGATATCCGTAATGATACGCATGGATGGCTCTGGCGGATAAATATAGGTGCCGCGTGCCGCGTATTCTTTCAGGATATCATTCTGGATGGTGCCGGATATTTTTTTGATATCAGCTCCTTGTTTCTTCGCTAGCGCGATATAAAATGCCAATAAGATGAAGCCTGTTGCATTGATAGTCATGGACGTGGAAATATCCTGCAACTGAATGTCGGCAAACAGACGTTCCATGTCTTCCAGAGAATCGATGGCTACACCTACTTTTCCTACTTCGCCTTCCGACATAGCATGGTCAGAATCATAACCGATCTGCGTTGGCAGGTCGAAAGCAACAGAAAGTCCCATCACACCCTGGCTCAGCAGGTAGTGGTAACGTTTGTTGGATTCTTCGGCTGTACTGAAACCTGCATATTGGCGCATGGTCCAAAGGCGGTCACGGTACATCGCCGCATGTACGCCGCGCGTAAATGGAAACTGCCCCGGTTGCTCGGTCATTTCTACAGGTTGATCATAAACCTGTTTGATCACAATACCGGAATCGGTAATGAATTTTTTATCTGACATTTCTTACTATTGACGATTTTAGATTGAATATTTGCGATTGTTCCGTTAGATTCAATCGCGATGGATATTGACCATTCACCATTGACGTTTCACCATTGATCATTGACCATTCACCATTCACCATTCACCATTCACCATTCACCATTCACCATTCACCATTCACCATTCACGTTTGACCATTCACCATTCACCATTGACCATTTCACCATTAAACTCCCATACTTCCATACGAAAGCACCTTCTTCGCTTCATCATTAATAATCTGCAAAGCTACGTCAGTTGGCAATTCACCTTCCACAGATAGTAAATATTCAACAATACGGGCATGCAGTTCTTTTGCAGGTGCGCCGGCGTTGAGCTGCTGCGCGATCTGATTGATCATATTGAGCTCTTGTTCTTTCACGCTTTTCACAGTGCTCCAGACACCTTGTGTTACATAAACCTGCTGCGAAAGATTGTGTTCAAACTCAACATTGATATTGTATATCAGCATCTGTTGCAATTCACTTACAGTCATGCCAGGTTCATAGATACGTGGCACCAGCTGACGGGGATGAATACGTTCAACAAACAGCACCAGACGTTCGTAGGCCTGCAGACGCAGTTTGATGGTCACATCATTCGTGTCTTTCAACAATGCCAGTTGTTTCTTCTGTACTTCAGTGACCAGAAATTTCTGAACAATAAAATAACAGGCAGCCAACACTATAAGGGCAGGTAAAATGTATTTTAATATCTCGATGAGCGTGCTCGTATACATGCAGTAAAATTTGGGCGACAAAATAAGACGTTTTTTCCATTCTCTTTTTATTACAAAAAAGCCACATGTTGTTGCCTCATTTCTACAATCAACAATAGGTACACTCTATTTGCGGTTTGATGTGTATGGTAAATTTTTATCTTATATGTTTGATAATGAGTTGGTTAATGTCTGATCGGACATTCTTAACGCTGGCAGGTTTTCCGTTGGCAAAAAATTGTTAGCGTATTAGGCAAAACTGATTTTTATGTGGACAGACAAAAATTTTCAACCGGATAATAACAATAGAGAGGCAGCTAAGGCGAATATTCCATTCATGAGTACGATGGTGGAAGTAATGAATAAATCAGTTCGTATGGGTTACATTGATAACTTCAAGGTTACGAAACGAGGTTTATACTCGCTGGCGAAAAGCCGTTACTATCGCCCCGAACAAGTAAAAGTGGTAAACTTCTACCGTTTTGAAGGTCAATCTGACCCGGCCGATAACTCAATCCTTTATTTGATAGAAACTACTGATGGGCAAAAAGGGTCCTTAACTGACTCTTATGGCGCTTACGCCGATGCTTCAGTCAATGCCTTCATTCAGGAAGTGGAAAATATTGAAAAGAAAATCACCGATAGCCAGAAAGGCCATTGTTAATCTATACTATTATTTCTGGGTTTGTAAAGGTGCATATGAAGAAAAGCCGTTCGGATACTCCGGACGGCTTTTGGTTTGTGGAACGTAAAATGTCAAAAAAGTAAAGGGTTAATACCAATTAACCATCAAAAAATGGCAGGGTTAATTGTGTAAACATGGATTTACAGAACACCTCCGGCCTAAGGAAACGTAGGCGTTAAAAAATGAAATGCATACAGCGTCCGCAATTATGATGGCGAACGGAGCGTACAGATCAATTATAGATTGGCCAGGAATGGGTATAAAGCATCATAGTAAGCTTTAATAATTGCAGCGAAATGCCTTTTCATTTTAGCCGAAGATTCCTTCAGCCTTGAACTTTTGGTTACTTTTGCTTCAAGGCAAAAGTGACAGAAAACACTTCTTTAAAATTGATTGAGCGGAAATTTTTAATGCCGTTTTTTGATGATCAATTGGTATAAAGGGTTAATTAGCCGTTTTGACAAATTACCCCTTTGACCTATTAACTATTAAATTTTTTAACTGATTAACTCTCCAGCGGAAAGTACAATTTAAAAGTAGCACCTTCATCTGGCAGGCCGTCAGCTAGAATATAACCCATATGATTAGCCATTACACGTTGGCAAATTGCAAGACCGGTTCCCTTTCCTTCGTATTCTGAACGCTGATTGTGCAGTCGTTGAAAAAGCAGGAACATTTTGTGCATAAACTTGTTGTCAAAGCCAATACCATTGTCCATTACCGTCACTTTGTAAAATACTTTGTCCACGAGATTCTGGTTGATACCTGCTAGCTCAATGCCCGTTACTTTTTGCCCGCTTATCTGAATGTTTAAAGGCTTTCCTTCCTTCGAAAATTTAATTGCATTATCGATCAAAGCTTTAAAAAGTAACTGCAATTGTCCTGGATAACCATTGATCGTGATCAACGGCGTTACTTGTATTAATGATTGCTTTTGCTTGATCTTCTGATCCAGGTCCAGCAATACTTCTTTTACTACTGCATTGAGCGAAGTCTGTTGCTTTTCGCCCTGATTCTGGACCAGACTGGTGAGGTCGCCCAGATCGTCTATCAGTTCCTGCATACGACTTGCTGAAGCCTGAATACGTTCCAGCGAATTCATCGTTTCCTGATCAGCAATCTTTTTCTGGTACAAAATCTTATTGGTGAATACCTGTATTTTCCGGAGCGGTTCTTTCAAATCGTGCGACGCTGCGAATGCAATCTGTTCGAGCTCGGAATGTGACCGCTGCAGATCTATCAGTTTCACCTGCAATTCTTCCTGGTATTTAAAACGTTTGTTCAGCTCACGCATCATGATCACAAACAAAAACAGGGTCACGAAACTGAAAATGAAAAACAGATACTTAATGCTGGAGTAGGTGAGTTGCTGGTATTCCGTTTTTTGTTTCATCCGGTTTTCGAGCAAATCTTTCTCCCGGTCTTTCATCCGTTTAATGTAATACTGGATTTGCAGTACGTCTACCTTTCCTTTATCATACGTAGGCGGCAATGAATCTGATTTTGCACTGTCCTTATAGGCGATATCGGCGTTCAGATTCTCCACGCGGTTTACCAGATAGCTGCGTATCCAGATCAGGTCCTGATGCGAATCTTCATTGTCTGTTACCAGTGTTTTGATTTCTTCCGTAATCGGAAATATGCCTGAAACTAAAGGCTTAAGTGTTTTTAAATACTGGCTGTCGCGGGTAAGCAGATAACCTCTTTCATTTTTGTCGATATCCTTCAGCGTGATCTCCATTACATCAAACTGACGCATTACATCGTAAGTGTGCTCTACCATTTGAGAGTAGCTGCTGAGCGTGTTAAACCGTTTTACGGCATAAAACGCAAGCATCACCATTATGGCAAAAGAGAGCGTGAAAGGAATTATAATAAACCGGAGTCTTTTCTTCATGTGCTTTATCAAACCTACATAAATTTTAGAAGCTAATAAATTAGTTGGGCGTTCCTGGCGAAAGGTTGATGGCAAAAAGACAATAGTCCACAGTGGCCATTTTGCGAAAAAAAACTATTCGACAGCTGTTTGCTGGTCGAGACGGATTAAACGATATAACTATGTGTTTATTAGGATTGTAGAAAGCATTCCCCAGTTTTTGGGACAATCAACAAGATGAGAACAAAATTAATTTCGTATTTCTTATTTTTTATATTCATAATTGTTTTTTGTGCAGTTGATTAATAATTTTTTCGAAAAATGAAAACTTTGGCTTCATGCTTGATTTACATAAATCATACAGAGAGAACTACTCAAACACCATAAAGCTATTTTCTATGATTTCGCAGCAACAGACACAGAAACAACTTTTAAAGATCTTGCCTCAGCAAATTCAATTGCTGAACCTGTATTTTTTGAATGCGCAGGAGCTGGAGCAAAGAATCATTGCCGAACTGGATGAAAACCCGATTCTGGAAGTAAATGAAAAAACGGACGACGATGAAAATGCTGATAAGAATACAGAAGGAGAGTCTGTACAGGATTTTCAGGATTGGGATGAATATGGTTATGATGACATCCCTGACTATAAACAGGAATACCAGAATTATCTAAGCACGGAGGATGTGCCGGAAAAACCTCTGGTAAATGTTGATCATTTTAAAGAGGATCTCAAACAACAGTTGCGTCTGTTACATCTTTCAGACGAAGAGTATATCACTGCAGAATATCTTATCGACATGCTGAATACACACGGTATGCTCGATAAACCCATGGACGAGATCGCTGATGATCTTTCTTTTCAGGTACAATCATTGATCGATGTGGAAACGCTCGAAAAATCATTGGAGATTGTGCAGTCGCTGGAACCGGTTGGCGTAGGTGCAAGAAGCATTCGCGAGTGCCTGTATCTGCAGTTGAAACAAATGAATACCAAACGTCCGGATGTGAAATGTGCGATGAAACTCGTAGGCCAGTTTTACGAAGACTTGATGCACCGTCAGTTTGAGAAGCTGATGCACCATCTCGGCGTTGATGAAGAAGAATTACGTGTAGTATTGAATTTTATGGGGACACTCAAGTTTTACCCGGTAACGGAGCCCGCTGATGCATTTGAACCGAAGAACACGATTATACCGGATTTTATTATCAGTAAAAATGGTGAAGACATACATGTTGCTTTGTACAGCAGTCGATCCAACGCTGTCTTTGTAAATCAGACTTTATATGATCAGCTGGCCGAACAATGCAGCAAAGGCGATAAATCTGCAAGTCAGTATATCAAGAGTAAACTGCAGTCTGCACAATGGTTTGTTTCTGCCGTGCGCCAGCGCGAAGAAACCATGATGCGTATTATGCAATACATCACGCATCATCAGAAAGAATATTTCGAAGAAGGAGATATTCGCCTGTTGAAACCAATGGTGCTGCGTCATATTGCAGAGCAAACTGGATTGGATATTTCTACCATTTCACGCATCACCAGCAATAAATATGCTGAAACGCATTTTGGTCTGGTGTATTTGAAAAACCTCTTCAGTGAGGGTATTGCAGACAAAAATGGTGAGGTGATCAGTAATAAGGTAATCCAATCAGTGATTGAAGAGGCGATTACCTGCGAGGATAAGAAACATCCTTATACCGATCAGCAGCTGGTACATATTCTATCTTCAAAAGGTTACAACATCGCACGTCGCACTGTGGCTAAGTATCGCGAACAATTACGTATCCCGATCGCGCAGATCCGGGCTGTAAGGGCATAACGAATAAAAGATTGTATATTTCTGTCACCACACACTACAAATTAGAACGAATTATGGCAAATAAAATCCTGGTAATTGACGATGATAATGACATGTGCCTTCTCCTCAACCGTTTTCTGACTCGTCATGGATATGAAGTGACCGGAAAGAACAACGGGCATGCTGCAATCGATTGGTTGAAACAAAATGCACCGGATCTCGTACTCTGTGATTTCAGACTGGAAGATATGACTGGTGCCGATTTGCTGGTAAAAATCAAGGAAATGCATCCGTCTGCCATTGTAATTATTATCACCGGATACAGTGATGTAAAAGATGCAGTAGAAGTAATGAAAATGGGCGCATACGATTATGTTACCAAACCATTGTTTCCGGATGAGATTTTGCTGACGATCAAAAAAGCATTAGAAGAAAGTACAAGAACAGCGAAAGCTGTAGAAGCAGTTGCCAGCAGTGTCAATCATCATCACGAAACAGTTGATACGCCGGCACAGCCAAAGGTGAAACTGAACGCGGCAGGAGAGAGTTATATCGCAGGTTCCAGCTCGGCTTTTGTACATATTGCAAAGCAAGTGGAACTTGTCGCGCCAACTAATTATAGCGTCATTATTTATGGTGAAAGCGGTAGCGGTAAAGAAGTAATCGCGAAACTGATCCATGAAAAAAGCAAACGCGCAAGCAAGCCGTTTATCGCTATCGATTGCGGCGCATTGTCTAAAGAACTGGCAGGCAGTGAACTTTTCGGCCACGAAAAAGGATCTTTCACCGGTGCCTTAAATCAAAAAATAGGGAGCTTTGAGCTGGCTAATGAAGGAACCATATTCCTCGATGAAATAGCCAATCTTTCTTACGATATACAAGTATCGCTGCTGCGTGTAGTGCAGGAACGCAAAATGCGCAGAGTGGGCGGTAACAAGGACATTGAACTGGATGTACGCATTATCGTAGCCAGTAACGAAAAGCTTTGGGATGCAGCCCGCAACGGCAAGTTCCGCGAAGACCTCTTCCACCGTTTCAACGAATTCAGCATTGATGTGCCACCATTGCGCGAGCGCAAAGAAGACATCATGGTTTTTGCATTACACTTTCTGCAATTGACCAATGCGGAGCTTGGTAAAACAGTAAGAGGTTTTTCGAAAGAGGTAGAAGAAATATTTCTGAATTATGTGTGGTACGGTAATCTGCGTGAATTGAAAAACGTTGTGAAACGCGCTACACTTTTAACTGACGGACCATTGGTAGAAGTAAAATCACTGCCATTTGAAATCAGTAATTTTCATAAGCTCCAATTTGACGTAGCTGGCAATGCCGCTGCAACAGCACCTTCCGAAGCCACGAAAGCGCCGGAAAAGCATATACCCTTTGAACATAAATTGAAATCGGCCAACATTGATGCCGAGTATGAGGTAATACTCGACGCCCTGAAACAAACGAATTTTAACAAGAGTAAAGCTGCCAAACTATTGAATATAGACAGGAAGACGCTCTATAATAAAATGAAGCAATACAAAGAATTTAATAATCAGTGATCGTATGAAACAGAACGGTGAAGTCTATACCGGCATTGCGTACAATAATCAACCCTACTTTGAAATGACCCGCGAACTGAGCGTTTTAAAGCAAATGGCATCTATGATAAGTTCGCTTGTCTGGGTTTGTGATGTGCAGCAAAATTCTGTGGTGTTTGTAAGCCCGCGTGTCGAAGCTCAGCTTGGGTGGACTGACATGACCAATGTGCCAGCAATGCAGTTTTGGAATCATATCCTTCCGAAAGGAGACCAGGTGGCTATTATGACCATTGCAGATGCCGCAATGACCAATGCCGAATATACAGATCAGCCGCTTCAGTGCAGCCTGAAGCACCGTGATGGAACAAGCATTCCTTATGCGGTACGGTGCTCGCTTTTTAAAACTGCAGATGCAGGAGATGTACTGGTATTTACTGCTGAAAAAACGGAAACTGTTGAACAGCTGGAAAAAGCACACCAGGATATTGAAGAGAAAATGGCTGCGCAGCTGGAAGAACTGAATCGGTCTAATCAGGAGCTCGAAGAATTTGCCTACGTAGCCAGTCACGACCTGCAGGAGCCTTTACGTAAGATCAGCACCTTTAGCGGCCGTATCCAATCTAAGTATGGAGATCTGCTGCAGAATGAAGGCAAAATGTATCTTGATCGTATACTTGTGGCAACAGAGGATATGCGTACGTTGATCGACAATCTGCTGGATTTTTCCCGTGTGATCCGGGCTGACCATACTGTTTCTACTGTTAATCTCAGCGCTGTCGTACATGATGTCGTTCGTGATCTGGAGCTGGTGATTGAAGAAACGAACACCACCATTACGCAGGGCGATCTGCCAAAGATCACTGGTGTAACGGTGCAGATGAAGCAGTTGTTTACCAATATCATCAATAACGCAATTAAGTTCCGCAAAAAAGATACCCCCGTTCATATCGATATTCAGCAGGGTTCTGTGAGCGCGGAAGAAGTGGCCAGATGGAATCTGCTTCCTGAAAAGAAATATTTTAAGATTACGATAGCCGATAATGGTATTGGCTTTGAAGATGAATATGCGGAAAGAATCTTTAAGATATTCCAGCGTTTACATGGAAAAGCGGAATATCCGGGTTCCGGAATCGGGCTTGCCATTTGTAAGAAAATTGTAGATTATCATCAGGGCAGAATCTATGCTGAGAATATTGCAGGTCAGGGCGCCCGTTTCACTATCATTTTACCTGAAAAGACAGAAAAAACCAACCACTAAAAAATGAACGTTCCCGGGCTCGTAAAAATCTTAATTGTAGACGATGACGAAGACGATTTTATCATAACCTCAGATCTGATCAAAGACATCGATGGTGTATCTTTCAGGATCGACTGGTGCTATCGTTATGCTGATGCTTTGGAGCGTATGCTGCAAAAAGACTACGATCTTTATTTTGTGGATTATCGCATGGGTGCGAAAAGTGGGATGGATCTCCTGCGCGAAGCCTATGAGAAAAATATTACAGAGCCGATTATTTTGCTGACGGGTAAAGGCAATTATAAGGTCGATATTCAGGCCATGCAGCTCGGCGCCGTTGACTATCTGATCAAATCAGAGTTGACTACGGAGAAGCTGGAAAGAAGTATCCGCTACGCTATTGAGCGCACAGCCAGTATCAAGGCTATTAAAGCTAATGAGCGTAAGTATCGCAGTATTTTCGAGAAATCGAAAGATCTTGTATTTCTCGCAGATGAATCCCTGAATTTTATTGATGTCAATGCTGCCTTTGTTTCGCTGCTTGGTTACAGCAGGGCGGAATTACTGGAAATGAATCTTGCCGATCTCATTGATCAGGCGCAGCACAAACGTTTTCTCCAACAATCATTGCAAACCCGCAAGGAAATCAATGACTGGGAAGTGACACTGGACACAAAATCCGGTGAACAAAAAGTATGTATCCTAAGTGCCGTACAGGACGACGAAGCTATTGACTATGCCCAGGTGCAAGGGATCATTCACGATATTACCAATCTGAAGCGTGCGGAAAAAGCGACGCTGCAAGCTGAAAAACTGGCTGCAGCCGGCCGTCTCGTGCGTACACTGGCGCATGAAGTACGCAATCCGCTCAATAATATTACGCTCTCGGTAGAGCAGATGCAGCAGGAGACTGACGATAATGAACAGATGGATCTGTATCTGAACATCATTCAGCGAAACAGTAAACGTATCAGCGATTTGATAAGTGAATTGCTTAATACTTCAAGGCCTTCAGATATCACACTGCGGGAGTACACGTTCCAGTCGCTTATTGATGAAATGATTTCAGCGGCAATAGACCGTATCACACTCAAGAAAATCAAATTGACACTCAACTACCCGGAGCAGGCGATTTTGATAAAAGCAGATAAAGAAAAATTCAACATTGCTTTGCTCAATATTGTCATCAATGCAATTGAGGCAATGGAAGAACAAGGTGGCGTGCTGGACATTTTGCTTTCAGAAACGACCGACTATATTGTGCTTAAGATTACAGACAATGGCTGCGGGATCAGTGAGGAAAACATCACCCGTTTGTTTGAGCCTTATTTCACGCAAAAAAGAAACGGCGTCGGTCTGGGGCTGGCGTTTACGTTAAATATCCTTCAGGCCCACAAAGCCGAGCTCGAAGTTCGGTCTGTGTTAGGTGCCGGCACTTCATTTATTATCAGCTTCAGCAAGAGAGCAGAGTCAGAAGTAGAACTTTAAGGCTGCGTGGTTGAGACGCTCAATTATAAAAAGCAGTAAGCTTAGGCCTAAGGCGAAGAAATCCGTTGGCATGATTTTTACGTATGATTTAGTGTAAAAACATAACCATCATGAGAGGACTATTGTACATTATTGCAGTTATACTAGTAATTGGCTGGGTATTAGGAGTGTTTGTTTATAGCGCAGGCGGCTTAATACATATTTTACTGGTTATTGCGATTATTTCGTTGCTGCTGAGTTTCATCAAACGGGGCACCGTCGATTAATAAGAATTTGCTTTTATGTTTCAATTAGGGATAATGCGCGCCCCCACAATGTTGTGGGGGCTTTTTTATGTCATGGGCACATCTGGGGTAAGTACTATAAAGAGAAAAGAGACTGCAATTTGCAGTCTCTTTTCTCTTTATAGCATGATGCTTTTATTAGAATTTGAAGCCCAAAGTGATGGCTACATTGTTGTTGTTATTTTTTATCGTTGCAGTTGGAATTACTACGTTTGGATACGGCAATGTGTAAGGCTGTTCTTGTGTAGAATACATACTGTGGACATACCCGATATCAATAAATGCGTGTTGGAAGCGGAATCCAAGTCCGGCAGAAATATCAAACCGGTCTGAACCTGAATAGTTGTAAGGTGATTGGTACGGACTGCCATAATAGCCAAAGCCACCGCGGAACATCATCATATCAAAACGGAATTCTGCGCCTGCTCTGAAGTTGAATGCCCCCTGATAGGTGTTTTTAATAATCGTATTGATCTGCTGTTCGTAATCGCGGTAATCATGCATATGATAGCGCATCGAGTTGTAGTCTACATATTCTGCATCTGCGGTAATGAACCCAATTTTGCCCAACATGGCCGACGCACTCAGTAAGCCTCTCCACGGTGTAGTAAGGCCATAGTTAAAGTTCTGATGTGCATAGAATGTAGAAATCGATCCTGTATTATCGTTAAACACAAGTGACTTCAGGTTGCGGGTATCAGAAGCAATACTGTAGTCTGTGTTGTCATACATTTGATAAGCGGTAGGCGTATGTATCGCACCGCCAATGCGGAACTGGTCATTGATCTTATAGATAAAGCCAAGTTTCAGGTTGATACCGTAACCGTGTGTCGTCAGGTATTGGTTGTAGTTGAAACTGCCAAAAAACTGGTCCTGAGCCGGCGTTAGCGTGTTTGTTTCTGTAATAGAGGATTCCTGGTAGAAATTTATGAATGGCAAACCCAGTGTAGCACCAAGCATCAGTTTTTCTTTATAGTTACCACCAAAAGAAAGTACCATTTCATTCACGCCGCCTCGTTCCGAAACAGATTTGCGTTGAATGACGCCTTGCTGCCAGGCTACAATAGTTCCATAAGAACTGCTGTTGGCACCGTACAATGCGCCTGTATCTACCAGATAAGCACTATATCCCATCTGCGCAAGACTTGCCGGCTGAAAGTTGCCATAGCTATATCCATTCTGGTTGGCATCTACCACCATCGGTTCGCTGGCAGAGCTGGTATTATTATATCCCTGATAATTATAGTTCCGGGTAAAATCGGCGAGACGGTTTACTCCGATACCAAATGATACCGATTTCCAGTTGCTGTTTTTATATCTGCGGCCTTTCTGTGCAGTTGTAAATACTGCACCAGCGTTGTTGATATTGAAACGGGTGCGACTGTCTCCGAATGAGCCCGAATTACCATTGGTGCCGGTATATGCGGTGTTTGTGCTGTTAATCTTCAATGAAGGCGTAAATATAATCTCCGAAGACCGGTAAATGCCAATACCTGCCGGGTTTACACTCAGGCTGGTAAAATCTCCGCCAATGGAACCGAGCGCACCGCCAAAACCCATAGAACGGGCAGTTCCCATTGGTGAGAGGTATGAATAACGCAATGCGTCTATTTCATTTTGTGCCCAGGCTGCAAATGAAATGGATGATAATAATCCGGCTGCAATAAAAAATTTTGTGATACGGTTACTGCTCATACACCAAACTATTTCTGATTAGACCGTTATACAGGTTCATTGTTTAACGGTCCGGGTTCAAACTAAAAATATTCCATTTAAAAAATCACCACGCTGATTGGCGTGGTGATTCTTAATTTCTTTTGTGATTATCTTCTTCCGCCACCACCGCGGCTGCCTCCGCTAAAACCACCGCCACCGCTGTGGCCGCCGCCGAAACTACCACCGCCGCCGCTTGGGCGACCGCCGCTGAATCCGCCACCACCGAAGTTATGTGGCTGTTCCATGCGTTGTGGTTGTTCTGCACGCTGTGATTGTTGGAAAGAACGTTGTTGTTGTCCACCGTTGTTCCATGAGCGTTGCGGTTGTTCGCCGCTATACGATGAAGAACGTTGTGATTGCTGATATTGTTGTTGCTGTGGTTGCTGGAATTGACTTTCAGAACGTGTATAGTTATTGTCCTGATTGAAACGTCCGCGACCGGAACCAGGTTCTACATTGCCATTGTTGTTTGCCGTAGATTGCCATCCGCCGCTTCCACGGGTTTGAGCCTGCTGCTGTGTTGGTTGCTGATTATTCTGAAAGCTGTTTGGACGAGTATTATTTTCAAATCGGCCAGGGTTTGCTGTTTGGCTGCCAGGTGCTGCGCTCAGGTTTTGACGACCTTGCTGATTGACTGCCGCTGTATTTGCATTGCCAGGATTAAAGTCACCACGGAATGGTTGTGGTGTATTGGCGCGTTGCTGTTGTGTATTCGCACTAAATGCATTGCCGCGTACTGATTGTTGCCATCCGGCAGGCGTAGTGATTGCCCGGTTGCCATTTGTTCCGTTCAGGTTGTTACGAACAGCTGTGTAGTTAGTATTCATTGAATAACGCGGACCGTAAGCTACGTTGCTTGCACCGTGGTAACCATAACCATATCCGTTGCAGACGCCAGAGTAGTATCCGTTCCAGAAGTTATTGTAATAACCGCAGCCATATCCGTAACCATAGTAGCCCCAGCCAC
Organism: Taibaiella soli; assembly: GCF_003236175.1. GTDB lineage: Bacteria > Bacteroidota > Bacteroidia > Chitinophagales > Chitinophagaceae > QKTW01. Next base: position 13,731 of record NZ_QKTW01000013.1, on the reverse strand, counting down.
CGTAGTAAGGATAAGCATAACAGCTATAGAAACTTGGGTAACCCATCCACATATTCCAACCCCAGGCAGAGCTCCAGTATGGACCGCCGAAACCAACACCGATGCTGACACCAAAACTAGGTCCCATCCAAGGGTTATAGCCCCAGTATGGATCTACCCAATATGGATTGTACCAGTATGGATTATTGAAAGTGCTGTAATAGCCGAGATTAGAAAAAGAATTATCGAAACGGCGCATGTTCGTTGCATACGAATAGTCATCATCGTAATTCACATAATCGTCGCCTGAATAGCTTTGGCCATTATTGTTTGAATAACTGCCGTCGTTATAATTGTTTCCGGAATTGCTGTAGTTATTGCCTTCGTTTTGAGAATTTTGCTGGTTATTGTTGTAACTGTTGTTGTTATTATAACGTGCGTTGTTCTCGTTACGCGCATCCTTTGAAGCTTGCTTGTCAGCATCCGAACCGCTGGTGTAGATATCATCCTGATACGTGCTATTGCTTTGAGCAATTGCAGGCACCTGACCAAGTCCCATCAACAAAATCCCGGCAAATAGGAAGCGTTTCATTTTTAATTGATTTTACGTAATAATTGCTTAGTGAAATTAGTACTTTTGCGCCACTCCACCAATTTAATAGACCTTCAAAAAACATGCCAGTTTAATATGAGTAATATTTTAACACCCCGTTCACAGGACTACTCCCAGTGGTACAATGACTTAATTATAAAAGGCAATCTGGCGGACTATTCTGCGGTTCGTGGATGTATGGTGATAAAACCTTATGGATTTGCACTTTGGGAAAACATGCGCGATGTTCTGGACAAAATGTTTAAGGATACTGGTCACCAGAACGCTTATTTCCCGTTGTTCGTTCCAAAAAGCCTTTTTGAAGCTGAGGAGAAGAATGCAGAAGGCTTTGCGAAGGAATGTGCGGTTGTTACACACTACCGTCTGAAAACAGATCCCAATAATAAAGGAAAACTGATTGTAGACCCGGCTGCCCGACTGGAAGAAGAACTGGTTGTCCGCCCGACATCAGAAGCTATTATCTGGAATACATATAAAAACTGGATTCAAAGTTACCGCGATCTGCCGATCCTCATTAACCAATGGGCAAACGTAGTTCGCTGGGAAATGCGTACTCGTTTGTTCCTCCGCACTGCAGAATTTCTCTGGCAGGAAGGACATACGGCACATGCTACCAAAAAAGAAGCGATTGCGGAAACTACACAGATGTTGGACGTGTATGCTAAATTTGTAGAAGAATATATGGCATTGCCGGTGGTGCGTGGTGTAAAATCCGCGAACGAGCGTTTTGCGGGTGCGGAAGATACTTATTGTATTGAGGCGCTGATGCAGGATGGCAAGGCTTTGCAGGCTGGTACTTCACATTTTCTGGGTCAGAACTTTGCGAAAGCGTTCAACGTTCAGTTTACCGATAAGGAAAATAAAATGGACTATGTATGGGCAACTTCATGGGGTGTTTCCACTCGTCTGATCGGTGCGTTGGTAATGGCGCACAGCGATGATCAGGGTCTGGTAATGCCGCCACGTCTGGCTCCACTGCAGGTTGTGATTGTTCCAATTTATAATAAGGATGTAGAAGCTCGGCAGAAAATTGATGCGAAAGCAGAAGAGATTATGAAAGAACTGCGTGCTAAAGGTATTCGTGTGAAATTCGACAACGACGACAATAACCGTCCGGGTTGGAAATTTGCAGAGTACGAATTGCGTGGCGTTCCGGTTCGTATCGCTTTAGGCGCACGTGATCTGGAAAATAATCAGGTAGAAGTAGCTCGTCGTGATACTAAAGAAAAAGCTTCGCAGCCGTTAGAAGGTCTGACTGACCACATCGCACAATTATTGGAAGATATCCACAATAATATGTTCCAACGCGCGTTGGACTTCCGTACAGAACACACTACTAACGCGGATACCTGGGAAGAGTTCATGAAAATACTGGACGAAAAAACAGGTTTCGTTTATGCGCATTGGGACGGTACGCCTGAAACAGAAGAGAAGATCAAAGAATTGTCGAAAGCGACCATTCGTTGTATTCCGCTGAATAATGAACAGGAAGCCGGAAAATGTATTTTGACAGGAAATCCTTCTACGCAGCGTGTTTTGTTTGCAAGAGCTTACTAGAAACTATTGGTCGTATTGATGTTTTTAATCACTTTTGCGAAAATCCTTCTATGATAAGCGACAATAGACATGGTTCAGATATTTTTCATCTGGAAATAGATGAAACAGCTAAAGCCAGTATGCTGGAAACAGCACGCTGGTCGAAGTTTCTGACGATTGTGTTTTTTATTTTCTTTGGTTTGCTGATACTTGGCCTCGTGATAGTGGGCGTTTCGATAGCAAGCGTAGGTCCCAATACGAGTCAGGCACTGGGATTGCTTTACGGTACCATAGCGATTTTCCTTTACGTGTATCCGGTCTATGCATTGTTTCGTTTTTCCACATTGCTGAAAACGGGTATTCGCACGGCAAATCAGGAAATATTTAACCGGGCGCTGAATTATCAGAAAAACATGTTTAAATACATGGGCATTCTTACGATTATAGGATTGGTTATTTATGGATTGATACTCGTTTTATTATTAGTAGGCGTAGCGGCATCAAATTTATAAGCAAAAATTCCGATAAAATGAAAGGGCACTCCAAACGGGTGCCCTTCTTGTTTGCACATTTTCTGTGAAACAATATTTGCAATATATTCGCGGCCGGTTATGAAAAAATTCTACCAGACCCTATTGGCTATAATCCCGTTTTGCGCGACGGCACAACAGAACTCTCTGAGTCTGGACCTGTTTCTTAAGACGAATCTGATGTATGCGAATACGGAGAAAATTAATACTGCTGATCGTTATCATTTTCGCTCTCCCATTACAGGCGGCGCCGCCATTTTGTACGGTGTTCCAGTAAATGATAAGGTTTTATTCCAGGCTGGTATTGGATATTCATCCAATAAATATGCGCTTAAGTTTTCCTTAGATACAAATTCCCTTCATTATAAATACAAAGCTGGGATAAGTATTGGTACTTTAAAATTGCCTATCCGCTTTCAATTTCTTCTTACCCCTCATGTCTTATTGGTTGCGGGTGCGACATTTAATTATAATAGAAACTGGCCTTCTTACACTAGTAAAGACTATCATTACTCGACAGTAGATAATTACTTGTATGTCTCCTCCGTGGATCAATACAAAACTTCTTACCTCGACGAAGATTTTATTACATTTTCAGGAGACCTGGCTGTAAAATATCGTTTGCGGAGTTGGCTGGAATTTTTTGTAATGGGGAGTTATGATTTTGGGAAATATCCGTCCGTTTCTGCAATGAACCTAATTACTACAAGAAATGGCGGCCACTTGTATGAAGGTGCTATTAATCCAAAGATATTTACGTTTTCGATAGGTGGGTCTTGGCGTTTGCGACAATATGAGCGTAGCGGAAAGCCCAAAACGAAAAATGTAACACCATATACTCCTGGCGAAAAAGGCGTAAATGTTGATGTTTTGAATGGCGTATTGCCGCAGTAGTGTTGATACGTTGAAAAGTTGATATGTTAGCCGCATCACAAAAAGAAACACCCCACAAAACTAGACTGCGGGGCGTTTCTTATTATGCGTTACAACGTTTTAACCTATTAACTTATTAACGTATCAACTACTCCCCGTACATTCCTTCCACCACTTTTGAATATTTCTGTTCTACGAATTTCCGTTTGATCTTCAGTGAAGGGGTTAATTCACCCGCATCAATCGTCCATTCGTCTGGCAGCAATTCAAATTTTTTCACTTGCTCCGGATGGCTGAATAACGGGTTGTATTTATCGAGTTGTTTTTGAATCAGCGCAATCACTTCCGGCATTTTGATCACCTTGCTGTTGTCCGATTCAGAAATGTGCAGCGTCTTTTTTACTTGTCCGAAGTTGGGAACAATCAGTGCGCTCACAAACTTACGGCTGTTGCCGATCACCATCATTTGCTCGATGAAAGGACTTTCGCGGAGCTTATTTTCGATCATCTGCGGCGCTACATATTTACCGCCCGATGTTTTAAAGATTTCTTTTTTACGATCCGTGATTTTCAGGAAACGGCCTTCCTGCCATTCGCCGATATCACCTGTGTGAAACCAGCCATCTTTCATTGCTTCCGCAGTAAGTTCCGGTTTTTTATAATAGCCCATCATGATGTTCGGACCTTTAGTCAGGATTTCACCATCTTCTGCAATTTTCACTTCCACATTATTGATCAACGGACCGACAGTGCCTACGCGACGATTTTCGCTCTCGTAGCGGTTTACAGAGACTACCGGGGAAGTTTCCGTAAGGCCGTATCCTTCCATTACAATCACATTTGCTGCTGTGAAAATGCGGATTAAGCGTTCCTGTAACGCAGCAGAACCGTTTACTACGGCTTTCACATTTCCGCCTAAAGCTTCGCGCCATTTATTGAACACCAATTTATTTGCGATAGCCAGTTGAAAACGATACCAGGCACTCCCGTGATTTACGTTGTCGAATTTTTTGCCAAGCTCCAGTGCCCAGAAAAATAATGCGCGTTTGATACCAGTTAGTTCGATACCTGTAGCCATAATACGCTCGTATACCTTTTCCAGCAAACGAGGCACTACGGTAAATACCAATGGTTTTACCTCTTTGAGATTTACGCCGATCGTGTCCATACTTTCTGCGTACCAAACCGCCACACCTGCATGCAGATAAATGTAGGTCACCATGCGTTCGAAAATATGGTTGAGCGGCAGGAAACTCAATGCACGGCTGCCTTTTTCGGCAAACGTAAAAGCGGGCATTGAGTCGCTGACATTGCTGACGATATTGTGATGAGAAAGCATTACTCCTTTAGGATCGCCGGTAGTGCCGGAAGTATAGATGATGGTCGCTAATGTTTCAGGCTTGATGCGGTCGATTACCGACTGATCCATCGGTGCATTTTTTTCGATCAGTGTATTCCAGCTGGGTACGTTTTCGGTTGGATCGAAGCTGAAAACATGTTGCAGCGTGGGTACTTCAGCAAATGCATCTTTGAATCGTCCGTATAATTCCGCATTGGAGACGAATACGATTTTTACTTCCGCTTCCTTGAAAATATGTGCGAGTTCATTCGGGCTGATCGTAGGGTAGATGGGCGTCAGCACGGCGCCGGTCATTTGTACGCCAAGGTCTACCATCATCCATTCTGGTCTGTTGAATGAAATAATAGCAATTTTTTCCTGAGCTTCTGGCTCCAGCGTCTGATTTTTGATGCCGAGTGTCAGCAATCCGCCGCACAGTTTCTGAGCTGTTTCCCATACCGTTTTACAGGAATAGGTTTTCCACTGTCCGTTCTCTTTTGCGGCGAGCATTTCAGCATTCGGATCTGCGGCAGCGCGTTCTGCTACGATATCAAAAAGACGTTCCATCATGTTTTAAATATAGGAAGAAAAGGGCAATGGTCAATGGTGAATGGTCAAACGTGAAACGTCAAATGTCAATAGGGTAACTGGTCAATTGGTTAAATCAGTTGTTACTTGCTCGGGCTTTGCGTCTTTGTGTGCGTTGTGAGAGATTAATGTGTCGCCGTGAGAGATAAAAACTTTGCCCCTTACGCATGTTGTCCTGAGCGACGCGTGAGGATGCGGGAAAGATAGTAAGTCTGTATGGGAAAGGACCGCGTCGCTGTGCCGCTGCGAGAAAAAAGCCTATTTTCATGTTATGCAGTTACAATTGTCGCAATTGGTACCCATTCCCATCCGTGAAAAAATCAGTAACCGTCAGTCTGATGTATGGCTGAAAGAACTGAGCATTTCGCGTGGCGAACGCATCTTTATACAAGCGCCTTCCGGTACCGGAAAAACGACGTTTATCCACATGCTTTACGGTTTGCGTTATGATTTTGACGGACGAATTTCCTGGAATGGGAAACCGCTTTCTGCGGCGCAAAGAGAAGATTGGGCTGAAATCCGTCAGAAGGAACTGAGTGTTGTTTTTCAGGATTTGCGATTATTCTCCGACCTCTCCGCCTGGGAAAATCTTGAGATTAAAAGAAATCTTACCAACACTGTCACCGAAGATGAAATGGCACAATGGCTGGAGCGACTGGGTTTAAAAGACAAAAGAAATTCCCTTGGTCAGACACTTTCTTACGGAGAGCAACAACGTGTAGCGATCATTCGAGCATTGTTACAGCCATTTCAATGGTTACTCATGGACGAACCATTCAGCCATTTAGACAAAGCCAATACCGCAAAAGCTGCGGCATTAATACAAGAAGTTGCGGACCGGAACAACGCAGGCTTTATATTGGTTGATCTTGACGAAAACGACTATTTCCCCTACACTAAAACGATGATGCTTTGAGCCGGAATAATACTGAAGTACTGCTGCGCAAGCTAATGTTTCATAAAAGCGGCAAAACCCGTTTGTGGACTGCATGGATTGCTTTGTGTGTCGGATTGATTCTGCTTTTTTCTGCGATAATGATTTGGTGGAATTTTCGTGAATTACTGGCCGGAAAAGGAACGAACGACAGTCTGGGCAGTACATTTATCACGATCAATAAAAAAATTACCAATGAAAATATGGTGCAGCCAGCGGGTAATTTCTTCACCGAGCCTGAAATAGAAGACCTGCGAAAAGCACCACAGGTGCAGGATGTGGGCATGCTGGAATCAAACCATTTTCCGGTATCGGCAAGTATGGGATCTAGTCTGAGGTTTTATACACAATTGTTTCTGGAATCCGTTCCCGAACGTTTTATTGATAAAAAGCCGAAGGACTGGCATTGGCAGGAAGGGGATTTTCAGGTGCCGATTATTGTTTCTACAGAGTTTCTGAATTTGTACAATTATGGTTTCGCACCGAGTCAGGGCTTGCCACAGTTGTCTGAGCAGATGATTACTACACTCGGTTTTGATCTTACGATTGGCGGCGGCATCCAGGAAAAATACAGCGGACATATTGTTGGGTTCTCCGATAGGATTACTTCTGTTTTGGTGCCCGAATCATTTTTGAAATACGCGAATGCAAAATTTGGGGAGAACAATTCGGTGCGCGCTTCACGGTTGATTTTAAAGACAAAAGATCCGTCCGACAAGGCTTTTGAGAAGTATCTCACGGATCATAATTATACAACAAACACAGAACAGCTTCGCTGGAATAAACTGCGCGCCATTGTGGAAACCATTACCGGCGCAACCGGTGTGCTGGCGGTTTTGCTGATTGGTATCAGTTCGTTGGTGTTTATTTTGTTTATCGAATTGTCTTTGGCCAAAGCAAGTGAAGCTGTGAAACTACTGCTGCAATTGGGATATAGACCTTCTTATCTGAGTAAGTTTATCAGCAGAAGATTCCTGCCTTTTATTGTAAGTGCAGTTTTGATCGGTGTGGTCATTGCCGTGTTGTTGCAATTCGGCTGTTATCTCTGGGTGCAAAAAATGGATCTGCAATTATCTGTGCTGCCAGGCTGGCCAATCTGGGTAGCAGCTGCATTGGCATTGATCGTTTTGATAGTGCGGATGAAGCGAACCATCCGCGGCGCTATTGCTGATGTGTGATTTAATTAAGGTTTCCCGCATCCTCACGCATCGCTCAGGACAAAATGCGTAAGAGGCAAAGCACGCAAGGGTTTTCTCGCAACGCCCGCAAAGGCACTACGTCTTTTTACTTAAGGTTTCCCGAAAAGATGCGTAAGGAGAAAAGGAGGCAAAGTATTTTACATACTATATTGTTGTGCCTTAGTGCCGTTGCGAGAAAGAAAGGCCCTCGCACAGGGCTTCGACTCTGCTCAGCCTCACAGTTCGCGTGTAAATCAGCGATCGGAAATCAGCCATCAGCGATTTAACGGTTGTCAATAAACCTTACCTGCTTTCTGCTTGCCGGTGGAAATTGCATTTGATGGATTTCAGAACCTGAATGGAAGTGAAGTAGTGGCACTACGCGCAGTTTTGATTGTAACAGCGGCTTCAGGCGCAACTCACATTCATCTACTGAAAGAGGTGTATGCAAATGCAGGCGGATTTCATCAGTGTTGATACTGTTGGTAAATACCTCTACAATATATTCCTGGATATAAGGCAGGTTGTTCAGAATATCGAAGATAGCAGGGGGGTAGAAGGTGGTGCCTTTGTATTTGATCATCTGCTGTTTGCGGCCCAGCACCGGACTCAGGCGTTTGGATTTTCTGCCGCAGGCACAAGATTCTTCGTAAAAAGCACAGATATCGCCCGTGCGATAACGGAGCAACGGCATACCTTCCACACCAAGTGTTGTGATAGCTACTTCGCCGTATTCACCTGCGTGCAGCGGATTTCCGTGATCATCGATGATTTCCAGAATAATTAAATCCGGCTGTTCATGACCGCCGTGACTGAACCCACATTCTGTAAATGCCGTTTGCATTTCAGTAGAAGCGTAGGTGCTGTATAATTTAATCGGCCATTGATCGTAGATCTTCTGACCAAGTGCATTCAATTCAAAATCGGCCTGACGCAGACTTTCACCGATACAAACTACTTTTTCAACTGGTGTGTTTTGCAGGTCAATCTGGTTTTCCTGCGCGTATTGAATCAACTTTAAGATAAACGATGGTACTGCTACGATGCTGTTAGACTGCACCCGCATGATCGTATCCCATTGCATCGGCGGCAACCCCGGACCCGTACGCACCAATGCAGCGCCCAATTGACGGATACCACTATAATAAGCGATACCGGCCATAAACTGGCGATCGAGCGTAAGCATCAATTGGTAGACATCTTCTGGTTTGCCATCCGCGCAGCGAAAAGATTGATACTCGTTATATGCAAGTCTTTTCAGGTCGTTTTCTGTCAGCGCGATGGTTACCGGTTGGCCCATCGTGCCCGAAGTAGCGGTGTACTCTTTAACTTCTGAGCTGTGTACACTGAGAAAATCCCAGTTGTGCATTTGCATATCGGCCTTGCTGGTGGTCGGCAAAAAACGCATATCGGCCAGCGATTTTATATTATTGACATCGACATGGTGCTTGTGAAATAGCTTTTGGTAAAACGGCGAATTGTTTTTCAGATAAACGAGCAATTGGTGTAAAGCGGCCGTTTGAAAAGCTCTTTGGCTGTTCAGTGGTTCAAAAGCGAGATCTTGCAGAAAGGTCAAAGCGGGTCAATTTTAATGCAAAATAAGTTATTCCGCGGTGAAACCGATTTTAGCCGGTGGGTTGGAGTTGAAGGAATTGTTGGAATGATAATATATAAAATGGGATCGAAGTCCAACTGCGGATGCGTTGTAATCTGCTCTGCGCAAGCAATAGGGATATATTTAAAACCAATTTTTTATTTTTCGAGATACAATACTACCTTTGCACATGGCTGCAAAATCTAAGTTCTACGGTGAAGGTCTCACATTTGACGATGTACTCCTTATGCCGGCTTACTCTGAAGTCCTTCCAAGAGAGGTAAGCATCACTACACAATTAACTAAAGACATTACGCTGAACATTCCGATGATCTCTTCGGCAATGGATACAGTAACTGAAGCTCGTTTGGCTATTGCACTGGCTCGCGAAGGCGGTATCGGCATGCTCCACAAGAATATGAGCATCGAGCGCCAGGCAGAACAAGTACGTAAAGTAAAACGTTCTGAAAGCGGTTTGATCGTTGATCCGATCACCCTGCGTCCGGATGCAAGTGTAGGCGAAGCAACCCGTCTGATGCGTGATAATAAGATCGGCGGTATTCCTATCATCGACGAAAATCATAAACTCGTAGGTATCCTTACCAACCGCGACATGCGCTTTGAAAAGAACATGAAGAAGAAGGTAAGCGACATCATGACGAAAGAAAACCTGGTAACTGCTGCGGTAGGTACCAACATGATCAAAGCTGAAAAAATCCTGGAACAGTATAAGATTGAAAAATTGCCAATCGTCGATAAAACGGGCAAACTGATGGGTCTGATCACTTTCCGCGATATCATTCATGTAAAAAGCCATCCAAACGCTGCGAAAGACAGTATGGGTCGCCTGCTCGCAGGTGCAGCCGTTGGTATCACTGGAGATACGCTTGATCGCGTAGAAGCACTGAGAGCCGCAGGTGTAGATGTGATCACGCTCGATAGCGCACACGGTCACTCTAAAGGTGTGCTGGATATGGTGAAACTCGTGAAGAAAACATTTAAAAACCTCCCTGTAATTGCCGGTAACGTTGCTACCGCCGCTGGTGCGAAAGCGCTCGCTGCTGCTGGTGCAGATGCAGTGAAAGTTGGTGTTGGTCCTGGTTCTATCTGTACAACCCGTGTTGTAACAGGTGCCGGTGCGCCACAGCTGACTGCAATTATTGAATCAGTTCAGGTATTGAAAAGAACAGGTGTTCCGGTTATTGCCGATGGTGGTATCCGCTACACTGGTGACATGGTAAAAGCAATCGCAGCCGGTGCAAGCTGTATCATGGCAGGTTCTATTTTCGCAGGTACGGAAGAAAGTCCTGGTGAAACCATCATCTATGAAGGCCGTAAGTTTAAATCTTACCGTGGTATGGGCTCTGTAGAAGCAATGAAAGAAGGTTCCAGCGATCGTTATTTCCAAAGTGTAGACGTAGAAGCAGATATTAAGAAACTGGTTCCAGAAGGTATCGTTGGTCGTGTTCCTTACAAAGGTATGCTCAACGAAGTAGTACAGCAGTTCGTTGGTGGTCTTCGCGCTGGTATGGGCTATTGCGGTTCCAAAGACATCAAAACCCTGCAGGACGAAGCACAATTCGTACGCATCACTTCAGCATCTATGGCAGAAAGCCATCCGCACGATGTGGTAATTACGAAAGAAGCGCCTAACTATAGTCGTTAATTAGGTTGATAAGTTAATAGGTTGAAACGTTGATATGTTTTAACTGAATATAAAAGAAGAGGTCGCAGTGATGCGACCTTTTTTGTTTCGCTTGGGAATAGAACGGATTCGGAAATCCGTTTTATCTGTCGTTCGACATGCGCTGCGCTAACATGTCGAACAGCACAAACACGGGTTGTTGTGAGGAGGTAGGACGTTGCAATCTGATTTCGCGGCTGGCAACCTTAACGCCATTATCGCAAAAACGGGTGACTGCAATAGTCCGACCATTTTCTACTTTTGCATCATGAATTTAAAAGCTCTATTGTTTGTTGCTATAAGCCTTTTGTCGTTTCAAAATATTGCGAAAGCCCAGTCTGATACTACATATTATGACCACCACTACAATGAAATTTCCCGGTTCAGATACTGTTATTATTATAGGATAACCACTGCTACTTCCGAAGGCCGCGGTGAAGTGAAGGAGTTTTATAAAGATCATCAGGTGAAATTTACTTGTGGCTTGGTGATCCGTGATTCTGAAAAGATAAATGATGGTGACGCTGTTTCTTATTACGAGAATGGCCGGAAAAAAAATGAGGGCGTTTATCTGATGGGGCAAATGACAGGTGATTGGAAATTTTATTACGAAACAGGTACGCTGAGAGAAGAAGGACATTATGCCAATGATTCATTAAATGGCAGGCTGCACACTTATTATAAAAATGGGAAGTTGAAAAGAGAGGAGGATTTTGAGCATGGCGTCAGCCTGGGAGGTAAATGTTTTGATGAAAGTGGCAAACAAATACCGTTTTTCCCTTACAGAGTTTGGCCTGAATTTCCTGGTGGACTGCCGGCATTGTATCAATTTTTAGGACAGAATATTCGCTATCCGGAAAAAGCGCGGAGCAAAAATATTGAGGGTAAAGTAATTGTTCGTTTTGTAGTTACACGTGATGGTTCGCTTGATGATTTTCATATACTCCAGCATGTCAGATATGGTTGTGATGAAGAAGTCATCAGAGTGATGAAACTAATGCCTAAATGGAAGCCAGGAGAGCAGGAGGGTGAAAAAGTGGACGTTTTTTATAAGCTGCCGGTAAGTTTCCGGTTGGAGTAATTTCGAATGATTAAGATGTTAAGAAGGTCGCAGTGATGCGACCTTTTTTGTTTCCACTCGCGTCTCTGCGAGGAACGAAGCAGTCAGCACGAAAACGGGGATCTCCACAACCACATGGGCCGTCACGAGGCAGAGGCACGACGACGTCGTGAACTGGTTTCGCGGAAATAGACGCTTTTTACTCCGATGTCCATGCTCGGAACCCCAACGTTGATACTTTTTACCTCGACGTTCATGTTTTTAGCTTCGACGTTGATGTTCTGAACTTCGACATCGATGTTTTTAACCTCAACGTTCATGTTCCGAACTCCAATGTTGATGTTTTTAACTCGGACGTTCATGCTCTGAGCTTCGACGTTCAGGTTTTTAACTCCGACGTTCATGTTTCGAACATCGATGTTGACTCTTTTTGCATCAACGTTGACACTAAAAGAGTCAACTTGGCAGGTTTGTAGGTTGTTTGGCACTCCGATATATCTAGTCCCCCGGGTCATTGCGAGGAGGTACGACGTGGCAATCTGATTTCGCATGTTGTTGGATAATAAGGATCTAAGAATATTGATTCGCAGCTACATAATTTTTGTTTTTTCATCACTCCCATTATCTTTATTTAATGCAACAACAATCCTCACAACGCCCTATACTTATCGTAAACCCTCCTCAATCCAAACCACCTTACTGGCTGGGAATATTTTGTTTAATGCCACTGCTCGGGGCCATTCTTGGCGTAGGTATTCTGATTACAGGAATATTCAAGTACAAAGACAAATGGTTTATTGCAATTGGCGTTTTTGGAATATTGTTCACGGTCGCCGTTTATGGTTCTCTCTTTTATTTTAGTAAAAGTAAATTTGTGGGACAAGGATTTGTCAAGATCTCTCAGATGGAGTTGAATCAGCTGGTGAGAAGCATTGAGTTTTATAATCTGGAACATGGAGTTTATCCAGACAGTTTGCAGCAACTGAGGACCGAAGATTCATTGACTTCAATTTCCGATCCCGTTCAGGGAATGAATGCCAAAATCGATCTCCACTATAATTATCATAAGATAGGAGACAGGTACACTGTTTTCTCTTCCGGTATAGACGGGTTTCCCAATACTCAGGACGACCTTTATCCAAACATAACAATTCGCGATAGTAGCAAGATTGGTTTTGTGAAAGTGCGTTAATAACTCCTTTAATAAAAAACATGAACAAAAAACTTTCAACAGATTTTGAGTATTTAAAAGACATGTATGCAGACGATTATTTTCCAGATTTTTTGGTTGATAAAGTTCGCGACGCCATCAAAAAAGTAGTTTCGTTTATAGAAGAAGGGAATCATTCTAACGAAGAGATTCAGCAATCATTGGATGAGATGACGGCAACCGTAAACGAACTTCAAGAGGAGTTTTACGAAAATGACAGTGAAATAGAAACAGGTGCGCGAGAATCGATAGGAGAAACTATTGATAACGTTCTTTGCTTTTTTGAAATTGATATCGATATAGAAGAAGCCATCCGGGCGCGGGATTGGTAGTGGTTCTCTATCGAGATGGTTTTACCCGGCGCGAAATCAGGTTGCCACTTCGTTTCCCCAGCTTTGCTGTTTGTCAACTCATCGCAATGACCCGCGGGGTTGCACAAAATGTGTGTATTAATTGATGCAATGAATAACAATAAGACGATTCGAAGTCGTCCGATTATTATGCACGTTGTGGCGTTGTGATCGCCGTGAGAGAAAAACTTTGCGCCTTCGTAAACGAACTTCAGGAGGAGTTTCACGAAAATGACAGTGAAATAGAAACAGGTGCGCGATAA
>NZ_QKTW01000033.1 GCF_003236175.1 Taibaiella soli | reverse complement strand
GTTCCTTTCCAGATAAATCATCATTAAAAAGCGGATTTCCAAAATCAAATTCGTATGTCACCATCGCTCTGGGTTGATATATATTCATGTAATGTTTCATGCTCCATGAGCCGTCCTTGACTCCATTTATGTCAAACACACGATTTTTTATCTCACATACCCGCATTTCATTATCAAAATAGAGCACAAAGTTTCTAACAATATCTAATTTCGACTCTGACGGTAACGCTGCGTTCGATTCTTTTTTGGGATTAGTACTACAAAATATGTAGATACTATCTATTGGGATTTGAGATAAGTAGCTCAGCTTGCACAAAAAATGAATCATAAAATCATTTTTCTCGAAGGTATTTGAGTCTAAAGTGGCCGCCATTAAAAAATCAATAGGCATAAGTGTACCACTGAATTCTCTTGTTCCCGATACATACAATTTTAACAGCGTATTTGAAACAACTGCAGAGTCTACTTTAACTAATTTGCCAACTTGTAATACGGCATGTCCATGACTAACCGAATCAAATTTGCCGTCTGGGGGAGTTCTTTCGTAAAACAAGGGTGTATATTGTTTTAAATCTATGTTTCCACCGATTGCAAGATCCAGTGAGTTTATATTAACCGCAGTAGCTAATAAGAGTTCATTAATTTCATCTGCTAATTGGACATTCTTGGTTTGCGCCTTGACTTGCTTGCCAAATGCGAGTATACATATACTACATGTTACGAAAGTTGTAAATAAAGCAGCTTTCATCATCGAGAATGGTTAACAATATCCATAAAACATTATGCATAATTCAAATTCAAGCGTACAACTCAAAACGTCCCTTAAGGGAGTAAGTTTCATCAAAACAAACATGTTGAAATTTTCTTTGAAATTTAGTGTGATGTTTTATTGTGAAATTATAAAATATAATAATTATACATATGCGTTAATTGACGGTGGAGATGGGGGTAGTTTTCACGTAGTTACTCTGGGCAATTCTTGCTAATTGATTGTTGTTATTTTTTAGCGGTCCGACCTTGTACATTATAGAAATTATTTCGAGCAACTCTGGTGATTTGATTAATAAATTTACTTTTAATGAACTGTAACTCTTGCTACATGGACCGCTCAATAAACCTTCAAATTGAAACGGCGTAACTTCAGGTTTCAATCTCATTTTTGAATAAGAAATGGTTCCATAAATTCGTTGGAAGTCAATACTGCAAATGGATATTTGTTTGGAAATCCATTTTTGCGCAACGATGCAGTCTGTTGTTGATCTTGAATTTCAAATGCAAGGCCTCTCAAAGTCGATGTTTAAACGTCTTCTCCTCAACATAGAAGATCGATATGATATTTTATTTGCGATGGTGTCAAAATTGAACCCCAAATTCAAAGCGCACTTAAGTGTGGGTTGGAAAACTCTGAGAGAAACTGACGAACTTTTTTTGCTGAGTTATTCAATAGTCCATTAACAACCTACCAATTATTTCAAACATAAAAAATCAACCATCATGAGAAACGAATTGTTGTCTCTGTACAAAGAGAAGCAAAAGAACTTTAAATCTATCATTAACAGTTTTCCCGAGGACGATTTGGCGGGACCATTTTTGATGTCTCCTGGCGAAGTCTATCGCGGTCAGCCGAATCGATTGTTGATTGTCGGACAGGAGACCAATGGTTGGACATCTTACGTGGATGATCTGGAAAAACAGATGGGGACCTATGAGGGCTTTAACGTCGGAATTGAATATTATGCATCTCCATTCTGGAACATTACAAGGAAAGTTGAAAAGGCACTCGGGAATGAACCGTATTCATGTGCCTGGACGAACCTTAGTAAGTTCGATTTGGATGCAGGACGACGTTATGGGAACATGAAGCTGCCATTTCTAAAATCGACGGAATTCTGCTCAATGAAATAGAAATAATAAAGCCAGATTTCTGCCTATTCTTTACCGGTCCATCTTTTGATAACAGGTTAAAAGCGATTTTTGAAGGTCTGGAATTTATCGACATTCCCAATTGGACTTCAAGGCAATTTTGCAATTTGAAACATCCGAATCTTCCAGCAAACAGTTTCCGAGCGTATCATCCAAAATCACTTAGAATAAGGCATCTCGAAAACGCCTTTATCGATTACATCGCGAAACAAAATGCATCAAAATTGCAGTAACATAGCGGGGATGATACGCCAAAACAAAAACAAGATTAAAACATGCCTTGTCAACATAGATTTCACCACATATTGATCCCTCAACAGGAGAATTTAGAGTTTTTATTTATTGGGACTTTTAATCCCGTTTGGGATGCTGCCAACGGGAAGAATGCAGACTATTTGTATGGACGAGCGTCGAGCCTGTTTTGGTGCATACTTCCACATGCATTCAATGAGAACTGCCTAATCGACCAAGGTCCGGAACCATGGGCGGCGTTCTGTACTAATCACAATACTGGTTTAACAGATACTATCTCCTAGGGTTTTAATGGGACCGAGAATCATGAGGAGCACAA
>NZ_QKTW01000012.1 GCF_003236175.1 Taibaiella soli | reverse complement strand
TAAACACCCTCTCAGGATGACACCGTTTGTAGCTGGCAGATTTTCGCATTGCATCTTGTGCATGATCAGTCTGCCCAAACCATCGGTATAACTAAGCCGAATTAAATGGTCTGATGTTTGTCCGGCCACTATTGACGTCGTATCATGCACATGTTTTTGCCGGGCAATCATACCCACCGAAACCGGTGTAGTACTCAAATCATACACACAACGCCAGGTGGCATTTTGCAGCAAAGCATTCGCATTGGCTGCCGGATCCAGGGCAAAGAAATCGCTCTGTGCCAACTGATCTGCATTGCTGTAAATATCCAGGCCATCAAGACTATCACCCTCGGGAGCACTGCTGTCATCTTTTCCTTTCAACGCCATCGCAATCGGCAAGCCAAGTGCATCGTACAGAATTTCGCTGTAGTTAAGATTCGCATCGCGCATGCGCAGTGGTTGTAAGATGCGCCAATCGTAAGTTGCTACGCCATTGGTATTAACAATGGCATCGGTTACACTTTGTGGCAGCAGCCAATAGTTGTAAGCATTAGTACTATCGCCAAAACTTACAGTCGTGATATTGCCCCACGGATCATTAAATGTGGTGGGTGTATAAAAATGCTGCTGCGGTGTATCAAAATGCATCGTTCCCGAAGGCAGCCAGTATTTACCGTCGCTATCCAGATCCACAAAACCTGCTTCTTGTAGTTTGCCGTTGTCTACATAACCATTGTAACAATAGCTGGCCAACTGTGGTGTGAGCGCCAGCTGATAATGTTCGTGCGGTATGGCCAATGATTCCAGTTCGCCAAATAACAGTGGTGTATCAACAGCTGTATTGGCTTTGTAGCGCGTACGAACAGCGCTCAGTAATCTCTTTTCACTGGCACCAGTTGGCGTAGCGGAAAAATCAATTTCCGTAGCAATGGTACAGGCCGTTAAAAGGTCTGATGTTTGCCAAAGTGCTGTAGTTGGTGGTGTGAAGACACCTAACATTTCCCATGTTTTTACCTGCAAAGGCATACGAAGATGACGTTCATAATCTGTAATGACATCATTGGTAAAACTATTCTCGGTATAAACAATGTGCATTTTTGCTTGCTCATCCTGAACAATTTGCGGCAAACTTGCATCTGTATGCAGGCGCGGATACACGACCGAAGCGCTTTTGGTTACATTCGCCCATTGGTCTGTCTCGAGTGTAAGGCTGTGTTGTATGCGTGGGTCATCGGCATTACGTTCACAGGCAAAAGCAATGCTTTGCTGCTGATAACTTAGGAATGATGCATAACGGTTGTTTGCTTTGGGTTGAAAACGCGTAACGGTATAAGCAGTGGCTGTGATGCTATAAGGCACTGCTTCCTCAGTACTGCCATCGAGCGCATATACTTCCTGTCGCAGTGGTGATCCCTTGAGCGCACGGTGCGCTTCGCGGATTTCATTGCCGGTCATATCAAGCGTTGCAAAGGTTGCAATGGTGGTCAGATCATCCCAGCCTTCAAACTGATAGTATTCTTTTTTGTAGGCATCGAGCAAACTGTCTTCCCGCAACCATGCACCCGTATGATACCATGTTTTGGTAAGTACCGGAGACTGGTCCAGCGCTGCATTGTCGAAAGCCACCGCACTATCAATATCTGTGGTTGCTACATAACCAAAGCCGCGAAACTCACGCTCTTCATGGTCGTAATAACCGTTTCGATATTGATAGGTTTGTGTGTAGGAGGTTTCGCTCACACTGTCTTGGGTGGTAATATTGCTGATACAATGCACCGGGAACGGCAGTCGTGTAGCCCATGGTGTACCGGCGTGTTTATCGGCGAGATAATATTGCGTGGAACTTTTATAATCGACGCTAACCGTTTTACCCATGCCATTGTTGTAGCTACGCATCAGGTAGGGCTTAATGCCGCCCATCAGGTCTACGTATTGGATCGGGGCCATTGCATGCTGTGGCAGCGGACTGCTCCAGACCAGACAACCGGTGCCATTGCCCAGGAAATCAAGCACCGCAATTTTCGAATAGGCTTCAATAGAAGGCAGCGTCGTGATCGGTTGTGGGGTGCTCCAACCATTGCCTGAAAGGTTGATCCATGCCGTACATTTATTGTGTTCCAGGTAAATAAGATCGGCAGCGCCCGTACCGCTGATATCTGCCAGTTGCAGGTAGATCGGGTTAAACAAATCCGGCCTTGCAAAACGCGGCGCATTGGCCATCGTTACTTTTGCACCAAAACCGCCATAGCCCATATTCGGCCAGTAACAGACATCCCCATTCTGAATACGCACAATATCGGTCATCCCATCGCCATTCATATCCGCTAAGAAGATGCGCTGCACATTATCATTGAGCAATAATCGCGGACCTTTATTTTCATCAAACGCCGCAGATGATTGTCCGCCTTTGTCCCAACCTTTGGTACCGTTGTTCTGATACCAGGTCCAGACGCGATCTTCGGTGATCAGTATATCCGGCCGGCCATCGCCATCGAGGTCCAGCATTTTAGTATAAGGACTGCTGCGATCTATATTCACCACACTGGTAAATGCACGGAACGGTTGCCAGTTCTGATCATCGTCCAGTTCAAAATAACCACTCACCGGTGCAACGCTTACTACTTGTCTGCGTCCGTCGGCATCTAGATCGGCCCATTGCAACGAACCGTCTGAAAGGCCGTTAAACGAAGGCTTACGAGCAATAGTACGCGCTGGCGCAAATTGCCCATCGCCCTCATTGCTTTTGTACATCCAGGCGCCGGTTGTTTCGGTGAGGATGCCCGAAATACCTTCGCCTTCAAAATCGATCCACTGATAAGCACCGGTAAGACCTTGCGGTGCGTTCGCGATTTCCTTTGCATTGACGCGCTGCAAGTCCTGGCTCCATTGCAAAGCCTGATAATCGAAACTCATAGCAGGCAAAGCTTTGCTGTGCCATTCGCCACCCTGATAAGTGTAGCCTTTTTGCGTAGCAGATACAATTAAATCTGCTTCCATCAATCCGGAAACGGGCGCAGAAAGATCGCTCTGGTATTGTAATTCCAGCGCGCGTACAAGGTTCTTTCCATTTAATTCAGCAAAATAATGAAACATCATTACCCGCTGACAACGGCGGTAGGTGCGGATTTCAAAGCCTGCATGAAAATCTGAAAATGCATCGGGGCGCGAAGACCAAACTTGATCAGCCACAGGAACAAACTCGCTGCTGTGATCTCCATAGTCCAGTACGCCTTCCATCAGAAAATCGGTGGCAGCGGGCAGTACAGGCTGATACATATCAGCCTCTGCAATAAAATAAGGCGTCTGATTACAGTACAGAACCGATTTGAGATAGGTGTTGGTAAAAGGCGCGAGCCCATTTTGCCTGTTCTTTTCCTGAATGCCGATGGGAATATTTTTGTCATTTTCCGGCACGTAACAAAACCATTGCACGTTGCCTTTGTGATCCACAGTAAGCTCGGGCAGCCATTTAAAAATGCGGCTGACATCGGTAGGATCTGCAATACGGGCGCTTTCCGAAAGGCCATAATAGGTAGTGCTGTTGTCTTTGGTGGTCACACGCCACCACTTATTCGTTGAATGCAGATCACAGATTAATTCAATTCGGGCAAACAATCCTTCAATACGTGGAATATATCGTTTGATCTGATAATTGCCGTCGGTGAAAGAAACAGGCGTGTTATCGCTGTTTAATTCCGGCACCAGGTCTTCGGCGCCCGCCAGCAGAAATACATCGCTTTCTGCGATGTCATTATACTGTGGTAATTTTTTATCGGTCCGGCGCTGAATGGCGGGTAATGAAAGCGCCCAGCCAAGGCCAAATTCACTATTGCCACTACCGGAACTATAAGACAACGACAGTGCAGGTGTAAAGCCACTACGGCCGGGAGACAATGGTAGCGGGATGCTCACATTTGCAGTACCATTCACTGCATTCACCGAAAATTTTTCATCGATGCCTTTGAGTGCACCACCGCCTTTGGGCAATGAAATGGAGGGAGCTGCTGACTGATAAAAAGGGCTGTCGTCTTTTTTCTGCGCGGGTTGGTTAGTGTAGCGGTCCAAAGGGTTGGCATGACCGCCATTGTTTCCATAGGAACTGTTTTGGTTCATATTGAATGAATTTTAGGGTTTAAAAAAATGTTTCATAGTAAAACCACTGCGCCCTCTAAGTCACAGTGGTTCCGTTTTAAACGATAGGGTTTACTATTCAACTCCTTCTAATCTTATCTAAAACAAAGAAAGGACGACCGCATGCAACCTATTTGCAGCGAATGGAAACGCTGTTGGTAAGCGGAAAAAAAGGGAATTGAGATTATGTACTCGTATTTGTCACCCTGACGAAGGAAGGGTCTCACGTTATCTGGACCGCATAATTTGCAGCAGTGGTAGCACGTAGTATGTGCTTATGTTTTCGCGAGATCTCTCCGTTGTCGGGACCTGCGCGTCTGTTGTCCATATAGGGTTTCAGGTCAGACGTATAAAAAATACAGCCGTCACTATGAGGTGTATAGGAACGTTGCAACAATCCGCGGGGTCGTTGCGAGGAGTCACCAAACAGCAAAGCTGTGGCGACGACGTGGCAATCTGATTTCGCACCGGGAAAATTATCTTACCATACGAGGTCACGTATTTTTCGCAAAGAAGCGCAGGAACGCTTTGCCCCCATTAACAAACACCTCAAAAAATTTCCCGGCTTGTTTAATTTATATAATCATTGAAATCAGCCAGCGAGAAATTAGCATTAAAAAAATAGAATCAAACACGCCACCGGGCCGCCCTTCTACTGTTAACCCGGTTCGGTTTTTGATTTCCTAGAGATAAAAGCTTTTTTATGGGACAATCCAATTTAATTTCTGCCGCTATTTCAAACGAAAACAAAACGGCCGTAGACAATGCACTGAATACTGTAGCAGCAGCACTCAAAGACATTTTAGTCTTTAACCTCACGCCCGACCAACGTACTGCCATGCTGAAGATGGGCGATAAAACCCTTGCTTTTGTAGATAAGGCACTGGAGTATGCACGTCAAAACCCAAATCTGGTACCACAGTACGTGGATATCCCAGAGGCTGAAAAAGACCTTGCACTCACCCGCGATCTGTTTCACATTTATCAGAAACTGACTGCGCTCACACGCTCGGTAGAAGATGCCATGATGGTAGCAGGCGGTGAAGCGTACGAAGCTTCTCTTATTTTTTATAATTCAGTAAAAGGTGCCAGTCGTAGCAATGCAGCAGGCAGCCAGGCTATCTATGAAGAAATGCAGAAACGTTTTCCCCGCAGAAGTAAAAAAGGATCGGGAAACACAGATATCAATACCCAAGCCTAGCATAAAGCATGTTGACAAATTAAAATCCCGGTCTTAGTATCGGGATTTTTTTATGCCTGCCGTGTAATTACACCTCTGAGGTACCAAAAGCTACCTCAAAGGTAGAACATCCTGGCTCCAGGGTAGAACATCCTAGCTTCGACGTAGGAATTCCTGGCTTTAAGGTAGGAAATCGTAGCTCAAAGGCAGGAATTCCTGGCTAAAAGGTAGGAAATCGTACCTCAGAGGCAGGAATTCCTGGCTCTGAGGTAGAAATTCATAGCTCTGAGGTAGAAGATGCCCTCGAGTGTTGCCCATGTCACGTTGCAAGGAGACATCCCGCGGAATGCAGGCACACAATACGCGGGATCCCTCCTTCATCGGATAACCTGCGTGTATTATCCATGCCGAATACGCAAACGCCAAACCAATCTCCATTTACAAATTCCCAATGTTCCAATAAAAAAATCCCGCCTTGCGGGCGGGATAAAAACAAAAACAAAACAAATGTTCTATTTGGAAGCGATGGTACGAACCAGCGCTTTGACTTCTTTTTTCACGGGAGCTTTAGACGTTTCCGATTTTGTACCGTGAATACTTGCAATCGTTGGCGCGATAACCAGCGCGACAATACTCATCAGCTTGATCAGAATATTCATCGACGGACCAGAAGTATCTTTAAACGGATCACCCACCGTATCGCCAGTTACAGACGCTTTATGCGGATCTGATTTTTTGTAGTAGATCTCGCCATTGATCTCTACCCCTTTTTCAAAAGATTTCTTCGCATTATCCCAGGCGCCGCCGGCGTTGTTTTGGAACATACCCATCAATACACCGCTCACCGTTGCACCGGCCAGCATGCCACCCAATGCTTCAGGACCCGCAAGGAAACCCATCAGCAATGGCGCCAGCAAAGCAATAGCACCAGGCAGTATCATTTTGCGCAGAGAAGCTTGCGTAGAAATAGCCACACAACGTTCGTACTCAGGTTTGCCGGTTCCTTCCAGAATGCCCGGAATTTCACGGAACTGACGACGCACTTCTTCCACCATGCTCATAGCAGCTTCACCTACCGCACGAATGGCCAATGAAGAGAAAATAAACGGAATCATACCTCCTACAAACAAAGCTGCGAGTACTTCCGCTTTGTAAATATTGATACCGCTGATACCTGCTACACCAACAAACGCGGCAAACAGAGCCAGCGAAGTAAGCGCCGCAGATGCAATGGCAAAACCCTTACCTGTAGCGGCTGTCGTGTTACCCACTGCATCGAGTGTATCGGTTTTTTCACGCACTTCTTTCGGCAGTTCACTCATTTCGGCAATACCACCGGCATTATCCGCAATCGGACCAAAAGCATCAATAGCCAATTGCATTGCGGTAGTAGCCATCATTCCGGCAGCAGCAATCGCCACGCCGTAGAGACCTGCTACTTTGTACGAGCCCCAGATACCACCCGCCAAAACAAGGATCGGGAGGAAAGTACTTTCCATACCCACCGCCAGGCCGCCAATTACGTTGGTAGCGTGACCAGTTGCAGATTGTTTTACAATACTCAGCACCGGACGTTTGCCCATAGCAGTATAGTATTCTGTAATGATGCTCATCAGCGTACCAACCACCAGACCAATAATGATCGCGTAAAACACATCCATATTGGTAAACGAAACTTCACGGAGAATCATATTGTCAGGCAGAATGTACATTACCAGAAAATAAGAAGCAATTGCAGTCAGCACAATTGAGCCCCAGTTGCCCATATTCAGCGCTCGCTGTACCACACTGGTATTGATGCCAGAGGTTTCGGAAATACGTACGAAGAAAGTTCCGATGATGGAAAACACAATACCCATACCTGCAATCAGCATTGGTAAAAGAATTGGTCCGAAGCCATTAAAATTATCCGCAGATTGCGTTTCCTGACCAAGTACCATTGTAGCCAGCACCGTTGCCACATAAGAACCAAACAGATCGGCGCCCATTCCTGCCACGTCGCCCACGTTGTCTCCTACGTTATCAGCAATAGTTGCCGGATTGCGCGGATCATCTTCCGGAATGCCCGCTTCTACTTTACCTACGAGATCAGCGCCTACATCGGCCGCTTTAGTGTAAATACCACCGCCTACACGTGCAAACAACGCAATACTTTCTGCTCCCAGCGAAAACCCGGTGAGTACTTCAATCGCTTTCTGTACCAGATGATCCGTTGCCATTACATCCGGTGCAAATGTTTTCAGAAGAATGATGAATAAACTCCCCAAACCCAGTACGGCCAGACCCGCTACCCCAAGTCCCATTACAGCACCGCCGGAGAAAGAAACGGCCAGTGCTTTTGCCAGACTGGTACGCGCCGCATTGGCTGTGCGCACATTAGCTTTTGTAGCAATGCGCATTCCTATAAAACCTGCACAAGCACTGAATATAGCCCCCATCACAAAAGTCAGGGCAATAACCCATGAAGAATTAACATGTTGCGAACCCATGTAACCGAGCAGCAAAGCAGCCAATACCACATACCAGGCAAGAATTTTGTATTCTGCTTTAAGGAAGGCCATTGCACCTTCAGCAATATACTTGGCAATTTCTTTCATCCGGTCATTCCCGGCGTCCTGTTTGCTTACCCAGGAACTTTTGATGATTGTAAACAGCAAGGCAAGCAGGCCAAAAGCTGGAACCAGGTACAGTAAGTTCATAATGCTTTTTAAGTTAAATTATAGTAAACAAATATAACAGTTAACATTATAAATCCAAATGATATCAACCAGTTATTAAATCGTAAAATATTTTTTATCACATGTGATAAAAAGCATCTCTGTACCGTTTTGAAATTGTAATTTTATAATAGAAGCCATGAAGTCCCAGCTGCCAACATCTGATTATCGAAAGCTATCCGACGAGGAATTAGTCTACCGCTACGCACACCGCCAGGAACAGGTTGCGATCAATTATCTATTTGAAAGATATGGTCACCTTGTGTTCGGTGTATGTTGCAAATACCTGCGTCAAACCGAAGCTGCCAAAGATGCCATGCAGCAGATATTCATCAAGTTGCTCGACGATCTTCCCAAATACAATATAGACAAGTTTAAACCCTGGCTTTTTCAGGTGGCTAAAAATTATTGCCTGATGCAACTGCGCCAATCAAGATCTGTAACGAACAACAGTTTTGATACGGCTGACGATATGGAATTTGAAGAAAACCTGCATCATAAGATTGAAGAGGAAGCTATGCTGAACCGGCTGGAAGAGGCCGTGAATGCACTGAATGAAGAACAAAAAAAGTGCATCAGTCTTTTTTACCTTCAGAAGCTTACTTATGCAGAAGTCGCAGCCCAAACGGGTTTCACAATCATGCAGGTCAAAAGCCACATTCAAAACGGAAAACGTAATCTGAAAATAAAACTGGAACTGACGGGAGGAGTGAAGTTATGAACAATCAGCTAAGCCATATTTTTGATGAGAGCGTTTGTCTTACTAAAAGACAGCTCAAGGATTATGTCTCCGGACTTATGAGCCGTGAAGAATGCCATGCGATAGAGTTACATCTGAATAGCTGCCCTCTGTGCAGTATGGCTGTAGAAGGTCTTTCAGAGCATCCGCAGGAAACAGTTGCCACACTGGCCGGCATCAATACCAATTTTCTGCAGGAACATTTCAGTCAGTCATTACCGCAGGTACATCTTAATTCGATCGCACACGCAGCGGCCCCTGCCGCCAGCTTGCCGTCTGTTAAAAATAAAAAACACAATGTGCAGCCACTATGGCGCAATGCTTCTATTGCCGCTGTAGTGGTAGTTTGTTGCGGACTAGCCTGGTTATGGGAATCTGACAGAAACAAGAAGAATAACATAATTGCACAAAGGGCTGGCATATCTTCTGCTGCCGCGGTGAATGAACCAGAACCCGAGGTTGTGGCCAGTGAAGCGCCACAGCAAAAGGAGCCTAAAAATCATAAAAATGGCAGTTCACAAAAGCCACCACTGCTGATTGCAACTACACGCGCGCACAGCACAGATGAATCTGAAAAAGCAAAAGCTGCTGATAAAAAAGCTGCCGCTGAAGAAGCAAAAGCATCAAAAAATGTAGTCGCAGCAGAAAATGCACGAAATACAAAAGTTGAAAAAGCGGAACCCGCTGTGGCAAAAGGTCTGATGTCTGCCGCAAAAGAACGTAGTACTGCTGATTCAGAACCCGCACCGAAAATGGCAGCGATGGCTGCGGCACCAAAGGAAAGAGTGGCTGTCGATGCGCTGGATGTGGCAGATGCCGCCTATGATAAAAAATACTACAATGCTGCGCTTGATCAATATAAAGAAGCCATGAAAAATCCGGACGCTGGTCGCAAGTATAAAGCGACTCTTGGCGCTGCCCGTTGCTATATTGCGCTGGGGCAAAAAAATGCTGCGAAAGAGTTGCTGGAAAAAATCCTGAGCGATAAACATGCAGATAAAGAGCCAGCGCAGTCCATGCTAAAAGATCTTGAATAAAGTTCACTTCCTTCTATGAGAAAATTCTTCTGGCCCAAAGTAATCTTATGTTTACTGCTGGGCCTTTTTATTGCCGTTTTCGGAATCGATTACTGGGTTACGAAAAGCACTGCCAAACAGATGTATGCCGACATCAATGCTATTCCAGAACGTAAAGCAGGCTTGCTCCTCGGCACTTCAAAATACCTGGATAACGGTGATGTCAACCTCTATTATAAATACCGCATTGATGCTGCAGTGGCACTTTTCAAAGCTGGCAAGATTAAGTATATCATTGTAAGTGGCGACAACCGAAAGGAATCTTATAACGAACCGGAAATGATGATGCAGGATCTGATTGCGGCTGGCATTCCGGCCACTCATATTTTCCTTGATTTTGCAGGCTTCCGCACTTTAGACAGTATCGTCCGGTGTAAAGCAGTTTTTGGAGAAGATAACGTGACCATTATTTCACAGCCTTTTCATAACGAACGGGCTTTGTTTATCGCCAATCATAAAGAAGTAAACGCGATCGCTTTTAATGCTGCGGATGTTTCTACGCTTTACGGGGCAAGAGTGACCATTCGTGAGAAAATGGCGCGGGTAAAGGTTTTGGTCGATTTCATGACTAATAAACAACCTAGATTTTACGGCGATAAAATAAGTCTGGATGATACCCTGCAGTCTGCAGCTTGTTTTCATCCGGCAGCAAACCCCGAGAAATAATCAGGATAAATCATGCTTAATTCCCCGTACGCCGCAAGTAGACGGCTTCGCATGGGAATTTTCTCCTATTATTGCACCCTGAACCATTAAATCTGTATGAAAAGATTTTTCATTGGTCTCCTGACCCTATCAATTACGGCTGCGGCCTACGCGCAACAACCATCGCTTCAAAATAACAACATCGCCGAACGTGTCGTTTGGGATACACAGGAAACGGGTAAAGGCATGCTTATGTATGTGGATGTTCCTTTTTCTGACGCCGGCAAAACGGATTATATTACGCTGGTGGTTTCGAAAGTGAAAGGCAATCTGCGGCCCGAGTTTTTCAGCTTTATGGTGCCTAAAAACGCTAATAAAGACAAAGGCATTACTATCTGCTTCGCAAAATCAGTTACCAAATATGGCCGTAAAGAATTGCAGCCTGATCGTATTACAAACTCACATCTGGTTTTTGAATCCTGCGAACAAGGCGCCTGTAAAGGCAGAGTAACAAACGGCTACACGTTCAACGACCAAAGTCAGCGGACGGATGTCTACCAAAACTTCCTGAGCTACGATTATCTGAGTGTGTATTTCACCAAACCAGACGGCAGCCAGATGACGGTTTCATTACCGCTTTCTTCTTTCAGAGAACAATACGGGAGGTTGTGAGTGGAAAGTTGGTGAAACGTGAAACGCCAAAATTCCCGCAATAGAAATATTACCAAAACGCCGCCCCAACAACACTGTCAGGGCGGCGCTTTTATTATTTATGTATACGGCAAATTACGCAGTCGGCTTGCTGTATAGTTTGCTTTTCATGATGCCCCATTTATGAAAACGGTGTGTGAGCGAAACTCTGAGTACGCCCATACCATATTTCATACTGCGGCTGAAATTAATGCTCGACGCTTCTTCAAAATATTTAGTCGGGCAAGTTACTTCTCCGATTTCGTAGCCATTCATAAATACCTGCGAAACCATTTCATTATCGAAAACGAAATCATCACTGTTGTGTGTAAAATCGATAGAACGGATCACCTCAGCAGAAAATGCGCGATAACCGGTGTGGTATTCGCTGAGCTTCTGACCGATCAGCACATTTTCGAATAAAGTAAGGCAACGGTTGAAGAAATATTTGTACTTCGGCATGCCACCCTTCAGCGCGCCTTTACCCAGAATACGGGAAGCAAATACTACCGGATATACATCGTTGGCAATGATTGAAGACATAGCCAGCAACAGCA
Source organism: Taibaiella soli (assembly GCF_003236175.1). Classification (GTDB taxonomy): domain Bacteria; phylum Bacteroidota; class Bacteroidia; order Chitinophagales; family Chitinophagaceae; genus QKTW01. Next base: position 34,510 of record NZ_QKTW01000012.1, on the reverse strand, counting down.
TTGGTGTATACTGATAATCAGGATGCAGCATGATTACGATATCAGCGCCGAGTTCCAGTGCTTTTTTGTAACAGCTTTTCTGATTACCACCGTAGCCTTTGTTTACTTCATGGCGTACTATATGTTTAATGCCCAGTCTCTTAGCCTCCTCGACTGTATTATCCGGGCTTTTATCGTCAACCAGCACTACATCATCAACAACGTCAAATGGAATTTCCTTGTAGGTACGCTCCAGGGTTAATGCTGCTCTGTATGCAGGCAGTACAACTACTATTTTCTTTCCGTTTAGCATGTGGGGGCAAAAGTATAAAAATGTTTTTTTGTTTGACTGTAAAGTTCTTCAATTGACAGTTTAAGAGGGGCAATTGGCGATTTCCAGCGACTTGGCAACATATTAACCGTACAGACTTACTCCCCGCTTTTCAGTTTCATTCCGGTAACTACCAGATTACTCGCACCACGGCCGGCCAGATTGCCTTTACTATCGTACACCGAACATTCTGCATAGATAATCTTCTTACCGTGACGTACAATTTTCGCTGTAGAGGTAAGACGGTCACCCTCTTTGATTGCATATAGAAAATCCACATTCAGATTAAGGGAGGTATAATGATGATCCGCGTCGAGGCTTACAATGGCCCAACCAATGGTTTCGTCCATCACCAGACTCATCATGCCACCGTGAATCATACCATAGGGATTAGTCATCTCCTTGCGCAATATCAGCGAAATGGTGGCCGTTCCTTTTTCAATGTGTTCTAATGTAAGCTGTAGCCAGTTGCCCGCATCAGAACGGGAATCGGTAACCATTTTACCTAAGTATTTTTCTTTGATCCAATCCAGCTGTGTACCTTCTGCTGCTTCGTTCCTGTTCATTATTTCAGTTTTTCTTTTTTAATTCTTTTTGCCGGCGCATGTCCAATAGCTTTACAATCATTGTATCGATGCGCTTTTGACGAGTTTCAGGCTTTTTTGCATCCTCGATTGCTTCCACATATTCTTTCTTGTGGGTAAAAGCCAGCGTATCGAAAAATGCGGCCAACCCGCTATGTGATTTCATCGCATTGAGCGCATCGTCGGGCAATGTAGCCGTTCGGTTCACATAATCGATACCTTTTGTTTGCCTTCCTTCCATTGGCACTGCGCGTACCGGATTTTTGATCATACCTTCTTTCCGGAATCGCATTGCCGACCATTGGTCGTCCACAGCGACCAGAGAAACGGGCTCAAATCCAGGCACCATTTCCATAAACTTATCTCGCTCCAGATCAGACTTTATTTTGCTGCTCTTTTTCGGATATGCCAGCCAAAGCAACACATCGTCGGCAAGATGGCCTGTAAGACGGTTCATATATTCAGCGAGATCAATACTGTTGTATACAAATACGACTATCTGTGTTATCTGATCTTTGGCACCAATCTTTGTCTTGAAGTTGAAGTCTTCAAAAATGAAAGTGGTACCTTCTGGTGCATTCAGCAACCAGAAAGGCTTTTCAGCATTCAGTTTTAACTTGGCAGTTGTGCTCATCAGATTAAGTGCAGGTACGCAAAGGTACGCTTACCCGGCCAAATGAGTTTTAAGCCAATCTCACAGCCACAAATAGAACAAAATAAACATCTGTAAGGGATAGTCTATTTCAGTAGAATGCAGTAGGTTTGTATTAAACACGCACCATTACTGATGACGATTACACAATTAGAATATGTAGTTGCTGTAGCCACTTACAAAAGCTTCGTGGCCGCAGCAGAAAAGTGTTTTGTTACGCAACCGACGCTCAGTATGCAAATCCAGAAACTGGAAGATGAACTGGGCATCAAACTGTTTGACAGAAACAAGCATCCGATAGCAATCACGGCGATGGGCGAAGCAATCGTAGAACAGGCACGTATTGTGCTTTCTGAATGCGAAAAGATCCACGAACTGATCCAGAATCAACAGAATAAACTGGCCGGTACATTTAAGTTTGCCATTATTCCAACAATTGCGCCTTATATTTTACCTGGACTGATGGAACATTATGTTCCCAACTATCCTGATGTAAAACTCCAGATTACCGAAATGGAGACGCATCAGATTATTGCCGCACTCCGCAAAAATGAAATTGATGCCGCGCTCGTAAGCACACCTTTAGAAGAAAGTGGCATCAAGGAATATCCATTGTTTTACGAACCGTTCGTAGCATATTTTGCCGATGATGAAAAAGCGCTGAAAAAACGTCTGATTACACCGCAGGATATTGCACTGGACCGTATCTGGTTACTGAACGAAGGACACTGCATGCGCAATCAGATCATTAATCTCTGCAGCGAGCAAATCCAGAAATTACAGGCCGAGCGTCCGTTCCGTTATGAATCCAGCAATGTAGAAACGTTGCGCAAAATGGTGGATAAAAATAAAGGCATGACTATTTTGCCTGAACTGGCTACAATCGAATTTACGGACGACCAGATAGAACACGTTCGCTATTTCGAAACACCGGAACCGGTACGTGAAATTGCCCTGGTAACAAACGATCATTTTGTGAAGCTGACGCTGCTGCAAAGCCTGATGGACGAGATCTTAAAGCTTGTTCCGGAAAAAATGCGCGTGCAGAAAAACAATCGTAAAGTGCTGAGAATACAATCGGCAAAACTGTAAGTAAACTCAGAAATGAGCAACGACAATGCGGTTGATGCCATTAAGGATTACTTCCGGATCAGGAAAAATATTCATTAGTCTTCCCTGCAAAGTATCCCATTCACGCTCATCATTGACAATATAATTCATGATAAAATGGCCGCCTGTGTTGATTCGCTGGCGGCATTTTTTTAAGAATATTTCTGTTATAACAAAATCAGGCACCACTCTGCTGATAAAAATATCTACGATCAGCAGATCGTACACTTCCTTATTTTCCTCAAGAAATGAAACTGCGTCACTGCAAACGGGTCTTGAATGGCAGGCAATTTCCTCAGGCATCAATTCCAGCGCCCATTGCAAAACTTCTTCATCAATATCTACCAATGTAGTCAGCGCGCGGTTACCGACTTTGTGTAAAATGCGCGCAGCACTGCCTAACCCAGTTCCTAATACCAATACTGTTTTCACCTCCGGTAAATGACGTTTCATTTTTTTGAAAGCAACTACTAACGGACGGTAACGATCGCCATCAGAATACAACGCATCTGAAGTGGCCAGCTGCCACTGACCACGGTACATAAATAAATCCAACACAGGATTTATCTCACTCGAACGCGATTCTACACGTACCGGGTAGACATAGCTGAGCAGCTTCTGAAACATGGTGGGTTTTGATGTGGCGTCCATTTACTTTTGCGGCTTATAATACTTCATTGCTTCGGGCAGCCATTGTTGAATCTGCTGAATACGCTGCTGATCGCTGGGATGGGTGCTTAGAAATGCCGGTGGTTTCTGTGAACTACTCGCCGCGGTTGCCATTCTCTGCCAGAATCCAACAGCTTCTGAAGGATTATATCCGGCAATAGCCATGAAAATAAGCCCCATATGATCAGCCTCACTTTCATGCTTGCGCGAGTATGCCAACGTTCCTAATTGCCCGCCGACACCATACACCTGATTAAATATACTTTGTGTAGTACCCGGCTGGCTCGCCATCGCTACCGACAACGCAGTGCCACCTGCTTCTACCATCAGTTCCTGGCTCATGCGTTCATCGCCATGCCTTGCAATTGCATGCGCAATTTCATGTCCCATTACTACAGCCAGTGATGTTTCATTTTGAACAATCGGCATAATACCGGTATACACCACCACCTTTCCACCGGGCATACACCAGGCGTTTGCTTCTTTATTATTGACCAGATTGAATTCCCACTTATAGTTTTTAATCAGATTTTCCTGCCCTTTACTACGCAGATATTCTGTAATGGCCGCAGCCATCCGGTTTCCCACTCTGGTCACCATTTCGGCATCTTTATTTCCGGAAGTCGCAGAGACGGTGGGATTACTTGAAAGGAAGGTGGCATATTGCTGCGCAGACAACGAATTCATCGTGCTTTCATCCACCAGATTAATAGATTTACGACCCGTTACCGGATTTTTATAACAGGCTGTAAGCATTATAATTACAAGAGAAATCGAAAGTAGTGTATATATTTTTTTCATCTTATTCGATAAAGAAACAAAAACCATTCCATATAAAAAAAACAAGTTTGTGTTCCTTTTGAGATCAAAAAGGGAATGAAAAATGGGATGTATATCTTCCGTCGTGAGATCAGATTGGCATTGCACCAACACGTACTGAAGAGTGCTCCAATTCCTAAGCACGAATTCAAAAAAAGTACGGACGAGTTAAGTAAATAGTACGGACAAGTCGGGTAAATAGTACGGACGAATTGGGAAAATAGTACGTACTATTTTGGCCGGTCTTAAGATTGGCCCTGGTAGCAGATTACAGATATGGTAGTCCACGATTTAAAAAACAGACTTTAAACAAAAAAGGTTGCATCAAATGATACAACCTTTTCAAACACTTTATCTGTAGCGACTAGTCTTCTCCGTTTCGACGCATGCGACGTTTACGGAACAATGGCACCTTACTTTCATTGCCATGCAACAGTCGACCAATATTTTTGTGATGTGTCAATACTACCAGACAAGCAGTAGCAATTGCAAATAATTTATAACTCAGTTCCGGTGCACGAAAGATGAAAACGATCAGTACCGGAAACGCAACACTGGCACTGATAGAGCTCAGCGACACATAACGTGTCAAAAACAGCATAATCAGGAATACACCAATCAGACTTACAGCTACCAAAGGTTGAATAGAGAGAATCATTCCAAATAAGGTGGCAATCCCTTTACCACCGCGGAAATCAGCCCAGATTGGAAAAATATGACCAACTACGGACACAAGTCCAAGTGCAATCTGCAGGTTTACAAATGGCTCACTGAAGACCTGCATGTGAGAAAACACACAGGCAAGCAACGCGAGTTTTACAGCAAAAAAGCCTTTCAGCATATCGCCGATCATTACGACAGAACCGGCTTTAGAGCCTAAAATTCTGAATGTATTGGTAGCACCGGCATTTCCACTTCCATGTTCACGAATATCAATACCGTACACGCTTTTGCTGACCCACACCGCAGTCGGTATAGAACCGATCAGATAAGCAAGTACAATAAGAATGGCTACTATCATGCTATAACTTTTCTTTATTTGGTAAACTACAAATTTAACGTTTATATCCAGAAATCATAACCCCGGCCCACCCTTTAACAGTTCTAAAAAATTGACTAATTATAATTTAAAGGACTATTTCTGATATAATAAAACAATCCAATTATTTAACTCATGCTTGCCCAATAACTTAAAACCAACCTGGATAGCGGATTCATTTATAATATCGAAATCGTCTGTCAACAGGCCACTCATCAATATTTTTCCATTTTCAACTAAACCAGCAAACATATCAGACATGTATTGCAACAAGATATGCCTGTTAATATTTGCCAATATTACATCGAACTGCGTTCCCCCTACCAGATCGATCGTCCCCAACATAATTTTAACATTTTTACATTTATTCTGCTCCGCATTTTCAATTGCGTTCTCGTAAGACCACTCATCATTGTCGATTCCAATGACTTCGGAAGCCCCCATTTGTTCCGCCAGAATAGCAAGAATTCCGGTACCTGAACCAAAATCAAACACAGATTTTCCTTTAAAATCGATCTCTGCCATCTCTTGCATCATCAACTGTGTAGTGGAATGATGACCGGTACCAAAGGACATTTTGGGTGTGATGACAATCTCATGCGGGGTATCTACCTTAATATCGTGGAAAGTGGCTCTCACGGTACAGATACCCGGAACAATAACCGGCTGAAAGCTTTCTTCCCACTGTGCATTCCAATTCTGCTGTTTTATCACCGTTTCTGTAAAAGCAGGTTGATTACTATCTGCTAAAAGCTGTTCAAACGCGGCGCGATCCAGCTGTTCTTCCTGAATATAGGCCAGCAGTTCGTTATCAGTTTCTTCAAATGCCTCAAAATTTTGTTCAGCAAGTTGTGCGATCAATAATTCGCGCAGCTGCGCGTCGCTTACGGAAATGGAAAATTGTATGTATTGCATGAGGCGGTAAAAGTACGTTGTTCTAATGGCTGATGGCTGATTTTTGTGCGTTGTGATTAGTGAATAATCAAACGTAAAATATAAATGCTCAGACTTGTCATGTGAAGTCTGATGAAATGAATATCAGCCAGAGCAAAATCGAAGGGATACGGCAATACTTCCATTACATAAAAAAACAAAAGGTCGTCTCTCGCGAGACGACCTTTTCAATATTTACCGAGGTAGTGTATTACCTATGGATTTTTTTCTTTGTTTACGCGGCTACCAGGTTTGCCCATATCAGACTCGCTATCTGGTTGCTCTGTTTCGTCTTCGTTAGCATCTTGGTTGATGGAGAGATTTTTCTCTTGTTCACCCAGTGTACCAGGTTTGCTACTGTTGAAGATTACACGACGGTTAGGATCTTCCTGAACAATGCGCAGTACCGTACGGCGGTTTGCCTGACGTCCTGATGGATTGTCTTTACCGTTTACAGTATTTGGAGCAGCTGGCATTTTCTCACCGAAACCTTTTGCGATCATACGGTTTGAAGCGATACCATTTTTTTCCAGATATTCCAGTACAGACTGAGAACGACGCTGAGACAGTTCTTTGTTGTATGCATCAGTACCCTTAGAATCCGCGAATGCGTAGATTTCAACACTCAGAGACGAGTTGTCTTTCATGAAAGAAACCAGTGAATCGAGAGATGCTACAGATTCAGCACGCAATGAAGCTTTGTTGAAATCGTAGTAGATGTTGCTCACACGGAAGTTAGGATCGATACCGATTGTATCCATGTAGATCGTCAACATTACTGTATCATCCGGATCAGTGCGTTTTACATCCATTGTATTTACAGTAGCACGCGTTGTAGTGTAGTGAGCTTTGTCACCAGTCAGTACATAAGAGTGGCCACGTGTAGCGTTGAATGCAAAGTTACCGTCAGTAGAATTGTAGGTTTTCTGATTGCCTTGTTCGTCTACCATTTTCACCACTACTTCATTTACTGGTTTGTTGGTAGCGCGGTTGATCACTTTACCCATAGCGAGCAGACGTGGCTCGTACTGGATGCGCCAGATATCATCACAACAAGTTGGATTTTTCAGCGCGATAGAACCGATACGGTTAGAAACTACGTACGCATCTGGTTTACCTACCGGATCTTTAATATAGTACAGTTCATCTGCAGATGTGTTGATCGGATAACCTAAGTTAGACAGGTTTGTATAACGTGAAGGACCGCCATCAGCAGAGAAGATATCAAAACCACCCATTGTTACCCAGCCGTTAGACGCGAAGTACAGTTTGTTTACGCGGCTATCGTAGTATGGAGTGATTTCATCACCGTCAGTATTGATTTGTTTACCGGCATTTTGCGGACGACGGTAAGCACCATTGCGCGGATCGATAACTGAATACCAGATATCATAACCACCGCGGCTTTGCAGCTTACGGTTAGAAGAGAAGAACAGTACTTCTTTCTTACCCACTTTAGCTACATATGGTTGTGTATTGGAACCTTCTTCATTGATACCTTCGCCCAGCATTTCCGGATCGCTCCATTTTGCTTTCTCAAATTTAGAGACGTAGATCTTACAGGTTACAGACATTGAATCGCCTTCTGCGCAACGCGTAAAATAGAAGCGGTCGCCGCCGGGGCTATACGCACCATTACCTACGTGTACTTTAGGATTGTTGAACTGTCCGTCCTGGAATTTGATTGGCCATTGGAAAGAGTCAACCTGAGCAACGCGGTATTGTTTGTGCGATACCATGAAACGAGACATGTATTCGTCACGTTTTTTCTTGTCGTATTCTACCACTGCGTTTTGGTTCATGGTAGAGAACAAGAGTGCTGTATCACCCAATGGGTAAGGAGCAGATTCTGTATATGCACTATTCACGTTAGGACCAGCGTTCACTACGTTTGCAGGAACCGGATCTTTAACAGAGTTCATTGCCATGTTACAACCTTCAATCTCACGCAGAGCGCGTTTTTTGAGTTTTTTGAAAGTTTTTGGATTGTCTGCAATGAATTTGTTGAACGTAGCAATAGATGCGTCATACTGACCTTGCATTTTCAGCATCATTGCTTCCTTAAATTCAGCCTCAGGATAAATTTTCGGAGCAAGTGCATACGCATCATGATAATATTTCGCAGAAGGAACATAGTCACGAGTGAACCAGTAACATTCAGCCAGTTGGTAGGTCAGGTACGGGTTGCGTTCTTGTTCCTGTAACAGTTGTTGATAATATTCCGCAGCATTGAAGTAACTACCAGCGCGGAAAAGCCCATCGGCCCAGCGCAGTTTCTTATAGTATGGAAGTTTTGCTACCGGATCGTTAGCCTTGTTTCTATACTTCTCTTTATTTTGCTGCTGAGCATTAGCATCAAAGTGTACTACTGTGGAAACGAGGCACGTCGTTGCCAGTGTAAGGAGCAGCCATTTTTTTGTCATGTGCGTGAGCGTTGTTAATCGGTATAAAAGTATAAATTGGTTTAAAAAAAAGAAAGGGCTATAAAATTTTTTTTTGCCCTTTCAAAATAAATTTTTCCTAAAAGATTAGAAACGAGCGCACGGATAAATCAGTTTTCTTGCGAAGTCAAGCGGACTTGGCGCAATATAACGCAGAGAGATCTCGAAACCACCGTTGCCGTTTGAAGCTGTTTTAAGTGCAGAAGTATTGTAATCGTAGCTTACGCCGATACGGAGCTGTTTAAATTCAACACCGGCAGTAACCATTACAGCATCACCTGTACGGTACCAGCCGCCTACAAATACGTTTGTAGCGAAGTTGCGGAATTCAGGGTTACCCACGATCATGTTGAATTCGTTACCAGCGATGAATTCGTTGGCTGTAGCCTGAGTTTGATACAATAATGCCGGACGGAGACTGAATTTTTCATTCAGATACCAGATAGCACCTGCCTGGCCCGTATAACGGATTCCCAGACCTACTTCACTGTTTTGTTTCTTTTCGAAAGATTCCTGTGGTTGGTTCAGGTTGTTTGCACCTACACCAACGGTATAGCTAAACACATCGCTTGTAGCATGTGACCAGCTGATACCTGCATTCACAGTAAAGTAGTTAACTTTTGTATTGAGCATTTCGTTGCCGATACCCGGGTTGAATTGTCCGTTCTGGAATTCATCACCGAAGTACAGTTTGCTTACGTCAATGCTTTTGTTAGTATAACCACCCTGAAAACCCACGGAGAGCGCTTTGTTCGGATTATCACGACCGCCACCGAGGAATTTGTGATAAGCTACGGAAACGAGACCTGTAAAGTTAGACAGGTTACCATCGCCGGCTTTATCATTAAATAATTGTGCACCTACTGCCAGATAATCGTCAACAGTAAGATCATGAATAACCGGCATATCAAATGATGCACCGTACGTAACAAACGGAGTGGTAACACTTGCCCACTGGTTGCGATAGATAGCTGCAGCACGCCACTGGCCATCGAAATTACCTGTAAAAGCAGGATTGACCGTCAGCGGAGCTGCATTAAACTGCGTAAAGTGTATGTCCTGCGCTTGTACAGTCTGTACAGTCAATGCCAATGCGGCGATCAAACTAGCACGGGTGAAGGTATTTTTCCTGATCATGATATATTACCTTAAGGATTATCTAATTAGTGTTACGTTTCCTTGTTTATAAAAGCGGCGACCTGAATCTGTGTACGCTTCAATCATGTAAACATACACGCCCATTGGCTGCGGAGTTCCGTTCAGTGCACCATCCCATCCCTGTTCGATGTCACTGGTTTCAAACACTTTGGTTCCCCAACGGTTGAAAATACGGAAATATTTCAAAGATACAATGCCTCGCTTATTTATTTTTAGTATGTCATTCGGCGCAGAGCCCGGACTGAAGGCATTTGGAATGCCCAACACTGTTTCTGCCATGTACACCGAAATAGAGTCTGTCACAGCACAACCAAATTCTGTTTTCGCTTTTACGATGTATTTAGTATTTACTGAAGGCATCGCAATCGGATTAGAAATATTTGTTGCTGTAAGGCCAAGTGGCGGGAACCATTCGAAATAAGTACAGTTACCACGCGGATTCATCTGATAAGATTCGCCAGGATAAATAGCTACAGAATCTTCCATTTCTACTACCCCATTTGGATGCACCACAATATTCAGGTTTACCGTGTCTTTACAACCATACTGATCTGTAACAATACCTGTATAATCGATATCTGCGGTAGGATAAGCAACAGGATCTGCACTTGCAGCGTCGTTCAATCCGAGTGCAGGCGTCCAGCTATAAGCCACACCACCGGTTGCATGCATCGCTACAGTGTCACGCGGACAAATAGCAGTATCTGCCGGTGTCATCGCCGCAAAATTACCCGGATGCACTACAATGTTCATATCGTCGCTTCCTTTACAGCCTGCAGGAGTCGTTACGGTCAGCGTCAGTGTTGTGTCTTGTTCGCCACTAAATATGATATCTTTTTGCGTAGGTTCATCGATATGTGTACCTGGAGTCCAGTTATAAATATAATGTGTATACCAGCCCGGAGTTACTGATGGATTCAGCTGCAGTGTATCCCATTGACAAATGGTGCGGTCAGGACCAACATATACTATAGGATTCGGCTGCACATCAATCGTGATTGATTTAGTAATGTTCGGACAAGAAGGATAGCTTGCTGTTACAGAATAAGTATGTGTTGAATCCGGCGTAATAGAAGGCATCAGCACTGTAGTATCGGAAACACCGTTGGCAGGTGTCCACAGATAACTGAATGCAGGATCGCCGTCAGCCTGAATATTCACAGTCATACCCTGACAAATAGCAGTGTCTGGTGTGTATAAAGTAAAGTCGTTTGGCAGTACACGTACACTCACCGTATCATAACCGTTACAACCGGCTGCACCTGGATTTGCTACTATATAATAGGTAAGACCGGTACCCACCTGGCTCGCTACCGGCGTAAATACCGGATCCGGAACCGAAGTGCTGTTCAGACTTGTACCCGGCGTCCAGGAATAAGTATAAGTCTGGTTGGCCGGCGTAGTCGTCACGTTAAACTGAACCGGAGTGCCGAGACAAGTAACTCTATCAGGACCTGCATCAACTATTGGCGGTTGTTTGATAGTAACTGTAACTGATCTGTGAACTACAGCACAACCTGAACCAGCCAGCGATGCGTTCAATGTATAAGTAGTTGTTGACGGCGGAGATGCCAGCGGATTACGGATATTCGGATCGCTCAAACCTGTAGATGGCGTCCAGTTGTAGCTCAGCAAAGTATCGCCGATCGCTTGCAGATGTACGGTGTCGTACAAACAAATTGCAGTGTCCGGTGTTACGATATGTGCCTGCAGTGAATCATAAATAGTAAGGTAAGCACTGTCAATGATCGGTGCAGTACCTGTAGTACCACAAGTATATGGTGAAAGGATAAGCAGTTTCACGATTACTGGCCCTGTTGGCGGATTTGCCGGCAGACCAAAGATCTGGCGCGTTGCAACTGTTCCGTTAGCGGGAATCACCACACTATCCGGGATTGTCGTATAATCTACACCATTTACCGCACTACCTGCAATCTGATAGTGAATAACGAGCGGCGTTGGTTTAGCTACCGGGCGTGTAAATAAGAACTGACCGGGAGAACAGCCGCGCACACAATAAGGCGTAGGAGCCGCAAGACCGCCACCACCGATTGGTTTTACATTCACAGCGTTTGAAGTAAGACTCCCTGCTTTCAGAAATACACCTGAGTCATAGAAAGCATCGCCTACGTCTGCGATAGCGAGCTTCAGGTGATAAGTAGTACAAGGCGTTACTGCAGAAATAGCTTGAAGCACGGTAGTAAAACCACCATAGGTAATGGTCGTACCAGCAGCGTTATTCACATAGTATTGAGTAAACGGCGAACCCGCCCCCATACTGGTACAATAAGAATTTGGATTCGTTACGTTGTTGATACTATTGATAGAAACCGGAATTGTTGTTCCAGGCACCAATGCAAGATTTTTACGGCCGACAATACCCGGGCCGGAAATAAAGAAGCCAAATACATCATTAAAGCTCGAACAGGCAAACCCAGGATATTCATCCGATCCGAATACATAATCAAATTTAACGGTATCGCCCGCCGGATTAAAATCGAATTCAAGCGAACATCCGTCATTGGTTGACTGGCCCGAAGGAAGAATACTGTCCAGCGTAGCATCACCAGGTGCATACGGGATAGTTCCTGAGAAGGATGTAGAAGCAAACAAGGTAGAAGCACCGTTGACACCGATTACCGTACCATTTGTCTGAGCGGTTCCGTTTGTCAGTATAATACCGCTATCCAGACCAAGGTTGCTGCTTACAATGCCAAATCGGCCTTCAGCAGTTAAAGGACAGGTTAATACGGCATTAGAGATCGTAACACCTTGTCCAGTGAGCGTTTGCGCAAGATTAAGAGCAGTTTGACTGGGATATACGTTTACCTGACCATGCGCCAGGCTGGTGATAAATAAGGCTACAGCACTAAAAATCAGTTTTGCACTCTGCCTCATTGATTTGGTTTGAGAGCTTCTATAATTCATACCTGAATGGTCTGTATTTATTGTAAAAGACAGTTGGTAAAAAGGAAAAGTTTGTTCCAAATTAACATTTTTAGAACATATCGTACAATTTCTCCCTTAATTTAAGACAGAAACAACCTAATTGCTAAAAACAAAACTCGGAAATAGGCAACTGCACGACGTTTGTAAAAAAAGCAGGAGTGCCCTCCTGCTTTCAATTGGATTTTTTGATGCTAATGCCGCTGATTAATATTTACAGAACTTAGCAACTGCTTTTCCTGATCTCACATAATAAATTCCCGATGCCCAGTCGCTTATGTTTATATTAAAACTAGTGCTTTCTTTCGCATTGCCCGTATATAACACCTGTCCGAGTGCATTGTAGATATACACGGTTTCGGTAAATGCTTTATCGCTGCGAACGCTTATTTCAGCGCCGGTCTGGCTAACGATAATATTATTAGCCCCTGCAGGAATAATGTTCTCTGTAGTCGATTCGCTATTAACAGTGCGCAATGCCCCGCTATTATCACATCCATAAACAAACTTGCGTATAGGTTTACGAATCAGACTGAGCGGAGATACCGTAGCATTAGCCGGTGAATAACCCAATGGCCCATGCTGCAGTTCAATAACCTCTAATGTACCTGGATCATTGGCCCAGTCTGCCGGATCAATAGGATAATACTGACAATTCATCGCGCCATCGAAAGCTGTCGGAACAATAGAATTGGCGATTGGATGATAAGTGCTGAGATGTTGCACTGGAAAAGAGTAAGCAGCATACGCAGCATACGCAACGGAATCCTGCGGATTTTTCAGGCCGGAAATATAGTTTGCCTGACCAAATTTTGTGGCGATGTGCGGCATACCAATTGGCTCATAGCCAATTGCCAGAGACAAATCGACATTCGAATTTTGCGTAGGGTAAGCATACGCCCAATTCTCAACATTGTTTATATAATCAAAGCTCATGCTAAACAATTGCGGAAGGCCTGTCCCACCAAGTGTATTATATAAACGACCATAGCCACTCAGCAATACCGAATTTGGAATAGCGTCATCTGTTTGCAGAGAATAACCGTAAATATTTGATCCGTAAGGCCGAAAAATATTGGGATGTGTAGAAAGCGCCCCGCTGGTGTAATCCATTACAGCCAGATACGTATTATGCGTATAGCCTGATGCAGACGCAATAATCACTTTGTCATTTGGCCTGTCATAAGTAATATCCTGAGCAAATTCGTTAGGCTGCCCTGTTTTGATATTGTATGCATTATAATACATCATATGTCCCGCCGGGTCTACTTTCAACACTAAAGACATACCATTGCTCGTTCCATAGTTAATCCCCCCCACTTGCACAATTTGATTACCGGAACCGCATACGATGAAATTGCCGTCCGGCATTTCCTTAACGGCATGAAACCAGTCAAAATCACCCGTCGATCCATTTGGTGTATCCATGGTGCGCATCCAGGTTATATTATAAGCAGCATCCAGTTTCATAATAAAGCCCATAGGTGCACTCATTCCCGTTTTACCAACAATAATGAGACCGCCGTCGCTCGTGGCTTTTACATCACTTGGAATCAAGCCACTCGGGTAGCTGAATTTATTACTTGCTACCACCGTTTGCGTAAGGTATGTCTGATAATCCAATTCTATCACAAACATGTCTCCGTTTGTAACACCAACACCAACAATGTGCCTGTTAAATTCGCATAACGCCATCAGGTCATCATTTACACCAGTCGAATACATCCAGTGTGGTATATCCTGGTCATCCATTGGGAAAAAAGTGAAATCCTGCAAGTCATAGGGATTCGGCACGTAGCCTGACACTGGCGAATAATCTTCATCCGTGTAAATTGTTCCACCGATGACAACGGTACCTCTGGAATCCATAGGTGCAATACTGAACAGACCGGCTGAGTTCCCTCTATCACTGGCGTAGGCGCGGTTGAAATGGACGGGATCTGGTAATTGGGCGTGAGAAAACAGTGACAGGCATAGGGCTGTCAGCGTAATTGATAAAGTCTTTTGCATAAGGTTTTTTGTGAAAGTTTATAATCAATAATCAAATTAATAACTTTCGTAAACATCTCCTATTTCATTTTTAAAACATCTTAAAATCCCTACAAGGGAAATTTATAATTGTCACTTTAACACCTATTTTTGGCACTTATGGCCAACAAGAAGAAAACTACCTCGAAGAAGACTGCTGCAGTGGCGCCGCAACCAATTAATGACCAACGTCCCAGAAAGCTAAAACTCGCATTGGGCATTTTGGGATTACTGGTCGGCATTTTTATTTGCCTGGCCATTGTCAGCTATTGCGTATCATGGCGTGCCGATCAGGATAAGGTACTTACCTCGGGCCTGAGCAATTTCATTTTACATGACCATACCCCTGTGGCCAACTGGGGCGGCCGTCTGGGTGCTGCGCTGGCACATGTGTTCGTATTCAAAGGTGTCGGTATTGCGGCATTGGCCATTGGATTGTGGATTGCCGCATTCGGGCTTAATATACTTTACGGCAAAAAAGTGGTTCCCGTACTTCGCTATATGCGCTGGTTGTCCATCGTATTGCTGGTACTCGCACCGGTAATGACTTATTTATTCCCACATACAAGCTTTGCCTGGGGCGGCGCTTGGGGAAATGTATCTATCGATTATCTCAACGGTCTGGTTGGTAAAGCCGGAACCGGCATGTTGCTACTTTCTGTTGCGGCATTTTTTGCATTTGTTGTTTTTGCGCTGGATATCCGTCCGTTGCTGCAACGCGCCAAA
The DNA here is from genome assembly GCF_003236175.1 of Taibaiella soli. Lineage (GTDB taxonomy): Bacteria > Bacteroidota > Bacteroidia > Chitinophagales > Chitinophagaceae > QKTW01. The sequence continues at coordinate 19,095 of NZ_QKTW01000012.1, read as the reverse complement.
CGTACCGCCAATAAAGTAACATCGGCGATAGCGCCAACTCCGGTTAATGAAGAAATGCCTAACGAAATTGTTCCGCCCGTAAAAGGTGAACGGATCAGATCTACGGTAATGCCGGAAGTAGACGTTCCCCAGCCAGTAACTGAAAAAGACTGGGATATGGGCCTGGTGGAAAAACCAGCCACAGGGGCGGCAAAAGGCGGTACTGCCATGGCTTTGGCCAATGTACACGAAGATGAAGACGCACCAGAAATAGCACAGCACGAAATTCCTTTTGATATCGAAGAACCGCACGAAGAGGATGAAGAAACTGATATTTCAGAAGCAGACATGCTAACTGAAGAAGAAAAAGAATACCAGGCCTACCTCGCTACTAAGAACGGCTCGACTGTTATTCTCAATCATGATATACCGGCAAAGAAAACACAACCGAAACAAGAATTTTCTTTCGAAGTAATCACTCAGCCAGACGAAGCGCCGGCAGCACCAGCCATTGAACATGGCGGGCATATCAGTATTGAAGACGGTGAACCTTACGCACCGGAACTTGATCTGCCGAATTACAAATTCCCAACGCTTGATCTTCTGGAAGACCGCACCAATGAGGTCATTCAGCTGGACAAAGAAGAACTGGAGAAAAACAAAAATCAAATCATAAACACGCTGCGCAGTTTCGGAATCGAAATTCAACGCATCAGTGCAACTGTTGGGCCAACGGTAACCCTGTACGAAATTGTACCTGCAGAAGGCGTGCGTATTTCAAAGATCAGAAATCTGGAAGATGATATCGCGCTGAACCTTGCGGCGCTAGGCATTCGTATCATCGCGCCTATTCCGGGCCGCGGCACAATTGGTATTGAAGTGCCGAACGCCAATAAACAGATCGTTTCCATGCGGGCATTGCTCTCCAGTGAAAAATTTGTGAACACGAAAATGAGCTTGCCAATTGCGCTTGGTAAAAAGATCGATAATGAAAACTACATCGTTGACCTCGCTACCATGCCGCACTTGCTGATGGCGGGTGCTACAGGTCAGGGTAAATCGGTTGGGATTAATGCGATCCTTGTTTCGTTGCTGTACAAGAAACATCCGTCGCAATTAAAATTCGTGATGGTGGATCCTAAGAAAGTAGAACTTTCTATCTACCGCCTGATCGAAAAACACTTCCTGGCAAAGCTTCCGAACGAAGAAGAAGCCATTATTACAGATACCAAAAAAGTAATTTATACGCTCAATGCGCTTTGTATTGAGATGGATAATCGCTACGAATTACTCAAAGAAGCGGGCACCCGTAACATCAAAGAATACAACGAGAAATTTATCAGCCGCCGCCTCAATCCGGAACGCGGACATAAATATCTTCCGTTCATTGTGCTGGTAGTAGATGAGTTTGCCGACCTGATCATGACTGCCGGTAAAGAAGTGGAAGTGCCGATCGCCCGTCTGGCCCAGCTGGCACGTGCGGTGGGCATTCACTTAATTATCGCTACGCAGCGTCCTTCTGTAAACGTTATTACCGGCACCATCAAAGCCAACTTCCCTGCCCGCATGGCCTTTAAGGTTTCTGCAAAAGTCGATTCACGGACCATTCTTGATACGGGCGGTGCTGAACAGCTGGTTGGTCGCGGTGATATGCTGGTAAGCCATGGCAGCGAACTGCTGCGTTTACAGTGTGCGTTTGTAGACACCCCGGAGGTAGAACATATTGTAGAATTTATCGGTAAACAACGTGGATATCCTTCCGCATTTGAATTGCCGGAATATGAGGGTGACGACGATGACAGCAAGGACAAAGTTGTAGATCTCGTAAACCGTGATAAACTGTTTGAAGACTGTGCACGCCTCGTGGTACAATCGCAAAACGGCTCAACGTCAAACCTGCAGCGCCGTTTCAACCTTGGTTACAACCGCGCAGGCCGTATTATGGATCAGTTGGAAGCCGCAGGCATTGTTGGTCCGGCTATGGGCAGCAAGCCGCGTGACGTATTATTTCATACAGACGGCGAATTGGAACAATTTTTGGAAACACTTGGGTAAAGGGCAAGTTGTCATTAATTTTGCAGGCCAAAAGCAACCGCAACAATGTACAATTGCTTTTAACATTTGACATTCAATTAATTAATCAATAAATGATTCGTATGAAAAAGTTTCTCAGTTTAGGTATTTTAATTTTGCTTTGCGCAGTGCAAACGAGTTTTGCACAAACGGATGCAAAAGCAAAAGCAGTTCTGGACGCAGTTAGTAAAAAAATTAACGGTCTTAAATCGCTGAAAGCAAATTTTGCACTGCACCTTGCCAGCGCTAATGGTAAAGTAAGTGAGTCTAAAAAAGGTACTTTTTCTATGAAAGGCCAGAAATACCACGTTGTTCTGGGTGGTCAGGAAATTATCTGCGATAACAAAACTGTCTGGACCTATACGAAAGACGCAAACGAAGTTCAGGTGAGTACGTTCAATCCAAATGAACAAACTATTTCCCCAGCTAAACTGTTTACCAATTTCTACGACAAAGAATACAAGTACAAATATGTTGGCGAACGTAAAGTAAACGGTAAAAACTGCGATGTCGTAGAAATGACGCCGGTAAACACCGCGAAACAATTCAAAAAAATTGAACTGGCTGTAGATAAAGCCAGCTCTACTATTGTAGGCGGCAATATCTGGGAGAAAAACGGTAACCAATATCAATACGAAATCAGCGGTTTCACGCCAAACGCACCAATCGCTGACACTTATTTCACCTTCAACCCAAAACAATATCCTGGTGTTGAGGTCGTAGATCTCCGATAATTAAATTTTGAAACATATAAATGAAAGCCTTCGCAAATGCGGAGGCTTTTTTATTACTGGCGCAAGTGTTCTGAAAGATCACTCGTGTCTGCATAGTTCCACCCGATTGTATCGGACTCCATGACACAGACTGCAAGTACCGATACAATCGGATTAAATTTCCGGGACACGCATGATCCTGACGGAACATGCGCGCCAGTTTTAAACATACAAAAAAAGGCCAGGCACTCGCCTGACCTTCTAAAAACTTAAAAACTATATTTTAGTTGATACCGTCTGTAGTGACTTCTTTTGCGATTTTCTTCACCAGACCTTGCAGCACATTACCCGGACCAACTTCAGTAAAATGGTTGGCACTGCCGTGGTTTACCATGTTCTGAACAGTTTGCGTCCAACGCACCGGAGCAGTCAATTGGTTGATCAGATTCTGACGGATCATCATCGGATCGATATATGGGCTTGCATCTACGTTTTGATAAACCGGGCAAGTCGGGTTACCGAAATGAGTCGATTCAATTGCCGCTTGCAGTTCTTCTTTTGCAGGCGCCATCAGCGGTGAGTGAAATGCACCACCAACTTGCAGCACCAACGCGCGTTTGGCACCAGCAGCTTTCATTTTTTCACAAGCAAGCGCAATACCGTTAATGCTTCCGCTAATGACCAACTGACCCGGACAGTTATAGTTTGCAGGAACTACTACATCGTCCGTAAATTCCGCACAGATCTCTTCTACTTTCGCATCTTCCAGACCGAGAATAGCGGCCATGGTAGACGGATTGATTTCACAAGCGCGTTGCATTGCCGCGGCTCGCTTAGCCACCAGACGCAGGCCGTCTTCGAACGACAAAACTTTATTGGCTACCAGTGCAGAAAATTCACCCAAAGAGTGACCAGCAACCATTTCAGGAAGCAGATCAGGCGTAGTAAGGAACTGAATCACAGAATGCAGAAACACGGCAGGCTGCGTTACTTTAGTTTGTTTCAGTTCTTCGTCAGAACCAGAAAACATAATATCAGTAATACGGAAACCTAAGATTTCGTTGGCTTGTTCAAAATATTCTTTCGCCAGTGTATTTTCTTCGTACAGCTTTTTACCCATACCGGAAAACTGTGCTCCCTGACCAGGAAATATGTAAGCGTGCTTCATATATTCAAATCAATATTTGGGGCGAAAATAGGCAGGAATGGTGAATGGTCAAAGGTGAATGGTGAATAGCCTGTCAAACGTCAAAGGTCAAACGTCAATAACGCAAGTTGTTTTCCTGCAAAGGACGCAAAGTATTCTTGTCACACTGAGCGGAGTCGAAGTGTCTCACGGCGAAACGAAGGCGCAAAGCCCTTATTATACGGAAAACTCGCAACTGACAATTCACCGGTCACCACATTGACGTTTGACTTTTCACGTTTGCCTACTCACAACTGACAATTCACCACTCACAAAATTGACCATTGACCATTGACCTACCTTATACGGCTATTGCCCTCAACTCCCAAACATGTACTAAATTTGCACCATGAATTGGATTAACCTGACTGAGGATCAACAATTAGAAGCGATCCGTGAAGAAAGTAACAATCGCCCTGTCGTTATATTTAAACACAGCACCCGCTGCTCTATTTCCACAATGGCGAAAAGCCGTCTGGAACGTTCTAATCAACCGGAACACATTGATTTTTATTATCTTGACCTTATAAAATATCGCCCGTTATCCAATAAAATCGCAGAAGACTTTCAAGTTCACCATGAATCGCCACAGGTGCTGCTGATCAAAAATGGAGAATGCATCTACGAAGAAAGCCATAATGGCATCACAATGGACGAAATCGCGCAAATGGCGGCTAACTAATTCGGCAATTTGGTCTCACCCCGGCCCTCTCCGAAAGAGAGGGTGCTGCTATCTTGAGCCTGTGTTGCACCATAAGCTCACCGCGGAAAATGTTATCAGAATTAAGGCTGCGTCAACACCACCTCCTCCTTTGGAGAAGGCTAAACCCGTTGTCCTCTCCATCTTCCGCTCCTCAGATAGAAGAATGAAATAATGAGCAGCATGGTCCAATAGACAAATTCTGAAGCCCAGGCCCATTGCAGGGAAAGTTTCAACCTGTGAATGATGATGTAACAATACAGCAGGTAACTGAATACACAGGTGACTTCGATTGTAAGATTGATCAGCGTCTTACCTGTTCCCACAACAGCATTAAATGTAACCGTCGAAACCGACATAATCAGCATGGCAGTTACGATCACTCGGAGACTTGGTACCGCCAGATCAACCAGTGTTTGATCGGCACGATACATAGAGAGAAACGGATGAGCGAAAATCAACAGCAGACCCGCAATAACGGCCGTCAACCCAAGACTCAAACCTGCAATCTTACGCACAAGTCGCGGCACCTGATTTTGTTTGCCCTGACCGATGATATTACTCACCATGGTATTACAAGTGGCAGCAAAAGCCATGGTGATTACCCCAACCAGACCGAAAATGCTGCGTAATATCTGCGATGCAGCCAGTTCCCGCTGACCGAGATGTTCTACAAAAAAGAAAAAGATCATCCAGCCACCAATCCCAAACATATACTGCACAATAAGCGGTGCCGAAATCTTCAGACTTCGTCGTGAAAGCTTAAAATCAAAGCTGGGATAAAACGAAATCGGATAAGTATGCTGCTGGCCTTTCAGATAGAAAACCCCGTACATGGTCAGGCAACTGCAGGCTTCGGCAATAACGGAGGCTAAAGCTGCACCGCTAAGACCCATTTCCGGGAATCCGAATTTTCCGAATATCAGTGTATAGTCCAGAAAGATATTCGCCGCCGTATGCACCAACGCACCAAAAATGAGATATTTCGACTGGCTGGTAGAAATGAAAAATGCATTTGCCAATTGCGTCAGCAAAAGAAACGGCAAACCCCACACACGAATGTACAGGTAATTCACGCTCAGCAAAATATGGTCGCTATCATGCAAGCTGAAACCAAAAATAAGCGGTGTTATCCACAGAGAAAGCAACATCATTCCCACCGAAAAAGCGGCGCCGAGCATAATACCATTCGTAAAAATTCGCCCTAAGCCAGCATGATCACCCTCGCCGGCTCTTCTGGCCATTTGTATCTGCTGGCCGTTATTCAATCCCATACCCACCATTGTGAGAATGAGATAAAAAATGCCCGCAATACCATTTACACCCAGTTCTCTTTCGCCCACTCTTCCTAAAAAGACATTGTTCGTCAGAAAGCTAATCTGCGGAATCAACAGCGCCAGAGAAATGGGAGCCGCCAGTCTTAGTATGTCTTTATTGGATACAGATATTTTCACCCGGTATTCTGATTATCATTTAAAATTTCCGTCCTTTGCAGCAATAATTAGTTGCGAAAAAATATAAATCGATCGCTGAAAAGAAGGAATCGTGCTATATAAAATGGCGGTGGGCCGAAAGGTTTATCTCGCAAAATTATTCTATAATTGTGTGCTTTCTATGCATTCTACCATTATTAGTTCAATAAAGCATCATATTTATAAAGCCCGTGAAAGCGAAACGCTCATGAGTGAGGTTTCCCGTATCATTTGTGTGCTGATGCCACACGCCTTTCTAGTGGCAGGTTTAAACAGCTCAGGCAAAATAAAACTGGCACAGTATTACGGCTACGACAAACAGCTGGAACCATGGCACAATGATTTTTTTGAACAAGTATTGAAAAATGAACCATTGCTCGGTGATTTGAGCATTTTGCCTAAAGTTTTTATCGCCTCCGGCAAACAAATTATTGTTCCGGACGAGCTTTATAATAAAGAAGACGCGGAAGCATGGCTGCGCTCTATGCATTTTGTAGAAGCAGACGAAGCGGTATACGAATATCATCTGGACGATGACAAAGCACAGCTTGTTTTTGCTGCACCACATACCGGTGAAGCGTTGGCGAAAAGGTACTTCAATCACGCTACGATCCGTCCGCTGAATGCTTATCAGTATAAATGTGAAGAAACCGACATTCCATATTTCGCACATGGCACCTTTATGGAAGAAAGCGGTTGGATAAGCCTTCGCAAAAAAGGCAAACTGCTCTGGAATCACTACTTCACTTACGGAAACGCAGAAGAAATAGCCTATTATCTGGCATCGGCCTGTAAAGAACATGATATCCCACATTCAGAACTAACGATACAGTTTGGCGTCGTATGCCCGGAATTGCAACATCTGGCTGCCGAACTCAAAGCGTTTTTTCCTTCACTCAGAGATGACAATGTATCTCCCGATGCAAGCTACCAAAGCTGGGCACCGGTATTGTACATGATACAACAAATCAATAAATGCGTATCATAAGCGGAACATTCGGCGGTCGCCGCTTCTCCCCTCCATCCGGTATTCCTGCCAGACCAACAACCGATCTGGCCAAAGGGGCACTTTTCAATGTGCTGGATAATATGATGGACCTGGAAGATATTAGTGCACTCGATATTTTCGGCGGAACCGGCAGTATCAGCTATGAACTTGCCTCACGCGGCGCTGCAGATATCACAGTGGTGGAAAAAGATGGTACTTCTGTCGAGTTTATAAAGAAAACAGCAAAGGATCTGGATATTGCCGACAGCCTGCATATTATCCGCAGTGATGTTTTTAAATTTCTAAAGCAATGCAGCAAACAGTTTGATCTGATTTTTGCAGATCCGCCGTATGCATTGCCAAATATGGGCGATCTGCCAATCATAATTTTCGAAAAAAATCTACTGAAGCCGGAAGGTGTTTTTGTTTTGGAACACACTACACACAACGACTTTCAGCAGCATCCTCATTTTCTCCGAATGAAAAATTACGGAGCCACCATCTTCAGCTTTTTTACTCAAACAAGTAAATAATCTATATGCAACAACGCATTTGCTTATTTCCCGGCACATTCGACCCGATCACAATGGGCCACGTGGATGTGATCAACCGGGCAGTTTCACTGTTCGACAAAATCGTGGTAGGCATTGGTATCAACTCTTCCAAACAACCGATGTTTACGGTAGAACAGCGCGTGAACTGGATTCATGATATTTTCAAAGGCGACCCACGCGTGGAAGCGGCGAGTTATACCGGCCTTACGATTGATTTTTGCAAACAGATCAACGCACATTATATCTTGCGCGGAATCCGCTATGTAAGCGATTTTGAATATGAAAAAGCGATTGCTGATATGAACCGCATGCTGGCACCAGATATTGAAACTATTTTCCTGACAACGGCTCCTGCTTATTCTACGATTTCATCAACGCTGGTTCGTGACGTAATCAGAAACAATGGCAATGTGCGCATGTTTGTTCCGGAAGAAGTAAAATGGTAGTTAGATCGCTGATGGCTGATATCGGATTTCTGATTTCCCTCAAATCTACCAAACGCATGTCACGTCGACGGTAGGAAGGATGACATCAAAAAATAAACAACTCAAGACTTGATATAAATGAATAAGGCTTCCCGCGGGAAGCCTTATTCATTTATTAAAAAACGGTCAAAATCAGCCATCAGCCATCAGCGATCTTTCGGCGTTCTGCCGCTTTGTGACGGATATAACGCTGCGTTTCTTTATTCAATACTTTCAACAACAGGAAAAAGATAAATCCATCATCAATCCAACCAAGTACTGGAATATAATCCGGTATAAAATCAAAAGGGAAAAGAATGTAAATGATCGCCATCACAACTATGATCGTTGTAATTACAGACATTCTATAACGCCCACTGAGCGTTTCCCGTATCATTTGCCACATTGTTTTCCGGTTTTGAAACAGGCCAAAAGCATGGCGCATGTTTCTTGAAGACCGGTCAGAAGAAGTAGTAGTTCTAGACATCATTTTCACCTTAAAATCCTCATCACAAATATCCTCAACCTAATGTTGAAGTAATGTTAATCCTTCCCTGCTAAAATGCAAAATAACGATTAAACATCACTGCCATCATCATCCATAATGCCGGATTTCCCCAGCACTTCAATGATCGCTTCGTATGTTTTTTCCAGGATTGGCGGCAGTTCATCGGCGCTTACCCAACGTGCTTCCTCAATATTCTCCTCCTGTTGCGGCACCAGCTTTTCGTCTGAAGTCGTGTGCATTTCATACCAGGCAGTGCGCTTGAGCAGATGCTGTCCATGCTGTGCATACACATGATAAGTATCGCTTATTTTTTTACCCAACGTCAGCTTTTTCAGCCCCGTTTCCTCTTCTACTTCGCGCAGTGCACAGGCTTCCATGTCTTCACCTTCGTCACGCTTTCCTTTTGGCAAATCCCATTTACCGCGGCGATAAATCATCAACACTTCATTGCGCTCATTAAAAACAACACCGCCTGCCGCATCAATTGGGCTGTACAACTGATGAATGCCATCCAGCAGCGCCTGCTCCGAATTGTCTGCGATGATTACGCCAGGCGTATTCTGGCTCTCCAAATATTCCATCGCCACCAGGTAATTCTCTTTAATTGCACCGGTAAGCAGCAGGTAATCAGCAGCATCATGCATATTGATATAATGGCGACTGTCTGTAGTGAGAATCAGTGGCTTATTGTTGTAATATATTTTCTGAAAGAAATTCATTGGTTCTGGTTTGTGAAACTTACTGAATGGGCGTAGTTTTGGCGCGTTATGAGCACACAAAAACAATTCGCTGAAAAACTCCTGCAAATTAAGGCTTTGCAGATCAACATGCAAAAGCCGTATGTATGGGCGTCTGGCTGGAATTCTCCTGTATACTGCGACAACCGTAAGGTATTGTCTTACCCTTATGTACGTGATTTCGTAAAAAGTGAGCTGGCCAACATGGTGCTGGAGAAATTTCCGGATGCTGATGTGATTGCCGGTGTGGCGACTGCTGGTATTCCACACGGAATTATGGCAGCTGATCTGCTGAAACTGCCATTTATTTATGTGCGTGCGAAACCGAAAGAACACGGTATGGGCAATCAGATTGAAGGTGTGCTGGAAAAAGGACAGAAAGTAGTTGTGATTGAAGACCTCGTTTCAACCGGAAAAAGCAGTCTGCAGGTTGTAGAAGTGCTTCGTGAGCAAGGTGCTGACGTAATCGGCATGTGCGCTCTGTTTACTTACGGATTCCCGATTGCAGATGAAGCATTTGCTGCAGCAAATGTTCCACTTTACACAATCAGCAATTACAACGCACTGCTTGAAGTAGCAGAAGAAAAACAACTGGTAGGCGCAGATCAGAAAGAACTGCTGCAGGCATGGCGCGTAAGCCCATCTACCTGGAATAAATAATATTCAATTGACAATTTCTCAATTGACAGTTGACAATTCCTCATGTTGTATGATTTTCTGTTGTCAACTGTCAATTTTTTTATTTTACGTTCCCATTGTCAATTGTCCATTGTCAATTGTAAATGTTTTTCACCATGAGTTTATAGTTACCAATTGAAAATTGAAAATTGTCAACTGTCAACTGTACACTGTCAACTGAAAAAATGGCCTGGCTCAGACTCATTCGCTGGAAAAATCTGCTGATCGTTTTTCTTACTCAGTTATTGGCCTGGTGGTGTGTCATACTACCGGTGCAATACCATTTTTCCTCCGTACAGCATATCCGGCAACCAGCCTTACTTACACCGATCCATTTTGCATATATCTGCCTTTCTACCGTACTTATTGCGGCCGCGGGTTATATTATCAATGATTATTTCGACATTAAGATAGACGCCATCAACCGGCCGGAAAAAGTAGTACTGGAAAAACAGATACCACGACGCCTGGCTATTTTATCGCATAGTTTTCTCAATATTATTGCACTCATACTAGCTGGAATTGTAGCACGCAGGGGCGGTCACTACGAATGGTTATTACTGCAACTGAGCTGTACTGTTTTACTGTGGTTTTACTCTACCCATTTCAAACGCCAGTTTATGACAGGCAATGTTTTGGTGGCATTACTCACCGCATTGACCATCATTACGCTTATCGTTTACGAACCGGCCATCCGTGTCTATTATTACCACGCAGCCTTTCTGGATATTCCGGAATTGCAGCATCGCTATTTGCTACCAAATCCGCTATGGGTTTTGGTTGTCTATGCATTTTTCGCTTTCGTGCTTACCTGGATGCGGGAAATTGTAAAGGACATGGAAGACTTTAAAGGTGACGCCGAACAAGGTTGTGTTACGATGCCGATTAAATGGGGATTGCAACGCTCCGGCCGATTTGCACAAGGCTTAGGCTGGACCGCTGTAGCTATTCTTGCAATGGTGGCTGTCAATTTAATCATTAGCGGCTGTTACATGCTCGGCGTTTATACAGTCGTTGGCATTATAGCACCACTGATCTGGTGGATTCTTCAACTCAATAAAAAAGCAACAACGGCACATTATCATAATGCCAGCCGCTGGCTAAAAATCATCATGGTGCTGGGCATCGTTTCACTCATTATTTACAACATTCAATATGCATAATATTATCCTTGCTTCGCAATCACCGCGCCGCAAACAGCTACTGGAACAAGCTGGCTATTCGTTTACGATAGTTATTGCGGATGTAGATGAAACCAACCCTCCGGGAATGCACGGAATGGACGTTCCCGAGTTTCTGGCGAAGAAAAAAGCTGCTGCTATTGAAGCAAATCAACCTGCAGATGCGGTAATCATTGCGGCAGACACAGTGGTTTTACTCGATGACGAAATCCTCGGAAAGCCGGTAGATACGGCGCACGCAAAGGAAACGCTGAAAAAGCTTTCAGGCAGAATGCACCAGGTAGTTACGGGTGTTTGTATTCAGAAAGGCGATGACCAACGCAGCTTTTCTGTGATCACAGAAGTTTATTTCCGTCCGCTAACTGAAGATCAAATTGATTTTTATGTGGAAAAATATAGCCCGATGGATAAAGCCGGCGCTTATGCCATTCAGGAATGGATCGGTCTGCTGGGCATTGAACGCATCAACGGCGATTACTACAATGTAATGGGATTGCCTATTGGCGAAGTGGCTTTGGTACTTGATTCCTTAAATAGTTAATTCGTTAAATAGTTAAAAAAATCAATTAGGCTAAAGGGTTAATTTGGTCCGACCCAATCCCCGGCTGATTTAACCCTTTAACGGATTGACCAATTAACCCGCCAGAAATCAGAGCGGCGGAATAGGCTCCCAATATCCGGCATGTGCTTTTACTTTCCCGTTTCTGTTTATGATCAGGTACTCATTACCGAGCAATACTCTGGCGCGGTTGTGCTTGAAAGACGCAGCCTCTTTGTATTGAAGCGGAATGACAACTTTACCACGGCGATTTATGTAGCCTCTTAAATTTCCCTTATAGACGACTGATCGTCCGTTGTTGAATGCGCCACACGCATCATATATAGCGTCAAATTTCCTATGCCCCTTGTGATCGATAAAATACTGCGCGCCGGTACTGTCCGTTACCCAGGCAAGTCTATCGCCAAAATCGCCAGTGTTCTTATAATAAAAAGGAATTATCACCCTGCCATTCACATCAATGTAGCCGTATTTATTATTACTGTCGCAAGCGGTCAGTACTCCCTCATGCAATAATCCCAATCCATGATATCGTATAGGCACCACAATCCGGTCATTAGCATCGAGAATGCCGCAAGCACTATAATCTGTGGTGCAAACCCAAAAACGGTCAGGCGTTAGCTGCCGCTTATATACCGTAAATGTTTTGGACTGCGTGCTATCAAAAATGATGTATTGTTTTTGTTCCTGTGCGAAGACTTGTACGCAGATGCCCATCAGTAGCATCAGTCCCATAAAACCAAATTTCAGAAACGAAGGAACACTCATGGTTTAAGCTAAATAGATAATTCGTTAAAAAGTTAAAGGGGTAAATCAGTGCGATTTCAGGTTTTGACAAATTGACGATTTATCCCTTTAACCAATTAACTGCGCAGCTTTTTCAGCTGCGCGCGAGCCAAGTGCAACGCCCATTCCACCCATACGGAAAGCGCCAAACACACGATTTGAAAATGCTTTTACAATTGGACCTTTGTTATTGCCGAAAGCCATAATGCCAGACCAGCGCATGTCAATTTCAAATGGCGTATCTGGCAGAATAATATCGCGGAGTTTTTGTTCCAGATTGTTTTGAATGATTTTGCTGAGCTCAAATTGCTCCGTTGTTTCGCCTGCAAAATCCAGGTTCCGGCCACCACCAAACAATACACGACCATCTATTTCCCGGAAATAATAATATCCTTTATCAAAATGGTAAATGCCTTTAAACTTCAAACCAGTTACGGGTTTGGTAATTAAAACCTGACCGCGGCCAGGCACTACGTCCTCACCTGGTAGTAATTTTTTGGTAAACGCGTTGGTACAAATAAGAAGTTTATCGCAACTTAAAGTCCATTGTTCTGCCCGGAAAGGATCTCCCACAATTACATTTACGCTCCGCTCCGTTTCTTCAAAACGAATCACGTCGGCACCTGTTTTTATTTCTACACCTAAGCTCAACGCAAAATTTATCAGCGCACGCATCATCATGCCAGTATTGATTTCACCCTCGCAGTTATTTTCAACCAAAGCCCTGGTGTAATCTTTCGCGAAACCAAATGATTCAATCTTTTCATTTACCAACCGGAATGATGCTATTCCTGTAACCGGCATCAGCAATTCATTCATCCGGCTCATCGCTTCCAGCATTGGCAATTCGTCTTCATTGATCAGTTCATAACTGCCATTGGCTTTGTAGCCGATCCGTTCGTCACCCAATCTGCCGCGCAGTTTTTCCAATCCTTTTTTTCGTTCTTCAAACAATGCGATAACTGAAGCTTCATTGCTGCCATTCAGGTCATCGAGCAATTCTGTAAGACTTCCCATACAAGCAAATCCGGCATTACGCGTACTCGCTCCTGTTGGCAGCAGGCCCCGTTCCAGTATCAGCACAGAAGCATTCGCATGTTTTTCTTTTAACTCTATCGCTGCCGATAACCCAACGATCCCCGAACCGATAACGATGTAATCATAACCTGTAAAACTCTGCCTTTCCCAATAGCTGACCATGAAATGAATGTACACAAAAAAGCCGGGCAGAGAACTGTCCGGCTTAGCTTTAGGGCTATGTTTTTTTGTTATGAAAATTCTTCTATCAAGGTAATTATTTTAAATCAAAATTCATATTCTATTCACAAAAACTATTTATTAATGAGCAGTTTCCCTGCACTAACCTGACCATCCATTACCACCTGGTAAATATACAAGCCGTTTTGCACGTTCATGGTGTTTAAAGAGATCGTCTGCTTGCCTTTGCCATAGGTTTTTTCATTCGTTTGAATCACCATACGACCGGTAATGTCAAATATACGAACACTCACAGCAGTATTTACAGATAAATCCATATCGATGTTCGCATAGCTTTGAGCCGGGTTAGGATAAACTTTTGTCACCGCGTTTTCAACAAGCGTAGCTTCCAGCTCGCCTACTGCCAGCGGATTGCTGTCGAACAGAACCGAATCGCAAGAAGCATTGTTTGCGATATTATTGTCGATCATAGAATCGATGCCTCTGTTAAGTGGTCTTATTGCTATACAGAATTGTCTTTTACCGGCGAGCGTTGCAGGAATAGTCAGGGAAAAACTCTTATTGATCTGAATGGTATCGTTTGGCGCCAGTGTTCTATTGACGATTCCAAATGTGGTAACAGATTGACCGCCGATATTGAAGGTAATTTGGGTGCCATCAATCAGGTATCCGTAGTATAAAGTATCATTTGTCTGGAAAGTTGTAGTACCAACATTCTTGATAACTGCATTAAATGCTACCGTTTGCCCGCTATTAAAAGTAGTGTTGTTAACCGGCGCTGTCAGGGTAGCCTGGAGGTCAACAGTACGTTGTGCTTTCGCGCCAACACTTAAACAAAGAACTGCAGAAAGGATTGTGTAGATTTTTTTCATTGCTAGATTAATTTCTTTCGAATTTATATAGTTGAATCGAAAACACACTACTTAATTCATTCTTTTTCAACAAAATGAGTAGTTATACTCATTCCCTTATAGGTAGTTAATCTGACAAATAGAAAATTGATTAATCAATCAAAAAGGGGCAAATAGCCAAAAGGGTAAAATGGTTAATTAGGTCGTGAATAAACACAACATCGGAAACATATCAACATTTCAACGTATCAACCGTTTACCTCCTTTAACTATTTAACCATTTAACGGTACTTTTGCGGACTTACAGGAAAAACACATGGAATACGCCTTTCAGGAAATAGAAAAAAAATGGAAAGAATACTGGGAAAAAGAACAGGTTTATAAAGTCAGCAATCAGAGCGACAAACCGAAGTTCTACATCCTCGACATGTTTCCGTACCCAAGTGGCGCTGGTCTGCACGTTGGTCACCCGCTGGGTTATATTGCGTCAGATATCTACGCACGTTATAAACGCATGAAAGGTTTTAATGTGCTACACCCGATGGGCTTTGATGCATTCGGTCTTCCTGCAGAACAATACGCTATGGAAACCGGTCAGCATCCGGCCATTACCACAGAAAAAAACATTGCCCGCTATCGTGAGCAGCTCGATAATATTGGATTTTGCTACGACTGGAGCCGCGAGTTCCGCACCAGCGATCCTAAATACTACAAATGGACGCAATGGATCTTCCTGCAACTCTTCCATAGCTGGTACAACCACAAAACCGGCAAGGCAGAAAGCATCGATACACTGATTGCTATTTTCGAAAAAGAAGGCAATACAAACACCGCTTGTCCGGGCGACGAAGATTTGCATTTCACTGCCGAAGAATGGAAAAACTTTAGCACCGAAGCAAAGCGCAATGCTTTGATGCAATATCGCCTCGCTTACCTCGACTATGCGGAAGTATGGTGGTGTGAAGCTTTGGGCACTGTACTTGCGAATGACGAAGTAGTCAACGGTGTATCAGAACGTGGTGGGCATCCGGTTATCAAAAAACAAATGCGCCAATGGTTCCTGCGCATCACAGAATATGCAGACCGCCTGCTTTCCAGCCTCGACACTTTGGAGTGGACAGAAGCCATGAAAGAAATGCAGCGCAACTGGATCGGTAAAAGTCAGGGAGCGGAAATTAAATTCGACCTCCTCCCGTCCTCCTCCCAAGGAGGAGGTGGTGTTGACGCAGCACTTAATTCCGATAACACCCCCGCAACAGGGGTTGATAATAAAACCTCCCTCTCCTTCGGAGAGGGCCGGGGTGAGGCTGGACATAGTGAGGCCCATTGGCAAACTGCCGAACCATCATTGTATGCGAGCATCAAGGACTTTAGAAATAATCTGAAGAAAAACCCAACCGAAGCCGAAAACATACTTTGGCAAGCAGTCCGAGACAAGCAATTAGGTGCCAAGTTCAGAAGACAACACATTATCGGTCGTTTTATTGCCGATTTCGTTAGCATTACCCATAAACTGATTATTGAAGTTGACGGCGGCATCCATTTACAGCAAATTGAGGCTGATAAAGACCGCACGACGTACCTCAACGAGAAAGGTTACACTGTTATCCGTTTTACAAACGAAGAAGTAATTGGAAACCTGGCGGGAGTACTTAATAAAATAAAAAGCCTCCTCCCATCCTCCTCCCAAGGAGGAGGTGATATTGTGGAAGAACCGGGCGAGGATTACCTCACATTCGGCCTCCTCCCGTCCTCCTCCCAAGGAGGAGGTGATGTTGACGCAGCACTTAATTCCGACAATACCTCCGCGACAGGAGTTGATAATAACACCTCCCTCTCCTTCGGAGAGGGCCGGGGTGAGGCCTCCATTGACGTCTTCACCACCCGCCCCGACACCATTTTCGGTGTGGACTTTATGGTGGTAGCGCCAGAACACAAACTGGTAGACGAAATCACAACAGCCGAACAAAAAGAAGCCATCGCGAAATACAAAGAATACGTGCAAAGCCGCTCTGAGCGCGAGCGTATGAGCGAAGTGAAACAAGTGACCGGTTGCTTTACCGGCGCATATGCCGTTCATCCATTTACCGGAAACCCAATTCCAGTCTGGACTTCAGAATACGTACTGGCAGGTTACGGTACAGGCGCTATCATGGCCGTACCTTCCGGCGATGATCGTGACCACGCATTTGCAAAGCATTTCAACATTCCGATCACTAACATTTTCGGCGAAAAATATACCGGCGAAGCTGCCTATTCCGAAAAAACCGGCACACTCACCAATAGCGATTTCCTGAACGGACTGGACGTAAAAGCAGCTACAGAAGCAGCTTTAAAAGCCATTGAAGAAAAAGGCATCGGTAAAAGAAAAGTAAACTACAGACTGCGCGATGCGGGCTTTAGCCGTCAACGTTACTGGGGCGAGCCGTTCCCGATCGTGTATGTAAATGATATTCCTTACGGTGTTGATGAAAACGAACTCAACATCGCAGACGCAGAACGCGCGCTGCCGGTTGCATTGCCGGACATTGAAAAAGGCTACAAACCTGGCCCCGAAGGACAAGGCCCGCTGGCAAATCTGATGGATTGGGTTACGCCAGCATCGCTCAACGGCGGCCACCGTGAGGTAAACACCATGCCGGGTTATGCAGGCAGCAGCTGGTACTTCCTGCGTTACATGGATCCGCACAATGAACACACATTTGCAGACCGCGCAGCAACCGATTATTGGAAACAAGTAGATATTTATATCGGTGGTACCGAACATGCCGTTGGTCACTTGCTCTACAGTCGCATGTGGACAAAAGCCCTGCACGATCTGGGTTATATCAGTTTTGATGAGCCCTTCCGCAAGTTGGTGAATCAGGGTATGATTCAGGGCAGTTCACGTTTTGTATATCGCGAGCGTGGCACCAATACATTTATCAGCGCAGGTTTGAAAGGTCTGTACGAAACAGACAAACTGCACGTGGATGTAAACATCGTAGATGGTCTGGAACTCAATATTGAGGCATTCAAAAATTGGCGCGAAGAATACGCAGATGCATCATTTATCCTCGAAGACGGTAAATACATCTGCGGCGCAGAGGTAGAAAAAATGTCAAAACGTTGGTTCAATGTCGTAAATCCAGATGACGTCGTAGCACAATACGGCGCTGATACTTTCCGCATGTACGAAATGTTCCTCGGTCCAATTGAGCAAAGCAAACCTTGGGAAACCAAAGGCATTGAGGGCGTTCACCGCTTCCTGAAGAAATTCTGGCGCTTGTATTTCGATGAGCAACAAGGCTGGATCGTAAACGACAATCCTGCCGAAGAAGCTGCACTGCGAGCATTGCACAAAACCATCAAAAAGATCGCCGACGATACCGAGCGTTTTGCATTCAACACTTGCGTGAGCCAGCTGATGATCTGTGTAAATGAACTCACTTCGCTGAATTGCCACAGCCGTCAGGTTTTAGAGCCGCTCGTTGCAGTGATCTGCCCGTTTGCACCACACCTTGCCGAAGAGCTCTGGCACAAATTCGGACATACCGATACAGTAGTTGCTGCGTCTTTCCCTGCTTTCGAAGAAAAATATGTAGTAGAAAGCAGCAAAAAATATCCGGTTGCAGTAAATGGTAAAACACGTACCGAACTGGAATTCGCCATCGATGCAGATCAGGCCACCATTGAAAAAACGGTGCTGGCTGATGAAACAGTCATCAAATGGCTGGAAGGCAAAACACCGAAGAAGATCATCTTCGTACAAGGAAGGATGATTAATATCGTTATTTAGTTACGTTGTACGTTATAAGTTGTACGTTATAAGTTGTACGTTATAAGTTGTACGTTATAAGTTGTACGTTATAAGTGAAAAACCGGTTCCAACAGTAGTGTTGAAACCGGTTTTAATTTTACCACTGGCGCGAGTATTATCCCGCGCAAGTGTTTCCCATAGCGAGCTGCACATAATAAATGATATAAAAACACGGTCATTGCGAGGAGTCCCCTCACAATGAAATTGTGGGGACGACGTGGCAACCTGATTTCGCGATTGTTGCTCACGAGGAATACCAAAAACGCCGTCCCGAGGACGAAGCAGGAGAACCTCGAGAACAGGTTTCGCGTGCTCCGCGCCGAGGGCAGAGCGATGAAATTTTACTCTGCGCGAAATCAGATCCCCACGTCGTTCCTCCTCGGGATGACTCGAGCGAGTGTTATCCCGCGCGAGTGTTTCCCATAGCGAGTTTCACATAATAAATGATATAAAAACACGGTCATTGCGAGGAGTCCCCTCACAATGAAATTGTGGGGACGACGTGGCAACCTGATTTCGCGCAGAGCAAAAAACAAAACACCTACTCACGTCATTGCGAGGAACGAAGCAGCCTGCACATAATAAATGATATAAAAACACGGTCCTTTAGATTTGCCTTGGCAATTCCCTAAAGACATTACTATTATTT
>NZ_QKTW01000011.1 GCF_003236175.1 Taibaiella soli | reverse complement strand
GCTTTAATCTTATTTTCTTGAAAGAACGTTTTTAAGTTGCTGACTCAATATGTCACCTTATTCGGTTAATAAACCAAAGATTTTATGGTGGTATTGCCGAGGGTGTTCACCTCTTCCCATTCCGAACAGAGAAGTTAAGCCCCTCATGGCCGATGGTACTGCACAACAATGCGGGAGAGTAGGTAGCTGCCATATTTATTTAAAAAGCCTCACTAACAGTGAGGCTTTTTTTGTGCCCATACCCCAACGGCCCCACCCTCCATCCCAAAAGGACGTTTACTGTTCCTCTTGCTCACGGCGGCACAACGGTGCTACGCCCATCTTATAAAACAACTACGTGTTTCCGTTTTTTGTGTGCTGCTTAACCGACCTCCGTGCCTTCGTGTCGTTGCGAGCGCCCCATTTTTGCGAAAAAACGCCTTGCTTCTCTGCTGCTCCTTTTTGCGGGAAACTACACGCATGGCTAAACAGCATTACCATCGATGAACGGTGCCAACGCCAATGCAGCCGAATCAGGGCAACTACGGTGGCTGCAAATAAAAAAGGTTGCCGGAAGGCAACCTGCAGGATTCATTTTAATGATCGAATTATTTTACTACCGAAATACGTTTGATTGTTTTATTAGCGCCTGACTGTATCTCGCTTATGTACATTCCGGAAGCAATAGACTGAAGTGGAATATCAACGTTCGATTTTGTTCCGGGAGCGGTAATCTGATAAACTAACTGTCCTGTGACGTTGTATAGTTTGATAGAAATATCGTTGTTGTCTGAGAATTTGTTGTTCCATTTTATGTGGAGTATACTATTTGCTGGATTTGGATAAACTTCACAGCTTGCGTTAATTGATGTTTGTTGGGGTACATCTGTGGGATAAATAGGGCAAGTGGTACCGACATCATAACAATCGGAAATGTTTAGTCCTATTTTACGTTCGTAATACTGCGTCGTTTTTCCCCAGCAGTTACTTACAAAACAAACCTGGATGCTATCTTTTGGTAAATGGTTTTCGACCTGAAGGTTTTTGTAATAAGAGATTGTTGTTCCGACAACATTATAAGATATAAAATCGAGGTCGCCGTCACCGTCCATATCAACAATTGCAGGAATGTCTGAGGGCAAAACGTATGCATTGATCGAGTAGCCCGGATTAAACGGATCAGGATACCAGAGCGATTTGTAGTGATTAAAACTCAGTCTGTTTTCGTTGTCATAATATCCTCTGTATACATCATAGCCAGTGTTCATTTCTCCAATGTGAAACAGATCTGGGATGCTATCGCCTGTATAATCGGTAAGAATCATATAAGAATAAACAGGGGGAAACTGGTTGGCATAATCAGGATAGTAACGGTAGTCAGGATTGCCTGCCACACCACTGATATTGAGAAATGTTTTTACTTCGGACGTGAGCTGTTCATAAATCACGAGATCATTTTTGCCATCATGATTTAAGTCTGCAATATTTACCTGTGGATTATTGAAACCGCCAGCCCAGGCGTTTGTTTTCAAAGTTCCGTTTGCATAAACGTGAATGCTTGTGTCGCGGGCATAGGCGGTCCCATTTTGCTTGTATAAAGTTACGCCGCCAAGCAAATTACCGATTACTATTTCCATGCGTCCGTCGTTATCCACATCTGCTGCTGTTGGTGCAGTCATTTGTCCGGCAACGATTCCTGCATAAGCGGAGTCGAGGCGGGGGAGCGTTCCGTTGTAATTCTGGAGGCTTCCGTAACGGTATAAAACTCCGGAAGCACTGCCGACGAGCAAATAAGGTGTGTTTGTATTGTCTAGTTTTCCGATAAACGGTGTTGCGCTACCAGAGAAAGGATCCGTGTCAACTTTTACGTTGCCGAATGTCTGTGTCATGAAATGCAATTGCACAGCGCCAGCCAGTGTACCTGTGTTGCGGTAATAGTAGATAATACCGCGCTTGCAGCCGATTAGCAAATCCTGTCTTCCGTCATTATCGACATCGTAAATAAATGGCGCCGCATTAGTTGTAACATTAATAGCAACGCTGCTATCATTTTTGAGGTTGATCTGGCTCAAAACCCATTGTGGTTGCGACGTGTTGTTGGTGATTTGATTTGTATATAATGCTAGTGTTCCGTCTTGTTTCCCAACCACCATGTCCATCCCGCCGTTGTTGTCAAGGTCGCCAAAAGCAATTCTTGTCCCTTGCAAGTTGTTGGATGAAATATTGAGAAAGTCGCTCGTTTGGAGTGTGAAAGAAGGATTTCCCGGAGTGCTGGTATTTTTGAAATAAGCGACTGAACTTTTCAGCGTTCCCGTACCTGTTTGAAACGCACCATCCGAACCTATAAATAAATCGGGGCGCCCGTCTTTGTCGTAGTCAAAAAACATTGGCGTTGCACCGGTTCCGAAATCGATTGTCTTATTGGTAATAATGCTGTCGCCCTGGTATACAAGCGTTGGAGATGCAGTAGTGCCTGTATTTTTATACCAGGTGATACATTTTATATTTTCGGAGGAATTCATGGCATGCGGTGTTACCACAATATCCTTTTTGCCGTCCTGATCAATGTCTACATAAAAAGCCGAAGGCCACACGGGGGTTTCGGAAATATGGCCTGTGCTTTGCCAGGTGGTATCCTGGCTAACCATGCTATCGATATACCAGTTGTAATCTTTTTTACCGTTTATCACCAATTGTATTTCCCCGAAAGAGATATTGCCATCAAAATAGTCCATATCTCCATCGCCATCTATGTCCAATGCACAGAGCGTATTTCCCGCGTGTAAAGTAGTTTTTTCGACAGGTTTTACGTCTTTTTTCTGTGCCTGCAGGCCCGCAGCGAATAGCAGCAATACGGCCATGAGGGTCAATTTTCGAAGCATCTCGAGTTAATTTTAAAAGATGATGTTTTTAAGGTACGAAAATATAGGCAATGCTATTAATAAAAAGACATAGCATCACATCTGGATGGTTGGAAATAAAATAGTTGGCTATCGCAAAAAATGTGTTGCCAACCAATGGGGGGATTTAAATGCTTAATCTAGATGCCCTTTGTTCTCGCTTTCTGGTCTAACGCTACTTTTAATAATGCCGGTGAAATTTCGCTGATGCAATGACACCTTTCGGGAGCTTTTCGACAGTCATTACATTCTTTGTTCAGTACAAAAACTTCAGCCGAAGGACCAAGAGGTGCCCATCTGCCGGGATGAATCGGACGCATTGGCGGATAAATGCCGAAAGCATCACGGCCCAGTGCCGCGGCGATATGTAAAGGCCCGGTGCTATTGGCTACCAGACCGTCACTTTGATTAATAAATGAGATGAACTGACTTAAGGGCATCTGGCCTGTGATATCCACAACCATGTCTCCGACGGCCTCGAATAATGGCGCAATAAGTGCTCTTTCTTTTTCTGTTCCCGAAATGAAAATTTTATAACGATGCAGATCAAGTGAACGGATCAGCTGGATGAAATTTTTCAGACCCCATTCTCTGGCACTGCCTTGCGATTTTGTATGCAAGATCAGATTATACCGTTCCTGAGAGAGCATCGCAGCAAATTTAGGTTCTAGCGGTTCTATTTTGGTGAGCCCGAAAGACTGTCCGATTTCTTCCAGAGAAAAATCTTTTTCAATGCCGAATGCGGCCAGTAGTTTTAGATTCAGCTGAGCCTCGTGTAAGGGGGAATTTTTGCGGCTGAGTTTGATAAGCTGATTGCAGGTAAACCAATGGTAAAGCCGGTTGGTGGTGCCTACTCTTAACGGAATGTGTAATTCTTTTGCTTTTTTAGCAATCGTTGAAGTGGGGAATACGTGCAGGATGGCGTCTGCTTTGTGCCCGCTTACTAAAGTATTGCCGCGGTTGAAGTCGTCGAGATCGATAAAGGTGTCTACAAACGAACAAGCCTCAATAACAGGCCTGGTGTAAGATTTTCCGAGAAAGGCGACTTGTATGCCGGGAAAATGATCCTTTAAAACTTTCGCTACCGGCAGCGTGAGCACTACATCACCGATACTGTCCGTACGGCTGATAATTATATGTTGCGGCGTTTTTTTCAACTTTTTCCCTGACGCGTTTTAACCGGGCATATTGTCTCATTTTACTGTATTTAGCAAATGATGCCCAGGCAGAATATTTACAAACCATGTAGCCGGCATAACCATCCAGGAAACCAAGGCGTACCACATAATCTGTGAAGAAACGCCATTTTGGGCCCAACCATAATTTGATCAGACTACAATCTTTCCCTTTGGCAACTGCTGCCCGCGCGGCAATTTCCGTAAATTTTTCTATTTGTTTTATATGGTCGGAGAAAGAATAATAACTGTAATGCAACAAATCGCCATTCAATTGCCCCATCGTACCTGCGTTTTCAAACAAATCCCAGTGTTCGTGGATCTGGTCGCCCATCCAGGCGCCGTGTCCCTTGCGAAACAAACGGATTTTCCGGTCGGGATACCAGCCGCAATGTTTGATCCATGTGCCACAATAGTTAGTCAGGCGTTTTAATTCGTAAGCATTATGAGCCGGCGCTTTTTTTACAGCGAGAATACTGGCTTCCAGTTCTGGAGAAAGCGCTTCATCGGCATCAAGAGAAAGCACCCATTCGTGTGATGCTTTGTCGTTTGCAAGATTTTTTTGTTTTACATAACCTTCAAATGGATGGGTATAAACCTTCGCGCCAAAACTTTTGGCAATCATAAGCGTATCGTCGGTGGAATTACTGTCAAATACAATAATTTCATCGGCAATATTTTTCACAGAGTGCAGGCAACGTCCCAGGTTCTTTTCTTCATTCTTGGTTATAATAACAACACTTAGTCTATTCATCGCGCTCATAGTTACAATTTAGACTCAGCAATTACCTTGAAGTTTAGTCAAACATATATTGTTAAAATTTTGCTTAAACTGCAGATAAATTGCAAAACCCACTCAAAGCTAATAAAATGATACCAGCAGCGGAAATGGGTGTTTGTACATTGTTTCGATAAGGTAATAGGTTTAATGCGTAAAGTTGTCTTTTGACGTAAAAATCAATACGGATAAGGCCCGAAAATTTATCTTTATTGTAAATATTTTTTCATGAAGATTTTGCGAACGCTTTCTCTTTCTGCTTTTTTCTGTTTGGGGACGTTGGTTGCTGTTGCGCAAACCGCAACCATAGACAGTAATTTCGTGCTACACACTGCAAAAGGGGATATCTATGGTACACTGCAAACCGCGGTTGCTAAAAAGAAAATGCCGGTGGTGTTAATCATTCCCGGTTCAGGACCAGTGGATAGAAATAACAATCATGATAAACTGGTAAATAATACGTCGCAAATGATGGCGGATTCTCTGGCGAATCATGGAGTTGCTTCATTGCGATATGATAAAAGAGGCATAGGAGCCAGTAAGGCAGCGAATCCATCTGAAAAGGACTTACGTTTTGATGATTATATAACCGATGCGGAGGGATGGATTAACATTTTGAAAAAGGACAAGCGATTTAGCCGTGTATATGTGATGGGATACAGTGAAGGGGCGTTGATTGGTGCGGTAGCTGCGCAAAAAGAACAAATAAAAGGTCTGATCTCAGTTGCAAGCACCGGTCGGCCGATAGATCAGGTTTTAAGGGAACAGCTGAAACCCAAATTGTCTCCGGCGATGATGGATACCTGTAATTATGTTTTTGATGAATTGCTTGCCGGCCGCGAAGTACCGAAAGTGAGCAGAAGACTGGCGTTGGTTGCCCGACCTGATATACAGCCATATCTTATTTCCTGGTTTAAATATAATCCTGCACTGGAAATGGCCAAAGTAAAAGTACCGGTATTGATTATCGAAGGAGAAAATGATGGACAGGTAACAAAAGCGGATGTGGAAAATTTACAAAAGGCGGTGCCTTCTGCGAAAATGGTGCAGATTCAGGGTGCAAATCATCTTATGAAAAAAGGTACAAATGAAGTGGCCGATAATATTTCTTCGGCTATGAATCCTAAACTTCCACTCATGACTGAGTTTGTGCAGGCAGTTGTCAATTTTATTCGCGGTTAGATGCTCCTTAATATTTGATTTGGGCTTCGAATTTAATAAACAGGTGTTACTTTATATCCGGCGTCTTTCAGCAATTGAATGACGCCGTTTTTACCCCAGAGATGTCCTGCCCCTACTGCAAAGAATACAGAATTATTTTTTACTTTTTCTGAGATGCGGCTGATCCATTTTTTATTGCGGGCGTCAAGAAATTCGCCCGTGTCTTCACCAACATCACGTGAATTCTGGATGAGGTCATACAATTTCGGAAGGTCCTGGGCTTTGTAGGCAGCTACTAGTGCGGCATATTCCTGACGCGTATCAGCAGGTTGGTCGATAGAGGCCAATACTTCTTTCACAATGCTGTCGGCGGGAATATCATTAAGTAAATCCAGTTGTTCTTTGGCGGCTTCCAGACCAATAATTTCTTTATTGTCCTTCTTTGCGTCTTCCATGATATTGCTTTCATAAGAAACCTGTGAGGGACAGTCGAGCGATTTGCTTGCGAAGAGACTGAGCAATATGGCGGGTTTCATTTGTTGTATGAAACGAATATCAGTGCCAATGCTGTCACGCATATAATCTGAAATTTTCTTGTATTCTTCGGGTGTGAAATAATCTTTAAGTTGTTTGCCGTCTTTATCCACCATGCCTGTGGCAATCTCGGTCAGCAACGCCGGATCGTCCATATCCATTTCCAGGCAAACTTTATCGGCCGCGTGCAAACATTGTTTCATTTTGTCTGTCCAGAGATAATCATCACTGCAGATGATATGGATGGTGCCAAAAAGATAGGACGGTTTCGATAATCCTTTGCCCTCTATACGCCAGAGCAGCGAGTGTCCATTTACTGTTGCCGTCTTCTGTGCCCGACAGAAAAAAGATGCAAACAGAATAAAGCAGGCAACAAGAAACGGCTTCATGAATTTTAAAATTTAAAAGCGCTAATCGAAATACAAAGTAAGCATAGCGAGGCCCACGCCGAAAAGCATGGCCATGATTTTTTGCCTTGTGAGCAAATGTTGTTTGGTGCCGCTTTCAAAGAAAATGGTTGTAGCGATGTGTATAAACGCCCCTGCAACTACCGGAATCAAAATCATGATTGTTTTAGACATGAAATTGTAATGCTCGCCGAGCAGTTGTGCCAGCAGACCGGCGACTGGCGTTACCGCTGAAAATAAAATGAGCGTCAGCAAACCTCTTGATTTTCCCTTCACCGCAGCTACCAGGCTTGTGACCAGCATGGCTTCCGGAATTTTATGGATTGCTACCGCCATGTACAAAGATGGCTCAGTGCCGTGCATCCGGTAATTGAATCCGAGCGGCAAACCTTCCATAAAAGCATGTAACGAAAGTCCTGTAAGAATAGGCGCCAGTGCAATTACATGTCCGTGTTCGTGCGGATGAATATGTGTGTGTCCGTGCTCCACGCCATGTGTAAATCGCTGGATCACGAGTTGGAAAAAGAAACCGATCAGCAGATAGAAACCAGCGCTGGCATTGAGGTCTTCGAATGTTTCAGGTAGTAAATGCAGGAACGTGATGCTCAGCAAAAATGAACCTGAAAAGGCCAGCAGATAATGCATACGCCGATCATCCAGACCTTTTATCCATAGTGGGATGCTACCGCCCAGGCAGGTGATAACGAATAGTAAAAGGCTGTACCAGGTGTGCATGCAAAAAAAGTAGATAAGGTGTAAAAGTAAAACCATTTTTTCCGATGAAAAAACTAATGACTTCTAATCTCTCTATTCTGCGATAGTTA
Source organism: Taibaiella soli (assembly GCF_003236175.1). GTDB lineage: Bacteria > Bacteroidota > Bacteroidia > Chitinophagales > Chitinophagaceae > QKTW01. The sequence continues at coordinate 181,592 of NZ_QKTW01000011.1, read as the reverse complement.
TAAAAATAGCATCAACATATTCCGATTTTATTTATTAGATATATTTCGCTAATATTATAAAGGTTTTATTCATTGTTTAAGTCTGGTACATGATTCGTTTTTTAAAATTTATAGTTCTGGCAAGCATGGTAATGATGATGGCACCAGGTTGTGGGTCGCCATTGAAAGTGACGACAGATTATGATAAGCATGTAGATTTTACTAAGTACAAAACCTACCGGATAAATCCAGTGGATGTGCGGCTCGATGCGGTAAGCCAGCATAATAAAGATTTGCTGAGGGCTGCAGTGATTTCGGAAATGACCAAGCATGGATTTGCGCAGGATACTTTGAAACCAGATATAATCGTGAATATCGTCACTGTAATTCGTCAGACGAAAGAAAGCATGGCCGTGACGGATGATTATGCTTACGGAGGAATGTACCGACCTTACTACTGGAATACATCGTTTGGTCCGCCGGTTTATACTACCTCTGATGCGAATCAGTTTAAGGATGGTTCTATTATTATTGATATGGCGGATGCATCCAACCAGAATTTATTGTGGGAAGGTGTAGGCAGCGCTCAGGTGGAGCAGCCGCTCACGAATCCGGAAGGGCAGATTAAAGCAGTGGTAAAAGAAATCATGAAAGGTTTTCCGCCAGGCAAAACGAAACAGACAAAAAATTAATCAACATTCATAATATTCTTTATTCACCAAAAAAGTCATTTATGAAACTCGCCAGAATCTTATTGTTAGCTGCATTGTCTACCTTAACGATAACCGCTTGTACTCCCCAGTTGAAGGTAACTACGGATTATGATCGCAAAGCAGACTTCAGCAAATACAAAACGTTTAGTCTTTATGTGCCTGAAGAAAAAAATGAAACCATCAGTCAGCTGAACCGTAGCCGTATTGAATCGGCTGTGAAAGCGGAAATGGTGAAAAAAGGATTGCAGGAAGCATCCTCGAATCCGGATGTGCTGGTGAATGTGGTGACGATCATCAAAAACGAACAGCAAGTAACGGCTAATACTAATTATTACGGTTATGGCGGTTATTATCGTCCGTACGGATGGGGTGGCGGTATGGCTTCTGGTTATACAACGTACAACGTGACGGATTACAAAGACGGTTCATTGATCGTTGAAGTGGTGGATGCGAACACAAAAAGTCTGGTGTGGGAAGGAATTGGTAATCAGGAAATAGATAAGCCAATGGAAAATCCGGATCAGCAGATACAGGGCATTGTAGCCAAGATTATGGCTGGCTATCCGCCGGGAGTGGCGACTGCGACTAAGAAGTAAATGCAGTTGACAGTTGACAATTCAAAATATAAAAAATTAAACGGTCGGACATCTGAATTGGTCTGACCGTTTTTTTATTGTTTGAAAACTGCCTGCAGCTATATGTTTCCCGCAAAGATGCATAAGAATCAAAGGTGGAAAGCTCATGTTAGAACTCAAAAGGTCTAATGGCAACGAAGATGTTTTTATGCTCCCTTGTCAACTGTCTATTAGAAAGACTTAAAAATCTCAAACGCTTCCTGTTCCAGCAGTTCTCGGTGAGCAGGGTGTGCGATATGGATTAGTGCTTTGGCGCGTTCTTTTAGATTTTTGCCGTGCAGTTGTGCGATGCCGTATTCCGTAACTACATAATGCACATGAGAGCGCGTGGTTACCACACTAGCGCCAGGTTTCAGCCTGCAAACAATACGGGAAACTCCTTTTGCTGTTTGCGAAGGAATGGCGATGATCGGTTTACCTCCTTCGGAAAGCGCCGCTCCGCGCATAAAATCGACTTGTCCGCCAACACCGGAATATTGATAGGTGCCAATTGAATCTGCACAAACCTGACCGAAGATATCTACTTCAATAGCGCTGTTGATGGCCGTCACGCGCGGATTCTTTTTGATGACGCCGGGATTGTTTACGTATTCCACATCAAGCATGCGTACGATCAGATTGTTGTCGATAAAATCATAAAGTTTGCGTGATCCAATTGCGAAACTGCTGACGATCATACCCGGGTGAATCTTTTTGTATTTGCCCGTGATAATTCCTTTTTCCACCAAAGGAATCAGACCATCGGAAAACATTTCAGTATGAATGCCGAGGTCCTGGTGTGCGTGCAGTGAAGCCAGTACTGCGTTTGGAATGCCACCAATGCCCATTTGCAGCGTAGCGCGATCTTCGATAAGGCTGGCTACATTTTTACCGATCTGTAGTTCTGTGGCTGTTGGTTCGGTTACTTTACTTTCAAACAAAGGATAATCGACATTAATCGCTTTTGCAATGCGCGAGACGTGGATTACGCCATCGCCCAATGCGCGCGGCATGTTGCTGTTGACTTCTGCAATGACCACATCCGCCATTTCAATTGCAGCGCGGCTTACATCGCAGGAAACGCCGAGTGTGCAAAAGCCGTTTTTATCAGGTGGTGAAACAGAAATCAGCGCCACATTGATCGGACAGGCACCGGAGCGGAAGTGTAACGGAATTTCGCTCAGGAACATGGGTATATAGCTGGCGGTACCTTCATTGATTGCCTTACGGATATTGGCCCCCACGAAAAAACAATTGATCTCAAATGCATGTGCATGTTGCGGCAATGCATAAGTTGCTTCCCATTCCGTATGTATTGAGTATATTTTTACATCATGCAATTGATTGCTCCTTTCTGCCATGGCCATTACGAGCTCGCGTGGTGTGGCGGCAGCAGTGTGAATGAAAACACTTTGACCCGGCGCAATATCAGATACAGCTTCGGCTGCAGAGGTACAGATTTGCATAGCGATTTGTTTCTACCAAATTACCGAATACAATAAACGAAACAATGAATAAAATCATCTTTTTGAAGGAGCGAATACCGTATATTTAAATAACATAAACACATCTGCTATGGCATTACTCAAAGGGATTCATCATATCGCCGTTATTTGTTCGGATTATGAGCGCTCCAAAGAATTTTATACAGATATATTGGGGCTTGAAATTGTCCGGGAAGTTTACCGCGAAGAACGGCAGTCTTACAAACTGGATCTCGCAGTGGCCGGACAATACCGTATCGAGCTGTTCTCGTTCCCAAATCCCCCAGCGCGCCCAACAGAACCTGAAGCAATGGGACTACGGCATCTGGCGTTTGAAGTGGAAGATGTGGATGCATGCGTTTCGGTATTAAAGAAAAAAGGTGTGGACGTGCAGCCTGTTCGTATTGATGAATACACCGGGCACCGGTTTACTTTTTTTGAAGATCCGGATGGCCTGCCATTAGAGCTTTATGAACGTTAGGAAAATAAAAAGTCCCCGCATGTGCGGGGACTTATAGTGATGGGGGCCCTTCTTGAGGGAGAATATCTTTGATACTAATAGTATACTAAAATCGTGCCAAAATTGACAGCGTTGCTTTTCTCTGATGTTTCAAGATGAAAAAGGAGGACGATGCGGCATTTATTTACGTATCAGCCAATGTTTTGGATTTAAAACTGCCAATATTTTTTCTAAAAAATCAGGATTGCAGATCCGCGATGTTTTTACCGACATTTTTCGTTTCGTACCAATAAATGAGTCTCACAGTGAAACGTAGCAACCAGCTATCGGGACGAGCGAGATTGGCAGCCAGTTCCGCTATTTTGGCGTCTCGCGAAGCGATACATTCATTATAAGCTGTACCGGTTTTGCTACAGAGTGTGGTGGCAAAGTCCCAGGCGCCTTTTCGCGCCAGATCGATGCTGAACTGAACTAATAATTCATCAAAATTGAAACGCTGCAGTGATAATAGTTTCATTAATGGATTTACTTTCACCAGGCAATCTTCTACTTTATTGACCAGGGCAGCCAGAATGCTGTTGATCTTGTTGAAGTCGTTTTTTATCCCTTCCATATCGCCACCATCCATAGTGATTACGGTTGCTATGCCGAGATCAAGATTGATGTGTGCATTCATGCCGAGCAACAGATGTTGCAGTACAATGTCCTTTTTATGTGCTACCGCTTCAAAGGCAATTTTCCAGGAACTTGTAGGTTGTTTTCCCTGTTTCCATTCTGTCCAGGCATCCAGGTAACGTTGAGCAAAGGTTACGTCAAATAATTCCATCCGCTCGTTGTTCTCAAATTCCTTATTCATGATGCCTTCCTTTATGCGTACCGTTACACGGTGGTATAGAGCGGCAAAATAACCGGCTCGATTATTGGTTGCGATGCATTCGGAGATGATGGCTTCGAGCTGCAGAATGATGTTGTCGATGGTAGTGGATGTGGTGGTTGCAGGGAGCATGGCGTAACAATTTTATAATGCATTTAATGTACAAACTCTTTCTAATTTGCGGACCTTTTTCAAGGCTCTATGAAATATTTAGCGATCGCATTGTTGCTGTTTTTCAGCTTTACAGCAAGAAGTCAAAATGTAAATTCCGGTGAGTTTAACACGCTGGATTCAGTAGTAAAACAAATTGGTCCGATGAAGGGCGCGCCGTTATTTGACATTGTCGACAGCATTACCAAAACCTGTCACGATGAGCGTACCTGCATCCGGGCTATTTATGATTGGGTTGCCTATAATATTTCCTACGACTGTATTGGCTACCACCACAAAGGTCAGCAAAATACCAATGTGGGCGAACTTCTTCAAAACAGAACTGCGACAGCCGAAGGTTATGCGCTGCTTTTTAAAGCAATGTGCGAACGCCGCCATATTACTTGCAATGTGATCAAAGGATATGCGCGGAATGTTGGCAAAAATATCGGCAAGTCTAAGAAGAAACCAGATCATACCTGGAATGCGGTAAATATCCGTAATCAATGGTATCTGGCAGATGCTTGCTGGGCTGCCGGTACAACCAATGCCAAAAAGAAAGAATTTTATCCGGCATTCAACGATAGTTATTTCTTTCCTGATCCGGAGCGCTTTGCGTTTACCCATTATCCGGCTAATCGTAAATGGCAACTGCAGGATGATCCGCTCACTCGTTCAGAATTTACCTGGTCGCCAATGCCACTGGGGGATTATATTAATAGTGACCTTGTTGCTACTAACCAACGTAAAGGCGTACTGCGCGGAAAGCCGGGCGACTGCAAGCGAATTATCTTAACGCTGAAAGATGGCACGAAGGTTTCAGAGCTTTCTTTGCAGTATAAAGATGAGCCGCTATTGAAAAAGACTACTTTTTACGTAGTCGGCAATGAAATTTTCTTTGATCTTGAAATGCCGAAAAAAGGAAAATATCCCGTGCAGCTTTTTCTCAATAGTGAGCCTGTAATGGCCTTTGTCTGCGAAGTGAAAAAGAAGAAAAAATAAACCACGTTCCGTAATTTGCAGGATATAAATATCTGTATGGAAACAATTGTTTTAGGTATCGGTTCAAGAGTAGAACATCCGCATTTTGGCAAGGGAGTGATTGTAGATGCTGCTTCCGAAGTATATATTATCTGGTTTAAATCGCAGAACGGCACCAAAAGTGTAAGCAAAGACTATACGGAGCTGCGTGTACTGGAAGCAAAAGAAAATGCTGGCGAAAATACAGGAAGCCTTTCCGTTGCGGATATTGAAGAAGCGCTGGAAAATGTACTGGACAGAAGACTGAACGAATTTCAGCTGGTGCCGATGGCCAATAAATGGAACAATGGTACGCTGATTTTAAAGCCGCAGGATGAATCATTGCAACCAAAAGAAGTGCCGATTGAAACTTTCTTCCACAAGATTGTAATGGTGCGCGACCGTATGCGCCTGATCGAGCAAAAAATTAATGCTAATAAAACACTGACCGACGAAGAGAAAGTAGATCTGCAGCAGTATGTAACGGCTGTGTACGGTTCCCTCACTACGTTTAATGTATTGTTTAAAGAAACACTTCATCAGTTTAAAGGCGCGGGCGATCGCTGATTGATGATGTCTGATTTTCTAGAATCAACTTATAATAGATTTTAAGTAGCAAGCGTTAATGCTTGCTATTTTGTTTGGGTTGTTTTCCAATGGCTTCGCTTTTTCGCTTTGGCGTTGTGCCTTCAGTTTTGAAAAATTGGCACGCTATTTGCTTTACCTGCTATTAGTTTTCATAACAGACTGGAACATGTCTTATTTTTTTATAATTTTAATATACACACAAATTGTTACGCTATGAATAAGTATTTAGCTGAAATGATCGGCACATTTGCCCTTGTATTGTTTGGTTGCGGCTCGGCTGTAGTATCGGGTGTTTCGTTGGCCTGGGCCGGAGCTACCGGTGGTCCTGCCGGTATTGGTCTTCTCGGTATTGCATTAGCATTCGGCTTGTCCGTTGTTGTGATGGCTTATGCTATCGGAGGCATTTCAGGTTGCCATATCAATCCTGCTATTACAATTGCCATGCTTGTGGCGAAAAAAATATCAGTTGGAGACGCAGTCGGTTATATAATTGGTCAGTTGATCGGTGCGCTGATTGCTGCCGGTGTGTTGATGTGTATTCAAAAAGGTATGCCTGGTTTTTCGATGGGCGAATGGGCGCTTGGCTCTAATGGCTGGGGACCAGGATACGGACACGAATACAGTACTGGTGCAGCATTCATTACAGAGGCCGTATTAACGTTTATGTTCCTGTTTGTAATATTTGCTACAACCAGTAAGCTGGGTAACAGTACCATGGCTGGTTTGGCGATTGGTCTGACGCTTGTGTTGATTCACCTGGTTGCAATTCCGATCACGGGTACTTCTGTAAATCCGGCTCGTAGTTTTGGCCCGGCATTATTGGCTGGCGGTAAAGCACTGGAGCAATTATGGTTGTTTATCGTAGCGCCGATTGTAGGCGGTATCGCTGCAGCATTGGTTTGGATGGGATTGTTTGAGCCTAAGCCACAAAGCAATTACTAGAAAATTAAAAAGTGGACTCATGTTTTAAAGAGATCCATTCTTGCATGTGGAGCGACTAAAGTCATACTTCCTACATGATACTTGATACAAATAAAAAACGGATGCAATCGCATCCGTTTTTTATTATTTAAGCTCTACATATACCGGGCAATGATCTGAGTGTTTTACATCCGGGTAGATGGCTGCATCTTTTAAACGATCACGCAGCGGTTCGGTAACACTGATATAATCGATGCGCCAGCCTTTGTTTTCCAATCTTACCGATGGGAAACGGGCACTCCACCAACTGTACTGATGCGGTTCCGGTTTGAAGACACGCAAAGTATCTACATAACCGTCGTTGTAAAAAGTATCCATCCAGGCACGTTCTTCCGGCAAGAATCCACTGCTTTTTTTATTGCCTTTTGGATTATGGATATCAATTTCTTTATGTGCAATATTGTAATCGCCACAAATCACCAGGTTTGGGCGGGTTTTGCGGAGGTCGGTCAGGTATTCGTGAAACTCTGCCAGCCACTGATATTTATAAGTCTGACGTTCATCGCCGGAAGTGCCGCTTGGAAAATAGGCGTTGATGAGTGTCACATCCCCAAAGTCCAGACGAATTACGCGGCCTTCTGCGTCGCTTTGCATAATGCCATTTCCGTAAAACACATTATCTGGCTGGATACGCGTGAACACAGCGACACCGCTATATCCTTTTTTCTCTGCGCTAAACCAGAAAGTATGGTATCCGAGTGCCTCGATTGCAGCAAAATCTGCCTGTTCTTTTTCTGCTTTCACTTCCTGCAGGCAAATAACATCCGCAGGATCGGTTGACAGCCATTCTACGAAACCTTTTTTGGTTGCGCTGCGAATGCCATTGACGTTGTATGATATGATACGCATTTGATCTAGTTATAAGTTTTTGAGTTGCACGTTGTACGTTTTAAGTTGTACGTGGTAAGTTGTTGTGTATACAACCAGTAACTTAAAACGTACAACTTACAACTTAAATTATTGTTCTGTTTTCTCGATCTGCTGTGCCAGGCTGTCGGCCCAATTAGCAATAGCCGTTGTTTCATCTTTGGTCAGCACCGCTTCTTTGTGTTCCCAGAGGTAACTATTGATCGGCATCCAACCTTCTGTTACAGACTCACTAATTTCTTTCAGTTTTTTCAGTTTTCGTTTTTTAGGATAACTGGCGAATTCAGAAAAGTTAAGGTGTTTTTTGCCGTCTTTAATATGGCTTGCCATCCACCACGCTACTGGCTGAATATTATTGTACCAAGGGTATTTCGTTGTATTAGAATGACAGTCAAAGCAAGCTTTTTGCAGACACATGTACACGTTGTCCGGCACATGATATTTTGCTGAAATCTCATTAGGTTCCGGAGCCGCACTGATATTTTTCGCAGGTCTGAAAAATTGTATAATAATAAATACTGCGACTAAAGCATATCCGATTTTTTTGAGCATTCTGTTTTGTTTTTGATTTTTAGACCCCAGGGTTGTTATTTAGCGATGGCAATTTTGTATTTCTTGCCTTTCATTTTCTCTTCTTTGATTTTGTGCAATAGTTCTTTGACTTTGCTTTTTTTCACAGCGGCAAATGAAATGTAATCCTTTACTTCAATCATGCCAAGTTCCCCTTTTTCCAGCTTGCCGATTTTCGAAAAGAAGCCTACGATGTCGATCTTATTCAGTTTGTCTTTCTTGCCGCCGGAAATATAAATGGTTGTCCAGTCAGAAGATTTAGGCAGTTTTAATTTCGCCGGTAGTGTGAGCTCTTCCGGTTCTTCCTCCACAAAATTTGGTACTCTTTCCTCCGGGTGCAGGATTATATAAGCAGTGCCGCTTGCATGCATACGTGCCGTACGGCCGTTGCGGTGAGTGAATTCTTCGTGCGTATGTGGCAGGTGATAATGAATAATATGTTTTACCTCCGGAATATCGAGCCCGCGTGCCGCCAAATCTGTTGCTACCAGAAAATAAACAGTCCCGTTGCGGAAGCGGATAAGCGATTGCTCGCGATCCAGCTGCTCCATGCCTCCATGAAAACATACGTTCTCAATGCCCATGTCGCTGATCAGTTCGCTGGTGCGCTCTGTTGCATCACGGTGATTGCAGAAAATAATAGCTGATTCTTCGCCGATGAAGGACAGCAATTGAATCAATGTATTGATTTTATCTTTTTCAGGTGAGCGAACAATTTTTAAGCTAAAGTCGCCTGTGTGCACCGGATTGGTGATGAAATCCAAAACTTCCGGTTGTTTCACGCCTGTAAAATCAGGAATGCCAACGGCAGTCGTTGCCGAAACGAGTACGCGTTTTTTCAGCTTACGCAAACGGACAACGATTGAGGACATATCTTCCTCAAAACCCAATGCCAAAGATTTATCGAATTCATCCAGCACCAGCATTTCAATAAAATCAGTGATAAATGTTTTACGATTCAGGTGATCTGCGATACGGCCGGGTGTTCCTACCAAAACAGCAGGTGGCTCCGTGAGTGTTTGAATTTCTGAAGGCATAGAGTGGCCGCCGTAAAAACAACCGATTTTATAACCGGTTCCCATTTTTTTCCAGACCTGTTCGATCTGTAAGGCCAGTTCGCGCGATGGCACAAGAATCAGGCATTGAACTTCGGTGATATTTTCCTTCAGGTTTTGGAGCACAGGTTTCAAAAACGCTAGTGTTTTTCCTGAGCCGGTAGGAGCGAGCAGCAGCACGTCTTTCTCCTTATGGATTGTTTGGTGTGCCGATTGTTGCATCGCATTCCACCCGGGTATCCCCAGGTTTTTCAGCAATTTTTTGTCTAAATCCTGTTGTTGCATGGCGCAAAGGTAAAGTTTACGGCTGTACTAATTCAAAACGGGGCATTTCCACGCCATCAATTACCACTTTTTCGAAAAACATGTCGTACGGCCGGACAAACAACGGATCTGTACCATATTCTTCATGCAGCTCCGGACAGTCATACAGTGCACGATACAGGACCAGTTTTTCTTTAGTTTCGGAATGCATGGTTACGCCGATTACTTCGTAGAAATTCCCTTTATAGTGGCGGTATTTACCATTGATGTTTGTCATGAGGCAAATGTAAGGCCTTGTGAGTGGTGAGTTGTGAGTATTCATGTTACGAGGGTTGTTCGGGGCTTTTCGTTCTATCTGGACAACGCACAACTGACCACTCACCACTCACATCAGCGATTTCCCCCTAAAATCCCCTTCGTCAGTAGCTGAGAAATATTATTTTTACCGCCTTCAACACCTCGTATGAACAAAAAACTGATAATACCTGTGGTTTTTGCGGCGGCCTCACTGGCTGCTTGTAATAACGCGGGCAACAAGCCTGCAGCGCAGAAGACGGATATTCTCGTGGCCGATATGGATACGACCGTGAATCCTGCCGATGACTTCTTTGACTATGCTAATGGTGGCTGGCTCAAGAAAAATCCAATTCCTGCAGATGAAACGGGTTGGGGTATCGCACAGCTGGTAAATAAAGAACTGTACGAGCGCAAACTCAAAATTAACGAAGAAGCGGCCGAGAAGAAAGACGCTAAAGGCGCTGAGCAGCAAATCGGTGATTTCTGGAAAGCAGGTATGGATACGGTAAATATCGAAAAACAAGGTATTGCACCGCTGAAAACAGAATTAGACAAAATCAACGCTGCTGCAAGTCCTGCAGATATCATGGCGGTCGCTGCTAACCTCCACAAAATGGGCGTAGGCGTATTCTTTAGCGAAGGCGTAGGCCAGGACGAAAAGAACAGTGAAATGATGTCTTACCAGTTGTACCAAGGCGGTCTGGGCTTGCCTAACCGCGATTATTATTTCAATACAGACGAACGTACTACTAAAATCCGCAACGCATATCCTGGTTTTGTGACCAAGATGTTCCAGCTGATGGGTAACGACGAAGCTACTGCGAAAACAAAAGCAGAGGCTGTGATTGCGTTGGAAACCAAACTGGCAAAAGCTTCACGCAAACTGGAAGATCTGCGTGATCCGTATAAAAACTACAATAAGATGTCTACCGCTGATCTTACAAAGATCGCTCCTGGCATCGATTGGCAATCAACATTTACCGGTATCGGTCTTCCGAAAATTGATACCGTAATCGTTGGTCAGCCTGAGTTCTACAAAGCGCTCAACGAAGTGATCACTAAAGAACAAGTGCAAACGCTGAAAGATTATATGGCGTACCACTTCGTAAATGAATTTGCTCCTTATCTGAGCAAACCATTTGTGGATGCACGTTTCGACTTCTACAGCAAAACTATTCGTGGCGCAGAACAACAACGTCCTCGCTGGAAACGCGTACTGGATGCGGAAGAAGGGGCAATTGGCGAAGCATTGGGCCAAGTATTCGTAAAAGAATATTTCAACGAAAAGGCGAAAGAACGTTATTCACAGATCGTGGAAAATGTACGCAGCGCTTACAAGGCACGTATCGAGAAACTGGATTGGATGAGCGATAGCACGAAGAAAAAAGCAATCGTGAAACTGGCCGCTATCCGCAAAAAAGTAGGTTATCCTGATAAATGGAAAGATTTTTCTTCATTGAAAATCACTCCAAATTCTTATGCTGAAAACATGATGCGTTCTGCTGAATGGTGGAATCAATACAGCATCAATAAACTGGGTAAACCGGTAGATCGTGAAGAATGGGATATGACGCCACAGACTTATAACGCGTACTACAATCCTTCAAACAATGAAATCGTATTGCCTGCTGGTCAGTTCACGGTGCCTGGCTATCGCGATGAAGAGCTGGACGATGCGCTGGTGTATGGCTATGCTGCAGCGTCTACAATTGGTCACGAAATCACACACGGTTTTGATGATGAAGGTCGCCAGTTTGATGAAAAAGGAAATCTGAATAACTGGTGGAGCAAGCAAGATGAAGAACAATTCAACAAACGTGCACAATTGCTCGTGAATCAGTTCAACAATATTGTGGCTGTAGATACACTGCATATTAATGGTAAAGCTTCTCTGGGTGAAAACCTCGCAGATCTTGGCGGTATCCTGATTGGTCTGGATGCATTCAAACAAACAGAAGTGTACAAGAAAAACGAAAAGATCAACGGTCAAACACCGCTGCAACGCTTCTTCCTGGGTTATACACTGGGATGGTTGTATCAAAATCGTAAAGAGCAAATGGCCAGCCAGATCATGACAGACGTGCATGCTCCTGCTAAATGGCGCGTGAATGGTCCGTTCCCGAATGTTCCTGAATTCTATCAGGCATGGAATGTGCAACCAACCAATAAAATGTACCTGCCAGATAGTCTCCGTGTGAGATTGTGGTAAGAGAAATGATAGTGATGGAAAGCCCCCACGGTACAGTGGGGGCTTTTTTTTTTGTAATGGATATACGGAACATGGGTTTTGTGTTTTTTTGTTGTCACCTCGACGGAAGGAGAGGTCCCGCGTAATGTAGATCGGCGTTAGCCTACAGGCGTTTCGTCTCACACCTATTCTCCAAACAAACTTTCATTCCTTGATTTATCTGCGCCGGCTTTAATTCAGCTGGCGAATTCTCTCACTTTTTTGCTTGCCCAAAAAAGTAAGCAAAAAAGGGCAGCCTAAACCAGATCACTCCGTGGTTTAGGCGGTCGCTCGATCAACTTCAGTGCTACTGTGCTGCCAAGCTAAGAGCCTTGATTTTGAACTTATTTCTTGTGTGTCATTGAACGATGGACGCAATCAAGGGAGAATGACGGTCGGACGGCTTCGGGTCCGTCTGACCGTTATTCTCTAAACAAAATTTCATTGCCTTGATTTAACTATATCGGTTTGAGTTATGATTGCTTTCCCGCTTTGGGCAGGATAAACTCAAATCTTACCATGACGCGAGTGACAAACAGAGATCGCCCTTCGACTCCGCTCAGGGTGACAAAGGAAAGCTTTCCGCTTTTGATTATTGACCATTCACCATTGACCATTCACGAAAAAATTGAATAAAAAATAAGTATAATCCCTTATCAGCGGCATGATTATTTGAAGTAATTTTCCGCCTCGAAAACTCAAACGAACATTTACTTTAGAAGGGTCATGGAGATAAAAAAATTGCTTATCGCCAATCGCGGTGAAATTTCTATACGGATATCACGTGCTGCCACAGAGCTGGGAATCCGCACGGTTGCTATTTATACGTATGAAGACCGTTATTCACTGCACCGGTATAAGGCCGACGAAGCTTATCAGGTAGGGGCGGACACAGACCCGTTGAAGCCTTATCTGGATATCGACGCGATTATCCGTATTGCAAAAGACTGCGGCGCCAATGCGATTCATCCGGGGTATGGATTCCTTTCAGAGAACGCGACGTTTGCGCAGAAATGTGCGGATAACGGAATTGTGTTCGTTGGGCCCTCGCCAGCAGCTATGGCGGCTTTGGGTGATAAGGTAACCGCCAAACGCGTAGCCATTGAAGCTGGATTGCCGATCATTGAAAGCAATAAGGAAGATCTTACAGATATAGCTATTGCATTGAAAGAAGCACAGCGGATCAGTTATCCGTTAATGCTGAAAGCTGCTGCAGGTGGTGGCGGACGCGGTATGCGCGTGGTGCGTAACGACGAGGATCTGAAAAAAGCATTTGTAGAAGCACGCAGTGAAGCCAAGACTGCTTTTGGTGATGATACAGTTTTCCTGGAAAAATTTGTAGAAAATCCGAAGCATATCGAAGTTCAGATCGCGGCAGATAATCACGGTAATATTGTGCATTTGTATGAACGTGATTGCAGCGTGCAGCGCCGTTTTCAGAAGGTAGTAGAAATGGCGCCTTCTGTTACACTAAAGGAAGAGACAAGAAACAAGCTGTATGATTATGCGGTGAAAATCGCTTCCGCAGTGAATTATAATAATCTCGGTACCGTTGAGTTTCTGGTAGATCATCAGGAGCATATTTACTTCATTGAAGTGAATCCACGTATTCAGGTGGAACATACCGTCACTGAGATGATCACAGGTAAGGACCTGATTAAAACGCAGCTCTATGTTGCCGGCGGGTATAAACTTTCAGATGATGAAATTGGGCTGGGCGACCAGAATGGCATTCCCAAAAACGGGGTTGCAATTCAATGTCGTATCACTACTGAAGATCCGGGGAACGATTTCAAACCTGATTATGGTACGTTGGTGACTTACCGTAATGCGGCGGGTTTTGGTGTGCGTCTTGATGAAGGCAGTACTTATCCGGGTATGAAGATCAGTCCGTTCTTTGACTCGATGCTGGTGAAAGTGAGTACGCAGGGCAATAATCTGAAAGATGCCGCGCAGAAGATGTATCGTGCATTGAAAGAGTTTCGTATTCGTGGTGTAAAAAACAATATTCCATTTCTGGAAAATCTGGTAACACATCCGGAGTTTATTTCCGGTCAGACTACCGTCGGCTTTATCCAGGAACATCCGGAATTGTTTCAGTTTGCACTTCGTCAGGATAGAGGCACGAAAATGCTGAAATTCCTGGCAGATTTTACGGTAAATGGTAATCCTGATGTAAAGGTTAAAGACGATAAGAAACAGTTTGAAAAGCCGGTCGTGCCTGCATTTGACGCATCACAACCGATGCCGAAAGGTTCTAAGGATTTATTGAATGAATTGGGTCCGGATGCTTTTTGTCAGTGGTTGAAAAACGAAAAGAAAATTCATTATACCGATACGACCATGCGTGACGGACATCAGTCGCTGCTGGCTACCCGTATGCGTACGTACGATATGCTGAAGGTTGCCGAAAGCTTTGCCCGCAATCATCCGCAGACATTTAGCATGGAAGTGTGGGGCGGTGCTACGTTTGATGTGTGTATCCGTTTCTTACATGAAGATCCGTGGAAACGTCTGGAACAATTGCGCAAAGCGATTCCGAATGTGTTGCTGCAAATGTTGATCCGTGGTATGAATGGGGTTGGTTATGCGGCATATCCGGATAATCTGATTGAGAAATTCGTGATAAAATCCTGGGAGAAGGGCGTTGATATCTTCCGCATTTTTGATTCACTGAACTGGATGGAAAATATTGCGCCTTGTATTGAAATGGTGCGCAAGAAAACGGGTGGACTCGCGGAAGGTACGTTGTGTTATACCGGCGATATCCTGGATCCAAAACGTACAAAATACACACTCGATTATTATGTACGATTGGCGAAAGATCTGGAAAATGCGGGTGCACATATTCTGGGTATCAAGGACATGAGTGGGTTGCTGAAACCATATGCTGCGAAAGAGTTGATCGGTGCGTTGAAAGATGCCGTGAAAATTCCATTGCATTTGCATACACATGATACTTCTTCGTTGCAGCCTGCTACTTATCTGATGGCAATCGAGGCTGGCGTTGATGTGGTGGACTGTGCACTGGGCGCGCTTTCTGGACTTACTTCGCAGCCAAACTTTAATGCAATTGTGGAAATGATGAAATTCCACGAACGTGAAAATCCTTACGATGTAAAATCACTGAATCAGTTCTCCAATTACTGGGAAGCGGTGCGTGAAATGTACTATCCGTTTGAATCAGGTATGAAAGCTAGCTCTGCGGAGGTGTTTCATCATGAAATTCCCGGCGGCCAATATTCTAATCTGAAGCCGCAAGCAGTAGCGCTTGGACTTGGTGATAAATTCGAAGCCATTAAAGAAACGTTTGCAGAGGTCAATGATATGTTTGGCGACATTGTAAAAGTAACGCCGAGCTCAAAAGTAGTTGGTGACATGGCACAGTTTATGGTGGCCAATGATCTGACGCCGCACGATGTGATGACGAAAGGTGAAGGCATTTCTTTCCCGGAATCAGTTCAGCAATTCTTTATGGGTGAACTGGGCCAGCCGGAAGGTGGCTTTCCTAAAGATTTGCAGCGGATCATTCTCAAAGACAAAACACCTTTCACGGAACGCCCGGGTAAATTTTTACCGGCAATCGATTTCGAAAAAGATTTTGCTTCGTTTACCACACAGTTTGGTGATGACTTGACGATTGAGGATTTTCTGTCGTACAAATTGTATCCGAAAGTATTTGAAGACGGATTGAAATTCACACGTGAGTATGGTGATGTTTCTGTGGTTCCAACGCCGATTTTCTTTTATGGTATGAAGCAGGGGCCGGATGTGACCATTGAAATTGATAAGGGTAAGACCTTATTGATCCGTTTGTTGTCAGTTGGTCCTGTAGATGAAAAAGGAATGCGGACGGTCTTCTTCAAACTCAATGGACAAACACGCGCGATTGAAGTGATGGATAAATCAGTGAAAGTGGTGACTGTAGAAAATCGCAAAGCAGACAAAGGAGATGATAAACATGTGGGCGCGCCGTTGCAAGGCATGTTGTCTAAGCTACTGGTGAAAAAGGATGAAACTGTAAAACGTAATCAGCCATTGTTTGTGATTGAAGCGATGAAGATGGAAACTACAATCACAGCACCGTTTGATACGACTGTGCGCGATATTGCATTGAATACAGGCTCGCTGGTGAACACAGGTGATTTGGTTATTGAACTTAATTAGAAGTTCTACATTCGAGGTTTGATGCTTGCAAAATATTACGCCAAAAGATGAAAGTCTTTTGGCGTTTTTTGTTAGTGGTTTCTTGGACGAGCGTGAGCCCACATTATGTGACACGTCTCCTTAGGTCATGACTTGTGGCTACTTGTTTCTGTTCTTGCGTTTGTCATGCTGAGCGCAGACGAAGCATTGTGTGTTGGCCCTTCGACTCCGCTCAGGGTGACACTTATTTTCTATAGCTCATGGAATTCTGGCCTTAACGGTACGATCTGTCTTGCATTACGTGGGATGTCTGCTGCATCGTGATTTAAATAAATACAATTTTCCGGTTGGCGCGGGAATTAGCGTAGCGCTCTCGTGTCTATAATTGTCGTCAGTCTCGGACTGACCATGCGATACAAGTTCCAGTCAGAAGACTGGCCGTATGCTCAGACACAGGACACTACGCTGACTCTTGCATCAGTGTGTTATCTGGAGACGTTGTGCACAACGTCTCTACTGTTTACTGCATAAAGCACGCAATCTTCCAATTGTTCATCCCCTTTTAACATCGGATGTTTGAAATGCTTTACCAGACTCATTCCTATTTTGGTTATCACGTGAATGGAAGGTAAATTAATAGCAGGAGCTGTTGCTACAACTTGCGATAATTTCAAATCCTGAAACGCGTATTCCAGGCAACGTTTGGCACCTTCCGTTGCGAAGCCATGATGCCAGTGTTCTTTCGCCAACCGCCAGCCGATATCAATACAAGGTGTAAAGTCTGCATCGTAGGTTTGTTCGGAAAGCCCGATGAAACCAATAAATGTGCCAGTGTCAAGACGATCAGCAGCGAAGTATGTAAAGCTTTTTGCCTCGTATTGTTTTCGCGCGCGATCTATGAATGATTGCGTCTGTTCTTCTGTTTGCGTAGCGGGAAAAAAGCGCATGACCTCTGGGTCAGCATTGATCGCTGCCATCCGCGGTAGGTCTGCATCGCGCCAGTTGCGGAAGCCGAGTCGGGGTGATTGGAATAGATAAGTCAAAAGTCAAAAGTCAAAAGTCAAAAGTCAAAAGTCAAAAGTCAAAAGTCAAAAGTCAAAAGTCAAAAGTCAAAAGTCAAAGGATTTTTGAACCTTCGAAGGTCGGCAAAAATGTTGAGACGTCTGATCATTGCTGGTCAAACGTCTCAAACAACTATTAGTTGTGAATTATTTTTCGTCAATTGGCAATTTCTATATCTCCTGGTTTCCAACTGCCATTAAAGGCTGCCTCTTCAGGACCATAAATGCGGATGTAGATGAACCAGCCTCTGCCCGGAATGGTTTTGATCCATTGTTTTTCTTTGCCTGCTGGTGCTGTTGGTCCAAAGTAGAGGTCGACAGATGGAGCGTTCGCAAGATCTTTTAGTTCAAACATAGAGCGTAAAGCTGCATAGCCCTGATCTGTTTTTACCTGGCTGCGCGTTAGTGCATCGTAGACTGTTACCGACCAGAAAAGCTTTGCAGGCACTGGTTGCGGAATCGTCAGCTTGTATGTTTTACCACCGTCAACATATGCACCTGTTTTGTCGCGTAAGCCCAGCCAGTATAAAGAGCCTTGGCCTGCCTGTCTTCTGAACATAGCCGGAGATGCACCAATTGCCTGATAGAACCATACTTCGCGTGCATCGAGATCTACATAAGAAGGGGCATCAAAATCGCCATTTTCAGGACGAAGTCCTACCCATTCCCATTGACGGTCTTTCCATACAATACGGTCTGGTCTGCGATCTGCAAATGATTGAACCCGCATTTGTGCGTTGCCGATTTTCGCTGCTTTTTCCAAAATGCCTTTCATACGCGCATCTGGGTTAAATGGTTTGCCTTTGGTAATACCGAGCACAGCGAGCTCGCCATAGTAAGTGCGATAACCTTCATAAGCAGGTTCACGATCTATGACTTTCGCCAGTACTTCCCAGAATTTGATATTGTTCTCCCAGTCTAGCGGCGTTGTATTTTGATCTTTGCCTGTAAGATTTAGCCATGTCGCAGCATTGGCTGCACCAGGATCATTGAGCGGATAAAATTTGATTGTTTTGATTCTTTCCATCGCAGCATTCACATCACCACCAACAGGTAACGAGCGTATGCCCACAGTGAGATTGTTGGATGAAGATTTCCATACATGATAGCCGGAAGGAATAGCACCCTTGTAATCCGGTGGGAGTATCAGATGTTTGCCGCCTTTTCCTTCATCCGGTCCGGGAATGCCCATATCGGCCACCCAGCGCTGGTTTACATCTATGGCTACTACAATAAGTGGCCCAGGAGGTAAGTCGATTACAAAAGGACCTTTGGACAGATCAATAAGCAACGGCCCGTAAGGTGTATCAGAATTGAGCGTAAAACCAATTTGCTGTGGTTTGCTATCCAATGTGCCGGAGACCACATTAGGTTTTACATTGATCGCCATATTACCTTCCAGAATGGCTTCTCCCGAAACAGTAGGATAAAAGAAGCGATAGGCTTGAATGGCACGATTCAGATCAGCATCGTCATATGCTTTTTGAATTGTGGCTGGCGTTGGGTAGCCGCCTACAAATTCGTAGCCGTTGTTATCTGAAGTGTCATTATTCTTTGCAGTTGCTGCAGTTTGATTTTGACTGGCTGGTTGATTACAGGCCGTTGCGAAGAGGCCAATAGTGCAGGCCAGAATTGTTTTTCTCATGATAGATTAATCTTTTGATTGGCAAATGATGTGTCAGAACAATGAGTAGACGGAGCTGTGCTGGCCGCAATGTGGTATTTTCAGATGGTGGTGATCAGTGTCGGTCGTTATTTCTTATGAAATTATTTTAAATATAAATAAAATATACAAATATTGGTTAGGAAATTGACAATTGCAGCTGACAGTTATCATCCTGCCGTGAAAAATCATCTGATGTTTCGGTTATGCGAAGCAATCGCAAATTTTCGATTACAAATCACTAATGGCTAGAACGCTTCATTAATCCGGAAATAAATACCCTTGTCGTTTTTTCCGACTGCACCATCTATGCCAATATTGATGTTGCGGGAAGGGATGGCTTTGAAACGAATGCCTGCACCACCGCCAGGCAACAGTCCACTAGAAGGTGCTTCCGTGAAAGCGACGCCAAAAAATCCTACTGCGCCCCAGCGGCGATAAAAGTTCCAACGGTACTCTGCCTGGCCACTGTAAACCTGGTTGCCGCGGAACTCTCCACTTGTGTAACCGCGTATATCTCTGCCACCAACTGCATGTTGACCGACAAACGGTACTACGCCCAAACCGGCATGAATACTGATTCGTGCGGCAATGATTGCATTTTTGGTGACGCGATGATAGTAGTTGGCATAGACCGTGAGCGAGTTAAATACATCATCATTATCCAGCCATTCCGGATTAACGAGAAAACTAACGGCAGCTTGCAGGCCTTTGGATGGATTGTAGACAGTATTGCGGGAGTCGAAAAGCAATGACGCGCCGATGCCATTGATGTTTACATTTTCAACGCTGTCACTGTTGTCGAAAGTGGTTTCCGAATGTTGGAGTTTTGCAAAAAGCCCACCATAAAGATGTCCTTTTATTTTGCGCATTCCTTTTAAGAAGATGAATTTGCTCACCGTTCCATAATCCACAAATCCGCCATCTTCTGTTTCGTTGGCTGCTTCGAAATATTGAAAGTTGATATTACCCAAACCGCCAGCTGCGGTGATTCTCCAACGGTCTTCGTTGATGTAGAACTGTCCGAATGCAGAACCAAACCACGATTTGTTCTGTGTATATCCCAAGCCTAAACCAACCTGGCTTGCCGGAGATATGGTATCTTTTTTTGACAGGCGGAAAAATGCCATTCCATTTACACCAACTATAACACCGTAGGAGCTGTTGTAGGAAACAATCGGAATGCCGGTAATGTTCACCTTCTTTTTGTGCGCGGTATCCGTTTGTGCCCTTGCAATAACGGAGCCTAACAACAGTATCCATAGCAAGGGCAGTCCTTTTTTATGTAGCGTGATAAAAGGCATAGTGGTGAGTTTGGGATGAGGAATGGTATTTTTAAAGTTAAGGCAAAATCAATTGGTGGTTGACTGGGGACAATGAAATGTCAAATGTCAGGCGCCAACTTAAAACCTAAAACTTACAACTTTTAAAACTATAACTTACAAGTCCAAAACCTAAATCAATCGTTATGCGATTCCTACAAAAATCCTTTCTGCTGGCCGCGCTGATGGCATCAACAGTTTCCTTCGCGCAAACAGCACCTTTGCTGAGTTCTGTACCTCAAACCAGGGAAGAGTTTGTAAAAACTGAAAAAAGTGCTTTGTCCACGATTGACTGGATGGAGAAGACTCCGATTAATAAAGATGCGGTGAAGTTTAAAGAACAAGAGGGGCTCCTTATGAATTGGATTAGCGGTTCTCCGAATGTATCAATTATGCTGAACGAAAAACTAGTGCCTTATGTTTCCAATCCTCAATTGCTTTTTTTGTTTATGGCCGGGTGGACGAAATACAGTCTCGAGCATAACTATTCAAAAGATGAGGTACAGGGAAACCTTGCCGGTACTCGCTTTGTGATCAATAAATACAAAGCAGAAAAAATGCCAAAAAATGAAGACGTTGATAAACTTGCAATGTTGGATCAGAAAGGTGAATTAGAAAAGTGGGTGAAAGATCAGTTGGCAGCTTCAAAACAATAAGACGCTAAAACATTATGCACAGCCGGTTTCGTAAGAACCGGCTTTTTTATTTAATCAAATGAAGCCTGGAAAATTTATAACGCCAGCTTAGAAGGCACAACTTCCATTTGAAACTTTACATGCTACAATTTCACAACTTCTCAGTTTGAATAATAAATAAATATTTTAATATTTAAACGAATTCATTATTTTAGTAATGCATTTGAAGGATAATGAGCGTGTTATCCTGCTTCTCGCCATGACAGTGTTCGCTCCCGCTGTTTTGACATTTCAGATTACAGATGAAAAACACCACAACATTTTTCTATAACCAAAATCGGTAATTATGAGTGCAAAAAAAATGCTTACGGTCGCTGGTTTATGCCTCTCTATGATGACTACCCAGGCACAAAACAGTAACAAACCGAATATCCTGGTGATTTTCGGTGATGACATCGGAATCGCCAATATCAGTGCCTACAGCAACGGACTGATGGGCTATGAAACGCCAAACATTGACCGACTCGCCAAAGAAGGTATTATGTTCCTTCAGTATTATGGTGAACAATCCTGCACTGCGGGCCGGGCTGCGTTTCTTACAGGCCAGCACGGTATTCGTACAGGGCTCACTAAAGTAGGTTTTCCGGGAGCACCGATGGGTATGAGTCAGGAAGATCCTTCTGTAGGTGGATTGCTAAAAAGTCTCGGTTATGCTACGGGACAGTTTGGTAAGAACCACGTAGGTGATCGTAATGAAAATTTACCTACGGTAAATGGTTTCGATGAATTTTTCGGAAATCTGTATCACCTGAATGCGGAGGAAGAACCAGAGTTGCCGGACTACCCGAAAGACCCGGCTTATCTGGCGCGTTTCGGCCCGCGCGGGGTTTTGAAATGTAAAGCCACTGATAAAGATGATGCTACAGTTGATCCGCGTTTTGGTAAAGTAGGTAAACAAACCATCGAAGACAGTGGTCCGCTGACAAAAAAACGCATGGAAACAATCGATGACGAGACATCTTCTGCCGCTATCGATTTCATGAAACGCAAACACTCTGAAAATAAGCCATTCTTTTGCTGGTTCAACTCTACACGTATGCACTTGCGCACACACGTGCGTGCAGATCATCGCGGTCGTTATACACATGGCAACAGCGAATACATTGATGGTATGATTGAGCACGATTCTACAATCGGTACCATATTGAAAGCACTGGATGATATGGGCATTGCCAACAACACAATTGTGGTGTATACTTCGGATAATGGTCCACACATGAACACATGGCCTGATGGTGCGATGACGCCATTCCGCTCTGAAAAAAATACGAACTGGGAAGGTGCCTTCCGTGTGCCTTGTCTGGTACGTTATCCCGGCGTGATTAAACCGGGAACGATTACCAATGAACTGATGAGTCACAACGATTGGATCCCTACGCTTTGTGCTTTCGCCGGCGAGCCCGATATCATCAACAAATGTCTGAAAGGTTATGCCGCTAATGGTAAAACGTACAAAGTGCATCTGGATGGTTACGATCAGTCGAACTTTCTGAAGACTGTAAGTGGAACTGCCGGAAGAAACAATGGAGTACACAGTGCGCGCCATGATTTCTTCTATGCAGATGATGATGGTTTGCTGGTTGGTTATAGAGACGGTGACATGAAATATGTGTATGCCGAACAACGTCTGCAAGGTACGCTGGGTGTATGGGCGGAACCGTTTACACAACTGCGTTTGCAAAAAATGTTCAACCTTTATCAGGATCCGTACGAACGTGCCGATATCACTTCTAATACCTACTGGGATTGGAATCTGAATGAAATTGGCGGCGTGTATGGTTCGATGGATAATGTGTTTAAATTCATTCAGAGTTTTGAAGAATTCCCGCCGAGGTCATTCCCGCCTAGCTTTGTACCGTCTACTTTGATGAAAGATGAACTGGAGAAATTAAAGATGAAACGAGCGATGCAAGGTAGTAGCAGTAGTGGAAGCAGTGGCAGCAGTAAGTCATCTACGAAAGGACAGAAAAGATAACCTCTGATTTGCCATAAATGAGAAAGTCCCCCGACGGAACTGTTGGGGGACTTTTTATTGCGTTATTAGTGTGTAAGAATCTGCATCAATCAAAAGAGAATAACACTTTGATTTGGCATTAACGCTTCAAAACATGCTTCGAATCATCCCTTCTCTTACTTTTTTTATGCCAAAAAAAGTAAGCAAAAAAGGGCAGCCTAAGCCAGATCACTCCGTGGCTTAGGCGATCGCCAGATGGAGCCACATTACTACTGTGCTGCCAATCTAAGAGCCTTGAAATTGAACATAGTTTTCAACTGTGTCGATGGCTCCATAGGCGGCATATCGAAACATACGTTTTGTCAGTTTGAAGTTTTTGCCGTTCCAGTATTTCAGAACGAATGGCTAAATTTGGTCCATGCGCAATAACTACGACAAAATCGCCTCGATGTACGACCTGTTGAGTCGTATGGTATTTGGTCGTGCACAGGTGAAAGCGCAGATCGCATTGTTGCCATACATTGAAAAGGGTAACCGGATATTGATTATTGGTGGTGGCACGGGCTGGGTGTTAGAAGAACTCACAAAGCTTTTCCCTTCCGGATTACAAATCACTTACGTGGAGATTTCGGCGAACATGCTCGAACTTTCCAAACAGAGAAACGTGGGCGAAAATGAAGTGGTATTTATACAAAGTGCTATTGAGAATTGCCAATTTAATGCGGCTTCATTTGACATTATATTCACCGCTTTTCTGTTTGATAATTTTAAAGAAGATAAAGGACGTACCGTATTCACACTGTTGAATAACTGGCTGAACCCATCAGGCAGATGGTTATACATCGATTTTCAATACACAGATACACATGGTTGGTGGCAGCGGATAATGTTGCAGTCTATGCTTTTGTTTTTTAGATTCGTCAGTAAAGTAGAAGCCACTCATTTGGTAGATATGACTGTGCTTTTTAGAAATGCCGGTTATGAAGTACTATTCAAAACGGAAAGATATAAGGGATTCATCGGGGCGATCGTTTATAGAAAATTGGCAGTTAATAATGATGCCGTGTCAGCCTAAATGCCATTGCACGCTGGAGAAGTCTCGTGAAAGCGTGACAACATGTGTACTCGCACTGATTATTCACCATTTACTTCTTCAGTTACAAATCAGATTTTAGCAATAGAAACCTCAGATATTTCTGACCAGTGCGCCTAAGATGCCACAGATTGCTTTGAGTAAAAGCAAACCATCAATCACGATGAGATAGTATAAAATGGGTTTGCGGTTATGCAATGAATAAGCCACCCAGATCAGGCAAACAAATGGGATCAGATTCAGGAGAAATGTCGGTAATCCGAAGTGACGGAAATACGCAAATACCGCGAGTGATATTACACCTATAACCAGGAGTGGCAACAGTACATAGAAAATTGTTTTCCTGAGTCCCATACGCACTACAAAAGTTTTGAGCTGACGATTACTATCATCTGCATAATCCTTGATGTCAAACATAATTGCGTTCACTGTGCAGAACATCCAGTTTTTGATAAAGCTCCAAAGCAGAAAGCCTGGTTCGGGAATATCGAATTGCCGTTCGATGCGGAGTGCTGTTACAGGTATTATATCGACCCAACAGGCCCATACAAAACCAATTACAAAGGCCTTTAGCAATCCCGAATTACGGAGATTAAATTTAGCGAGTGCATGTGGCATAATGCCATAATATAAAGATCCTGCAACGCCCACTGCTCCCAGAATAAGCCAATAATAGAGCGGCAGCTTAATGATGCCTTCGAAATTATGAACGATATACCAAAGGCCCAAAGCACTGCAAGCTGCCAGCAATGTCCATTGACTGATTTTTACAAACTGATAGTGTTTCCGGTACCAAAGCGTACGTGGATTATTGGTGGCCGTTGGTTTCATTACACCCGAATAGGCATAGGTATAATAAAGTACCACTACCATAAATGCCAGCGCATAGAAAGCGGGAGAGTTAAACGGTATTTGTAACTGGTACGCGGTTTCTAATGCAAGTGCTATCGTGAGCAGCCCTACAAAGTAGTTACCGAAAAATATGAATTGTACCAGTTTATTGAACATGCCCGCAGTAAAATGTCGCCAGTACAAAAGTAATGGTCAATGGTGAATGGTCAATAGTGAATTGTGGTCAGATAGACTTTTCAATGGACAATGGGCAGTTGACAATGGAGAATTTTCAGTGATGTCTGTCAGACCATGCGATATCGCTGCTTTTTGCAGAATAAATTTTTTTAATTTGGGTGCGAAGCCTGCAGCCTATGACTTTATCAAAACAAACTAAAAAATACATCCTGTTTGTGCCGTTTACATGCGCGATTTGGGTTTACGGGCAAAAAAAGTCAGTGGAGAAGCACTGTTATCCGTCTGGGCAAGTGGAATGGGAGATGAGATTTGATAGTAGTTGTAATTGCGTTGATTTGACGCAATATTATGAAAGCGGGAACGTGCTTGGTAAGAATAGACGTTGTAGAATAAGTGCCATTACTTCTCGAATGGAGGGCGCGGAGATTTCGTATTATGAAAATGGGATCGTTCAAACATTTGCTTTCTGGAAAGATGGTGTTCCTGAAGGGAGGCTGTATGTGAACTATCCCAACGGACAAACCGATTGGGAGAAATTCTGTACAAATAAATTTAAAACCGGCATCTGGAAACGTTATAACAAAACCGGCACGTTGAAAGAAGAAGAGATTTTTGTTGACAAGACAACGCTATGGGGTAGTAATGATGACTATGCAACAAAGAAGGAATACTTCAACGGAAAGCTTGCTTATACAGTGGATCTGGTGAAAGGGGTCGAAACAGATCTTGTAATTGTAGACACTGTTTTATATGGTCGGCTCAATGCGGAAGAGCAGCCTTTAGGAAAGGCAATTTTTCTGCGTGAATGTGCCCAATGTCATGGCGCCAATGTGGATATCGCAGGTCCGAAACTAGCAGGAATAGCTAAACGTAGAAATAATGAATGGTTGGTAAAAATGGTTACTAACGGAGATACGTTGATTGCAGAGGGGAATAAAGATGCCATTGCGCTTTATGAAAAATATGGGCAGATAAAACATCCCAATTTTGAAAGACTAGATAAGGAACAAATTTTCGCAGTAATCAATTATATTAAAAGCTTTAAGTAGTTATAAGCTAAGCAGTTCTTCGGTCTGGCTTACAGAACTCCCCAAAACTTGTTAGATCTTCCTATTCCTATTTCTGTACTTTCGCGCCCATCAAAATAAAACGGGTTAGCCCTATCAAGGTCAGTTTATGAAGTTTAATAATAAATTTTTCGCAGTAGCGGCATTGCTATGCATGTTAGCATTCCACACATTTGCGCAATACGGTCCAATGGGACAAACGACCGTTTTTGATTTGGGGCGGCAAAATGAGCGTACCAGACAGCGTGCCTTGCTCGCTTACAAAAAAGCAAAATCAGAAGGACAAAATCTCTGTAAATGGTGGAAAGACGAGGCTTCTTTAGGTATCTCAATGTCGGGGCCTGTGACTTATTCACAACGCAGCCAGTACACAGCAATTCCAAATATTAACGAACCCAGCCACGATACTACTATTATGGGCGCGGCAAAAGGGTTGCTGAGTTTGCACCTGAATGGCAATTCAAACCATTTGATTTCCCGTTTGGGGATGAATAGCATTCTCTCGTTGTCTGTCGGCATACAAGTCGATATGTTGCATTACCAAATTCAAACCTTTGATAATAGTACACTCAATGTTGTAACACAGCAACCTTTATATTGGCAAATTGGTGTACCAATTACACTCGATTATAAATGGGGCTGCGATGTGGATTTTCAACCGGAAAGCAGGACTTGCTTTGCGGTGGGCGCCGGAGCGATGCCAATGCTTGGTCTCTCTGATTATAATTTTGCCGACCTGGGACAGTGTTTTAAAGTGGCGCCTTTGGTATATGCATCTTTTGGTGTTTATCTTATGGGCTGTTGGAAAATCAGGGTTTCTTACATGCCAGGCAAATTCACAATAGCAAAGGATTACAAGAGCACTGTAGCAGCAACAACTACTACGTTGAATATGCAGGGCGATCATGTTTTTACTATAGGTATCGGGCATATGCAACATTCGCGCGACTGGAAAGACGGCGGCGGCTGGCGCGGTAGTGGCGGCCGTGGTGGCAGAACACGCTACCATAAACATACAGGCGGCATGAGACGTATGTTTTAGCTTCATGGTTAAACAGGTCGATAAGGTGAACGGTGAATAAATTAAAAGGGCAAATGGTCTTCGATCATTTGTCCTTTGTTTTTTAGCGTTGAATTTTAAGTTTCACCGGATGCGACACAAATAAAAAAAGGTAAAGGAAAGTCCTTTACCTCTTCATCGCTGTGTCACTAAGCGTGCTGCGAGATAAATTATCAGATTGCGTAGATTCTGCCGTCATTGGTAGCCGTTGCCATGCGTACATTGGCCCATCCCTCAGCGATCAGTATACCGTTGGCAAGTTTGGCAACACCGGTATCACGCCAGCGCCACAATTCTCCGTTGGCGTTAATTGCATAGATCAAGCCATTGCCTGATGCAAAAGCAAGACGGTAGTTTTCCCAGCCGCCATCAATTTCCACACCTTGTCCTAATTTGTCGCCGCCATTATCGGTATAACGGATCAGCTTGCCCGTACCCGGTGACATATAGTTTCCGATGATCTTATAAATTGTTCCTCCGCTGGATGCAAACGCTATCCGGCAATCTTCCCAGCCTGCATCAATCAGTTTTCCGGTGCCCAGCGTATTAGGAGCGGTGATGTTCCAGCGCATCAGCTTTCCGGTTCCCCACGATTCAAAATTTCCTACGATCGCATATACATTGCCGTCAACACTTGCGAATACCTGACGGTAATTCTGCCAGTCTGAAGAAGACACAAGTGCAGGATTTTTCAGTGTTTGCGGGATTGCTTGCTGCCAGTTTGCATCGTGATAGCATTGAAGCGTACCGTTCCAGCTGATGGTAAAAATCTGTCCGTTGTTTGCAGAGAAAACAGCTTTAAACGCTTTCCAGCCACCAATGCCGATTTCGGTTTTGCCGTCAATACCGCCGTTAGCAGGATTATTCCAGCCCTTATCTTCATACCAGTAGATGTTGCCGTCTGTCCGGGAAGCATTGCGGATACTATTGCTTTGCTGTGCCGCATGTACAATATCCGTTCCGCCCGGAAAATCACACATCACCACATTGGTTGTAGTCGGCCAGTCATTGACCATCCATTTACGCAGCAGCGGATATAATTCCTGTGCCCACCATGCGAGTGAGTCAAGAGCTCTCGGTGTCAGAATACCCTGTAAATTCCACATGAAGTTTTGTCCGGCATTATCCTTGATCTGTTTGTCCAGTTTGGTTTTCAGGTCCGTCAGATCATGTGTTTCCGGCCATTGAGATGTGAGATTGATGGATTGTCCGAGATTAAAAGCAGCGCGTATGGCATCGACTTCTTTAGCCACATTTACATCATCATCACCCGCCAGCATGAGTATCCGTTTGTCAAGTCCGTGCAGTTGATTAATCGTCAGATCTCTGGCTTCATTAGGCGTCATCAGTATTTTGGAAAGATCCGCATCTGATTTGATATAGTTGAAAAGCGCGGTATAATCGTCGGTTGTTGTATTGCGCTCGAATGCGCTGAAATGTGTGAAGTCCAGGATTACAATGTCCTGTGAGTGATTCGTAGCGAAAAATGTTTTAAGATTTTTGACAAGATCTTCAATCGTTGTCCAGGTCTTAGCTACGCTGTGATAGAAATAGTAAGGAACCGTATGCCCGGACCATTTCTCGAAGCGACAGTCGAAATAACGGATACCCAGTGTAAGCTGCCCGGTAAAATCCATATTCTGAGCCTGACCATTGATGGTGAAACCCTTCGCATACATGTCGTAAGTGCCGGAATCATGCGTGCCCGGAATCGCTATTTCATGAAGACGATACTGGCCGATATCCGGCAGCGTATCAGTCATCCAATGTAGCTGTGCTTTGAACGGAACCGGATCGCCGATGATGGCCCACGCACCGTTTACCCAGCCTCCGTAAAAAATGTACAGCTTTTCCAGCATTTCAAAATCGGCAATGGAAAGGTCCATATTGACGCTTTTTACACACCACTCACTGGTTACATAACCTTCAGCACCGAGGCTTGACACATATTGCCAGCAGCCAGTCATGTAATCTTTTGCATGCGTTGGCTTATGATCGGCGAGTGCGATATAATCGTATTTGCCTGGTGTATTGCCGTCCATATCTACATTGATGCAGGCGAACAATTGTTGTAGCGGCTTCCATGTAGAAGTGCCAGAGCCCGCCAGCGTAATGAACAGGCGTTTGTAAGGGATGGCTGTATTGGTAGTAACCGCTGCAGAGAGTGCTGCATTGACATTGAAATCAGGTACATAAGTAGGCTCTGAATCCTTCTGGGAAGAACCACGTTTTTGTGACCGGATTATTTCTTCCGCATTTGCGATTAGTTCCGGTTGTGGTAGTTCATTCGCCGGATCGTAAACTTTGAAATGCACATGTTTACGGCTGATTTTTTTCGCGTCATTTTCTTCCGGAACGAAATAGAAATAGTGAACGTAAATCGCGCCGCTTTTGGCTTTTGATTCCGTAATGTTGGTAAACCATGGTTGATCTCTGAGGTCCAATGGCTGAACGATGTCTAAAACGTTTTGCGCATAAGCAGCTTTATTTTCATCAAGCAGTTCGTCAAAAGATAAGTCCTCTTTCGGAGAAAGAACGACCATATCCAGCGCTTTGAAAGGGTAGTTAGGAGTGAATTTTACAACAAGACAGTTGGCCTGATAAAGGTCTACATGCTGTTTAAAGCAATGAGCTTCAAAGCCTGGTTCTATGGTGGCTTCGTGCACATAAGGGCGATAAAGATCGCTTGCATTCGGAAGTGCGGGCGCGTCTGCAGGAGGTGTGGCGGCGCGGGTTTCCAATTCCTGAATAAAATTTGCCAGCTGAATGGGCAGATTGTCGTTTCTAAATGGTGTTGAGCGGAGCGCATCGGTGATTTGCGCGAGGTTCTGTGCTTCCATGATGTTTTATCTTGTTTAATGATGATGAAGGACAAATTTATTGGAGTTTTATGTTATGCGAGGTGACAAATAATTGCGAAGGGGAAGGAGGTGGACGATAGGGTCATGTTAAAGGTTGACGGTTAGTGGTTTTCGCCATGCTAAATGACTAACAAAAAAGACTACCTCTTATTTTGAGGCAGTCTTCGAGAATTTTTTAAGCTCGACTTAGAAATCCTAAAGTCTAAGATTCGGTCGGAATTTTGGAAAAATATTATCGTCGCGACGTGGTGTGCGTTACGGGGAAAAACTTCCTGCTATAAAGCCCTTACCCCTGTTTCAGCACTTCTATCAGTGCCGTAACGCCATCCCATGTCCCCTGGAAATACTGATCTTTTTTGTACGCTGGGAGAAAATGAGCGTCGAGGATTTGCTTGGTTTGGCTATCGGATAAAATCTGCTTAATGCCTTTACCATTACAAATTCTTACACGGTGGTAAGCTTTGGAAATGCAGATAGTGATACCGTTGTTTTTATCTTTCATGCCCACGCCCCAGACATTCGCAATGTGAAGTGCTAAACTGTCAAACCTTTTTGCCGAAGTGCAGAGTGTGTCCAACGTTACAATACAAATCTGCATTGTCGTTTCTCGCTGGAAAAGAGAAATCATACCGTCTAGTCTGGATTTTTCTTCATCAGTAAATAAATCATCAAAGTCATTCGTCCAGCCAGTTGGCTGTG
The DNA here is from genome assembly GCF_003236175.1 of Taibaiella soli. Lineage (GTDB taxonomy): Bacteria > Bacteroidota > Bacteroidia > Chitinophagales > Chitinophagaceae > QKTW01. Next base: position 150,799 of record NZ_QKTW01000011.1, on the reverse strand, counting down.
GCGGATTATTCCAAAAATTCTGACGGTAGGCTTGCAGCGAAGCTTGCGATGTCGTATGCGCCGTAGTGTGTGTTGCGCGCGTTTGTTTCTTGCGTGCTGTTTGCGCGTTAACATTGATACAGCAGGCCATTATCAGACAAAAAGGTAAAATAAATCTTGACACCTTGAGTTACGTTGTTACGTTGAAAAGTTGATACGTTTACAGGTTGCTACGTTTATACGTTGAAAGGTTTATACGTTTTTATTAGTTGCCGCAGGCATTGACCATTGATCATTCCCCATTATCATCTCATATGCTCTTCCATCCCACAACCACAGCCATGCGGTTTTGCTGTGAAACAGGAACTTAAACTAAGGGCAAAAAAGCCTAGCATTAAAGTGATTGAGAGCAAACGGAAAACTTTTTTCATCGGTAGTATCTTGACAAGATTCCTAAAGTTAAGTCAAAACCTGAACCTTCGCGAGTAACCTTCTTCATAATAATGTGAGCCATTACCACATCCCTCACATTTAACACATTACCGCATTCAATAAAAAATATAAAGCCCGGCAAAATTTGCCGGGCTTTTCCAATAAAACAGTTTGCTTAGATTTTGCTCCAGTCAGTGGACGCTTCCAGTTTAGCACCATCGATCTGCAGTTTCTGGCACGAGAAAGTGTGCGTAACCAGTAACGGAGATTCGTTGTTTGCGTTGAATTCCTGGCGAACATCTACCAGGTAAGCATTTTCAAGGATCACTTTTTGAAGTGCAGCATCCTCAGTTGCTTTTTTGAATTCAATTTCAATTTTGCCGATTGGCTTGTACAGGTTGTTTACCTGATCTTCGATGATCTTAGAACCCTCCGTTACACGGATCGTCAGGTTGATCAGGCTTTGTTGGAAGCCAGAAGAAGGAAGGCCGTCTGGTGACATTTGACGAGACAGACCAAAACGTACGTTTTCTACTTCGAATTTTTCGTTAGAAAACGATGCAATTGCTTTGAAAGCCATAATTACAGTTTTTTACGGTGAAAAAATTAATGTACCGAATAGTGTTAAAAAACCGTTCCAACAGCGACTTTCTGTGTTAGCCGAAAATTAATTTTTAGAAACTGTGATTGCCCAGCGCTTCTACTTTGCCGATCCATTTTTTGACATATGCGACGTCACCATCATCGTAAGCCGGCGGAATTGTTGTAGTGCGCACTTTCTGGAAGCCCATAAATTCCAGCACTGATTTTTTCAGCGGATGAAAACGCGCATTGCGATCCTTCTGAAACTCGAGCCAGGAGTCAGTATCAAGCGTCGAAAGAATGCGGGCCGTTTTTAAATGGAGAAAAGGTGTGTCGCCCCAAATAGCCGGAAGCGGCTTCCCATAGTTGTCCGTTCTGAATATCTGCTGAAAAAACGATTGTAGAATGGAAGGAACATATCGTTTATATACGGGAACAAAAATAACCAGATGGTCAGCGTGCAGAATATCATGGATAACCTCCTGCATTTCCGGCTCCAGTAAAACCGTATTGGTTGGCGCATAGGTATAGGCAAAAGGGTCAAAGTTCAGATCGTAGATATTAACCTCATGAACTTTGTGACCACCTTCAACGGCCCCTTTTTTGTAAGCATCTGCAAGCTGCAGTCCAAAATTTTCTTCAGGGGTATATGCTTTAATAATGCATATGGATGCCATATACGGAATGCGCAGATTTAGCTTTCAAATGTAGCTAAAACACTGGTTCCTGTGGTGTAAATATTATGCCTGAAGCATAACTCTGTAATGATTGCCGTGAATTGCCCGCACGCTGATCTGCTCTTTTAAATCTGTACAGATTGTTTCCCATTCTGCTTTTGGTGTTAAATCGCCCATTGCTGGCTGCAATACAACATCAGTTGTTGACATGATACCCTGGTATCCGTGAATGCCCACACCAACGCCTTTTTGCACATTTACTTCACTGATTTTATTGCCAAGGTGCAGTCTGCAGAAGCTTTTAATATCTTCATAGGTAACCAGACGATTGCGCGTGGTGAGTGTGTATTTATATGCGTTCAGACGATCGGTAGTTTTCAGTTTGTCGCGGCCGCCGGTAGTATTAGTCAATAACACTGGACTATTGCCGATCATTAATGAAGTTTGCAGACGCATGAGTTCGCTGCCGGCGCGGATATTATTGGCGAGTGTGCTATTCGTGATCCAGTAGCGCACTTCCATATTAGCCTCCACATTATCGATCGGATCTACCATCAGATAAGTGGGAATTTCGCGATGCTTGTTGTCGTCGCTCTGAATTTTCTGGTTAACGAGTTTAATTTTCTGACTCAATTCGTTTACTATGCTTTTTACGAAATCCTTTCCGTAGGCCGCAAATGCGGCTACTTCATCGCGTAGCAATTCTGAAAGATAGCTCAGGTATTCTTGTGCATTGCGTTCATCAAAGCGTTCGGTGCCGCCATATTTCACTGAGTAAAACCCATTCTGTTCGGTTGCAGAACGAAACGGCAAAGCCTGATAAATGCGGCCTCTGTCGTCGCTAAGTGATGCTACTGAAAGAAAATGCTCGTGCGCATCAGAGATAAGTGGAATGATCTTATTGATATCTCGAAGGCGGTGAAAGAACTGCTGTAGTTTTCTGTTCACAACAGGAAATGCATTGATCGTAAAGCTGAGCTGTTCCAGCACCGGCGCGGTAAAATAGGAAGGGAACTCAATTTCGATCCAGAGAATATTCTTTTCAGTATTTAATATTTCGGAATTGCTGAATGCATCTTTTAATAAAGCAGGCGTTTCATGCCTATTGTTTCGACGCGCTTCGTTCAGATTGCCGATCGTTACAAAGGAGCGCTGATAATGTGTTTTAATATCAGTTTCAATAAGCTTCATGATTTCAAAATCGGCAAAAACATTTTTCTCGTCAACGGCGCCTGTATGCTCGTTATGAAACGTCAGACCATTTCTCACTGAAAGATTTACGCCGTTGCATGACCATTTTGCAGCAGCCAGCAGCGTATACATCCAGTCTTCCACGCGCACATTGAAATTCATATAGCAGTTCAAATTGTTCAGGTCTTCATGGGGATTTATATTCAGTCCCAGCCATACTTTACTTGGCGGTAGCGCGCGTTCTGCTCCACCGATATAAGTGCGGTTACGTACATTGTTGAAGGTATACAGACTGTCGCCAGTAGCCAGATATTTGATGTCGCCATCGTAAAGGCGGACGTTGCCCAACGGCGTAAAAACGATTGGATATTCTGCATCGAGAATGCCTTCTTCTTTGGTGGCAATACGTTGTTGCGAATAGAATTGGTTATGTGCATCCAGTACTTGACCGGGTTCGTTGATACGCAGATACGCCACCGCATGTGCCGGACGAGGGGATACATACAATTCAGGCGTCAGCAAGCGTGTGATCTTTTCCAGTACCCGCGCATCCGTGGTTTCAATTTCGTTGTATGCTTTGAAAAGCTCTATGGACAATGATTCCATCAACAATCGGATAAACGGATCGAGGTTGTGAATATTTTGTTGTCCCCAGAAATGCGCTGCGTTTTTCAACAACCGGCTACGGATTGCTTCTTTTGATGTATTCTTAATGCTCATGCGTGTGTTCAGGTTATTCAACAGTCAACGGACTCAAATAGAGTTCCGTCTTAAAAGAAAATTGCTCGCTGGTTTCTACCAGTTGCGCTTTGATAAATACAATCGCTTTGCGGCGAACTTCTGGTCTTTTTCGTAAGCCGAAACGCTCTACAGCGCTTAGGCTTACCTCTACATAAATTTGCTCGATGCGACGTTCATAATTCAATATCGCATCAAGAACTGCTAACCGGAATTTTTCTTTCCAGGTGCCTTCACTCACGATCAGTTCAAAGTCGATATCCCAGATTGAGCAACCGTAGTCCGGATCGAAGCGGTGTTCGCCCGGACGCGTTGTTAGTAAGAGTTGTATATGTTGTGCGATGGATTCCGCTCCCTGTCTGCATTTTGGTGCATCTTCGCCAGCGAGGAAGTTGGAAACATTGATCGGTAATTTTAAATGGCGTTGGTCCATAAACAAGAATTTTATGGTTGATCTGTGATTGAGGCTTTTAGGATATCATATTTTTTCGAAAGAAAAACCAGCATGTCGGCATCAGATAGTTTCAACTGGTATTGGCCGCTGCGATCTAGCGTGGTGTTGAGTTGTGGGTTTAGTTTTCTAAAGCTCGCGGCATCTGTGTGGAGATATTTCAAAATGGCGGTTTCACGAAACGAAGACGTGATCTGTATGGTAGCATAACGTTCGCTCTTTTTTTTAACCGGCAACCGGAAAGCATCGCCTTCTTGCTTTAATGCGAGGTATTTCCCGCAAGGCAGGTTATAGAAAACGGTACTGGCCGCGAGATACTTGATAATGTGAAATTGTGTTTCCTTCGGAAGATAAGCGTGTACTGCCCAGTAATCCGTGCTTTTGGCCTGTGTGATGGCGCTATTCACGCGTCCGGGACCACAGTTGTAAGCAGCAACAACCAGCAAATCATTTTTAAAACGCTTGTACAATTCAGTCACCAACTTCAGCGCGACAAACGAACTTTTATATACATCTTGTCTGTCGTCTATCGGTGCGAGCGCTAGATTATTGTCACGGGCTATGTCCGGCATAAGTTGCCAAATGCCTGCTGCGCCCGCTTCTGAAGTGCAAGTCGTTTCCAGATGTGATTCAATCACCGCAATCAGTTTTAACTCATCCGGCAAGTTGTATTTGATAAGCAATGATGAAATGAAATCCAGGTATTGCCCTTTTGAAGAACGTATATTTTGGTAGTAACGGCCAAATTGACTAATGCATCCTGCTATTTCTTTTTGCTGCGCAGCTGGAACGGAATTGTGTAATGCGCGAAGTGTACTGTCTGCAGGATTCACTTTTTGAATTCGAACAGAATCCTGCAGTGTGGGGAAGGAGTGGGCAATAAAAACCCCGCTGAGGAAATTGATCCCCAGAACGGATATTGTGCGTTTCATAGCCTGCTTCTTCCGCATGTAGTGGGTGTGATAGTTAATCAAGGATGTTCCAACCCTTTTTGGTCTTTATAGTTTGCGTGATTATCTCTTCCTTCACTACAATGTTTTCTTTGTGAATACCGATATAATCCAGCTTGTTTAACCGTTGAAAAATATGTGCCAGTAAACGCACGACATCATCTGCCAGTTTCATGTGCTCGCCAATACGCGTGTGTTCGTATTTCACTTCTATGGCTTGCGCCAGTTGAGCTTCCAGATGGCTTGGCTGCACGTCCGACCATTCAAAAATATACTTCAACATTTCTTCCTTATCTTTTTCCGTCAGCATCTGAATATTGTTGTGCAGGCGATTGGCAAGGGAGGAAATATCCTTTATCGTATGAATCGGCGGTAGGTTGTATGTCACATTGCGGTAGCTGAAATAAATCTGCGCGATATAAGCCAGCGTTTCTTCACAGAAGCGTTGAATGTTTTTAGCGAGGTCTGGTTGCTGCGCTTTGCTTTTTACTTTATGCACAATAGAAAGCGTGCTCTGTTGCAGTTCGTTCAGATAAAGTCCTATGTTCTCGTAAAATTTCATCAATTGCGGATGGCTGCGGATGCTGGTGCATGGCGGCACAAACTGATCATCTTTGACCAGAGAACCTCCTTTGCGTACGATGCGTCCGATTAATACGAAATAGGGACCGACGTAAGCTGGATTAAACTGGTCATCCGGCATCATCGATATTTCCATCGAAGGCATCGTGTAGGGATGTCTCGGTGGCGCTTCTAGCGGATTCAACTGACCCACCGGCAGTTTCTCATATGGATTCAATGAAAGTACCACGTAGTAAGCTTCTTCTGTATTATCTAATACATTGCTTTTGCCCGCTGTAGAAATCTGTGTGGTAAAATGCAATCCGCTCGATACATCATCATTGCCTACCGTAATCCGCAATCCGCCCGGTGTGATGGCATCAAAACGACGCAGATGAATTTCCAGTTCGCCGGTAGTTTTATATTCCAGTGACAGATCATTGGAATACTGATTGGGCAGCGGCGCCGGTAAAAGGCCATAGTTGAAAGGTTGCAACTGAGTAGCAATCGTATCACTCAGCAGATTGATCATGTAATTTTCCTGCTGCACAAAATGCTCGCGGGAAATTTTCATTCCGTCTGTCCAGTTGATTGCGTAATATTTTTTTTGCGTAGGCATAATAGAATTCGTTCAGGAAGGTTATTAAAACTGCATCACACGCTTGCAGACAATCGTTTTGTGTTCAAGAATTTTGTTGTCCACAACACTCAGCTCCGGATCAATATACCTGCGGCGGCTAAAAAATCCGGGCTTCACGTAAAAAATCCATCCGTAAGTTTCTGAATTGCGATCACTGTATGCGATTGGACTTTCGCTGAATTTATTGTTATAATCGTTGATGAATTTCTGGAACCAATCTCCGTAAGTGACATTGGCAGGCGCTTTGGCTTTTACTTTCAGCAAGTCTTCATCTTCTGCATTGCGACTGAATTCTACTTCAATCACCATCATCCGGTTGAAATCAATTCCGTCGAGATCCAGCTCTTCTTTACCGGCGATGTATTTCCAGATTTTGTAGATCTCTGGTGGAATATCCAGAAAGGCCTGGTAGGACCAATAAAAGAACAGCGGTATGAGCAACGGCAGAATACTGGTTGCGACGAGCAGGCCATTTTTCAGCGGACTAAACATGTTATAAAACAGGGAGAATAAATACATCCCCAGGGCAACCGCTGTAAGGCTGATGATTACCTCTGTGAGTACACGATATTTAGTAAGCTTGGTGCTGATGTGGCGCAGCATGGCACGTATATATAAAATGCCGAGGCCCAGGTACAAAAGCTGATAGATAAAAAAGAAGGTGGATGAAAAACTATAACCGAGCAATCCGATAAATCCCGGAACGCCTGTGATGAATGCGCTCAGCAGTACAAACACAATTACCTTTCTGTTTTCGAGCAGCGTATTTTTCTTCCGCAGTACAGCGTAGATGGCAACCAGAATGATTGCCAGGAAGGGATACAACAGATATCTGAGAAATATTGTTTCCACCGGGTGATTTGCCATTTTCGTTTATTTCTGGAGTGATCTGTTTATAAAAAAGCATTGTAGCCAAGTGCACTGTGCACCTGATCGTTTAAAATAAAGTCACGCGCTTCCTCTTCTGCAAACACAACTTGCCGGTAAGATTTATGGAATGGCACGAAGTGTTGATATAGTTCATCAAGGATACTGTTGAATGCCGAGCCTGGTAAATAGTTTTCCATGAGCGCTGCTGGTATCGGTCCGATCCTGATCTGTAGATCGGTTTCCCCATCATGGGCATCGCCGTACAGCAGCATTGTTTCCCCCAATGATTGTGTGCCCAGCGTGTAGTATTCGAGATTGGCAAATGGCGATAAAGTACGCGGGTATTGGGTTGTCTCCACGGGAAGTCCGGTAAATAAACTGAGGTATTGCTCCATCCATTTAAAATCACCTTTTACGCGATGCAGGAATGGAAGTATGTGAATAAAAACTCTTGCAGAATGAGGATCGATGCGATTCAGAAATGGCCAGGCGCGTGAAAAGATCTGTATTATGGCATCTGAATTAGTGCGGCAAATGCTTTTTTCCAATGCGTACATACGCACATTCAGGTAAGCAAGTTCCTGTTCAAATGGTCCAAAAAAATTACGGGCATTTTCTTCCTCGTGTCGCTGTTTGTGTATCTGCTGTAAAATGTCCTGGTCGGTGCTGTGAATAGTTCCGAGTGTCGGCTCGTGAAACAGATTTTGCGGCAGCATTTCGTACAGCCCTTCACGGCTTGTTTCTAAAAGCCAGATGTCGGAGAAGTCGTAAGTAGAAGTATCGTTGTACACATGCTGCAAATCCTTTGTGTGCGGACGTTCTACGCCAGGCATCCGTTTAATGATGATTGAGCTCAGGTCATTGTTTTGCTCGAGTATTTCGGCGGCAATCACCTCGACCTTATAGTCAGTGTACAAGCTGTTTACCAAAGGTGTATTCATAGTAGTGTGTGTGGCAGGTTAACAGTAGTTCAAAAATACCTTTATAAAACTTGTGCCAATTTTAAGAAGCTATTAAAAATCGGGCAGTCTGACAGGGTTGGTACAGATTTTTTATGAAGACTAATTCCTAATCCCAAACTACCCACACATGAACACGTTGTCGTTTACCGATGCGCTGCAGGAAGTGCTGAACATAGCGAAGAACTATGCACGCGAATATCACAGTGATTATATCGATCCGGCGCATCTGCTGAAAGCACTTATGCATAAAGAGATTGGCTTGCGTGATCTCATCACTTCGTTAAAACAAGATCCATATTATATTTCAGAATGGGCGGAGATCCGTATGGAAGATCTGCCAAAGTCATTGCATCACGCTTCAACGGTAGTTGCAAATGACGCGGTGTCGAGGGTATTCGAAGAAGCCGACAATGTGCGCATTCGTTTAGGACTCGATGAAATTTCTCCAACATGTTTATTGGTTGCGCTGTGCAAACCAAATATTGCATTCAACCCGGCGCAGCTAAAATCATTTCCGCTTAAAGAAAAAGACATCTTAGACCTCTATATAAAAGGTCATGATCTTCAATCTACTTTAAATCATGAGTCGGCTACGATCGGCCAGGAAACGACGACTTCCTTCGGCGCGCTGTACCGTTACTGCACCGATAAAACATCACTGGCGCGCGAAGGCAAGCTTGATCCTGTATTTGGTCGTGATCGGGAAATACGTATGATGACCGAAGTACTCGCTCGCCGGACGAAACCAAATGTTTTACTCATTGGAGAACCCGGTGTTGGAAAAACTGCGCTGGCAGACGGTTTCGCGCAAAACATCGCGGCAGGAAAAGTGCCGGAAATGTTTAAGAATTCATTATTGTTGGAGCTGAACATCGGCACATTGCTATCAGGTGCGGCTTATAAAGGTGAAGTAGAGGATCGGTTAAAAAGCATCGTCGGCGAAGTGAAGAAAGCTGGCAATGTCATCCTGTTTATCGATGAAATTCATTTGCTTTTAGATAGTAAAAATCCGTTGATCAGCGGTGCCGGTAATACCTTAAAGCCAGAACTGGCTCGTGGTGAGTTGACTGTGATCGGTGCCACAACGATCGAAGAATACCGCAAGATCATTGAACCGGAAAAAGCATTCAACCGTCGTTTTGAAACCATTACGGTGCAAGAACCGAATGAAGCAACTTGCGTGCGCATGCTTCGTTTGCTGCTGCCAAATTACGAATCACACCATCAGATCAAAGTACAAAAAGATGCGATACCGGAATGTGTGCGGCTGGCTAAACGTTATATGAAAGACAAACGTTTGCCGGATGCGGCGCTGGATCTGCTGGATCGTACGATGGCTTCTATTAAGATGACAGATGAGGTAACGAAGACAGATATCAGCGAACTGAAAACGATGCTCGCGGACATTATTGTCAACGAAGATGGGCTCGACGAACAGGAGCTTTCATCAGAACTAAGATGGTTGTACGATAATATCAACAATCGTGTTAGTCCGGTCTTGCTTGGCTTACTACACGATGAAACAGATTTTAACAAGCTCAGTACTGTAACTGAACGGCAACAGTATATAACTACTATGCTGGTTGAATTAGATTTGCTCGCAGACAAGAAATATGATGAAGTAAGTCGCAACGAAATCGCTGCTGTTATTTCACATAAAACGGGTATTCCGATCGGGAAAATTCAATCACAGGAAAAAGAGCGCATTCTCAATATGGAGCATTACCTGAAAAACCGGATGGTTGGTCAGGAGCATGCACTGAAAGTAATCAGCGAAGCTGTAATTGAGAGCCGGAGCGGTATTCAGAAAGCAGGGCAACCAATCGGTTCGTTTTTCTTTCTTGGGCCGACAGGAACTGGTAAAACAGAACTAGCCAAAACAATCGCAGAATTTTTGTTCAACGATAAAAAGGCGATGATCCGGTTTGATATGTCTGAATTTAAAGAAGAACATTCCGCTGCATTATTGTATGGAGCGCCTCCGGGTTATGTGGGTTACGAAGAAGGTGGATTGCTTGTGAATCAGATACGCCAGAAGCCTTATTCAGTGGTGCTTTTCGATGAGATTGAAAAAGCGCATCAATCTGTATTTGACATTTTTCTTCAGATTATGGACGAAGGTGTTATACATGATAAACTGGGAAAGGAAGGTGACTTTTCGAACGCGATTGTGATCTTCACTTCTAACATTGCCAGCCAATGGGTGACTGAAAAATTTGAATCGGGGCATATTCCATCTTCTAATGAACTGATGGAAAAAATGGCGGGACATTTCCGTCCAGAGTTTTTAGCGAGGTTGACTGAGATTGTGCCATTCGGGCCGATCACAGAAGATATGGCTGTGCGCATTTTTGATATACAGATGCGCGGTCTGTTGCAATCATTGGAGCGAATGGAGATCAAACTGAACATTTCACCAGAAGCAAAAACGAAATTTGCAACGAACGGTTTCAATAGTAAATATGGTGCACGTCAAATTTCCGGTGTGATCAGAAATCAGGTTCGCAGACCTGTTTCAAAAATGCTGATTGCGGGGCAACTGAAGAAAAATGATGTGGTGGAAATAGCAATCGACAGTCAGAAAAATCTGACCTGGACAGTGAATAATTTAGCCGTAACGCAAAATTAATTTTCTCGCAAATTGCCTGTGGGCAGTGCTTTTGAATAGAAATAAATAATATGAGGCCGGTGTTTCCGGTCATAAAAAATACATTCGTGGTACGTTTTTTAATAAACATTATCAGGAACTACTTAAAATCTATCTCTAACCGAAAAACACACACCGATATGTCTTCTGGAATGTATCAGTATGGAATCGGAGGCAACGAAGTGAAACCGGATGCCTCGGAATCGATCAATGAAATTCAGGGAAACAAAACGCTGATCGCGCAAAAACTCACCGATGACGAAGCGTTGTTTCCTGAAGCAGTAAAAGGGCTTACAACTATTGAAGAAGTCTTTGCCCATTTTAAACCACAAGTAAGTGTTGACTTTGAAAACGAACATGGGCAGTCATTTCAGGATGATATCCGCTTTAAAAACCTGGGCGATTTCGGTGTAAAAAAACTCACAGAGCAAAGCGGTTTTCTTGCCGATCTGAATGTTCAAAAAGAACAGTATACAAAAATTGCGAAGCAAATAAAGACCAATAAAGTGCTGCGCTCCATGTTGGAAAATCAGGAAACACGTGCGGCCTTTATGGATGCCTTGCAATCGTTGCTCTCAGAACTGGACGCAGAACAATAAACCAAATCAACGTCACACCACTTTCATATCACTACCTAAACAAAGTCAACATGTCAAGCCATGAACAGCAGGCAAATAATGCCCTGCAAGTAGAACAGGCGAGTGGTTTTGCTCCGGCGCCACTTGAAGTGAGTATCCGCAAATTGGCTAAAGCCGGCGGTTTTGTGTTCCTCGAATCTACAATTGACGGTGTTCAGAATCTCAACCCTGAACGTAAAGCCCGCAAGCAAATCTTCCTTACAGAATCAGAAAAGAAACAAGAAAGAGAAGCGTTAAAAAAACGTTTACAACTTTGGGTAGATCTGTTACAGACTACGCAGGATGTTTCTGAGATGGTAGAGAAAAGCGAAGAGAAAGCGCAAAACGCCGATAAATTATTGCAGAAAAATCTGAAGAATGCCCTGGACGCAACTCGCGGGCTTGAAGAAAGCTATCGTACGCTTGGCCAATTCTTTAAAAATACAGAGCTCGATAAAGTAAAAAATGTAAGCATTGTCAATGCTACCATGGAGCAACTTTCCGATCTTGACAATCCAAGATTCATCGATTTTATTGCTGATGAATTCAGACAGAACTACGATAAGCTTGATCTGCGCGATAACTACTCTCTGATGGTATTGCCGGGTTATGTAGGTAGTAATAAAGTGCTGGAAAAATGGGGGAAACTCGCGCATGAAAATAAAGTAATGCTCGTTACCGACTTTGCCAACATGGACAAACCGGATGACGTGATCGAAATGTTTTCAGCTGCAAACCTTACTGGTGGAGATTTGTACCGAAGCAATGTGATGATGACCTGCAACTATCTGGTAGGCCGTGGTAAAATAGATGAAGTAGGGGAAGAAGAGCATTTGTATATACCGGGATCTTCTTCATTGGCCGGTAAGATTTATAGTACGCTGATGTCTCAGGTTGCTGCCGGTAAAAAACACGGCGGTATGAATGAAGTAGACTCTGTTCGCTTCGACCTGAAGAAAAGTGAAATTTCCCATCTCGAAAAAATAGGACTGGTACCAATGGTTGCTCAATATGGAAAGGTAATGGCATTTTCCGCCAAGACACTTTTCAACGGCGATAACCTCGGTCTGCAGACATATTCCGTTGTGCGCGTTTTTGACTATATAACTAAAGTACTTTTTGATTTCCTCAACAGAAGAGCATTCGAAAACTGGAACAGCAAAACAGAAGCCGATTTGCGTAGTCAGATTGTTCGTTTTCTCGAAAGTGTAAAAGGTCCGGATAAACTGATTGAACGTTTCCGGATCATGCGTTTCGAACGTGATGAACAGCAGAAAGATCGCATCCTGCTCGACATACACATCACACCCTATTTTCCGGCGAAAAGCTTTGTAGTAAAGCTTGACGGACATAAGGGAGAAGATGAAAATGCTACCTGGAACACAGAGTACGAACAGAATTAGATACAGTAGCGCCACTTAAAAATTACACGTTTTGCGTTGTAGGTTTTAGGTGGTAGCTGCCTGTGTTTTTTGTTATACAGAACCTGAATATCGCTACCCAAACATCAAAACACTAACCAGTGAAACCTGAAAATACTAGTGAAATAAGCAGGAAATACCGTGTGTTTTTCGGCTATTTCTTCACACTGCTTTGCTTTTCGCTGCTATGCACTTTTTTTCTTTTTAAGACGCACAAAGACCAACTCGCGCGCATTACTCAACAAGACCTGGATTTTAACGCTACGCAGAACAAGCAATTCGCCTTGACCGACAGAGTGGATTTACTGGTAAAAAAAATGCGACTCCTCAACAGCAATCAGATCGAGAATAATGCATTTCTCGTGAATGAAATTACCAGTCAGGCTACCGATATACAAAGCATTATCAAAAACAGTGACAGCGCGGATTTCGTTGTGTATGCAAAAATGCTGCAACAAATCAGGCGTGCGCTTGTGGTAAAAGATTCCATCAGTGAGCTCGGAAAACAAGAAGAGTTTCTCCGCATGTCGCTGAACGCTTGTATCGGTTCGTACAACAGACATGCACAGCAAAAAATCAATTATAATTCGGAACGTTTCAGATAAACAAACCTGTTTAAGCGCTGATCATTATGAACGAAACTATTCACTTAACCTTAAAAGAACGCCGCGTTTATTTCTTCAAGCTGCTTTCTATTTATACCGTGGGTGTACTGCTTTTTGGTTGTATCATTTTCTGGAATGCAATGGGCGAATCCAATATCAATGCAGAAAAGACCAGAAGTAAAATCGCAGAGTATAATCAGGTAAATGCACGGCAGACCGATGCAATACAAATGATTGATACGATCAGTATTAATCTCGACCGGTTGAAAGGCGACGATCGTCAGGTGTTTCTGGAAAAAGATGTGCAAAACATGACCAAACAACTGGCGGCTTTATACAATGACAATAGTACAGACCTACGTTACGTTGCTTTTGTACAGGCGGGCAATTTTATGAACATGCGCCTGGAAGACATCGTGACGCTCAATAAAAAAGTAGCAAATATCCGCTTGTTTGAAAAACAGCTCAATGACTGCCGTATCGGCTATAGAAATAACCAGCAATAAGGATTGAACAACCACTTCACAAAAAACAACACATGGCATCAGAAAACTTTGACAAAAAAATTTATTTACCGGTCATTGCGATCCTTGTCGTTGCGGTGGCCGTACTGCTGATAAAATTTGTATTCACCGGAGATAAGGACGTGAATGCAAAGATCAGCAAGAACGCATTGTACGTTAATGAACCATTCAATTTTGAAGACAACTCTGGCTTTGCACACAAATGGAAATGGGAATTTGGCGATGGCGTCATTTCTTATGATCGCGGCGGACAGTATCACTATTCACATCCCGGCACGTTTATGCTCCGCCTTACGATCAACGATAAAATGGTTGATACTTTTTTTGTTTCGGTGAGAGATACTGCGAGGGTAGAAGTAGTGCAGGATTCGATCATGCGCATAGACGGGCCGGCAGTAGGGATGCAATTCGAAAATCTGATTTTCCGTGCGGAAGGTAAAGGCGCCAAATTATTTCGCTGGGAATTCGGCGACGATAAGAAAGGTGATACACGTGATCCGTTCACTTTTCACACCTTCGATCAGCCAGGTAACTACATTGTAGAATTGTATACAGATATCAATCAGTATCCGATACGTCTGCCGATCAAGATCCTGCCTGCGTTTCAGGGCGTTGGTATGGAAGGTCCGAACGCCAATGATAAGCTCGGAAAATTTGATGAAGACTTTAAAATTCATTTACAGAAAATCGCCGATCACAAAAATTTTGATGATAACTATCAGTACCTCGTCAACAAATATCTCTGCAATAATGAAAAGATCGTAGTGGTGGTGAATGGTCAGAAATACAATGAATTTTTTAGCTACTGTGCAGGATTGCACTATGATAATAATGTTTATATCCAGCAGGTGAAAGTGGCGGTGGATACATCGCTGACCTGTGTAAAACGCCTAGAAATCGCACAACAAAAACAAAATTTATGATCCGCACACATATATCAAAAGTATTTAGCCTGGCGGTTGCTGTCGCTTTGCAGATTGGCTTGTTGCAGGCTGCAGCGGCGCAAGTAAAACGTACAACGAAAGTCATCAAATCACCAAAGAAACAAGCGTATTCAATCAGCAACGATAATTTCAAGTGTGAGAACGGTTATAACGGTGATAAAAAATGGATCGTATTTGCCGCACAGGAAGGATTGTCGACTTATACACAACCTGCTGGTGAAAACCGTTTGAAAACGCTTACGTTTATGCAGCCTTGTTATGTCATCAATACAGACGGTGACTACGTAAAACTTATTCGCTATAATTCCAGTTTAAAATTTAGAAAACTCACAAAAAATATTGCAAACTGGAAAGATGTGGAATACCTGGGCTGGGTGCACAAATCGCGTGTATTACCCTGGAGTGTGGCGATTAAAGATGCTAACAATAAATTTTACATTAAGTATATCACCGCGTTGAGCGGGCGTTCGGTGATCGAAAATCCGGATAACTTTTTTGCTGGGGATTCTATTAAAGTATTTGATGCCCCCGATATTGGCGGACGAGTAAAAACATTACTGCCGATCAATACATTATTGTATACGTACAAATTTTCCGACGATCGCAAATATTTTCTGGTCGGTACTAATCCACAATGTGTGCCGGACTCCGCGCAGAAAAGCGTGATCGGATGGTTGCCTGTGCAAACCGTACAACCATGGGGTGAGAAATTTTATATTACCACACCGGAAGTGAATTATTATACCGCATCGGTAAATAACAATGTGGGCGCGGTTTCTCAGTCTGCTACACTCGATCTGATGGTGAACAATGATGAGACAAACACCATCAAATTGCCAGTCAGTGATCCTGTATTGAATCGGTTTCCCTGCTTTTCACAGAAGCTTTATCCGGTGTATGGATATAAGAATATCGGCGGAAGCAATTATATGAAGACATCTGCGTTGAGCAATATCCTCGATTATCGCAATAATAAAGTGTACAACGTTCTTGGTCAGCCAATCACTTACAGCCGTTATATGGAGGTAAAAGAAAGTGCGCCAAAGTTGAATATTGTGATGGTAGTAGACGGTAGCAGCTATAACAGTTCTTTCATCGCACCGGTGATGACGGTATTGCAACAGTTACAACTGAAGATCGATAGTCAGACCAGCTTCAGTGATGTGCATTATGCGGCAGTTTTTCATCGCGACAACAATAGAGCCTGTATTGCGAAGAAAACGTTGCCGCTGACGCATGATTACAAAAGTCTTTCAGAGTTTTTTGAAGGCAATATCAAAGCCATAAAAGACTGCAGCTCGTTTGGTAATTCAGAGTCTTCCATTTTTGAAGGTGTAGCACGGGCAGGCGAATTACTGCGCGGTCATGAAGATGAATCAAACGTTATTATTGTGATCGGCTCCAGCAGCGGTAGTGGTATGTCTGGCTATAGCTGGTCTTCGCTGGTAAACAGCTTAACTAATACAAAAGCCAGACTGCTGGTCTATCAAACCCATAGCGACGCTTCCGGTGCGTACAACGATTTTGTCATCGGAGCGAAGAATGTAATTGTGCAATCTGCGGATAATATCACCACGCTGAAAAAAGAATTGCTCGTTGAAAATCCGCCGACAGGGCCCGCTTACGATTTCCGTTTAGCCACTGGTGATTATAGCGTATTTATGCTCGACTATCCACGTAAGAGTCATTGGCAAGGTGCAGTTGTATTTCCAAACAAAATGGAATCAATGCCTTTGCTCACACTGAATGTAACGCTGGATACATTGTTGGGTCAAATTCAATCGGACAACAATAATACCGTACGCCAGTTAGAAAATGTGTTTGAATCTTATGCGGGCAATATGGGGACTACAGTCGATGCACGTTTTTCTCCGGTATTCGGCTCGTTTACAGATACGCTGCCGGACCGTTTCTTCCGCCAGTTCCGCAAGAAAAATGATCTGTTCCGTTTCAATGCGTGGATGCCGGTTCCTGCTTCCGATAGTGCTGTTGGCAAAGGTCTGCTGTTGTCAAAATCTGAGCTGGACAATCTTACTTTTCATATGAGTAATGTAGTAGACCGTTTGGAAGATCCACATTATTCAAGAAAAAAAGCAGCACGTAAGGTGCGTCAGTACGTAAAACACTACGTGAAGGCAAATCACGTAAATACAGAAAAACCGGTACGCGCTATGACGATGGGCGATGTGGTGGTTCTATTTACCGGTATGCAACCAGACAACGCGGAGATCAATATGCAACGATTGAAATCTTATGGCAAGCTCACCGATGCTTCGTACAATGAAATACGCGGTGGTGTCATGGCTTATTATGACTACCTCAGAAACTATTATAACGCTAACCAGGTAAAACGTATTTACGCAGTAAATAACACCTACTACTGGTTGCCTAAAGGAATTTAGGAGATAATTCCGGCTGCGAAACAGCCGGAATTTTTTAAACGAATCGTATCACTTTTATAAACTACCTGCTATGAATGAAAAATCGCTGCAAGAAGCTGCATCGACAAATGCATACAGTACATCCGATAATGGGAATTCCGAAATGCCTGCACAAGAAAGAATAGATGCTTCATCGCTGGTGAGCTCTTATGAAGAGATTGCCTGGCAGATTATGGTAGATGGCAATAATGTAAAACGGATTATCTCGTTTCAGCTCAATCAGGCATTCAACAGTCATCATGAGTTTGAGCTAAAAGTGTATCACACTGAGTTAGAGTCGCCACGTGCGTATAAAATTGACAAGAGCAAAGATCTGTTGGGAAAGACCGTTACAGCCATTCTCGGTACGCATAAGAATAAAGACATCACACGTTTTAGTGGAATTATTACAGGTATTTCTTTCCTGGAAGGAAATGGGCTGTACGGAGAAATCGCTTTGAAAGGCTATTCACCAACGATCTTACTGGAAAGTGGCGAAAACATGCAGTCGTTCTACAATAAAAATCTGGCGACGGTTGTAAAAGAAGTAACACAACCTCTGTCCGGAAAATTGGATCTGGCGATCAAACCAAAATTCAGCAGCAATATTGAATATACAGCGCAACATCTGGAAAGTAATTTCAATTTTCTCAATCGTATGAGTGCTTTTTATGGTGAATGGTTTTATTACGACGGTGAAAGACTAAATTTCGGAAAGCCTTCCTCACAGTCATCTTCAGACCTTAAGTACATCCGTCATATTCAGAACTTGCGCATGACCATGCAGATGGCACCAATGAATTTCACGCATGTTTCATATCGTCATCAGGACGATCAGGTCTTACAAAAAGATGCGCCACAGAAGGTGGACGGACTTAATTTCTACGGCGATTTCGCCGTGCAGAAATCTGATGAGACTTATAATACAGTGAAGCGTAGTCCCTGGCAGCAAGTCGGTGATCAGGGGGAAATGGAGCGTGCAGCCACAGTCAATAAGTCTGCGGCCGCCGCGCAAACTTTTATTATAGAAGGTGAGAGCCGTCACCCGGCGCCAAAACCGGGCGCCAAAATAAAAATCATGTTCAATGAAAATGAACTCGGCGAATACCTGGTAATAGAAGCACATCACTCACTGGATAACGTGAGCAATTATACTTGTGCATTTCGTGCGGTACCTGCAGAGATAGAAGTGTTGCCGGTAGCTAAAGTACATTTTCCGGTTACAGAAACGCAACTGGCCATTGTAAAAGACAATGCAGATCCTTCAGGTATCGGCCGTGTGCGTGTGCAATTTCAGTGGCAGGAAGGCAGCAATATGACTTCATGGATTCGTGTGATGACGCCCGATGCCGGTTCTTCAAATGCCGTGAATAAAAACCGTGGATTTGTATTTATTCCGGAGATCGGAGATCAGGTGATTATAGGTTTTGAGCGCGGTAATCCGGATGCACCATTTGTATTAGGCAGTTTGTTTCATGGTAAAAATGGTATTGGCGGACTGCCACAGAATATCAACAAAAGTATTACGACCCGCAGCGGGCATACAATAGAACTGAATGACGATGGGGAAGGAACGCATATCGTCATCAAAGATCCTGGCGGCAACGAAATCTTCCTTGATACGCAAGCGAAGAACATCACCATTACAGCGCCGGAAAGCATCAATTTCTATGCAAAGAATATTGGCTTTAATGCAGGAGAAAATATCACGCATACTGCCGGGGATAACGTGAGCATTTCAGCGGGCGAAAATATGATGTTGAGTGCTACTAAAGATACTATGTTGACAGCTGCAAACATCACAGAAGTCGCCAGTGATAATATTTTACGCACTGCCAGTTCTATTGAGAAAACTGCCGAGACTGTGAAAGTGAACAGCACAAAAGACAATATCGAAATGCACAGTTCAAAGCAGATCGTCAATCACAGCGGCGATAACGTAAAACTGTTTTAGATGGGCAAGATTACAACCATAGCAAAAACGATTACAGAAACTGCCGGGACAACAAGCTGGGCAGCCACAGCGGGAGACATTGTGCTCGGTGCGGCTGGCCGCGTAGCAATGCAATCGAAAGAGAAAATTGTATACACCACTTACAAAGCACCAGAAGAGAAAAAAGATTTCGGTGTAAAGGTCATGCATATGCGCACTCAGTATTTTACACCACTGGGCATTAAAAATCCATCACGCAGTACAGACAATACATCCGGGACAATCGATATTCTCTTTGATATCCTGAAAACAGATGCGAAGGAATACATTGTTACAATCTATGTGGATGGCAAAATGTATTTCAAAGAGACCAATCTGCAGCCCATCAAGGTTATGGTTGGTTCGGAGGAATCACAGCCTGATGGCGGTTATCCGCCTGGCTCTTATGTATTTAAATGGGATGGTGCTTCGCAGGATGGTGTGATTGATACGGCATTGTTGAAGAAAAATATTTCCGTAGAAATTGAGGCAACAGGAATGAATGGAGGAACAGCGAAGGATAAAAAAGAATTCAAAGGAGATGCTGCAAAAGTAGATTGGGTAGATGTGAAGCTCGATAAAAAGAAGAAACAAATCGATGTAGTGCTGCGTGTTAATCTGCAAGACGGTGGTGCCGATGGACTCAATGATTACGATAAAGTACCAAAAGATAAAGTGGCAGCACGCGGCATACAACCATTGCGCACACGCAGTCGCAGCTTCGATCAGTTGAAGCAGTTGGCGCTGGACGGACTCACGAAACACTGGAGTCGCAATGCGGCTAACAGGGTAGCCAAAGGAATTACGGTACATGGCGAAATGTACGAGGTATTTGTGCATCCGTCGAATACAACCGAAAATTCGATGGACGACATCGAACTCGTATTTAATACCAATGGCAGCTGGAAACGCTCACACAATCCGGGTTCTGTGGATGGCGTTGTTTCTTTCTTCGCACAGGTGTTATCTGAAATCGTCGCCTACAACGTTGGTTATATTGAGTATTCAAACGGTTGGGGTTATCAGGATGAGGCGGGTGAAGACCAACATTTTACAGAAACCGCTGCCCATGAAATCGGACATGAAATATTAAAGGATTACAGCGGCGATATCTATTCCTACAAGCACAAAGGCAGTTCTGGTTTTTCGGATACGAAAACCGTTGCTGACGGCGGATTTCAATATCCGAAAACAGGCGAAATTGATCTGATGAAATACTATAACGACGAACCTTACGACAAAGATTTTGATAGAGTGGTAGCGGCTGAAGAGGATGTGACAGGACTTGTTTGGTTGTCCGGTTTAAAATTCAATAAATAATGACACGTACCGCAATACTTATTTTTTGTCTTAGTTTTTTTGCCTGCAAAGCCGCTGCTGATCTGCGTCCTGCAATTAAGGGTGTTATCTGTGATGCCGAAACACATCAGCCGTTAGGCGGTGTTATGGTGGTTTCATATGACATGATGAATCTCCTCACAACAACCGGCGGCGACGGTTCATTTGAAATAGCAGCAGTGAAAGACAGAAGAACGTTGCCCGGGGAGGAGCGCGGCAGACTTGCGCCACATTCGGATATGCTCGTTGTAAAGAAGAATGGTTATGGCAGCGATACACTCAACATTTTCGGACCAAAGGCACAACGGGAACCCAACGCAATTGTGATGGATACAGTGTTTTTACAAAAACAGCTTACTCGCTAAAATAGAATTATGGGTTGGCATTTACCATATCGCCCGCTGGATACAGCGTTGAAATTTCAGGTCAGCGTACAGACGGAATCCACTTTTAACGGGGATAACTCGGGGGCAAATATTCGCTATGGATTACAACTGCGTCCGGCACCAAAACAGGGATGGGGTGATTATTGTCTGGAAGTGCAACAAACAGATACACGCTATCATACCGGTAAGATCAATCCTGCAGATGATGTGATTTTGCGATTGGCAGCGCCCTGGAAAAAGCTGGAATTATTATTAGACAAAAATGGCAATCCATACAATATTCGTAATCATGTTGAGATTTGGCAGTTGTGGAATGAAGACGTACGAATTGCAGTACAGGCCACTTACAAGGGGCAGTGGGTAGATGAAATGGTGCGTAAAACAGACGATCTCATTTTACATCCTGATCAGTTGTTAAAAACAATACTGACGAAAGATCAGGTGCTGGCCAATTATTTTAATGATGTGTACAAACGTGTATTTGATTTTCGTACACAGCATAGCGCGCCAGCAACCAGTATGCAACATGTCATGGGCGAAAATTTTGTGCCATTGCAAGAGGTTTGGCAGTATCGCAAAACCCCGGCTGGTGGACATGTAGACGCGGAAGGTTTTTTGCCCGAGACCGCAGATATGACTTCCGTGAAATCAGTAAAAGAATGGTTGCAACGAAAAACCGGAACTGTAATCACTGAACAACTTGAAGTGAAACGTGCCGCGAATTACGAAATCAGCCAGCAAACAGGATGGTACAATGCGTTTAATACCATTAGCATTATGCGTTTAGGGAATGTCTGGCAGAAAAGAACAACGATTCAACTATCACCTGAAAAAATGAACAGTAATGGCAGATAAAAATTGGTCACCGTTGGACGAAGATTCAGATACAGCTGCGGCAACGGAAGCTGCGCCTGCTGACGGTGACAACGGGAATAGCGGAGAGGGCCAGCCAACAGGAAATGGCGGCACTATGCCGGAACAGAAAACAGAAGAAGATCAAAATAGTAAAGCGGATAAAACGGAGTTGCTGCTTTGTGCAGGCGGCACTTGTGTATGTGATAAAGCAAAATCGCCGAATCCCGTAAAGCTGAACGTTATCAGCCATCAGAAATATTTTATCAATGATCCTGATGGTTCAAAAAAATACATTGCCACCATCCGGGAGAATAATATTGCCGCGCTGAATTTTTCCGAATGCAAGGTTCCTGATCCTTCCAAACCTGTTGCCTGTACGGCACAGCTGAAATGGGAAAAATATTACGAGTCGGTAGAATTGCCGGGGAAATCGTTTGTACTCACCGAAAAAAGTGAAGCGACCTGTGCGAAGGGCGGGAAGATTACTGTAAAAACAACCGGTCAGGAACAAGCTGTTACCGCCAAACATCTCGATGAAGCCAACGCTAGTGCCTGGTCTGCTACGAATCCGGCGGTAAGTGAACAGGATGCCGAGATTAAACAGGCAGATAATGATACTGACAACAGTGTTACCATTGGTGTTACGAAAATCAAAACTAAAACAGAATCGCCAACGGAAGGTACTTATCCACCCGGGAGCACGGTAGATTTTGAGGCAATAGCATTTACCAAAAAAAATCCGACTGATGCTGAAAAGAAAACCATCGATTGGATTGTCTATAACGGAACAACTGGGCAACCAATTACAACAAGCAATGATATAGGTCCGTTGATGAGTACGGTTTTCAATAAACCGGGCGAATACATTGTGGAAGCCTACGGGAAAAATCCAGGCGCAACAGATGCCAAGAAGAAAGGCAGCAGTGCGTTTCAAAGGGTCTCTATTAAAAATAATGAAATGACTGGCGTTGCAGAAAGCAATGGTCAGACGAAAATACGGATCGGTCAGCCTGCAACATTTAATGTGTCGACTTTGTTCC
Source organism: Taibaiella soli (assembly GCF_003236175.1). Classification (GTDB taxonomy): domain Bacteria; phylum Bacteroidota; class Bacteroidia; order Chitinophagales; family Chitinophagaceae; genus QKTW01. The sequence continues at coordinate 127,997 of NZ_QKTW01000011.1, read as the reverse complement.
CGGTTGATCAAACACCATTTCCCGCAGCAAGTGGAAACGTAAGTTGGGAAGTACAGGTAAAAGATGGGGCACAGCCAGTATTAAGTAACACAGAAGGCATGACGACAACAGCGACTGCGAGCGATAAAAGTAGTTATGTGGTCATTGCAAGGCAGAACGGAAAGACTTTTCAATCGCCGTTGATACAGGTATTGAAGAATCGCGTTAAGCAAATCACAATCGATAAAACAAGTGTGCGTTTAGGGGAATCTGTTCATGTAGATGCTTCTAAAGGTTTTGAATTTTCTCCGCCGATGCCTGATGAAGTGGCACAGTTAAAATGGAAATGTGTAGATGATAAAGGTGGGGAACACCCAAATGCCGTGGTGAATGGTTCTGTAAGCTTCGATGCGAAACTGGGAGCGGAAGGGAAATACAAAATATACGCCTATCTCATGGCGCCATCAGAAGAGGTAACAGCAACCTTCGAAGTGGTGAAACCCCGGTTGTCACAATGCTGTTGGCGTGGCGATGATGGTGACGTAAAAACGACCACAGGTTGGGATGAAGAAAGTATTATATGGCTTTCGTTCAAATCCGCACAGGGTATGACTGTGGATATTGAAATTTATACGGTGAATAGTAGTGGCGGCAAAACAAAAATATTTACCTATGGCGGCGCAAAAATTACCAGCGAAAATACATTTCAACAGAAGTTTACACTCGATAAAAATAAATTCGGCAATAAAGTAAATGCTGGCGATAAACTGGCTTTCGTCATCCGAAATAAAACACAGGGACAAACGATTGATCTCGCCGATACCTATCAGCCGCAGGATAAACTATACCTGCAACTGAAAACCGACGAAAAGATTACCAGCATTGGTTTTTACAAAGGAGGTAAACGGATTTACAGCGCTAATTATGGTGATACGATGAAGTGTAGAGTTTACGCACGGAATCTGAGTACCAAAGAACTGACGATTAAAATCTACCGGCATGAGAACTGGCGTATCGATACACAGATGGGTAATACATTGAAATGTACAGTTGGTAAGGAAGGCTATGGTGAGGTAGATTTTACATTGCCAAAGGATATGGAAAACAAATACGGCGGCAATATTCATCAGTTTTACGCATGGGTAAAAGAAGATGAGATGTTTGGTTCTTCGATGGAATATGGAACGGAATTAAAAAACAATGAATTCAGTGTTCAGAATATTCAGACCAAGGCCTTGCTCGTTGTAACGAAAAATGCCAAAGCACCTGATGCAAGTAATGCACCGGTAGGTGTGGATAAAGTGAACAACAGAAAGCCTTCCGGAAAATGTTTCTGTAATCGTGATTTCACCGTGCAGGAAGTAAAGGATACGGTGAACTACCTTACGGGTCAGCAGAAAATATGGTATGGGAAAAACTGCGGCGTTTCTGATAAATCTTATGAAGCCTTGACCCGTGAATTGAATGCGATGATGACGCGTTACAACGTCACCTCTTGTATTCGTAAAATACATTTCCTTGCGCAGGTATGTGAGGAAACAGGCGTATTCGGACTTTCGGAAGAAGGTCTCAGTAAATACAAATCCAGCCAGAGTACGTACAAAGGCCGTGGTATTCTGCAGTTGACAGGTGCAGCGGATACAACGGGTTTCTATAATCTGCCGGGTGCCTATCAGACTTATGCTGATTATGTGAAGCAACCTGACGTAGTAACCAGCCCCGGTAAAGTAGCAACGGATATACATCTCTGTATCGATAGCGGTGGTTGGGAATGGGCTGTAGCAAAGGTTTGTCCGAAATGGGAAGATCATAAGAACGATAGCGAGTCAACCAAGAAACAGAAAAAATACCTGCGTGAGAAATATGCAGATCTTTTAGGGAAGACGCCGAACGAAATTGCAGATTATGAAGACACTTATTTGATGGAGATTTCTAAACTCATTAATGGTTTTCATGATAAAGCATTCCCGATCAACTGGTCTAAACGTCAGACGTATTACAACCTGCTTAAGAATAAGGTTTTCCGTTACAAAGAATTGTGTAATGGCGGAACTGCAAAGAATTCAAAAGTAGATGGACTTTGCCCGAAATGTGGTACGATGCATTATGATGATCTGGTGGATACTGTAGTATGGCAAACACAATTCAATCCGAAATGGGGCGATAAAGCAAAGCAAAATGTTGCCTGCTGGAAAACATGTCATGATATATTAGTCACCACAGGACTTGGCGATGGTAGTGGCAGCCAGGATGGAAAGTTTCAGACCGCTTTGGAAAATTCAAACCATACGCAACTCAATATTAATGCCGACGAAGCCAAAAAAGGCGTAGCTTATATTGATAGCGAATTGAAAGCCGGCCGCCCGATCCTCGTTGGTGTGGATCACGCGCTCAATTACAAAGGCGGCACACTCAATGAAGGAACTACAGATCACTTTATTGTAATAGTAGGCAAAGGCTGTGTGGAGGGGAAAATCTGTTACCGGTTTTACGATGTAGGAACCAGTCATATGGATAAAGGCGCGAGTGAAGACAATCTGCTCTACCTGAATGCCACTGATCATTCATTGAAAGGGACTACCACTTATAACGGCAGTACGTATACAGTAACGCAAGTAAGAAAAAACGTTTAACCATAATCGATGACAATTATAAAAAGCATATTGCCCGCATTGATGCTTGTAATGCTTGCCAGTTGCCAGTCACGCTCGGATGATAAACCGTATCTCGGCACCTGGGTACAGCTTACGAAGCAAAACGGTGCGTACGTGATCTTTCAGCCTTGTGGTCTGGATAACCGCCTGATGCGAATTTCAGAGCAATCTGTTTATGAGTTATTACCCAGTGAAGAAAATAAAAGCACGCTGCAAGACATAAAACCAGAAGGAGAAGGTTATGTGCTTAACGGCAAAAGCGGCAGCAGATATGTGTTTACCTGGGAAAACAAAGCAAAAGGCATCGCAGTCTGGAAAATCGCGCACGCTGCATCTGATCCGGTATCGGAAATTGTTTTTGTAGATAGTCTGCATATGCACGATTTCAAAACCGTCAAAGAGAAAGGGTGTGAGGGTGAACTAAGTGAAGAAGCGGGAACAATCAATGAATTATTGCGGCCATTAGTTTCCGATTATACAGTTGCGCAAACAGCAAAAGGTGATGCGAATAATGATGGCATCGAAGACCAGCTCGTTATTTTAAATCATAAATCAGAGCAAGATCCCGAGCTATACGAATCGCTCATCCGAAACGATACCGAAGGCGTGAATCGCCCGGCTATATTGTTTTTAGGGCAGGGAGGCGGAAAATTTCAATTGACATTTCGTAACGATAAACTAATTCCGTCAAAACTCTTTTCACAGAATGAGCGACAAGTTTCCTACGAACAAGTATCCGTCAATAAAGGAAACATACAATTCACTACAATTGAAGATCCGCGCGGTGGCGGCACTATTTTACGTAAAGTGAAATATAGTTTTAGCTATAACGCTGCGGAAAAGAGCTGGTCGCTCAAGCAAGCGGAAATCAGCTATATCCCATACAAGCAAAAGCCCGACACGCATGTGTTTGCGGCAGATAAACTGGGTGGACCTAAAGCCATTCGGGATTTCAATGTCTATCAGTTTAGTCCGGCGAAATATGTGAACAATGAGAGTAATAGTTTTTTTATGAAGTAGTCTGGCTCTACGACACTGGCAGTCTCAGACTGCCGTCAAATAGAAACAAAAGTGTGGCCGATTGTATCGGCGCTCATACACACCATTTCTAAATAAAAGTTAAAACAGCCATTGATCAAAATCAGCGGCTGTTTTTTGCATTAATATTACCCCTCAACCTATTTCATAACTATCAACAATCCACAGTGAAGCACCTGAATTTTATCCTTTATTCATTAGTCCTCTCATTAATTGGTCATGCTTGCCTCGCGCAGAACAAAACAACCCAAATCAATCCCGCAGTCAAGGAAAGCCTAGACAGCATTGCATTAGAAGACCAACGATACCGGTTACCACAGGATGTTTCAGATGCAACACTGGACAGCTTAGCCCAAGTCTACCATCAGCCGCCCGGTAAAATATTTGATTATTTAATGGCAAAACAAATGGTACTCGACAGTATGAATCTGGTCTATGTGGAAGGCATTTTGAAAAAATACGGTTATCCCGGAAAAACACTTGTGGGCAAACCTACCAATGAAGCCGCATTTTACGTGATTCAGCATTCCTCTAAAATCAAAGAATATTTGCCTTTATTAAAAAAGCAGGTAAGGCAGACGAGCTGGCAATGCCTTTAGTGGCAATGATGGAAGATCGTGCGCTGGTCAATGAACAAAAAGAACAAATTTACGGCACACAATTATGGGGCGATCCCGTGAAAGATTCAGTGACAGGTGTCGTGAAGCCAGTATGGTATTTCGACCCAATCGGAAATCCTGAAAATGTCAACAAACGAAGGCGTGAAGCAGGTTTTAAAACTACTGTTGAGGAGTATGCAAAAGAAATGGGCGTTCCTTATGTAGTGAAGCGGCCGAAGTGGTGGATGCCCTAATGTGACAATTCGATAATAGGATAATGATCAATGTGGTGAATGTGAAAAATGTGGTTAATGTGCTTGTCCGTTTTTTACATTAACCACATTTTGAGTTTAATTTGTTTAAATTATTTGAAGCTTTGCGCCGTTGTGGGCGCCGTGAGAGAAGCTTGTGCGTCTTTGCCTCTTACGCTTGCGAGGCACGAAGCAATTTGCGTGAAGCTTACGCGCATTCGTCGTCCCGAGTTTAGGAGAGGATCTCGCGTTACACAGGACTTACATAACGCTAGAACATCTCCTTAGGTCGATGTGACATTAAAAAAATACAAACAAAAAACTTTGCGTCGTTGTGAGCGCCGTGAGAGAAACTTTTGCGTCTTCGCGAGCAAGCTTTTATTGAATAAGAAGTTGAGAAACGTATTTTCGATCGTTCGAAATCACTGAAATATGATATAATCCTGCTGGCAAATCCGGAGTAAAAGTTGTACTATTTTTATGAACGGAGTAGGTACGCATCAGTTGCCCAATTGAGTTGATGATATACACCTCCGCCGGTCCTGCTGATTGCGGCAAATTTAAAATGAAAGAACTGTTCGCGGGATTGGGGTATACCGAAATGTTATTTTCATTTTTAAGTTCAGATACGGCAGTTTGCACGCCGTCTTCCGCAATAGTAACCGATGTCGTATTCCATTTATCATCCGGATCAAACGCGCCATTATTATTCACCGCATTAATAACGCTCGCCAGTGAGACATTGCCCGTACCAGTCGCCGGAGCCGTCCACGGAATATTGACAACGTATTGAGTCCCGTTGCCACCAGTGCCTGAAAACGGCATCAGTGCCGAAGATTGTTCAATTATGTTTATACCCTGTATAGAGATTGCATGCGAACCCGACGGTGCGGACAAACTGCCTGCATTCGCAGTGCCAGTTGTTTTAGTAGCCGTGAGTTGATAGCCGAAACGTGGTAATGAACCACCAGTTGTATTGGTGCCGGTGAGTCTGATTGTATAGCTATTGCCAGGGATGTAGCTGCTTACAGCGCTATTTCCGTTCATGACTTGTATCGACATATTGATGCCCGGCGTTGCAATACCCGGTACGCCATGGCAGCTGCAACCGGAAGGCGAGTCGGTAGCATTCATGCCAGCGCCGGCACCAGCGCCCGTCGAGAAACTTTCAAGGCATACCCACGAAAAGCCCGCCAGCAGGATAATGGTTAGTGTTTTCTTTTTCATAAGTCATTGTTTTAGGAATGGAATGAGTTGATGGTTGATGACCTCAAAGGTCATTCACATGCAATGCGGAAACAATGGACAAAATGGATGTAGAACTGGACTAATTGCCGTTTTTGCGGAACTCACCCGCAGTCATGCCCGTGTTTGTTTTATAAAACCGGTTAAAATAAGCGGGGTCATCGAAGCCAAGAAAAGTGGCGATTTCTTTTACAGAATGATCAGTATTTGCCAACAGCCGTTTGGCCTCTAGCATGATACGCTGTTTAATATAGTTGGTCACATTTTCACCCGTTGCATCCTTACACAGTTCATTCAGTCGCTTCTCCGTTATGTGTAATTGTGCTGCATACCACGCCGGTTGTCGTTGCGTCCGGTATTCCTTTTCTATTAGTTCCCTGAATGTGTTAAATGCTGTGCCTTGTTTTTGTACTCTGTCGGGATAAATAGAATCGAATACATGCAGGCATTTCAGCAGGGTTGCATTCAGGCAGGAACGGAGAAATTCTCGGTAAAGTTCCCGGCTTTTTTCTTTTTCGTTAGCGATGATACTCAGGAGCGGCACAAATTCGTCGAACTCTTCCTGCGTCACATCCATTACCGGATATGGGCTATTATTTAAGAATGGAAAAGAAAATAGTGAGCCGGAATTACCCGCGACAGGATGAAAGAAATCACGGGAGAACAATACGATAGAGCCGTGCGCATTCCTGTTACGTTGCAATCTATGTACTTGTCCCGGCGATACAAAATGAATGGCGTGGTCGGCAATCGGATACTCCGTGAAATCGATGAAATGTGTGCCGCCGCCTTCTTTAAAGAAAAAAATCTCGTAGTAGTTATGCCGGTGCGGTTCCGAAAAATCATAGTGAGACGATGCCCCCAGCGATATAAACCGGAATGGAACACTTCCCTCATTGTCCTTCGTAAAATCGTGAATCGGAATCAGCATTGGTAGTTGGGCAAATGGTTAGTTGGTTAAATCAGGCAATGTGTCAAATGTGAACGAATATGATGAATGTATCCTTCCCTTAACCAACAAGGTACGTTTTTTATGCGCTTTGCATCTTTGCTCCTTTGCGTGCAACATACTCGTTTGTCATTCTGAGCGGAGTCGAAGAATTGTGTCGACTGCCTTTACATCTTTTGTCCTTTAAGTGTTCGTGTGAAACTTTTCAGTTGATAATTGACAGTGGACAGTTACTCATGCTATTGTAGAAAACACCTTCGCGCCTTTGTGTTCGCCGTGAGAAAAATTAGCACCTTTGCATCTTTCCTTCTTTACATGAAACATACTCGTTTGTCATTCTGAGCGGAGTCGAAGAATTGCGTCGACTGCCTTTACATCTTTTGTCCTTTAAGTGTTCGCGTGAAACTTTTCAGTTGATAATTGACAGTGGACAGTTAATCATACTATTGTAGAAAACACCTTGGTGCCTTTGTGCCCGCCGTGAGAAAAATTAGCACCTTTGCATCTTTCCTTCTTTACATGAAACATACTCGTTTGTCATTCTGAGCGGAGTCGAAGAATTGCGTCGACTGCCTTTACATCTTTTGTCCTTTAAGTGTTCGCGTGAAACTTTTCAGTTGATAATTGACAGTGGACAGTTAATCATACTATTGTAGAAAACATCTTGGTGCCTTTGTGCCCGCCGTGAGAAAAATTAGCACCTTTGCTGCTTCCCTTCTTTACATGACACATACTCGTTTGTCATTCTGAGCGGAGTCGAAGAATTGCGTCGACTGCCTTTACATCTTTTGTTCTTTAAGTGTTCGCGTGAAACTTTTCAGTTGATAATTGACAGTGGACAGTTACTCATGCTATTGTAGAAAACACCTTCGCGCCTTTGTGTCCGCCGTGAGAAAAATTAGACTTTTCGCGTGAAATTTCCAGAACAATGAACGACACATTCACCCACATTAACACATTCCACACATTCATTAAAGAACCGAAACCGTCAGTTTAATAATATCGTCAAACACAGCCCTGTCCTTCGTCGACTTTGCAGTTACCTGCATACCCTTCACCGCGTTAAAAACAAATCTTGCCAGCGCCCGTCCATCCTTGCTTTTAAGCTCACCGTTATCAATACCTTTTTGAATCACTTCGAAAAAGATATCCTCCATCTGCTGATCATTCCGGCAAACCAGCTTATTCACCTCCTTATCATGCGGCGCCACTTCCACCTCTGCATTCACCATAAAACAACCTTTCTGTTGTTTATCGCAGATCATATCACTCACCGCAAATTCCAGCAGCTTTTGAACTATCTTCTTCGCTGAACCTTTACCAGCAGCAATTTCCAGCACATTCGTATTGCCGATACTCTGGTAACGTTCCAATGCTTTCAGAAACAGCGTATGCTTATCCGTATAAGTATCGTACAGGCTGGACCGGCTGATACCCAATGCATCCACCAGGTCTTGCATTGAAGTACCATTATATCCCTTATGCCAGAAAAGCTGAATCGCTTTTGCCAGCACCTCATTCTCGTCAAAATCTTTACTTCTTGCCATAATATAAAATAGCCTTGCCGGGGCAAAGCTATTCATTTTAAATTATTCACAGAATCAGCGCCCCTGTCTCATCTGCCGTTTACACACACTTTCATTCCTTGCTTAAGATCGATTGTCGGCTAACACCCCGGCCTAATGAAACTCGGCGTTAAGAAATGAAATGCAGACAGCGTAAAGCAATTATGATGGTAGTAAGAATTGTTATGCCGAGGCATAGATTCGTCTGGAATTGCGCTAATGTCTAATAGTAAGCTTTAATAATTGTAGCTGTATGCCTTTTCATTTTAGCCTAGTTTCGTTAAGCCTTGAACTTTTGGTTACTTTTGTTTCAAGACAAAAGTGACAGAAATTATCTGATACCACCACTCGCAACTAAAATCTCGCCAGTGAGCCAGCGCGCATCTTCCGACGCCAGGAACAGCGCTACATCCGCCACATCATCCGGCTGACCGATACGGCCGAGTGGGGCAGTACGCACTGCTTCCGCATGAAAATCACCACCGATAAGTCCTGCAGCATGTGCACCTTCCGTTTCCACCATGCCCGGATTGATCGAATTCACACGAATTTTGCGAGCACCCAATTCTTTCGACAATACCTGTGTGATCGAATTCACCGCACCTTTAGTAGCTGTGTACACCGAGCTGTAAACAGGCGTAATATCCGTTACCGCAGAGCCAATATTGATGATACTGCCACCGTTCTCATTGAAGTTTTCTACGGCACCACGGGTAGCCAGCAATAAGCCAAGCACATTCGTATCAAACTGATTGTGGAAATCCTCCGCGTTGATTTCTTCAATAGCGCCGAATTTATAAACACCGGCGTTGTTCACCAGAATATCCACAGCGCCGAAGGCTTTCTTCGTTTCAGCATACAAACGATCGATATCCGCTTTGTTCGATACATTGCCCTGCACCGCAATCGCCTTGCCGCCGTTGGCAGTGATTTCTTCCACCACTTTATCAGCGCCTTCTTTAGAGGATGAATAATTCACCACTACACTAGCACCCGCTGCTGCCAGACGTTTAGCGATACCAGCACCAATACCTTTTGATGCGCCTGTTATTACTGCTACTTTATTGTCTAATTTTTTCATTGTTGAAACGATTAAATTTTGTTTTTGGAATAATCGTTCCGCAAATGTAGGCTGGGTTTTGGAATGATCGTTCTTGAATTGTTGATAGTGGAATAGGGGAAGTTTATGGGGTGTGTCGAAACATTTGGGTAGCAAGGAACGCGGACGGTTTACAGTTTTTAGCTATTGTCTTTTTACAGGAGTATTTATATATTGTTGGTAACACTTAAACCTTAAAAAAGAATATGAAGTTCGTATGTCTAATTGTGGGTGCATTGATTACCTGCGCCCAAAGCTTCGCTTTCGCTCCTTCCTGGTACAAATATTACAATCACATCAACAATGCGGAACAACTTATTTGCAAAGGAGATTATGGTGCGGCCTGTAAACAATATAAAATGGCTTGTGCGATTAATGATACCAGCATCGCCAACATTAATTTGTACAATGCGTTTCACACAGGGATGATGTCTGGTGACACTACGTTTGCTAAAAATCAATTGCATGGTTTATTGCAGCGTGGTCTTCACGAAAAATTCATCAGCAATCATATTCTGAAATACTATAGTGTTCCGCAGCAGCAATGCATCCGGGCCTGGGTTGATCTGTATAAGGGCGACACAATTGTTCCTTCGGCGATGGCCTTATATGTACAAGGACTTGTTGATCAGGATCAGGGTGTGCGGTCCTATTCGAGCGACTTAAATGATGGGAGTGTTAATACAGATACCGTACGGAAAGTAGATGCGAAGGTGCAAAAAGAACTGTTTGATACTTTGCAAAAGCATACGCTTGGCATTAATGCTATCGGAAACGGACAGAGCGGTCCTTTTAATGGATTGGCTTATAATATCATTATACTGCACAATATTCAGATGGCGGAAAGCGGGGAGAATGATTTTCTGTTTTGGAGCGTTGTCAATAAAGGTCTGGAACAGTTTTCCATAACGCCGAATGAGGCGTTAATGTTTGCCCTGGCTGGGCCAAAAGTAGTTACGCAAAAATATATGGGGTCAAAAGAGCCGTTGATGTTTGAATGTCTTGGTTACAATGACTCATTGTTTATTCCCAAAATCGACAAAAGCAAAATCGCAAAAATCAATACGATCAGGCAGCAGTATGGCTTATGCACGATTGAAGATGAGATCACAAAGATCAACTACGCCAATAAAATGGGTGACAAAAACAGATTTTATATCGACGGAGCAAAACAGGTTATGGATACAGAGCAAAAGGAGCAGTTAGATAAGTGGTTGAAAAAGGCGGTGTATCCATGGTCGTACGCTGAATAATTAAATCGAAATGCAAAACCGACACATCTAATGTCGGTTTCTTTATGTCAAGTAGGTTTGAACGGTTGCATATTGTGAATGGTCTTTTGTTTCGATATATGAACTAATTATATTTCTAACATTCTCGCCAAACTCTTCGTCATATCTATAACCTTAATGAAAAACTACTGCGTATGAAAAAACTCATCATTGCATTTTTATTGGCAGCTACCCACACAGCCTTTGCACAACAGCCGATCTTTACAACCGTTACCGGTGGCGATTTGTATTCACTCGATCTGGCCAATTGTTCCCGGCAGTTTATTGGTGCTACGGGAATTGGATTCGGCGATATTGCATTATCTACAGACGGACAACTATGGGGCATTGCGGGCGGTGAACTTTTTCATATTAATACCACAACTGCAAATGCAACATCTATCGGTTTTACAGGACTCGATGCGGTATCACTGGTCGGACTAAACGATACAACTTTATTGGCGGAGGCGGGTCAAAAGCTATACCGCGTTAGTACCAACACGGCGTTTGCGCAATATATTGATACCATCGGTTATGCGGCGGCGGGCGATCTGACCTGGTATGATGACGATTTGTACATGGTCACTTCTGGCGGACAAGTTGTGAAAATAGTACTGAACAGTACGATCACGGCGATAACGAGTGTAATCGCGCTCGGCTCTTCGATTCCAACCTGCGAAGGTGCCGTCACAGCACAGTTTGCGAACGACTATAATTCAATCATTGGTTTTAATGGAAAAAATGCCATTAAGATTTGCCAGATCGACGGCAGTTATCAGATGCTTTGTCCCGATCTTAATATCGATGGCGTTCCGGGCGCTGCGTCCATGAGACTGGTGACACAATCCCCGAAACCCGTTACCTGCGCTAAACCAACCGCAGTTGAAACGGTTCACATCGATGATCTGTTTTCGATCTTTCCTAATCCTGCAAAAAACGAGCTCAACATTGCTATGAGCAACGAGAGCAAATTTGAGTTCAACATTTATAATACGCTCGGACAATTGGTGCATTCCGGACTTACTACCGGTAAAAAGACCGTAGTAGATCTCACCCGTCTGGCAAATGGTTTGTATAGTATCGAGCTACGCATCAATAATCAACTCAAACGCGAACGTTTTGTAGTAGCGCGATAGCATTTTATTTTGTTGAAATAGTAAAGGCTTTTCGTCATCCGAAAAGCCTTTACTATTTTTGATGAAGCAAATAGTGGGATCTTTGGCAGATCATTGGACCTTCCGGGGTTCGGGAAATTTCCATCGTCCATCCAATATTTCGGGACGGGGACGATACAATCGTACCCAGTAGTTCCAGCCGGGCGTAATGGGCAGGCAATTGCCGGACTTGGCGCCGCAACCGCCGAATCGAATGGTAACAGAACCGTCCGCATTCTTTTTCGCCGTCATATTGTTGAGTGAATAACTGTTCAAATTATTTTTCTCAAAATAACCATCCTTGTTATAAACGCTTACCGACCAAAAGCCATCGACAGGCACATTTTTAACAGTCAATTCGTAAGCGGTTTTACCGTCATTTTGCGCAGGCGTGACGGGAAGATACATGGCATCTTTTTCGGCATTACCGCCCCAACCGGTCGCCGTTCCTATGAGATGACGCGTAGGATCAACTTCTGCCTTGGTCCCGAACATACCGCGTGTATCCGGCAATGTTTTACTTACTTCAACCAAAGAATCATGGATTCGTTTTCTGCTTAGTTCGTCCCATTGCGGAATGACAAAAGAACCTTTATTGGCCTGGCTGATCTTAACGGCGTTTTGAAGGTCTTTCACTCGTTGCAAATCCTTTGGATCATTGGGATCAATAAATGTGCGAATACCCAGCATCAAATAGCGGGTGCCTATCTTTTCTTTTGTATAGGTAAAAGTGCCGGGCGCATATACCGTTTCGGCGTATTGGTCTTCATCTATCGACATCATGGACATAAAGCGCTTTCCGGGATCGGGTAGTACGATGGTTACCGGACCCGCGTCCAGATCAAATACCCCGGAAGAATATAGCACGTCCCGGTTGGCGCGAATAACGATTTGGTGGTCGATTGACATCAGTTCACTACGATGGAAAAATTGTCCTGTGCCGCCAGCTTCTTTAACGGATGTAGTGAAGTACATATCGGTTTCCGCACGCACGAAATTGCTCGCCGTCACCTCTGTGGTTCGTTGCGATGAATCTCCGCCGCTAGCATGTTCCTCGGTTGGCTTATGCTGTTGGCCGCAAGCGCACACGCCGAACCAAATCGCGAAACCGGCGCCGGCTATAAAGGGAATGGATTTGCTTTTCATGTGTAACTAGATAAATATGGAGAATAAGTAATTAAGTTACTAATTATTGTAATATAAAAAGCAAGTAAAGTGTCGTCAGCGACCGCGGCAAATTTGAGTTCAATATTTATAACACGCTCGGGCGTTTTTTTAGTGGAGCGGTAGTGTTTGATTGAGTGGAAATAGGAAAGGCTTTTCGGAGGACGAAAAAATCCGATTGGAGGCAACAAAATGCTTACAACTACAGGGACAATTATCAGCGTAGTAACAGAATTTTTTTTCATTGGGTTAAAGATTCGATGGATAAGATTTGTGGGATGGTTATGTTTATTTGAAAGCTTTAGTTAAGAGGTGCTTGTTTTGAGTTGCATAAGGGTATGGTTTTAAGTGTTGAAAATGGGGTGTGGAATTATTTAAATTATGGTCAAAAACAAAGTGATTAATAAGAAAGAAAGCTGTCAGATGGGGAAGTGATGAGGATGATTTTCTATTGAGAAAAGAAGTCGAAGGCGGTCGTTCGCAAACGAAATCAGCCGTACTGATAATGAAAGTGGTAAACAGCAAAATGGGTGCAGTCCCAACTATTTATAGCGTGCTTATTTTCGGTGGTTTAATTATTGTATCAAATACTTTAATTAAAGGTAAAAGCTATGAAAAACACTATTGCAAGTTTAAATCGTAAATGGAGAGGATGCTCCTTGTTTGTCGTGTCCCTGTTTGTCACGATATACTCTTATGCACAAGAGTCCCCTGATGTAAAAGTAAACGGGCAGGATGTCGGATCGTGGTTCAGCAGGTATTGGATTTGGGTTGCAGGTACGGTGCTGCTGCTTGTGCTGATTATCCTGTTCAGCAGAGGATCAAATCGGACTAAACGGACCGACTCAACAATTACCAGAGATGATTTCGGAAATATCAGCAGTACCAGTACAACGACAGAAATAAAAGATGAATAAGGCTTTCTGTTTCTGAAATTATACGGGAATGAAATGCTAAATGAATGGACGTTTTCTAATCTGAATACTCTTTAAGTAGCAGGACTAGACAGACAATACGAAAAGAAAAGCCTTCCGATTTCGGGAGGCTTTTCTTTTTGGTATCACAGACGAGAATCGAATGCTCGCTTTGATCATAATCCACGTTGTAATATCATTTAACGCTGCTAGCAGACGGTGTTTTATTTATTTAATTTCCAGTCCGGTCTTTCGAAATGACAGGTATATCCGTGTGGATGTTTTTGCAAATAATCCTGATGTTCTGATTCAGCGCTCCAGAATTCTTTTGCAGGTACTACTTCGGTCACAATTTGGCCAGGCCATTTTCCCGATGCTTCTATTTCCGAAATTATCTCTTTGGCTGTTTTTTGCTGATCGTCGTTCAGATAAAATATTGCGGATCTGTAGGAGGTTCCTCTATCATTACCCTGACGGTTCTTCGTTGTAGGATCGTGTATCTGGAAGAAATATTCTAAGAGCTTTCGGTAAGATGTTACAGATGGGTCGAAGTCAATTTTGATTGCCTCCGCGTGGGTGCCATGATGGGCATAGGTTGCATGGGCAACATCGCCACCTGTGTAGCCAACCTCAGTATCTATAACACCTGGCTGTTCCCTGATAAGTTCTTCTACTCCCCAAAAACATCCGCCTGCAAGTATTGCTTGTTCCATAATTAAGTTGATTCTTTTTAAAGTTAAACAAGTTCTCTTTTGATACCTGTGGCAAATGTTGGATTTTCTTCCACAACCCTGACATATATACGCGATTGGGAGTACTGTTCAATGAAGTACAACTTTTTGCAGCTAGAAGACTTACCTTATCTATCAGGAATTCAGGTGGGACAATCAATATTTTACTTACTATACACAATACACACTTCAGGCGACATGCCATTTTTTGCAAAAAAAGGTAGGAATTACTTCAACAAAAAAGCCGATCATCTCTGATCGGCTTTTCTTTTTTGTAGTGTGCCCCAGACGGGGAAAATTTAATTGCGTGTGATGCAGTATAGTCGGTGCTCTTAGCTTATTTGTGTTTTGCAAAGTAACAATAGAGTAACAAAAAGCGCAATACTGTTGACTTTTGAGGGGAGGTTAACTCTCATCAGGTTCGACATCTTTGTTTAGAATTCTGTTTTTCTGTTTTTCAAATTCTTCATCGGTGATGGCTCCTGCAACTTTTAATTCATGCCATTTTTTTAGCTCATCAGCATCGTCTTTTGTTACGTCACCTACTTTTTTATTTTTTTGACTTTCAAGTTGGGCGTAAGAACTCGCTATTTGTCTGTCCAATTCTAAATTATTCTGCCAGTTTTGATAGTCGCTTTTTACCCTTCTACGCATTGCTGAGTAAACTAATAACATGATCAGCGATAATAGTGAAAGCGGGACAATAACAATGTACATAAATTTTTATTGGGTTATTAACTGGTAATTGTTTGTGTTTTTCAAGGCGTATTTAGGCATAAATTCCTTTAATTCCCTATGAGTGAAGTGTACGAGGCTTCGACATTTTTGAGTTCAAATTTTACGTCTTTTTGAGGGGGTGAGGTGCTTGGTAAAGTAGGCAGAGCTCTATTCAATTTTGCTATATGAATTTTCGTCATAACTTAGCTTAAACCCCCGTTTTAGTCGTGCTATAATAAACTATGAGCCTTCTAGAAGTTGTGTTGAATTTGTTGCTTCAGATAGAATCATAAAGCAATTATTGAATGATTTATCAATTTTGGATTGCGGTAAGTTTCCCAAATTTATCAAAGTATAGATATGTCTTCATGTTATATACCCATTGCTCTTGCGTGACGTTTGCTGTGATTGTGCTATTTACATTAATTGGCTTACCCCAAGCTGCAATACACATTTCCTTAGTCATTCCAATTATTACTTTTCCATTGGCTATTGCTGTACCATAATTATATCCATATTTCGTAATCAAGTCTTCTTGTCTCTTTTTTTTGCGTTCGGCATTCGCTATCGATTTTTTACGTGCGTCTTCGGTTTGCTTGGCATTTGCAATTTTTTGTAGTTTTTCTTGTTTGGCACTTGCTTCTGCTTTTCGTTGCTCTTCTGCTTTTTCTGCTTCCTGTTTGAGTTTTTGTTCCTCGATGTTTTTCAACTGTTGCTCTTTACTAATAAAATATTTGGTCAGATTCGCAAATTCTATCACAATTTCGTTGCCCCGATCACTGACTAAGACTGCAGTTAATTTTTGATACGGGTCATCTGTATAGTCTCCATACGCCATTTTTATACATTTCCACATACTTCCTGCTTGCATGTCAACACTATCCCCAGTATTATTATCAAAGAACATATTTGAGCTACTGCTGGTAGAAACGAAATCTTTACCAACATATTTTAATTTGAGTTTTTCATAGTGTCCTTGCATTAGTAATGGGCGTGGAATATCGGGATATGAGATGTTGCCAATCCAGTAAAAACACCAATAGAGTTTACTTCCAGTTGTTTCATCCACCAACTCAAATACAAGGCGTGATATTTCGTTTTCGTCGTATGAACTATTTAAGATGACAAAATCAGTTATTCTTAATTTCTTTCCGTCATAATCGTTGTAATTGCTTCTTGTGCCATTTAAATCAGCTCGACTAAAAAAAGCTTGATTTGGATCGAAATTAAAGTTGTAATATTTAGTATATTTTTTTGATCTCGGTATCACAGTAAGTTCCTGCCCAATAAGCTCCCGGAGTTTGCTGAATTCGTTTTTAGTGAGGTCGCCATGAATATGATAGTCTCTATTTAGACTATCATAGGGAGGTATTGCAAGTTTTGCAGCGGGCTTTGTTTTTATTTCAACTTGTTCAATTTGGGCGGAACTTTTTATACTAAATGCAAGGGTAATTATTAATAGTGTGTTTCTCATGTTTTCAATGTGTCTTCGTTTTTTACAAAATAGTATAGCAGACATTCTGCTTGCTGCTCATCGTGTTACTGGATTCCATTGAGGGGTTGATGTATAAATGTTAGTTAATCATGAGGTTTCATTATACTAAGATCATTTGCGATTGCTTGTTCGTCATAAATGGAAAGATTGCCACCTCTTACGTGGGCATAATATCTTCTACCTGCATTCAACGCTTTGGATTTATCTCCAGATTCTAATGCCTCCAGATATTCCGTATGCAACAAGTTTTTCCTGCTCTCTAGATATCCGAAATAGCGATACACCAGATAAAATGCTAAAACCACGAGTAGCATGAAACCTCCATAGACTAAAAAATCCATTGTTGTAATTTTTGGATATGATAAAAAAAAATAGCGTAGCTGACAATCCTTCGCTATCCTTGGGTTACGACGCCCATCTTACACAAAAGACGCAACTACGCCATGCGGCGTATCGCGTTAATGTGTAAGTGCTAATTCTAAGGTCGTAATTCAGGATAGCATCAACCGATAAAAACTTTATAAATAACGGATTACTCCTCTTTTATGACATTATTATTTTTGTTTAGTCAGTGCAAATTACAATATCTACCTTATATCCTACGAGCTAAATACTTAGGCATTTTCTGCAATGTACTCGGGTGGACTCGAAATTTTTTCGGAGGAAGGTGTTTCGTGCTAATTTGATCAGTGTATTCGTGCATCGTAATTTTATTACGTTTCCTATTCAAAAAACAGTTGATGGACATTTGAAATTTTAATTTTCACGTCCTAAGGAGTTTTCCAAAGCTTGACGTTACCGCCTGCCCGAAATCTCAATTAACTACATTTATTCCATATTAGAATCTATGGCGGTTATGATCAAAAAAATGAAATGCTTATTGCATTTTAATTCTTTTTAACGCTTTTATATTAAAATAAAAACACTATCTTCATCCGAGAGTTATTTCAAAATATCATTTAATCATTAATTATTTATTTATGGAAAACAATCCAACATCAAAGTTTACTTTTGAAATCAATCGTAACATGCTTACAGAGGAACATATTAACTCAATTCACGAGCGATTGTTGAAACGCTTAGCGTCTCAAGCTCATTTAACTCCAGATTCAGAAAAAGATTTAGCTGCACCTTTTTCTAGGAGTGCATTTTCCCGTAGTTCCCCAGATAAGATCTAATAATTAGAGTAAATTTTTTCACCTCCTATTCATTGAAGATTCGATGTTGGCGTCGTGTGTATTAAAGATCGCAAGTCGTTGCAATATGAAGTGTACATATTGTTATATGTATGAATTAGCTGATCAAACTTGGATGAACCAGCCTAAGATTATGTCTCAGGCTGTTATTGCGGGATTTTTAGAACGGCTAGATGAATACTTTAATAATTACATCGGCAACAATTTTCTGGTAGTAATCCATGGTGGGGAACCTCTATTGGCAGGAGTTCCTATTATGGAACAATTATTTTCATCCATTACTAAAATTGGCCATAAAAGAGGGGTTTCGGTAGGGTTTACCGTCCAAACCAATTCTTTATTGCTCAATGAAGAATGGATAAATCTTTTTAGGAAGTACAATTGCATTGTCGGAATAAGCCTTGATGGCCCATCTTATGTGAACGACAAGAGGCGTAAATTGCATAACGGCAATGCTACAGCGCATATTGTAGAGCGTAAGATCAAGCTATTGCAGCAGGAAGCGGAGGATATATTTTCTGGATGTCTCGCGGTGATTGATCCAACCGTTCAAGGTGCTAAGATTGTAGATTATTTTCATGATCTAGGTGTAAAAAAGCTAGATTTTTTACTTCCTGACCAAAATTATGTTATTCAATCTCCCCATTATCCTAGTGCAACGGACAATATCTCTGTCTATACAGAATTTCTCGCAAATGCATATATACGTTGGAGGGAAATTGATGACCCTGATTATGACATCAGATTCTTTCGCGAACTTGTTATGGCTGTATTCGGAAAAAGCCCTTCTTTAGATTCACTTGGAACAAACGATGCTAACATCTTTGTAATTGAAACAGATGGCGGGATGGAGCCGTTAGACACTTTTAAATGTTGCGGTGAAGATTTTACAAAATTAGGATTAAATGTTCTCGACAACTCTATAACAGAGTTTGAAGAAAACCAGTCTGTAAAAAGCTTAGTTCAAAAATCAATGAATATCCCATTGAATTGTAGTCAATGTAGATATTTAGGAATGTGTGGAGGGGGGTATATGCCTCATAGATTTAATGGTATTGATTTTCGATCCCCATCGGTATACTGTGATGCACTGTTTAATATATGTGCGACAATTGAGGCCGATATTAAGAAAGCTATTCTTACCTCTTAGCTTACTAATAAGTAAATCTAATGTATCATGAATGCATATTTAGAGTTTGCAAAATCTCTGGAATGGAAGAATGATGTATCCCTTTTTATCTGTGAGGAATATCAATCTTTTTTATTGGGTAAGATAAATGCAGTAATCTCCAGTCAAGATGAGATTTCTGAGGAATTAAAGTCTTTGTTAGATCAGATGGATGAAACAGAATTTCATTCTTTTATAAGAATTCCATTTGTTGCAAAACTTTTTTACGGCAATCTTAAAAATGAGGAAAATACCAAATTACGGTTATTGGAATATGCGTTCTCTTATTTGTCCTGGCTAAACAAGCTTCCTTCAAAATATGATTTTAAAAACATTCCAGCAGACGGCTTAAGACGTGCAAATAATTCTATGCCTTTGGAGCAAAGAGTAAATTACCCTTTACCGCTTTCTGCAAAGTCTAGCATAAAAATTCCGGGAATGAATAGGGGAGGCAATGATTTATGCATGCTTTCATTTAATACCTTAGAAACTGAGCTCTCGAAAATAACCTCGATATGCCAAAGAATATCGGAACTTTCCGAAAAGACATGGGAATTGGTTGCAATTGGTACAGAATGTCTTGTTTTAAGAACGGAAATGACCGAACATGATCGATTTAGTTCAGCCTCATTCAGGGGCTTAGCAGGTCTAAATTTGATTATTAACAGTCATGCTACCTCAGTAGAAGTAATAATGGATGCTATAATTCATGAAGCAATTCACAGCGTTCTTTATCAGCTGGAGCCAACGCACGGTGCCTTTTTCATTGACGATACAACATCTGCTGCGTTGGTTCAATCTCCTTGGACAAGCAATACTATTAATACGGATAATTTGGCTCAAGCATGTTTTGTTTGGTATGGACTTTTTAATTTTTGGTCAAAAGTGATAATTGATTCAGACGATGTTAATGAAATTTCATTCGGAAAATATAATGTAAACAAGATAAGTAATGGCTTTAGAAAATTATCATTAATGCCATTCAATAATCATCTTAATACCGATATGAAAAAAGCTATTTTATATATGGTTAGTATGTTTTATGGGAAGTAAAAAGACTTATTGTAGAGATATATTTTATTGTTTCGAGTAATAGTTTTCTGACGTCTAAAATCGGATGCACCGTTCTGTCAGAGGCAGCAGCTTAATTCGTTTGCCGCTTTTAATCGCTTTCGACCCGTTCCATTTGGTTTGTTGCCATTTTTGGGTTGTTTTTTAGAATATCTAGAGATGCTTATTTGATTGAGTCTCTATCAAGTAATCTGCGATGTCAAGTCCTTTTTGTCGCTCTATTTCCGTGGCGTTTTGTTCTAATAAAGTGCTTACAATAAAGTTTGTAACGCATGATAATTCTCTCGCTTTTTCAGTCCATTTGTCAAAGCAATTGACGTCGGGAAATAATGTTACATTTCTATTGCGTAGAACCTCGCATTTTTCAAATGATAGGTTGGCTAGACCGCCAGCGGCCATCCAAGTGTATTCCGGTATATAGGCACTTGCAATAATGGCCGTTTTTTCGCTTTCAACTATCGCCACGGGTTTGAGTGGTTCGCATTTCAGAAGGTGTTCGCCAAAAAAGCATTGTTTTAAGTTGAATGCTGGCATTTTTAGGACGCTATGCACCCAATTGATGTGATTGCCTCCTTCTTTAACTCTCTTACCTGTTTGAGGGTGATAAAGCATAATCTTGCCCGTCCTAATTCTTTTGGAAATATCTATTTGCCAAAATACGGTGGCCCCATGCCAATGCTTTGATGAGCCTATGTAATATCGTTCTATTAAATCAGTCGCAGTGATTTTTCCAAAATGCGTGATTAAAAATTGTACAAAGTTGTTTTCGTCATGGTGCCGGAGTGTGCCAGAAAAAATATCATTACTAATAAACGAAGGAGGAATCGGCGACGCTTGACGCTTCAAAGTGTGTTTGTGGTGCGGCTTAATATTTTCCTTAGCGAAGCCATCTTTGTATGGATTGTTATGGTATCCGCAGTTTATTTCTCTGTCGCACTTCCCATATTGTTCCGGCAAATAATTGTCGTTTGTACTGTCGATGTAGCGAACAAATGATTTTTGTTTTCCGCAACTTGGGCATTGGAATTTTTTATGTTGTTTCCGGTTGTCTAGCTTGTATGTGTATGCCATAAAAGAGTTTTTTAGTTTTCACTTTTTCACTTTTTCATTTGCCTCTCTACTTGGGCGGAGCGAAAGTGAAAAAGTGAAAAAGTGAAAACTATTTATGAGTATTTTTTTTAACTATGCAATTGCATTTTCCCAATAAAGAAGCCTGTTGAACCCCCATTAAGTCTTGTTTTTTCAAATTCTTTGTTTTCTAATCTCGTGGAGAATTTGTTTTTGCTAACAGGCTTATATCCGTCGTCGGTGCAAAATTTTTTGTAGTCGTTATACAATTCTGCCAGGGTGATTTTATTGGTGGATGAGCCGTAGCCACGATCGTCAATAAACAATGCAACGCTGTCCGATTGCCTCTTGAACTCTTCGAGTTCTTTTTTTGATTTTTCACAATTGGTGAATTTTTGTTGCTCCAGTATTCTTTTTAAGCCTATCAATAACCAATTAAATACGCCAGCCAACTCATTGTCAATGATCTTATCTGCAAGTGAAATATCTCGTTCACTTTCTGGAATTTTAACGTCGAACCTGACGATAAGATATCTTCTGAAATAAGCCTCTGTGTGTTCCGTTTCTTTAGGTAGTTCATTAGTGTTGATAATGAATCTGACTTTGTTGTACAGAGTAAAGCTTTTTCCATAAGTTTCCCGTGCCTGCAAAGGCTCGCCACTGATTAAAGCTTTGAACGTGTCGCTATTTAATTCTGTGCCTTTTTCACTGCTGTAATTGATTAAGACATTCGTTAACTTGGCTCTATTGTATTCGTGGGAGAATAAACCCATGGAATACGTCAGAACATTGTTTCGTCCTAGTAATGCGCAAAGGATATTGAAAAACACACTTTTCCCATTTGAGCCACTACCGATCAAAAGAAGCAGTTTTTCCAGCTGAAGTGTAGTGAAAATGTATCCTGAAAATTCTTGTACTATATCTCTGCTTTCTTTGTCAGGTAAGACTTTTATTAGATAGTCATCATATAGAGAACATCTGGCATTTTCGTCATACGCAAAGGGTAATTGGTAGGTTAAGAAATCTTTCGGATTGAACTCGCGCAATTTTCCTCCATATTTTGTAAATTCGAACGTACCATTCTTTAAGTTGACAAGAATATTATCCTGTTTTGGGGGAGGCGGTGGCAAATGAGCATCAGTTAAGAATTGTTTCAGAAGCTTATCTTTAAATTCAAAATGTCGAGCTTCATATTCTGGGCAGCCCATTTTTATAGCGACCTTTCCTAAAAAGGATTTCATTTCATCTTTGTCAAGTTGCTGCCAGTACGCGCCATTATAGACATAAGTATAATCGTAAACTTTCGATAAATTCCAACGCCATTTTGATGCCACTTCTAATAATCGTTTTATAATTGCAACGATAATATGCTTCTGTTTTAGGTCTTCACCTTCTGGCATCTCCAGATATTCACAGAAACTTATTGGCTCAATCTGGTCGAGTAATCTATCTAAAACGTCGGCATGATTAATTGGCTTGGTCGAACCTCTTTGAATACAGTCTTTCGCTTCTTTGCGAAAGTCATCCAAATTAAATTTAGGGTTCAATGATTCATGATTTGAATGCTCCATTGTTAACCTCTTTTGTTAGTTACCACATAATTTGTCGCTTGTGCGTCAATGCTGCTTGATGTTTTTACTTCATTTCGTAACATCCACGCATCCAACTCTTCTCTTTTGAAATAAAGCATCTTGCCCGCAGGCTTGTAATGTGGTATCAGTCCTGCGCTAGTAAGTTTGTACATATAGGATTGCGATAGCCGACAATATTCCGCAGCTTCCGTAAGCGTTAGGACGGTCTTTACGCCAGATAGCAGGCTTTCAATGTTGGCAAGCCTTTGTTCAATAGATTGTAATGTGTCCATTTTTTTGAACCATTTAAATGTGAGTAACACTGCGCAGTGCACGTTAGCAATGGCTAACTATGAGCAAAAATGGAATAGAATGGAAAAAATGAACCGCCAAAAGACGACCTATTTTTTAGTCGCGTTTTGGCGGTTTGTTTCGGGATAATAATTAATTGACTGTCTAGCTGGTATATTGTTCAATTAGGCTGACAAAGCCTGCCGATATTAAGGCGTTAAAAATCTCGGCTTGAGTTAAGTCTGTATAGGATTTGATTTGTTCAATTATTGTTTTACGTCTATTCACAAGGCTTTTATCTTGAAGGTTAAATACTTCAATCGTTTTTTGAACTTTTGCTCGTAATACTAGATCAGAGAGTTTAGGGTGCGGTTCAATTTCCCCCCTCTCGTTATAATAGAAATAATTCTGAACTGCATCCACTACTGGATCAAAAATATTGGCATAATCTAGTTGTCTTATGCCTGATTTGTTGTCCTTGTATTTTGCACCGAAAGCTTCGTGGTTACATGCCGCGATTAGATTGTTCCAGTTAAAAGTGTCTTGGGGGAACATGCTTCTTTTTCTGAAATGGTCTATATGACAATCCCGCTCATCTTCAATCGGGATTTCCGAATAGCCACAAATGCAGTCCTGCTCTCCAATTAAAATGGTTGTTCTGGTGTCTATATAAATTGGATGTCCTCTAGCCCCCGGTCTGCTAAAATCGATATTCCAGTCAGCTCCTGGGTTTTGGTGGCTAAAATCACAGAAAGAAGCCAAAGCATGTGCCTTATTTATTTTTCTCATTTAGCTTAATTCTTTTTGTGATTTCAAGCCTAATATCTGATAGTGCTTTGTCTGATTTTCCAAGATCTTTTTCTAGCTCTCCAAACAGTGTTTGAAACTCATCAGATTTATAATTATTTGCTCTAATAAAGTCCCAAGCGTCATTAAGTTGATGTTGAACTTTTTTGTAGCGTAATCCTTCTAAGTCAAAGAAATCAGTTAGCAAGTCATCGACCGGCTTCCCGTATGGGTTAAATGAAATTTCTTTTATCCTCGATTTGCCGTTTTCATTGGTTAGGACTTTTAATTGTCCCTTTTTTAACGCAGATAGGATGTTCGGTGAATGAGTTGTGATTATGGAAAAATTTTTGAAAAGATCTTCTGTTTCCTTGAACAAGCGATAAACAAATTCTCGTTTCCATTCTGGATGTAGATAGGTATCTGGTTCATCTAACAAGAACAAACTATTGTCAGCCGCTAGCAGCTCTTTTAATCCTGTAATTATCAACAGTTGTTTTTCACCCTCACTTAAATTATTGTAGCCAACCTCACGGTTATTCTTAAATAGTACCAAATCAATGCTTTCGAGAAAGTCGTTTGATTGCAAAGAAACGAGGTATTCGAAAAGCCTTTTTTCAGTTCCGTAAAAACTCCAAATTTTTTCAAGTTCGGACTTGTTCTTTATGGTGAACGAGATGGAATCTGTTTTAAAAGTCGCTGTAGTAGATCCTTTTAAAATATTCATGAATTGACTTAATTCCCCCATCGCTCCCCAAAAATCTTCCGGCACAGATTTAGATTTTGCCCAATTTGGTTTTTTGAAATTGAGCCGAATTGTAGAAAATCCAGTGATTGCAAATTGTTCTCGTAGCGCATCTGGCACATCTCCGTATTCGTAGCTCAATAAGCCAATCAAAATGGCCGGGAGGTTCTGTGGAAGGAAATAATAAAATGGCTGATCAAATTTAACTTCTCCAGTAAGGGTCCCTGTAATTAGTTCTCTCTGAAACTTACTGTAGATGTTGTAAATGCTGTTAGAGATTCCTGAGTAGTAAACTACAAGATTGTCAGGTAAAACATAAGCCAACGTTTCGCCTTTGCTATGTAGATGCTTTTCTATTTCAGAAAAACCCTCGATAGTTTGGGTGCCTTCGTGCAATTTCATTTGCAACTTGTCGTCGAACGATATTTCTACCACAATGTAGTTGACAAACGATTCGCCCCCGAAAGATGTTTCGGTAATTTTTTCTCGTCTGAGCAAATAAGTAATCGAAAATTGAAAAGAGAAAAACTCTTTTTCCAAAGATTTAAAATCTTTTGTGCTAAGAAGAGGAGCGAATATTTGTACTATTGACTCGATTAGCGTTGTTTTTCCCGACCCATTTTTTCCAATGAACACCGCGATATGATCGCTATCTTGAAAGTCAATTGATAAATTCTCAAATAACTTGAAGTTTTTAATGTCTAGTGTAAGTAGTTTCATAATTGTTCATTCAAAGTGAGTTTAATAATCCTAGCATTTGACTAGAAGAAATTTGGCTGAATTGAAGGTTGGTGTTGAAAATCGCTGATTCGAATTGTTCTTTCGCCTTTTTCTTTGAATTTTCAGATGCATTTTTAAGAAATGCTATCTTATTTTCGATTTCGTCAATTGATTTTACCAGTTGCTCTTGAAATTCCATTGGAGGTAAGGGGATTGGTATGTTGTTTATTTTTTCCTGATTGATTATAGGCAATGTTGCTTGTGTTTTTTCCAAAGTTGTAATTTCTTTGAACATCTTGAAATAGTAATATACATATTCTGTCAAAGCCTGGTGTGTATCAATTAAAAAGCCGGTTATTTGTTGATTAGAACAGGCAAACTGTTCGGCTACGATGCCTATTTTGCCAATTGAAGATCCAATTCCAACAAACAGTAATGTTCCTTTTTCAAACACTCTTGCTTTTTTGTCTTCAATTGCTTTAAGCGATATTTTTCGTTCTGCTTGTACTAAATATTTTTCAGTCCCTAAATCAACTGGGGTGAAAAAATTCACTTCGCCAGGTTCGAAATAGTGTTTCTTGGTCGTAGGAGGAGTCGTACCTGTATTAATAGACTTAATAAGCTGACTCATTTTCTTTAATGGGTAATTTGATTTTAATTCTACTGTTCTGTTCCATAAATCCCATCTATCTAAATCAGTAAAACTGTAAACAGAAAACCTTCCTTTGTTCTCATCGTTTTTAATTTTGAGGATAGGTTCAAATATCCCTTTTAGTGACTCTACATGGTTATTGGCCAATTCTTCAGCCTCATTTGCCAATGACATATTCGTTTCAAATTCTGAACATATCTCCTTCTGGACTTTAATAGAGGGCACCGGAATTCTGAATTCTAAGAAGGCATTTTCATCTACTCTCTGCCGGCCAGTAGTGCCCGAGCTAGCACGTTGGCAAAGTTCAGCAAAGTGTCTTGTTCCCGTGATTAGATTAAAAAAATCCGGTAGTATCCTTTCTGTATTGATATTATAGCTTAAGAAATCCTGAGTTGTAATGGCTCCTTCGAGTTCGGCAGGCACAATGCCAAAAGCCCCGTTACGAGCATCTATTTTGCTCATAATAAACTGACCTTGTGAAATACGAAATTGAGTTTTAGTACCGATATTTTTTCCTAATACTAATTCATCACCACGCTGAACTACACCTTTGCTATAAAGCTTTATAGTTACTTGTTTATATGCTTTGTCATCCTCTAGAATTTCCCTCTCCCTATTTCGAAGAATAAGATTCCTGATTGGTTCTAGGTTGAAACCATCTTTATAAAGTATTTTATTGCTTAATATGGTGCCAGCGCTCCAATTCGACAAAGTTTTAAAGCGCACTTCGTTTAGGTATTTGAATACCGTCTCAGTTTGCATATGCTTCATAAAAAATTTCCGGTTCGGTTACTCTTGTTCCATTAATTAATTGCAATCGGGCAATATTTCCATTTTCATCCACAGGATACTGAACTTCCTTCTTTGGTTCATCCCACAGATTTGCCTTCATTCGATATGCTCTAAACTCTGCAGCCACTTCTACCAATTCGTTTTCGCAGGGGGCTCCAGTGCTGGAGATGCCGGCTTTCTCTATTTCAAAAACTGGAATGGGGTAATCGAAACGTTCTTTTACTATGGATTTGATTTCAATGTTTATTAGATCTTCAATCCGTTTTATCTCTTCGGAATATCTTTTTTTAAGTTCTTTAAGTTCTTTGCGACTCTCTTTAAAAGTCTCTTCGTCTTTTTTGAAAGTTGTTTTTAATTCGTTCAGTTTAGGCTCGTACTTGTTCTTTATTTCTTTGGTAGAATCCTCAACGATTTTTAGATAACTCTCGTATTCTTCGGGGGTAAATTTTTTAAGGAATAATAAGCTAGGCTTGACAGTGGCGCCAGACGCGACAAATACGTCTTGCGGTATAGATGTTATATTAATTAATTTAGCTTTGCCCTCAACGTACTCCCTAATTTTTTGCAAAGCAGTGTTATTTAGGACACCCTCAGGAAGTACAATGCCCATTCTGCCGCCCGGTTTTAAAAGATTAAGACATCTTTCTATAAAGAGTACTTCTGTCAATCCACTCCAAGCTCCAACGTCAAAAATGTCCAATAAGGCTTTTCCTCGGCTCTCACCGTGACCATTATCATAATTAGCCCAATCCTGAATTTGTTTCACAACAGCCTCTCTGTAATGGCTACCGTACCTCTTTTCATAAAATCTGATTTTATCTTCATTAGGAACATCGGAAGGGGTGACCTTTAAGGTTTTATTAACCCGGGAACCGAAGGGGGGATTTGTTAATATGACATCAAAACGCCCGTCAAATATCCCGTTGACGTTTAATAAACCATCATGATGATGTACTCCACCATGGCCATCACCATGCATAATCATATTCATTTTGGCAGTACGCGCCATTCTTGGATTGGCATCAGTCCCGAAGATGCAATCATACGAAAGCGTCTTAAGTCTGCCCCTAGGGTTATGTATATCCAATTCGAAATTGAATTTGCCAAATAGTTCATCTACTTGTTTGGCCAACTCCTCTTGTCTCTTTTCTGGTAAAGTATTATAGTCCTGTCCAAAGTAGTGTTTTTTAATCTTCTCTTTTTGGCCTTGCACATCTCTTTCTATTTTATCCCGAACATATTCAAATGCTTTGATTAAAAAACCGCCACTGCCACAACAAGGGTCGCAAATTATGTCACCTTCCATTGGGTCAAGTACATCAACCATATAATCTACTATGGTACGTGGAGTAAAAAACTGGCCTAGCTCTCCACGGAATGTTCTACCTAAAAACTCTTCAAAGGCGATACCCTTTATATCATCAGAGGTGTCAGAAAGATTATATTTTTCCAACTCTTTCACAATTTGTAAAAAGCTTGTTTCTCTAATCTTGATTGTATCGTTTGGGTCAAAAATTTCATCCGCTTCGAAAACTTTTTTAGTCAAGTCAAAAAAGTGTTGAAAGAAAGGTTTTCCACTGCTGCCCGTAGTTTCAACATATGCATTTCGAAGCCCTTTGAATTTTTCCTCTGAGAAAAGAGCTTTTGTTTTTGCCTGCTCTCTTTCATAACGAATTTTCATAAAGAGAATCTTGCTGATCTCGTCAAATGCAGCCTCGGGAGATAGCTTGTCATTGTTGCGAATGATGTTGTGGCATTTGAATAGTAGCCTGCTAAATTCATCTCGCGTAAATGCCTTTGTCTTGGTCAAGAGCCCTTCGATTTTCTTTTTATCAAAGAGTTCTATAGCATTCGGTATTTCTACGACTTCTTCCAGTTTCTTAGGCATTCTACCGTTTACAACTTTAAAGAATTTTGTATCCTTCAGGTTGGTGGTTACAAAAAAGTCAGCACCTGCCCAAGATGCGTAGTTGTATCCTTGGTAGTAGTCTTCTTCGTGAATGGTGATTTGCTCTGCTTTGCATTCAATAACGATAATTGGACTATTATCGGAATTTCGGTCTTCTTTAGTTTTCCAGATTACAATATCTGCCCGGGCTTTACCCTGACCTCTTTTAGAGTTGTTGACTTTTACCTCTTGAGCCATCTGGTCTAGTGAATAGCCATATTGGTTTACTAAGTGAACAATGTACTGTTGTCTAACTTCTTCCTCAGGTGTACAAATCAATTCTTTGCCGATCAATGGGGCAAAAATCTTATTGCCATTTCTTTTTACTTCCATAACCATTGTTCAATGTTTTGATTGCTTTTTAAAAGTTGGGTAGTGTCTTTAAATAAAAGCGGGTACTAATTATATGCCTTACGAATATACTCGCTCTTAACTATTTCATCCTTGTCTTCCCAATTAAACCCCAAAGCATCGACAAAATTTGCTACGAGAGAATAAATCGTTTGATCGGTTTCTTTAGCATAATGGGTATGACGCAAATAATTAAATAAAGGCCGCGTTCTTTTGATAAAATCACGGTAGTATGCGGCGACATTTTTTTCTTTGGGTACTATTGTCTCGGGCTGATTTTCTACCCAATCGGAAAGTTCAAAGAAAATATCAAACAATAAAGGGTGTGTCTTTACTGATACAGTTTTCCTATTTGATTTGAATGTTAATGACTGTAAATAGTCCTCGTCATTTGTATTCTTTTTAGGGTTTTCATAAGCGGATTTTAATTCTTTAAAAAAAGATTTTAACCCCTTCAAATCCTGATTGTAGTTATTGGGTATTTTATAATATTCAATGCTAGTGCTCCATTTGGCACTATCTAGCGCATCAAAATAATAAAGCCCCAAGAAGTATAGGTTGGCGTCAGATGCTAATTGTTCGTCTTCTAGGAACTCGCGGAATCGAATATATTTATCCTTTTGAACGAATAGCGAGAAGTTTTTTTTAAAATAGATTTCGTTTACAACTCGATCATTGAGATATTTTTTTATCTCTACATAGTCTGGGTTCGGGAAATTGCGCATGTCTGTCGTCGGTTCCATAGTGTAATTTAAATAGTCGGTAGTTTATTGACCGCTTCCCTTTTTAAATCTTCGGCGATGTGGGTGTATCTCTGGGTATATTTAAGCGTGGAGTGTCCTAACAACTTACTGATAATTGTGACGTCAGTTTTATAGTGGACAAGATTGGTTGCAAAGGAGTGACGAGCACAGTGCCATGTTATATGCTTTTGAATCTCTGCTTTCGAAACCCAACTTCTAAGGGATTTAAGCGCGGCAGTGTTGCTTGGTAAAGTAAATACTAAATCCTCTTGCTGACCTGGCTCTGTCAACATTGAAAGGGGAGTGCTGTGTAAGTTAACTACAGTTTCTGTGCCTGTTTTTGCTCTTACCTTCGTCAATTTTTGGTTCCTAAGATCAATGTGTTTCCACTTTAATTCTTTTACATCTATCCAACTCAGCCCCGTAAAGCAGCAAAATAAAAATGCATTCCTTACTTCACCATTAGTTATCGGTGTTTCTGCAAGTATCTTTATCTCGTCTATTGTGAGCACTTGTTTCACAAGGCTATCGTCTCTTTTTATTGTTACATCGGATGTCGGGTTGTTCAATAGCACTTTCTCTCTTACTGCTTGCTTAATCATTTTTTTGAACCGTTTGAAATAGCTGCTAGCACCTTCACCTTGCGATGTCTCACGCAAGTATTCAGAATATTTAAAAACGATGTTCTCGTTAAGCTGTTTCATCGTAAGGCTTTTGATGCCTTCTTTTTTCATGAATGCTTTGAACCGATTACATGCTCCTTCCATGTTCCGTTTATCCTTCTTGGTGTACTTGCTAATGTAGTTTTCAAAGTATTGGATAAAATCTACATTGCTTTTGAAGGAGGTCACGACATCATAACCACTGCTTACAAGTTCTTGTGCTCGCTTATTTCTAATGCTTTCGGCGAGCTCTAAATTCTCTTTATTTGTTTGTCTATCGATAGGTGAGCTAGGCTTCGTTTTTAGTTTCAAATCCTTTAAAAACTCATAGCTGCGTTTACCATTGTGGTAAATATCAAGAATTAGCGAGGTCGTACCGTCCGCATTCTTCCGTTTTCTAAGCGTCACACCCATGTTACTTTGCTTTTTGTTACTTTAAAAAAGTGATGTAATGTAGATTCACCGATGTTTTTATCGTTTTGATTCCTTTGGTTGGATAATGTTTTACAAAAGTAAACCGAAAATTTTTGAAGTAACAACAGAGTAACAAAAAAAGCGAAAACAAGAGAATATTGGAGCTAAACAAAAACAGGAAAACGTTGAATTTGTGGCATGTACGGGCATGAAAAAACCCACCTTTCGGTGGGTTGTGTGCCCCAGACGGGAATCGAACCCGTACTCGCCTTACGGCAAACAGGATTTTAAGTCCTGCGCGTCTACCTGTTCCGCCACCAGGGCAGCCGCACTAAAATAGTGCTTAAATAAAAAATTCCAAACCGTTATGGTTTGGAATTCTCCGAGCGGAAGACGCGATTCGAACGCGCGACCCTCACCTTGGCAAGGTGATGCTCTACCAGCTGAGCTACTTCCGCATGTGTTTTAAGAACTTGTTTCCCGTTGTTGGGATTGCAAAGATAGTGCAGGACTCTAAAATTGCAAATCCTTTTTCGATTTTTTTTGAGATTGCTCTAGTAATGAACGCTGTAAGTCTTTGCAGGAGCACTTTATGAAAGGAAAAATTATTCATTTCATCACGTTTGCTTTGTATGTCGGCATACAAAACGTCCCCAGATTGGACTTCGCAAAAGTTGTCATCTTATCTCAATCAATAGAATAGCTATTCGAAAAAGCGCACACAAAAAGTTCCCAAAACCAACCGCGCCGCTTACCTTTACGCCCGGTTTTATGGCAGCGAGTCCTTTATTATCATTAGTACGGAAAGATTTAGTCATGGAGTGGCGGCAGAAGCATACGCTTTTCGGCGTCCTGCTCTACGTGGGCTCTACCGTGTTTGTGATCTATATGATGAACGGTCAGCCGGTGGATAAAGTCTGGAACGCATTGTTCTGGCTTACCCAATTATTTGTTGCTGTAAACGCAGTTGCCAAGAGCTTCTTGCAGGAGTCCGTTTCTCGCTTTCGTTACTATTACAGCATCGTCAAGCCACAAACCTTCATGCTCGCCAAAATGATCTACAGCCTCGTGCTGCAGACCTTCATGACGCTGGTCAGCCTCATCTTGTTCTGGATCATGCTCGGCGATCCCATTACACAAAATGGTTTATTCGCCTGCGTGGCATTGCTCGGTGGTGTGAGTCTGGCGTTGGTATTTACTTTCATTTCGGCAATTGCGGCGCGTGCCAATCAGAATACAGGGATGATGGCCATTATCGGTTTTCCGCTGGTGACGCCAGTACTGATGATCTTGGGCAATCTGGCACTCAAAGCCATCGCGCCGGTTTATCAACCCGGTTGGTGGACACTTGCCGGCGTACTGGCTCTTTTTGACGGATTGGTGGTGGTCCTTTCCGTTATTCTTTTTCCTTTTCTCTGGAAAGAATAGCAGGGTAGTTGGTCTCGTTTTGTTTTATCGTATGATTATCATTTACTTGTAATAAGTTTGAATATGAACTTAATGTTACAAAGATGTATACGGGATTAAAGCAAAAGCCTACCTTTGCCCCAAATTTTTATTGTCTATGCGACAATCCTGGTGGAAAATCGTCTGTGTTGCGCTGCTGGCTTACACTTTGATCGGTGGTATGCTGTTGCCGGTGCCAAGACTGTTTATTCTTAACGAGACGATCCGCAACCTTTATTTTCACGTTCCGATGTGGTTCGCTATGGTGATTTTGTTTGCTGTATCGTTTTGGTACGCCATCAAATATCTGCGTTCCGGCAAAATGGAAGACGATATTTATTCGGTACAGTTCGCTAATGTCGGCATCTTATTTAGTGTGCTTGGTATGCTCACAGGTATGGAATGGGCTACGTATACCTGGGATGGCGGTCCGTGGACGGGTGATCCGAAGCAGCTTTGTGCGGCTTTGTGTATGCTGATCTATTTTGCTTATCTCGTGCTGCGCGCCGGTATTAAAGATGAAGAGAAGCGCGCCAATATCAGTGCGGTGATGAATATTTTCGCGTTCGCGCTGATGATTCCTTTGATTTTCGTGATTCCGCGTATGGTAAGTTCGTTGCACCCCGGTGGCAGCGGCAATCCTGCGTTTAGTAAATATGATCTGGATAGTGACATGCGTATGGTGTTTTATCCGGCGATCATTGCGTGGATTCTATTGTCGGTGTGGATTACCAGTCTTTGCATTCGCCTCAATCTGATTAAGTACAAAAAGGACAATAGTTTCCGTTTTGAACTGGAGGAAAAAATAGCAGCGAAGTCTAAAGCCTAGGTGAGCAAGCACTCACTTGTGAAGGTATTCTTAAATATTGTGAAACAGTTAGTATAAACTATATAAAAATGCGCAAAGCATCGTTTTTTACAACCATATTTTTATTGCTAATCTCCTTTGTATCAAGGGCTCAGGGCGATAATCCGGAAATGGCGGACGGCCTCCGCAGTAATGGTAAAATATACGTTGTGGTTTTAGTATTAGCTACTATCTTTGCCGGAATTATTGCGTTTCTGGTATCCCTCGACCGCAAGATTAAGAAGCTTGAAAAAAATAATTAACCTCTTTATTTTTTAACTAACAATTTATGGTAGAAACAGCAACTGCCAATGCCAAGCAAGAGCATTACAGCTTCTTTAAAGGCGTAGAACGCAACTTCGATAAAGCTGCGAAGTACACTCGTTTTGAATCTGGTATTCTGGAACAAATCAAAGCTTGTAACTCAGTTTACCGTATGAAATTCCCTGTTCGTATCGGTGAAAAAGTAGAAGTAATCGAAGCTTACCGTGTACAACACTCTCATCACAAACTGCCATGTAAAGGTGGTATCCGTTACAGCATGGATGTAAACCAGGACGAAGTAATGGCCCTGGCTGCGCTGATGACTTACAAATGCGCTATCGTAAACGTACCATTTGGTGGTGCGAAAGGCGGTATCCGTATCAATCCGAAAAACTACAGCGTTTTCGAACTCGAAAAAATCACACGTCGTTATGCATCTGAACTGGTGAAGAAAAACTTCATCGGTGCTGGTATCGACGTACCTGCTCCTGACTACGGTACAGGCGCTCGTGAAATGAGCTGGATCGCTGATACATATGCATCCCTGAATCCGGGTGATGTAAACGCACTGGGTTGCGTAACTGGTAAGCCAGTTAGCCAGGGCGGCGTTCGTGGCCGTACTGAAGCTACAGGTCTTGGTGTTTTCTATGGCGTTCGCGAACTGTGTAACGTTGTTGAAGACATGAAGAAACTGGGTCTGACTCCTGGTGTTCAAGGTAAAAAAGTAATCGTACAAGGTCTGGGTAACGTAGGTTATCACGCAGCTAAATTCTTCGCTGAAGGTGGTTCTGTAATCGTTGGTCTGGCTGAATACGAAGGGGGTATCTACAACGCTGCAGGTCTTGATCTGGAAGCAGTAGTTGCTCACCGTAAAGCAACAGGTTCTATCAAAGGTTTCCCTGGTGCTACTTTCTTCGAAAATAGCTTCGATACACTGGAACAAGAATGTGATATCCTGATTCCTGCTGCGCTGGAAAACGTTATCAATGCTGGTAACGCTGACCGCATCAAAGCTAAAATCATCGGTGAAGGCGCTAACGGTCCGTTGACTCCTGAAGCTGACGAAATCCTGAACAAGAAAGGTGCAATCATTGTTCCTGACATGTACCTGAACGCAGGTGGTGTTACTGTTTCTTACTTCGAATGGTTGAAAAACCTGAGCCACGTTCGTTTCGGTCGTATGGACAAACGTTTCAGCGAAAACCAGAATGCTTCTATCATCAAAACGGTAGAAAACATGACTGGTAAAACTGTAACTGACATCGAGCGCAAACAACTGCTGCACGGTCCGGATGAAGTTGATCTGGTTTATTCTGGTCTGGAAGACACTATGATCGGTTCTTTCCATGAAATCCGCGAAGCTATGCAAGCTAACCCTGGCGTTGATATGCGTACTGCAGCGTTCATCGTAGCAATCAACAAAGTTGGTGTTGCTTACGAAGAACTCGGTATCTTCCCATAGTAGTTTATCTGCTTTTTATAGAAAGAGGCTCCTGAAAGGAGTCTCTTTTTTTTGTATCAAGTAGTAAATATTAAGTATCGGGCTGTGGATATATGCTCGTGTTTGTCATGTCGACGGTAGGAGGTGTCCCGCAAGCAGCGATGTCATGCTGAGCGTAGTCGAAGCATTGTGCGTGGCCCTTCGCCTCCGCTCAGGTGACATTTATTTTAATATAGCTTGTGTTATCCGGGGCTTTTTTCTTTTTGTCTGGAGACCTTGCGTGCAACGTCTTACGATGATGCGCGGGCAAAGCGCGATGTCATTCTGAGCGCAGTCGAAGCATTGTGCGAGGCCCTTCGCCTCCGCTCCGGGGGGCACTTATTTTAATATAGCTTGTGTTATCCGGGGCTTTTTTCTTTTTGTCTGGAGATGTAGCGTGCAACGTCTGTACGATGATGCGCGGGCAAAGCGCGATGTCATACTGACCGCAGTCGAAGCATTGTGCGTGGCCCTTCGCCTCCGCTCAGGGTGACACTTATTTTAATATAGCTCGAATTACCGCGGGGAACAAACCTTGAGCTTTAGGCTTTACGCTTTGAGTGCCTAAAATCAGCGATCGGAAAATCAGACATCGGCGATCAGATATTTTTTTCCACGCCATTAAACCAAAACCTTATTTTTTTCATATACGAATAAAATGATGATTTCAAGGTTTTTAATTACTTAATGATTTGTTAATAGTCTGTTAACGGATTTGAAGTGTTATAAAATTGCTAAATAATTAACCTATTTTGATCGTTCGCACATTACTGACGTGCTACCTGTAAACAAATGCTTTTACCATAAACCGAATTGGGATTACTGCATTTCCCTCCTTAAATAAAACAAAACAGTCCAGCTACCCGGACTATAATCTGGTATAATTATCGATGCCTGCACTGGTGTTTCAAGCACCTGTTTTGCCGTAGGCATGCCCAAAACAATATTTTTTAAACATTACTGCTACCAAACACGTATTAGGAATTAACCGACCACTCTATGCACACCCGAATCACTACTGGCTTTGCTACACATCAACGCTTTTTTTTACTTCAATTCTGAGTATGAAATTAACCTTACAAAAGGTCCTTATGAGCTTATGTCTCGTAGGGGCTACCACCGCTGCACGCGCCCAGTTATCGGGCACCTTATCCGTTCCTGGTAGTTCTTATCCCACCATTGCATCTGTTGTTTCTGCGCTCAATACCCAAGGTGTAGGAACGGGAGGTGTTACCGTAAATGTCGCTGCAGGCTATACAGAGACACTTACAGCAACGCTTTCACTTACCGCAACAGGTACATCGGCTAATCCGATCATCTTTCAGAAATCCGGTACCGGCGCCAATCCGATCGTTACCGCTTACTCAAACACTTCCGGAACTGCTACGGCTGCTTCTGCAACGCCCGACGGTATCTGGAATTTCGTAGGTTCCGACTATGTGACTATTGATGGCATTAACCTTGCAGAAAACAGCGCCAATAATACTGCTGCGGCCGCTGCTTCTACGCAGGTTGCTGCCGCTGGTATTTTAATGGAATATGGTTATGCTTTCTTCAAAGCGAGTGCAACCGACGGCGCGCAAAACAACACGATTAAAAATTGTACTATAACACTTAACCGCCTTAACTGGACGGCTGCGGGTTCTTCCAGCCCCTTCTTTCCGGGTGCTACAGGTATTGAAATGGTGAACTGTACGCCTGCAACAACGCAGGCATCGCTTACTGTTGCAGCACCTTCAGGCGCGAGTTCCAATAATAAATTTTATAGTAACACAGTACAGAACTGTAACACTGGTATTGCACTCAGTGGTTATGCGGCTGCTGCTCCATATACATCAGCTGACGCCAATAATGATATTGGTGGTGCTACCACCGCTACGGGCAATACGGTCATCAACTTTGGTGGTGGTGCCAGCGCAACGCAGGTTGCTGCAGGTATTGTTGCGAAAAATGTATGGAGTTTTAATATCTCATACAACACTGTAACCAACAATAACGGCTCCGGAGCAAATCATGTAAACACACTGCGTGGTATCTACTTGCCGGGTGCTGAAGGTGCTGCGGGTAGTGTTAATAACAACACGGTAAACATGACCGGCGGCGGTACTACGCAAAACATTTATGCGATTGATATGGAAGCTGGTTCTACTGCCAATAGCAATACAATCAACGTAAATAACAATACTATTCAGGGAACTTATGCTACTGCGACCACAGGCTGGTTGTATGGTATTTACCTGAATTCTTCAGCGACCACAGTCAATGCGAATAATAATACCATTGGCAGCATGTCTACAACGGCTACGACTGGTAAAATGCCAGGGATTTATAATGATAATACTCCGACCAGTCTGAGCATTAACAATAACTCATTCTCAGGTTTCAGTTTTGGTACGACGACAAATACTACCACGAATTATGTGGTGTATAATAACGCTACAGTGACTGGCACGCTTACTATAAATGGCAACTCGTTTCAGAATTTTACGAATCTGAATGTGTCCGGTTCTTTTTATTTTGTTTATAACAGTACAAACACCGACAGCTATTCATTCCAGAATAACCTGATATCAGGCGTTTCCAGAACCAGTGGAAAAAATGGTGCCTTTTATTGTTACTACAATGGTGCTGGCGGTGCTGGTACTGCTACGTTTGCAAAGAATGTATTTACCGGTTTTACAGCAAGTGGCACAGGTG
Organism: Taibaiella soli; assembly: GCF_003236175.1. Taxonomy (GTDB): domain Bacteria; phylum Bacteroidota; class Bacteroidia; order Chitinophagales; family Chitinophagaceae; genus QKTW01. The sequence goes on along the minus strand of NZ_QKTW01000011.1, from coordinate 90,260 downwards.
CATTCTATGGATTGTACTCAAATACTTTGTCCACACAGAATGTCAACTATACAGGAAATAAAATCACGAATATTTCCAACGGCACAGGCATTGTTTATCCAATCTATAACGGATACGGTGATAACGTAAATATCAACAACGACACGATCAGTAATATCAGCGGTGGCGGTGATGTTTATGGCATCTATGGCGGGAACTACACGAACAATTTGAATGTGTTTTCGAACGTAGTAAACACGTTGTCAACATCGGGCTCATCTAATGTTTATGGTATTTATCTGAATGCGGGAAACAATACTATCTCTGTCAATACGGCTTATAAAAATAAGGTTTACGACGTTACTGCAAGCGTGAGCGGCGGAAAGGCATACGGGATCTATCTCGTAGCTAGTGCCATGCACACGGTTTATAATAACCTTGTAGGAGATATCAAAGCGCCTGCTGCTACTAATGCGAATGCGGTAGTGGGTATTTTCATATCGAGCGTTGCAGCTGCAGATGTTTATAACAATACGGTAAACCTCAATGCTACGAGCACTGGTGCGACATTTGGCAGTAGTGCTTTGTATGTATCGTCTACTACACCTACGGTGATGCTGCGTAATAATATCCTCGTTAATAATTCAACGCCAGGGTCTACAAGTGGGTACAGTGCAGCGTTTCGTTATGTTTCAGCTCCGGGTGCAAAATATCAGGTTGGCTCTAATGGCAATCTGTTTTATGCGGGTACGGCAGCAGCTAACCGTTTAATTTACGGGGAAGGAGCATCGGCATCGGCGACCAATGGCAAACAAACGCTGGCCACGTATAAGTCGTATATCGGCAATAGTAAAGACACAACTTCTGTTACCGAGAACCCTGCGTTTGCAAGCACAACAGGCAGTGCAGCAAATTATCTGCATTTAACTGGCGGTGCGTCAACTTATGCAGAAAGTGGCGGCATAAACATTACCGGATTGACTGATGACTATGACGGGGAAGCAAGGGCTGGTAATGCAGGCTATACTGGCAGCGGTTCTGCTCCGGATATTGGCGCAGATGAATTTAACGGTGTGGCATTGACTCCTGCAATTAATAGTGTGGCGATGACACCGCAAGGCACACAATGTACCGCGACTGCGCGCACTATTACGGCTAATGTATCACCGTTGGCTGGCGGATCCGTTAGTTCGGTGACCTTACTTTATTCATTTAATGGTATTGCACAAACGCCAATTGCTATGACTGGCGGCAGCACAAGCGCTGCCTCTAACTGGACGGCAACTATTCCGGCAGCTACACCGGTTAATGCGACTGTTGCCTGGAGTGTCGTAGTTGCCGACGGAACAAATGTCAAACAGACCAATGGCCCATCTTACAGCGATGCGCCGATGACTGGTCTTACGGCTACCGCAACTGCAAGTTTGTCTACCGTATGCTCTGGCAGCCCAAGTGTATTGAAAGTTGTGGTGCCTCTCGGCGCTACTTTTGGTGCGGGTGCTTCCACTACTTCTGGTAGCGGAACTTATAACACCGATGACATAAGTCCGTTTAGCCATTATTTCGGCGGACATAAAGCACAATACATGATCAGAGCCAGTGAACTCACTGCCGCAGGTTTTTCGGCGGGTGATTTTACTTCGCTTGCACTTGATGTAACTACTGCAGGCACTACTTATGCCGGTTTTGCCATTAATCTGACGCAGACGACTGCCAGCGATTTAAGTAATGGTTTTGTTATGTCCAGTCTGACGCAGGTTTATAGCAACAATGCAACGCCGGTAGTTGGTATTAATACCTACAATTTTACAACACCATTTACATGGAACGGTACTTCAAATCTTGTGGTACAAATTTGCTGGAGTAATAATAATTCTGGCGGTAGTGCCGCTGAAGTAAAATATGACGCCACGTCTTTTGCATCTGAAGCTTTCGAGTATCATGATAGTTATACACCGGCAGCCATGTGTGGTGTTACCACTTACTCGGATTACAATTATGCACGACCTAAAATGATACTTTCCGGCGTGAAACCTGGCTATACTTTTTCCTGGTCAGACGGTGCAAACACTGTAGGCACTACTTCTCCATTGACTGTATCGCCAATAAACACTACCACTTATACGGCGACGGTTACAGATGTGAACAACTGCCAGTTGACATCTAACGGCGTTGTCGTAAATACCATCCCATTACCTGCAGCACCAACAGCTACCAATTCCACGCAGTGTGGTGTGGGTGTTCCTACGGCTTCCGTATCAGGTGGTGTGGGTACTTACAAATGGTATAGCGCTGCCACCGGTGGAAGTTTGTTGCAGACGGGCGGCAGCACTTATACAGGTACTGTCACGACTACCACTACTTTTTATGTTTCAGACTCTACGGGTGCTTGCGAAAGTCCGCGTGTACCGGTAGTTATAACGGTCAGCACTCCAGATCAACTGACCATTAATACTGCACAAGACAGCCTTTGTATCGGTAGTGCGGTTGCGATGACGGCAGCTAAAACAGGCATTGCCAACAACTATACTTATACCTGGACAGTAGCACCTGCAACAGGTAGTGGCATGTCGGGCACCGTAACAGGTAATAGCACAAATGTCACACCGACTGCGGCTGGCAGCTATGTTTATACCGTGACTGGTGTGGATGGTTCTTGTACTGCTGTAGCCAATAAGACAATTGTGATCAATCCACTGCCAACTGTTGTCAATTTGAGTGCTACGCCTAATGCGATATGTACGGGTACGCAGGTAGCGTTATCTGCTTTTAGCGTATCTGCTTCAGCAGGTACTACAGCTGTAGGTACGCAATCAACGACGGGTACTACAGGCGGACCATATAGAGAAGGTTCGGGTTATGCAAACAAAGCCCAATATCTTTTTACTGCGGCTGAATTGAATGCAGCAGGCCTTCAGTTAGGAAATATAACTGCGCTTGCTTTTAATGTAACTAGTCTGGGAAATGGTACAATGGGTAATTATACCATTAAAATTGCGCCTACAACGGCAACAACTATTACAACCAATTTCAACACAGCCACACCTACTGTTGTTTATGGGCCTTTGTCTTATACTGCGGTATCAGGTTTAAACACGCATACATTTACGACACCATTTGCATGGGACGGAGTCTCTAATATTGTGGTGACCATCTGTCACGATTACTCTAGTAATAGTTCAAGTTCCGTAGCAATGGCAAGCACAACCAACAAAACATTGTACGATAATTCGGGCTCTGTTTCCAATTGTACGGTCACTGCAGGTTCATCTGCCACTACCAGACCGGTTACCACTTTTTCCGGACAAGTTGGTACAAACGTGACCAGTGCTATGACATGGCAATGGAATCCGGGCGCTGTTTCGGGAAATGCAGTTACTGTTACACCTACCAATACAGGTTCGACAGTAGCAACGCAGACTTATACAGTAAAAGCTACCAATAGCACTACAGGTTGTTTTAAAACAGGAACGGTAGATGTAACTGTTTACCCGACACCTGCAACGCCGGTTGCAACGAATTCAAACCAATGTGGTATTGCTGTGCCAACGGCTTCCGTATCTGGCGGTGTTGGTGTTTACAAATGGTACAATGCTGCAACGGGCAATACTGTACTGCAAAGAGGTGGCAACACTTATACAGGTGCTATCAATACAACAACTACTTTTTATGTAGCAGATTCTTCAGGCTTGTGTGAAAGTGCTCGTGTTCCAGTTACAGTGACTGTAACGCAGCCAGATTCGATCAGTGTGAAAGCTAACGGTACGGTGACTGCGACAACAGCTTGTCTCAATAGTCCGTTAAATCTGTCTACTGTGAAAGTTGGTACGGCAAATACCTACACGTACAAATGGACGGCAAGTCCGGTAACGGGCAGCGATATTCCTGCGACTGGTACAACAGGTCAGAATATTACAGCGACGCCAACTGCTGCCGGGTCTTATGTGTATACGGTAACCGCAACAGATGCTGGTTGTACCGCGATAGCTTCGGTAACGGTAAATGTGATCAATACATTTGCGAATATTCCAGTGGTTAGTTCTGTGACAAAACCTACTATTTGTGCGGGTGATCCGGATACGCTGAAAGCAATGATCACAGCGCCTTTCTTCAAGGAAAACTTTGAAGATGCTTCTTTCCCGCTGACAACCTTTGCAACAAGTTCTGTTTCTGGTACAGTATCAGCAGCACAGAATACTACTTATTTTGCGCAGGGTAGTAGTTCTCTCTTGTTTAAAACAACTTCTGCTTACGCTGACGTAAACCTTTCATCAGCTTCGCCAGTTGATCTGACGCCTTATACTGCTGCGAAACTTACCTTCTCTCATATTGCAGCTATGGAAGGTCCAACGACGGCATATGACACTGGTTTCGTACAGTATTCTACGAATGGTGGTACTACATGGACAACTTTCCCTGCTTCTAGCTATGCTGGTACCGGTACAATGATTGGCACCGGCGTTTCTTTCTCTACACGCAGTTATGCCGACTGGATCACCAACTTTACCGGAGCTAGTTCGACACCAACCAATGCACTGTGGAAAAATGAAACCATCAACATTCCGGCAGCCGCATTGACCAGTACACAGTTTAAAATCCGTTTCCGCATTACTACAGATGTTTCAACGACTTATTATGGTTGGCTGATTGATAGCTTGCAGCTTGTTGGTACTTCATTAGCGAATGTATCCTGGAGTAACGGTGCGACAGTTGTTGGCACGGCTAATCCACAAGCGGTAACGCCGACAACCACGACTACATATACACCGACGGTAACTTATAATGGATGTTCTACTGCTGCCACTCCGGTAACAGTAACCGTCAATTCTTTACCTACAGCTACGATTACACCATCTGTTGCGACTGCCATTTGTGCGGGTAACAACATTGTGCTTACAGCGGCTACAGGTACAGGGTACGCGTATCAGTGGAAATTGAATGGCGCAGTTATCAATGGTGCTACCGGCGGTACTTACACTGCAACCGCTGCGGGAAGTTATACGGTGACTGTAACAACTGCCAGTTGTGCTGCTACGTCCGCAGCAACTGATATTACCGTAACACCTTTACCAACTGCAACCATTACTGCCGGCGGACCAACTACGGTTTGTACAGGCGGTAATGTAGTATTGAATGCTGCTACAGGTACAGGTCTTACTTATGAATGGAAGCTAAACGGAAGTAGTATCAATGGTGCTACCAATGCCAGCTATACAGCAACCGCCACTGGGCTTTACACGGTAACCGTTACCGGTAATGGTTGTAGTGCAACGGCTACAGCTGTTAATGTAGCAGTATTGCCACCGCCAACGGCTACTATTTCAGCACAAGGCAATACAACTTTCTGTCTGGGTGATAGTACTGCGCTGGTTGCGAATACGGGTACAGGTTTTACTTATATCTGGAAACGTAATGGTACTACTATCGCAGGTGCAACCGCCAACATACATTATGCAACACAGGCGGGCACTTATACTGTCGATGTTTCTAATGGCGGATGTGCCACTACATCAAACAGCGTCGTGATTTCGGTAAATCCGTTACCGGCGGTTACTGTTACTGCATCCGGACCAATTGGATTCTGCATTGGTGGTGACGTAATATTGAATGCATCGCCAACAACAGGACTTACCTATACCTGGAAAGAAAATGGAACGCCAATTCCCGGTGCCACAACATCCAGCTACACGGCCACTCAGACAGCGGCGTATACGGTGACGGTCTCCAACGGTACTTGTCCGAATACATCATCGGCAATAAATGTTACAGCGTTCCCATTACCTACAGCAAATATTACAGCACTTACAGCAACGACGATATGTGCGAATGATACAGCTGCATTGGAAGCTCCGGCCGGAGCAGGCTACACTTATCAGTGGTATTTGAACGGTGCTATTATTCCGGGAGCTAATGGTCAGATTTATAGCACAAGTACAGCGGGCAATTACACGGTTCAGGTGACAACTGCAAACGGATGTACTGCTACGTCCACGACGGCTGTTACCATCAGCACATTCACTGCTCCGAATACTGTTGTGACGCACAACAAACCGCTGGCACTTTGTGAAGGTGATAATCTGATACTTTCAGTAAACACGGGCCTTAATTACACTTATCAATGGTATAAAAATGGCAGCCCGATCAACGGTGCTACCAGTGCAAACTATACCGTTGTATCACAAGCTGGCATTTTTACGGTTCGTGTGTCTACGCCAAACGGTTGTACCGGTCTTTCTCTTGATCAGGTAGTAACGGTGGTGCCGCTGGTATATCCGATTATTGCCATCAATGGTACAACACTGAGTACTTCTGGTTTTACGGCTTATCAATGGTATTTGAATAACACACCGATTCCTGGTGCGACAAATGCCAGCTACACAGTGGAACAAGACGGCTACTATACGGTGCTGGGTACCGCACCAAATGGTTGCCCTACGATGTCTGCAATTGCAAACATTCAGTTCCTCGGTATTGAAACCATAAAAGCAGAGATGGTAAGAATCTATCCGAATCCTTCTTCTTCTAAAGTATATATCGATGCGCCGAAAGATGTGAATGTCGCACTTTGTGCAGTAGACGGCCGTGTGCTCGATTATGTGAAAAAAGCGAAGCAGATAGATATCTCCAATTACGCCGACGGCGTTTATATGATCCGTGTACTTGATGAAAACGATATTCTCGTAAAAATTGAGAAACTGGTGAAGACGAGTCATTAATGTGTTGATAGGTTAAAACGTTGATACGTTTTGAATAACTTAAAGGGAATAAGCCACTCGGCTTATTCCCTTTTTTGGTTTTATGCTTGCCTCAGGATAAAAAACTGATAAAAAATATCATTGATTTTTGCGCCATTTTTAGACGTTTTGGTTCGCTTTTTTGTTGTTATTCGACTGTTAAGGAAAATCAACTGTTGTAAAATTGTTAAATAATTGCATTAAATTGACAATTGTCGACATCATTCGCATGTGCGACCTGTAAACAATCACATCTATAAACATTGGAAGGAAAACTGAACCCAACGCTGAGACTTCCAGGAAAGCAAAACTAGTCCCGCGTCCGGACTTTAAAAGGATGCCATAACTACGCCTGCTCCGAAGTTGAAAAAACATCGGTATAGCCGGAGGCATGCCCAAAACCAATTCGAAGAAATTTTAGCTACCCAATTTGATTTACAGGAATTATCGACTGCTCTGCTTCCCAATTCGTCCCGGATTTATCTCTAAAACAAAGTTTTCTCAATCCCAATTACGAGTATGAAATTACCATTACAAAAAGCGCTTATAGGCCTGTGTCTTGTAGGGGCTACAACCTCTGCCAGAGCCCAGTTATCGGGCACCTTATCCGTACCGAGTGCTACTTATCCAACTATTGCATCTGTTGTTTCCGCGCTCAATACACAGGGTGTGGGCGCCGGAGGTGTTACCGTAAATGTTACTGCAGGTTATACAGAAACACTTACAGCCGCACTTTCGCTCACAGCGACAGGTACTTCGGCCAATCAGATCACTTTTCAAAAATCTGGTACAGGAGCCAATCCACTTATCACCGCATATGCAAACACTTCCGGCACTGCTACTGCAGCTTCTGCAACCATAGACGGTATCTGGAATTTTGTGGGCTCCGATTATGTGACCATCAATGGTATTGACCTTTCTGAAAACAGCGCCAATAACACTGCTGCTGCGGCAGCAGCTACACAAGCCGCTGCTGCCGGTATTCTGATGGAATATGGTTATGCATTTTTCAAAACAAGTGCAACAGATGGTGCGCAAAACAATATGGTTAAAAATTGTACTGTAACACTCAACCGCCTCAACTGGACCGCTGCTGGTTCCGGGCCATTATACCCAGGCTCCGCAGGTATTGAAGTGATGAACTGTACGCCAGCAGCAACACAAACCAGCCTCACGGTTTCTGCTGTGTCTGGGCGGAGTATGAATAATAAATTCTACAGCAACACGGTGCAGAATTGCAACGTGGGTATTGCATTGAGCGGTTATGCCGCCTCTTCGCCGTACACGCTGGCAGATACAAGCAATGATATTGGCGGGTCTTCTGTTACGACTGCAAATACGGTGATCAATTTTGGTGGTGGCACCAGCGCTACACAACAGTCGATTGGTATTGCAGTGCGCAATCAGTGGAATTTTAATGCGTCTTACAATACGGTTAATAGCAACAATGGTTCTGGCGTGAATCATCCATACACATTGCGTGGTATGTACTTTGTAAATTCTGCCGGTGCATCGGGCAGTGCAAATAATAATACCGTTACTGTTGCTGGTGGCGGCAGCTCGCAAAGCATTTATGCGATTGATATGGAGGCAGGTAATTCTGCCAACAGCAATACGGTGAATGTCGTTAATAACACAATTCAAAACAGTGCTTTTGCTACATCAAGCAGTGGTTCTTTGTATGGTATTTATGTAAGTTCTACAGCCACAGCGGTAAATGTGAACAATAACACATTCAGCGGTAACTCAGTTACAACCGCAAATGGCAGTTTTCAGGGTATTTACAACAATGACGCTCCGGCCAATCTGAGCATCAACAATAATACGTTTTCGGGAGCGGCTTATGGCAGTACAGTAAATACCGGTACGCAATACTTTATTTATAACAGTAGTACAATGACCGGAACATTTACCATCAACGGTAATACATTCCAGAACTGTACCAATATGAATACTTCGGGCGATGTTTATTTTATCTACAACAATAACAGTACGCCTTCATACAGCGTTCAGAATAATAAATTCAACAATCTGTCCAGGGCTTCGACGCTAGGTGGCAACTTTTATGGTCACTACAACAACGGTGGTGGTAATGGTACGGCAACGCTGTCATACAATACGTTTAACAACATTACCTCAAGTGGCAGCGGGCTTTTTTATGGATTGCATTCCACCACTTCATCGTCGCAGAGTGTAAACTACACTGGCAATAAGTTTACCAATCTGACATTAGGATCGGGATCCGCTTATATGATCTACAATACTTACGGCAATGTGGTGAATATTAATAATGATACCATCAATAATATCAGTACCGGGGGCGATCTATATCCAATATTTGCAGGTAGTGGCAGCACAATCAATGCGAATGTGTATTCGAATATCATCAATACCATTTCAACGTCTGGCGCGAATTCGATTTACGGTATTTACCTGAATGCAAGCGCCAGTGGTGCCGTAACCAATGCCTACAAAAACAAGGTATACGATTTTAGTGCGACCAATGCGGGTGGAAAGGCCTATGGTATCTATGCATCATCAAGTGCAACGCATACGATTTACAACAACCTGGTAGGCGACATCAAAGCGCCTGCAGCAACGGATCCGAATGCAGTAGTAGGTATTTATATTAGCAGCGTGAATGCTGCGAATGTGTACAATAACACTGTTTATCTCAGCGCAACCAGCTCTGGCGCTACATTTGGTAGTAGTGCGTTGTATGTTTCCTCCACTTCTCCGTCTGTTACTTCACGTAATAATATTCTGGTTAATAATTCTACTCCGGGCGCTACAAGTGGCTATTCTGCCGCTTTTCGTTATACCGCTGCTCCGGGTTCAGCGTATCAGAATGTGTCCAATAATAACCTGTTTTATGCAGGTACTGCTGCCGCCAATCATTTGATTTATGGTGAAGGAGCATCCGCATCTGCAACGAACGGACAACAAACATTGGCCGGGTACAAATCATATATCGGCAATGCAAGAGATACCTTCTCTGTTACTGAAAATCCAAACTTTGCAAGTACTACCGGCAGTGCGGCTAACTATCTGCATTTTGCAGCAGGCACCAGTACATACGCAGAAAGTGGAGGTGCAAACGTAAGCGGTATTACGGATGATTACGACGGGGATATCAGACAAGGTAACCCTGGTTATACAGGTACCGGTACTGCTCCGGATATTGGCGCCGATGAATTTAATGGTACGCCATTAACGCCGTCTATCAATACCATCGCCGTAGCGCCGGGCACACAATGTGAGGCGTCGGCACATACTGTTACGGCCAATGTATCACCTGCTCCCGGTGGGTCGATTACTTCTGTAACGCTGACTTATGCATTTAATGGCACAGCACAAACGCCGATCACAATGACCGGTGGCAGTACCACAACCACTTCCAACTGGACAGCTACCATTCCCGCTGCAACTCCTGGAAATGCAGTTGTTACCTGGAGTGTGTTAGTTTACGACGGTTCATTTACTAAAACATCAACTGGCACTTCTTATAGTGATGCGCCAATGCTGGGCCTTACCGCTACGGCTTCTGCAACGCTGGCAACTGTGTGCGCTGGTAGCCCGTCAGTATTAAAAGTAAATGTGCCGGCACCTTCGGTCGTTGGCGCAGGTGCGCTTACGACTTCCGGTAGCGGCGGTTCCAGTGGTAACTACGTGAGCCCGTTCAGCCACTACTACGGCGGTTATAAAGGTCAGTACATGATCAGAGCTTCAGAGCTTACTGCTGCAGGATTCGCTCCGGGTGATTTTACCGCGCTGGCTTTCGACGTGACATCGGTTGGTACTACCTATGCGGGTTTTGCAATCAATATGCTTCAGACAACCAACACTGACCTGAGTGCTGGTTTTAATCTTTCTGGTTTGCAACAGGTTTACAATACAAGCGCAACACCGGTTGTGGGGATCAATACTTACGCATTTACGGCGCCGTTTACCTGGGATGGTACTTCAAACATTGTAGTGCAGGTATGTTGGAGTAATAACAACACTGGCGGTACTGCAAGTGAAGTTAAGTATGATAATACTTCCTTTATCGCGGAGGCTTATTACAGAGCAGATAACACATCAGTTGCAACGATGTGTGGTAATACTTCTAACACAGGTACGGTATCTGCAAGACCAAAGATGGTCCTCACAGGTAATAAAGGTAACTTAACCTATTCCTGGTCAAACGGATCAAGTGTTGTAGGTATTACATCACCGCTCACAGTTACGCCGGCGTCTACTACCAGCTATACGGCTACTGTAAAAGACGTGAATAACTGTACGATTACTTCTAATGCAATTCAGGTAACAGTAACACCGCTTCCTGCTTCGCCAACGGTTACCAATACTACACAATGTGGTGTCGGTGTACCTACGGTATCTGTATCTGGTGGTACAGGAATTTACAAATGGTATAGCGCTGCTACAGGCGGCACATTATTGCAGAGAGGTGGTAATACTTATACGGGTGTTATTGGCACGACGACTACATTCTACGTAGTCGACTCTTCTGGCCTTTGCGAAAGTGCGCGTGTTGCGGTAACTGCAACAGTGACAATTCCGGATTCTATCAATGCAAAAGCAAATGGCAGTTTTACACCGCCAAATATTTGTCTGGGTAGCCCGGTAAATCTTTCAACAGTAAAAAACGGCACCACCAATACTTATACGTACAAATGGACAGCAAATCCGACAACGGGTAGCAATATTCCGGCAACAGGTACTACAGGTCAGAATATTACGGTGACACCAACTGCTGCAGGAACTTATGTGTACACAGTAACTGGTTCCGATGCTACATGTACGGCTGTTTCTTCGGTAACGGTAAATGTGATTAATACATTTGCCAACACGCCATTGGCAACATCGGCAACAAAACCTACCATTTGCGCAGGCGATGCGGATTCTCTGAAGGCTTCCATTACGGCGCCGTTCTTTACGGAAACATTTGAAAGCGCTTCATTCCCGCTTACAACTTTCGTCACAGGTTCTGTATCTGGTACGCCAACGGCAACGCAAAACACCACTTATTTTGCACAGGGAAGCAGTTCTGTATTGTTTAATACTGCTTCAGCCAGTGCAGATGTAAGTTTGTCTTCTGCAACATCGATCAACCTTACGCAATATTCTTCCGCGAAATTGACATTCTCTCAGATTGCAGCACTTGAAGGAAGTTCCAGCTCTTATGATTATGGCTATGTGCAATACTCTACGGACGGCGGAACTACCTGGACTTCATTCCCGACTTCAAGTTATGCAGGAACAGGTACCTTGTTTAATTCCGTGGTATCTTTCTCTACACTAAGCTATTCCAACTGGACCAGCACGCTCAGCAGTGCAACTGCAACACCAACCAATTCTCTGTGGCAAAATGAAACGATCAATATTCCTGCCGCTGCAATGACCAGCACGCAGTTTAAAGTTCGCTTCCGTTATACAACCGATGGATCGGTGTTCTACTATGGCTGGCTGATTGATAATATTCAGCTCATTGGTACTTACGCGGCGAATGTTTCCTGGGCTAATGGCGCAACCGTTATCGGCACGGCTAACCCGCAGCCAGTAACGCCTACGTCAACAACAACGTACACGCCAACGATTACATACAATGGTTGTACCACAACAGCACCTACTGTAACAGTGACTGTTAATCCTTTGCCGACAGCAACGATTACGCCATCTGCCGCGACAACAATTTGTGCAGGCAATAATATTGTGCTTACAGCGGGCGCCGGCACAGGTTATACTTATCAATGGCAGTTGAATGGCGCGGCTATTACTGGCGCTACTGCTAATACTTATACAGCAACGGCTGCAGGTAATTATACCGTGGTGGCAACCAGCCTCAATTGTTCCGCAACTTCCGCAGCAACGGTAATTACGGTAACACCTTTACCTACGGCTACAGCTACAGCCGCGGGAGCAACTAGCTTTTGCACTGGCGGCAGCGTAGTGCTGAATGCCAACACTGGCACAGGTCTTACGTATGTCTGGAAACGCAATGGTACTAACATCACTGGTGCTACTACAGCCAGCTATACAGCTACCACTACCGGAGCGTATACCGTAACGGTAACCAGTAATAGTTGTAGTGCTACTTCTACTGCTGTAAATGTTACAGTATTGGCACCGCCTACGGCTACGGTTTCTGTATTTGGTAACACTACATTCTGTCAGGGGGATAGTGCACTGCTGGTAGCTAATGTGGGTGCAGGTCTTTCTTATGTATGGAAACGTAATGGTGTGTCTATTGCCGGTGCAACGAACAGTATGTACCATGTGTCATTGGCAGGCACCTACACGGTCGATGTAAATAATGGTGCTTGTACCACTACATCAAACAGTGTGGTGATTACGGTAAATCCATTGCCAACAGTTACTACTGCAGCAAGCGGTCCTACAGGATTTTGTGAAGGCGGCAGTGTAACCTTGACTGCATCGCCGGCTACCGGACTTACTTATATCTGGAAAGAAAACGGCAACGTAATTTCTGGTGCTACCAATGCAAGTTATACGGCAACCCAGACCGGTGCATATACTGTAACCGCGTCAAATGGTACTTGTTCGAACACTTCATCGCCGGTGAATGTAACGGCATACCCGATACCGGTTGCAACGATCACTCCGTTAACCGCTACAACTATTTGTACGAATGATACGGCTGTGTTGCAAGCTCCGGGCGGAACCGGTTATGTTTACCAATGGTACCTGAATGGCAATGCTATTGCTGGTGCAAATGGTCAGATCTATTCGACAAATACGCCGGGTAGTTATACGGTGGAAGTAACAACACCAGCGGGATGTACCGCTACATCAACAACTGCGGTTACGATTACTACGTTTGTTGCGCCCAATACAGTCGTTGCGCACACAGGCTCATTGGCTGTCTGCGAAGGCAGCAGCGTAACGCTTTCTGTTACGACGGGAATAGGTTACACTTATCAATGGTACAAAAACAGTACTCTTATTTATGGTGCGACTAATTCAGACTACACTGTAGTATCGCAGGCAGGTACTTATACGGTTCGTGTGACAACGCCAAATGGTTGTTCCGGCATTTCTCTTAATCAGGTAGTAACGGTGCTGCCGCTGATGTACCCGATCATCTCGATTAGTGGTACAACGCTGAGCACTTCTGGTTTTACTGCTTATCAATGGTATTTGAATAACACACCGATTCCAGGTGCTACCAATGCCAGCTATACAGTGGAACAAGACGGTTACTACACCGTGCTGGGAACTGCACCAAATGGTTGTCCGACGATGTCTGCAATTGCCAGCATTCAGTTCCTTGGTATTGAAACCGTGAAAGCAGAAATGGTGAAAATCTATCCGAATCCATCTTCTTCTAAAGTGTACATCGATGCGCCGAAAGATGTGAACGTTGCGCTTTGCGCGGTAGACGGCCGTGTGCTTGACTATGTGAAAAAGGCGAAACAGATAGATATTTCCAACTACACAGACGGCGTTTACATGATCCGTGTACTCGATGAAAATGATGTCCTCATAAAAATCGAAAAACTGGTTAAGGCTTCGCGTTGATAAAGTTAATACGTTGATATGTCGAAATACAAGAAAGGGAATAAGCCAATGTGCTTATTCCCTTTCTTTGTTTTGCGAAAAAAAATAGATAAGAGGGGCTTGCATAACACTTTCTGCCTAAGGAAACGCCGGCGTTAAAAAATGAAATGCAGCGCGTCAGTAATTATGATGGTTGTAAGAATTGCTATGATGAGCAAAGTGACAGATACTCCGCACGCAACATGCGCCAATTTCCATGCATATCCTTCCGGATCTCCACATTTTTATAGCCTTTTTCTTCGAATAATTGTTGCGTAGCCTGCGCATATTCTAAATGTAATTCGCAATAAACAATGCCGTTCTCGGTTAAATGAGTGCGGCCAAAATCAGCAATATTCCGGTAGAACAGCAACGCATCATCGTTCGGAACGAACAATGCCAATGATGGTTCATGGTCTTTTACATTACTATGCATTGTTTCCTTATCCGATTCCGGAATGTAAGGTGGATTGGAAACTATGATATCATATTTTGGAAAACCATTCCAGGTATCCGTATTCAGAAAATTATTTTCGTAGAAATGAACACCTGCCCCCAATGTAGTTGCATTGCGTTTTGCCACACTGAGTGCGTCGGCGCTCACATCCATCGAACTCACATCTGCATCCCGTAAAGCCAATTGCAGACTGATCGGAATGCAGCCACTGCCGGTACCAATATCAAGAACAGAAATATTGTCTGTTTTATTCTTTTGGTCTTTGATGATCCAATCGACTAATTCTTCCGTTTCCGGCCGTGGTATCAGCACAGCATTATTTACATAGAATGACCGGCCCATAAACCATGCCTCACCCAAAGCATATTGCATGGGTTCGCCTTTCTTCAATGCCGCTGCAACATCCTCAAATTTAGTCCGCTGCTCACTTGTCAATGGTGTATCCTTCTTCGCTAACCGTTCCATTTTCTCCAAGCCAGTTAAGGTAAACAACACCTCATGTGCAATAGCTGCAGCTTCCTGGGCATCATAGATAGCCTGCAGGTCCTGCTTCAAGCTGTAAAAAGCTTCGTTTATGGTCATGCAGCAAAAATAAGCAATGGTGAATGGCCAATGGTGAATTTGTGAAACCTCGCGCTAACTCCCCTTCAGGGTTGGGGGTAAGTTGCTCTCGCTGGAAGTGCTCCTCCTTTGGATGAGTTCGATAAGGCCGTATCTTTGTACCATACTAAACATGAATTTACGCCATACCTCCGGCCTAAGGAAACTCGGCGTAAAGAAATGAAATGCAGATAGCGTAAAGCAATTATGATGGTAATGAGAATTGTTACGACGAGATGTAGATTTGCCGGGAATCAAGCAGATGCTTAATAGTAAGCTTTAGATTGCCACGTCGTACCTCGCAACAGCTGTATGCCTTCGTCGTCCTGAACGAAGTGTAGGGATTAGCAGTAGTTTCCTTCAGCCTTGAATTTTTGGTTACTTTTTGTTCAAGCAAAAAGTGACAGACAACGAGGAATGCAACGCTACAGAAGTTATGTATAAGCGCTAGTTGCTTTGGATGAGTTAGAGGACGCCGTATCTTTGCACCGTGAATCACGAACTTTTTATGAAGCGTTGCCTGGAATTGGCACAGTTGGCGAAAGGCCATACCGCACCCAATCCGATGGTCGGCGCTGTGCTTGTACATAAAGGCCGGGTAATCGGCGAAGGTTGGCATCGTATATACGGTCAGGCACATGCAGAAGTTAATTGTTTTGAAAGCGTTGCACCCGCAGACAGGCATTTAATTCCTCAAAGTATCATGTATGTGAGCCTGGAACCCTGTGCACATTATGGCAAAACACCGCCCTGCTCGTTGCGCATCGTTCAGGAAAAAGTAAAAAAAGTGATCATCGCCAATGTTGATCCGTTTGAAAAAGTGGGCGGCAGAGGGATCGATATTCTTCGTTCCAATAATATAGAGGCTATCACCGGTGTGCTGGATGATGAAGGTAAATGGCTCAATCGCCGCTTTTATTGCTTTCACACACAAAAACGTCCCTATATTATTCTGAAATGGGCACAGTCGGCAAATGGGTTTATAGCACCGGCAGATAAAAGTCGTTTGCAGCTGAGTAATCGGCACAGCATGCAGCTCGTGCATAAATGGCGCACAGAAGAGGCTGCCATCATGGTTGGCTATCAAACGGCACTAAGCGATAATCCGCAGCTTACATCACGCCACTGGAAAGGTAACCAGCCATTGCGCATTGTTACGGATCGAATGTTGCGACTGCCTTCATCTCATTTTTTGTTCGACCAAACGGTTCCGACCTGGGTGTTGAATGAACAAAAGGAGGAAGTGGACGACAAGGTTCATTATATAAAGCAATCGGGTAACGATTTGCAGGCGTTGATGAATAAATTACATGCGGTAAATAAATTGTCCATTATTATAGAAGGCGGTCCTGCACTGCTCAAAAGCTTTATTGACGCGGGTCTTTGGGATGAAGCACGCATATTTACCGCAGCGAAATCCATCTCTGACGGCATAGCTGCACCTTTATTGAAAAATGCAGCACTCGCTGCTAAAACCGATCTCGAAGACGATCAGCTGAATGTTTATGTCAACCAATCTTCTGCTTATCCGTATGTGAACGGAATGCCACTATAAACTGAACTATGATATTTCTGCTGCTGACCATACTGCTGAATACCTACATTTTCGTACTGCTAAAGATTTTCCAAAAGCTTAAGGTAGATGCGCTGCAAACTATTGTAGTCAACTATTGGACTTGTGTCGTAACCGGAAGCATTTTCGAAGGAGGTTTATCGATCTCTTCTGAAAGTGTGCACCAGCCCTGGTTTATATGGGCTGTTATGCTTGGTGGCGGTTTTATTACCGTCTTTAATCTGATGGCTTACTGCACCAAAACAGATGGTATCACAGCTACTACAGTTACCAATAAATTGTCGCTGGTCATTCCTGTAATTGTTTCTTTGTTTGGCTATCATGAGAAAAGCAGTTTTCTGAAAATAGCAGGAATCATCTTGTCGTTTCCTGCGGTATACATGACCGTCAGACAACCCAAGGAAGAGGGCAGAAACGGCAACATGTCCTGGTTGATTGTGTTATTTTTTCTCAGTGGCTTTCTGGATACGTTTGTAAAATATGCCGAACGTAATTATCTGACCACACCGGCGTCACAAGCTTCTTTTACGTCACATTTGTTTGCAGTTGCAGGCACTATCGGCACATTAATAGTATTGGTAAAACTTGTAACCGGCAAATCGAAACTTGCCTGGAAAAACCTTTGGCTGGGCATTTGTTTAGGGGTACCCAATTATTTCTCGATTTATGTTTTTATCCGGATGCTGCACAGCGATTTTTTGCCTAGTTCGGCATCTATTCCTGCTAATAATATAGGAACTGTTGTAGCTTCAACTGCTGCCGCTATTTTATTATTCCGGGAAAAAGTAACGCCAATGCGTATTGCCGGACTTATTCTATCTGTTGTTTCCATCTTATTGATCGCTTTTTCATAATGTCACACCCTGATAAATATAAAACACTGGCGGAACCTGCTACCGCTGAATTTAAAGACAGAGGCAGCAAGTTTCTGGCATATGCATGGCCTGTTTTCAGTACGCAGGATGTAAAGGAAAAATTACAGTTCCTCAAAAAAGAACACCCGAAGGCGGTGCACCATTGCCTCGCTTTTCGTATCGGTATTGATGGGAAATTATTCCGCGCCAGCGATGATGGGGAACCGTCGGGCAGCGCTGGCAGACCAATTCTTGGACAGATCGACAGCGCCGGATTGACAAACGTGATGGTAGTGGTGGTTCGATATTTTGGCGGAACTTTGCTGGGTGTGCCGGGATTGATCAATGCTTATAAAACAGCAACGTCAATGGCGTTAGAAGATAAACCTGTTATTGAAAAATGGGTAGAGGAAAAATATGAATTTTCATTCGACTATCCGACGATGGGTGAAGTAATGTATCTGTTGCGCCAGAGCGAAGCCACTATTTATAAACAAGATCTGCAGCTGTTTTGTATGGTGCAGGCGGGTATTCCTAAAGTACATGCGGCGCAATATTTACAGCGACTGTCGGAAATCAGAGGTGTAACGATTAAACCAATTAAAGACGAAGCTTAAAACGTGTCACTGGCAGAAAAACATAGCATAATAATTAAGCAGGAAGCAGCCCGTTTGGGTTTTGAATCCTGTGGCATTGCTGTGGCCCAACGGCTCGATGAGGATGCCCGTAAGTTGGAAAGTTGGTTAAGTAAAGGTTTTCACGGCAAGATGCAATACATGGAAAATCATTTTGACCTCCGTGTTGATCCGCGCAAACTCGTGCCAGGCGCAAAGTCTGTGGTCACTTTATTGATGAATTATTTTCCTTCGGAAGAACAACAACGAGATGCGCCAAAGATTGCTAAATATTCATGGGGTATCGATTATCATTACGTCATTCGCGAAAAGCTCAATGAGCTGCTGGATTTTATTCGTGCCAATATCGGTGAGGTAGACGGGCGGGGTTTTGTAGACAGTGCGCCAGTATTGGAACGTAGTTGGGCTGTGCGGACAGGTTTAGGTTGGGTAGGGAAGAATGGTAATTTGCTGACGAAGAAAAACGGTTCTTTCTTTTTTATTGCAACATTGATCACCGATCTGGAATTACAACCTGATGCTCCTTTTACTACAGATCATTGCGGTAGTTGCACGCGTTGTCTGGATGCTTGTCCTACAGGCGCTATTGTATCACCCTCATTAGTCGACGGCAGCAAATGTATTTCTTATCTCACGATTGAATTAAAAGACGCGCTCATTCCTGATGAGTTTCATTCAAAAATGGATGGCTGGATGTTTGGCTGTGATGTATGCCAGGATGTATGTCCATGGAATCGCTTCGCAAAACCGAACCACGAACCTGCGTTCACACCAGTTCCTGAAATTCTTAATCTTTCCACCAGTCAATGGCAGGAAATGACCGATGAATCCTTTCGTCGTATCTTCAAAAATTCCCCTCTTAAAAGAAGTAAATGGCAAGGGATTCAAAGAAACCTTCAGGCTATTAAAATCGTCTGATGTTTTATTTTTTGATCGTTGATTTTTACTCGTGTCTGTCATCCTGAGCGGAGTCGAAGGATTGTTGGTGTGAGTTGTGAGCGTCCACCATCATTTCGTAAGTCTTCTTCTTCGTCGGAGTGACATGCCTTAAGGCTAGGCTTTTTGATTTACGCTCTAATGAACTTTGCGTCCTTGCTTCTTATGCCTCTTTGCGGGAAACTCACAATTCACTACTCACAAATCAGACATCAGCGATCTACTTATTCTTCCCCGTTAGCATTGGCACAAAAACAAAATCACCACGTTCTTCCTCTGTGATATTGCCGTCTTTATCTTTCTTGATACACATCATTTTCTGGCCGTTGTCATCACCGACAGGAATTACCATAATGCCGCCGGGTTTTAGTTGTTCTACCAGCTTTGGAGGAATAAAAGGTGCAGCAGCAGTTACAATTACTTTATCAAACGGTGCAAAAGAAGGAAGTCCTTCATAACCGTCGCCATAAAAGCGTTTAATGTTAGGATATTTACTCAGGAAAAAGAATTTACCGACGAAGTCAAACAACGCACGCTGCCGTTCAATCGTATAAACCATAGCGCCCAGCTCCGCCAATACGCACGCCTGATAAGCGCTGCCGGTACCAATTTCCAGCACCTTGTCAAACTTCTTAATCTCCAGCAGCTGCGTTTGGTAAGCAACTGTATAAGGCTGTGATATAGTTTGATTGGCTACGATCGGGAAAGCGCGGTCTTCGTAGGCAATACGTTCAAAGGCCTGGTCAAGGAAGAAATGGCGTGGAATAGCTTCGATGGCCGCAAGTACACGTTCATCGTTGATACCTTTCTCTTTTAAAGCCTGTACCAGTTGTTTTCTTAAACCCTTATGCAGATAATTGTCCTCTCTCGGTTTGCTGTGCAGCATACTGCAATTTAAAAAAGCCGGACCTTAAATAAAACTTGCAGAAGTAGTTTATCTGTGTATGGGAAATTATTTGAGCTGAAACACGACACCAAGTCCAACACCATATGGCGAGGCTATTGGAACCATACGCATAGAGATATCGCGGGAAATATCGAAATTTTTCAGGTGGGCAAAAGTTATAGCATCAACAATTTGCAGTGCATAACCAACAGCTGTAAACAACACTGTCATGTTGAGGTACTTGCTATAAGCATCCTGCAGTGTTTTGATATCAGCGTCTGAATACGGTAACCCATCGCTATGGTCGCCCTGAAGGCGAGCAATATAGATTTTGCGGTAATTCCGGTAGTTTTTCAGATTGTCAACGATAAAATAACCCGCAACGCCTACACCCACATAAATGATCGGAATTTTCCAGTACTGACGGTTATACAATTGACCGGCACCAGGTAATATTGATGAATATAATCCTGATTTCTTTGGATTTGGCTGAAACGGTTCATTCTTCAATTCGGCTGCCGAAACAGGCGGCGGTGGCGTCATCACTGCCTGAGGCGTAGCCTGTTGCGCAGTATCAGGTATAATGCGATTGAGGGATGTGTCGGGTGTAGCCTGTGCAAAGGTCTGAGACGCAATACACAAGAAACATACGATCATCACCGGCATCAAGCCCAAAAATCTATTGCTGAAGCGCAGAAAGCTATTCATCGGAGGGCAAAGTTAATGAAATGTCTGATGGCGGATGTCTGATTTTCCGATTTATCAATTGTTTGGTGTTCGCATTCCCTCACCGTTGGGGTTAAACATCGCGTTTACGAATCGCTATGTGGGATCGGCGATACAATGGTTCCGTCTAATGAGGGATTCTCACAACTGACAACTCACGACTCACAAAGCAAATCAGCGATCAAAAAAAGCGGTTGCCTATATTTCAAGACAACCGCTTTGCTAATATTATTCCGAATGTTTATTTGGTGCTTTTGCCCAGTGTTACATTCATTGACTGTTTAGACAGATCATTGATGATATTCACGGTTTCAGACAAATAAATATCCTTTTTCAGATTTTTGATCCAGTCGTTATTTTTCGCAGTTGTGATGCTGTCTGCGCTGATGCGCTTCATGTCATCCTGCAAATTTGTGATCGTCAGCGGTGTGCCTTTTTTCTGCAATTCTTCCAGTTTCTTAGAAGTAGTATTTGCTTCGTCCAGTTCTTTGCGATAATCAGCTTCGTCGAGGAATGCTGTATTATCATCCTGCTGTTTTTTCAGTTTAGTGGCATTCGCCTGAATCAAACCGAAGATCGCATTGTTTTTCACGCGGGTAGCGCTCAATGCAGCGAGTGTCGGACCATTTACCGGATTTGCAAACGGTTCGTATTCTGCTGGCGCAATTTCATCCCATGGTAAAGCACATTTATCACGGCGTTCGCCCATATCGATTTCTGCGTATGGATCTGGCAGCAGTACATCTGGCGTTACGCCTTTCAACTGAGTAGAACCACCATTGATACGATAGAATTTCTGAACAGTGATTTTCAGCGCGCCCAGTTGACCCAGGCCATTCGCTTTATTACTACTATTAGCGGCCATATTGGTTGCCTGCAAACGCATGCGGGTAATCGGATCCAGCATTTCATCCAGTGAAATAACTTTCTGAACGGTGCCTTTACCATATGTAGGTGTACCAACAATTACCGCACGTTTGTAATCCTGCATTGCAGCAGCCATGATTTCAGAAGCAGAAGCGCTTCCTTCATTTACCATAATTGCCAGTGGGCCGGCATACAAAGCACCTTTTTCATTGTCCTGCAATTTCATTGGTGCAGCGTCATTGCTTTTCACTTGTACGATCGGGCCTTTGTCGATAAACAGACCTGCCATATCAACTACGTCGCTCAGTGAACCACCGCCATTGTAACGGAGATCGAGAATGATGCCTTTTACGTTTGCAGCTTTCAGTTTTTGAATTTCATTCGCAACATCTTCCGCACAACGACGGCCATTTACGCGCTGGAAGTCAGAATAGAATTCCGGCAGATAAATATAACCGATCTGGCCACCTGGATTGTTGATAAGTGCTGATTTTGCAAATGTTTCTTCAATCTGGACTTCACCACGGATGATCGGAATTACTTTCATGCTACCATCCAGTCTTTTTACCGTCAAACGTACTTCAGTGCCTTTTTTACCACGAATCAGTGCTACCACTTCATCAAGGTCATAACCTTGTACATCCACCGGGTCTTGCGCACCCTGGCCAACTTTCTGGATTTCATCACCGGCTTTCAGATCGCCTTGTTTCCAGCTTGGACTACCTGAAATAATTGCAGCTACTTTCACTTTACCATCTTCTGGTTTCAGTTGTGCACCGATACCAAAGAATGTACCAGACATCTGAACATCGAAATCTTGTTTCTCTTTCGGCGGGAAGTAGTCTGTATGCGGATCTTCGCTGTGTGTTACACCATCCATAAAGATGGAGAAACGCTGATTTTCATCAATTTTACGAAGACGTTTGAAATATCTTTCCTGATTCTGGCGAACGCTGACACGGGCATCTGCTTCCAGTTGTGCATCTGTTTTTACTTTCAGTGTGTCTTTTACCTTCGGATCTTCGAGAGCTTTCTTCTGTGCGTCTTTCAGATCCACATATTTTACAAGTACACGGTATTTCAGATATTGCTTCCAGCGATCTTTCAGCGCGTTTTCGTCAGCTGCGTATTGCAGTTTGTCACCACTCATCACATATTCCTGTTTGTCGGTAAATGTAAATGGTGTATTGAGGATTTCTTTATAATAACCTTCTGCACGGTCAATGCTTTTTGCAAACATGCCGTTCAGCTTATCGAAGAATTCCAGTGAATTGGCATTGATCTCGTCATCGATCTGAAATTCATACTTCTGCAAGCCGTTCATTTCGCCCTGGGTGAAAAATTTCTTTTCGAAATCGAGATCATCCATGATTTTATGATATACATGAGACGAAAAAGTATCATCTATAGCACGGGGAGAATAATGTCCCTCGTTGATTGTTTTCATTACCGTTTGAAGTACCAGTTTGCGTCTGTCTTGTTCCCCTCCGCTGTTGTCATCTCCGCCTATATATTTAAACGAGAAGAATGCGGCCAGCGCACCTCCGATCAATAGCGGTATTAAAATTTTATTCTTCATGAATTGTAACATAGTCTAACGAAATTAATATACGCGTCGGAAACAAATGTAAACGTTTTGCTGTTAAGAAAAAGTAAATCAAACCCCTTTTTGGATCCCTCATTTCAGGTGATTTTCAATAATGGATAAAATCAATGCCAGGGCAGATAAAACGAATGGTTAAGGCTTATTTGGTAAACAAACAAATCTGTAAATTGCAGCCTTATTTAAGGAATATCATGATGCAAAAGGTTTGGGTACAGGATCTCGGTAATATTGAATATGGGAAGGCCTGGGATTTGCAGGAATCGCTGTTGAAACAGAATCTTGAGAAAAAATCTCTGTGGTTTGGAAAATCAGATGAAGAGCGGCCTGCGGATATCGGGACCAAAAATTACCTGTTTTTCTGCGAACACCCATCTGTGTACACCTTGGGCAAAAGCGGCCATATGGAAAACCTGCTGGTCAATGATAGTCGCCTGAAGGAGCTGGATGTTTCTTTTTATAAAACCAACCGCGGCGGCGATATTACCTACCATGGCCCCGGACAAGTGGTTGGTTATCCGATACTTGACCTTGAAAAGTTCTTTACCGATCTCGGTAAATACATGCGTTTTCTTGAGGAAGTGATCATTCGCGCCATTGCTCCTTTTGGTATTAAGGGGGATCGACTGGAAGGTTCTACCGGCGTTTGGCTGGATGTAGGCACGCCAGATGCCCGCAAAATTTGTGCGATGGGTGTGCGTTGCAGCCGCTGGGTTACAATGCATGGTTTTGCGCTGAATGTAAATACAGATTTGAGATATTTCGACTATATAGTTCCCTGCGGCATTACGGATAAAGGTGTTACTTCTATTCAGAAAGAAGTAGGACACCCGGTAGATGAAGCAGAAGTAAAGCAAAATATCAGGGCAGCATTCGAAGAGGTTTTCGGGGCTGAATTGGCAGAAAATGAACTAAATGAGCTGCTGACTGTTGCATAACAATTATTGTTGCATTATTTTTAAGTTTACTCTATTATAAAAGTGAGCTCTGAGATCAAATATAACTGGGGCAAAGACTTCGTTCTGATCGACCTTGGTAACCGTATCGAAACACGCATCCGAATTCTATTTTGGGCCGAGTTTCTTTTCACCTATGGCATGGCCTCTATCTTCCTGTTGCAGTCGCTGCCGCTTGGCAAGCATTGGATGCACTGGAGCACGGGTTTAGGCGCTGCTATTTTATATCTGCTTGCAGCCTATCGTTTTTTATCCCGGATGTATTTCCGCGAAAAGATCCTGATAGAAAAAGACCACCTCACATTATTACAGCAAACATTTCTCAGAAGAAAAGTCCAGCATTATGACTGGAAATACGTCGGTCCGTTACACTACGTGGGCAAAGATTCTAAGACAGACCATCCACTGAAAGGAAAGAATTTTGATTACTTCGGTTTTGAAACACACGAACATCTTATTCAAAATCTCCACCAGGACGGAAGCCTTTATTTTAACTACGAAGGGTTTCCGGTGCGTTTTGCCAAAGGCGTTTATTCATGGCATGCTGAAGAAATAGTGCGCATGATGAAACTCTACATGGGCGATGTACTGCAGCTTGGGGCCGAATGGGCGTACATGATGCAGGAACATGAATGGGATGACAACCTTAATAATTAAAAAGTCAAAATTCAAAAGTCAAAGCTTAAGAGTTTGCGGGTACACTCGTGTTGGTCATGTCGGCGAAGGAGACATCCCGCGTAATTTGAATCGGAATATGCCGTAACTTATACATCGAATAAATAAAATAAACAGCCGCAAAGTGAATCTTTGCGGCTGTTTATTTTTTAAGTATATGCAAAATTGTAAGTGCTTTGCTCCTTACGCGTCTTCGCGAGAAACTTGCGGGAAAATTGTGTGGGCTTCGGCTTCGCTCAGCCTGACAAAATGAGTGTCCGTCTCAAATAGTCCGTCACAAATCATCAATAAATAGTAATATACCCTGTTTCCAGTTTCTCTTTATCCTTCAGCAATTCAAATTTGTAGAGGCCTTTTTTCTGGAAATTCCTTTTATCTACAATAATACTTGGCTCACTGATACGCGGAATTTCAAAAATGCGGCGGTCTTTCTGATCGAAAAACGAAATACTGTACATATGCTTTTTCGCTTCCGGAATTTCAATATTCACGTGTCCGGTAAATGGATTTGTAAATACATACTGAGACTTGATATAAACCGAAGGGTCCACGGCGTCACCACCAATCGTCGGTACTTTAATGACGGGAGCGGTCGATTTAGGTTTGGTTGGGCTAGCAGGATTAGTCGCGGTGGCTCCTGTTGTTGTTCCCGCAGGTGTGGTTGTCCCGGAGGGAGCAGCGGCCATTGTTGCCGTCATACCTGAGGCCGTAGTAACAGTCGTACTCACATCACCGGCCGTAAAATCACCGGATGTACGCACTTTACTTGCGTATCGCTGGAGCGAATCATTCGGCGGCAGTACTTTTTGATGCAGCAATTGAGCGCTGTCCACCATTAGTTTCAGATTATTACTGTACCAGGTAAGATCAGAGCTGAAGACGATATACAGGCGATACCAGTTTTTGCCCGGATTCGGGTGACCATCGATAAAGGCCTGTGGACCTTTTTTCAGATCTTTTACATAACCGATCGTTGCAAAATTATGCGAACTGTCTTGCGAACGCTGCATGGCGATGGATTTGATACCATCGTATTGGCAGGTCCACGTGATGACGTTCATGCCACCTTGTGTAATACCGATCATATCCGGCATGAGTGGCTGCGCCTGCAATGTATAAGTAAAGAGGATGAAAAGTAGAGTGATTAATTTCCGCACTTCAGAGATACAAATTAAGAATGCCAAGCTACTGCAAAATATTGTAGAATGGACAGAATGCCTGTGAGAATTTCATTTTTTCTAACAAAGAGAAAAAAATATACATTGTTGGTAACTGAAAATTCGGAGCTTCACAACTTTACAATTTCACGACTTAACCTCGCGGACGAGCAATTGGGTTTTTAAGGTTTTCCACTATCTTTAGCGCCCAACAAATAATTATTTACTGATATCTCATGAGTTTATTTCTGAAGAAACCATTAGAGCAACTGCTGGCGCAGGCCGACGATTCCGAGAAGGGACTGAAACGTACCCTCGGCGCCGGTAACCTGGTGGCCCTCGGCATTGGCGCTATTATAGGTGCCGGTCTGTTTGTTAGAACAGCAGCAGCCTCAGCAGAAGCAGCGGGACCAGGCGTTACACTTTCCTTTATCGTAGCAGCCATCGGTTGTGCATTTGCAGGTCTTTGTTACGCTGAGTTTGCGTCCATGATTCCGATTGCGGGTAGTGCGTATGCTTATTCTTATGTAACCATGGGAGAATTGGTGGCCTGGATCATTGGCTGGGCGCTGATCATGGAATATGCGTTGGGGGCGGCTACCGTTTCCATTGCCTGGAGTGAATATCTAAACAAGCTTTTAGGAGGGGGCATTCCGTACGAATGGTGCCACTCGCCTTTTGAGCATATTAATACGGTCGTTGGCAGTGCTATCGGGCAATTCCCGGCAGACCTCGCTAAGACGGCCAAAGAAGGTGTATTGTTGCTCACTGATGATCAGGTGAAAAATCTGGCGCCTGCGCTGAAAACATTGGTTGTAACACAAGCCGGTATTTTCAACGGTCCGGCGCTGATTATTCTTGTATTGCTGACGTTGTTGTTGATCAGAGGTACACAGGAATCTGCGATGGTAAATGCGGTAATCGTATTCATCAAAGTAACGATTGTATTGTTGTTTATCGGTTTCGGCTGGCATTTTATCAGACCGGAGAACCATACTCCATACCTGATTCCTGCAGGAACACCAGGTCATGAAGGTTTCTTCAAACACGGCTGGGGTGGTATTCTTGGCGGTGCAGCCATTGTATTCTTTGCCTTTATCGGTTTTGATGCGGTGAGTACTGCAGCGCAGGAAGCAAAAAATCCGAAGCGTGATATGCCGATCGGTATCCTCGGTTCACTGGTGGTTTGTACGATTCTTTATATTCTGTTTGGTCATGTGTTGACAGGTGTAGCTAACTGGCAGGAATTTGCAACTGCAGGTAAGGAAGCATCTGTAGCTTACGCGATCCAGACTTATATGCATGGTTATGGCTGGCTCGGTACAAGTGTTACCGTAGCGATTCTGGCTGGTTTCTCATCTGTAATTCTCGTAATGCTGATGGGGCAGAGCCGTATTTTCTATACCATGAGTAACGATGGTCTGATTCCTCCGGTATTCGGCAAACTGCATCCGAAGTATAAAACGCCTTATATGGCCAACTGGATTCTGTTCATTTTCGTGGCATTGTTTGCGGCATTTGTGCCGGGTAGTGTAGCGGGCGATCTTACATCATTTGGTACTTTGTTTGCGTTTATGCTGGTGAGTGCGGGTGTATGGATTTTGCGTATGAAATCTCCAAACATTGAGCGTCCGTTTAAAACACCGTTGGTTCCATTGGTTCCGATTCTCGGTATTATTATATGTGGCGGTATGATCGTGGCGCTGGATAAACAAACACTTACGGTTGCTTTTGCGTGGATGGTGGTAGGTCTGTTTGTGTATTTCGGTTACAGCCGCAAAAGAAGTAAACTGCGCAGACCAGGTGAAATTTTGCCGCAGGCTTCTGATTTTGAGAAAATCAAGTAGGTTAATACGTTAAAAGGTTAATAGGTTGATACGTTGATATGTGTTGCCTTTAATTAATACCAAAAGTGGTGCAAGGCTCTTGCGCCACTTTTTTTGTTGTAGTCCGATGGTAATACTATGAGTATATAATTACATGGTCATCCCGAGCGTAGTCGAAAGAGAAGATTGTCAATGGTCAATGGTGAATGGTCAATCATGTTTCGTTGTCATCCTGATGGGAGGAAGGATCCTTCGTCGGGATGGACTTATAGATTATCATTTTTTGGGTTAAAATCAACTCAGACACACAACTCGGGAAGGGTTTAATAATAGTATTGCAGATGAACGTAATGCGTCGCAACGATGTTTAATCAAGGATATAATGCCGGCTCCAAAAGGAATTGAATCGAATTTGGGAAAATCAATAATCAGACATCGGCGCTGGTTTTGGCTTCTGAATTTTGACTTTTTAATTTAAGCCCTATTTTGCTACTTTTGTCCGGTTTAAATTTTGACCACTAACTTTTAAATTAATTTCTCTTATGTCATACGACGTTATTGTCATTGGTAGCGGTCCTGGCGGTTATGTAGCTGCCATCCGTGCATCACAGTTAGGTTTCAAAACAGCAATCGTAGAACGTGAAAGCCTGGGCGGTATCTGCCTGAACTGGGGTTGTATCCCTACCAAAGCCCTGCTAAAATCAGCACAGGTAATGGAATATGCTAACCATTCTAACGACTACGGTGTTACTATTGAAGGTGCTAAAGCTGACTTTGGTGCAATGGTAAAACGCAGCCGTGGCGTAGCAGATAAAATGAGCAAAGGTGTTACGTTTCTGATGAAGAAAAACAAAATCGATGTACTCAGCGGTTTTGGTAAACTGAATGCTAAGAAAGAAGTAGAAGTTACCGGTACTGACGGTAAAACTACCACTTACCAGGCTCGTCACACGATCATCGCTACTGGTGGCCGTGCGCGCCAACTGCCTAACCTGCCGATCGACGGTAAAAAAGTGATCGGTTACCGTGAAGCAATGGTACTGCCTGAACAACCAAAATCAATGATCGTTGTTGGTTCTGGTGCAATCGGCGTTGAGTTTGCATACTTCTACGCGAGCATCGGTACTAAAGTTACGATCGTTGAATTCCTGCCACGCATCGTGCCGGTTGAAGACGAAGATATCTCTAAAGAACTGGAAAAAATCTACAAGAAGAAAGGTATCACTGTTATGACCAACGCTTCTGTAGAAAAAGTTGATATCAGCGGTAACGGCGTTAAAGCAACTGTAAAAACTGCAAACGGTGAAGAAATTCTGGAAGCAGACATCGTACTGAGCGCAGTAGGTGTGGTTGCAAACATCGAAAACATTGGTCTGGAAACTTTGGGCATCACTGTTGACAAAGGAAAGATCATCGTTGACAAATTCCTCAAAACAAACGTTGACGGCATCTACGCTATCGGCGACGTGACTCCGGGTCAGGCGCTGGCACACGTAGCTTCTAAAGAAGCAATCGTATGTGTGGAAGCAATCGCTAATAAAGAAGGTAAATACCACCACATTCCGGAACCACTGGATTATGGTAACGTACCAGGCTGTACTTACAGCTCTCCAGAAATCGCTTCTGTTGGTATGACTGAAAAGCAAGCGAAAGAAGCTGGTTACGAACTGAAAGTTGGTAAATTCCCATTCTCTGCATCTGGTAAAGCAAGTGCAGCGGGTGCTACTGAAGGTTTCGTAAAAGTAATCTTCGATGCTAAATATGGCGAATGGCTGGGTACGCACATGATCGGTGCTAACGTAACTGAGATCATTGCGCAAACAGTAACTGCTCGCAAACTGGAAACTACATGGCAGGAAGTGCTGGATAGCATTCACCCGCACCCGACTATGAGCGAAAGCGTGAAAGACGCAATCGAAGTAGCACTGGGCGAAGCAATCCACCTCTAGTAAATTCAAAATTCAAAAGTCAAAACTTGTCATCCTGAGCGGAGTCGAAGGATAAACATTACAACTAGCTTTTGATTAAGATAAGAAACCGGCTGTCTGTATAGGCAGCCGGTTTTGTTTTGCACAGATTATGTAGAGACGTTGCACGCAACGTCTCCAGGTATTGTGGGTTTTGTAAGAAAATGTGCGGCATTCGCTGGTTCGTATTATCTGGAGACGCTGCGTGCGACGTCTCTACGGAAACTCGTATTTTTACAACAGATGTCTATAACGAAATTTTCAGCAACGGCCGAAGCCCTTAATTGCGGTGATGTATTTACCACGCATCTCAAAGTGGGCGATCATGAAATGATGGCTGATGAACCGATTACGATAGGCGGCAAGGATTCCGGACCATCGCCTGCGGCATATCTCTGCATGTCATTGGCATCGTGTACGGCTATCACGTTGCGGATGTATGTAAAACGTAAAGGCTGGGATGTTGAGAACATTAAGGTGAATGTAACTTTTGAAAAAGCGGATAATCCCGGTGAACCAAATACGTTTTTATGTAGTCTGGAATTTGATGGCCAGATAGACGAAGAGCAACGTGCCAAATTATTAGAAATCTCCAAAGCCTGCCCGGTGCACCGTTTGCTGGGTAAACCGAATCATGTTATTACCACGATAGAGTAGAGACGTTGCACGCAACGTCTCCGGCAAAATAAGAGAAACGATTGCCTTCATAAATTTCAAATTACCCGCATTATCTGGAGACGTTGCATGCAACGCCTCTACGGTTAATTTTTACTCATCTTCACCACACGCACACCATTCTCTGTAGCCATCACCACAAAATAATTTCCCGTTGAAAGATCATTGCGCAGTGTCAACGTTTCTTTATGATTGCCTTTGCTGCGTTGTTGATTCTGATAAAAAGATTGTATGGTGCGGCCATTGACATCACAGAGATGAATGGAAATCTTGGAAGTCGCTGCCAGATCGTATTGTAACGTAGTGATGTTATCCACAGGATTTGGGAATAACTGTAGATTCGAAATATTGTTGGTTATGTCCGGAACACCCAAATTGATATTTGGTTTATAACGTACCATTGTTCCTAAATAATGCAGCGATAACGGCCAATCATCTGTCACATCTGAAATACCACTCAGTAGTATATTTCCGTCAGGTTGCACGAGTAGATCGGTCGTGTAATCTTCGTGTACGGTGATATCTGTTGTGATTAATCCATTCAGCCCAAAACTATTGTCAATACTGCCATCTGGCGTAAAACGACGTAATGCAAATTGTCCATTTTGCCCGGCAGAGAAATCAGCGTAGCCCAACAATATTTTATCATCATTTTGCACAACGATCCTCGGTTCATCCCAAAGATTCATGTTGTTATTGTTGCTCAATGTATCGGACAACATATATCCGTTTGTTCCGAAACTGGCGTCCAGATTACCACTGGTATCCAGACGGGTAAAAGCGCTGTAATACCAGTAGCGATTCGGATCGGTAGGTGTTGGTTTGAACACGATGCCACCAATTAATATTTTCCCATTCGCCTGCCGGGCAACATTTACAGCGCGACTGTGCATCTGGCCCGGGAAATAAATTTTATTGTAACCGTTGCCACTGCCGAATGCCGGGTCAAGCGAACCATCAGGTAAATAACGAACAATAGAAAACGTAGCCGGATAATTTGGTGGACTGCTGATCGTCCAGCCGGCGAGTAAAATTTTATTGTCTGGCTGCAATGTAAGCGCGGCACCGTTGTCTGAATACGCACTGTCGAGTGTGGTAGTAACCAGGCCATTGTAGCCAAACGTAGAATCTGGATGACCATCCGCTTTGAGGCGATATACCATAGCATATGCCTGATGAAAACCGCCAGTTACCAATACTTTTCCATCTGGTTGCAGGATCATATCCTGGATACGGTCGTACGGACCAAGAAATGAAAGCTGAATACTACCGCTATCGCAAAAACTATAATCGGGTTGACCGTTCGGCAGAAGTCGCTCAATGTGCTCTGTACCCGCGATCACGATCTTTCCGTCAGCCTGCACTGAAACGCCCGAAACAGTGGTGCCGCGATAGGTTGGGTGCATAACGATTCCGTTTCCATTAAAGCTGGTATCAAGGCTGCCATCGGGGTGAAAACGCATGGTATACAGCTCGTAGACCAGATCAAAATTTGGTAGGTAGTAATAATAGCAGCCAGCGAGGATAATCTTATGATCAGCCTGCAGCGCCATTTTATTGCTTTGCATTTGTATGGGTGAATCCAACTGCACAATTCCATTCACACCAAAAGAGGAATCAAGCGCAGTGATTTGTGCTTGTGATACATAGCTGCTACACAGCAGGAAGGCGATGAGTATAAAGAAGGGCTTCATAAGCAAAGTTTGCTTTGGTGACTATTATATAGACGGAGAAAGTAGGGGAGAAGCTTGGGTGGGCGGGAAAGTTAATTGGTTAAATGGGGAATTGGTTAAAGGGGTAACTAGTTAATTGGTTAAAGGGTTAAGAGGTTAATTGGTTGGTATTCGCGTCATGGCGAGGTAAGAAGCCGGCTGCGCGGAATGCAGGTCGCTCGCAGTGTGTTTTCCCCGGCGCGAAATCAGGTTGCCACGTCGTTCCCACAGCTTTGCTGTTTGGCAACTTCTCGCAATGACCGGTGTTAAAAATAACCCGGTTGCGCGTTGTCTATCGCGGGTTTAATGACAAGAGTTATAAAAACATTGTCATTGCGAAGACGACGAAGGAGGATGTGGCAATCTGATTTCGCGGAGTGTGGGATTATATGTGTGCTATAATGTGTACTATGCCTACGGCATAATTTTCTTTGTTTCCATGTTGTCAGGTTTTAGTTCCATAAAGCCCAATAATGTAGCTACTTCTCTGTCTTTCGGTACTCAGATACATCGGATAAGTATCACAGATGTGAGGATGACGTAACTGAGATAGGTCAGGAATATAACTGAGATACATCTAATTGGTATCAGCGTTACATCGGAGACGTAACTGAGATAGATCAAAGATGTATCAGAGATAGATCAAGAGTGTATCAGAGATACATTGATGACGTAACTGAGATAGGCCAGTAATGTAACTGAGATACGTAAAATTGGTATCAGAGATACACAGGAGACGTAACTGAGATGAATCAAGGACGTATCTGAGATATAGGTGCATGAAAAAAGGAAGCTAGAAATAGCTTCCTTTCATTTTAGTTGGTTGCCGATCGTTATTCTGTCGGTTTGTTTGTTGTATCCTGTTTAATGTTTTTGATGCCCGTTGGATTGCCAAACAGTTGCTTAATATCTTCATACTTGCTATGAAACCCTGCGCCACTCGCAGTGCTTCCTGCGCGGTATTTGGTGTAGTCGTAATCCACCAGCGCATTTTGGTACAGGCTGTAATCATACGTAATCCGGATATCGCTGCACATCTCATCAATTTGTTCCAGCGCTTTTTCTATAGCAGCCAGATGATTGCGAAGTGAGAGATGTTTTTGATAATCGTCCCAGTTTACATCAGGTGATCGAAAGGAAGGGTGGTCGGTTGCATAATCGTTTACTTTGTTGACCAGCAATTTATTTTGCTCGTTGATACTGCCATAGCGTTTGCGTTCGTCGGGCGTAAGATTTGAATTTTGAGCGGCCGATTGCATATCGGCAATCACTTGTTGCAATGTTGCGCGTACCGTGGTTAAGGTAGTCTCGTTTACCAGTTGTTGATTTAAATCGTTGATTGGCATTTTAAAACGTTTTTTAAAGGGTAATAAAATGAAGCTTATTAGCTAACTCTTCGCAAACGCTGTGCCAATTTTCGTTGTAAACGGTTTTGCTCAATCATTTTCCTGAAGTGAAATCGGGTTATTGATTGAAGGTCTGTGTGTTCCGGGGGCAATACTTTTCAAATAAAAAGGCCGAAGCGTTTGCTTCGACCTTTTCAGCTTTATAAAAATGTCTACTAGTTTTCTGTTTTGCTGGTCATTGATAGAAGGTCAAGGTAATCCTCGAACATTTCATAAACTCGGATCATCTATTTTTTTCGCCAGGTTTTAAGTTGTTGAATGGGCCATTCACATTTTGACCTGTCGGTTTTGGTTGCAGTGAGCATTCATTAATTTGTTGTTCTATCTGCTAAATTATTCACTGAGCATACAACCGGCCATAGTCATGATATCTACGCCCGCAGTTTCGTCAATTTCAATATCGACAGGATTGACTTGAGCAGCAACTCTGATATCAGTAATTCTGGTGGCTTTTATTTTTTGCATGTTTTCCGTCG
Organism: Taibaiella soli; assembly: GCF_003236175.1. Taxonomy (GTDB): domain Bacteria; phylum Bacteroidota; class Bacteroidia; order Chitinophagales; family Chitinophagaceae; genus QKTW01. The sequence continues at coordinate 56,000 of NZ_QKTW01000011.1, read as the reverse complement.
AAATATCAAACCAATAAGAATAGTCTCCTTTAAGGCCGCTGTTAGTCATGGACGGTAAGAAGTTATTGACGGTAAGTGCAATTTTTTCCTGGTTGTTGAGCAATAAAATGATTTGATTGCCGGCATTCATGAGTACTGGTGTTTTTGCCGTCTTATAACCCAATTTGAGTGTATACGCGTCACCTTCTTGTTTGAACACCATATAGAACTCCGATATTTTCAGTTTGGCATCGCCTTTTACATGTTTTGCAATGACCGTTTTTTCAGATAATCTGTGCTTTTTGCCAGTGAATTTGTCGGTGGAACTTTCTTCAAAAGAACATGTTTGTGCAAAGGACGGAACGCTCAAAAAGATGAATAAGGCTAGGGGAATAATACGGGTATTCATTTGTTGGTTTTTGAATGGAAGCTAATATACGCAGGTAGTTTGGAAATTTGTAGCCTCGGAAGATGTTTTGTTACAGAGCACAACATAGCGTTTACGCTCATCCGGTGTGAGATTGGCATTTTGGACACCCGGTTTAAGGTCTGCAATAGTCTGTTGCAGCATACCATTGATTGTGGTCAGGGTCTGCTCGTCTACGAAGTGCTGATTTAATTCATTGATCGGCATGTTAATTGCTTTTAAGGGTTAAAAAAATCTTCTCTTAACGCTATAGTAAAGCCCGTGCCGTTTTTTGAATCAGTATTTCTTTTAACTATTTTTTACATAGCTACGAGTATTTAATTAAACGGTCATCCTATGTTGTGATAGAATGATTTACTCACGTTTGTCATCCCGATGCAGGAGGGATCCCGCGTATTATGCGTTTACATATTTCGCGGGATGTCTCCTTGCGTCGACATGACCATTTTGCTATACAATTTCACTCGCGTTTGTCATCCTGATGAAAGGGGGATCCCGCGTATTGTGTGTCTATATTTCGCGGGATGTCTCCTTGCGTCGACATGACCATTTTGTTATATAATTTCACTCGCGTTTGTCATCCTGATGCAAGAAGGATCCCGCGTATTGTGTGTCCACATTTAGCGGGATGTCTCCTTCGTCGACATGACCGTGTTGTTATACAATTTCACTCGCGTGTGTCATCCCGATGCAAGAGGGATCCCGTGAAATACAAGCATTCATTTCGAGGAATATCTCCTTCCGATGTGATAATGCGAGTACGCACAACTGACAGCTCACTACTCACAACTTTTGGGTTATCACGCGGATCGCATTTCCTCTTTCCAGTTCATTATGCTGCTGCCATTGATCTTGTGCTTGCGCAATCTGTTGTTCCATTTGCCAGGCGGTAATCTTGGCGAGCAGCCGTTCGGTTGCCAGTTTTTTATTCTGATGTTGTGAGCGTGAATCACTGGCGACTACACTGATGCCTGAAGCATTGTGGGTGGCACGCACAGCCGTTTCCGTTTTGTTCACATGTTGTCCGCCCGGACCAGAAGACCTGCAGGTAGTGTAGCTGATCTCTCTTTCTGAAAAAACATTCGTAGCTACCGGCTCAAATGATTGCACGCTCACAAACCAATTCTTCCGTTTGTGAAATTTCCGGTAAGGACTTTGTGCAATCCACTGCACCGTGCCATTCCAGCTTTGTGCAAATGCAGCAGCCTCTTTTCCGTTTATCTGAATCAATGCCGATTGCAATGTGCCATTAATGTCTCCGTCCGTTTTGTCGATTACCGTTGCGGTCAAACCAACCGCTATTGCATCTTTCAGGATGACGGGTACAAGTTTGGCTACCACTCTGCAACATTCTGCAGGTCCACGACCTGATGATATTTGTAAATACATATTACCTGCTTTAACCCCTCCGCCCCTAAAGGGGGACTTCCCAAGCGATTCATAACCTGAAGCGAAGAACGCGCTGTGATTCCCCTTCAGGGGCCAGGGGTGTTGTTTTTTTTACTCCACCTTAAATGGGCTAATAGCCCCTTCGCACTCACTGTCAGACTGAGCGGAGTCGAAGGCCACATTTCGCGGGACATCTCCTTAGTCGATGTGACCAACACGAGTAATGCCCGCGCTGAGACTTCCCTTCAGGGGATGGGGTTATTCTTTATTCATGCGTACAATACGCGGTTGAAATTTTCCTTGTACTGTAATTAAATCTTGTTGTGCTTCGATTACGGTGTCGATGTCTTTGTAGGCAGTCGGTGCTTCTTCTGTACTGCCGCCGATCAGTGTGACATTGGCTTGCGCCAGCATCTTTTTCAGGGCAGATTGCGTAGTGCTTTCTTTTGCGCGTTTCCGCGAAAGCGCTCTGCCGGCTCCGTGCGACGCAGAGTTTAGTGCCTGGTCTGCGCCTTTTCCTGCCACTAAATAACCTGGTGTCGTCATGCTGCCGGGGATGATACCCAGCTCGCCTTCGTGCGCGGGTGTAGCACCTTTTCGGTGTACAATCACTTCTCGGTCATTAAGCGTTTCTTTCCACGCGAAATTGTGGTGGTTCTCTACCAGTGCCATAGGTTGTAAGCCCAGTGCTTTCGTGAGATTAGCATGGATGCGGTCGTGGCAAGCTTTTGCATAATCTCCTGCCAGCGTCATGGCCACCCAGTATTCCTGACCAGCTTCGCTGTTCATATCCAGCCAGGCGAGGTATTGTGCTTCGCGCGGTAAGCGACATAACTCCTTTGCAATTTGCGTGTACTCCATGGCGATGTTTGCGCCTAATCCACGTGAACCGGAGTGGGAGAGCAGTGCCAGATAGTTGCCTGCCGGAATGTTGAGTGTATTGTTTTCATACAGTTCAATGCTGCCAAATTCTACAAAATGATTACCCCCGCCGGAAGTGCCCAATTGCCTTGCTGCTTTGCCTTGCAGCGAACGCAGTAACGCCATTTCTTTAAATGCGGGATTATCAATTACCGCATGCTCCTGTCTTACATTCAGACTTCCTTCCATTCCGAAATGTGTCCATTCTTTTATTGCTTGTTTTATTTGATAGGCGTAACGCTGAACGTATTTCTCATTTTCGTTGAAGATTGTCAAAGCCATTCTGCAACCGATATCTACGCCTACTGCGTAAGGAATTATCGCATTGTCTGTAGCGAGTACACCGCCGATGGGTAGACCATAGCCGCCGTGTGCATCCGGCATCAATGCGCCTTGTACAGCTACCGGAAGTTGCAAGGCAACATTCATCTGATGTTTGGCATTCGTGTCGATATACTTACCGCCATATGTTTTGCAAAACACTGAATCAGTACGCAATTCGTAACTTTTTGCATCGGTAATGATTTCTTCGGGTGCCAGATGGTTGGCGAGTTTGCTCCATATTTCGTCGTTCCGCCATGCGGCTGGATCTTCCGTAATTTGTCTGATAATATTTGTTATATATTCTTTGGTTTCGTGTTTGCAATGTTTTGAAATAATGTTGATAGCAAGGCTGCGACCGATGTCTGTGGTAATGCCCAGCTTGCTGAGTTCTTTTAGTTTAATGCTCATGTTTTGTTGTTGTCTGCTTGTCAATTCTGAAACATCAGATGTGTTGAATCTACATGGCACGACGGTTTTGCTCCGGTATGCAGTTATGCATACGGATGATTAATTCGCTTCAGGACATATAAATGGCCAGACGTCAGATGTTTATCCGGCGTGATGCCCGAAAGCTTAATTGGTTTTTAATTGGAATAATGTTGGCAGGCGGGTTGGCAAAACCTTTCCAGGTCTATATTGTAGCCATAAACGATAAAAGAGCATACGGAAGCAGATAGAAACGGTTTTGCGTTTCTGATCAGTATTGTTCTAATAAACTAATGGAAATAAAATGCCTGTTCCGGTCAGAGTGCCGAATGTGCCAACGGATGATATGTAGTTATTGTTCCAGCATATTTTAAACCCTCCACTTGGTGTTTGGTTTGTGTTATGGATTAACGGTGCAAAGGTAGGCTAATTTTTAAAACCTCAAAATTGTTGTCCGTTTTTTTAGAAGTTTATTGTTTCATAAATTCATCTGATGAATGCCAAACCCTATCTCAACAATGCATCCCGCCTGTCTTTTGCAATCGCAGGACTGTTTTATCTGCCAATGGCTTTCCTTTTATTTCATTGGATCAATTACCGGATTGGCTTGTGGATGGGGTATCCTGTTAGTTTCTATTGGAAAGGAAGCTGGCTGCCTTGCGTTAATCTGAAAAAGTTTATCAAAACGCATCCAGAAGTAAATCTCAATCATTTCGCTTACATATACTGGGTGGCGTTGATTTTGTGGCCTGTTGCCGGTGTGCTTATACGTCTGATATCACGAAAGGTGGAAAATGCCGTTGGGACTGCTTTACAATGGCTGGGTGTCATTATGATTGTAACGCCGTTGTATCACGTGGTCATAGAACTAGCTAACATAGTCGTGTTTTCAATACAGGAAGGTGGCTATCATTTTAACTTTCACATGCTGCCTTACTATTTGCTTTTTGTTTGTCTTGTCGGCGGCGCAGTTTTGATGTATCAAATGAGCTTTGGCAAGGAAGGGCGACAGAAACTCTGGTTGATTTCATTTCCAGTCTTTGTGGCCTGCTGGTGGTTGTGGTTCTTTGTCATAGGGCGTCGGTTACTTCCGTAAAAAGCGAAGGTGTAAAATTGTAAAGCTTTGAAGTTGTCTGGATTTTACGCTGACACTGCTTCAAAGCTTTACAATTTTACTGCTCTTCAGTATAAAACATCTGATGTTTATAATTCGTAAGAAACAGGCTGGTTCATTTGTTCCACTAAAGTATCGATCAGGTCTGTCAGATCATCAATCGTCGATTGGTCGTTTACGCGGCCGTGGTCGTCTAGTTTTTTAAGAATAGTTGGAATAGTGAGTGATGCACCCGCTGGAATTTTAGCGCCCATTACTTTTAAAGTTTGAATGAGCTGCGCATGTGCCTTGTCGGCGCCGGTTACCAGTGGTGAAGCGCTGATTGTAGCAGTGGGCTTGTCTGTAAATTCACCTGACGAAACGAGCCAGTCCAACGCATTTTTCAATACACCCGGCAGTCCGAATGCATATTCTGGCGTACAGATAATAATACCGTCTGCTTTGCGTAACTGATCTCTGAAATCATTTACCGGTTTCAGCTGTGCAACATCCGTGATGTCCGGATTGAAGTGTGGAAATTGGTCAATGCCTTCGTAGAGATGTATGTAGATATCTTCCGGAGCAAAGGTTTGCAAGGATTTTAAAACTGAGGTATTCGCCGAATGAGCGCGAATACTGCCGGAGATTGCAAGCAGGTTTTTGGACATTTTCGTAGCGTTGACTTCGTTAATGATAAAGAACCTGAATATAATTATTTTTTCTCAGGTCTCCTAAGCTGTTTTAGTAACAATCCTGCCTCGGAATCTGCAATGAGCGCATCGAGCCGTTTTTCACGGGTGGCTTCCTGTTTGGCGCTGATCACCACCCATGTGGCTGTTCGTTGGTAAGATGGCGATTGTTCCGTGAAGAATTTCCAGGCTTTTTTATTGGACCTAAATTTTTGCTCCTGCGCGGGTTCCAGTTTTATCTTTTCCCGGTCCTGCTCAAAGGAGTAGATCTTTGATTTATGTTCTTTCCGGTGCTTGAAGGCTTCCAGTCCGGCAGGTTTCATCAGGCCTTTTGTTGTTAGGTCTTCTACTTTTTTTATGTTGATGGCACTCCAGATGCTGGTTGTCTTACGTGGTGTAAAACGAATGGTGTAGCTGTGTTCGTCTATTGATTTCCGGACGCCATCTATCCAGCCAAAGCAAAGTGCCTGGTCGACTGATTCCGGCCAGGTGATAGTTGGCTTTCCTGTTTTTGTTTTATGAAAACCGACCAGTACTTCAGTTTCTTTAGCGTGATTTTTATCCAGCCATTTACGAAAAGCGGCAGGTGATTCGAAAAAAATAGGCTCCATGTTTTATTGCTGAGTTGTAAAGTTGCTTATCTGTGTAGTTTATGCTGCCGGCGTATTTTCTACGAGCTGTTTGATGTGTTTGGAAACATCAGACCAATTTTTCAGGCTGTGTTCTTGCTCCGTTGCAGTTGGGATATTATCCTGGGTGATATCGAGTTTTGTATTATTCCCGTCTGGCGTCAGCGCATAGGTAATCAGTGCGTAGTTTTCCGGCTTGTCTTCTTTGCCTGACATGGAACTCAGGTAGGTGTACTGGAGTATTTTTGGTTTGTCGTACTTTATTATAACACCTTTGTCCAGATATTCTTTGCCTTCATACTCGCCTTTGAATTGCAGTGTGCTTCCTTCCCGCCAATCTGATATAGCATCAGTGCCAAAGAAATATTGCTTGATCATAGCCGGATTGACAAGCGCGTCCCAAACTGCTTCTGGGTTGGCGTCGATATGAATGGTAACCTGAGCTGCAAATTCACTTTTCATGATGGTATAAATTAAAAGTTGACTTCTCTAAAGGTACGATGGATGCAGAAAATTTTAAAAATGTTGTTAGTGCAAGCCTGGCTTTTTCATTAGTTTTGCGGTTCAATTTTTTATAGGTTATGAGAAAAGCCCTACTTATGCCCTTTCTGCTGCTGTTTGGTACAGCAGCATTTGCGCAGACGGCGTCCCGTATTATTTCGTCCTCAGACACTTTTGTCAATTCTACTCAGATCTGGGATACAACGATTTATTATTATTCTACACCCACTGATGTATTTGACAGCACCATCACGAAGCAGGTGTTTGGCAACAGTCCTGATACTGGCTACTTGCTCCACAAACGTGTTTTTGATGGAAACCGCAACATTCTCGAGGACGGTAATTATCAACTGAATAATGGTTCCTGGGAAGGAGTCGACCGTACGCTGATGACTTACGATGCATCTAACCGGAAAGTTGTGGCAATTGCGCAGTTTTTCCTCGCGGCGCAATGGTTCAACATGCGCAAAGATTCTCTCGGCTATGATAGCAACAATAATGTAAGTGTCGATTATCAGTTTAATTGGAACAACGGTGCTTTTCAGCCGACCAACCGGATTAACTATACTTACGATGCAAACAACAATGTATTGAGTGCGTATACAAATACGTACGACGGCATTAGTTGGCAATATAGCAACAGATGGGTGTATAGTTATACTGCAAATAATGCCCTGCTTACAGGTACTTATGCAGAGTACGGAGCTAACTGGATAACCAAGAGCGCAGATACTAGCGAATACACGGGAAATTTACTGACAAGAAAATTCCATTATGAGACCTGGGCTAATGGCGACTATTTTCTGCAGAACGTAGATAGTGCTTTGTACAATGCGAATAATAAGCTGATACAGCTCTTTTCCGCTTATAATACGCATCCTTATTGGAATTCTTACAGCTACGATTCGCTGATTTATGATCAGAATTGGGTATATAGAAGGGTTAAAACCAGGGTCTCCACACAAAACCCGTGGTCTGATCTTGGTTTAAGAAGAAATCAATATAATACTAGTCAGCAACTTGTTTATACAGACACATTTGCCAACTATGGAACGGGGCAATGGGAAATTCCGCAGGTGGGTGCTGCTACTTTTAGATCAAGGTACTATTACGAAAATTATACAACAAACACTACGCCAACATCTGTAGCAACAACAACGGTCAATAAAATTGCGCTGGCACTTTCTCCAAATCCTGCAGCATCTTTTATTACGATTGATATAGTATACGATGTTCCGGAGAAAACAGAAGTTGTTATTTATAACATGAATGGTGTATTGATGATGAGATGGTATGATGCGGCTGGCGCTAGTTTGCACCGGATGGTGCCTTTGCAGTCATTTAGCTCAGGCAATTACATTCTTCAGGTAAAAGGTAAAAATACTGCTGCAAGTCAAGTATTCACAGTGGTAAAATAATAACAGTTATTGTTCTGTTGAGAAATAAAGAAAAGGCCGTCATATTGATGGCCTTTTGCATGTTGATTCTTTAATGTGCCAAAAAATAGAAAATGCAGTTGTTGGATTTTTGATGTCTGATCCCGGTTAAATTGAATTGATTAAAACATCTGATGTTTTTAAAAAAAATAAGCGCGACGACCGTCGCGCTTATTTTTTATTTATCGTTGAAAGTATGTTGCGTTGTTTTAAGTTAACCTTTCACAACTGACAACTCACTACTCACAAATCAGTATTATTTCAACGTTTCATCCAGCCATTTGAAAAACTCTTTCTGCCACACTAAACCGTTTTGCGGATGCAATACCCAGTGGTTTTCGTTTGGCAGGTAAAGCAGTTTGCTCTTAATGCCGCGCAGCTGAGCCGCCTGGAAAGCGCCAAGACCTTGCTCGATCGGAACGCGGTAATCAATACCGCCCTGAATGATCATGATTGGTGCATTCCATTTTGCAACAAAATTGCTCGGGTTAAAATCTTCGTAGCTTTTAGTTGCAGAATTATTCCAGTATGGACCGCCGATATCCCAGTTGGCAAACCACAGTTCTTCCGTGTTGCCATACCAGCTTCTCAGATCAAACAAACCATCGTGTGCGATAAATGTTTTGAAACGGTTTTCGTGCATACCTGCGAGCATGTATACGCTGTAACCACCATAGCTGGCGCCTACACAACCCAGACGATCTTTATCTACATAGCTTTCTTTCGAAACATCATCGATAGCAGCGAGGTAGTCTTTCATCGGTTGGCCGCCCCAGTCTTTGCTGATCGCTTCATTCCATTTTACACCCCAACCTGGCATACCACGACGATTTGGCGCTACAATGATATAACCTTGTGCAGCCATCAGCTGGAAATTCCAACGGAAGCTGTAAAACTGTGTGAGTGCAGATTGTGGTCCACCCTGGCAATAAAGCAGTGTTGGATATTTCTTCGCCGGATCAAAATTTGGCGGATACACAACCCATACGCCCATTTCCTGGCCATCGGTAGTGCGTACCATACGCAGTTTTGTTTCGCTTGGTGTTATTTTGCTGTACGCTTCGTCATTTTCATGAGTGAGTGCGCGCATATTGCCATTAGCAGTGTTTACGGCATACAGTTCGTTAGCGTGGTTCATGTCGCAACGGGTTACCACCACTTCATGATTGGCAGCTTCGCCTACAATACCATTTACGTCAAACTGACCGTTCGTAACCTGTACCGGAACCGGCATCATACGTACCATCAGGTTGGCAGGAACTTTTATAGAGAAGAGTTGTTCAGTACCTTTTACCGGAGCTGTGAAATAGATATTGTTACCGGTATTATCCCATGTAAATCCACCTACAGTGCCGTCCCAACCCGCAGTCATATTGAGCTTCTGCACGTCTGTTTTACCGCCTTTGCCTAATTGCATAACGTAGATGTCATTCTTGTCACTTTCGTAACCATCATGTGCCATGCTCGTCCATGCAACGCGCTTACCATCTGGGCTGAAAACCGGGTTCGTATCATAACCCATCATGTTCGGAGTCCAGTTGGTGGTGCTGCCTGCTTTCAGTTCATAATAATAAAGATCAGTGTTGGTGCTCGTAGCATACGCTTTGCCAAATTTCTTTTTACAAACGTAAACCACACCTTTACTGTCCGGATTCCATACAAAATCTTCCGCGCCGCCAAATGGCTTCTGTGGCGAATCGTATGGTTCATCGGCCATGATGTCTTTTGCTGCGCCGCCGCTGATTGGTGCTACAAAAATGTGGGAGAATTTACCATCTTCCCAGGTATCCCAGTGACGGTAGTTCAGATCTGTGTAGACCTGTGCTGTAGTTTTTTTCAGTTCAGGATAAAGATCCGTGCCCATCATTGGTTTTACCAGCACTTCTTTCGAAAACGCAATATATTTTCCGTCCGGAGATACACGTACGTTGTCTACATTTTCCAGTCCGCCGAAAATTTCCTTCCATGTTTTGCCCTTATCAGTGCTATGGTAGAGGCTTTTGTCATCCGTAGCATACCATCCGTTTGCATCGCGCTGAATGATCATTTTGCCTTCCGGCATTTGCCATTCTTTGCGGTTGCCGTCTGCGACATTCAGCAAATATCTTTTCGTGCTGCTTTTTTCAGTCGTAACGTCTGTTTGTCTTACGTTATAGTACACGGAATTTCCGCTGGCAGTCATACCGTCGGCATTCACTTTTTTGAGCGACCAGAGCAGTTCTGGAGTCATGTGATCCTGTGCAGTAGCTTGCAATGCGCCAGCGAGCAGGATTGGAATAAAGATGCGTTTCATGTATCTTTTATTTGAAAAATGTTTAGTTGTGGTCGTTATTTCCGTTTTTTCTCGTCAAAATCGATAATGTTCTGCCAGCCCGGTTTCAAGGTTACATTGCTGTTATATGGAATGACCAGTTCCGGTTGTTTTTTGCCGAAAAGATCACCGCTGTCCCATATACCATTTTTGTTTGAGTCAACAATCACGGAGAATGTGTATGTACCAGGTGTCAGGCGCGGTAAATGAACCATCGTATCCAATACCGGCTTCTGATAAATCGTATCCTTTGCGTTAAACATTACTTGCAGTACATAGCCATTGCCATAGTACTTCGTTGGCAGGTGAATATCCAGTATACCATAATCATCATCTCTTTTAGAGCGGAATACATACTTAGAAGGCATGACATCAGCACCTGCACTGTCTTTGGCAAAACCTTTAATCAGGCGCAGTGTGTATACCGAGTTTTCTTTCCAGTTAGTATGGATCTGCATGATTTTATGCGTCGCGGTATCAAAATCAACCGTCGTCGGTGATTCTACTGCTACACCAGAACTGTCATAAGAAAGGAAGATCTTTTCATGCAAAATACTTTCAGGCGCTTTGTTGAATGTTACAGTGATCGGTTTCGTGATCTCAGCAGTTCGTTTGCGTACATCATTTGTATCGACTGCCACGATATAACTAAAGCCTTCCTTGGTCTTATTTTCTTCTTTAGCTCTTTCAACACTCTTTCGTGCTAAGCCGCCAGGCTGCGCGGCTTTAGTTGTATCTTTTCCTTCTGGAAAGGTGCGCAGTTCAATACTTTTTACAGAATCTGCCTGCGGTGTCACAGGGGCATTGGCAAAACCGACCCATTCGCCCTGGCTGATACCATCATAAATCAGGTTACCGTTTTTATCACGCACGGCATAAATACGAAAGCTTTTTTCAGGAAGACCACTGATTTCAAAACTGCCGTCACCGTTTACCTTATTTACATACATCGGTTTTTTTCTTGCTATGGCGCTGTCATTTGTACTGGCCAGATATAGCATAATAGTGGCAGACGAGTCGGGGAGACCAGTAGAGGCATCGAAAACTTTACCGCGAATTTTCAGCGAGTCGAAATAATCGCCGGTAGTAAATGAATACACATAATTGGCAAAAGGATTGCCTTCGTGCAGATCTTTAATAGCATTGCCGAATGAAATGCGGTACGTGGTATTTTCTTCCAGCAGTGAATCCGGAATGGAGACTGTCACATGTTTGTATGCACCCACCACTTTCAGCGGTACATCAATCAGCGGAGAAATATGAACCTGAGTACTGATATCGGAAACAGTAACGTATTCATCAAACCGCATCACTATTTTGCTCACTTTTTGGTGGCGCTGAGAATCTGCTGGTGTAATTTCCACGAGTTTGGGCGGTGTCACGTCCTTCTTCCCACCTGTTGGTGGAACGATGTTGGCACAGCCTGCAACAAGGCATATTATCAGGGAAAATAAAAATAATCGAGTAAGGGATGCCGTCATTTGCGACCAAAAATAACACTTCTCGGGTAACGGAGGCAATTCTGTTGTATGTCAAATATCCTTAGGTTTGTGTTGCGGAACATTATTTCCGGCGTTTATCCACGAAAAATCTATGTATTATGATGCTGAGCATGATGTTATTCTTTAAATTTCTCTTCTTTGCGCCAGCGCCAAAAGGTGATGTTCCGACTTCCATCTATGATTTTAAAGTGGCCGGTCTTACCGGAAATACAATCGATTTTTCGCAGTTTAAAGGGAAAAAAATACTGATCGTAAATACCGCATCCAAATGTGGTTTTACGCCGCAATACAAAGATCTGGAAGCGCTCTACGAGAAATACAAAGACAAATTGGTGATTGTTGGTTTCCCGTCTAATAATTTCCTTTGGCAAGAGCCAGGATCTAACGACGAAATCAATTCTTTCTGCGAAAAAAATTATGGTGTGAGTTTTCCGATGGCAGCAAAAATTTCGGTAAAAGGTCGTGATATGGCACCCGTTTATCAATGGCTCACTAATAAAGATTACAATCATTACAAGAGCAGTTCCGTAAAATGGAATTTCCAGAAATATCTCATCAACGAAAAAGGGGAGCTGGTTGCAATTTTTTCATCTGCCACCAAACCTTCTGATCCAGATGTGATCAGCGCAATTGAGAAATAATTTTTGAAGTCAAAAGCGTATGTGGTCAGTTGAGTGCACATGTGTTGTGCCGTGGCGTCGCCGTGCTCCCGGCAAAACTTCAAATTTTGATCTTTTTTGTTACGAGCTGCATTACTCCGGTTAAACCAAGTTGCGTCGCACATTTCATCGGTTTGCTCATTATTAAGCAGCCCTGAATTTTTAAGTAAAATTGGTTTCCGTAACACATCCGGCGTGAGGAAACTACGGCGTTAAAAAATGAAATGTAAGACATGCTGGCGCGGGTGTTCCGAAGGGTCACCCGTGTCTGAAAAATCTATCCAGATTGAATCTGGAACGCTGCACTTAGCCGTAGTTTCCTTCAGCCTTGAATTTTTGTTTCTTTTGCTTCAAGGCAAAAGAAAGGACATGCTGGCGCGGGTGTTCTGAAGGATCACCCGTGTCTGAAAAATCTATCCAGATTGAATCTGGAACGCTGCACTTCGCGTCTTTGATGCCTCAAACAAAAAATCCGGACTATTACTAGTCCGGATCTCTGCGTTTTACCCAATTTTTATTTTTTGTGTCTATCGGCGGTAGCCATAGCCACCACCGCGATTGTATCCATTATTGTAGCCGTTGTTATAACCGCGGTTATAGCCTCTGCCGTAACCATTGTGGTAGTGATTGTAGTAACCGCCACCGTAATAAACCGGAGCTGGAACCGGAACCGGCATCGGCGCGGCATAGCCGTAACCACCTCCATAACCGTAACCACTGTTGTAACTAACTACCACTCTCGGGCGTGGTGCGAAAAAGCCTCCGCGACAGCCGTGAGGGTGAGCTTGTGTTTCGGTTGCCATAGTTGTTACCAAACCAATAACGGCGAAGACTGCGATAATGATTGTTCTTTTCATATTCTTGGTTGTGTGTTTTTGTACACTGTTACTTAGTGTACCGCAACAACGATGCCAAATTTGCATTGGCGACTGTTAAAAAAAATACAAACATCATTATCTCGTCATTTCCGCTAAGGATGCGGTGGGAGCGGCGGATGGGGCGGCACTGGTGGGTGCGGCGGTAATGGTGGATGAGGCGGCGGTATTGGTGGGCCAGGAGGTAACGGCGGGTGCGGTGGCACCGGCGGATGAGGTGGGTAAGGATGAGGATGCGGATGAGGTGGATATGGCGGGTGTGGTGGGTGTTGATAATAATAATGGTGATGATGCCAGTAAGCGTATCCATATGAAGGCTGACTTATGCTAAAAGTCAGCACAAAAGCTGCGATAAGCAAAGATTTAATCAATTTCATAACAGATAATTTTAAGTGAACAATAAAGAATCACAAAGGCCGGGTAGTGACCGGCCTTTATAGAAACTTAGTGTCTGTGGCCGTAATGATGGCCGTTATCGCGATGGCCATTACTGTGCCATTCGCCACGCCCATGGTAGTAATTGCTACGGCAAGGACGCGTATAAGTAGCGCGATAATAATAACCGCGTGGTCTTCTGTGATCATAATGGTAGTGACCTCTTGGCCGCGCATAATAGACCGGTTGGTCATAATATACAGGCGCAGGCGCTACCACAACCGGTACGGGTGGGGGAGGCGGCAACGGTGGTAATGGCGGAGCCGGCAGAATGGCTGTTACTCTTACTTGCGCCTCTGATGAAATACTATTAAAACATAATCCTGCAAGTAATAAGGCACCAAGTACGATCCAGTTTTTGCTTTTCATAACTATAATTTTTAATCAGTGATTGATCCTTTCACCTATGGGGAATACAAATACCTTACCAACCCCAACCACTAAGTGTTAAAAAAAACAGAACGCCGCTAAGCGTTCTGTTTTAAAAAATTATGTGTGGCAAATTTATTTCCGGCGAAGTTTCCAGCTACCACGACTTGTTGAAGCTGTGGAAGTTGGGGAATTTTGTTTCCTTTCTTTTTCCCAGATATAGGCGCCAAATAATGCTGCTACTTCTTCAGCAACTGCATTTTCCTGCAACAAGTATTCTGGTTTGTAATATTTCTCGATGAATTTGGTATCAAAGTTGCCGCTGCGGAATGGCTCTGTTTGCACCGCCCATTTACAGAAACCTAATGTTGTTTCGATACCACGCACATAATATTCATCAATAGCACGGCACAAGCGATCAATTGCTTCATCACGTGTTGCAGCATATGCAATCATTTTAGCGATCATCGGATCGTAGAAGATCGGAATATCCATACCTTCTTCATAACCGTCATCTACACGTACGCCCGGTCCTTTCGGCGGCTGATAGATTTCCAGTTTACCGGTATCCGGCAGGAAGTTGTTCATTGGGTCTTCCGCACAAACACGCACTTCAATGGCATGACCATTAATGCGCAGTTCTTCTTGTGTGAAAGATAATTTATGGCCACGTGCTACCTGAATTTGCTCTTTTACCAGATCAATGCCGGTGATCATTTCAGTTACACAGTGTTCCACCTGCAGGCGTGTATTCATTTCCAGGAAGTAGAAGTTTAATGTTTCATCTACCAGGAATTCTACCGTACCGGCACCGTAATAGTTACAAGCTTTCGCTACTGCTACCGCACATTCGCCCATCGCTTTACGGATGGCTGGTGTCAGACAGCTGGATGGCGCTTCCTCGATCAGTTTTTGGTGACGGCGCTGAATAGAACATTCACGCTCGAACAGGTATACATAATTACCGTGCTGGTCGCCCATGATCTGTATTTCGATGTGGCGAGGTGCACCTACATATTTTTCAATGAAAACATCGTCGTTGCCAAATGCATTCAGCGCTTCGCTTTTTGCTGTGCGCATCTGTTCTTCCAGTTCAGACTCGTTATTTACCACGCGCATACCTTTACCACCGCCGCCGGCAGAAGCTTTGATCAGGATTGGGTAACCTACACGTGCACCGATTTCTGTAGCTTCAGCAAGATTTTGGATTGGATCCTCTGTGCCAGGAACCATTGGGACATTGAATTTCTTCGCTGCTTGCTTTGCTGAAATTTTGCTACCCATTATTTCGATAGAGTGGGCAGATGGTCCGATGAAAATAAGACCTGCATCAGAAACCGCTTTCGAGAAACTGGCGTTTTCACTCAGAAAGCCATAACCCGGATGGATTGCGTCAGCACCGCATTTTTTAGCAACCTCGATGATTTTATCTGCACGGAGATAAGACTGTGAAGACGGCGCCGGACCAATACAATAAGCCTCATCAGCATAACGCACGAATGGCATATTGCGGTCCGCTTCCGAAAACACCGCTACTGATTTTATACCCATTTCACGGGCTGTGCGCATTACGCGGACTGCAATTTCACCGCGGTTGGCAACTAATATTTTTTGCATATCTGCTTTTGTTTTTACTGAGTCAATGTGTTTGGAATGTGATGAATATGTTGAATGTGCTTGAGTGCGGCACACTACTCACATTATCTACATTTGACACATTTGAAATTATTCCTCCGATACCATCCGGCTACCTTTCCCATACTTCACGAAGCCATAAAGATATAACACGCGGGAGATTCGCATCAACCAGGGCTGTAATAAAAGTACAATTGCTATGGCAGCACCGAGTGCGTAAAAAATACTATAATCTTTATATGAAAGTCCGAAAATGATCCAGTAGGCTACGAAAACCGCGCCCAGCAAGGCTACGGAAAGGCCATAACTAACATATCCGGTTCCATAATAAAAGCCCACTTCCAGTTCCATTTTCTGGCCGCAAACTTCGCAACGTTCTGGCATATCTAACATATGACTCAGCGGAAATATGCTTTTGTGGGTAAACATATGTCCTTTACGACAGTTAGGACATCGCATTTTGAATATACTAGGCAGCAGCGCCGGTGGTTTTACATCTGACATAGCAAGATGAAGAATGTGAGTCGCAAAGTTACTTTTATTTGGCGATTGTACCGTTAGAAAACTCGCTACTGTGGCCGTTTTAAATAGGTGATTTTAGTCACTTTTTCTAGAGGGTGCAAAGTTGTAAAAATGCTTAGTTGCGAAGGCATGAATGTTACAGTTTCACATTTCACAATCTATTCCGCGATTGGCGCGTCGGGATCATTGGCATGGAAATGTTCCCAGATGAGCCTAGCTTTGGATGTGCCGACTGCTTTTGCGATTTCGCGTTGGGTCAGTTGCTTTATTTTAGCCACCGAACGGAACATTTTCAGCAGATCGGTCGCTGTTTTTTCTCCGATACCGGGAATCCCTTCCAATTCATTTTTAAACGTGCCTTTGCTGCGTATTTGCCGGTGGAAAGTAATACCAAAACGGTGTACCTCATCGCGAATCCGGCGTACCAGCAGATGCGCAGGACTGTCATAGGGCAGCTGTAGTGGCTCGCTGTCGCCCGGGAAGAAAATGGATTCTTCACGTTTTGCCAGACCTACCAAAGTCATACGCCCCGTGAGCCCCAGTTTTTCGATGCTCTCCAGCGCTGCACCCAATTGGCCTTTACCACCATCGATAATGACCAGCTGTGGCAACGGCTTTTTCTCTTCCATCAATCGTTTGTACCGGCGGAATACTACTTCTGACATTGTCGCAAAGTCATTGATGCCTTCTACTGTTTTTACGTGAAAATGGCGGTATTCATTCTTCGCAGGAATGCCATTCAAAAAGCAAACCATCGCGGAAACCGGATAGGCGCCCTGGAAATTGGAGTTATCAAAGCACTCAATGTGCGTAGGAAGATCAGGCAATTGCAATGCGTCCTGCAATTCTTCTAATACCTGTGTCGGATTTTCTTTAGCTGTTTTGCCAAGCAGTAAAGTATTTTTCTTCCGCAGTTCATCGCGGAAAATCTCACCATTTTTAATGCTCAGATCCAGCAGTTTCTTTTTATCGCCTGCTTTGGGAATAGTCACCTGAAGATTGTCTTCGGCCACTTCTATTTCAAAAGGTGCCACCACCTCGCGGGTATTGCTCTGAAAAGTTTCACGCAGTCTTGCCAGCGCCAGCGACAAGACATCACTGTCATCCTCTTCCAGCTTTTTCTCTACCTGCACTGTTTTCGCATAGATGATACTGCCGCCGTTGACCATCATGTAATTTACGAACGCAACATCGGCGCCACCTTCTACAAGGCTTACTACATCTATGTTTCCGAGATGCGGATTTACCACCGATGAACGGCTCTGGTAGTTTTGTAACGTATCAATTTTGCTTTTGATTACAGCGGCTCTTTCGTATTTCATTTCAGAAGCGAGCTGCGTCATTTCGGCTTTCAGGTATTTGAGTACCTCGCCGATATTGCCTTTCATGATATGCTTTACCTGTTGTAGATTTTGGGCGTAATCTTCAGCACTTTGCAAACCTTCACAAGGGCCTTTACAGTTGCCCAGATGATATTCCAGGCATACTTTAAATTTACCGCGGGCAATGTTTTGCGGCGAAAGATTGAGGTTGCAGGTCCGCAATGGGATGTTCTGTTTTACCAGCTCCAGTAATTCACGAACCCTGCCTACGCCGGTAAATGGACCCAGATATTCCGAGCCGTCTTTGATGAGCCGGCGGGTGAAAAATACGCGAGGAAAACTTTCTTTTTTGATGACGATGTATGGATACGTTTTATCGTCCTTAAGCTCAATATTGTATTTCGGCTGGTAATGCTTGATCAGGGAGTTTTCGAGCAGGAATGCATCATGTTCGCTGTCGGTTACCGTAAACTCAATATGATGTATCAGCGATACGAGTTTGCGGGTTTTAAAATTATCCTGTGTTTTGTTGAAGTAAGAACCTACTCGTTTACGCAGGTCTTTTGCCTTACCAACATAAAGGATTTCGCTGTGCTCGTCGTAATATTTATAACATCCCGGCTGATGCGGGATTGATGCCGAAATTGTATTAAATTCTTCACGTGTCATGCGCTTCTTCCTAATAATGTTTTACAACGTAAAACTTAAGAGTTACAACTTATAACCTAAAACTTATAACGCTGCTGCTAAACCATAAATTTATAAGTGACCTTCAGTTCTTTTTTGTCACCCATAAATGGTTTTTCAGTTTCCTGTATTTGCAATGTTTTCAATGGGGCGTAATACAGCTTTTGTATTTTATCGTTCCAGAAAGAATGTTTTGCCGTTTCGATATAAATGCTGCGAATCCTGCTGTTGAATGGATCTACGTTAATCTCCAACACCTGTGTAAATAGTTTGGGATCCTTCGCCTGGTAGTAAAATACTTTTGATGCAGCCAGATTATTGTCAAACATAGAAAAATCGTACTGGCCTAAATATTTTTTGTTACTAATATCCGTTGCCGAAAAAATCTTGAGGATTGCACCCCAGTCCATATTTTCAATTGCTACAAGAGATGAATCTTTCTGTCCGTTCAATACCGCGACTTTCTCCAACATATAAGGCTGGCCGTAATACATCTCCCACTGATCACGTGCAAATATATTAACGGAATAATAGGTGCCGGCAGAATCAAGGCCTTTTCCTGTGCTGCTGGCATATTCGCCGCCGCAGGAAGCCAGGGTTAAAACAGTAAAAAACAGAATTGCGATGCTTTGAAATAAGCGCATTTTATACTAGATGCTCTGAAAGATTAATAATGTATAAAGATACATTACCTGCCGGGAAAATAAATGGTCGTTATTGCTAGTTCAATAACGGATTGATCGGCATATTGGCGAGATAGGAAAAGTCTTTGCCCAGGCTGAAAATGGCTTTTTTCCAGGTTTCTTCAATGGCGGTATCGAACAATATATTCGGATTGCCATCGGTGACCAACCAGGATCCGTCTTTTAATTCTTTTTCGAGCTGACCCTCGTTCCACCCCGCATATCCAATAAACAGCCGCAAGTCGGCAGGATCGCAGAGGTTATGCTTCACGGCGTCAGTTAGGGCATCATAAGAACCACCCCAATAAATACCAGGTGAAATTTCATGACCACCGATTAGCTCGGGCAAGCGATGGAGCATATGTAACGTGTCCATTTGTACCGGGCCTCCCTGGTAAATATTAAGATTGGTATTGCTCAGTTCGGGAAGTAGATCTTCTAATGACAGAGTAGTGGGGCGATTGAGAATGAAGCCCACTGTTCCCTGCTCAGTATGCTCAGAAAGCAAAACTACCGAACGGGCAAAATTGGTGTCGTGCAGGAACGGTTCCGCAATCAACAGCTTACCGGTTGCCAGCACAGGATCATTTTGTTTTATGGGATTCAAGAAGTCCATAGCAATTTAAAGATAATAGAAATAAAACATAATAACAAAAAATATGTGTTATTGTTTTCACAGGATTTTGGCCTGGGAATTCATGTAGAAGCAGTCTCAAAAAAATTGTTCCGCGAATCGGTCGGCTGTCATTTTTATTTAGGTAGAAAGACAAAATGGCGACCAATGAAGGCCGCCATTTGACATCAAACAAATCGAAAAGAGAACCGCACAATATTAGATTTTCGTCAGTTTTTCACGGTAAAGGGTCTTGCCATCTTTGGTGATAACGATATAATAAACGGCTGGTGCATAATTTTCTGTTGAGATTGTCGTTTGCTGACCTGTAACAGATTGCTTATAGATTTGTACACCTACTGCATTGTATACACTCAATTCACTTCCTGTAGCGTCTGCCGGCAATTCAATTGTTGCAATTGCGTGAGCCGGGTTCGGGTAAATGTGTAGACTTGCCACACCGGATGCATTCTGTCTGATCACAACTACCTGGCTGTATTGAAAACGTTGATCCTGATCCACAATTTTCAGTCGGTAGAAATTGGTGCCTGCAATTGGTTGTTGATCTTGGTAAGAATAAGAATGTGTCACTGTTTCGTGCGCGTCAACGCTTATAATTCCAATGGTATTCCAGTTAGCACCATCTGCGCTGCGTTCGATTTCGAAGTGACCCACATTTTTTTCCTCAGCGGTTGTCCAGCTCACGTTATTAGAAGTACCAGCTTTTTCCGCGTCAAAACTCAAGAGTTTTAATGGGAGCGGTGTGCCACAAAGTGCGCTGTTCAGGTCGATAACTGCTGTTCGCGCTACACAACCGTTTGCCAAAGTCATAGTACCTGTATATTGTCCGTTATCAGAAGCCTGGTAAGTACCAAAGTCTTCTACTCTGCCGCTGCTGATAACATTTCCATTTTGATCTTTCCATGAATAAGTGGCACCTGGATACTCCGGTAATGAGAGTTGGTATGGAGCACCTGTACATGGTTGGTTTGCTTGTTCTGCCCAGATTTTTCCAATTGGCAGAATGCCTAACTGAGTGGATGACTGGTTACCACACGCATCCATAAACCAGAAATAATAAGTTTGATTGGCATTGAGTCCTGTAATTGCTATTGGGTTGCTTTGATTTGACATTTGAGGATTGGTCGGTTGTGAATTTGTAGTGTTATAATAAATATCATAAGGACCAAAACCTGCAAGATCAAACAATGCAGAACCATTATTCTGAAGTGTTCCCGAACCATTTTCACAAACGACACCGTATTTTTTGTTGATTACAGGTGCAGAGCCCGCGCTTACTATCGTTGTCGTAGTCTGAGATGTGCCAATTTTATTTGGGGTACAACCTGAGAATGTAGAGGTTGCTTTTACGGTATATGTTCCTGGAGTCACGTTGTTAAATACACCCGTATTATTACTGACAACAATTGTGTTTGACGAGTTGATAAGATTGAAAATGTCAGCATGGCTGCCCCAGCCACTAGTTATATCATTTGAAGGCTTAACAGTAGCCGTAATAGATGCACCGCCGCCACAAACCTGAGCTACAGTAGCGTTAAGCTGAATTGAATTGTCTGTAGGTAAAACAACCAATGAGAAATTAGGAATATCCGAGCATTCGCCGCCAGGATAAGTGATTTTTACTGTATAAGTTCCTGGAAGCAGATCGTTAGCATACCCGTGACCATTAGAGAAATTACTTGCTATTGTTGTTCCTACGCAGCAAGGACCCGCAGTAATAACCAGTGTTGCTTTATCGGCCTGTGGAATGTTGTAGATATTCAGATAAGAGCTTACCCGGCCATCAATGCATGAAGCCCATCCGTGATCTACAGCTACTGTTGCTGCAGCTGTTGGTGTAGAGAAAATATCTGAAGTGTCAACACGGCCACACGGGTCGTTAGCTACAATATAGAAGTTATCGCCCGCAGCTGATTGAATGTTTTTGAATCGGGGATCGTTTGCGTCTGTTGTACAAAATAATTGTGTATTGTTTTTATAGGCACAATAATTGACTGCACCGTTAAAACGAACATCAACGCTATGTTGAAGCGTTATCGAGGTTGCAGGAATGCCACAGGATGCGTTGACCATTGTCCATTCTGTACTGGGATTCAGGCTGCTTCCGTTAACGCATCTCGCAACAGCATCTCCACAGGAGTTTACAGCCTCTACAATAAAGTTTGGTGCGGCCGGTGTTGTGTATGTCAGGCCGGAAGTAGGTGTGTTTCCGGGAAATGTTTTTGTTGAATACAACGAGCCCTTAGTACATGAGCCCGGCGTAGCTTCCTTGTACACGTTAACAGTAATGCCATCGTTAGGGGTGTTCATGATCTCATTGTATGTTAATGGATCCACAAGCTGCAATTGGGCTGTAATCTCAGTACAGCTGTTATAGCTGCTGAATATATATTGCGCTGCATAAGTTGGCGGCGCTGCAACGTTTATTGTCTTGGTTATATAGTTGCCGCAAGCATCCTTAATACGAACAATGAAATTGCCGAAAGTGGTGAAATTTTGGGTTGTACTGCTGCCATAAGTGAGCAGGTTATCCGCAATATTTGGATCGTTAGTCGGATAAAATGCATATTGCAGTGGAGCAGAACTACCCTGAATATTAGACAGTGTTAGCGTAAGCTGTTTGGAACCACCGGTACAACCTGAAGTACTAGTCAGATCAGCCGCAGGTGCCGTATAATTGTCGGCTATGGTAAATGTCGCAGTATCTTTTAAAAGACTTCCAGCTGTACAGCTCATTTCAATTTGGTAATTGCCCGGCTCCAGATTGCTGAATGTCGGGTTTGTGCCTTGCTGCGTGGTGCCTATGTAAGAATTATTAGGCGCGGTGATCACTCTGTAAAGTACGCTGGCATTGCCGATACCGTTGCCTCCCAATGTAACGGAGCCGTTTGAAGGACAGCTCGCTGCTGTTTGGCCCTGTACTGTTACAGACGGACTAGCTGGGCACTGACCATATGATTTAATCATGGCCAATACGCTAAACGCTGAAAGTAAAATGAAATGTTTTTTCATTGTTTTGGTAGTTTTTTGTTGATGTGGTGGCTGTTTTTTGTATACGTTTTTATTGATTTTTTAAACTGCCTAGCTGTATTCCAAATGGGATGCCACTTTTTGTAAATTTTTAGTTAACGGGAATTTATAGCGACGTTTGGAATGCCGCCATTAAAGGTGTTTTCAATTATGTTTCAAATTGTTAGGAGTAGGAATGCAGATTTTTAGAAATGAGAAAAAATTCAAAAAAAACTCAAAAATTTTTTCGGAAGGGTATACTTATTTGCAGTATATATAATGTGTCTCTTTGGTGAAACAAGCTATTCTTTCATTTGAATGACCGGAAATAAAAAGGCGTCGTCTCTGAATAGAGCGACGCCTCAAAAAGGTACTGAAGTGCTACATAAAAAAAGAGACTGCCATTGGCAGTCTCTTTATCTGTTTAGAAAAATTATTCGCCTTCATCAAAGTCGGCGGTTTGTTTATTTTTTACGATACTGTATATCACTGGCGCTTGATGGTAGATGCTATTGGTAAACTTATTACCCAGAACGATAATCGTGAAGTTATCTTTTACAAAACGGTAGAAAGACGTGTTGTTGCCATGCCACCAGCCGTTATGATAAATGATTTTATAACCATCAGGGTAGCAGAGCATGCGCCAGCCGAGGCCGTAATTTTTGATGCCTGGTTTTTCAAAAGAGCACGGGCCGTAAGCGAGTTCGAGCGTTTCATTGCTAAGCAATCTGTTTTGGTAAAATGATTGATCCCAACGATACATATCTTCTACGGTACTATAAATACCTTTATCGCCATACACGCCATCTGCAAACATGATTGGTTCGCGAACCCAATTGTATTTATAGCTCACAGTTGTGTTTTCTGGTGCTTTATCTGCCGGGTCGAAAACAAAAGTATGCTGCATACCCAGTGGATCAAAGATGTAGCGCTTCATAAAGTCTTTGTACTTCATGCTGGTCACAGCTTCGATTACCAGCGCAAGCGTTGCGTAGTTGGTATTGCTGTATTTAAAACGACTGTCTGGTTTGAATTCCAGCCCAGGTTTGTATTGCGCCATTAACTTCAGCATTGTTTCGTTGTAGATCGGCGTTTTGGTATCCTTTACATATGAAGGCACCCAATGCGTATAATCAGGTAATCCGGAACGGTGACATAGCAACATTTTTACCGTAATGTTCGGGTACGGAAAATCTTTCAGGTATTGCTGCACTTTTTCATTTATATCCAGATATTTATGCTGGTACAGAAACAGAACCGCCGCTCCGGTAAACGTTTTCGATACACTAGCTAATTGTACCGGACACGTGGCATCCAGACGCATACCTTGCTCGCGGTTGCCGAAACCGAAATAACGTTCGTAAAGGATTTTACCCTGATAACCCACCAATACACTGCCGTTAAATCCTGCACGTGTTTGTGTGGCATAATAAGAATCCAGTTTATGAATCATATCCTGCCATTCCGCCGTAGTTGTATCAGCATAACTTAGCTTGATACTGCCCATTTGGTTTACCCCGGGTTTCTCGTGGAGAACAGCCGGTTGTTTGGCATTACTGCATTGGCATGAAATGAGATATATTGAGAAAATGATTGTGCTGATATATATATAAATGCTGATCCTCCGCATGATATTTTTCTGTGAATTGCAATATAAAAATTGACGTTTAGAGCGAATTGGGGTTTAACTCAATTTTAACAGCTTTCACGATGTCGTCGATAAACTCGTAATAACATTGTGCCAGCTGATAATAGTGGCCGATAAAGGTTTTGTAAGCGTTTTCGATGGGAGGAATATGTGCAGCCCGACGTGCCAGGCCGTTTAACGAACGTTGCATACCCTGGAGCGTTCGGTAATTATACAGCCAGTTATGCTCGCGCATATATGGAAAATATTGCTTGAACGTTTCCGGAAAATATGCTTGTTGGGTCTCCAATTGGTTGTAAGTCTTTTCCGAAAACTGGAGTAAATCATGTGAGGAAGGGAAAAACTGCGGGTCGTTGGCTAGAAAATGATCCATCAGACTATCTAAAATAGCGCCCGAATAAAGACCATAATCTTGT
The DNA here is from genome assembly GCF_003236175.1 of Taibaiella soli. GTDB lineage: Bacteria > Bacteroidota > Bacteroidia > Chitinophagales > Chitinophagaceae > QKTW01. The sequence goes on along the minus strand of NZ_QKTW01000011.1, from coordinate 31,479 downwards.
CGGAACCATACTTTGGCTCTCTGTATCGCAGGATGAACATCCGTAATGCTGTCGATTTTGCGATGAAGCATTAATCCTTTCCGGATGCCCTCTGGAAATTTTTCGAGCGCGAGTTTTCCTTTCACATGATCACCGATCATATTTCCGGTAAGTATCTCCGCATCTCCGAAGGAAAGAAAGGCATGGCCGAGGTAATTCATCGTCGCAAAGTAACTAAAAACAGAGGTAAACAATAATTGGAAAAATGCTTAAAGTGTTATGGACAGCTGTTTTTGAAATATTGTCAACTGCCCATTTTTCTGATTATTAGTAAATTAACACCAGAAACTCTTTTGCGTAGCGATTTATGCCGGCACAGTAGAACTCTCCATAATTGTGTCAACCGTCAATATCAATTCCTGCAAATCCTGATGCATCGATTTTAGATCGATCAACATTTTGTTCAGGTAGTTATATTGATGTTGTGTCAACACAAACGGCGAATGCAGAATTTCTCCAACGGCCAGCATGGTAGTTTCCTGGGCTGGGTTAATTTTTTGCAACATAATCACCGACTTATTGAACCAATACAGACATTCATTGATCAATGCTTGTTGCTCAGCGTCTGGTTCTTTTGCTGTGTTGCCGGCAGTGTTGTTTTCAATTTCCAGGTGAATACTGTTTAGTTCGCGGGTCAGCCGCACGTTATAGGTGATCAGTTGAAAGAAAAGACTAAACGATTTTTTCCTCCCTGATGGTTCTTGCAAAAAGCGGTTAAAGGAGTCAAAAGCATTGCTGTTGCCGGTTTCTGCCAGTCGCTTGTATTTTGTCCACGGCAATGCAGTTTGCTGTTCGTCCGGAAAGAATGTCACTTTGAAATATTCATAGTTGTGATAGATCGATTCAGCGAGGTAGCGCGGCAAATATTTTTTATCCCAGGTAGGTAAAAGCGCAAATCCTGCAACGATACCAAGTAGAGCACCTGTAATGGTGCAGAAAAGTCGGGAGAAAAGAATGGTCCAGCTTAATTCTGATTCTACTGCGAATAGTAGTACGAGTGAAACCGTAATAAAAAATGCGGCTACAGAATATTTTTTCCGGAGGTAATAAACCATTAGTACTGCACAGATAAACATGAAAATTTCCTTCACGTGGAGCGCTGTTGGAAGACGCAGGAGTAATCCGCCAGCAATACCGCCTAATACAGTTCCGAGTGTGCGATCAATCGCTTTTGTGAAGGTGGCGCCGAAATAAGGCTGAATAATAATAATCACTGTAAACGGAAGCCAATAGCCATGGTCAATATTAAACCATTTAAAAATAAACATGGCCAACGTAGCCGCCAGCGCTGTGCGCAGCGCATACCTCGCTGTGTTCGTGTTCATGTCGAACAGGATACGGATATTGTGCAGCAGATGTTTTGGATGTAAAATGTAGAGTGTCTTTATCAGCGAATAAGAACGGTAAATCGGTTGTTCTTCGCCGAGTTGTTTCATATTGTTGACGCAACTTTCTACCAATTTAATGCTTCGCTCTGTGAGTTGGATCACCCTGAAAATGGTAGTACGATTACTCGCGTCTTCTTCAAATAAATGGTCATTAAGCAGCTTGATGATTTTACGTAACCGCTCAATTCTTGAATTCAACAATAGTTCCTCTTCGGGTTTCAGCGACAAAACATATTCCGCAAGACGTTCTACCGTTTGTTGTAATGCTTTGTGCAGCGCGTAGAGTTTGAGTCGTGTTGCATTAGTGATTGCGGGTAGTTTAATGGAATCCAATTCTTCACTGATGGCAATAACGTGCGCTGCAATCAGTGAAGTCGCTTTCCGTGTATGCGCCAGGTTGTATTCTTTTCCTTTGTCGTGTGTTACCTGGTAGGCCATCGATTCAAAGAAATGTATAGAGCTGTCTATGCTGGCGCGCACATCCTTTTCTTTCGTGTAAATTTCCCTTAATCCGCTCCGCACGCCATTTCCGTCCCAGCCTTTTGATACCGTATCTATCAGTGAAGCGATCGATTTTAAGATCATGGCAATAGACCGCCGGTAAGGTTCTTGTTCGGGTACAAAAGCGGATGCTGCCAGTCCTACCAATATTGTCCACACGCCGCCAATAAGAATGTATAGTGAGCGCATCTCCAATGAATGCAGCGTTTTTACAGGGTAGGCATTACAGATGATAAACATCACATAAGCACAGATGGCAAGGCCGCTGCCGCGATCTCCCAGGTTTTTGAACAGGCTGGAAAGAAAGCCGACAAAGAGCATGCACACCATGCTAAGCCAGATGCTGGTGCCCGTAATGCTGCCTAATAGTGCAAAGAAGAAAGTCAGCAAAGTGCCACCAACGAGTACGCGCATGCGCAAACCAGCGCCACCGCGGAGTTCTACCCAGCAAATGCCTTCAGCAGTCAGGGTAATCCACTCTGCTATATCCATATGACCTGTAGCAACACCCCATATTACGGGTGCCACCGAGGCAACGGCCATACGGAGTCCCCAGTTGAGCGTGGGCTCAAAAGTTTCGTTTTGGATGAATTGGTTGAGTCGTTTATATGATTTTAAGTAGTTCAAAAAAAGATCGGTTTAAATTTAAATCCTGAGTTACAAAATGCTAGGGTGTACTCATTTCCTGAACGGCTGCTGTTACATCAGATACCGTAACGGTGCCTTCGTGAAACCATTTACGATCTTTGTGAATCACCAGTGTGCCGGGCAATGCGCCGCCCCAACGCTCGTCTATTTTAGGGATAAACTCATCGGCATTAGTGTCGCTAAACCACATGATTTCTGGTTTTGGTTTTTTCTTCGCAACGTAAGCTGCCAGTTTTTTCTGGTAATCCTCGCGGAAGTCAAAACTGATGAGCAGTACTTTCACGGGTTTGCCTTTAAAATTTTGCTGCAGCGTATCAAAAACAGATAATTCTTTTACACAGGGGCCGCACCAGGTGGCCCAGAAATTAACGATATAAGTAGTGTCTTTACCTGAAACCCTCGACATCAGCTGATCTGCGTTTGTGCTTTGGTAACTTTGTGCTTTCACGGCCGCGCTGGCGACAAAAAGCAGAATAATTGTTTGGAATAGCTTCATAAATAGTGTTCTGAATAATAAAGTTATTGTCTATCTGCTGATTGAAGAAATAGTAAGCCATTATATTTATGACGGTGCTGAAAACAGGGGTGGTCTGCATTTTGTTTTTTGTCACATTCTGTAAATAATACAGCATCAATCAGCGAAAACGCTTAGGTTTGCCCCGTTATTTTTCAAAGGAAATTATGGACAAAGTAGCCTTACTGAAGCAGAAATCCGCAGAAGCATTAAAAGGCGGCGGTGAAAAAAGAATAGAGTCTCAACATAAAAAAGGTAAACTCACAGCGCGCGAACGCCTGCAGTTATTGCTGGATGAAGGCTCATTTGAAGAAGTGGGTATGCTGGTAACACATCGCAGCCGTGATTTCGGTATGGAGAAAGAAGTGTACCTCGGCGATGGCGTAGTAACTGGTTATGGAACGATCCACGGTCGTCTGGTATACGTTTTTTCACAGGATTTCACAGTCTTCGGCGGAAGTCTTTCTGAAACGCATGCAGAAAAAATCTGCAAGATTATGGATCTGGCAATTCAGAACGGAGCTCCGGTAATTGGTCTGAATGATAGTGGTGGTGCGCGTATCCAGGAAGGTGTGGTTTCTCTGGGCGGTTATGCTGATATTTTCCACCGCAATGTAAAAGCATCCGGTGTGATTCCGCAGCTGTCTGCGATTATGGGCCCATGTGCCGGCGGCGCTGTTTATTCTCCTGCCATCACTGATTTTATCATGATGGTGGAAAATACCTCTTACATGTTTGTAACCGGTCCGAACGTAGTGAAAACGGTGACGCATGAAACGGTAACCAGCGAAGAGCTGGGTGGTGCACAAACACATGCCTCCAAATCTGGCGTTACGCATTTTGCTTGTGCCAATGAAGTAGAATGTATTGAGTATCTGAAATCCCTGCTGAGCTATATTCCTCAAAATTGTGAAGAGGATGCTCCGGTTTATCCATACGAAATGGGCAATGAATTGCGGGCCAAACTCAATACGCTGATCCCGGAAAATCCGAACCAGCCGTATGATATGAAAGAAGTGATTGAAGAACTGGTGGATGCTGATTCATTTCTGGAAGTACATAAAAATTACGCAGAAAATATAGTAGTAGGTTTTGCACGTATTGCTGGCCGCAGTATTGGTATCGTAGCCAATCAGCCAGCTGCGCTCGCAGGTGTTTTGGACATCAATTCCAGCAAAAAAGGTGCTCGTTTTACCCGTTTTTGTGATGCATTTAATATTCCATTGCTTGTGTTGGTCGACGTGCCAGGTTTCTTGCCGGGAACTGATCAGGAGTGGAACGGCATCATTACTAATGGTGCTAAATTGTTGTATGCATTAAGCGAGGCTACTGTTCCAAAAATTACGGTAATCACTCGTAAAGCTTATGGCGGTGCTTATGATGTAATGAATTCAAAACATATCGGTGCAGATCTGAACTATGCATGGCCAACAGCAGAAATCGCAGTAATGGGTGCAAAAGGCGCAGCGGAAATTATCTTCAAAAAAGAAATCGCCGAAGCTGCAGATCATGATGCAAAATGGAAAGAAAAGGAAATGGAGTACATGGAAAAATTCGCTAATCCTTATGGAGCGGCTGCCCGCGGTTTTATTGATGAAGTAATTCTTCCGGAACAAACACGTGAAAAACTCATCCGTGCATTCAAAATGCTGGAGAATAAAGTCGTGAACATGCCGAAACGCAAACATGGCAATATTCCATTGTAATTGATGGGTTGCAAAGGCGATGAAATTGTAAAGTTGCTTTTGCTTGTAAGAATGTAGAAATAAAAATCCCGGCCATATAGCCGGGATTTTTATTATGCTTGGCAGAATGAAATGTCGCAAAGGCGTACACAATGGCATAGTGCTGCCGGGCAACTTTTAGTTTTTCACGAAAGGAATCACTTTTTTCATGCCATCTTTCGAGAGCTGAATATGATACAAGCCTGCAGCCCATCCGCCGACAGAAACGCTTGTTTCCAGTTCTGAGCCATTTGCTATAACGTTTTTGCTTTCCAGTTTTTTGCCGGTGAGGTCAAAAACAGTCAGTGAATAAGTACCTGGCGTTACATTGTCTGCATGAATGTTGATATCATTCTGCGCTGGATTCGGGAATATGTTCAACGCAACATCTTTGGTTGCTTCGCTCACGCCTGTAGTCGCTTCGCTGATAAGCGCCGTATTTGCGTTTGGCTGATCGCCGTTTGTGGTACCGTCGTGGTTTACTGCATTCAGCGTTACGAAGAATTTTACAGAACCTGTACCAGCAGCTGGAGCCGTCCAGGAGAAGCTGGTGCTGTAAGAATAGCCGCTACCTGCAGCTGTACCTGCGATTGGGGAGTTGTGTTCCACCAATTGGAGACTTCCACTGGCGTTGCGCACTGCAGGATTAGTGCCGCTGGCGGCAAAGCTGCCCGCCTGAGTAGATGTACTGCTATTTTTTACGCAAGATGCCTGGAACCCGAAATACGGCAGGTTGTTGGCGTTGGAGCCTGTGATGGTAACGGTGTAGGTCTGGCCCGGCGTATAGCTGGTTACAGTTTGTCCATTACTGCTCAGCGTAATGTTAACGATTGTACTGGCGGTGTTTGAGCCATGGCAACCACCACTGCAATTGGCTGAAGAACCGGCACTACCGGTTCTGTTGAGATTACCGCCCTGGTATGGCCCATTTTGGTAGCTCGACAATGTTACAATTGCCATTCCGGCAAATGCAGAAAAGAGAATAAATTTTTTGCACATAAAAGGCTGAGTGAATGATGAAAATATTAATAATTAATCAAAAAAAAGTATAGCTAATTAATTATTAGAGTAAAAAGGATTGCCATAAAAGACAATAGTTTGAAGATCAAGGTTGGTACATCTATATTATTTTTTTTCGAAAAAAAGGGTCGCTTTTATTAGCCTGGCATTCAAGCTATCTTTGCCGGAATTATGGGCCAGAAAAAATTGATCCGATTTGCGGAGATAAAAACTTTTCCTAACGTGTTGCAGTATCCTGAAAATATGCAGGGACAGTGGCATGAATTCTTTAAAAACGAGCATCCAATTACGTTGGAGCTTGCCTGTGGAAAGGGTGAATATGCTGTAGGACTGGGTAGAATGTATCCGGAGCGAAATTTTATCGGAATCGATGTAAAGGGAAACAGAATCTGGAAGGGCGCTAAAACAGCTTTACAGGAAGGGATGAACAACATTGCGTTTGTCCGTTCGCAGATAGACAAGGTGACTGATTACTTCAAAAAAGATGAGGTAAAAGAAATCTGGATTACGTTTCCTGATCCACAGCTGCGTATTTCCCGCATAAAAAAGCGACTGACACATCCGCGCTTTCTTCGCCTATACCAACAATTTCTGGTAAATGATGGTATCGTGCATCTCAAAACAGACAGCCCCGATCTATACAATTTCACAAAAACGGTAATTGAACTTTACGACCTTGAATTATTGCAGGATGACGATAATGTCTTTGCAAAAACGGAGGTGCATCCCGAATTGAAAATTAAAACCCATTATGAAGGCTTGGATATCGCGCAGAGTAATCGTATCCATTACCTCGAGTTCCGTCTGAATAAAGACCTGCCGCTGGAAAAGGATGAAACGCTAAAACAGATAATACATGAGCAAACACCTCCTGGAGCACGTTGATTTCTATTTCAACGAGCAGGGATTGATGGTACTTACGGAAAAATATCACCGTGACCGCGGGTATTGCTGTGGTAACGGATGCCTGCATTGTCCTTTTGATTACATTAATGTAAAAGAGCCGAAACGTTCTCATTTGTTAGCTTTACGTAGCAAAAAAGAATCTAATGGCTGAAAATAAGGAAGACCTTTACGAACTTATTTACCAGATCGTTCGTAAAATACCTAAGGGCAGGGTGACCTCCTACGGAGCGATCGCTGCCGCTATTGGTGCGAAATCGGGTGCGCGCGTGGTTGGCTATGCTATGTTTTCTGCCGGCAGTGCCAAACCCAAAGTACCGGCACACCGGGTTGTAAACCGGATTGGCCTGCTTACAGGTAAACATCATTTTAACCCGCCTTCCAAAATGCAGGAATTGCTTGAAAAGGAAGGTGTAACGGTTAAAGACGATAAAGTCGCAGATTTTAAAACACGTTTTTGGGACCCGGCTGTGGAGCTGTCGATGTAGATATTGAAAAAATGAAAATGGAACGGTTTTTGTTCTACCTTAATAGGAATTAAAGACGAAAGTTAGATATGTTAGCCATCGGAAAAAAGAATATAACACACACTTTGAAAACAAAACATCTCTTTTTACTACCAGTTTTGCTTTTTTGTTTTTCATGTAACGAAAGCGGGCCGCAAAAGGCCGGCAAAAAAGAAGACCGAGTAGGTTTATTCGAAAACGGCCTGTTTAATCAGGACGAATTTGCGAAAGCGCTGCAGGCCAAAGTCCCGGCTTTGGATACGACAGACAGCGTATACCTTAAAACAAAAATACTTTCCGTACAGCAAGCATTGCGATACGCGTATACAAGAAACGAATTTTCCCCATTTTGGGTAAAGGAAAAAGGTGTTACGGATGCAGCAGGCAAGTTGATTGACGAATTAGCACAACTCGGTGATGATGGTTTGGATCCGGAAAAATATCATGTTTCAGATCTCCGCAAACAATTGGATGCATTAAAGGGACAGAAATCTGCGGAACTGAGTGCTGTTGTGAATTTTGACACAACCTGTACTCGTGCTTATTTACAGGCTTCCCGCGATTTACTGATCGGTAGTGTTCCTTTAAAAAAAGCAGACTCGCTTTGGTATCACGTCAATGATTCTGTATGGAGTGCGCCAAAGCTGATGCTTTCGAAGCTTGGTGAAAGTGACGATTATCCAGGTTTGAAAGAGTTTCGCAGTGAGATTCCAACTTATGCTTTATTGCAGCAAACATTGCATCGCTATCGCGAGTTAAGTAAGGATTCGGCGTACATGGCTGTTAAGGAAAACATGGGTACTGTTCCGAAAGATAGTGTGGTAGCCTTTATTGCCGAAAAAGAAATTGGTGATACATATGATCCTGGAAATGATACTGTGAGCCGCTCCAGGCAAATTTTGCAGAACTACCAATATTATAACGGGCTCCGCATGACGGGGAAAAAAGACAGTATAACGGTTGCTGTTCTTTCGCGCCAGCCTGACGAAACGATCAAAATGATCGAAGCGAATATGGAACGTTTGCGTTGGTTGCCGAAAAAATTGGAGGATGAATATGTGCTCGTAAATATTCCGATGATGGAATTTATGTTGCGCAAAGATAATTTCGATGCGTTTCGGATGCGTGTTGTAGTAGGTAAGCCCGAAAGACAAACACCGGTATTGAATGCGCGCATGGTCAATATTGTGTTTAATCCGTCCTGGGGTGTGCCGCCAACGATTCTTAAAAAAGATGTGTTACCTGGCCTGACGAAAAGCGGCGCTGCTTACTTGTCAAAAAAAGGCTTGCGTGCCTACGACCATAATGGCAATGCGGTAGACGCAGGTAGTATTACTGAAGCTAACTACAAACGTTTTATCTACAAACAGCCGCCTGGTGATGATAATTCGCTGGGTGTAATTAAGTTTAATCTTCCGAATCAGTGGGATATTTATTTGCACGATACACCGCATAAAGAAGACTTTCCAAATTATAGTCGTGCTAAAAGCTCGGGTTGTATCCGATTGCAGAAACCGCGTGAACTTGCTGAGTATATTCTTACAGAGCTGGAAGGACGTAACCGCTTTGGACAGCCATACATTGACACGCTTGTACAGACGCATAAAACGCGCTACGAAATTCTGAAAAACAAAATTCCCGTACATATTGTCTATCTGACAGCCTTTGAAGACAGCACCGGAAAACAAATACGTTTCCTCCGGGATGTTTACGGAAGAGACGCGAAGTTGCTTTCGTTAATGCAATAGGTTATCGCTGATCTTCGGTTTTTGATGGTAACGGAAAGTACTTTTCGTTTCTTGAGGAAAATATCACAGCAAAAAGTATAATTTAATCATAGCGATAAATAGAAATTAAAACGGGCATTGCCGATTTATTCCGCAATGCCCGTTTTTTATTTGAGTTGTTATGTCTTTTGATTCTCAGAATTAGTGTACGCGAATAGCGCCCGGATCAGCATTGAAAGCTGGCATCGGACTTTGCTGCATCGCTGGCGCAGGTGTGATTGCAGACGCCTGCGGACGAGTCGCCTCGGCTTCCGGAGTCAAAGGCATTATGCCGAATTGGCTATCATCCATTGGCAGGTGCTCAATTTTCTTATTCAACCAGAAAGCGGTATGTAAATATTTTGCCTGCGGGTAATAAATAAATAAGCAGGTACCGTCTTTAATTGTATTGATAATTGGCAGCGATAAAGCAGAAGGCACGGCGGGACAGCCCCAGCTGCGACCCAGACGTTGATTGTCGGCAATAAAGTTTTTGCAGACATAATCAGCACCATGTACCACAATGCCACGATCAAAAGCTGCAGAATTAAAACCATTATCCATTCCATTCAGCTTTAAAGACGTTCCGTGTTCACCTTCATAGGTTTCGCCGGTTACATAAAAGCCAAGACTGGTTTGGTGTGAATTGTTGCGGTTTGAAAATGCTTTTGCAAATTCTTCACCCGAACCCTGGCCATGTGCCACATAAGTGTGGAAAACGATGGTCTTTTTGTCGAGATCAATAATCCATAAACGATAATCATTGGAAGAGCGCGTCAGATCACAAACCGTAAGCAGATTCTTTTGCTGGTTTAATTTTCCGGCATTCCTCAGATTAATATAACCATGCATCGCTTTATCGAAAATATCGTAATCCAGCGTGTCGTTTTTTGGAAAAGCTATTTGCTTGTAGGTGTTTTTGATGTACGTAGCTACCTGATCAGTGGTAGTATTGTTTAAGTCATTTACAGAACTTCCGGCAAATACAAAATTGGCTTGTAAGGCCAGAAGAAGGCATACCACAATGCACAGCGTGAATTTTTTCATGAACACGTTACCTTAATAAATAAATAAAAAATAATGTAAATGTGAAATCTGAGTTATTCAAATTTAGTAAAGATTGACCGTAAAAAATCACATTACGAAAAGCTTTTAACTGTGGTTTAACAGCCTCATTGAAAGCCTCTATTTACACATAAGAAATGCCTCACAAATGATAAAACTGCGTTAAATGATAAACGCATGGACACCGCTTTTTTATTATTTTTGTTGCGCATTTTCCAAAGTGCAGACATTTCAATTATGAAAGAAGTATATATAGTTTCCGCTGTTCGCACACCAATCGGTAGCTGGGGCGGATCATTGAAAGATTTTTCTGCGACCCAACTGGGTGCTATCGCTATCAAAGGCGCATTGAACAGAATCAACCTCGACGGTAAGGAAGTAAATGAAGTATTGATGGGTTGTGTAATGCAGGCAAACCTAGGCCAGGCTCCTGCGCGTCAGGCTGCGAAATTTGCAGGTCTTCCCGACGCCGTGATCGCTACAACCGTGAACAAAGTTTGTTCTAGCGGTCTGAAAGCAATCATGCAGGGTGCTCAGGCTATCATGCTTGGCGATGCTGACGTAGTAGTTGCCGGTGGTATGGAAAGCATGAGCAACGTTCCTTTCTATAACGCGAATCTCCGTTGGGGTAGCAAATACGGCAACGTAACACTGGTAGATGGTCTGGCGAAAGATGGCCTGACTGATGTATACCACAACTATGCAATGGGTAACGCTGCTGAACTGTGTGCTACAGAATGCCACATCAGCCGTGAAGATCAGGACAATTTCGCGATTGAAAGCTACAAACGTAGCCAGGCTTCTGTAAACGAAGGCCGTTTCGCAAACGAAATCGTTCCGGTAGAAATTCCACAGAAAAAAGGCGAACCAGTTGTTTTCGCTAAAGACGAAGAACCATTTAACGTAAAATTTGATAAGATTCCTGCGTTGAAATCTGCGTTCACAAAAGATGGTTCAGTAACGGCTGCTAACGCTTCTACAATGAACGACGGTGCTGCAGCAGTTGTACTGATGAGCAAAGAAAAAGCAGAAGCGCTGGGTCTGAAACCGATCGCTAAGATCAAAGGTTATGCAGATGCAGAACAAGCTCCTGAATGGTTTACTACTTCTCCTTCTCTGGCAGTTCCGAAAGCAGTAGCTAAGGCTGGTCTGAAAATGGAAGATATCAGCTACTTCGAACTGAACGAAGCATTCAGCGTTGTAGGTGTTGTAAACAGTCAGAAAATGAACCTGAAAGCTGATCAGGTAAACGTAAACGGCGGTGCAGTTGCGCTGGGTCACCCACTCGGTGCTAGCGGTGCGCGTATCCTTGTTACGCTGATCAACGTTCTGGAACAGAAAGGTGCCAAATACGGTGCTGCTGGTATCTGTAACGGTGGTGGCGGCGCAAGCGCAATGGTTATCGAGAAAATCTAATTTTCAGATAAATATTTTCCTTTTCGAAAGGTTCGCATCATTCCGATGCGAGCCTTTATTTTTGTGTCCATGAATCGCTATAAAATCATCTTGTTTCTTTTGTTGTTTTCATTTGTAGCGAAAGCGCAGAAACCTGATGGAGATCTCCTGATTAAAAATCTTCCGGATACGGTTTTATCTGGTAACCGTACATTGCTTGTTCCAGGATCATTTGACGGCATGGCTGCGCTGCGCAAATTATTTCCGGGTAAATATTACAATCTGGAAGCAAGCGGTTATAAGGATAAGCTCATCAGCTGGGAATGCAAATCTTGTAAGCCTAAAAAATACGAAGATGTAAATGGAGTGGAGGATAATCCGGTCTTTCCATTTGAAGGTGGCGTAGCAACGCGCATGATTACGGTGATTGATCTTTCTGATGCAAATGGCAAGCAATATAAAATGCTTGCGTTTAATCATTCGGTGTATGATCCCGATGGTATGCAGACTGGGCGGTTTAGCGGCGGACTTTTAGGACTGGCAAAATTTACCAAAACAGATAGCGGCTGGCTGTTGCGTTCTTTTGATCCTGCAGTTGCGGCGTATGGCGCGTTTGCAAGTTGTCCCACACCCCAAGTGATTAAAATCGGGGATGATCAGTTTGCGTTTTATCTGCGCCATTTAAATGGCGGTGCCGGCGGTCCTTACGACGAAAGTTTTTTTGTAATTGCCGGTGCAAATGGTAAATACAGTCAAGTACTTGCTACGTATGGTGAGGGACGGACAGACGGGATGGACGACCAGTCGAGCTGGAGCAGTGAGCTCTCCGTTCCTGAAAGCGATAAGAAATATTTCCGTGACATAGTGATCAAAACAAAAGGGAAGTATATAATGGCTGATGAAGGGGAAGTGAAAATTGATGAGATTCACGATAAAATGAAAGGTTTTAAATCTTGTGCCTTCAGCTATACCATCCGTTTTGTGTACTCCGCGTCTAAAGGCTATCAGGCCGGGCGGATGGAAGACCTGGTCATCACGAATAAAAAATAGTGAATTCCCCGAGGCTTATTATTTTCGCCTTCTTCAACTTTTTAAATGGTAAGAAATATACTTGCAGTACTGGCTGGTTTGGGCGTTGGGATTCTCGTTATAATGGGAATGGAAGGGTATGTGGATAAAATTTACCCTGCTCCCGCCAATCTGGATATACATGATGCAGAAGGTATGGCCAGGCATATTGCGCAAATGCCTTTTGCCGCTGTGGCCTTAATGGTATTCACCTACATGCTTTCTTCTTTTGTGGCTGGATATACAGCAAGCCGCATCAGTAAAAAAATCAGACAGAGCTTTGTGGTCGGTTGTTTCTTAATGGCTTCGGGTGTTGCCAATGTTGTATTGATACGGCATCCGATATGGATGGCTGCTTTATTTATTGTGCTTTATATTCCCTTTGCATTGCTTGGTGGAAAGCTGGCAATTGCAGCCAATAGGAGCTAGATATTCGATGTTCGCTACTTCATATTTACATTCGACATTTCCTTGATCGAAAATCCCGGCCGTATATAGGCCGGTTTTTTTTATTTACCATATGCGAATCTATGGCCCTTGCATATATGTCATGTCACAGCAATATTTTACAGGTTGACCAATTTTTAACGTTCTCGTTTTTCATAAGGATGTAATTTGCCCGTCCAACCTCTTATTATGGCCATTTACAAGCCTTTCAGGCAGGTTCAGAACATTAAACGAAAGGATTACAACACCGATCTCGTAGATTATGTGTGGCTGACCAATTATTTTACCCCGGAAGAAGTACAAAAAATACGTGCTATCTGGGATGATGCGAAAGCAATAGAATCGAAAGTGAATAAGTCGGGATCGGAAATAGATCGCGAAGATCTGCGGCGCTCAAGGATTATGTTTATTGATGGCCCAGAACATGAATGGATTTACAGTAAACTGGCAACGGCCTGTATTCAGATCAACACCAATCGCTTCAAATTTGATGTGACTGGCTTTCAAACCGCGTTACAACTGGCAAGTTACGGCCCGGATGATTTCTTTGAATGGCATATGGACTACGGTGCCGGTGATATTTCCAACCGCAAACTGAGTATCACTGTTCAGTTGTCGGACGAAAATGAATATGAAGGTGGTGACCTGCAATTTATGATCAACCATAATGCAGTAAGTGCACCGAAAACGCAAGGAACCGCCGTTATTTTTCCATCGTATGCACAGCATAGAGTTTTGCCTGTAACCAAGGGCAATCGTCTATCTATTGTAGGTTGGATCGGTGGGCCTCCTTATAGATAGTCAAAAGCATAAAGCTCAAAGCCTGCTCGCGCTGTTTTAAAATAATATTTTATGAAAAAAGCCGTCTTTACAGTAATGTGTAAGGACGGCTTTTTATTTATCAGAAACGTTTTTTGTTCTCAGTAAAACATGGTAAGGTGTTTAAGCTTTAGGCTTTGAGCTTTAAGCGTTGCGCTTAGCAAGAAATGCTTCAAACTCGGAAAGGCTGAAACTGCTCAGGTTTCTTGTAGCTGTTAATCCGCCTTTTTGCGCAGCCATAGCTCCGTAATACACATCGCGGAAGCCGTTCACAGTGTGCGCATCCGGATCGATGGATAACAATGCGCCACGTTCCATTGCGTAGTCGATCCAGCGCCAGTCAAGATCCAGACGGCGCGGATGCGCATTGATTTCCATCACTACATTATTTGCGACACAAGCGTCAATCAGCTTTTTATGATCAACCGGATAACCTTCGCGTGAAAGCAATAGTCGTCCTGTCGGGTGACCAAGAATCGTGGTGTATGGATTTTCGATCGCTTTGATGAGCCGCTCCATTGCTTTTTCTTCCGTCATTTTCAAAATGCTGTGGACAGAAGCAATTACGAGATCGAAAGTGGCTAAAACATCGTTGCTGTAATCGAGGCTGCCGTCGTATAGAATATCGGCTTCAATGCTTTTGAAAATTTTAAACGGTTTTATTTTTTCATTCAGTGCATCGATTTCTGCATGTTGCGCGGCAATACGGTCTGGTGTCAATCCATTCGCATAAAATGCAGCTTGAGAGTGATCGCTGAGCACTAAATATTCAAATCCGGCTTTCATGGCTGTTTTCGCCATTTCCTCAATGCTGTTCATCCCATCGCTCCAGGTAGAGTGGGAGTGAATGATGCCTTTTATGTCGCCGGCGGTGATCAGCTCGGGAATAGCGTTGCTGGCGGCTTTTTCAATAATTCGTTCGGTTTCGCGAAGAGGCGCCGGAATGAATTGCAGGTTATGCGCTGAAAATATTGCTTCTTCACTTGCTGCATTTGGAGGTAAAGGATATTTCGCGATAAAACTTTCAATAAATGCCGGGCTGCCTGTGGTAAGAAACAGGTCGTTGAAATAAATTTCTTCGCTGGTAAAATGAAACCGCAGTTTAGGCTGGCCTTGAATGCTTACAATCAAACATTTCTGTGCGTTTTCAAAACTGGCTTCATTTACCGAGGAGAAAAATTCACGGATGATATTTTCATTGCTGCTGGTCAGAAAATCGATGTTGCTGATAACTGGCATCTGACGACGGAAATCACCGGTAAGTGAAAATTGATATTCCGGAAATTTCTGTATCAGTTGTTGTAAGATGCCCTTGGCGATTTCTTCGATTTCCGCCCAAAGATGGAATCCTTCATTGGCGCGGATAAATGCGATTGTTTTCAGGATGTTTTCCTGTGTTTTTGCGCCGAACCCTTTTAGAGTCACGAGGCGGTTTTCGTTACAGGCATATTCCAGCTCGCCGATGCTCTCCACACTGAGTTCTTTCCAGATCACGGAAATTTTTTTCGGCCCCAGACCTTTTATGTCAAGCATGGAGACTATACCTGCGGGTGTAGATTCGAGGTATTGTTGTAGTAAAGACATTTTGCCATCGTTCAGTAATTCGCGGATTTTCTTTCCGATCGTTTCGCCGATTCCTTTCTGCGCAAAAATGCCCGCATCATCAAGGGTTACCAGTTCTACCGGTAATTTCTCAATATTGAATGCTGCAACACTGTATGATTTTGTTTTAAAGCTATTTTCTCCGTGGATGTCCATCAGTTTAGACAAAAGAGAAAAATGATCTGCTATATCGTAGTTGGTCATTGATAAAATTGTAAATGGTCAATGGTGAATGGTCAATAGTTGTGAGACGTCAAACGTCAATGGAGGCTTCGACTCCGCTCAGCCTGACAAGAAAATGTCATGGTCAATCGTGAATAGGTCAATATTCAGTGCGGTGAATAATTGTCTGCGGCAACACTTTTGTGGCTCGCGCAGGGTATTCACGATTGACTATTCACTATTCACCATTCACGAAACATCCACCGTCTGTGCTCTTTCCTTTACCCAGTCCAGGACTTTGGCGAGCTGTTCTTCGCGGGTGAGTGTGCTGTTGTCAAGCAGTACAGCGTCTTCGGCCCGGCGCAGCGGACTTTCTTCACGATTGCTATCGATATAATCGCGCATTTCAAGATTATGGCGCACCTCGTCTAGTGTGATATGTGGATTCGTAACGTATAGTTCCTGGAAGCGGCGTTTTACGCGCACTTCAGGATCTGCGGTCATAAATATTTTGAGTTCTGCATCCGGAAAAACGACGGTGCCTATGTCACGGCCATCCATTACGATGCCTTTTTTCTTGCCCATTCTTTTCTGTTGCGCTACCGCAAAAGAGCGTACCTCGCGAATAGCTGCCACTTCGCTCACTTTTTCCGCTACAGTCATTTCGCGGATCAAATGCGCTACATCTTCATCATTAAGGTAGATGTCGGACTGCTGGGATTTTTCATTGAAAACAAAGGAAAGATGAATATTGCTCAAAGCATCCAGAATCTGACTGTGGTCCTGAAGCGATACATTGTTGCGAATAAAATAAAGTGTAATGGCACGATACATGGCCCCACTGTCTATAAAAGCATAACCGAGCTTCGCGGCCAGTTGTTTGGCCAGCGTACTTTTTCCACAGGAAGAAAACCCGTCAATAGCGATAATAATCTTGTTCGTTGCCATGCGGCAAATTTCGGGAAAAAAGCCAAATGGTTGTAGGGCTAAAGCGTTAAAAAGTTAAATGGTCGGTGCTGCAATTAATGTGGAGAATGTGATGAATGTGGGGAATGTGACTTAATGTGTTTGTTTCTCGCGTCATTGCGAGGCACGAAGCAAGCCGCACGTAATGTTGGGCTTTCGCGCATTGCTGGGGAGACGCTTAGCTATTTCTGTTTGCTAATGATAATGCCTTTCCCTTGTGGCTTTTTAAGCGGTTCGCCGTTATTCAGAATACGTGCAGTCTCAATAAGCGCAAGTAATTCATTGAATTTGCGCTCCGGTGAATAGCTCTGGTAAAGCATCGCGCGCTCGTGAGCAAGTGCTTCTAAAGGTATCTCAGTATTGTATAAGTGCAATTTTCCCATTACAGCAAATCTAATCAACATAAAAAGAAACGGGCGCGCTTAAAGCGCACCCGTTCTCGGTTATAAGTTTTGAGTTTTAAGTAACAGCGTGAGCACACTCACAACTGACAACTCACCACTCACATGTCCTTATTTGCTCATCTCCGCAAAATATTTGTGGAAATAAGGGATCGTTTCGATGCCTTTGTAATAGTTCGCAACATCGTATTTCTCGTTTGGAGAGTGGATGTTGTCATTATCCAGACCGAAGCCCATTAGCACAGTTTTGAGGCCGAGTGTTTTTTCGAACAGCGCGATAATTGGAATGCTTCCACCGCCGCGTGTAGGAATCGGATCTTTACCGAAGCTTTCTTTGATCGCTTTTGCAGCAGCTTGATACGCGACAGAATCGGTTGGGGTTACAACTGGTTCGCCGCCGTGATGTGCTGTTACTTTCACCTGCACATAGTCTGGTGCGATGCTTTCAAAATGTTTCTGGAACATAGCAGAAATCTCTTCTGAGCTCTGGTGCGGTACCAGACGCATAGAGATTTTAGCGTTTGCCTTAGATGGAAGCACCGTTTTAGCACCTTCACCGATATAGCCGCCCCAGATGCCGTTTACGTCCAGCGTTGGACGAGTACCAGTGCGTTCCAACGTCGTATAGCCTTTTTCGCCCCACTCAGATTTTACGCCCAGATCTTCGTTGTATTCTTTCTGGTTGAATGGAGCTGCATTCAGTGCCGTGCGGTCAGCATCGCTCAGGTTGTCTACTTTATCGTAGAAGCCCGGAATTGTAATGTGGTTGTTTTCATCGTGCAGCGAAGCGATCATTTTGCAGAGAATATTGATCGGGTTGGCTACAGCGCCACCGTACACGCCACTGTGCAGGTCACGGTTTGGACCAGTTACTTCTACTTCCATATAGGCCAGACCGCGCAGACCTGTTTCCAGGGAAGGATGTTCCATGCTGATCATAGAAGTGTCGGAAACCAGCACGATGTCTGCTTTCAGTTTTTCTACGTTCGAAGCGAGAAATTTACCGAGGTTAGAAGAACCAACTTCCTCTTCACCTTCAATCATAAATTTCACGTTGCAAGCCAGTGTGTTGGTTTTCACCATTACTTCCAGCGCTTTTACGTGCATAAACATCTGGCCTTTGTCGTCGCAGGCACCACGGGCAAAGATTTTACCATCTTTAATTACAGGTTCAAACGGACCGCTATGCCACAGTTCCAGCGGATCTGCCGGTTGTACGTCGTAGTGACCATAAACCAGTACTGTTGGCAGAGAAGCATCAATTATTTTTTCACCATACACGATCGGATGACCTTCGGTAGGGCAGATTTCAGCTTTGTCACAACCTGCTTTTAGCAGATTTTCTTTTACAGCCTCGGCGCAGCGGGCTACATCATTTTTGTATTTGCTATCGGCACTTACAGACGGAATACGCAACAAATCGAGCAATTCGTCCAGAAAGCGTTGTTTGTTTTGAGACAGATAGTCGTTCCAAACCTGCATAATCAGTAGATTTTAATTTTGAGAGCTCAAATGTAATTCAATGCCGGGAATCCGTACAATGGGAATTAACGGGTTATTTTTCTGACGGAAGACTGATAATGAGCAAAAAATGTTGTAAAACGACAGGATTTTTTCTTAATTTCATATTCTCTTACCTTTTTGATAACTTTGCAGGCTTTTAAAATATTCTTCTACATATGAAGTTGTCGCAATTCAAATTCGACCTCCCATTAAATCTAATAGCTCAACACCCCGCAAAGACTCGTGAAGAAAGCCGGTTGATGGTTGTGCATCGCGACACCGGAAAAATTGAACATAAAGTATTTAAAGATATCCTCACTTACTTCGATGATAAAGATGTAATGGTGGTAAACAACACCAAAGTGTTTCCTGCCCGTCTTTATGGCCGTAAAGAAAAAACCGGTGCTAAAATCGAGGTTTTTCTGCTTCGTGAACTGAACAAGCCAAACCGTCTCTGGGACGTAATCGTTGATCCCGCAAGAAAGATCCGCGTAGGTAACAAACTGTACTTTGGCGATAACGACGAACTGGTAGCAGAAGTAATTGATAATACTACTTCCCGCGGCCGTACTATCCGTTTCCTGTTTGATGGTGACGAAGCAGCATTTAAAGCTGTATTGGAAAGCCTGGGTGAAACACCACTTCCTAAATACATCAAACGTAAACCGGAAGAAGAAGATAAAGAACGTTACCAGACTGTTTACGCAAAATATGAAGGTGCGGTTGCCGCTCCTACAGCAGGTTTGCACTTCAGCCGCGAGCTGATCAAACGCCTGGAAATCGTAGGTGTGAAATTTGCAGAAGTTACTTTGCACACTGGTCTCGGTACTTTCCGTCCAATC
Source organism: Taibaiella soli (assembly GCF_003236175.1). Classification (GTDB taxonomy): domain Bacteria; phylum Bacteroidota; class Bacteroidia; order Chitinophagales; family Chitinophagaceae; genus QKTW01. The sequence goes on along the minus strand of NZ_QKTW01000011.1, from coordinate 12,200 downwards.
GAAGTAGAAGATCTGTCTAAACATAAAATGGACGCAGAATATTTCCACGTAGATGAATATGCTGCTCAGATTGTAAACAAAGCGAAGAAAGAACAACGTAAGATCTGTTCTATCGGCACTACGACAATGCGTGCACTGGAAAGTTCAGTAACTGCGCAAGGTTTGCTGAAACCAGAAGAAGGCTGGACAAACTTATTTATCCATCCGCCGTATGATTTCAACATCGCTAATTCTCTGGTTACAAACTTTCATCTGCCTAAAACAAGCTTGCTGATTATGGTTTGCGCGTTTGCAGGTTATGATCTGACCATGGAAGCATATCAGACTGCGATCAAAGAAAAATACCGTTTCTTTAGCTACGGTGATGCAATGATCGTGATCTAAAAGATATTAAAAAACGAACAGATAACAAGACAGCGCGGGTAATTTACCCGCGCTGTTGTATTTTTGGAGATTATACTATGCAACAGTCAATTAAATCCATCATACAGGCATCTATAGATACCAAGCAGGAAATTCTGAAAAATGAAGCATTGTTGTCTACCATTGAACAAGTTACAGCGGTAGTTATTAAGGCGTTTCGCGATGGCGGAAAGGTGCTTTTCTGCGGTAACGGCGGCAGTGCAGCAGATGCACAACACCTGGCGGCAGAATTCAGCGGCCGTTTTTATACGGATCGTAATCCGCTTTTTTCTGAAGCGCTGCACTGCAATACTTCTTATATGACGGCCGTTGCAAACGATTATAGCTTCGATGTCGTATATAGCAGAATGGTGAAAGCTATGGGAAGAAAGGGCGATGTATTGATTGGTTTGAGTACGTCGGGCAATTCTGCCAATATCGTGAAAGCGATGGAGCAGGCTGCTTCGCTGGGCATGGTGACTGTTGGCTTTACGGGGAGCACCGGCGGTAAAATGAAAACATTGTGTGATTACCTGATCAATGTGCCGAGCAGTGATACGCCGCGTATTCAGGAAAGTCACATCACAATCGGGCATATCGTCTGTCAACTGACGGAAGAGGCTCTTTTTTAATTGAACTACAAGTAATTATTATAATGTCGTTACTGGATATACAGCCACGAATCAATAAAGAATGGACGCTGTTCCTGGACAGGGACGGTGTGATAAATGTGGAAACCCCGGGCACTTATGTGACTACCTGGGAAGAATTTGTGTTTTGTGACGGCGTGCTGGAAGCACTTCGTTCGCTGAATGAGTTGTTTGGAAATATCGTAATTGTGACCAACCAGCGTGGAGTAGGGCGTGGTATTATGAGTCTGGATACACTGATTGATATTCATCACAAAATGATGGATGATATCAACATTGCCGGCGGTCGCGTGAATAAGATATACGCTTGTACGGCTGTGTCGGATGAGGATCATAACCGTAAGCCGAACCCGGGAATGGCGATGCAGGCGAGAGAAGATTTTTCCGAGATAGATTTCAGGCGTAGTGTAATGGTAGGTAATAGTATGTCTGATATGGAGTTTGGCAAGCATTTGTCGATGCATACTGTGTTCCTGACGTCCAAACATGACCCATATCCGCTGCCGCATGATCTGATTGATGAGCAGTTTGATTCCTTGCTGATGTGGACAAAATCATTGCATACGCCAGAGGTTGTTGGCTAAATAATCATTTAAGTCTCTGTTTACTAATAAATTAAAAGGAATAGTGCGGAAGTGGTCTCTAAAAGACAGTGTATTGGTAACCAGACCGGCGTAAAATATTTTTTTGTTTTTTACTTTTTACTTCTGATTTTTTCAATACCTTTGCAGTCCTTTTAAATATGGCTAAACAGTCTTTAATCAAACAAGACGGAGTAATTGTAGAAGCTTTGTCGAATGCTATGTTTCGCGTGCGCCTGGAAAATGGTCACGAAATTTTAGCAACTATTTCCGGAAAAATGCGCATGCACTACATCCGTATTCTGCCGGGCGATAAAGTAGGCGTAGAGATGAGTCCGTATGATTTGAGCCGTGGTCGTATCATATACAGGTATAAGTAAACAATTATAAATAACCAGACATGAAGGTTAGAGCATCTATCAAGAAGCGTAGCGCTGATTGCAAGATTGTACGTCGCAAAGGAAAGCTGTACATCATCAACAAAAAGAATCCTCGTTTTAAACAACGTCAGGGGTAAGATTTTTTTATTTTAACTTAAATATTCAATATTAATGGCTCGTATAGCTGGTATTGATCTTCCGAAAAACAAACGTGGTGAGATAGCCCTCACGTACATCTTTGGTATTGGCAACGCAACTGCACGATACATCCTTACAAAAGCTGGTATCGATTTCGATAAAAAAGCTGCTGAATGGAACGATGACGAACAGGCTGCTATCCGTAACATCATCACAAATGAGTTTAAGGTAGAAGGTCAATTGCGTTCTGAAGTGCAAATGAACATTAAGCGCCTTATGGATATCGCTTGTTACCGTGGTCTTCGTCACCGTAAAGGATTGCCTTTGCGTGGTCAACGTACCAAAACCAACAGCCGTACCCGTAAAGGTAAGCGTAAGACAGTTGCAGGTAAGAAAAAAGCACCTAAGAAATAATCTTAGTGCCGCTGCCGGATCCGCGTGGGTGTTGCGGGGAGGAGTGGTACGAAGCTGGAAACTTTCAGCTTAATTATATTGTTTGATTACCTTATTTAACAAAAAATGGCAAAAGCACAATCATCTGCTAAGACCGTCGCTAAAAAGCGTATTGTAAAGGTTGATCCACACGGTGATGCACACATCAGCGCAACGTTCAACAACATTATCATATCTCTTACCAACAAGTCTGGTCAAGTTATCTCTTGGTCTTCTGCTGGTAAAATGGGTTTCCGTGGTTCTAAAAAGAACACTCCTTATGCAGCACAAATGGCTGCTCAGGATTGTGGTAAAGTAGCACTGGACGCAGGCCTGAAAAAAGTAGACGTTTTCGTTAAAGGTCCTGGTTCTGGTCGTGAAGGCGCTATCCGCGCACTGAACAACATCGGTATCGAAGTTACTTCTATCAAAGATGTTACTCCTATGCCACACAACGGTTGCCGTCCTCCGAAAAAACGCCGCGTTTAATTTTTAACGCTCGATATATTTTATACTCAGTCTGTTGCATGACAGGCTGAGTATATTTTAAGTAGTAGTTTCATTTTTTATAACAATACTGTTCCGGATCAGCTTTTACGATTTTTAAACGAGACGGAGCAGAAAACAAAAAAATCGCGTCATGGCACGTTATACTGGACCGAAAAACAGAATTTGTAGAAAATTCGGTGAACCGATCTTAGGATCTGGCAAAAACCTGGGTAAAAATAGCAATCCTCCAGGTCAGCATGGTAACTCTAAAAAGCGTAAAACCGCTTCTGAGTACGCTATTCAGCTGAAAGAAAAACAAAAAGCGAAGTACACTTACATGGTGTTGGAAAAACAATTCCGTAACACTTACGTAGAAGCTTCCCGCCTGAAAGGTGCAACTGGTGAAAACCTGATCAAACTGCTGGAAAGCCGTCTGGACAACGCAGTTTACCGTATGGGTATTTCTCCTACACGCCCTGCTGCTCGTCAGCTGGTTTCTCACAAGCACGTAATGGTTAACGGTGAAGTGGTAAACGTACCTTCTTACCGTCTGAAACCAGGTGATGTGATCGAACTGAAACCTAAGAGCAAGGCAAACACTGCTGTTACAAGTCTGATTCGTCCGAAGAATCCAAAAATCAACTGGGTTGACTTCAACGATAAAGATCTGAAAGGTACATACATCGCTCACCCTGAGCGCGAGAACGTTCCTGAAAACATTAAGGAACAACTGATCGTAGAGTTGTACTCTAAATAATAAAACTTTCTAAAGCCCCTGCGACAAGCAGGGGCTTTACCTGTTTTTTGACATTACTATTTTATGTAAATTTGCACTCCGTTTGCTAGCGAGAATTTGAGGGTGGGCAAGAGAATCCCGAACCCCGAAGTGTGCGACGCAACGGATGCTGATAGGAAGACAATGGTCGACCTGATATTTATCAAACAAAAAAAAGAAAAATCAATCTCTCATTATGGCGATTTTAAATTTCCAAAAACCAGACAAAATTGTTCTCCAAAAAGCAACGGATTTCGAAGCACAATTTGAATTCCGTCCGTTAGAACCTGGTTACGGTGTTACCATCGGTAACGCATTGCGCCGTGTATTGTTGTCTTCTCTGGAAGGTTATGCAATCACTGCTATTAAAATTGCTGGTGCAGATCACGAATTTGCTACCATCAAAGGTGTTCTGGAAGATGTTACAGAAATCATCCTGAACCTGAAACAAGTACGTCTGAAGAAAATCGTTGACAGCGATGTTTCTACTGACAAAATTGAACTGACTATCAAAGGCCAGGATAACTTCACTGCAGCAATGATCGGCGAAGCAACTCCAAACTTTGAAGTTATGAATCCTGAACTGGTAATCTGCAACATGGACAGCACTACTACGTTCAACATTGAAATCCACATCGGCAAAGGCCGTGGATATGTGCCGTCTGAAGAAAATCGTCCAAAAGATGCTCCACTGGGCTTCATCGCGATCGACTCTATCTTTACGCCAATCAAAAACGTAAAATACACGATCGAAAATACCCGTGTAGAACAACGCACTGACTTCGAAAAACTGATCATGGATGTAGTTACCGATGGTACGATTCATCCTGAAGAAGCAGTTAAAGAAGCATCTCGCATTCTGATCCAGCACCTGATGATCATCACTGATGAAAACATCTCTCTGGATACTAAACGCGAAGAAAAAGAAGCAGTAGTCGATGAAGAAACACTGCAACTGCGTAAAGTATTGAATACTCCGCTGGAAGATCTGGAACTTTCTGTTCGTGCTTTCAACTGTCTGAAAGCTGCTAAGATCAACTCTCTGAGCGAACTGGTTCAATACACTCAGGAAGAACTGATGAAATTCCGCAACTTCGGTCAGAAATCTCTGTCTGAAATTGAACAAGTACTGCACGAACGCGGTCTGGGTTTCGGAATGGATATCGGTAAATTCGCTTCTCGCGAAGACTAATCATTGAATATTGATGATTGGAGATTTGTGATTGACGATTGGTCAGTCATTCTTTGAAAATCCTTTTATACATTTTTTATTAACCAGAGTACTTCACATTCCTTGACACGGTGTGGGGGAAAGCCGAAAGGCAAATTTTAAAATTAAATAGTCATGCGTCACGGAGACAAAATCAAAAACCTCGGTCGTACTGCATCGCACCGCGCTGCATTGTTGAGCAACCTGGCTTGCCAACTGATTGAACACAAACGTATCGTTACTACACTCGCTAAAGCGAAATCTCTGCGTGTGTATGCGGAACCATTGATCACTCGTGCTAAAGCAGACAGCATGCACAACCGTCGTGTTGTATTCAGCTACCTGCAAGACAAAGAAGCGATCAAAGAACTGTTTGGTGTAATCGGTGATAAAGTTGCTAACCGTCCTGGTGGTTACCTGCGTATCATCAAGCTGCCTAAACGTATGGGTGACGCTGCTGATATGGCAATGATTGAACTGGTAGACTTCAACGAAATCTACGGTAAAGAAGCTAAAGACGGTGCTGCGAAGAAAACTCGCCGTAGCCGTAACACAGCTAAAGCTGCTGCTCCAACAGCTGCTCCAGCTGTTGAAGAAACTCCTGCTACTGAAGCTCCTGCACAGGATGCTGCTACAGAAGAAAACGCTTAGTTTCGTTCAAACTGAATTTGAAAAGGCTTCCGAAAGGGAGCCTTTTTTTTGCTTCCCCTAATCCCGCGAGGGAGGGGATTTCCGAGCGAGTAGTGGATGGCTGATCCCTGATCCCTGATCTTTTGATGCGAGTAGTATCGAGCTGTTGCACGCAGCATCTGTACGCGCTTTGTGTTTTTTTGCTCGCTTAAGAATAGAAGTTGAAGAAATACTGAAGTTGTGTTTCGGTTTTAGCATAGGGATAGGTTGCTTGTAGGTCTATACTGGCTTTGTGTCTTTGCTTCTTATTCGGGTTTGACGGGAATAAACATCAGATGTTTGCGATCTAACTGTGATCAGCCAAGGGAATACGAGCAAGCTTTAGGCTTTAAGCTTTTTGTTTTCAACCCCTGAGAATCACGATTTAATTAATGATTACTTAACTTAATGGTAATCCAAGCATAATAGCTTTAGCGGCCGCTTCCGGCATGTCAACCGGTAATTTTGCAAAATAAATTAACGGGCATGCAGAAAGCTTTACACCTCATTTTTTTCCTCCTCTTCACCTCTATTTTTTCGTACGCAGGCAACATTTCCGGTGTCATTAAAGACGCTGGCACTAGTACACCACTTACCGGTGTAATGGTGACTTTGAAAAATTCAACAAAAGGCGCGGCGTCGGACGTAGACGGAAAGTTTATCATTGAAGATGTTCCGGATGGTAAGTATGAATTGACACTTTCTTATATCGGGTATAAAAAGACAATTACACAGATTACGGTAAAAGGCGCAACTACTTTCGATTTTACAATGGAAGCAGATAAAAGTCAGCTGAAAGAAGTAACTGTGAAAACGAATAAGATCACACACACAGAAAGTGCTGTGGTACTTGAAATGCGCAAAAGTGCCACAATTGTGAGTGGTATCTCCGCTGCACAGATCTCCAAAACAATGGACCGTAACGCTGCTGATGTGGTAAAACGTATTCCGGGTGTAACTATTCAGGAAGATCGTTTTATTACTGTTCGCGGTTTGTCTGACCGCTACAACTCTGTTTGGCTCAATGACGCGAGTGCGCCAAGTAGTGAAGCGGATAAAAAGTCGTTTTCTTTCGATATGATTCCGAGTGGGCTTATTGATCGTATCCTAGTGTTTAAAACACCTTCTCCGGATCTTCCCGGCGATTTTGCAGGCGGTATGGTGAAGATCTATACGACTTCAATGCCGGAAAAAAATCAGCTGACTGTTGGTCTTTCCAGCTCTTACCGTTCTGGTTCTACGGGTACTGATTTTAATTTCAACAAACCATCTCCGACAGACTGGATGGGCTTTGACAACGGTATGAGAAATATTCCATCCGCGGTTCCATCTTTTATCGATGCTGCTGACCCAAATAAAAATGCGATCACCAAATCATTCCCAAATGACTGGGGTTTCAATACGAAAGCCACTCCGATGGATTTTCGTGGTAGTCTGACTTTGCAAAATGTATTTAAACTGAAGAAAGTAAAAATCGGTAACACTTTTGGCGTGGCGTATTCAAATACTAATACAAACTACTCGGTAAGCCGCCAGGAATGGCAGGATACAGCTATTCAATACAATTATAAAGATCAGCGCTCTGAAAATAAAGTGAACGTAGGTTTGATGGATAACCTTGCGGTAGTATGGGGCAACAATAAAATTGAGTTTAAAAACCTGTACAGCCAGCTTGGGAAGTCTTACATCACAATGCGTACGAATCAGCCTTATCCGGGATTGTCTACGCAGGATGAACTTTCTTACGCAATGGGCTATGAAAGCCGTGCGTCTTACAACACACAACTTGGCGGTACGCACAAATCAAAAAACGATAACACTAAATATACCTGGACGCTCGGGTACAACGACATGTTTAAAAATATGCCCGACCTGCGCCGAATCCGCTACAATAAATCAGCGGGTGATCCGGATAGCATGTACGTAGCACAGGTTGCGGGTGTGGTGGATCCTGTAAACGGTGGTGGTAAATATTACGCCCGTCTTTCGGAACATACTTACAGCTTTAACCACATGATTACACAGAAAGTGAATATTGGCAATGCTTACAGCTTTGAGGTAAATGCCGGTAACTTCCTGGAATATAAACAGCGTGAATTTTCTCAGCGTCTGATGGGTTATACGCTTAATGTACTGCAGACGCCGCCAGATCAACGTTACTATCTGTTGCACCAGGATGTAGGTTCTATTTTCTCTGATCAGAATGTGGGTGATGTAGGTAAATTCCAGATGAGCGAAATCACAGCGCCATCTGATAAATACGAAGGTAAAAATACTTTGATTGCGAGCTTCGTTTCATTAAAGCTCCCGATTGGCGACAAGATCAATATCCTTGGTGGTGGCCGTTATGAATACAATAAGCAAGAGATCAACGGTTATGTAAACCTTGATACCATTCATCCGAGCATTGTAACTAAATATTTTCTGCCTTCGGCGAATGCTACTTATAACTTCAACACGAAGAGTCTGATCCGCGCTGCTTATGGTAAAACATTGAACCGTCCTGAGTTCCGTGAAGCTGCACCGATCTATTTCTATGATTTCGATCAGCGTGCCGGTATTTACGGTGCTTTGTTCCCGCACTCATTCGCTGAGAAAGGCGATACGCTGAAAGTGGCTCAGGTACAGAACTTCGACGTGCGTTGGGAATGGTATCCATCTGCTGGTGAAATGATCCATATCGGTGGCTTCTACAAATCATTCAAAGATCCGATTCAACAGATCGTGATTCCGGGTAGTGGTTCAGACAGTAAGGCTTATACTTTTGCAAACGGTAAATCAGCCTACATGTATGGTGTAGAAATCGATGTTCGTAAAAACCTTGGTTTCTTCGATGATAAGTTCGGTACTAATGTGTTTAAAAACTTTGTGTTTGTCGGTAACCTTTCTTTAAGCAAAAGTGAGTTGAGTCTCGATAGTCAGCGCATTAAGAAGATCATTCCGAAAACAACCATGCAGGGACAATCTCCGTATATCGTAAATACCGGTTTCTTCTACCAGAATGAGAAGGCAGCGTTGCAAGGTTCATTGTTGTACAATGTATTTGGTCCGCGTATGTCCTCTCTGGGTACTACAGATGATCCGAGCGAAGGTGAATTGCCGTTCCAGTCTCTGGATTTCTCGATTTCTAAAACTTTTGCACGCTATTATAATATCAGTTTTGGTGTCCAAAACCTGTTGGATCAATCGGTTCGTTATGTACAGGATATCAACAGAGATAATAAGTTTGACAAGAATAATGATCGTAATCTTTATAGCTATAAGCCGGGTCGTTACTTTACACTTGGCGTAAAAATCAAGATCTAGTCTTTCATCGGATAACCACTATACTATGTGTGCGCCACCGGAATTTTTCTGGTGGCGCTTTTTTTGTTGAAAGTCTTTACTGGTGGGCATTACAGAGATTGAATAATCATACGTTGATAACATTGGCGTAATGATCCCTTAACACTGCGCAGATAATTTCGCCTTCAAATTAATACAGAACGTATGAAAAAATTTTTCCTCCCTTTTTTGCTGAGCGCTGCATTCATTGGCCGCACTTCAGCTCAAACTGTAACTGTAGTTAACGTACAGGACAGCATTTCTACAAATACACACTGGACAAACGATCAGCAATACCTGTTGAAAGGTTATGTGTATGTTACTGCGGGAGCAACTTTGACTATTGATAGCGGTACAATCATTAAAGGTGATAAAAACACTAAAGGTAGCCTTATCGTAGAACGTGGTGCAAAACTGATTGCAGTAGGTACGCCTACAGCGCCAATCGTTTTCACTTCAAACCAGGCTCCTGGTAACCGTTCTTACGGTGACTGGGGTGGTGTAATCCTTTGCGGTAAAGCACCAAACAACTGGGCTAGCGGTACATCTCAGGTAGAAGGCGGTCCACGCTCTCTGTATGGTGGTACTGATGCTCATGATAACAGCGGTCAGCTGTCTTATGTACGTATCGAATTTCCAGGTATCGCATTCTCTCCAAACAATGAAATCAACGGTCTGACTTTGTGTTCTGTAGGTGATGGCACACAGCTTGATCACATTCAGGTTTCTTATTCTGGCGATGATAGCTACGAATGGTTTGGCGGTACTGTAAATGCTAAATATCTCGTTGCACTTGGTACATGGGATGATGATTTCGATACTGATAACGGTTATAAAGGTAAAAACCAGTTCGTAGCAAGTCTGCGTGCTAATGCAGCTGATCAGAGCGGTTCTAAAGCTTTTGAAAGCGATAGCTACCAGACTGGTACTGTTACAGGTTTGACTGATACTACAGGTCTTACTGCACCAGTTTTTTCTAACGCTACTATTCTCGGTCCAATCCAGAATCCGGCAAACTTTGCTTCAGTAGATCCTAACTTCGTAAGCGCCCTGCATATCCGTCGTGGTAGTGCACTGAGCCTTGTAAACAGTATTGTAGTAGGTTACCCTGCTGGTGTACTGATCGACGAATCAGCTGCAGCTTTCGGTTCTACAGTTGCTAATATCACTGCTGACAGAGTACAATTCCGTCACAACATCGTTGCTGGTATCCCAACTGCAAGCACTCCTTCTCGTAAAGAGTTTATGTATGTAGTGGATGGTGCACGTTCTTTGACACCAACAAACCTGAACGCTGATACAGTTACAAACAATCCGTTCAATCCATTTGCCGGTCCATTCTCATGGGGTCTGAATCCTGCTTTCGGTAACAAAATCTACACTTCTCAGTCTGGTGATGTTCGTCTGCAAGATCCGTTCAACATGACGAACCCGAACATGGTTCCAACAAGTACTTCTCCGATCGTTTACAACGCAGCGCACACGTTCAATCCGAACAATCCGCTGAATCCGGATACTACTGGCAACTATGCAAACTATAACATGCCAGGTTTCGCTCCTAACTTTAATGACAACAAATCAAGCGATGCGTTCTTCACTAAAGTAAACTATGTAGGTGCATTTGCTGGTACTGGTACTACAAACGACAACTGGATGTCAGGCTGGTGTAACTTCGATCCATTGCACACTGACTATTCTAAAGTAAATACCCCAACTGCTGTAGCTACACTGCCTACAAACGTACAGTCTGCTGTTGTATTCCCTAACCCTGCTGCTAACAATGCAACAGTAATGGTACAACTGAAAGATGCAGGTACCCTGCGCGTAGTAGTTGCTGATATCACCGGTAAACTGGTTAAAGAAGTTTTCGCTGGTGACAAAGTATCTGGTACTCAGAACATCGACATCAACCTGTCTGACATGAACACTGGTCTGTACATGGTTCTGATCCAGTCTAACGGTACTCAGAAAAACGCAAAACTGAGCGTTATCAAATAATGGAAGGTCAGGTTTCACCTTTACAGATATGAAAAACGGACCGGCTGCCAGAAGGCAGCCGGTTTTTTTTGCCTCATCTAACTCCTCCAAAGGAGGAGGATTTCCAGCACCCTTTGTCAATGAATTTGGGCGTGCCCCTTCGGGTCGGGCTATCCGCTGCAAGTCCTCACTCCACTTCGTTTCGTTGTGGGCTTTCCGCTGCTATCCCTCATGCAAAATGCAGGTATCTGATTAGTATAGCATTGTTCAGATTTTGTTAGTTATTGAGTGCATTGCATGATGCGAGCACTGCACAGTCTTATGAAAGTTGTACACTGGGTGCTGCAAGTAGTGCACCGCCTTCTGCAAAGAGTGCACTGGGTTCCGCAAGTAGTACAATGCGTTCTGCAAGGAATACATTTGGTGCTGCAAGTAGTGCGCCGCCTTCTGCAACCAGTATAATGCCTTCTGCAAGTAGTGCACTAGCTTACGCAAAGAGTACACTGAATAGTGCATTGAGTATACTGCATTGTGCAGTGAGTAAACCAGGTTTATGGAGTCTGCATGAAAACACCCTGCGCGAAATCAGGTTGCCACATCCTCGTTCCTCGTCTTCGCAATGACCCGCGCGAGGTGTTGTCCATCGCGAGTTTTAAAATATAATTACAATAACACGGTCCTTTAGATTTGCCTTGGCAATTCCCTAAAGACATTACTATTATTATTACTATTTCTTTTTTGCTTCTTTTTTCTTTAGAAATCCACAAATTTTGTGGATAAATAACTAACCTCAGCAGGGACGGATTACCTATACGGTCAAGGCTTAAATGCCTATGCAATGATAAAATTCCCTGCTGATTTTTCCCTTGGTGTCCATATAGCAATTAGGGTTTGTGACCCATTATTAAGGACTTGGACGATGGGGCAAAATGGTTAGTCAAACTTTAATAAAGAGAAACAAAATTATGAAAAAGGAAAAACAGTGTTACCTGGGTATTGATGTATCAAAATCATGGTTTGATCTTTCTATGATCAGTGTCATCGACAATGAAAAGCAAGCGATGCTGTCTGTTCGTTTTGACAATGATGAGCAAGGAATCAAACTGTTTAATAAATGGTTAAAAGACAATGAGGTTCCTTTCAATGAAAAGAGTCTGCTGGTCATAGAGAATA
>NZ_QKTW01000010.1:31957-166661 GCF_003236175.1 Taibaiella soli | reverse complement strand
AATCTAAAGGACCGTATTTTTTATGCTCATAGTATAAAGCTCTCTTGTGCTACTATGAAAGCAATACAGGTTCGCTTTTTTTTGCTAACAAAAATTGAGGATTTAGTACAAACATCAGATGATTTCCGCCGCAGCAAAAATAAATATATGAGAAATGTTTTTTGCTATTACAAATTGTCATTTTCTCTCCATGATGCTATGGTTAAGTCTTTTATTTGTTCAATAGAAAAGATGAACCGTTTGGGGTTTTCTAAACTTTAACGAATCGTTTGCAAAATTTAAATAATGGTTTTTCCTTTGTGCCCGAATTCTGGTTTGGGAGAGAAATCAAAATTCGCCAAAAACTCTATCGGCATTTTCATCCCCCCGAGATGCCCGTTATTTCGTATAAACACCAGTATTAGTTGACCCCGATAAATGGGAAGAAGATAATCATGTTGTCTGCAGATTGACTGCAGGCTCAGGGACTATTTTGCTTCACGATTTAAGAACTTCTGTGACCCAGATGAACCGAATTATAAGCCTACGGCTGCCCTTATTGATTCTTTGTTTGCTTGCGCTTGCATCTTCCGCCGTGTATGGACAGGAAGAAGCGACAGAAGTGTATTATGGCAAACGCTATCTCGACCTGAACATCCGTTCGCTGGATAAATACAGCAAGCGGCTGGCACGTCAGCAAGATCATTTATTGCGCCAGCTGAAGAAAAAAGAAACAAAACTGCAGCATCAGCTGCGTCATTCCGATTCTGCCGCATGTGCACGTCTGAAAAATCAGCCCCTTAGTTATGACTCTATCAGCAGACTGGCAAACGCAGACTCTAACGCAGCTGTTGCAAAGATGGGCAGGCGGCGCAATGCCGTTTTCGACAGCCTGAAGGGCGTTGTCAATTTTGTACAAACCAAATCTTCCATGCTTCCTGAAGGCGCTGCCAGTACAGCGTCATACAGTACCGAACTGCAATCCCTGCAGCAAAAAATCAGTTATCGTGATTATCTCAACGAACTAATCGCACAACGAACCAATAATCTGAAATCGATTGTTGGGAACAATGATCTTTCCTCATTTGCCGGTATTCAGAAGGATGTTTTCTACGGCAAAGCCAGAATGAACACCTGGAAACAGGTTGCCGAAGATCCTTCCAAGCTTGAAGAAAAAGCCCTTGAGTATTTGCAAGGTTCAGAAGGCTTCGATAAGACGATTTCGCAGAGCACGGCCGTTGGTGGAATGCAGGCGGGCATGAATGCGTCTGATCTTGAAAAGATGGGGTATCAGACCAAAGACCAGCTCAACAAAGCGTTGCAGCAGAAATTTGGCAACAATATCGGACAAGTGCAAAATATGATGGGCGGTCAGGTAGCTGATTGGCAAAACAAGGCCCATGATGTCACTGCAAAGGTTAAAGATGCGAAGCAGCAAGTTGCAGATACGAAAGGTCAATTGACATCCGTCAAATCTCAAATCAAAGCGCCTTCGGTTCCGCTCAACAAAAATCCGATGCGCGGTCTCCCGTTCTGGAAGCGCCTGGAAAAACAATACAACTGGCAAACCACCCGTGCTACACCTGCCGGCGAACCTGCAATGATACAGGGCGCAGTGATGGTTGGCTACCGGCAAACGCCGAAGTTTAGTTACGGTATCGGTACCGCATTAAACATTGGCATGGGCCAGGATTGGAACCATATCAAGTTCAGCTTTCAGGGACTATCGCTCAGAAGTTATCTCCAATACAAATTCATTTACGGAATTGGTGCGTACGGCGGTTATGAGCGTACGTATAAAGAGTCAGCGTTTGTCGGTAACCCAACAGATCTCCCCTCCTTTGGAGGGGCTGGGGGAGGCCATAATACCACCAACTATAACGAGTCGATACTCCTCGGCCTTACCAAAAGCTATAAACTCAACAGCAAATGGAACGGGCAGATACAAGTGATGTATGATGTGTGGTGGAAGGAGAAAGGGATGAATAGTCCGATTGTTTTACGATTTGCAACTACTAACTAAATAAGTAACTAACTAACTAACTAACTAACTAAATAAATAAAATAGAAAAACAAAAAATGAAACTAAAACTCTTATTCGCCGGTTTAGGTCTCGTCAGCAGTGCTGTATTATATGCGCAGAACGCTCCTGGACCTGATGCGGCTCAGTTGCCGAGCACTTCCATACAGGGGAATGCATCCTCAAGGAATGGCGGAAGTATGGATTTGTTTACAGGGATAAACAATGTAAATATTCCTATCTATGATTACTCATTAGACGGTCTTGATCTCGGTGTGTCTGTTAGTTATTGCACTCAAGGTATTAAGGTGGATCAAATTGCTTCGACAATTGGACTTGGCTGGTCACTTAATGCAAACAGTTATATCACCAGGGAGGTACATGGGATCGAAGATGAGATGACTATCAGGGCAGTCAATAACAATGCACCTAATAACGCAATCATGGCAGTGCCGGAGCAGCGCGGATCATGGGTGTCGCTGCCTGTTCCTACGCCATATTATATGCAAAAGGAATCATACCAGAATGATGTTTTTACGGCAGTCCTTGCTGGTAGGGTGTTAACGTTTACTATTCAAAAAGATTTGGCAACCGGACAATGTCAGGTCGCGATTTCTCCAAAATGTGAGGTGCAAATAAAAATGGTATTGGATGGTAACGACGTTAATTGTAATTCTTTAGATACTGCCGTCGCCCAAAATATGAACCAGCATGTTTTAACATTCGAGATTACAGATGAACAGGGTAACGTGTTTTATTTCGAACGAGGGGATCATAGTAGCAAGGATTATAAGGTGCCGGGGTTGTTAGATCAGTTTACTTATGAAAGTGTTGATTCTTGGAGATTAAATAAAATTGTTACCTACACAGGGGCTATTGTTAGGTATTATTACACAGAGATATCACATGTATATCCATATTATAAACATTGTGAGGTACGGGAAACATATCCTTATACAACGTCTTCTATATTTAATGACTCGGTTAAGAATAGCGCAAACCCTATACACAATCCCCCTACAGGTGACATCTCTATGGACACAACGACTCAATATTGGGTGGGCGTTATGTCTCATATTAGTAGGATTGAGTACCCCAACGGAACTATTGTAAACTTTAATATGGAGACCGATCCGAATAAATTACGATGCGATCTTACCTCAGGTCCCTACGTGCTTAATTCGATTTCTATTTCCAGTAAATTGGATAACAATATTTCTAATTCTTTTAAGTACGTATTCAATCATTACTATTCACATGCGCCACATCCCAATAATACAGCTACTTCAATAGCATATGGTACTTCTTGCAACTCGATTTACAATTCGTATAACGAAGGATCATTTGGGACCTATGAAATGCAGACGCGTCTTCGTCTTTGTCTGCAAAGCATTACCAAGGTTGGTTATGATGGGGTGACAGTAGAACCTTATTATTCGTTTCAGTATAATGCTACGCCGTTGCCCCCCCGATTATCGCCGCAACAAGATTATTATGGGTTTTACAATAACGCTGTTTCCTGGCCATTAAGTTACACTACCAACAATGGCCAAAACTTTTTTAATATTCCTAATGTCGCCGTAGCGCTGCATGCAGTCAGTATTCAAACTGCTTCCGGCAAGAATTATTCAGGTATGTACGGAATTGATAAATCGCCCAACTTTACTTACACGCAAGCTGGTGTTTTGACAAAAGTGACAAACGCAATGGGCGGGAGTCAGGAATTTTATTACGGCATTACCCCTTTGGATAATTTTGACTGGACGGGCTATCCACTTTTTTCACATTTAGAAGCTGCTGGCGGTTTTGATGGATTAATCGTTGATTCAGTCATCACCAAGGATGGTTACAATAATTCTAATGATGTCACGACCGTATATACATATTCTTCTGGGCAAAGATTATTAAAAGGGGGACATACGTGGTATCCGACGATAGTTAACGGTGCTCCCGGAGATCCGCCACCTTTAACTATCTACGAAAAGATATATTCTAATAAGTTTGTTGCGCCGCAAGATTGCTTTAGAGGTTCTAATCACGGCTATTCTGTTGTGCAGGAAAGCACTTATGGTTTTGGACATGCTTTGTTAGGGAAAATAGAATATGATTTTTCTAACGTAATCAGTTTGGATGATCCTTCAATGGGGAATGTCAAAAAAATTGTTCCCAAGGGAAATGATGGCCAGTATAACAACGATGTGTTTTATTATAGAGAACCTGCAAGTGTTTGTAAAACGAAGATCGGAATGTTGCTGGGGAAGAAGGTTTACGATAATACAAATAACGTTGTGGGTAGTACTGTTAACACATATAGTTATGTAGTTAGCAATCCAAATCCAATACCCGGTCAATATTACGCTGATATCAATCATTCGACAGTATCAATTTCGTACGATTATTTTTATGATGACATCGCAAATCTTACGCAAACAGTACAGACAAAATATTATCCAAATGGAAGTATCCAGGACGTGCAATCGTTTGCTTACGATGGGCGGGATAATTTACTATCCGCAACTTCTACCGACAGTAGAGGCTTGCAAAAAAGCACTCTAAATACCTATAGCTACGGAGTTAATAATCAGTTTCTGATTGGTCAGCAAAATACACGTGTATTAGGCGATGGTATTAACTATATAGTTGGGTATACCATTTCAACCGAGCCGGGATGGCATTCTGGCCCTAATGATTTGGCAACATGGAAGACGGAACATCCCCTTTCTGCAGGTGCCGGATATTCTCCAACTGCAACTATTGACAAGCATTATACTTACGACGACAATACCAATGTAATTGAAACAAGTTACGAAAACGGGAAGAGATATAGTGCGTCCATATGGGATAGCAGAATAGGACAAAAAGTGGCTAGTGTTGACAATGCGCGCTTTTCTCAGATAGCCTATACCAGCTTTGAAGGACAAGTTGCGGCAAGTGGTGTGCAGGATGCCAATAAAGGTAATTGGGAATACGATCCATCTAAAATTTTTTATGGGACATCGGCAACGCCTTCTGTTACGGGACGTTGTCATTATAAGCTCGGCAACTCTTCTATATCCTCGGTGAATCAGTTAGAATATGGTCAAGACTATGTTGTTTCCCTTTGGGCGAATACCACGCCTAAATATTATCAAAATGGGCAATTGATGTCGTTCCCGCCTAGTACTGCGTCAGTTGGATTTCCTGGTTCTTGGGCTTTATATTCTGTGATAGTCACCGGTACCGGAAATCCTTTTGTATTAACCTCGTCATCGATCCTTACAAAAATAGATGAATTGCGTATGTACCCCGTTGGTGCATCTATGGCAACTACGACTTATGAGCCGATGATTGGACCAAGCAGTCAGTGCGACGCACGCAACAACATCCTTTACTTTGAATACGACGCGATGGGCCGCCAGACAACCGTTAAGGATATTGACAAAAACATCATTAAATACAGTAAAACGGTAGTGCAAGGTCAGGACAACTAAACTCTAAAAATCAGAAAGATGAAACAAATAAAATCAATTATAGCGCTATTCACACTTTGTGCATTGCATCAGGTAGGGTATAGCCAATATCAGCTGTTTCCAACAAATGGTAATGCGCCGGACGGGAAAACTAGCCCATCAGTCCATCAATCTACTTTTGTAACGCTTCCTAATCCTTATAATGCCAATGGGAACACATCGCCAAATAGTTTCAATTATGTCAGAACATGGGCGATGACACAACCGCTGACAGATGAATCTCAGCTTGGACTAAATTCTCAGAATAGCGCGAGTATTCAGACTTCGTATCTGAATGGGTGGGGGAATGTGCTTCAGAAAACAGAGCGATGTGCCAATGCAAGTTTTGACCTGGTTGCGCCTGTCGATAACCGTGCGACAAACAATCCTGTCCAGTATTTACCTTATGCGGTTTCGACAAAGAATGTTGGGCCGGCTCATTTTCAGATGCAACCATTTGCCGATCAGGAAAACTATTACCTCGGGTTATATCCTGCAGAACAAAAAACTGCATACAGCCGATCGTCGACTACTGGATTTGATAGGAAGACATATGCTCCGGGTGTGTCACTCACCGGAAATGATAGAGGTGCAGATCAATCTATTCAAACTTATCCAAACGGAGATATCCGTTTTTGGGGGGTAGCTGCGGATTTATATGCGTCGCCCTATTTTGACTATTATACAAATGCTACCTATGGCCCTAATACGTTAACTCAAAAAACGACGGTAAATGCTGAAGGAATTTACACTGAAGAGTTTTATGACAAAGATAATTTACTTGTTTGCAAGAAGACGTATGGTGGCGGCACGCTGGATTTTCTTTGGACGTATTATGTCTATAATAGCTTCGGGAAGTTAGTTTGCGTCATTCCCCCTAGGGCCGTAGACCTTGCCTCAGCCAACGGCTGGGCACTTACGCCCGAAATACTTTCCGGGCTTTGCTATACCTATACATATAATGAATACGGGCAGGTTTGTAAGACGACTACACCAGGAAAAACAAATCCGGAATATATTGTCTATG
Organism: Taibaiella soli; assembly: GCF_003236175.1. Lineage (GTDB taxonomy): Bacteria > Bacteroidota > Bacteroidia > Chitinophagales > Chitinophagaceae > QKTW01. The sequence goes on along the minus strand of NZ_QKTW01000010.1, from coordinate 160,147 downwards.
ATGCCAAACACCGGCCAGTGCTAAAACAGACGTCGACAATGGCTGCAGACAACAAGTGGGCGTTTACGATTTATGATCATAAAGGACGGATTGCAATGACGGGGATTACCGATGCAGCATATGACTATGACGGCTGGAATCAGATTTTGCAGGGTATTACGGGGACGTATGGAAACAGTGTAGAACATTATATTATTGCTGAGTTTGATCCCGTCGATTATCAAACGATGCTTAATAATTCTCTTTCTGATGGAACAGTCTATGAGATCTACTATTATGATCAATACGATCTTCATCCGGATATTAGCGGCAGATCCTTTGTCGGCTACGGACCGGACTATTTAAATTTTGCAGGTACTATTCAGCCTCAGGTTTCCAATAATGTAAATGGGTTACTTACCGGCAAAAGGACATTTATTGAAAATAGTCCTTATTCCAGAAGCTGGGTTAATACCGTCTATTTCTATGACCGTTTTGGCCGGGTAATCGAAACACAAACCCAAAACCCTTTCGCGGACAATACTAACGGTTTCTGGGATAATACGGCTTTGCAATATGATTTTGCCGGCAGAACCATTTTATCCATCAGTGATCATCAGGGATGGTCCGGTGCTAACAAGAACGGGACAAAAATAATGACCAAATTTATTTATGATGGTACACTGAATAGGCTTACGACTGTAGCTCAAAAAATAGACGCTGGTGGTTGGCTGAATCTATCGCAAGATGTATTTGACGGATTGGGACGACTTTCGGTACATACTATGGGTGAAGTAGAAGAGCAACGGTTCGATTATAACATCAGAGGACAGTTGACCGGGATTAATAAAGATTATGTTTTCAACCCCGTTTGTCAGGGTAACGGCATGATGAATTTCGGCATGACGCTAAGTTATGACTACGGTTTTTCAAGGCCACGTAACGACGGTAGTATCGCTGGTTTCGTATGGCGTGGCGCAGGCGCTCAGTCAAGTCCTAAATCCTACGGTTATAACTATGATCCGGCTGGACAATTGAATTCAGCAGATTTTAATCAGTTTATTACATCGGTAAATGGAATCGGGTATCAGGCCTGGACAAATTACTATCAAGACTATTCCGTATCAAATGTTACGTATGATGCCAATGGCAATATGCTTACCATGAATCAAAAAGGCGTTGCAAATAACCAGAACACGGATATTGATAACCTTCAGTATAGTTATGATCATACCAGTAATCAACTTACTAAAGTAACAGACGGCATCACGGCGAATTATGGCCTTGGAGATTTTCAGGATGGGTTTAACAGCGGTTATATTCCCGATTATAACTATGACGCGAATGGCAACATGGTGACGGATCGGAATAAAGGGATCGATTATATTACTTACAATTATTTTAACCTGCCGACCTCGGTCAATTCCCAAAAAGGTACCATCGATAATGTATATGCTTCTGATGGTACATTACTTGAAAAACGCATTTATGATAACAATACAGGGCAGACTGACAACTACCGGTATTGGGGCAATTTTGTGTACAGAAACGATAGCCTTTTGTATGCGCTTAATCAGGAGGGGCGGGCACGATGGATGCCGGACAGCAACATGTTTAAAAATGATGTTTTTGTAAGGGATCACCTCGGTAACGTTAGAAGCACAGTTACCGTTGATTATGGGAGTATGTTAAATTATTTGAACACGAATGAAATTGCTGTGGCATTCAGAGAGGCTCAATTCTTCGACGGTATTGCTCCGACACGTGATGACAATCCACTAACCAACAACCTGAATGATCTGAAGTGTACGCGACTGAATGGATCTGATCCGGCAAGACGCATAGGCCCTTCTTTTTTGACGAAAGTAATGTCTGGCGACGAGTTTGATATTTCCTGTAATAGTTTTTATGAGGAAGGGAATGGGAACGATAACGTAGCAGCAGATGCAGGTAGTATGATGCAAAGTATTATTGGTACTTTATCTGGTGGAATGGGCGCTAATTTTACAAGTGGAGAAGGTGTAAACCCGGGTGATTTTGCAACCCGCCTATTCACACCGGACAATTATATGAATGTTTATGATGCGCTAAAGGAACAGGCAACAGACCCCGCATTACCGCGCGCTTATCTTAACTATGTTGTCTTTGACGAAAATATGCAGATCGTTCAGGAAGAGAGCGGTGCTATTCAGATTGGTGCTGGTGGTAGTAGCTGGCGGACACTTGGAACTCCAAACAGCATTAAAATTGGCATAAACGGATATCTGGCAGTTTATGTAAGTAATGAACAGTTCCGCGATGTCTATTTTGATAATCTTTATGTACAATACAAACGTGGCAGATTGTTGCAGGAACAACAATACTACCCGCATGGCTTAGCTGTAGATATGGGATCAAACACACCTCTGGAAAATAAATTTCAATATCAGAGTAATGAGAAACATGATGAACTCGGTATTGGGCTGAGCGATTTCCATGCGCGCCAGTACGATGCGCAATTGGGCCGGTTCTGGAGTATTGATCCGGTAAATCAATTTTCAAGTGGTTATATTGGTATGGGTAATAATCCTGCTAACTTGGTGGACCCAATGGGGACGCAAACCAACGGCGCGGGCACTGGTGGCAGTGATATACATGGTATCAAGTATAATTCTATAGATTTTGATTGGATGGACGGTATACCACATAATGGATTTGCTGTCGCATGGGGGGCAGGTTCCGGTGGCGGAACAATATTTGATCGTGATGCGGATATCGGAACACTTGGAGCTGTTGGGCAAGTCGAATATACTCCCGGGCAGGGAATTACGGACGTACATAATCTGGCAAATTTGCCTAATGGCTTTATTTGGTCGAGTGCCCATCAAAGTTTTGGGTATTACAGCCGAGCCACCGAAAAAGGGGCATTCACAGATTATACGTACAATGGATATAAAAATTCGTTGCCCGGAGCAAACTCTTTGGCCATCGCAGATATTTGGCATGGTGTTCCGTTTCAGTCTGGTTTAGATGGAATGGTTAACGGTCGTGTTGGCTTCACTCCTGTTGGCATTGATTTTGACCTAGGTGGAATGACTACGACTAACAAATTCAAATATCAGGATGTTAAATCTGTTCCTGATGTTTTAGGTAACCAGTTTACAATGTCATCTTTTAGGGGAAAAACAACCGGAATGTCTGGTAGATTAGTCAATATTGATCACTCTTCGATGGATTTGGGAAGGGAGGCTACTACAATTACTTTATTTGGAGTGGTGTCAATTGGGCATTTTGCAGATGATTCTTGGGGAGCTGGGCTTGGAGCATTTGGATTTGAAGCTCATGGGGGACTTGGGTTAGGGAATGGATTCGGTTCAATTAATGTCGGTAGTAGCTACACAGATCATAAAGGATCAGTATCAGGTAGTGACTATGGATATAACATTGGAGCAGGGACATTTTTGTTACTTACGATTCCAGCAATCCCGGTAGTATTTGCGTTTTAAATAATTTTGTAAAATTAGCTTATGAAAAATAATAAACCGCCATATCTGATCGGCATACTTTGTTTATTTCCAATAATTGGCTTTTTTGTAGGAGTAGCCATGCTTTTACTAGGCATATTTAAATACAGAAACAAGCTCTTTGCATTTATTGGATTGGGAGGAATTTTAATCTCAGTAACAGTTTGTGGAGCGATGTTCTATTACCAAAAATATGGGGAAAAAACAACAATTGCCTTTAGTGCACTTTCTCAGGATGAGTTAAATAAATTGGCAAATACTATTGAGGTATATAAGTTAAAAGAAAGGAAGTACCCTGATAGCCTAGCTCAATTAGATGACATGGACCCATCAGTTGATTATTATGATCCTTTACTGGTGCGCAAAATGGATAATGATATCAATACAGCGTACCAATATCAAAACATGGTAGATTCATACAAAGTTTTTTCTGTTGGCGTTGACGGAGTAGCAAATACCAAAGATGATATTTATCCAACTGTTTTGAGTAGTGCGACTTTGAAATATGGCTTTGTAAAAAAGCAAAATTAATCTTAAGAAATCTTGCCAAAACTGCCGGCGTGATCAGAAGTTGAATACATGAGTGTTCAACTTCTGATGCCGGTAATTATTTTAAATTATTTGAACTATGGAAAAAAAATCGAATGAAAGGCCACCTTATATTTTGGGTTTGCTTTGCTTGATTCCATTAGTTGGTTTATTGGTGGGCGCTGCATTGATTTTTTACAGCATCTTTAAATATCACGATAAAAAACTAACATTAATTGGAGTTTCAGGTGTAATTGTTACAGTAGTGTTCTATTCAATGTTGTCATACGATTTAAAATATGGAAAGGGATCTGCAGAGGCATTTGGTTCTATGTCGCAAACAAAACTAAATTCTCTCGTCAATGTAATAGAGCTATACAAAATCAAAGAAGGGCAATACCCGGATAGTTTAGCCCAGTTGAAAGCGGTTGATTCAAGCGTAAGTTATCATGATCCGCTAGTAGGTCGTAGAATGGGTAAGAGCGTTAAGGCTCGTTACCAATATCAAAAATTACCAGAAGGCTATAAAGTGTTTTCTGCGGGCGAAGATTGCTTGCCAAATACAAAGGATGATATTTATCCTACAGTTTTAAGTACAGGAAACTTAAAATATGGTTTTGTAAAAAAGCAATAGAATTTAAGAACCCGAGCTGCTTTTTTATTACGCTTGAAAACTGCTATGAAATACACTTATAAAATGCCCCTAGGGTTAAAAATTTTAGCATTAATCATCGTCATTGCCGCTGCTATTTGGACTGGGATTATTTCGCTTCTTAGGGACGGTAAAAATCGAAATGATTTTTATATTAAGAGTTTTACTTCGTTAGTCTTAACTGCCTCATCAACAGATGGTGGAAGATTTACCACTCATGAATTGACTAATGGTTTGAAAATTGATTTTTTTCAGTCGGCAAGAAATCAATTGGAAGTTGGCGATTCCGTTCAAAAGGACGACAATACGTTCAAATATAATGTCTATAGGAGAGATATAGTTGGCGAATATCAATTCCTTGGTGTTTTTGACTACACGAAATTTACTAATCGAAAAATGAAAGCGATATTCAAAGGGAACAAGTTGCTGGTAGTTTTACTGCTGGCATCCTGTAATGTCAATGCTACTTACGAAGATCGTGAGGAAGATAAAATGGAAGTGGAAGCTGTAGCCGATTCTTTTTATAATCGGCTGGAGCAGGGTGATCATACAGGCTCTTACAGTTTTTATACCAAGAAATTTTTAGAAGTAACTGATACATCGAAAATAAGAGCCTTATACAAAAATATAGAAGGTATGTGCGGAATAATTACTAGCTACAAACTTTTGGATTGGAAAACTCTGATTGTAAAAGGCACAAACTCTAAGTCGGAATATTATTTGCAGTATGAAGCCATACGAAGCCACTGTAAAACACTGGAAACCTTAACTTTTAAGAAAGAAGATGGCCGTATTCGTATTACCACATGTGATATAAAAATGCCGTAGCTAGTTTCTAGAATAACAATTGTTCAGCAAAGGGTCTGACGCTGTTGCAGTAGCGGCCGGTATAACTAAACCTTAAAATGAAAAAAATTATAATTGCAGTTTTATCCGTACTAGCCGGAGTTGCTATCATTATCGGACTGGCAAAAGTTTTCTCGCCCGGTAGTTATGCCAATACAGAGGATTTTCATTTCTCCATGGAAAAAGACAGTTTGATAGGTTGTATAGAAATGGTAAAGAATGAAAGGCATTATGTCCCACCAGAAGATCTACAACTAAATGATGGGTATGGTAAATCCCCGGATTATTGGTATCATATATATATGTTTGTAGACGGTGTAATTTTTCATTTAGGTATTGCCAGGATTTATGGTGAGGACAAAACTACTTTGGCACTTATGAATATTAAAGATTTGCAAAAGGATGCTTCCAAATGGTATCGAATGGATGAATTGGACCGAGCAGACAGAAAGCAGATTATGGATCTGTATCGCCATCATATACTGGATAACTTGCATGTGCTGTATGATTAAGATAATGTTGAAATCATACAAAAGATTCTGTAGCGTCTGTCTTATTTGATGAATTCGGATGCCCCTTCAGTTTGCGTTGGAATTTTGTTCGTATTTGAATTCCCTTTAAGTGCGCATAAGTGTATCGTGGAGCAGTATCATCCCACAACACACCAACCAGAAATTATCCCAGCATTGTTGAAGTAAAATCCAAAATTTAATAGAATATAAAACAGTGAATAGAAAAACAGGAATAATACTTGTTGTAACTGCATTTGTTGCAGTGGTATTTTTTATAAGTGTTAAGACAATCAGGATGGCACGGGTCTTTAAAAGTGAAAAATGGGGTTTTTCTTATACTATTCCGCAGGAATATTTAGCTCTAATCAAAGAGGAGGACGTACGTAATGTAGCATCTGCTTTTTCATTTAGCAGTAATGTGAGGGATACTATCTCGCGAATGTATTTAAGATCAAACACCGAGGTGATTATCTATAAAATGGGACGGGTGTCGAACGAATCATTAAAACAACGTGTTAGTTTTCTCGAAGAGAGCCATAAGACCTCGAATTTAAAAGTTTATGGCAATGCGGCAACGGATAAATACGATTTGTATTATTTGGAGGGGAAGCCAGACTCAATTACTCGGTTGCGGTTAACAGTATTTGGCGACTCATTAAAAGAAGAAGTTGTCACTGATAGTTTGCTTAGTTTTTATTTTAAGTTTCAAAATTTTTCCATCTCTAACGATATTAATGGACGTATTGATCTTATCGGAGAAGTAAAGAGAAATGGAAGTGCAGATGAGATGGAACCAGCTACGTTGCTTTTTTTTAAAAAGAATGGCAATTTATATTTACTGATTTCCAGCAGGCGAAAAAATATAAAAGCTTACGATCAAAATCTTTTGAAGCAAGTGATTGAAAAGAGTTAATTCATGAAAAAAAAGCGGTTAATCCCGAAGTTTATATTGGTATTGGTCATTTTTTTAATTCCGTGTCTGCTATTATCTAGCAAGGTATTCGGCTTATGTGAAGGTGATTCACTTAGAATTACTGTTTTTGATTCTCGGACTGGAAGACCTTGGCCTAATGCTTTGATCCAATTTGAGAAAACTCGTGTAATAGGGATAACTGATTCTTTAGGCAGAGCAATTATTGAATGGAAATACTTTGAAAAAAGTATAAATATAAATGTGAAAGCGACATGTCATAAGCATAAACATATTCATCTAAAGCATGGGATTGGAAATATAGAGATATACCTGAGGTGGCGGGATTGTTATATTGACGATGACGATGAAATTTAGTTCGCTCTTGGTCATTGTGGTGCTCGAAAATCAAATTAGGAAAGTAAAAAATGAATATCCGATGAATGGAAGGCTCGATCTACAGATCACTGATCTCAATCCATTTTTAGCTTCTAACTTTTAAACAAATGAACATAGTTTTAAAAAAGAAAACATAACCGGAATAACACAAATGCAATGATGAACCTACTTACAGCAGTTTTATTGTTATTAGCTTTCGACTGTCATGCGAAAGGTGGTGCATGCAAGGCACGTGTAATTGACAATAAAAAAATTGAAGTGACCACGTTGGAGCAAAAATATCACAGAGAGGGGGCCCAAACGCAATATGCGGAGCAGCGCGAAACTATTGTCATCAAAGATTATACGAAGGAATATCTTCTAAGTGTGTTTAGTCCCAGATTTGATAGTGGCACAATAAAGGTCGCAGATAGTAGCTATTCAATAAATGCCGGGACCAACACTGTTATGCTGTACCGTCATAAGATCAAGGGCGTTCCTGCCTGGTTCGTCGTTATTTTAGACGGCGATTGTAAATGGCTGACTTACCTTGATCAAAAGGATATTTCTTCCTTTACGGAAACAATAGGCAACATAACTTTTTCAAAAGACTAAATTGAAAGATAGGAATGGAAATCGCCTGGGTTTCGCAGATCGTTTTTTATGCGTAGAAGGAAGACGCAGGCTATGGTGCGACCTTCTAAAACTGCCTAACGGTGCTAGCTCGCCGGTTTCAAACGGACTTAATCAAGTAGACAAAAAGACGTTTGGAGAGATTGAACGAAACCTTCCAACGCCATAACAATGAAAGAAAAAATATTAATGCTCTTGTGGTTCTTTCTGCCGGCTGGCGTGTTTGCTCAGCAATTCCCTCCAGTATTAGACGATTTGGAAAATTGTACGCTCAATGAATTTTTATCACATTTCAAGACAACGGAAATTGCCATAGATTCATTGGTTCAGGTAGCGCTGAATGATACGATCGAAGGTCGGATGGTTTGGTATCATGAATATGCTACGGGCACGCCCTGGAAGTATAGGGGTTATCAGCAAACTGATCGATATGTAGCATCTCAGAAATTTAAAGCCTATTACTGGATACTCAGAACTTGTCAGGGGCGCATAGATGATGTTTATGATGATAGTGTTGCCATATTCTTGGGAAAAGATCGGCAAAAGATTTTCGACTATGAAATGCTAAATTATAAGCAACGTGCAGAAGATCTAGAGAAGATATTGGCCGGTAAAAAAAGACGTTTAGGTAAAGAAGCGTATGTTACGACTAATGATATTGGGGTGACAATGTTACAAAAACAAATATCGGACTGGAATCGGGAGCTAAAAATGAAAGGATTGAGCTATCTGCTAGAAAATAATATTTTGCCATTTGATCGACAGCAGTACAGAATGGAGAAAAAGCTTACTGTCGCAGATTTTTACGAATAGTAGACTCAGGAACATGGCCGTTTCATAACGACAGCCTGATATCGATGCAACAGTTTGGACCATCAATGATGCTGCTTTTAGCAAATTATCTGATCAAGCGGCAGATTACATCAGACCGGTTAGTTTTAGCCTGCAATTATCCACCTTTTGTTATTTTGTATCGTTTCGCAAAAATTAAAGATTGAGTTTTAAGACAAGCAATGTGCTAAAAGTTTATGCGATAGCTGTTATTACAACAGCTATCGCTTTTACGTCCCATGCTCAAACCTGGGAATCCACCTCCACTGCCAAACAAAAAGCAGCCAAGCAAATCTCCCAAAAGCAATCCGCCATTAAATCCTGGCGCGATCACTTACAGAAATGGGGATTGGATAGCAATTATAATCATGCGCTGGCAGTCGGTGGAAAACTCAATACTGACGGCTGGAGCGGGTTCGCGTATTATCAAAAGCGGGACAATAATACTTCTTGTCATTTCTTTCAACTCAGTTTTTCTGAAATCAAACACGAGAAGCAGGTCAAGCAACAGAAAGGCAATACTGCGTTTCCGGAACTGGGAGCGGCGTCGCCTTATGTGTTTGGGAAGATCAATAATCTGTACACTTTACAACTTGGTTATGGTAAAGAGTATTTACTATTGCCCGGACTCCTGGAAGGTAATATGAGCGTGAGTTTGCGAGTACAGGCAGGTGCGAGTATGGCGATGCTGAAGCCTTATTATCTCAAACTGATTTATGTGAATTATGATAGTGCCGGTCAGCATGCAACGATGCAGGAAGAGAAATACAGCGAACAAAATAAAGAGAAGTTTCTAAACACTAGTTTTATCCTTGGAGCTTCCAACTGGACGAAAAGCCTTAGCGAAATCACTTATGTGCCGGGCGCTTTCGCAGATCTGGGGATTGCTATTGAACCACTCAAAAACAAAAACTTTATCAAAACAATTACGATTGGTGGCAACTTTGCCTTTTACTCCAAGGAACTCGCCATCATGGCGGAGAACAAGGCTTATCCATGGCAGGCGAATTTTTATGTAGGACTTTCAATGGGGAAGAGATGGAAGTGACAAGTCAAAAATCAAAATTCAAAAGTCAAAAAAGGCTCAATGCCGAAAGCTTAAAGTGTAAACCCTTCCCAACACTTGTCACCCTGAGCGGAGTCGAAGGGCGAACGTCAAATGTCAAATGCTCAAATAGGTTGAAGGCTGAAAGCCTTTCCAACGCTTGTCATCCTGAGCGGAGTCGAAGAGCAAAATTCAAAAGTCAAAAAAGACTTAACGCTGAAAGCATAAAGCTTAAAGTGTTCCCAACGCTTGTCACCCTGAGCGGAGTCGAAGGGCTAATTCGCTTTTGTGTTTTAGTGGTTTTGATATTATGTAGTTTTGGGGTCCGTGCCCAGCAAAGCTTTACTTACAACCGTTTTCAGTACCACAAATATCAATGGCAGCAAAGGCTGACCGAAAACCTGCATGTTTATTTCCCGAAGGGCTGTGATAGTTTATGCAGCTATGTGGTTCGTGAATATCCTACTGCTTTGGCGCGGGTGAAAAAGAATATGGGTACGAGTTTGTCGTCAACGCCGAACATCATTATTTATCCGGCTACCGATCAGTTGTATGAGTCGAATGTCGGCGGTTCTGAACTGAAGGATTTAACCTTGCCTACTTTTATCACCAAGGGCAATCGTTTGTTGCTGGCTTATAATGGTAGTTACGAGCAATTAGGGCAAGAACTCAAAGAAGCTATTGCCCGGTCTATCTGGGAGGCGCAATTGAACGGCACAAGCGTAGAGGCACAGGCAACGGGCGCTACGCAAGAAACGGTGCCGCATTGGTTTAAGGAAGGAGCAATCTGTTATATGTCGAACGGCTGGCAGATTAAAGATGAAGATGCTTTGCAAAAAATCTTCCGGCAAAATCAGTTTCACGGCTGGGAAGAAGTCATCAGTAAACATCAGACGATTGCGGGTTTGGCGTTCTGTTATTTCCTGACGGAAAAGTATTTGCCAACGGCTGTGATGCAGACTTATGTGCAATTGCGCAAAAGAAAACCGTTGCCCACAGCAGTTCGGTTGATTACGAAAAGGAGGATTGATAGCCTTTACAGTCAATGCGTCGCCTATTATCAAGCAAGATTTAATGTGCGGAATGTGATGAATGTGGGAAATGTGTTTTTAGACAGTTTGAAACAAAAAAACGCAAACGCAAAAGAGCAAACAATTGCTGTAAAACACGTAAATGGCAGGATTCTTCAAATACTTCCTGACGCTAAAAATGAGTACATCGCTTATGTTTTGTCAACGCCATTTACGCGGACCGTCTATACTTATAATATCAAAACCAAGGCTACCCGAAAACAAATAAATTACAATCTTCCGCCGTGGATCAATGATCATAGCGATAATCTGTATCCGATTATTAGCTGGTCGGCAAATGGAAAGGAGTTGTTGGTGACATTGCCGGAGAAAGGCAAACTAGTCGTAAAACATTATGATCCGAATGGTGGCTTTGTGGATAGAAACACGTTGAATGGCACGGATGGTATCAGTACCATTCAGGAATTAAAAGACAATCAATTTTTGCTTTCCGCCTGGCGGAATGGGGAGAGTGATATTGTATTGTTTAATGATCGCAAGGACAAATACAAGCCACTGACCAATGATACGTATGATGATCGCAGCCCGGCGATAAGTGGAGATGAATTTTATTTTAGTTCCAATCGTCCGGATAGCAATCGGACGAAAAAGCGCAACAATCCAAATGGAAAAGATACGTTGGTGAATGCGCAAGGCATCTACAAACGAATGGACAAAGGCATTTTGCCGGTTCATACAGATACAATACCATACATCCATTATGATCAGCCACAGCTATTGGCAGACGGAAGCTTATTGTATTCAAGTACAGAGAATGGCACGCTGCAGTATTTTATCGAAACCGGAGGCGAGCGGAAAATCATTGCGCAGCCGAAAGACAATTTTTTCATTAATGCTGCCAAACATCAGATGATTACCTGGACAACGACAAAAGATAGCTTATTCATCAATTCAGATTCAATCAGAACGATCAATAGCGAAAATAAAATTGCTCCCTGGCTGGTTGACTACAATGCGCGCGCTGCGGCCAGAGCGAAAGAAGATTCTATACTAAAGGCTGCAAGGGATGATAAGCCTTCATTTTTGGATGGTGTACTCAAAGCAGCGAATCAAGCAAGCGATTCAAAGTCTGATAGTGCAAAGCACAAGGCTAAAGGGCAAAAGAATAAAATAGCAAATGATAGTGCGGCTTCGCCTTATGTATTGCAGCTATACAGTGCTTATTTCTCGGCGCAGGTCAATAACGATTATTATATCAACCGCTATCAGCCATATTTAAACTATCAGGGACAATTTAAGTTCCCTGAAATTGGCGGTATGGCGCAAGGCGGTTTCTCAGACCTGTTCGAAAATCATCATTTTACCGTCGCGTATCGTATACCTGCGGGCACAGAAGGAAGTACGTTTTTCATTCGCTATCGTAATACCAAACGTAAGCTGGACTGGGGTGTTGCTTACTATCGAAATGTGGATGATTTAAAACCCGATCCGAAACGGAATTGGATAGATGAAACCGGTAATCCCTATCCGAATGCCGCCAAGGTGAAAACGCACTATTATGAATTATCGGCGAGCTATCCGCTGAGTTACTACAGCAAATTTGATTTTACAACGGCGCTGCGCGAAGACCGCACGGTGTTCCTGGCAACAGATGAATATAGTTTGACTTATCCGGCTATTAAGAGTCTATGGTCGATTAATGCGTTGAGTTATGAACTGAAGAAATTGCGACCAACGCTGCCGAATCTTTATAAAGGCTTTACAGCAAAAGCCGGCATCGATTTGTTTAAAGGTTTTACACAAGAACAATCCGCGTTAACAGGCTGCACAGCGCAATTCAGCTACCATCAGCCGATCTATAAATACATCACGCTTGTGACTAGATTGCAAGGCGGGTATAGTGGCGGTGATCATAAAGTGTTGTATACATTGGGCGGTGTAGATAATAATGTGGCACCAAAGATTGATAGTAATGTGCACTTCGCTCAGAATGCGCCTTATGCGTTTACTACGTTGGTAACGCCTTTCAGAGGCTATTATCAAAACAGTCTGTACGGTAACGAATATGCGGTATTCAATGCGGATCTGTATTTTCCGGTCTTTCAGACATTGATTCCAATTGAAACACCGTTATCGAGTATTAATAATCTGCAGCTGGGCATCTTCTCTGACATTGCGACCGCTAAAGAAACCTGGAATGATACGAAGCAAGGCTTCAAAACTGCCTATGGTTTAAGCGCACGAACAACATTGGCAGGTTATCCAATCAGCGTACAAGTAGGCTGGCCGGGAACGTTTAGTAAAGAACCGGTTTGGTATCTGGGTTTGAGTTTGAAATAACGGCGTTTGGTTCTTGCAGCGGTGAACGCCAAACAAGGCGAAAAAAATATTGATCATTTCCGGACATTCTTTGTCCTGTTTCCGGGCATTCGTTTGTTATAGTATCGAAACGTTCATCAAGTAAAATGATCAGATATGATAACCGTAAAAGTAACTTACACAGTAAAATCCGAATTCGTTCAGCAGAACCTGGAAAACATCAATGGATTTATGCAGGATTTTAAAGAAATGAAGCATGTTCCGTTTCGCTACAACGTATACTTATTGGAAGACGGAAAAACCTTTCTCCATTTAGCACACTATCAAAATGAAGCGGCGCAAAAACAAATCCTTGCCGTACCCTCGTTTAAATTATTCCAGGAAAGAAGGGACGCAAGCGATATCGGCCATTCGCACAAAGTAGAAATAATGAAAACGGTTGATGTTTCCACCGATATTTTCGGCTAATATTTTGTCGCAATTTTCTTGTTGTTTCCGGTCATTTTCACTAGGCTGTCGCGATTGTTTCCTGCAATTTTCTTGCTTTTTGCTGGCGTGCCAGAACGATATAGGAAATCGCAAAAAGAGAATAACGGATGTAATTGCTTACGAAAAGTATCTGCACGAGTTTGAGCAGAATGTTGTTGTCTTTTTTTACAAAATAGTTAACCACGCCGATGTAGGGTATCGTACAGCCGTAGAAAATCAGCATGCCCAGGCTGAAGTAGAACAGCGGTTGCTTGAAGATGTTATCTCGGCCAATCATGCGGATGAGAATGACTAGGAAAATAATCAGTGCAAAAATCGATCCGAAGAGAAAAGGCATCGTCGGGAATGTCGGGAGTATAAAAAATTTACTCTCGTACGCGTTTTTCACCCAGAGCACTAAAAACAGAGCGATGCTAACGCTTGCCAGCCGCTGGAAAAAATGACTGGGAATTAGTTTCAGGGCACAGAGATAAATGATCGGAATTTCTGCGAGCAGGAAAAGATTCGATATAGAATGGGTAAACCTTGAGTTCGGCGAAATCTCACCAACAATCATGCCGGCATGCTCTAGCAGAAAAATGAACAGCAAGTCAAAAAAGAATAAACGAAAGACAGCATTGTGGTACTTGAAAGTACACAATGCTGTCACAAAAGCAATAGACTCCAATATCAGGAGAAATATCTTGCTGTAGAATATCCAGTTCATTATCCCACTACCGGTTTCTCGCCTTGCGTTGCGGTTAATGCAGTTGGCATAATGTATTGAAGTATCATTGGCGGCTGATTAGTGCCGCAATCGGCTGCGCGCATTTTAAACATAGCACCTATAGGCGCAGGTGAATTGTCTAAAGCGTCATCGCCGTCTATGTTTATAAACATACAAATGGAGTGCGGCCATTCTACATTGCTGTAAGGATTGCCTGGTTGTGGACAATCATATGAAATGCTCGCAAAAACCAGATTGATGGTTGCCGGTGTTGTCGGTAAATTGTCTAGATAAAGCTGGTAAATTTCTTTCAGCCAGTCAAAAGTAACAGACGTTACATAAGTGGTGTGGCTGGTATCTGCGCTTAATGGAAGGTAGGTAGTGTCGAGCGGACGATAATAGAAATTGTCAAAATAATCGTCAGCGTACGTTCCGTCAAACGAAGAAGGGTTAACGCCGTCGTTGCTCAGATCATAACGTACATCACCCGGGGTTATGTTATAAACGTTGTCATTGCCGACTTTCGTTACAGGAGTACCATTCATCACGCCGCCGCCCATGGTCAGAAACCAGGATTGGGCACTGGCATCATAACGGTGAAAGAACTGAAGGACCACGTCTTTTTCGTCACAACCCAGGGCAAAGATGATTTGCTGTACGGCAAAATAGAAATCATCCCATAATACACTAAACTGGCTGCTGAAGTTTGTATCACCAGTACCGGATACATAATAGCGGTTCGCAAAATCTGACTTTGCTGCATTCGTTTGGGAGGCCGTCATGGCCAGAGTCATAGACATGTGTGTTTGTGGTTGGTTTGTATTGTAAAAGTGCAGGATGTTTTCTAGAAAAGCAAACGTGTATAATGTCCCGTGAAAAATACCGGATAGTGCTGCTATTTCTCACGTTGCGGGGGATAATTATTCAACGGACATTTACATTAACCATTCCATCTATATTTTATTGCTGCTGTAAGCCATATCAACATTGCATTTCATTAAACAATCCTTGCGGAAATTGTGAGGATTGTTTCCCTGCTAAAGCATAAAAAAAGCCGTCCCAACAATCGCTGTGGGGACGGCTTTTGGCTATTTTTAAAAATGTATTAAATCAGGTCTTTTAACTTTTCAATGACAGCATCCACCTCTTCTTTCGTGTTTTGTTTAGAGAAAGAAAAACGGATTGGCACCATCGTTTCAGATTTACCGTTGTACAAAGCTTTGATTACGTGGCTTACAGAACTTGCTCCGCTGCTGCAGGCGCTGCCGCCGCTTACGCAGATGCCGGCCATATCCAGATTGAAAAGCAGCATGTCCGTTTTGTCTGTTTTCGGGAATGACACATTTAATACCGTGTACAGGCTACGACCGTTGGTATCACCGTTGCAGCTAACGCCCGCAAATGTGTGCGTCAGTTGTTCTGCCATGTAAGATTTCAGTCCACGGATGTATTCACTATCGTTGTTATAATGTTCTGTAGCCATTTCCAGAGCCTTCGCAAAACCAACGATGCCATAAAGGTTTTCAGTACCGGCACGCATGTTACGTTCCTGTGAACCGCCGTTGATTAATGGTTTGATCTGAATGTTTTCATTTACGTACAGAATGCCAACGCCTTTTGGACCGTGGAATTTATGTCCTGCGCCATTAATAAAATGAACGTAAGTGTTTTTCAGATCAAAAGGGTAGTGACCCACTGTTTGTACCGTATCGCTGTGGAAGATCGCGTCGTATTTTTTACATAGTTCACCTACCGCCTGAATGTCAAGGATATTGCCCACTTCATTGTTGGCATGCATCAGTGTTACCAGCGTTTTTTCCGGACTGTTCGCCAGCAGACTTTCCAGGTCTGCCATATCGATATGGCCTTTATCTGTCAGCTTTACGATGCTGAGGCGTACGATGCCTTTTTTCTCCAGGTTTTCTACCGTATGCAGCGTTGCATGGTGTTCGATCGGAGAAGTGATAATGTGTTTGCAGCCAAGATCATTTACGGACGCATTGATTGCCGTATTGCTGCTTTCTGTACCACCTGAAGTGAAGAAAATTTCACCCGGGTTGCAATTCAGAATGCGTGCTACCGTTTTACGAGCCGCTTCAATTGCCATCTTGCTCTCTCGCCCGTAAGAATAAATGGACGAAGGATTACCAAACTTTTCAGTGAGGAAAGGCATCATGGCTTCCAGTACTTCAGGAGCCAGTGCAGTAGTTGCGGCATTGTCGAAATAAATACGGTGCATTTTAGCGAATTGGTAATTTTTTTAAAGGGTACAAATTTACGTAATACTTAATAAAGTCAAAAGGCAAAATTCAAAATTCAATAGATAGCTAAAAGCCTAACGCTTAATGCCTAAAGCTGCCCGACGTAAAGTTGAAACTCAAAGATTAAATTAAAAATATGTACTGTTCTGTTTTGAAGACTTAAAGCTCAGGGCCTAAAGCTGAGTTTCAAAAAGAAAAAGCTCAAAACACAGTGTCGGGCTTTGTGTTTTGAGCGTTAAAAAATATGCGTGCGTCAAAATGTGAAGTGTTGAGCTTTAGGCGTTAAGCTTTCAGCTTAAAAAGGAGTATCATCATCCGGTGGACGGTTATTTCCCATTTTGAACGGAGCGCCGCCACCCATCGAAGGATCGTCATCGTCCCAATTCATATCGTTTGCTTTAGACTGTAAAGTCTGGAAACCACCGGGGATAAACATTTTAGAACCACCGAAATCACTGGCGTCACGGCTTGGATTCATGCCGGCACGTGGATTGTCTGATTGTGGCATAAAACCACCGTTTCCACCACCACCACCGAAATTATTGCCACCGCCACCAAAGTTTCCGCCGCCACCGCCGAAGTTGCCACCGGCGCCACCGTTAAAGTCGCCGCCACCATTAAAGCCACCGCTGAAATTGTTGAAACCACTGAAGTCATCATCCGGCATGTCAACGAATTTCTGGTATTCTTTAATAAAGCGCACTTTAATGGTGTCGGTTGAACCACTACGGTTTTTAGCTATATGCAGATGGGTTTCACCTTCAATTGGCTGGCCCATTGCATCGTTATTAATGCCGTAATATTCAGGACGGTAGAGGAACATAACCATATCCGCATCCTGCTCGATCGCACCCGATTCACGAAGATCACTCAGCTGTGGTACTTTGGATTCTTTACGCGATTCTACCGCACGACTCAACTGAGACAGCGCGATGATCGGAATTTCCAGTTCTTTAGCCAGTGATTTCAGATCGCGGGAGATTTTACTGATTTCCTGCTCACGGTTACCGCCGCCATTTACGGAGGCCGACATCAGCTGCAGGTAATCGATGATGATCAGCTGGATATCATGTTTTTGCTTCAAACGGCGTGCTTTGGCACGTAATTCGAAGATATTGAGCGCTGCCTGATCATCAAGATAGATCGGGGCAGACGCCAGTTTGTTCATTCTTTGCGTCAGCTGCACAAATTCGTGTTCCTGCATACGACCTTTTGTGATCGCATCCATGCTAACTTCCGTTACCGCTGCAAGCATCCTTTTTACAAGTTCGCCTGCGCCCATCTCAAGGGAGAAGAATGCAATCGGGAAAGGTTTGCTGGCATTCATAGCCGCGTTCATCGCCAGGTTCAGCGTAAATGCTGTTTTACCCACGGCCGGACGTGCTGCCACGATGATCAGTGCGTTTTTCTGCCAACCGGCAGTCAGCTGGTCTAGTTTCGTAAATCCGGTTGGAACGCCGGTTACGTCTTCTTTTTTATTCTTGGCTTCCTCAATTTCATGGATCGTCTGAACCATTACTTCCTTGAGGCTCTTAAAGTTTTTACGGAGGTGTTTGTCCGTGATTTCGTATAAGTTGGATTCCGCTTTATCTAAGAGATCAAATACGTCTGTGCTGTCTTCATAAGCATCAGCGATCACAGAGCCGGAGATGCGGATCAGTTCGCGCTGAATGAATTTTTCCATCACAAGGCGGGCATGCGCTTCGACGTGCGCACTGGAAACCACGCTCATGGTCAGTTTGGTGAGATAATAAGCGCCACCTACAATTTCCAGTTCGTTGCTTTTGCGCAGCTCTTCTGTTACTGTGAGGAGATCTACCGGCATACCTTTATCAAAAAGGCGGCGAACGGCGGCGTATATTTTCTGGTTGGCGTCTACATAAAAGCAATCTTCGCTCTGTATAATTTCCAATACTTCCGCCAGCTTGTCTTTTTCAAGCATGATTGCGCCGAGAACTGCTTCTTCCAGTTCAGGGGCTTGCGGCGGAACTTTGCCATATACTAGGGTGCTGAGATCGGGCTTCGTTTTCCTGGCTGGTCCAAAATCCTTCTTAATGTTTACTGCCATCGTAAATGAACAATCTAATTGTTTGTTAGTAAGTGTCTTCTATAGTTTCAGGTGCAGTGGTAAAAACAGGTTCAAAAAGCGGTCCGTAAAGCATGCTTTCCGCAATGTTAACCCTGTATTAAGGGAAGGTTAACCGAGCGCCGAACGGCTAATGTATAATCGAAAAATCAGAGTGCAAAAAAAACGGAAGTATATAGTTATAATCCATCCATCCACATGTTTTCCCCAAACTTCTTCACGCGAAGATCGGCTTTTATGGGCTATATTCACAATGATGTGGAAATATTGACAGGATTTACACATAGTTATACACAGTTAATGTTGATAACTTCGGCAAACTTGAATTTCATAAAAACGATTCATTTTCCTATTGCCAAAGGCTATCTTTACACAAAATTTTACCCGAGTAAATGATCATTTCGTACAAATGGCTGCAGCAGTACTTGCCCGAGGCATTGCCTGTTGCAGAACTGAGCCGGATTTTGACATCCATAGGTCTGGAAGTAGAAGCTGTAGAAACTGTAGAAGCTGTAAAAGGAAGCCTGGAAGGGCTGGTGATCGGTGAAGTGCTGACCTGTGAAAGACACCCGAACGCTGATAAACTGAGTGTTACAACTGTAAATGTGGGCAAAGAAGCCCCGCTGAATATTGTATGCGGTGCGCCAAATGTAGCTGCCGGACAAAAAGTAGTGGTGGCAACGGTTGGTACTACTGTTTATCCCACTGAAGGCGAACCATTTCTCATCAAAAAAGCAAAGATTCGCGGTGCGGATAGCGAAGGTATGATCTGTGCAGAAGACGAAATTGGCCTGGGTAAAAGTCATGCCGGCATTCTGATATTGCCGCCCGATACGCCTGTTGGTCTGCTGGCAAAAACATATTTTAACATTCCGGAACCGGATTTTGCAGTTCATATAGGCCTCACGCCAAATCGCTCCGATGCGATGAGTCATATCGGTGTGGCGCGTGACATTTGTGCGTACTTAACCCACCATCGCGGTGTGAAAGTAAGTCCGAAGCAACCGGAAATCGTTTTGCCTGCTTCTTCGGGAAGTATGAAAATGGGTGTTTTTGTAGAAGCAGCGGAAGCCTGTCCGCGTTATATGGGCATTTGCATCGATAACGTAAAAGTGGGCGAGTCGCCGGAATGGCTGAAACAATATCTGAATACGATTGAAGTTCGTTCGATCAATAACGTAGTGGACATTACCAATTATGTGCTGCATGAATTTGGTCAGCCGCTGCATGCTTTCGACGCCGATAAAATTGCCGGAAACGAAGTGCATGTGCGCTTTTTAGCCGACGGCAGCAAATTCATTACGCTTGATGATAAAGAACGTACACTGCAAGGGCACGATCTGATGATCTGCGATGCTGAAAAAGGGATGTGTATCGCTGGTGTATTCGGCGGCGCCAATAGCGGTGTTTCCGAAGCTACTACGCGTATTTTCCTCGAATCTGCATATTTCCACCCAACGTTTATTCGTCGTACTTCACTGCATCACGGCCTGCGTACAGACGCGGCTACTCATTTTGAGAAAGGTGTGGATAGCAATAACTTATTGCCTGCTTTGCAACGTGCAGCTGCAATGATTGCGGAAATTGCGGGTGGTAAAATTGCTTCTGATGTGATCGACGTATATCCACGCGCTTTAGAGCCGGTGCATGTTTCGTTCACTTACGAATATATTAATAAGGTTTGCGGTAAAGACTATTCTGCTGCAACGATCAAAGAAATCTTGCTGGCGCTGAATTTCGTGATAGAGAAAGAAGACGCAGCTGGTTTGACTGTGCTCGTGCCTTCCAACAAAACAGATGTACTGCAACCTGCAGACATCGCTGAAGAAGTGCTGCGCATCGATGGTTTGGACAATGTAGCCATTCCGGAACGTTTGAATATTTCCCTGACTAAAGCATTGCCAAATGATCGCAAGCAACGTGAGAAGATCGCGGATGAGCTTTGTGGTCTGGGTTTCCAGGAAATCGTTACCAACTCGATCGTCAATAGCAAATACTATCCGGAACGTACAGACCTGGTGCGCATGCTCAACAGTCTCAGCAATGAGCTGGATGTAATGCGTCCTGCGATGCTGGAAAGTGGTCTGGAAGTGATTTCCTATAACGTGAACCGTAAGAATTCTGATCTGCTGTTGTTTGAACTGGGTAAGACTTACAGCAAATCCGAAGAGAAATACGATGAGCAAATGGTGCTGGCTATCTGGGCAACGGGTAATATGCAAACAGCTCAGTGGAATCAGAAATCGCTTGCTTCGGATATCTTTTATCTGAAAGGTGTGATCCAGACTTTGCTTTCGCAAAACGGGGTTAAATCAGCTCAGCTTTCTTATGAAGAACTGAACGGTAGTCTGACTGCTATCTGGAAATGGAAAAATCAGGTATTGGTTACCATTTCGGAAGTGACGGCAAAACGCCTGCACGAGTTTGATATTAAACAAACGGTTTACTACGCAGAGATCAACTGGACTTTGTGGGTGACTGCGGCGGCGGCTAATAAAATCGTTTATACCGAAGTGCCGAAATTCCCGGCGGTACAGCGTGATCTGGCGATTGTACTCGACAAGGCGGTTACTTATAATGAGGTGAAGAAAATTACCGAACAGCAGAAAATTGCTTTCCTTCAGTCATTCGATCTGTTTGACGTTTTCGAAAGTGAAAAACTCGGTGCTGGTAAAAAATCTTACGCTTTAAGTTACACCTTCCAGCTTCAGGACCGCACACTGACCGATATAGAAATCGAAACAGTGATGAAAGACCTGATGCAGGCTTATAAAAATAAATTACAAGCTCAAATCCGTGAATAATGCAGGAATTGCAATTGCTCCGTGACAAGCTGGATATGTTGATGAAAAAATACTCACTCCTTCAGACGGAAAATGCCCGTCTGAAGGAAACAGTTAAAGTGCAATTGCAGACCATCGATATTCAGAACGCAAGACTGGCCACACAAGAAGAACAAATTCAACTGATGCAGTTCGGACAGGTAATCACTGCGCCAGAAGAGCGCGCAATGGTGCGCCAGCAGCTTGATACGGTTATTGGCTCTATTGATCAAATACTGAATGCACTGAATGACTAAGAAAGACAGAAGCCTTTTTACAGGAGTCATTATGTTATTGCTTACGTTGGGACTGGTTGCCTGCGAAACGCAGCGTGATCCCTGCCTGACGCCCACTACTGTGTATGTACGTGCGGGCGCATATCGTTTTGCCGATACTGGAACGGCTGTATTAGATACCTTCCTTTTAAATCCGATTCTCGGACCGGCAGATTCGCCTCAGAAAGGTTATTCCGCGGGGCAAAATGTAAATAAGTTTTATAATGAAATTACGCTCAATCCGACGGTAGACAGCTGCAGCTGGTATTTCGTGCCGGATTCCGCTTATCTGGATCGCCGGGATACAATTACGTTTTATTATTACCGCCAGCTTAAGTTTATTTCCAATGCCTGTGGTTATACGTACTACTATAGTATCAACAACGTTAAATCAACCAGACATGGTTTTGCCGACAATATTCATGCTATCGATTCGGTAGTGCTCAGTAGCGGAACTATTAACGGAAACGCAAACATCGAGAACCTGAAAATCTATATCCACAAAAATTCTTAATGCTTTCGTTTAAAAAAATATTCTTTTTCTTCCTGTTGCTGTTGATTCCGGCAATGGACCTGTTTGCGCAGCAGCAACCTGCAAATACTGCGGCTGCAGACACTACGACGCATCGCAGAAAAGCACCGAAATTTGATTTGCCGCATCAGCTTCGTTTTGGTGTCGATGTTTCACGTCCGATTCAGAATCTGGTTTATGATAATCGCAGGAGCTATGAGTTTCAGGCGGATTATTATATCGGAAATGAGGTGTATGCAGCTGTTGAAGGCGGCTGGGGTAGCGCTAAAGTGCCTTACGATGATTTGAATTATACCAGTACCAATTCATTTTTCAGAGTAGGCGTCGATAAATGTATGCTGCAGAGGCTTACCGGCAAAGACTGGGATATGGCGTTTATTGGTGCGCGTTATGGTGTTGCATTCATTCAGCGCAGCGATGCCACTTATACAACGGAGGATCCAATGTGGGGCATGACTTCTGGCTCGGTGCCCGGGAAAAGCCTGATGGCGCACTGGATGGAAATCACAGGTGGCGTACGGGTAGAATTGCTGCAGCATTGGTTTCTGGGTTGGAATATACGCGGCAAATTTCTCCTCAATCAAGGTGCGCTCAAAGAATTGCCGCCAGCATATATCGCAGGTTACGGTAAAGGCGATAAAAACACCATCTTCGATTTTAACTTTTATGTGAGTTACGCGATTCGCTGGAAAAAAAAGCCGAAAGCTTAATATTGTCCAACGAGCGTTTTGCAATATCGCGAATAGTTTTTGCGCTTTAGGCTTTGCGTTACCGTGCCGTTATAAGAAAACTTTTAGGTTTTGACTTTTGAATTTAAATAATCCCCGTCGTTGCTGCTGCTTTATGGAGCATGGCCTCAATTTCTTTCTCCCGTTTTTGCAATTGCAGGCGCATTGGCGCGAATGTCCATTTGGTGCGCAGCTTACTTAGCCGGTCTTTGGGCGGAAGGAAGACAACGCGTTTTAACAGGCTCCACGCCACGAAATGACGGAATGTACGAGATAGTTTCACAAAGTAAATAACTGTAGATCCATCGCATTTATCCAGTATCTGCTGTAATTCATTCAGGTCAATTAAAGATGAAATGCAGAGTGCCGTACCATAACGTGCATTAAAATACTGACCCAGATTCTGGCCTTTTTGCCATACACTGTTGCTGATTATACGACTCGCGCGATCTCTCGGCGAAAGCTCTTCTGGTAAAGTAAAATGCTGATCTGGGATATAGCGGATGTCCCATTCTTTTTTAGAAAGCGCATCGTAAATTGTCCAGACATTGTTCTTGTAATAATTGAGCATTTCCCGCAGGTAATCATCATTCAGCCATTGCTGTTTTACAGCAGCTTCAAACGAAGCGTAGAAATATACATGCGAAGCATAAGGTTCAAATAATTCCGGTACACGCACCACCAGATCGCGGTTCCGGGCATACACTTTCCAAACAATACGACGCACATCGTCGCCCGTTTCAAAATCTTTATAGTTGAAAAAATCTCCCTGCACACGACGCAATTGATCGATGCGCACATCTGTTGTTTCTGTCTTCTTCGGAAATACGTCCTGCTCCTGTTCTTCCTGTAAAGTTGGTGGCTGATAAAATTGTCCGCTAACCGGCTGCTGAATAGCCAGGGAGAAGATATGGAGCATGTCTTCGAAATAAACGAAGCCACCTTTCAGTTGATATTCCTTGATGTCGGGTAATTGCATGCGGCTTTTACCTGAAATGGCCACACGCTTCATGCTGTTTTCCTTTCTTTTGTTAGAAAGCAGTGCGAATTTATCGGTCAGCAATAAATCATCGTAGAATAAACGACCATTTACAAACCCGAGTATCGGCCGGAAAGCACCTTCCAGCGAAGCTTCCATATACAACCGATTTTGTTTGCCCTTTTTACTTTCATTGGTAAATGCTACCTGCAAACGTTTGCTGTGTTTTTGCTGCAGCCATTTATAATAAATCCAGGAAATAATTGTACTTAAGATAGATACGCCTACAAATACCAACAGGAACCAGAACGCCATCTTAGCCATCAGCAAAACGATCTGACGGAATGAATCAGTATCTTCTTCTAATTTCTTGGGAGCAGGCCTGTAGAGCAAATGCCAGGCAATGTAGAATGCCGCTGCATAAAGCAGTGTATTCAATGTAAAAGGGATGTATTGAAAATAGTAACGGAGTTTTCTGATGATTTGTTTACGATCCATGCAGCATGTCTTATCTGCCGATAAAATTAGCAGAAAATGAAAATAAGGAAATACCTGTCAAGCTGGTGTTAAAGGTAAAAAATTGGTTAATTGGTCAACGGGGTAAATGGGTAAAGGGTTAATGTGGGCAATGTGTTTTAATGTAATGAATGTGTTTTTGTGGGTCAAACGTGAAATATCAAACGTCAATGGTGTTATGACCGATTGTGAATGCGGAATGAGTGCTTTGCGTCTTTGTCTCTTACGTTGCGAGGTTTGAGTTTATCCCGCCGGCGGAAAGCAATCTGCGGGAAACTTATTTGTGAGCGTTGTGGCGTTGCGAGAAAAACAAAAAATTGCTGTTTGAGATGGTAGTGCAGTGCCTGTAAGCGCGGCTGTCGGGAAACATGATCAATACCATGCGATTTTGATGGAGTTGGTCGAGCAAGTGGTGCGCAAATCTCCACGTGCCGCAGCATTAAATGATCTTGATTTGATGATGTATGCTTTTGAAGATTATCAAATCGTTTTATCTCATTCTATTCCTGCAAAACGAATCGTGAAAGTGCTCCCACAAGGCGATGCATTCGGCAGAATTATTAAATCAAGAAAGCAGCAAAGATTGAAATACGGAATTAGTTGGGATTAGTACCAATTATTTCGTGACGCCTCTCTTTTGTACCAATGAAAAGTAGGAATCAATGCGAGTATTAAATGCGAAATCAGATCACCACTTCGCCCTACGAGACTCATCGTGATGATCCTGTTTTTTATACACGCTATGTGAAACCCGCAATGGACCACACTCGCGAGTGTCATCCCGATGACGAGGAACGGGAAGTGGGGATCTGATTTCGCGAAGGAACAATTACATAAAGCAAAAATCCCGCCTGAAAAATTCAAACGGGATTTAGAATATTGTGGACAATCTCAAATATTCAATCAAAAATTACCAATAACTAAATTCGCCCTGCTTCGTAGCCAACTTGTTTAAAGTAGTCCACATCGCGTGCGAGGCTTTTTTTGTTCAGCTGCAATTTAATTTTCGCAGAAATACCTTTAATAGGTGAGAGTACAAAAATACCCATCAACAGCAGACGTTTAAACATCGTCACACGACCGGCACGGTTCGGATCTCCAGGGCCGCCTTTTTCGCGGATGAATTTCGCCCAGTAACGGAAGTTTTTAATCCCTTGTTGTTCCAGCAAAACCAGTCCCGGATTCAGCTCAACCGCGCCATCGCCGAGAATGGTGCTTTGCAGTTGGTCCAGTTTGTTTTGTTGTAAGGCTTCCAGAATCGGCTTGCCAAAACGGTGTGCCGCTTTGATGTCTGCATCTTGCACACCAGCCGGTGGCAGATATTTAGAGCGTTCCTTCTGACCTTTAAACTGCCAACGGATGATTGTAAGCAACGAAGTCAGATTCGGATTTTTATCAACCAGCACAATATTGCCCACGAGATTCGCGCCAATATTGAAGAGGTCTTCCTTCACTTTTTCCTGCCCGTGCAGCCACATATTGCGACAGCCAACAACCGTGATCACTGGTTTTCCTTTCAGCAGTTTCTTTGCATCTTCACTTTTCAGAAAAGACGTAGTAGGCTGTGACGGATTCAAAAACCAAGGCTGGTAGCCGATAATTACGAGATCGTATTGCTGTTGGAAAATGTTCTGTGGCAGCGGTTTCAGCGAAACAGGAATCCGCTCAACGGTTTCCGGCATCGCATCAAAAAAAGTATAGGCCTTCCATGGAAACGGAAACGGTTTTTCTGGTTCAATGACGCCATAGTCCAGTGTTACATCATCCTTGATATCGTTGGTGATATTATCAAGAATCTGGCGCAACTGACCGGATTGCGAATAGTAAAGTACGAGAATGCGTGGTTTCATGAGTAGATTTAAACGGCGATTAAACTACCGTTAAGTATAAGTAAGCATAAGAAAAACGAGCACTTTCCGGAGCCATTACGAGCAGACGGTCACCTTTTTTCAGGCGGCCGCTGTGAAATAGTTCTTCCAGCATCAGGAACGGAGACGCACTGCCTACGTTGCCTACTTGTGGCAGGTTGTAAAACCATTTCTCGTACGGAATATTCATACCGATACGTTCGTGGTGTTCAAAGATCTGCTTTTTGAAAAATTCGCTCGACATATGCGGCAGATAGTAGTCTACCATATCCACAGTCAGACCGTGTTTTTCCATCAGTTCTGCCAGATAAACGCCACCTTTCGGAACAATGTTTTCACCGAGCAAACGAGTGTCTTGTTTCAGTGCAAACACGCTGTTCTTCGTCCATTCCGGTACATCCATATCATTCCAGCCAGTGATAGAACCATCTTCATTTTTTACAGAACCGGCATACATACAAGTCTCCAGTTCGTTAGCGAAAGAAGTAGTTTCAATCCATTCCAGCTTTAAAGAAATACCTTCTTCATTTGGTGTTGGCTGTAGTAAAGCTGCACCAGCACCATCGCTCAGCATCCAGCGAAGAAAATCTTTTTCAAATGCGATATAAGGATTTGCCTCGAGTTGCATCAGGTTTTCCACCTCTGGTTGAAAACGGTCAGCAGTCAGCCAGCTTGAAAAACGTTCAGAACCCACACTTACAGCCACATCTGCCTCGCCGCTGCGAATAGCCATGAATGCATATTTGAGCCCCTGCATACTGCTGCAGCAGGCGCCGCTTGCAGAGATCAGTTCCAGGCGCTGATTGATGCCCAGTTGACCATGAATAGCTGCTGCGTGCGATGGTAAAATTTGTTCAGGAGAAGTAGTGCCGGCAGTGAGGACCTGCAGTTTGCTGATCGGGAGCTTTTCATCAAACAGTTGTTTGATTGCAATCGATGCAAGTTCCGCGTTACTGTGCGTACGTTTGCCATTTTTTAATGCGTAAAAACGACGCTTGATGCCATTGTTGCGCAATACAATTGCCCGTGCTTTTGAAGGTTTGTCACCAACCATTCCAAGTACTCCTTCCATTTCGTCATTTCCAATCGGCTCATTGGGTAAAAATTTCGATACCCTTGTAATATAAACGGATCTCACAGTCTGAATTTGAATTTGAATTTGTAAAAGTAGCGATAAAGAGCGTTTCCCGCAAAGATGTGTAACGCCATAGCGGTATCGAAAAATAAACATTTTTTTCGTTTTTGCTTTTTCATGCGAATAAAATTTTTTGCTTAGTGCCGCAATGGCGTAGTTTCTTGACGGAATATCTTCTAACGTGCTTTATTGGAAATAGGTATACATTAGTATGTTGTTTTATTTTTTGGCATTCTTTTTGTTGTGGCCTTGTTAATACTAAACCAGGCTTCTATGATAAAATGTCAAACTGTATTTATGCAAATACGTAATTGCGGGAAACAGAGATTACGCTTTCTTATCCTTATCTGCACGCTGATACTTTTGTTTTTTGAGAAACCGCAAATGGCATCGGCGCAGCCTCCACAGGCGCCCAGAGGATCGTTCTATGATTATTATGCGTATTTGTTCCCGTTACTTACGACTACTTCGGGTGCAGACACCGCAAGTACTGCGGTAGTTGCCCTTTCTTATGTGACGCCTGATAGCTTCTTAAAAGCAGCGACGGGCTTCTTCATCAACACGTATAGGTCTGATAAGAAAAAGTGCTTCTGTACATCGGCGCATTTCATAAATAATTATTTTTCCGGAACGCCTTCTATTGGCGGTAAAGTCAGTCTTGAGAGCTATTTTAAATATTGGGGTCGTCCGGCTCCTTTTAATATCATTTACAATGAGAATTTATCGTCCTATTCAGCGACATTGCCAGCCGAGTTGGTCGCATATCAATTTTCTCAGGATAATGACGGAACAGCAGATATCGCTTTATTGCTAGTAGATGAAGATTTTTTGCCTATTCAAAATTTTAGTACACTCGGATATTCTTTTGAAAATTCTTTTACCATAAACGATCGTTTTTTCGCTGTTGGTCATCCTCACAAGCTGGCGCAGCGAATCATAGATTCTGTTAAGTACGCATTTCATGATATGTTCCGGGATAACTACTACATGTTGTCGTTAGATTCAAGACAAAATACATCGACCGGCGCTTCAGGAGGTCCTATATTAAAGAAAACGTCGTCGGGCGCGTATGTTACTGGTGCATTGAAAGGGCTTCGTACTTATTCTCAGATACCTGATGCTGTTGTAGCGCTAACAGATCCCGGAAAGAAGTTGCTTTACTCGGGGAGCATCGAAGTAAGTAGCATGTCGGTAATTATGGATGAAATCAAGGCTAATTGCTGGAAGAGCAGAACAGAACAAGATTTGCTGGCTAGCGGGGATTATAAAAAATCGATAAAAGAGGACAATTCTGTATTGTTTAGCGATCATTATGGTGCGGATAAGGCTATAGCTGGTACTTCTGGAATTCAGTCGCAGCGAAATGCAGCTTATACAACCAGCAATCCGGGTATCTCTTTGGTTACTGGTAAATCGATAGCGATAACTGGAATTGTAGATCCGGGCGTAGAAGCAAACCTCGCGACGATTTACGTAGTCTCGCCGGAAGTGAATCTCAATGATGCATTTTCCTATACTTCGGCAACGGGTAAAGAATTGGATGTAAATTCAATGGTATTGGAACCAGCTACAACGCAGGCTGCGCAGAGAAGAACGGGTACTATAGCAAATGAATCGCTGGTGCCTGGAGTAAAAGAAAATGGGGTAGTGGTTGTTTATCCCAACCCAACAAGTGGTTTCGTTAATATCGTTGGTCTCCCGAAGAGTGAAATGCCTTATAATGTACAGGTCTATAATGCCGCAGGCTTATTAGTCAGAAATGAATCTCATATGGAGGAAGCTTGTAGGATTAATTTGTCTGATTTGCCGGAAGGTTCTTATCTGGTGTTCGTAACACAACAGGGTAAAGAATTGTTGCGCGAAAAGCTAATAAAGCATGGTATGAACTAGCAAGAACACAAAGAAGGCGACCGATTCTTTCAGTCGCCTTCTTTCTTGTAAAATGAATTATTGCTCATTAATTGCATTTGCATCTATATTACTGATGCCGTAATAATACATTCCGTTTCGGCCGGGATAAAAACCGGCGATCTGGATATTGTTGGTTTGGTTGAGAATTTGCGCAATATCGCTGACCGTTTTTATGTCGCGATCATTTACGGCAGTAACTACAAAACCTTTTTGAATTTGTGTACTTCGAGCCAATGTGCCATTACCCGGGTCCGTTACCATTACTCCGCCGTTTACGCCATATTTTTTCATTTCATCATTGGCTAACTGGCGAAAGCTGGCGCCCAGTAATTTCATACTGCCACTTTCATTTTTGATGACGCCGGTAGTGCCGCGCATATTTTTAAGTTCTACTGTCGAAGTTGCAGTTTTTCCACTACGCAGGTAGCTCACGCTGATATTGTCGCCCGGTTTGTAACGGGCAATTTGTTCCAGCAGTTCTGGTTCTGTACGAACAGTAACACCATTTACCTGTGTGATAAAATCACCTTTCTGAATACCTGCTTTTGCGGCGCCGCCGTTCGCAATTACATCGGCTACATAGACGCCTTCCGTTTTATCGATACCGAGGCTGGAAAGTTGCTCTGGTGAGATGTTGCGGCGATCAAGGTATTGAATGCCAAGATAGCCACGCTGCACAGAGCCATATTTCATCAGATCGTTTGTTACTTTATGGACAATATTTGCAGGAATCGCGTAAGAGTAGCCAGCATAGCTTCCTGTAGGCGAGGCGATCGCGGAGTTGATACCAATTAGCTGCCCGCTTGTATTAACCAGTGCGCCACCGCTGTTGCCCGGATTTACCGCGGCGTCCGTTTGGATAAACGACTCAATGGCGTTGGATGCCTGCGTGCGATTGATGCCAATAGAGCGGCTCTTCGCACTGACAATACCCGCGGTCACTGTAGCGTCGAGTGACAATGGATAACCGACAGCCAGCACCCATTGGCCAAGATGTACATCATCGGAATTGCCGAATTCCATATAAGGCAGATTTTTTTCTTCCACCTTTAACAGGGCAATATCAGTAGAAGGATCCGTAGCGATCACTTTTGCGGTAGAGGTGTAACGATCATTAAATGTTACCGTCACCTGATCTGCACCAGAAACGACGTGGTTATTGGTGACAATATATCCGTCGGGGGAAATGATCACGCCCGAACCCGAACCGATCTGTGGCGGCAGTAGATATTCCCTTCGACCAAACAAGTTGCCGAACATGTCGCTGCCAAATGGATCTTCCGCTACGACCGCTCGTGCTTTTGTCGCTGTTTTAATATGCACGACCGCTTTTACCGAACTCTCGGCTGCATTCTGGAAATCTACCTGAGTAGCGCCCGCTCGGCTGGAATTGTCGAAACTGGTGTAGTTAACGGGGAGCTGTGCCTGCTTTTCGCCGGCAATAAATGGCATGTGGTTCTGAAATTTCGCTGCAACGAATAATGTTAATAGTGATGTGAGTGCAGCTGTGATAATAACCGGGAAGAATCTGGATTTCATAGCTGAAATGAAATTTTAATTGTTTACCAAATATACTTGCGATGCCCTGAAGAAATTTGTTAAAAAGCGTTGTCTGTCAGCTATTATAAAGTTAAAACTTATGCCGATAAATTGTAGGTTATACGTTATAAGTTATGGCTATGAGTTGTGGGGGATGAGTTATACGTTAAAGCAGTTAAACGTGGAGTGCTTGTCAATTATCAATGGTCAACTGTCCATTCTCTGCTGGTAGTTGTCAACTGTTTGTTGCCGATTGATTGTCAGTACATATTTGGATATACTATGAATATGAAATGTGGGTTAACGTTTTTTTATTATTATTTTAGAATGAATGGTTCACCGTATTTTTACATTATCATTTTTAATCCATACCTTTGCCCACCGTTTTAAAACAAAATAATAATTATAACAATGGCAGACTTACGCTTACAGCGCAACTTTGGTATTGCGGCGCACATCGATGCCGGTAAAACCACTACTACTGAACGTATCCTTTACTACACTGGTGTAAACCACAAAATTGGTGAAGTACACGAGGGTGGTGCTACAATGGACTGGATGGCTCAGGAGCAAGAGCGTGGTATCACGATCACTTCTGCCGCAACAACCTGTTTTTGGAACTTCCCTACAATCCAGGGTAACCCGACTGCAGATTCTAAAAAATACAAATTCAACATCATCGATACTCCGGGTCACGTTGACTTTACTGTAGAAGTAGAGCGTTCTATGCGTGTACTGGATGGTCTGGTTGCTTTGTTCTCAGCTGTAGATGGCGTTGAGCCTCAGTCTGAAACAGTATGGCGTCAGGCAAACCGTTACCGTGTACCACGTATCGGTTTCGTAAACAAAATGGACCGTATCGGTGCAGACTTCCTGATGGTAGTTCAGCAGGTACGTGACATGCTGGGTGCAAAATCAGTTCCACTGCAGCTGCCTATCGGTGCTGAAGACAACTTCAAAGGTGTAGTTGATCTGATCACCATGAAAGCAATCGTATGGGATGACGCAACTCAGGGTATGACTTACACTGAAGGTGAAATTCCAGCTGACATGGTTGCTGAAGCTAACGAATGGCGTGCAGCGCTCGTAGAAGCAGTAGCTGAATACGACGACCAACTGATGGAGAAATTCTTCGAAGATCCGAACAGCATCTCTGAAGATGAAATCCACGAAGCAGTTCGTAAAGCAACAATCGACCTGAGCATTATCCCAATGCTGTGTGGTTCTTCTTACAAAAACAAAGGCGTGCAGAAAATGTTGGATTGTGTAATCCGCTACCTGCCTAGCCCTGTAGATATCGAAGCGATCCAAGGTACTGATCCTGATACTGGTGCTGAAATCATCCGTAAACCAGATGCAAAAGAACCATTTGCTGCCCTGGCGTTCAAGATCATGACTGATCCTTTCGTAGGTCGTCTGGCGTTCTTCCGCGCTTACTCTGGTCACCTCGATGCAGGTTCTTACGTTCTGAACGTACGTTCTGGCAAAAACGAGCGTATCAGCCGTATCATGCAGATGCACGCAAACAAACAGAACCCGATTGATTTCATCGAAGCTGGTGATATCGGTGCGGCTGTAGGTTTCAAAGACATCAAAACTGGTGATACTCTTTGCGACGAAAAACACCCGATCGTTCTGGAAAACATGTTTATCCCAGAACCGGTAATCTCTATCGCTGTTGAGCCTAAAACTCAGGCTGACGTTGATAAAATGGGTATGGCTATCGCTAAACTCGTTGAAGAAGATCCAACACTCCGCGTTAAAACTGACGAAGACACCGGCCAAACAATCCTGTCTGGTATGGGTGAGCTCCACCTCGAAATCATCGTTGACCGTATGCGTCGCGAGTTCAAGGTAGAAGTAAACCAGGGTGCTCCTCAGGTTGCTTATAAAGAAGCATTCACGATGATGATCCAACACCGTGAAGTGTTCAAAAAACAATCTGGTGGTCGTGGTAAATTCGCCGACATCATGTTCGAAATCGGCCCTGCTGACGAAGCTTTCCTTGCAGAAGGTAAAGGTAACTTCCAGTTTATCAATGATATCTTCGGTGGTTCTATTCCAAAAGAATTCATCGGACCTATCCAGAAAGGTTTTGAAGCTTCAATGACTACTGGTCCTCTGGCTGGTTTCCCTGTAGAACATATGCGTGTGCGTATCTTCGACGGTTCATTCCACGCAGTTGACTCTGATGGTATGTCATTCGAACTTTGTGCTAAATCTGGTTTCCGTGAAGCTGGTCGCAAGGCTAAGCCACAGATCCTGGAACCAATCATGAAAGTAGAAGTTATCACTCCGGACCAATACATGGGTGACGTTACAGGTGATCTGAACCGTCGTCGTGCAATGCTGGAAGGTATGGATACTCGTAACAATGCACAGGTGATCAAAGCTAAAGTTCCGCTGAGCGAAATGTTTGGTTATGTAACACAACTCCGTTCACTGTCTTCAGGCCGTGCATCTTCTACAATGGAATTCAGCCACTACGCTGCAGCTCCACGTAACGTAGAGGAAGAAGTAATCGCAAAAACAAAAGGTAAAGTAAACGCCTAATTAAGGTTTCAATATTTGAAAAGCCGGTTCCGAAAGGACCGGCTTTTTTATTGGGCCTCCTCTAACTCCTCCAGAGGAGGAGAATTTCCAGCGAGTGTTTGCTCGGGGTTTGAAAAGGTTTCTCGTTGAACAGCACAGTTTTGTGTTTTAGGGGTTGTTGCAAGGAGGAAGAATGACGACGTCGCAATCTGGTTTCGCGTTTGCATCATGGCAAAAAACACGTAGCGGGAAGCCCATAGTAAGACTGAAGATGAACGGAGCGTCGCAACTATGTTTAACCGGAGCTGTGATGTTGGTGTAAACCGTGAATCCTAATTGAATTAATTGCGAATGAGCACTTATAACTCAAAACCTATAACTTATAACTTGTGATATAAGTTTTAGCTATCCTTCCATTAAACAGATTAGCTTTGTCAATCAAATAATCGATTTAACTTTGCTAACGCTGTTAGGAAAAAAGGAGACGATATGGGAATTGCAGAAAGAAGAATACGACAAAAGGAAGAGGTGAGGGCCGCGATTTTAGATGCGGCATGGGACCTGATCACTGCAGAAGGTGTCCATTCACTTTCTATTCGTAAAATTGCTGATGCTATTGAATATAGTGTTCCGGTGATCTACGACCATTTTGAAAATAAGGATGCAATCCTGCTCGAATTTACCCGTAAGGGCTTTGTGATATTGAGAACGGATCTGGAAGCTGCTAAATCACAGTGTGAAACAGCAGCAGATCAACTGAGGGAAATGGCCGTAAAGTATTGGGAATTTGCGTTTAATAACCGCGAATACTACCAGTTGATGTACGGATTGGGTATGCCATCTTGTGATACAGTGAAAAAAGTTCCGGAACTGCAGGCTTATTCGGGTTTGGTGATTTCTACAATTCAGGACGCAATCCTGGCGGGTAAAAATCCTGGGACGAATGCATTCTTGAAGTTTCATACTTACTGGTCGATTATGCATGGGCTGATTTCCATCAATATGATGGGCAATGTGAACTCATCAGAAGAGATGAACAGAATGGTGCTGGATGATGCGATTTCGGGATTCATCTCGTCTTTGGCGTAGACGTCGACGGTTAATAGGTTGAAACGTTAAAAGGTTAATACGTCGTTGTGTAAAACCTTCATAAAAGATAATAATAAGAATGGCGATGAGCCATTTTTTTAGAACAAATAAATTAACACTGTTAGCTTTTGTAATGGTGTCTTGAAAAGTTGGTAAGTTAATACGTTAATAGGTTGGAATGGTTCTTGATTTATGGTGAACGGATTTCAACTCATCAAAAATTAAACAATAAAAATTCTTCAAAAACAAAAACAAAACACATGGATTTCTTACAAGCATTGAACTGGCGTTATGCCACCAAACGCATGAACGGTGAAGCTGTTCCTCAGGAAAAAGTAGACAGAATCGTTGAAGCTGCCCGTTTGTCGGCGTCTTCAATGGGTTTGCAACCTTATTCTATTATTGTGGTAGAGAATCCTGAATTGAGAGAAAAAATCAAATCCGTTGCTTTCAATCAGCCTCAGATTACAGAGAGCTCGCACTTGCTGATTTTTGCAGCATGGACTGAAATCAACGAAAGTCATATCCAGGACTATATCGACAATATCATAGAAACACGCGGTGTTCCGGCGGAAACGCTGAACGATTTCAAAAACACAATGCTTCGTGTTACGGATCGTGCGCAGGATGTAAACCACCAGTGGGCTGCACGTCAGGCGTACATTGCATTTGGTACAGCTATTGCCGCTGCTGCGGTTGAAAAAGTAGACGCTACTCCAATGGAAGGTTTTAATAGTGATGAGCTGGATGCACTGTTAGGTTTGAAAGAAAAAGGTCTGAAAAGCGTGACATTGCTGCCTTTAGGCTATCGTAA
Organism: Taibaiella soli; assembly: GCF_003236175.1. Taxonomy (GTDB): domain Bacteria; phylum Bacteroidota; class Bacteroidia; order Chitinophagales; family Chitinophagaceae; genus QKTW01. The sequence goes on along the minus strand of NZ_QKTW01000010.1, from coordinate 124,698 downwards.
CGAAGAAGCTGATTTCCTTGCGAATGCGGCTAAAGTGCGCCGTGCTTCTGATAAATTGGTGATTTCGCTGAACTAAGTTGAAAGGTTAATAGATTAAAACATTGATACGGTTGTAGATTGATAACACGAAAATGCCCCCAACATTGTTGAGGGCATTTTTTATTGTACTTGCTCAATTTCGCCAATCTGTATCAAGTGTGTGACGAATAGATTGATGTCGTTTGTACTGATCATTTTACCGTTGCGCAACATGATCCGTCGTGCATAATCTGACATAAACTGATTGATGCTGTCAGCCGGCATTGCAGAAAGTTTGTTCATTTGCTTTACCAGTTCCCACGAATCTTCTGCCATGATTCGTGATTTCGTGTTCTTAATAATGTACGTAGCCATTTCGTAGTTTATATAATAATGAATTGCTACGTTTCAAATGGGAAGATTACAATGAATATATGTTCTGGGGAAACTGACATAAAATTAAAATGAAAATATGAATCTTCCAACTATGTCAATAGGTTAAAGAGTTAAAATGTTAATAAGTTTTTTTGGGTGTGTAAAATGGTTAATTGGTTAAAGTGTCAAAGGGTTAAATCGGTCGTTGTTTGACTGATTTAACCTTTTATCCAATTACCTTTTTAACTGTTTATTTTTTGACGGATTAACCCTTTAACTTTTGCCGAATTGACTTTTATTGAATTTGAACGAGCAGACCAGATGGATATTTAACCTGTTCCAGATAAAGTCCGTGCCCCGTAACACTAAAATCTGCCTTGGTGCAATCCTGCGCCTCAATGATTTTGCGGAAACCGTCGACGTCAAAACGACCGCGGCCAGCTTGCAATTGTGTACCAACCAGGCCCCGCACCATACCGCGTAAAAAACGGTTGGCTTCTACCACAAAATGCAATTCATTACCATGATCTTCCCAATGCGCGTCCATGATGTTGCAGATAAAGGTTTTGGTTTGTGTATTGCGTTTGGAGAATGTTTCGAAATTGCTGTATTCTTTGAGTGCGGCTGCTGTTTGATCCAGTACATTTTTATCTAGACGATAAGGATGATATAAGGCTCTTTCGTGTAGAAACGGATTTTTCTTTCCGTAAATGCGATAACGGTACTGACGGCTGGTAGCAGCAAAACGCGCATTGGTTTCGGGATCCAGCGCTTCGTAAATGGCTTTTATACTAATGGCATCCTGCAGAATGGCGTTCATTTTATAAAGCAACTGCGGATTTAATGCTCCGTCATTATCGAAATGATAAAAATTGCTCAGCGCGTGTACGCCTTCATCGGTGCGGCTGGCGCCAAATGTTTCTACAGGACGGCGCATCAGTGTGGCCAATGCTTTATTGACCGCTAACTGAACCGTTGGAATATCGCCCTGCAGCTGCGAGCCGTGAAAGGCCGTACCATTGTACATTACTTCTAAAAAATACCGCTTCATAAAAATCTTGCCTGATAATACCGGCGACGATGCTCCGTTTTTTATGCGGATTAATGCCTATTTTGGCACTGTTTTTCGTCGTTCCGGCAGGTTTTTAAATTGCCGGTGCAAATAAATAGAATTTTCAGGAGTTAATTTCATGTGTGGTATTTGTGGTTTTGTCCGGTTTCAGGAACCAGCAGACGCTTCGGTATTGGAAAAAATGACTTTCGCGATCCGCCATCGTGGCCCGGATGATGAAGGCTATATGTTGCTGGATAGCTCGGACCAACTGGGACATTTTCACGGAACTGATTCTATTGCCGCGGTAAAAAATGAGACCAAATCCATTGCCGCAGGCGGGAAAACAAAATTGGGCTTCGGCTTTCGGAGACTTTCCATTGTTGATCTTTCTGCAGCCGGTCACCAACCGATGTTTTCCGAAGACGGATCACATGTTTTAACTTTCAACGGCGAAATTTACAACTACAAAGAACTGCGCAAGGAATTGCAATCTGCCGGTTTCCATTTTCGTACCGAAAGTGATTCTGAAGTCATTTTACATGGCTATAGGCGTTGGGGAAATTCGCTCCCCAAATACCTGAATGGCATGTTTGCATTTGCGATTTATGATGCAAAGCAAAAGTCTGTATTCCTGGTTCGTGACAGAGTAGGGATTAAACCTTTTTTCTACCATCGCGATGAAAAAGGGCTTACCTGGTCCTCCGAAATTAAGGCCATTTTGCAGGCGCCCTGGGTAAAAAGAAGTATTAATTTTCAGGGATTAGCCAGCAATTTTTTATATCAGTCGTCTGCTCCGCCTGAAACCTGTTTTGAAAATATTCATTCCATTCCGCCAGGTTGCTGGATGAGGATCGATATGCGGTCGGGAAGGGTAGAAGAGCAATGCTATTGGCAGATTCCGGTTGGTGGCGAGCGATTGAAGATTTCGAAAGAAGATGCAGTTGCAGCACTTGACGCCCGGTTGCAAAAAATTGTGCAAATGCAAATGCAGGCAGATGTACCTGTGACTTCGTTGATGAGTGGTGGTATTGATTCTACAACATTGACAGCGCTTTGTTCCAAACAGCATCCCGATTTTCATAGTTATTCGCTGGGATTTGACGGCACAGGAAAAGGTATGGATGAATTGCCGCAGGCGATTGCGATGGCGAAAAAGCTGAACATCGTTCATCATGTTCACATCATCAAGCCAGAAGAAATCATCGGTAATCTCGAAGCTTCGCTGCAGCACTACGAAGAGCCGTACGTGAGTCTGGAACCTGGTTTAGCGGCATCGGATTATTTGCACAAAGAAGGCTATAAGGTTGTGATAAATGGATTAGGAGGTGATGAGGTTTTTGGCGGCTACAATTATTACCTGAATTATAGAGAATGGGAACGCCGGAAAAAAATCTTTCCTATTCGTAAATTTTTGCCTTCGGTTGGTGAATTTCTGACGAAGGCAATCGACTACATGAGCACCGATACAGTGTTGAAATATTTCACGCACGCAAGACTGGGTATGCGTTACAGTGAGATTGCACGGATGTTGAAAGGAAAAGCTGATGTTGCGAAACTTCTACCGTTTGATGCCGCGGTTGAAAATTTGTCCGTTCCGGAAGCATTGTTTTATTATGATCTGAAATATTACATCGGTGCGCACCATGTCTATCGTGATGATCTTACGGGAATGGCGCACAGCCTGGAAATGCGTTATCCGTTGCTTGATCATGAATTGATTGAATGGGTGGCTAAACTGCCTTTGCATATCCGTTACAACGGTGAAACAAACAAACCATTGCTGCGCGAAGTAGCTTCAAAATACATTACTACGGAAAATCTTTCGATGCCGAAGAAGGGCTTTGAACTGCCGTTACAACAGTGGCTGCAGCAGAATTCCGTTATTGAAGATTTTGCCCGAAAGAAAATAGATCAGCTGAAACAACGCGGTATCCTTGATCTTTCTGATGCCGATAAATGGTGGGCGCGTAAAAGTGAAAGTATTTACTTCTCGAAGATCTGGCAGCTTGTCACAACGGAAGTATGGCTGGAAAAATACCTCTAGGCCTCCTCTAACTCCTCTGAAGGAGGAGAACTCTCTGTGTGATTTGTCATGCAGAGCGGAGTCGAAGCAGCTCACGGCGGTACAAAGGCACGGCGCTATGTTTTTACGGAATTATTTAATACCCGTGTTTGTCACTTCGACTAATTATTCGGTGCCCACAATCAAAAGACAATACCACCTTGATTTAGCAATAGTCCTTCAAATCTGGCTTCGAACCATCATGCTCCTACTTTTTTTATGCCAAAAAAAGTAGGCAAAAAAGGGCAGTCTAAGCCAGATCACTCCGTGGCTTAGACGGTCGCTCGATGGAGCTTCATTGCTACTGTGCTGCCAAACTAAGAGCCTTGAAATTGAACTCAATTTTAAATGTGTCATTGGCGCGTAGGAGAGGTCTCACCTAATAAAGTGTGCACAAAACATCTTTGCGCCTCCGTGAGCGCTGCGAGAAAGGACGAGAACTCCCAGCGCGATTTGCTTCACGTTAAGGCGCAAAATTTTTCTCACGGAGACACAAAGGCACGACGTTCAGTTTACTCGGGTTTGTCACCTCGACGGAGGAGTAGTCTCGCGTAATAATGGGTACACCAAAACATCTTTGTGCCTCCGTGAGCGCTGCGAGAGAAAGCTACCCCTTCCGTAACAGTCTTTTTCCCAGCAACCAAAACGATCCCGCCAAAATCAAAAAGAAAATGCCCTTGTGCATCGTGTTCCAGAAGTATTCGAAATAGCGGGTGTAGAGATTGAGCAGCAGAAAGAAGATTCCGAAGTCGCGAGTGTTTTCGTCTTTGTATTTGATGCCGAAGAAAAATGCTACGAATCCAACGATGGCGAATGCGATGGCGTAGATGAGTACATGCGTCTGACGAACTTGTTCCCATGCATCGAAATGTGTGAAGTTGCCAAAGATCGACATACCCCACATGGCGGTGAAAAATGTGATGAGTCCGAAGAGATAAGTGATGCGTTGTGTAAATTGTAATCGCGCAATGCTTTTTTGCAGCCAGGAAATCCCCAATAGCAATAATCCAAAGACTACAAACCGCACCGGGTAATTCATCCCTAAGAATGCATTGTCTTGTCCCTGCCAGGTGGTGAACGCACCAAACCAGCCGCAGAAGGAAAGCAGGGCAGCCGTCCACAGCGCAATGGAACGAAAAGCGGTACTAAGTATAAACAATAATGTTGTTGCCAATAGCAAAACAAAAGTGTAGTGCGCGACGCCGGTATAATCTTTACAGAAATAAACGAGGGCTGTAAGTGAACCGAGTGCACCAACGATCATAAAGACTTCGTAAGTGAATTCGTGCAGCAGGTGGCGTTTTTTACGCACATAATAAAACCAGACGATGGTCAATGCAGAAACAGCAAATGCAATGGTGAGGTTGCTGAGCGAGAAATATTTTTTGATGGTTTCCAGTAGCTTGTCGTCAATGAAAATGGAGCTGAATGCAAGCAGCATGGAGGAAACGGCGATGATAAAAAAGTATCGTGCGATCTGCTGACGGTCATTGTTCTTTATTTCTAAAGTTTGTTCCAGGTCTGTTTTTTGTTCAACAGATAACTTGCCCGTCCGTTGCCATTCTTCCAGTGCCTTAATTACGGTTTTCCTTTCCTGATCGTCCAGTTGCATGCGGTTAACTTGTGTGACTAAGATAAAAAAACTATTCGAGCCTGAAGCTAACCGGGATGGCCACGACAGCTTTTACCGGTTTGCCTTGATATAACGCAGGTTGCCAGGGCGGCATTCCTTTTACAACACGCGCTGCTTCGCTGTCGCATCCGCCGCCAATGCCACGGAGTACCGCGATCTGTTCTATTTGTCCGGTTTCATTGACGACCGCTCTCGTAATAACAGTTCCTTCGATACCGTGCTCTCTTGCATATTCCGGATAGCGGGTGTGATCCTGAATATAATTTTGAAACATAGCAGTATCTCCCCGAAAACTTGCTGCGCGTGTAATTTTGGTTGATGCGTTATGCTTTTGAGCAAAGGCCGGAATGCAGCAAAAAGAAATTAATAATGTTGAAATTATTTTCATCGCTATTAATGTTTTTCTTTTTTGAGGTTTAGTTGATTCAGTTTGCGAAAGTTTGACGGACCTGGTTCGGAGATTACCGCCCCTTGAATCATCATCCTTTCATCAGATGGTCGCACATATCGAATGGTTGTCACTGGCATTTTCACAACCAGATATTGATAAAGACGGAGGCTAATTATATTGCTGCCCGATGTAGTCAATTTTTCGTCCGGAATAAAATGTTCCAGGTTATTTTGATCAAACGAAAGGAAAGCGCCATTTAGTTGCGCAACGGAAACCTTTAACGAGAAATTTCCTTTATGGTCGGTTGTGGTTGTATTTAATTTTTTTGTTGAGTCATTATTTAAATAAACCTTTCTGCCAACAATCGGCTTTTGGGTTTCAAAATCCAGCAGTACACCTTTTATCGTAATAATTCCCGTAACTGGTTTTGGAGTGCTTTGAGTGGTGTGCGCTGTTTTCTTTTGGGCTCTCGCATCCGAAACAAACATTTGCAATAGCAAAAATGCCGCAGCCATTTTTCCGGAGCTATACCTTTTATATAAGGAGGGCTTCTGAAGTAAAACAATTGGCCGGGAAAGCTGATTTTCGAGAAAACGGCCGCAGAGTTCCCCTTTTTGCCGTGAAATTATTGTAACTAATTCTTCGTCTGATAATTGCGAAAAATCGATCACCGTCTTCGCACATTTCTGGCAAAAACGACCTTTTTCGTCGGGTGTCATTTCGTTCCAGTTTTCGCTGCAAGGGTTTGGTATTGATAATTTTATATGGTCTACGGGAGATATCATAATTAAATATAACTATTGAGGGTTGATTGGTGTACCTTTACTGGCTAAAATTGACCGTAGGGTTACAATTGGAGGGCTAAGATCAAAAGATTAGAAATATTTTTTTTTGCGTTCCTGATATATGCGTACCTTCGCGGCTCAAAATTTCCATTAAAAGGAGGACTTAAAACTTGGAAGAAAACCAAATCATTTCTCAACAAAACAACGCTCACGACGATTTCGATTGGAGTGTTGACAAACGCAATGTTGCTTCTTATCCACAAGAAAAGCGTGAGCAACTCGACAAAGTGTACGATAGCACATTCAAATCTATCGAAGAATCCGAACTGTTGCAAGGCACAGTTGTAGGCCTCACTAAAACTGACGCCATCATCAACATCGGTTTCAAATCTGACGGACTTGTTTCCCTCAACGAATTCCGCGACATGCCAGATGTAAAAATCGGCGAAGAAGTGGAAGTAATGGTTGTGGAAAAAGAAGACCGCAATGGCCACCTGCACCTGAGCCGCAAATTGGCGCGCGCAGCACGTGCTTGGCAAAAAATCGTTGATTTCTACAAAACCGGCGAAGTTGTTACTGGTACTATCACCAGCAAAACTAAAGGTGGTCTCATCGTGGACGTTTACGGCCTCGAAACCTTCCTGCCAGGTTCTCAAATCGACGTTAAACCAGTTACTGACTACGATCAGTATGTTGGTAAAACAATGGACTTCAAAGTTGTTAAAATCAATGAAGCTATCCGCAACGCTGTTGTGTCTCACAAAGCGCTGATCGAAAGCGACATCGAACAACAACGTAGCGTGATCATCGGCCAGCTGGAAAAAGGTCAGGTACTGGAAGGTACTGTTAAGAATGTTACTGACTTCGGTGCATTCATCGACCTCGGTGGTGTTGACGGTCTGCTTTATATCACTGACATTAGCTGGGGCCGCGTAACGCATCCTAGCGAAGTGTTGGAAAATGGCCAGAAACTGAATGTGGTTGTTCTCGACTTCGATGATGAGAAAAAACGCATCAGCCTCGGTCTGAAACAACTGACTCCGCATCCTTGGGATAATCTGCCTGCAGAAATCGTAGAAGGTGCTAAAGTAAAAGGTAAAGTAGTAAACATCGAAGATTACGGTGCATTCCTCGAAATCCTGCCTGGCGTAGAAGGTCTGGTACACGTTTCAGAAATCACTTGGTCTTCTCAGCCAATCAATGCGAAGGAATTCTTCAAAATGGGCGATGAATACGAAGCAGTTGTTGTAACGCTGGATAAAGACGAGCGCAAAATGAGCCTGTCTATCAAGCAAATGACTGAAGATCCATGGGAAACTATCGAAAATAAATTCCCTGTTGACAGCCGTCACAAAGGTATCGTGAAAAACATCACTCCTTATGGCGTGTTCGTTGAACTGGAAACAGGTATCGGCGGTATGATCCACATCAGCGACCTGAGCTGGATCAAGCGCTACAACCACCCAAGCGAATTCACTAAAGTTGGTGATGAAATCGAAGTGGTAATCCTGAGCATCGATAAAGAAAACCGTAAACTGGCACTGGGCCACAAACAACTGGAAGACGACCCTTGGAATACTTTCGAAACTGTATTCCCAATCGGTTCTATCCACGAAGGCACTGTGACTAAGAAAGATGACAAAGGCGCTACAGTTCAGCTGCAATATGGCCTCGAAGCTTATGCACCTGCACGTCACCTGCGTAAAGAAGACGGTAGCAATGTAGAGGCTGACGAAACACTGCCTTTCGCTATTATCGAATTCGATCGCAACGACAAGCGTATCATGGTATCTCACAGCAAAGTTTGGGAACAAGGTAAAATAGAAGAGAAAGAAGCTGCTAAGAAAGAAGCTAAAGCTGACGCTGAGAATACTAAAAAAGCAGTGAAAAATGTTCAGAGCAAAGTAGAAAAACCAACACTTGGTGATCTCGGCGCACTGGCTGCACTGAAAGATAAAATGAAGAAAGCGGAAGAAGAAGGTGAAAATAAATAATCACGTTCTCCACTTTTAGAATACTGAAAACGCCTCCACATTGTGGAGGCGTTTTTTTTTGCCTCCTCTAGCTCCTCCAAAGGAGGAGGACTCCCGACGCAAGTATATTTCCCACGATGAGACTCCCTTTAGGATGGGGTATTTCTCGCTGTGAGACACCCTTTAGGGATGGGGTGAGTTTTGTATCTTTATTGTCATGGAAATCCTCACCATTGATTCCACTTTTCAGAAAGGACCGATCATAAGATTCAATCTTTCCTTTGAGCCTTATTTACGGGCTTTGGAGGCATATCTCGACAAATGCCTGATCAAAGAGCACCGTTTGTTTTTCGAATCGATCAGAGATGCAATTAAAGATCATCCGGGATTGAAACATCCAATATCGGATCTGAAGCAACTTTCAGAGATCAAAGACGTGCTGGATCTGCTAGAGCTCAATCTCTTTCCGCTTTTTCCGCGTGATACAGAAATTGAAGACGCTATAGGTATTCTTTCTCCCATCCGTTTTTTCAGTTATTCTGACGGCTTCAAACAAATACTCTTTAATCCGGACGATACCTTTCGATTAGAACCATTTGATATCGAAACTACCCTGGAAGAAAATTACCGGATGACCTACCGGGAGATTCTGAGGAAATGTTACGGCCTTACTGAGTTAGAACCGCGGGAAGCACTGACCATCTTTCAAACCAGAGCAACCGGGGGAATCAGAGCCTATTACCGGATGAGCATCAACAAGCAGTTTGTTGATATAAAAGTAGATGGGGAGCTGCCGCCATTGCAGCAGGAATGGATCGATTATGCAACAGATATTCTTACTGTTCACCGTTGTCTGGAACATCCGATTCCGCTGGAACAATTCAGAATGGAGGGCTTTTTTATTTTCACCTTGAAAGATGTAACCGAAGAAGAAGCGTTGCATTCGCTACGTGAAATTGTAGCCAATATGCATACACAAGATGAAGTGTACGCTTTTGAACGGATGAAGCATGCGACACTTTCTTATCTCGGACAGGAAGGTTTGGAAGTTGGTATGGTGCCAGTTGTGTCGCTGAACCGAGGCTATGCTTATGACGATCGTATTTTTCAGAAAACGAGTCTTGTTTTCCGCGGGTTGCAAAATGGATATACTGCGGCAGCGCGAGAAAAATTATTTAACGAGTTTATAGCATCTGCAGGAGAAAAATTTCAGCATTCTGTGTATCGTAATATTTGCGCAGACGGTGAAACATCAGATGAATCCGAGATGCTGAACAGGATGGGCTTACAGACACTCGCTGTGTTTCCTGTCTGGCATCAGAAAAAACTAATGGGGTTGATCGAAGTGGGTAGCCAGAACATGGTTGTCATCAAAGGCAATCTCGTTCGCAAGATGGAAAAGGTGTTGCCATTGTTCCGCGAGTTTATCGTTTATCAGCAAAATCATTTTAAGGAACTGATGGAGTCGTTTATCAAAGAGCGATATACTGCGATACAACCATCGGTTGCCTGGAAGTTTAACGATATTGCCTGGCACGCATTACAACGGAACCGCCATGATTTTTCCGATATAGCTACGCCAACGATCAGCTTTGAAAATCTTTATCCTTTTTATGCAGCGGTAGATATCCGAAACTCGTCGCAGGAGCGCTCAACGGCTGTGCGTACAGACTTTTTGAATCAACTTCATTATTTATCGCATTTACTGAAAAATGTAAACGGAAACGAGATCAAGGATGAAATAATAGAACTGCTGCTGCAAATCCGGTATTGGCAATCACAGATTACGGATTCGCTGACTATAGAGCAAGAAGCGGATCTGACACAGTTTCTAGAGACCGATAGTCTGCAATTTATCGGCCGGTTGAAGGAGGGAAGTTACATTAGCGAAGAGGAAGCGCTCGACTATGCAGGAAGAATTGCAACAGAAACGGGGATATTTTATCGTGCGAGAAATAGCTACGAAGAAAGTCTGCAACGCATTAACGCGACGTTGAAAATTGTATTAGACGAAGCAGAAGACCGCTTGCAGGAAAGCATTCCGCATTATCTTGAAAAATTCAAAACCGATGGATGGGAGTATAATCTTTATTCAGGAAAAAGCATTGCGCCCTGGCAGACCTATGATACCGACGCCATTTTTAAAATACAGAACTGGCAGGTGCGTATGATGGTGGACATGGCCATCGCAGCGCATCGTATAAAGGGAGAATTGCCCCATCAATTGTCAACCACACAGCTTATACTTGCACACATGCATCCCGTAAATATCAATTTCAGAATCGATGAAAAACGGTTTGATGTGGAGGGCGCTTATAGTATCCGCTATGAAGTGATCAAAAAAAGAATCGATAAAGCGCGTATCTTAAACAGTGAGGAGCGACTTACACAGCCGGGAACCATCGCCATTGTGTATGCACATAACCGGGAAGCAGTTGCGTATCGTGCCCAGCTGCAGGAGCTGATTAAAGAAGGACGGCTATTGCCCGATATTAGTTTCCTTGAACTGGAAAAAATGCAGGGCATTACAGGAATGAAGGCAATGCGTGCTACTATTAATTTGAATTTTTGACAATGAACGACTGAACCATGAACAAAAATTACCTACTGCTATTCCTACTTTTTTTACTGCCATATTGTTCTGCTAACACTGGCGCGAAGCCAACCGTTCCTGCTGGCTATTCCTGGCAACAGGCCAGGGAAGTGATTCTTGAGAAGGGGCTTGACGAAATTTCAGGTCTGGATTATGAGCGAAAAATCCATGCTTTTATTGCCATCAATGACGAAAAGGGGAAAGTTTATGTGATTGATACGGCAGCATTCCGGATTCGTGAGGAATTGCCATTCGGCGATAAAGGCGATTACGAGGAATGTATTGTGACAGATGACCGTTGGTATGTATTGCGCAGCGATGGCCATTTATACGAGATGACTTATGACGGAGTGGGGATTAAAGACGTAAATAAATACAAGTACGAAGGCAAGACAACTGAGTTTGAAGCGATGTATCTGGATAAGGCCAACAACCGCATTGTACTCATCGTAAAAAATGCGAAGAAAGATCATCAAGAAGAAACGGCCTATGGCTATGCGTTTGACCTGGCTAGTAAACAATTTGTAGCAGCACCGGTTTTTCAGGTGAGATGGAGCGATGTGGCGAGCGTGGGCAAAATAAAACTTAAGTCCTTTCATCCCTCTGCTGCGGCTATTCATCCGATCACCGGAGAATTATATGTTTTGGCTTCGATAGAAAAATTGCTGGTTGTACTAGATAAACAAACACTCAAAGTAAAAGGTGTTTATTTTCTGGATCCAAAACTTTGTCGCCAGGCGGAAGGACTTGCATTTGATCCCAGAGGCAATATGTATATCTCCAATGAAGCCGCTGATGCCCAACCGAATATAGTGGTGTTCCCTTATCAATCTAAAAATGGTCGTCCATGATAAGATCGCTACTTATTGTTATTTTCTTTTTTTGCTGGAATGCTGTTGTGGCGCAGGATGGAGAAGTTCGACAGCGGATTTTTATTATTGGTGATGCCGGAAAATTATACAATGGTAAAAGTATTGTGCCCGATGCATTGGCTAATATGATTGATCGCGGTGATCTGCATACAACGATTTTGTTTGTAGGTGATAATATTTACCCCAAAGGGTTGCCTGATAAAGACGAAAAGAATTACGCAGCAAGCGTCGAGATTCTCACCAAACAGCTGAAACCGTTTTTTCATTATAAAGCCAATGTCTACGTAATTCCAGGTAATCATGACTGGCAGAAAAGTGGCCAGGAGGGGCTGGAGCGAATCAAACGACAAGGACAATTAGTGAATGACTGGCAATGGCCCAATGTACATTTTTTGCCGGTAGATGGTTGTCCGGGGCCGGAGGAAATTCCGGTTGACGACAGTACCGTAATCATTCTGATGGATACACAATGGTGGTTACAGCCTTATGAAAAGCCCGGCATTGAGAGTGATTGCGCTTGTAAAACAAACGACGAAGTTTTGGTGAAGCTGCACGATATCGCATATCGTAACCGGAATAAGAAAATCATTTTCGCGTCACATCAACCGATGCGCAGTCATGGTATTCATGGCGGTTACTACACCTGGAAACAGCATATCTTTCCCTTTACAGATCTGAAGGATAACCTTTACATCCCTTTGCCAGTGCTCGGTTCCATCTATCCGATTGTACGTGGCGGATTTGGTAATGTGCAGGATTTGAAAAATCCGGTGTATAAAGATATGATCAGTGGTATCGAAGATGCGCTGGCAGTAGCACCAGATGTTACTTTCGTTGGGGGGCACGATCACAACCTGCAATTGATTCGTGATAAAGACCGTAACTATATTGTAAGTGGTTCTGGTATTAATCAGGAACGGGTAAAGACTGCAAAGAATACATTGTTTGCATCGAGCAGCCGGGGCTTTGCTGAGATACTTTATATGAAAGACGGCACTGAAAAAATCCGTTTTTATGAGGTAGATGAATCCGGCAAAGCGAAAGAAGCATTTTCTTATTTGTCGCCGGCAATTACGCGCCAGCCTGTAACGCTGCGTCCCAATCTTCCTGTGAGTGGCACTGAGGTAGTTGCAGATAGTATTATTGCGACGATTGCGCCAGAATATGATCAGGTCGGCAATGCACACCGCTTTTGGTTTGGCGAAAATTACCGTAAAATATGGGCAACACCCGTAAGCATGAAAGTGTTTCATATCACCGAAGAAAAAGGTGGGCTCACCATATTGCAAAAAGGCGGAGGTAAACAGACAAAGTCGCTACGCATGAAAGACGCGTCTGGCAAGGAATGGGTGTTGCGTACGTTGCAAAAAGATCCTGAGAAAGCATTGCCTGAAGACCTGCGCAAAACAGTAGCCAAAGACGTGGTGCAGGATCAGATCTCTGCAGCCAATCCTTATGCTCCGCTGACGGTGCCTATATTGGCAACAGCTGCGAAAGTACCGCATGCCGAACCGCAGGTCGTATACGTGCCACATGATCCGGCATTAGGGATGTATGAAAACGATTTTGGCGGAAGCGTCTGCATTTTTGAAGAGCGGGAACCCGGCGGCGGAAAGAATGAAAAGACTTACAATACGCCGAAAGTATTAGATAAACTAGAAGATGACAACGATAATAGCATTGACGAAAAAGCAGTGCTGAAAGCACGTATGCTGGATCTGTTGATCTCTGATTGGGACCGGCATGAAGACCAGTGGCGCTGGGGTAAAAAAGAAGATAAGGAAGGCCGCGATGAGTTTTATCCGATTCCCCGCGACCGCGACCAGACTTATTTTGTGAATACTGGTGTGATTCCATGGATTGCCGCGCGTAAATGGATTATGCCGAAGTTTCAAGGGTTTAAACCAAATATTCCAAACGTGGAAGGTGCGATGTTTAATGCCCGCTATTTTGACCGTTATTTTTTGCGCGAGCTGAATGAAGCAGATTGGAAGAAAGTAATCGGTCAATTGCAGCAGGAAATGACTGACAGTATAATTCATGAAGCTGTGTTGCAAATGCCTGCGCCTGTGTATGCAGAATGCGGCAAGATGACGGAAGATTATTTGAAATCGCGTAGAGATATTTTATTGCCCGAAGGTTTAAAATATTATCGTTTCCTGGCAAAAGCTGTAGATGTAACCGGGTCAGATAAACGTGAATTATTTCAAATAGTGCATGAAGACAATGGTGACGTAACCGTAAGTGTTTACAAAATAAAAAAGGATGGTACGGCAGGACATCAGATGTTTGAACGCAGGTTTGAGAAGGGCGAAACGAAGGAAGTACGTTTATACGGTCGTGGTGGTAAAGATGTGTTTGAAGTGAGCGGTACGGAAAAATCTCCGATCAAAGTGCGGATGATAGGCGGCGGCGGTGAAGATAGTTTTAGAGTAGTATCTGAGCTGCGCAATAAATCCAAACTGGTTATTTACGATCGTTCTGATAAAGAAAACGATTATCCATCGCGGAGCCAGGCAAGTATTCGTACGGAAGACAATCATGCGGTTAATGAATTTAACGGACAATCTTTTAAGTATAATGTATTGATGCCACAGGCAACCGCCGGTTATAATCTCGACGATGGGGTGTTACTTGGGGTTGGTCTGAAGTATACTAAACAAGGTTTTCGCAAGGAGCCGTATGCGCAGATGCATAATCTGATGATTGGTCATTCGCTTGCTACCGATGCAACATTTGTCCGTTATAATGGTGACTTTAAAAAGCTGATCGGAAAGAACGATCTCAATATTAATGTCAACGCAAAAGCGCCTGACAATACTTCCAATTTCTTTGGTGTCGGTAATGAGTCAGAATTTAATCAGGAAGGCGATGATGCCATTCGTTACTATCGAACCCGTTATAATCTGATTGGTACGCAGATCAATCTGCAACGTCAGCTGAGCAAACCTTTAAAGGTTTTTGCAGGGATTGCTTCGCAATATTTCAAGATGGATAAATCTGATAATGAAGGTCGTTATATCAATGTCTATCAGGCAGAGCACCCTGAAGATGATTTGTTCAATGATAAATTTTATCTGGGTCTGAATGCCGGTTACGAAATAGATACACGCAATGACGAAGTACAACCGACGCGCGGATTTTTCTGGCGTACCACCTTTGCGGGTGTACAACAGCTGAACGAAGGAGAGAAGACTGTGGGTGTGTTGCAGACCGATATGCGTTTCTTTATCAGCTTTCATATGGATCCGCGTGTTGTGATCGCAAACCGCATAGGCGGTGGTGTGCTGATGGGGGAGCCCGAATTTTTTCAATACTTGTATCTCGGCGGAAAAGAGAATCTGAGCGGCTTTCGCAGCTACCGTTTTGCGGGGACTTCGATGTTGTACCACAATATTGAGCTGCGGATTAAGTTGTTCGATTTTGCGTCCTATCTTTTTCCTGGACAGGTAGGCGTGCTTGGTTTTAACGATGTGGGACGTGTTTGGGTGAAAGACGAGTCATCGGCTAAATGGCATGATGGTTATGGTTTTGGCGCTTATATAACACCGGCAAAATTGCTGCTGGTTAATGCAATGCTCGGTTTTTCTACCGAAGGTGTTTATCCTTATTTCAGAATTGGGTACCGGTTTTAAATTTTCAACAGAAAAAACAATCGAATCATGAATACGAACGCATTGATGGACCTGGTCGCAGCTTATGTTCGCAACCTGTACGCAACGGCACCTGCTGAAACGCAGCTTCCGTACCACAACCTCGGTCATGTGGAAGGAGTAGTGCAGGCGGCCGTGCAGATCAGTGATCATTATCAGCTGGAGGAGGAAGATTACACAGCAGTGTATGTGGCGGCCTGGTTTCATGATGTCGGATACCTTACAGGTGCTGCCGAACAACATGAAATGCGTGGCGCGGCACTGGCAGAAAAATGGCTGCGGGAACAAAACGCTGCTGAGTCGCTTATCATGAAAGTGAAAGGCTGTATTATGGCTACGAGGTTACCGCAGTCGCCCAATACACTGATAGAGCAGATTATTTGTGATGCAGATCTCTTTCATATGGGTACGGAACGTTTTAAGGAGACAAATAAACAAGTGCGCAAGGAAGTAGAGGCCAGACTTGGTTGCGCTTTGCCCGACGATAAATGGTATGCGGGTAATATAGAAATGTTGCAACGCCAGCAATACCATACAGATTATGCCCGCACTTTACTACAGCAGGGCAAGGAAGAAAATATTAAAAAACTCCGCGAAAAGCTGGATAAAAAGGAACATAAAGCAATGGAAACAAATAGCGAGATAAAAGGAAAAGAAAAGGATAAAGAACATAAAAAGAAAGACAAGGGGATGAAGCCGGAACGTGGCGTTGAAACTATGTTCCGCACTACATCTACCAATCACCTGCGACTGAGTGAGATGGCAGACAATAAAGCACATATCATGATCACAGTCAATTCTATTATCGTATCAGTGCTGGTTTCTTTATTGTTCCGCAAGCTCGAGGATAATACCAATCTCATTATTCCTGCGATTCTAACGATGGCAACATCGCTGATTTCAATTGTGTTTGCTATTCTGGTGACACGGCCAAATGTAACGCAGGGCACTTTTACCAAAGAAGATATTACCAGCAAGCGCGCCAATCTTTTGTTCTTCGGAAATTTTTATAGGATGAGTCTTGACGATTATGAATGGGGTATTAATGAAATGATGAAAGACTCTGAATTCCTTTATGGCAGCATGACACGCGATATTTATAATCTGGGTGTGGTGCTTGGTCGCAAGTATAAATTGCTGCGTATAGCTTACAATGTATTCATGTTTGGCTTCGTCATTTCGTCTCTTTCATTTGTTTTGGCAATCATCATCAGATAATAAGCGCCTGAAATTTAATTATGGCTTTGGGATATCAATATTTCAACAGAGATATAAGCTGGTTGCAATTCAATCACCGCGTGTTACAGGAAGCAGAAAATACAAATGTTCCGGTCTATGATCGTGTTCGTTTCTTGTCTATTTTTTCATCTAATCTGGATGAATTTTTCCGGGTACGATATCCGTCATTGCTGGCACTGCGGGAAAATCCGGCGCTGGCAACAGAAGAACAATCCGACGAAGCGCTACTGCAGAAAATACAGCAGATGGTTCGGGAACAACAGGAAGATTTTGGTCGCATTCTGACGCAGCAATTATTGCCTGCACTGCAAAAAGAGAATATTCATCTGTATTATAATG
Organism: Taibaiella soli; assembly: GCF_003236175.1. Classification (GTDB taxonomy): domain Bacteria; phylum Bacteroidota; class Bacteroidia; order Chitinophagales; family Chitinophagaceae; genus QKTW01. The sequence continues at coordinate 107,711 of NZ_QKTW01000010.1, read as the reverse complement.
AAGTCGTTGCTCCGGTGCATCAGCAGATAATCAACGACCTTTTTCATACCAGGATTTTGTCTTACCTGCAGCCGGTATTGCTGGAAGGTAATGAGCCTGTAATGCTGCATAACAATGGACTTTATTTTATTATACAGTTGCAGAATCATGAATCGGTTCAGTATGCGGTATTAAATATTCCTCAGGAAGCTGTTGGTCGCTTTGTGTCATTGCCAGATATAGAGGGTAAACATCAGATCATTTTTATAGACGATGCTATTCGTCAGAACATACAATATGCCTTTCCAGGAAAACAGATCAAAAGCGTCTATAGCTTTAAGATGACGCTGAATGGCGATGTCGGAATTCAGGATGAAACGAGTGCAGAACTCGAAGATGAAATTCGTCAGATGATTTCGAAACGGGAAACCAGTTTGCCTACGCGTTTTCTCTACGAATCAGGAATGGCGGAAGAAATACAATTCTTTATTAAAACCTATTTTCATCTTACTGATGCGGAAATGGTTGCCGGTGGACGTTATCATAATCTGAAAGATCTTGCTGATTTGCCGAATCCCAAAGGCAAGTCGCTGCTATATGCGCCTATGCCGCCTTTGCCGCATCCGGTGCTTAAGAACAAAGTATCGGTATTGCAAGCGATCGAAGACCAGGATTTACTGATTCATCTGCCGTATCAATCGTATGATTACATACTCCGTTTCTTTAACGAAGCAGCTATTCATCCGGATGTAACCGAAATTTATGTGACGCTTTATCGCGTTGCAGCAGATTCTCAGATTGCGAGCACATTGATCAGTGCTGCGAAGAATGGTAAGAAGGTAACAGCTTTCGTAGAGCTTAAAGCAAGATTTGACGAAGCCAATAATCTTAATTGGGCGAAGAAAATGAAAGCGGCTGGAGTGCGGATTGTTTATAGCATTCCGAATATGAAAGTGCATGCGAAACTAGCGCTGGTGAAGCGGAAGGAAGACAGGAAGAGCAAATACTACGCGCTGCTGGCTACTGGAAATTTCAATGAACGTACCGCAAGATTTTATACAGATCATGTGTTAATGACGACTGACAAAGAGATTACGCAGGATGTAGATCTGTTGTTTGCTTATTTGCCGTCACGCCAACAGCCGGAAGAATATGATTTTATTCGTTTTCAAAAGCTGATGGTTGCACGGTTTAATATGCAGGATCGTTTCGAGGAAATGATCCGTAGAGAAATGGCGCATCAACAGGCGGGGCGGAAAGCAGAGATCACCATTAAGCTGAACAATCTTCAGGAAAAAGAAATGATCAATCTGCTGTATGAAGCGAGTAACGCGGGTGTCAAAATCAATCTCATTGTGCGCAGCATTTGTTGTCTGGTGCCCGGTGTGCCTGGTATGAGTGAAAATATTTCCGTACGACGTATCGTAGATCGTTATCTGGAACACGCGCGGGTATTCATTTTTGGGAATGACGGTGAGGAAGCGTTTTATCTCGGTTCTGCCGATTGGATGGTGCGCAATCTGCATCGCCGTATTGAATCGGTTTTTCCGTTGAAGGATGAAAAACTGAAACAGGAAATTCGCGAGATCATTCATTTACAGCTTGCCGATAACGTGCAGGCAAGACTAATTAATAGTGCAGGGGAAATGGTAATGCCAGAAGTGAATGGTGAGCGGATTGCAGCGCAGGAGGCAATTTATAAGAAGCTTAGCCCCAAGTCCTAAAGGTGAGTTCATATGCGAGTTGGAAGATGCGGAGCACAGGCGGATTTCGACTGCGCTCCGACTGATAAGTGTGGTAGCTCAATTCTTTGTCGGTATATTATAAATCTGGATCGCAAGTTCTAAAGAGTTATTCAACGCAGATATTTTATCTAAAATCGGCTGAAGTGATTCGCTTACATCTTCGATGAAATAATCAATGCAAAACTTTAGCGTCTGACCGAGCTGAATGCCATCGGGTGTTTGCGGCGGAAACGCGAATGTTCTCAATTGAACAGGAATACCACCGCTTGATTTATCGCGCACGAACCAGGAAAGAAATTCCAGCGAGATCAGGCTTTCAGGCGATTTGTCAATCGTAAATTCAAATTGGGTGATCACTTCATCTTCAATACCGCCGTCTGTTCTCAATAAAGTGGCAATTGGAAGGTTATGATATTCGGCGTTGCTGAGTTCATCGCCTTCTATTCCGTCGAGCGTTTCAATCCCGCTTTCTACATTTCCGATTCCTTTTAAGCGCTCTATTGTCTGATGAAATACCGCGATTTCTTTGGGATAATTGCTCATATCGGTTCATTTTAACTTTAATTTAATTAAAATTTTTAATAATACATAGTGTTCTCAGAACGTTAATAAGTTAATCGGTTAAAAAGTTAAAGCGGCATGCCGGTAATTTGGCTATGGATCCCGCTTCCAGCGTGCTGTCAAGCCATGAAAGTTTTGAAACAACAGTAACGGACCAATGGTCGGTTTTTCTTAAATTCATTTATTTTGTTTGCTTCATGAAATCCGTAAATCCAATCAAATCCGTCGCTACAATCTTAAGACCATGGATCATGGTTTGTGTTTCATTAATTATGTTATGGTGCAGTTCCTGCAAAGATTGCAGATGTGATGACCATCACACGTTACGTGATTCTCTAGTGCTGGATTATTTCAAGGATTATGATGATGGAGGTTACTACCGGATGGGCGAGCGGGATTACAAATTTTTCAAGGCTTATTATAGAAATGATACTGCGTCTTTGCGGGATTTTCAACAAACGCGACTGGAATCACTGCGGTTGGACAGCATGGCAAAATCGCAAATGAATATCATCGGTCCTCCCGGTATAGACAGTATCGACGCGGATGAAATCTTTCAACTTTCATATGGAAATTCGACATCGGGAAAACTAGCTTTTGATGTGTTAGTTTTTTGTAGAAAATCAGATACAGCGATACTTGTTTATACACAGTATTTGATTTCGGGCCGGCAATTAGATAAGAAAAAAGAAGAACGAAAATACTTGCCTTTACAAGACTGGTATGACTTTGATGAATTTGCAAGGCATCATGAATTCTGGGATTTGACGCCTATTGTGCATAGTGGTTGTGGATTTTATAAGGAATCGATAGGAATACATTGGACCGATCGAGGCGGAAAGAGAACGCATACAGTAGTCCGTATGACACCGCAGCGATGGAGCATCTTTGAACTATTCACTTATCTGCTGAAAAAAGGCGGTTGGTACGAATCGTTTGCGAAAGAGTTTATTGTGCCAGATAAAAAGCATGACTAATGAATGCACCCGTTTTTGCACAAAAATTTCTGTAGTTATTTATTGATTTATAATGTAATGTATAAACGTCATAAAATAATTGGGTTGAATGGATAAAATTCATAGCTTTTGGTTTAAAATATCCCTGTTATGGATTTTCAGACGCCATTGAAAACAAATCTTCAGCAAGCCTATATCGACTATCTTTTATCGGGTGTGTTCGACCGGTGCGCGAGGGCTGATGTAGCTATTTCCCAGGCAACAGAGCCAGTTTTGAAAACTTATATAGAACAAGGAATCGGGCAAATGTTTGAGAATGATCTCACCATGGAAGTAAGGCATCTCACCGAAATAAAATTATCCATTCTCATAGATAGAATGATAGAAAAAGCAAAGGATGAAAGTCGGTACTCACCAGAGATTTCAGTGAAGATTTTTAACGATATCAAGAGTATTTTTTGTCCCGGCTTTTTTCCTTTCTGCTAAAGCTTTAATGATGCCGGAGATGCAGGAACACCAGAAAAAAGCATTTGATTTTGCAGCTGATCTGATCAAGCAGATCATTACGCTTTCTGTGGCGGTAATTACACTCGGGATCGGCGGAATGGACAAGCTGAATGGTTATGACAACCGTGGCACATTGAAGCTCATCTTTATCTTGTACGTCGTTGCTATTATTTTCGGGATTTTCGCATTGATGAATTTAACCGGCGCGCTTGATATCCGCACCATAAATACGTTTAATGAAAATGCGGACAAAAGAAATTCCGGAATATCGGATCCACGTAAAAAGATTCCTCATGTAGTGCCCGAAACATTGTCGATTTATAGTCGGGTAGTGCGTTGGTGTTCTGTAATACAGGTGCTGTCTTTTGGAGCCGCCATTATTATGACTTGCAGTTTTGCGTTTTCTATGCTTGACAGTCCGTCAAAAGCAAATGATGGAAAAATGGTGGTATTACAGAGTCTGAATGCCAGAGATTCTGCATTGATGAAGCAGATGAAAATTGATACGATTTATTACAGAATTGCGAAATAGTCTTTGAGCTGGGCGATTTGCGCTATCTTAATTTCGCCTTGGGAAATAACTTTAGACGATCATGAGCAGAAAAGCCCGTTTTGCAATAGCGTTAATTCTGGTGTTCACTTACTTTTTAATAAAGTATGCGATGCGTTATGAGCATTCCAAATTCGACCAGGGATTCAGCTTTGTGGTGATACCGCTTATTTATTTTGTGCCTGCATTTTTGTTTGTAGCATCCGCATATTTGCTATCGCTTTCATTACCACAGTCCAGACGCGCTATTCAAACAATTCTGGCAATTGTGATCAGCATCGGTGCCTGTGCTTTTGTGCATTCATTCTATGATGGGCTGACGATCGGCAATTATTTTGAAGCATTAAACACTGGCTATTCCTTTCCTAAAGCGGAAGATTTCAGACTTGAATATTTCATTTTACTGTTGGGCAACCTGGGTGGTTTTATCTTTTTCACGAAGAAAAATTTTTCCGGTGATGTAGAGCCGTAGCATGCTATGACGCTACTTTATACCAATGGCTTTATTGATTACCAGTTTTCAAGCAAAGCCCTTGTTTCATTGACCGCCACATGCCAGATCTCCAGCATTTCAGCGTCTGGTTTTTGATAAAAGCCCGCATAATTACCATCGCCAAGTAGCATTCTCGCATCTTCAGGCGAAAGCGTTTTCAATTTCACGATGTCTACCGCCTCTTTTTGATGCGCGGGTTGCTGCACATTTCCGATGCGTGTCCAGGGAAAATTTTCCATCCAGGATGCATGCGAAGCCACAGGATCAGTCTCGAGTACTTTCTGCATTGTAAGTGGCGCCTTCCACCAATGATGCAGTTTTACCTGAATGTTTTTTGATTTCGATTGAAGCAGCACTTCATTTAGAAAGTCGATATTGCCGCCGTGTCCATTGACGATGAGCACGCGTTTGAATCCATGTCGCGCCAGTGAATCCAATATATCATTTACCAGTTCAATCATCACTTGCGGACGAATGGTAATGGTGCCGGGGTAGGCCATAAACAAAGGTGTTACACCATAGTTGACTGTCGGTAAAACAGGAATGCCAAGCGGTAGCGCCGCGTCTAACGAAATGCGTTCTGCAAGAATACTATCGGTGCTCAGGCTTAGATACGCATGCTGTTCCGTTGATCCTACCGGGAGAATACAACGATCATCATTTTGAAGGTATGCTTCGATTTGTTGCCAGTTGGCGGAAGAGAAATGCATGTTTAAAGGTAGGAAAACTGAAACGGGAAATGGCAATGGTGAATGGCTAATTGTAACTGTCAACTGTCCATTGTCAACTATTAATCCTTTTTTTGCTATTGATTTTTGTTTGTAAAATATTTACATTCGAAGTAGTATTTAAGAGTATCACCACCCACACATCCATTATCATGAAAAACACGTTAAGCGTGCTGTTGCTCTGTGCAATGGCATTAATGGCCTGTAATGGCAATTCAGATCAGGCAAATGCAAAAGACCCTTCGGCCGGCAAACGCACCCCATGCGATACGGCTAGCTACGAGGGAAAGAAAAGAGTAGCAATTATCATCTACGACGGCGTTGAAGTAGTAGATATGAATGGTCCGATCGATGTTTTTCTGAAAACCAACTATGTTGTCGACAAGTACTATGTCTACACGGTTGCCGCCGATAGATCGACTGTCTACACTGAAGATTGCGTTACAGCCATACAACCACGATTTACGTTTGATGATTGTCCCAAGCCGGACGTCGTCGTATTGCCGGGTGCGCCTATGAACACCATTGAGGGTTTACTGAAAGATTCTACATTTAGCCGCACCGCACTGAACTGGGTAAAAAAACAAGCCACTGACAGTAGTGTAAAAATAATGTCGGTGTGTACCGGTGGCATCTTGCTCGGCAAGACCGGCTTGCTTAACGGCAAAACGGCGACCACGCATTATCTCGCATTAAGTGATATGCAACAAATGTATCCGCAGGTTAACGTGGTTGGAGGAGTGCGTTATGTACCCGCGGGCAACATTGTAACGACTGCAGGCATTACCTCTGGCATAGACGGTGCACTTTACCTTGTGACGCAGTTTGAAGGTCAGACAGTAGCAGATTCTGTTGCGCATATTATGGTGTACAATCCAACATGCCCGATGCGCGCGCCTAACTAGCAAGCAACAAGATTCCTTTATCACATATCGTTTAACATAGTTCACTGAAGCAAATTAATGCCTCGGAGAAAAGAGCATAGATCTATTCCTAACCATAAAAACAAAAAGAATGGCAATCACAAATCAGTATTTGGGAACAGGACATTGGGCTTATAGAAGCTTTAAAAATGATCCCGATCTTTCCCATGATCTCACACAGGGCGACAACACTTATTGCCCGGAATTCGGACAAGGAATTTTAAAGCTGGTAACACACCCGGACGGGACACTCACCGGCACCATTGGCGGACCAGGCTGGGAGCTTAAACTTCAGGGTTCGGTACAACTCGGTAATCCCGCAACGCTGTGGTTTCGCGGCAGCGGAGTTGTAAGCGGCGCACCGTGGATATATGACTACCTGTGCTATGTCGTGCCGCATATTCCAGAAGGCGTTGATCAGGTGCCTGCCCTGGTGGGCAGTGTTACCCGCGCTATCGCTCATCCGGGTGGCGACGGTAAAACGAATCCGGCTGGTGTAGTAGCTTCTTTTTTTGCAGTTTATCAGGGCAGCTAAAAATGGGATGCCATGAACACATCAAACCAACCTCAAAAATGTTGTTGCGCTGAGAAGAAAACATTGGTAGAAACAATCCCGGAAAAAAAAGTAAAAACACATCCGGTACTTTCCACTTTGCTGAGTGTGCTTATTGCATTCTTCCCGAAGTGCCCGCTTTGCTGGGCTGCGTATCTGAGTATGTTCGGATCGGTCAGTATAGCCAAACTGCCTTACATGGGCTGGTTGCTTCCGGTGCTGTTTGGTTTTCTGGGTATTCACCTGTTCTTTCTGTACCGCAAAGCAGCGCGTGCAGGCTATGCGCCGTTTTTGCTCAGCCTTGCAGGTGCGGTAGCGCTGCTCGTTTGCAGAATGTTTTTCACCACCGAAAAATGGTTGCTGATGTCGGGAATGATATTGATCATTTCAGGCTCACTGTTGAATAGTTTATCGCGAAGCAGACCATTATTTTCAATCACAAAAAATAGTCAGTTCCAGTAAGCTGGAATTTTCAACACAAACAAGATAGAATCACACATGAAAAAAACACTTAGAGTACGTCGTTCACTCCAGGACATTTACAATGATTTTAAAAACGGTAAACCCGAAGAGCTGGAGAAGCTGATGGTGGCCTGGCAATTTATAAAGGCATTGCCTGCGGATGATCCTAATTCTTTTATGACGCTTGGCGGTTATCACGGAGAGCCTTTTGTTGGAAGAGGTGCCTATGACGGTGGCTATTGGGGCGGCTATTGCAATCACGGAAACGTGCTGTTTCCAACCTGGCACCGAGTATATCTGTTCAAACTGGAGAAAGCATTACAAAGCGTACCGGGTTGCGAAAGCGTGATGTTGCCTTATTGGGATCAGACTTATAAAATAACCAGACCAGACGGCACGCTCGAATTTCTGGGTGTTCCGCCAATTCTTACGGACGAATATTTTACGTTTTCTACCGGTGCGACGATCCCAAATCCGTTGCGGTCATTTACGTTGCCGGTAGCGCTGCAAGATTTTGTGGAAGTACAGTCTTATTCTAAACCCAAAGGTTATGAAACAGTACGCTATCCATTGTCTGGCCTGGTAGGAAGACCAACCGACCGTGCAGCTGCCGAATTGAACAACAGCGCGTATTTTATTCCGGGAACAAATACGATTGATGTAAAGCTGACGACCAAATTGCTCAACGATAATGTAAGAGGCTGGTTAAACGGTTCGTTAGAGATACCAGATGGATTTGATCCTAATAATCCGATGACGCCAGTAGGTAAATTCAGAGGCGGTGTTTATGACGGTTATAAACAAACGCTCGATGCTCCTTGCTACACGGTGTTCTCTAATAATACTTCGAGAAATGAATGGAACAATGTGAAGTATAACAATGTCGTTGCGCAGTCGCTTGAATCGCCACATGGCAGCATCCACCTTTCTGTAGGCGGTATTAATATGCCGGGACAGGATGCGAATACTACCTCTCCGAATCCGAATGTTCCTGCAAATTCAAACGGTGATATGGGGGAAAATGAAACAGCGGGTCTCGATCCGATTTTCTTCTTCCATCATTGCAATGTGGATCGCATTTTCTGGATGTGGCAGGTGAAGCATAAATCAACGGGTAAACTGGATCTTAAAGTGCCGGGTTATTCTGGCAACAGATATCCGGGAACTGATAATAGTGGTGACGGTCAGCAACCTCCGGTAGGGTATGAACCAACGGAAGAACTGACCATGGATTCACCGCTGTTCCCTTTTAAAATGAAGGAGAATGGTGAGGAGCGATACTATCGTTCCAGCGATGCATTTGACATCGAAGACCAGCTTGGTTTTACCTACGATAATTTATCGCTGGATAATACAGACCAGCCGGCGTCGAAATTGAAAACTGCGAATTTGGAAGGCGCTAAACCAGAAGAACACAAAAGTGATAAGGTGTTGCGCATCAGCGGTATCAACAGAGCAAAAATTGACGGTTCTTTTGTGCTCTCTGCCTATGCAACGATCGACGGTGTGCGCCATTTTTTAGGCAGTGAACCGGTACTGAGCAGATGGCGTGTCGTAGCTTGCAGAAACTGTATGACGCACCTTGAAGTATCGGCATCATTTACGCTGTATCAGTTTACCGAAGACGAAATAGACCGTGCACTTTTTGATGTGCAAATCAATGGACGTTCTGGTAACGAAACAGAGTTCGCCAAATTTACTGTAGCAAACCAGGCAAATGCCAACAGGTTGTTGAGTGCAAGAAAAGAACCTGGCGGACCGATGCTTGAAGCAATGGCCTTTAAAGCTTCTCCTGCAGCACCAGCTGTGATTCATAGCGGCGCTTTCAATCTTCAGATCAGTTAGTTTTTAGAAACGGTATTATTGTTGCCGGTCTTGCTTGTATTCGTACAGCGAGGCCGGCAATTTTTTATTTAAATGGCAAAAACCTTGACAAACACCTGAGCTATTGTCAACTGTCAATTGTACGCTGTCAGCTGATTTTTAACTTTTTCTTTAATTGAGTACAACTACTCACCGAATCCGCCTCAAGCGCAGAGTAAATTTGAATGTATAAAAAATTGAATACTTGAAAAGGGTTATTGCTTTATTCGTCTGCCTGCTGTTGGTGCATGGTTGGGCTGCGGCCCAGAAACAAAATAATATCTGGACTTTCGCCAATCTCGGCGGCTTCAATTTTAACGGGAATACGCTCACGCAATTTCCGAGCAGCATGTCCGGCAGTCTTGCGGGGGCTGCGAGTGTGGCAGACCGAAACGGTAACCTTTTATTTTACAGTGATGGATTAAAAATATGGGATCGCAACAACAATGTGATGCCCAACGGTAATGGTTTGATGAATGGTCAGACGTATGCGTATGAATCGCAGAATGTAGCTATCGTTCCATCTGTCGCCGACAGTAATCGCTATTTCGTTTTTTATGTAGCGCAGTATTTCTTCGATTGGCCAGGTGCGTGGGATAATCAGCTGGATGATAAACTTTATTACTCAGTCGTAGACGTTACGCTTAATAATGGTCTTGGTGATGTGGTGCCGGGGCAGAAAGATGTGGTCGTTGATTCCGGTTTTGCGACTGCGCTTACCACATTTCCCGGCAGACGGTGCAATGTGTGGCTGGTCACGCACATGCGTGATACCAATGTTTTCAAAGCATACAGCATTACCGGCGCAGGTGTCAGCAGCCCGGTGTATTCCAAAACCGGAAACTATACCGGATTGTACGCTTACCAAACCTGTGTGATGAAGGCGTCGTCAAACGACAGCCTGATCGGACTCACCAATTTCACCGTTTCTATTACGCCGGGCGAGGATGTTGCTTCCGCCGTAGAACTTTATAGTTTTGACACAGCGACGGGCATAGTAGGTAATTGTAAACTGATTGACTACGATCTTAATTTTGATTTCAATAACTTTTACGGAATCTGTTTTTCGCCCGACAACACAAAACTTTATGCGGTGGAACTAGCTTCCGGTGTTTATCAATATGACCTTAGTGCACCTACGCTTACGGCCATAACGGCATCTAAATACAATGTCTCTTCCTCTTTTCTGAGAGGCGATGTCGGATTGGCGCCCGACGGTAAAATATATGTGGGCAGCTATAGTATCCCGCTCAGTGGAATGGATTGTATTACCAATCCCAATGGTGCCGGAGCGGCGTGTAATTTCGTAGCGAATGCCGTTAATCTCAATGGTAATGCAACTACAGGAATGGCATTTCCGCAAAAGGTAAACTGGCCTTATCGCGATACCGCTGAATATAGTCACGATACATTGCTTTGCCCTAAAGAATTAGCAACCCTTCAATGTCCCTGGCCGGGAGACCATTATCTTTGGCAGGACCAGTCTATAACACCAGCTTTTGATGTAAGCAAGCAAGGGATATACTGGGTGAGAAGCTGGGATCTCTGCCACCTGCAGACCGATACTTTTCATGTAGACACAAGTAGTTTACATGTAGTCCTCGGCAACGACACAACTTTTTGCATAGGAGAAAAAATAGTACTGGATGTAACGAGCACCAACGCAACTTATCTCTGGAATAACGGCAGCAATGCCTCAACACTTACCGTTGATAAAACAGGTGAATACTCGGTGCATGTTACAGAAGGGCGATGCACGGCGGCAGATACCATTGACGTTACTGTAAATCCGTTACCTGTAGTGGATCTTGGACCTAATAAAGTACTTTGTACTGCCGATATTGATACCATTAGTTTGCCGACGGACAATGGAATGACTTATCGATGGCAGGATGGACATACTGGTCCGGAATACTACGTCAAACAAGCTGGCGTTTATAGCGTCACTGCCGAGCTGAATGGCTGTACGGCTATGTATTCCGTAGCGATGAATTATCAGCCTTGTGACTGTCCGGTATTTATCCCGGATGCTTTTACACCAAATGGCGATGGTAGAAATGACCAACTGCATGCCATCGCATCTTGTGAAACCAGAGGATTCCAGATACAGATCTTCAATCGCTGGGGGCAGCTTGTATACGTGGGATATAATATAAAAGACGGTTGGGACGGCACATTCAATGGCAGCCCGGCTGAAATAGGGACCTATTTTTATGTAATGTCTTTTGATAGCCAGTATCGCCAAAAAGTAGAGCGAAAAGGCGATATCACATTGATCCGCTAGCCCCTGAAAACTCTTAAATTTATCACGATGAAAATAACAGTGAGTGTGGTTGACGACCACGAAATGATTGCGGGTGGACTTATTACTTTGTTGCAGGACGCGGCTCATATTTCAGTAATCTCGTCTTACAACAGTGCAGTAGCGGCTTTGGCAGGACTGAAACAACAATTGCCCGATGTATTGATTCTGGATATCCATATGCCTGATATGACCGGAGATACGCTGGCAGAAAAGATTACCGAATTATATCCGCAAGTAACCATATTGATTCTGACGGGTTTCAACAGCTTTATTTACCTAAAAAAATTACTAAAAATCGGTGTTGCCGGCTACTTGCTCAAGAATACGGATAAACAAACATTGCGTACGGCGATTGAAACCGTATATGCCGGCAAACGATTTATAGATCCCACACTGGCCGCGCATTTCAACGATGCGCATTCGTTGAAAGATCAATCCGTACAGAAAATTTCGCAACGTGAAAAAGAAGTACTCAGCCTGATCGTTAAAGGGCATACCAGCGAGCAGATTGCAGAGCTGTTATTTCTCAGTCAAAGAACCGTAGAAAATCATCGCTTCCATCTGATGCAAAAACTCGGCGTAAAAAATACAGTCACGCTCGTGAAAGCCGCAATGGATATGGGCATTTGGTAATGATGACGAATGTTGAAACATCAGATGTTAACGTCGAAAATAGGCAGGCCTGAGCGGTAAGACAAAACAAATTGAACCCGGGTTTTGCCCTGAACAATAAAAAGCAACAATAATTAATCCTTCGCGAAATCAGATTGCTACATCTCGTTCTCGTCTTCAATGACCCATCGCTTGTTGGTTACGGGGTTTATATCGCAAGCATGCAGAAAACGGTCATGACGATGAAGCCAGCAGAACGAAGTGGTAGTCTGATTTTGCGCTTTAGTATGTGCGTTTTTTCGTTCCAAAATATAGGTCATTGCGGGAAGTTTTTCACCGACCTCGCAACCTGATTTCGTGTTTAAAACGCCGGTGTATTATAACAGTAGCGTAACAAAAAAATAAAACACGAGCATTCACCATTCACAATTGACCATTCACCTTTTAGTTCGAAAGATCAAACTCAATATACACCGTAGTGCCGCTGCCCGGAATGCTGTCAACATTGAGTTCGCCGTGCAGCGCTTTCACACGTTTGCGTACATTTACAAGTCCCAGTCCATTACGTGGACGAGTTGCGGTGTTGTCATAACTAGATTCACGCAGCGTCGCATCAAAACCAATTCCATCATCTTCAACCGTAAGACTGAATAAATTTTCCCAGAAGCCAAGTTGCAAGAGTACATTTTTCGCCTGCGCATGTTTGATCACATTCTGAATCAGTTCCTGAATAATACGGAATATTGATAACTGGAAATCAGGAGGCAATTGTTGCATATCCCCCGAAAACTGTACACCGATACGTATCGACTGACTTTGATTCACCGCATTTGAGAAGAATGTAACAGCCTCCTGTAATCCTTCACTGAGAATCATTTCAGGCGACAGATTGTGCGCGGTGTTGCGGATGTCATTGATCACACTATCCAGTAGTTGAATGGTTTCTTTAGTGCCCGCCTGCGTGTCTGCATCCAGCGCACTAAACCGCATTTTAATAACAGAAAGTGTACCCGACACACCATCATGCAGTTCCTGCGCAATCCGTTTGCGTTCTTCTTCTTCCGCTCCTGCAACGGCTTTGAGCACTGCAATTTCTTTTTCCTGGCGAAGCTCCGTTATCTTTTGTGTCTGTTCTCTTTGGCGGAATTTATACGTACGGTGACGCAGCCAGAACAGACAGAGCAGTATTGCAATGAAAGCTGTCACCGCAGTAATCACACGGTTTTTACGGTCTATACTCGCATTCTGTTTTGCAATCAGCATCTGTTTGTGCTGTATCTCCTGATCTTTCCGGGAAGTTTTATAGCGGATATCGAGCTGATTGATCACAGCTGCATTTTTCTCCGCGTCAATACTGTCTTTTAACGCTGAGTAGGCATACTGATATTCCACGGCTTCCTTATACTGCTTCAGAAAATAGTAGTGACGATACAGATCATCATAAATATGAAGTTTCAGTCTGCGGCCAGAAGTACTATCCGCAATTTCCAGTGCGCGATTCAGGTATTTTGCGCCGTTTTTATAATCTTTAAAATGGTCATAAGTACTGCCGGTTTTAAAAATGGATGCACAGCGTTCAAATGCGCCGAGGCGTTCTCCGTATTTTATCGTTTGCTGGAAATAGTGAATTGCGGAATCATTTTCCTTAATCTGGTATAGATCACCCAGCATCATGCACGCTCCATACATTTGTCTGGGGTCACCACTTTTACGGGCAATGTTCATGGCGGCCTGCGCATATATCATCGCTTTTGTGGTATCGCCTTTATCTCGCCACACCAGCGATAGATTGCTCAAAGCGATGCCCAGCGTGGGGTTCGGTTGGCTGTTTGATGCAATCGCCACGGTTTTTTCAAGATAAGGCCGCGCACGATCGTATTGATTGATGGCCAGGTGAACGCCGGCTATGTTATTGTAGATAGATGCCAATGTGTATTGATCATTATCAGTGGCCTCTATTAATTGCAGTGCCTTGAAAAACAATTGCATGCTTTTGTCCGGATTCCCCAGGGTGAGGTAGATATTAGCGGATGCCGAAAGTGTGCTTACAATTCCTTCAGACCAGTGTGTGAGCGATTTTCCTTCACCTTTTTTTGCACTCCAGACAAAATATTCAATAGCACGGTTATTTAACTCCAGTGCATCGTCATACGCGCCTTTTATGGTGTGCACTGACGCCTGGCGTTGGAGCGCAGCGCCCATTCCAAAATAATACAGGTCTTTGATGCTGATCCGTTCGGCTTCTGCGGCGAAGTGTAGCGCACTGTCGGTATTGATTGCTTCGAATGCTTTTGCTTTCGTGCAGAGGGCTGATATATAGGCCGTATCGGCATACCAGGCATGCGCGGTAGGCGTTTCCTGAATTTGCGCACGCAGTGGTACGCAATAGAAAAACAGCAGCAGGATCGCTGTCCAAAACATACTATTTTTCAGGGTCGGTAAAGCCATTTTTAAATATAATTTTTTGATGTGGGATAGGCAAGAGAAGTAGGTGATAAATCCTGATTTTTTCTTTCTATGTTGGTTCGATATTGACGGGATATTACGATATTTGAAACAATCAAAAATCATCAATAAAAACAAAAAAAAATGGCACAGACTAACATTTATCTGAACTTCGCAGGTAATGCGGAAGAAGCATTTAACCATTATAAAAAGGTTTTCGGAACTGAGTTTGCGGGTCCGATGATGCGTATGAAAGATGCGCCGCCAAGAGAAGGCGTGCCGCCATTGCCGGAATCTGAGCTGGATAAAGTGATGCACGTATCGCTGCCGATTCTGGGTGGTACACAAATCATGGCAACTGATGTGCTGCCGAGCATGGGTCAGAAACTGGTAGAAGGCAACAACTTTACGATCAGCCTGAGTCCGGATTCTAAAGCAGAAGCGGATAAATTATATAATGCATTGGCTGAAGGCGCTACCGATGCCGTTGCGCCGCATGATGAATTCTGGGGTTACTGGGGAACCTGCAAAGATCGTTTCGGCATCCGCTGGATGTTTAACGTAATGAATCCGCAACAATAGTTAAGGAGCCCAAAAGCGAAAAGCTTGAAGATTGCAGCGCTATCATGAGTGCTCGAAGTCATATTGACAATAAAAGGAAAACACAACATAAAGGCTTGAAGCGATTCAGGCCTTTTGTTTTGCTCGCTGCTGAAATCCAGCCACACAATGATCTAAAGCGGTATTGGTGGAATTAAAATACCGCACAACTTTGTTATTTTCGCCCGGCCGGAATTGAAATATATTCGGTGATTAAGGTTAAAGTAGCAATCTATGCTTAAAAAATTACTCTATCTGGTTGCGCTACTGGCGTTTGCCAATATATCCCGCGCTGCAATACATTACGTAACAGTCTCTGGTGCAGGTTCGCAAAATGGTTCGTCCTGGTCGAACGCATCCAATGACATCCAGGCCATGATCAATCTTTCTTCCGCCGGTGATCAGATATGGGTGGTGAATGGAAGATACAAGCCAACACATCCTGCCAACAATGTAAGCACCATTAGTGTCAACAACCGCAACAACGCTTTTGTGCTAAAAGCAGATGTGCAACTGTACGGTGGATTTACCGGTACAGAAACCGCAGTCACCCAGCGGGATTCTATTTTTAATCTGACAGTTCTGACCGGAGATCTGGGAATAGTTGGGAGCGATACTGATAACGCCTACCATGTAGTTGTGGCGTCCGGTTCGCTGGGAACGGCGGTGCTTAATAGTTTCGCTATAAAACACGGTTATGCCGACGGATTGGATTCGACATCGGTAAATGGCAATTACGTTGTTCAATCTGCAGGAGGCGGCATTGCCTGTCGTGGTAGTCAGCTAATCGTGGTTAATTGCCTCGTGGACAGTAATAGCGCCAACCAGGGGGCTGGAATATCTAACTACCAGTCTATGCTCAATTTAGTCAGAAGTGGGCTGACTAACAACGCCGCGATGAATTTGCTCACCGCTTCAGCGCTTGGCGGCGGCATATATAATATGCAAAGTTCGCTGACTATGACAAATTGTAACATTATAGGGAACGTGGGATCGGGCGGCGGAATTTATAATGATCTGTCTTCTGTCAACATTGTCAACAGTGTTATTAGATTGAATTCGTCATACAATCTTTACTATAGTTATAACGCGGGTGCCGGAATCCTAACTCATAAATCTTCGACGACCATTAGCGGCTCGGTCATAAATAAAAATTCAGGCGCTCAGGGCGCGGCTGTCTGGGATGATTCTTCGTCTCTGCTGATGATTGCCAACAGTACAGTTGATAGTAATAGCGGCCAGATGGCAATAGCAGCTTTTGCTTCCTCCAGTGTAGTTTTTGATAATTGTTCTATCAGTTACAGTGCATACATTGGCTTCCAATGCGCTAATGTTTCACCAACGATTACCAATAGCGTCTTTAATTACAACGGAGGAAATGCACTTAATTATAGTCGCACCTCCGGAGTCATTTCCGGTTGCACGTTTAGTCATAACGCCAGGGCTATTTATCTTGATTCTTTCTCCGCCCCGGCTATTAACGGCTGCACGATCGGTAACAACGTCGGCAGTCTGCTGCACGAAGGCGGTGGAATGATCTGTACAAACTATTCTTCGCCTGTTGTTACCAATTGTACCATTACTCAAAACCTTACTGCGATCTATGCTAACCAATATGGTGGTGGCGTGAAAAATATCAATCATTCCTCACCGTCTTTTACCAATTGCATTATTAGCAGCAACACGGCTGGCGCCAACGGTTATCCAAATTTCGGTGGCGGCATCTACAACGGAAATTTTTCTTCGCCCACATTTACCAACTGTACAATTACCGGGAATAACGCATTGCAACAATATTATACGAGCTCTTATGGTGGCGGCATTTGTAATGAAAATTCCTCAGCCCCGGTGTTTACCCGTTGCACCATTGCAAGTAATGGTGCGGGTTATGGCGCGGGCATTTGCAATATAAGCGCTTCGCCAGCCACCTTTACCGATTGTAAAATTTCGTATAATGGTCTTAGCATTAGCGCATTTATGGGTAGCGGCGTTTATAACGATTCTTCTTCTTCCATTTTTACCAACTGTCTGTTCAATGGCAATTACGGCACCCAGGGAACGGTCTATGACATAGCCTCTTCGGCTCCTGTTTTTACTAATTGTACTATTAGTAATAATAAGAATGCTAGTTACGGCGGTATTTTACAGTGGGGGGGCAACGTGACAGTAAAGAATAGCATCATCTGGGGTAACAGTTCAGGTGTTGGTATTTATTTGATCCCAATCGCCACGTCTAATGCGGTGACTCAATACAGTCTTATCGAAGGGCAAAACGATACAACAAATGGAAATATTGCCGGTAGTACCAATCCTCTGTTTACCGATACTACTGCAGGTAATTTCAAACTGTTAGTTGGAAGTCCTTGTATCAACACAGCTAGTAATGCATTCTACACGGGTAATCTGAGTGCTGATCTGGATCTTGGCAATGGCCCCCGCCTGGTAGGAACAGCCATCGATATGGGCCCATATGAACAATGTACCGGTCTCCCGGCAATCACAGCACAGCCCACTGCAGCGACAACCTGCCTGAATGGTACGGCAACATTTTCTGCAGGGCTCAGTAGCACCAACGGGCTCAGCTTTCAGTGGCAGCAAAATGGTGTGAATATTAATGGTGCGACTAATACTATCTATACAAAGTCGGTTTCATTCAGCGATACTGGCTGGTATAAACTGATTATCACCAGTGCTGTCTGTGGAAATTTATATTCAGATTCCGTAAAGCTAATGGTAAAAGCACCACCGGCTATTTTACAACAGCCAACAGACACAACTATATGTGCAGGCGGATCGTTTAGTTTGTCCGGCGCCGCCAGTGGTTCTGGTTTAAGTTATCAGTGGTTGAAGAATGGCAATCCAATTACTGGGGCCACTACGGTAACCTATATCGTGACTAACGCTCAAATTGCAGATTCTGGCAGCTATACGCTCAAAGCAATGGATTCCTGCGGTAACACTGTTACCTCTCAAAATGTGTTGGCGACCGTGCATCCAATCTATACGCCTACTATTATAATTGCAACTGCTCATGATACTATTTGCCAGGGCACGTTAGCGACGTTTGCCGTGGCAACTACATACGGAGGTAATACACCGAATTATCAGTGGTATCAGAATAATAATCCGATGGGCGGCGACAGTGCCACTTGTGTTTATATGCCCGCAAACGGAGATGTGATTAAGTGTATACTCAACAGCAGTCTGACGTGTGTTGATACTGCTTTTGTAGCTAGTAATAGTATTGAGATGACGGTTAATCCAATTGTTACCCCCTTAGTAACTATAAGTTGTGGTTTGGGTGACAGCGTACTGGAAGGGCAGCAGGTAATATTTACATCTAGTGTCGTGAATGGCGGCGCAGCGCCACAATATCAATGGCGGAAGAACAACAACAATATTCCGGGTGCTACGAATGATTCTTATACAACTGTTGCCGGCACAGATTTTCAGGGCAGCGATCAGATTAGTTTATCGGTAAGGAATACGGACGCCTGTGGTGCAGATAGCGTAAGCACAAGTTTGCTGATGTACGTAACACCAACAGGTATAAACAATATCAGTAATGATGATTATCATTTTAGTTTGTACCCGAATCCAAACGACGGTAGCTTTACCATAAAAGGTGCGGCCACTGGTTGTAGCAATGTTACACTGGAAGTGTACAACATGCTCGGGCAAAATGTTTACAATGAAGAAGCGCCAGTTAATAACGGGCAATTAAATCAAAAGTTGAATCTGGAAAAATCACTGCCATCCGGCAACTACTTCCTGAAGATAAATGGGGTAGGAACGACTGTGATCCGGTTTGCGATCAATAAAAATTAATAGGAAATAAGAATAAATATAAGACAGGGCCGGCTAACTGGCCCTGTCTTATTATAGCGCGGTTGGAAAGATCTGTATTTGCTTGTCGTTGCCTGAATGCCAGAATTGCCCTATCTTCGCCCCGCTCAATACTTAAGGGCAAACCTATGTTCAAAAAATTACTCTATCTGGCGGCATTGCTGGTTTCCACCAATGCCAGTCAAGCCAGCGTACACTATGTAAAGTCTACAGGCGCGGGCGCGCAAGACGGTTCTTCCTGGAGCAACGCTTCCAATGACATTCAGGCGATGATTAATATCGCTGCGGCCGGTGATCAGATATGGGTGGCCAACGGTACTTATTTGCCGACACACTTGGCTAACAATACAGCAACCATCAGCCTCAACAATCGTAACAACGCTTTCGTATTAAAAGCAAACGTGCAACTATATGGCGGATTCTCCGGTGCGGAGACACTGGCTACGCAGCGTGATTCAACTTCCTTGTTGACGGTTCTGAGTGGTGATCTGGGCATAAGCGGAGATTCTATCGATAATGCTTATCACGTGATGATTGCTTCCGGCAATCTGGGAACTGCTAGTCTGAATAGCTTTGCAATCAGATGGGGACAAGCAGACGGCTCTGATTCCATAATGG
Organism: Taibaiella soli; assembly: GCF_003236175.1. Taxonomy (GTDB): domain Bacteria; phylum Bacteroidota; class Bacteroidia; order Chitinophagales; family Chitinophagaceae; genus QKTW01. Next base: position 87,965 of record NZ_QKTW01000010.1, on the reverse strand, counting down.
TCAACGGGAACAACATTTTGCAGATGACAGGTGGTGGTATTGCCTGTTACGGCACTGCTCTGGCTGTTGTAAACAGTCTTGTAGACAGCAACTCGGGCATCAAAGGTGCGGGCATGTATAATTACCAATCGACCCTGACCGTTTCCAGGGATATGTTCAGGTATAATTCCGGCGTAGCACTCTTAAGCGGCGGCTCAGGTAAGAGCGGTGCTATCTATAATGAGCAAAGCACTTTGTCGATTACAATCTGTAACATCAGTCGCAATACAGCTGGAGGTATTATGAATCACAATGCTGCGGGCACCATTTCCGGTAGCACTATTGTCCGCAATATCGTTGGGATTTCAAACGATTCCTCTTCTCCGGTTATTATGGGGTGTACTATTTCCCTTAACTTCGGCATAGGAGCAGGTGGAGGTATCCGCAATACGAACTATTCCTCACCGGTCGTTACAAATTGCACCTTTGAGCGGAACACTTCACAGTCGTCAGGTGTAAATTATACTGATTATTATGGCGGCGGTATATACAACGATAATCATAGCTCGCCATCATTCACTGATTGTAATATTTATGCCAACTTTATCGGCGGTTCTAATTTAAATCTCTACGGCGGCGGTATCTATAATGGCAATTTTTCCGCGCCGACATTTACTAATTGTTCCATTTCGAATTGCGGTCTGACGGCAATCCCCACAAGTTATGGTGGTGCCATATGCAATGACCTGTCGTCAGCCCCTGTCTTTAATAAATGCACGATTGTCTATAACGTAGGAACCAATGGTGGTGCTGTATACAATAGCAGACTTTCAGCTGCTGTCTTTAACAACTGCTGGATTGTTGATAATGGTGATTTCGATACAGATGGCGGAGCCGTCTATAATGATTCTTCCTCTTCCATTTTTAAAAACTGTGTGATTACTGGCAATACCGCTAATCGTGGCGCGGTTTACAACAAAAATTCCTCTTCTCCTGTTTTTACGAATTGTACCATTACGAATAATCAAAGCAATATAGGCAGTGGTGGCATCTGGCAATATGGAGGAGATGTAAAAATCAACAACAGTATTATCTGGGGCAATGCTTCGGGTGACGGCGTTTATCTGGCAGATGGTACTGCAACGTTCACTGCAAAACATAGCCTTATTGAGGGCCAGAATAGTACGGCCGACGGGAATATTGCAGGTACCGTAAATCCAATGCTGGCGAGTGTGCTCTTGAACAATTACAACCTGCTGCCCGGAAGTCCATGCATCAACACTGGTGCGGATTCGCTCTACACCGGTAACCTCAATACGGATCTCGATTTTGAGGGTAAGTTCCGCCTGATTGATACTTCGATTGATATGGGAGCGGTAGAGTATTGTGGCGGTCACCCGGTGATTACAACACAACCGGTATCACGTTTCTGTTGTCTGAATGGTACAACCACATTTTCAATTGCAGTCAGCAATAGCACCGGATTTAGTTTCCAATGGCAAAAAGGCGGGGTGGATATCCCTGGGGCTACTGCGATGAGCTATACAGTTTCCAATGTTTCTTACAGCGATAGCGGCGCCTTCCAGGTAGTCATGAGCGGTTCTGCCTGCGGAAAATTTTATTCAGCCTTTGCTTATCTGACAGTAAAATCGCCGGCAAAAATTACCCAGCAACCGACAGATACAACGTTGTGTGCAGGTAGTAACTTGCGTTTGTCTACCACAACCAATGTGTTGGGTTTAAGTTATCAATGGTTAAAAGATGGTGGCATGATTGCAGGAGCGACAGACTCAATCTTTGTCGTAGTCAACGCACAGTTGGCTGATTCTGGTAAATACATATTGACAGTAAAAGACTCTTGTGGTAATGCGGATACCAGTCGAAGTGCAATCGTCAGCATTAATCCAGCTGTTGCACCGGTAGTGAGTATAAGCTCTAATCAAGGCGATAGCGTGTTGAACGGACAATCTGTAATATTTACATCTAGTGTTGTGAATGGCGGCGCAGCGCCACAATATCAATGGAAGAAAAATGGAACTAATATTCCTGCAGCAACGAATGACACTTATAACGCTATTGCTAACGCAGATTTTCAAAGCAACGATCAAATTAGTTTATCAGTAAAAAATACGGACGCCTGTGGTGTAGTGAGTGTAAGTACAACTATCCTAATGTATGTACACACAAGCTCAACTGGTGTGATCAACGCCGGTAATAACAGTGGTCATTTCAGTTTGTATCCAAATCCAAATGATGGCAGCTTTACCATAAAAGGCGTGGCAGAAGGTTTGGGCACTGTTACGCTGGAAGTTTACAACATGCTCGGTCAAAATGTTTACAACGAAGAAGTGCCAGTTGATAACGGGCAATTAAATAAAAAGTTGAATCTGGAAAAATCACTGCCATCCGGCAACTACTTCCTGAAGATAAATGGGGTAGGAACGACCGTGATCCGGTTTACGATCAATAGAAACTAGTATAAAATACAATCAATGGAAGACAGGGCCGGCTAACCGGCCCTGTCTTATTATATCGTGTTGGATTCAATGGATTGTACCGTGCTTGTCATTGCTTGAATGTTAGAATAGCAATATCTTTGCGCCGCCAATACTAAGGCAAACCTATGTTTAGAAGAATACTTTATTTAACAGCGTTGCTGGCGTTTACCTATACAGTCCACGCCAGCGTACGCTACGTAACCGTCGCCGGTGCCGGCCTGCAAGACGGTTCCTCCTGGACGAATGCTGCTTCCGATATTCAGGCAATGATTAACGCCTCGTCGGTGGGCGATCAGATTTGGGTCGCAAATGGCAGATACTTGCCGACACACCTTGCCAACAACACCTCTGCTGTTAGCCTCAACAACCGGACAAATGCATTTGTCATGAAAGCGGATGTACAGCTTTATGGTGGTTTTTCCGGTGGGGAAACGTCTGTAACGCAGCGGGACTCTGTTTCTAATTTGACGATTCTGAGCGGTGATCTTGGTACATTAAATACCAATATAGACAATGCCTACCACGTTGTGATTGCATCCGGCAGCATGGGAACTGCCACATTGAACAGCTTTGGGATCAAAAGAGGCTATGCCAATGGTATCGACTCTGCATTGATTAATGGTAGTTATGTGCTTCAGTCTGCAGGTGGTGGTATCGCTTGTTACAACACGTCGTTTACGATTGCAAACTGTGCGGTTGATAGTAATTATGCCGATAAAGGTGCTGGTATATACAATGCTCAATCTACGCCGACTATTGCTAATTGTTCAATTAAAGGAAATAGCAGTAGTTTGTCGGCTACTAGTTCTGGTGGGGGCATTTATAATTATCAAAGTGCTGCTGTAATTACAAACTGCTACGTTCTCTATAATACAGGTCAAGGTGCAGGCGTCTTTAATTATTTTTCTTCGCCTGTTATTACCAATAGCGTACTCAGATACAATTCCGTCTACAACTCTGGTCCTTCCGGCTGTGGTGGTATGTATAATTATCGTTCGGCTCCTGCTGTTACTGGATGTACGTTTAACAGAAACTACGGAGCTTACGCGTCTGTATATAACGATAGTGCGTCTGCCCCAACCTTTACGAATTGCTCGCTTGATACCAATAACGGTAGTTACGCAATTTATAATAGAAAAGCTACCGTTGTTTTTAACAATTGCACTATTAGTGGCAACTATACAATTGGTATCTACAGTTATAAAACCGCGCTTACCATTACCAATAGCAGTGTTAAGTACAATAGTCAGGGTGGCGTCATTAATTTCAACACTTCAGGTGCGATTATCAATTCTGTCTTTAGTAATAATACTTATGGTACTGTAGTCAATGATTCTTTTTCGTCGCCAATAATCAGTGGTTGTACGATTAATAATAATAACGGTGGCTATACCGGAAAGGGCGGTGGTATTTACAATAACAACTACTCGTCACCGGTTATTACAAACTGTATTATCAAGCAGAATAGTGCTGTTGGAAACAACGGTACCGGCTATGGTGGTGGTATCTGTAATAACAACCATTGCTCGCCAACAGTTAGCAATTGTACAATCAGTACAAATAGCGTAAATGGATCCAGTTTGGCTTGTGGCGGTGGTGTATATAACGGCATTTCTTCTGCTCCTGCTTTTACTAATTGTATTATATCGAATAACCAGCTTAACTATGGTAAATGCTACGGCGCAGGTGTTTGCAATGATCAGTCTTCTGCTGCTGTTTTCTCTTCTTGTACGATTAGTCAGAACACTTTTTATAGCAGTATTAGTGAGTATGGTGGCGGTGTTTGTAACAGAATCGCTTCCCCCGCAACGTTCAATAACTGTTCGATGACCTACAATGGCACGAGCAGTACATATGGTGGCGGTGTTTTTAATGACTCTTCTCTGGCCAACTTTACCAGCTGTCTGATAGCCGCGAACAATGATTATCAGGGGGGCGTTTATAACCAGGCTTCTGCGTCTCCGGTCTTTACAAACTGTACTATTGCCAACAATCAAAGTGTTGGCTTAGGCGGCGGTATCTGGCAGTTCGGTGGTAATGTAAAAATCAATAACTCCATCGTGTGGGGCAATAACGTTGGTTCTGGTATTTATTTAGGAAACACTTCAGCCGCCTTTACCGCAAAATATAGCCTTATTGACGGACAAACCAGCACAGCTAATGGTAATATTGTAGGTACTTCAGATCCTTTGTTTACAGATACGGCGGCGGGAAATTATTATTTGTTACCAGCAAGTCCTTGTATCAATACGGGCAGCAATCCACTATATGTCGGCAACCTGAATACTGACCTGGATCTTGCGGCCAGACCTCGTTTGGTTGGTACTACAGTTGACATGGGGGCTTACGAAGTGTGTACCGGTCTTCCAACCATCACCACACAGCCAGTGCCAGCAACTACTTGTTTCAATAGTGCTGCCGGATTCTCGGCCGTGCTGAGCAGCACCAACGGTCTTAGTTTTCAATGGCAGAAAGATGGCCAAAATATTCAGGGTGCTACTACTACATCCTACTTAATACCAACGGCTACTTATATCGATACGGGTATCTACAAACTAGTGATCACAAGTGCGGTATGTGGCAACATGTTTTCGGATTCTGTAAAACTGAGGGTGAAAGCACCACCAGCAATTACCCAACAGCCGTCAACCGTTGGTACTGTTGTATGTTCCGGCGGTTGGTTTAGTCTCACCTGTATTGCAACCAATGCTACCCATTACCAATGGCTGAAAAATGGCGTTGCGATAACAGGTGCTACCACAGTGAATTATAGTGTGTTGGGGGTACAGGCGACAGACTCAGGAACTTATGTATTCCAAGCAATCGATTCCTGTGGTAATATAGCTACTTCTCAAAATACTGTAATTGCAGTAACTCCGAGTGTTACGCCTACCATAACGATTGCGACACCGCATACATCGCTGTGTCAGGGGGGGCAGGCAACGTTTACGGTGAATACAACCCACGGTGGTACTAATCCAAATTATCAGTGGTTCAAAAATGGCTATAGCATTGGCACAAATAGTCCTACGTTCACATACACACCGGCAAACAACGAGGTAATCTCGTGTGAAATGTACAGTAGTGAAGTATGCCTCGCTACTCTTTATGCGACCGCGAGTAACAATATCACTATGACAGTGTACAATGTGTACAACACAACTGCCAGTTTTACTATTTACCCTGGTGCCAATGTAACCGCAGGTCAGCAAGTAACATTCGCATCTTATGTGAATACGGGCGGCGCCCAGCCGGCGTATCAATGGAAGAAAAATTCTGCAAATATTTCTGGTGCAACAGGTGCTAATTATGTTGCTATAGCAGGCACAGATTTTCAAAACAATGACTTGATCAGTTTGAAAGTGACAAACACTGATCCTTGTGGTAATAGTTATCAAACGTCCGATTATCAGATGAAGGTGACTGGTGGTACTGGAGTTGGTAATGTCACTAACACTAATAGCGATTTCAGTTTGTACCCAAATCCAAACGATGGCAGCTTTACCATAAAAGGCGTGGCAGAAGGTTTGAGCACCGTGACGCTGGAAGTGTACAACATGCTCGGTCAAAGTGTTTACAATGAAGAAGCGTCAGTTGAGAACGGACAGTTAAATCAAAAGTTGAATCTGGAAAAATCACTGCCATCCGGCAACTACTTCCTGAAGATAAATGGGGTAGGAACGACCGTGATCCGGTTTACGATCAACAGAAACTAGTATAAAATACAATCAATGGAAGACAGGGCCGGCTAACCGGCCCTTTTTTTATTGCAATTAATTGCGGTTTTTGAACTAAGACACATTTTGAACTGATGCATATAGTTTTTAGATTTGAATTAGACTTTTAAACCTTAAAGAACCCGTGAATAAGAGTATTGCTTGTTTAGTAGCTGGCAAAATGAAACCACAGACGCTGATCCTGGCGATCTTTTTAATTTTATTCCAAAGCAGTTGTAGTAAGGAGAAAACGCAATGTAGCGCTGCAGACATAATGCGGCCTTTTATTTTTCGCGTGTCTGACAGCAATGGCGCCGACTTGTTGAATCCAATGACGAAGAATTATATCGGCGTGCCGGCAGTCTCAATGGTTGATCAGGATACTTCCTGGGATATTATTGTCGATAGTGTCTCTGGAAGGTATTTTGCAAGAACGTCGATCCCCATTATTATTCCAGACAACTATCTGTTGAAAAGTAGTAGAATAGTCATCTCATTCGCAAATCGCGTTGGAAATGACACTGCCCGTATTAGCTATCAGCCGGCCGGACGCTGTAATATGCATGTAATGGATACAATATTTTTCGATAGTCGCGCTTATCGGCAGGATAAAGACGGTATTTACAATTTCAACAGGTAGAGTTAAATCGGAAGTATTGGAATAACGGATAAAATCTTTCCACCCAACGCCTTCTTTTTTAACCACGTCTATCTGGCCGTAAACCAAAACTCAATTTTGTCTCAGCATTGGCGTAGTTCCCTGCCTGGCTCTTCGGGCTTATTGGAAACTTCGCAAAATATCGTCATATTGAGCGGATAATTTTCCACAAGTACATCAAAGCATTTAGTGAAGATCAGGTTACCTTTTTTATTGACGATTGTATTGCTCACGTTTTTTGTTGCCGGAACTTCTGGAAAAAACTTCTTTCCTCAAGACGTATCGGTCACTAATGAAAAAGCAGTACTGGCAGCCAGCCGGAAAATTTACGGCGAACAGTTCCTCAATGCGGATTCCCTGGTCGCTGAAAAAAGATTTCAGGCATTAATTGCCGAAGCCGAGGATACAAGGAGCTCTGTTGTAAAAGCCGGATTGCTGGGTATTGCTGCCGATTTTCTATTGAAGAAAGATTTCGTGCTAAATCCCGCATTCAGCTATGAAACGCTCACCACCGATTCGGCACAGGTCATTCATTATTATGAAGAGGCTTTAAAATTAAACGACCCCAAAAAATATCCGCTACTCAACGCCTATTTCCAGTATCGCATCGGAAATGCCTTATATAAATATGGTAACTTCCAGAAAGGAGTTAGTTTTCTGTTTGCCGCAAATGCAGCTTTGGAAGATATCGGCGTAGATCAGCTGCCCGATCCCGGAGCATATTTACTTTGTATCGGCAGCACTTATTGTGATTATCATGATTGCGAAAAAGGCTTGTACTATTTGCATGCTGCACAAAAATATACCTCATCCGATCCTAAGTTTGTCTATGAGTTGAACGGTAATTTCGGCCTTGCCTATTTTAAACAGCGGCAGTACGATTCTTCCATTTTTTATAGTCAGAAAGCCCTGGCAGCAGCGTATGCTATGAAAGACACCGCTGAGGTGGGCAGTGTAAATGGAAATATCGGAGCTGCTTATTTTGAATTGAAAGAGTATAAGAAAGCCTTGGAACATCTCCGGCAGGATTACCAGATCAGCAGCAGCCGGTCAAGCTGGGCGAGCGCTTGTGGATCGATGTTTTTTATTGCACAGGTCTACGATCAGTTGGGGGATATTACCAGCGCACAAAGATGTCTTGATACAATGCAACATCTTTTTGAAACCTATAATTGTAATACCAACAACGGTTTTTTCAGTTTTTATGCGTTGCGGACAAAGCTCTATCGTGAAACCGAAAATTATGAAAAGGCATTGGTCATGAACGACTCTTTTCTAAAATACAGCGATTTGCTGTTGCGGGATAAGACTTCTGCCATGCTCAAAGAAGCTGAGTTTAAAACGGCCCGCGATCTTGCCGAAACAAAAATGCGACTGGCAGAAGATCAGCGAAAGCGTCAGGTTTTGTTCCGGAATGCTATTATTATCGTCGCCATTCTGGTGATTGTCATCATCGCACAATATTTATATCGCCTCCGGCAAAAACAAAAAGCAGAACGTGCTTTATTGACCGCGGAATTGAAAAATGCGGAAAAGCAATTGGCTATTTATATTGAAAGCCTCCGGGAAAAAACAAAATTGCTGGAACAGCTCGATCTTCAGATTACCGAATCGGATGAGGCACTGGCAACGCAGGAAAATGATGGTCCGGAAAAACAAGAAGCGCTCAACAGGATCAAAAATGTGGTATTGATTACCGACGAAGCATGGAAGGAATTTACCGGGTTGGTCAATTTGGTACACAAAGATTTTCTCTCCAATCTGAAAGTAAAATACCCCAATCTTACACCCGGCGATATCCGCTTGTTGACTTTAGTTAAGCTGGATTTTTCTCGTCAGGAAATGGCAGCAACGCTCGGTATTTCTCCCGATTCGGTAAAAAAGGCACGCCAGCGCGTTCGCAAAAAACTGGACATCGACGAAGCAACGGACATCAAAATGGTTATTTCTTCGGTTTAATGAATAGTCGGTTTGTTATAATGTGTAATACTCAATTGGTTATTATTCAATATCAAGTAAACTGTCCCCTTGTTTGTACCCCGTTCTTTTTTGAAAAATAATATACAGTTAAAGATTTTTATTCTTAGCCACGAGGTTCGTTTTGTGGTCGAAATTTTTAACCTCTATATTTTTTCTGATGAAAAGAAAACGCCTACTTTTTCTCGGCCTCCTCACCCTCTGTGCCTCCGTGCCGGGAGCCTATGCCCAACTTGCCGGGGGAACTTACACAATCAATAGCGCGCAATTAACCGGCGGTGCCAACTTCGCTTCGTTTACTGATGCAGCTACTGCTTTAGGAGCCGGGGTGTCCGGTCCGGTTGTTATTAATGTTGCATCGGCTAGTGGCCCGTACACGGAGCAAGTGACTATTCCGCTCATTCCGGGTTCGTCGACAACCAATACCGTTACGATCAATGGAAACGGCAACGCATTAAACTACGCCGCGACAGGTAGTCCGTACGCAACGCTTAGTCTCAATAATGCCGATTATGTGACGATTAACAACCTCACTGTCGGTTCGACTGGCACAGCAGGAGGCTTTGCGATTCAGCTCATCAACAATGCCGATCACAATACAATCAGTAACTGTACGGTGAATATGGCAGCTTCGACATTTAGTTTCAACGGCATTTGCATCAACGGCAGCACCAGCATCTCAACTATTACCAACAGTCTTTGCGATAGCAACACTATCAGCAACAATACTATCAACGGCGGTTACTACGGCATTACGGTGATCGGAGATCCTGCTGCACGTATTTACGGCAATATAGTGACGGGCAATACATTGTTGAATCCTTATTACACCGGTATTTATGTATACGGCAACAGTAATCTGCTGATTGAAAAGAACGATATCAGCCGGGCTACATTAGCAACGCTGGGCAGTATGTACGGTATTAATCTTGGTAACGGAAATCAAAGCACATTGGTTTCGAAAAATAAAGTGCATAATTTCTTTGGTTCGTTGACCGGAACGAGTCCTTATTCCGTTTACGGTTTTGCCACACAGGCTGTAGCTTCTGCTGGTAACGAAAATATTTTCGCAAACAATGTGGTCTATGATATGAATGGCGACGGCACTCAGTATGCGTTTTACAATACCGGCGCTTCTTATACGCAGTATTACTATAACACGGTTTCTTCTGATAATGCCGGTTCGGCGGCCGCAAGCAACGCAAGTTGCTTTGGTTTTTACCAGAGCAACGCAGCGTCAGGCCTCGTTTTTGAAAATAATCTGGTTTCCATTACCAGAGGCGGAACTAGTTCCAAATATGGTATCTACATGAATACCGCGGCCACTACCTATACTTCCAATTATAATGATTTTTACATCAATGGTGCGGGTGGTTCCAATTATATTGGTCGTGCCGGTGGTACAAATTATTCAACAGTTGCTACCTGGCAGACGGCTGTTTCACAAGATCTGGCTTCTGTAAATCTGGAGCCATTGTTTTCTAATCCTTCTTCAGGCAACTTCTTGCCAAACAGTTCGCTGATTGATAATATCGGTACGCCAATTGCCAGCATTACTACAGATATTAATAACGCAACCAGAAGTGCCACTACTCCGGATATCGGTGCTTACGAATTCTCAGCGCCGGTTATTGCCGTTACTGGTAGCAACCAATTATGTTCAGGCGCTACTTCAGCGCTGACTGGTTTGCCAGCCGGCGGTACCTGGTCGAGCGCTACAACCACTGTGGCTACGGTAAGCAGTACTGGTGTTGTTACCGCTGTTTCAGCAGGTACGGCTGTGATTACTTATACGACGACTACTGGTTTTAAAAATGATACAATCACAGTTACGGCTACACCGACGGTGGGCGCCATCACCGCACCAACAGCGCTTTGCGTCGGACAGGTAGCTACTTTGACTAACCCAACTGCCAACGGTATCTGGACGAGTTCCAATCAGTATTATGGAACTGTGACCAACACTGGTGTGTTGACTGCAGTAGGTCCGGGATCGCTTGTCGTTACTTATACCGTAGCAAATGGTAGCTGTACTGCAGCAGCAACAGCCAACATTACGACTAATGCTAAACCAAATTCTCTTATTTCCACTACAGGACAAACAACGGTTTGTGCGGGAAATACCATCACTATCGATGCAACTGCAGGTGCCGCGTCTTATCAGTGGCTTCAGGGCAATACGGCAATCAGTGGTGCTACCGGTACAAATTATACAACAAGTACACAAGGCGTTTACCGGGTAGCGGTAGCGAGCTCTGCCGGTTGTGTGGATACGACTGCTACGCCAATTACATTTGTTGTGAATCCAATGCCGGTAGTGACAGTTACTGCTTCAGGTGCTACTTCATTCTGTAATGGTGGAAATGTAGTGTTGACTGCCGCCAGTGGTACAAATTACACTTATCAGTGGCGCCAGAACGGTGCCAGCATTGCGGGTGCTACGAATGCGAGCTATACGGCTACGACAAGTGGTAACTATGCGGTTAAAATTGATCTCTTAGGTTGCGATGATATCTCTTTGCCGGTTCTGGTAACAAATAACACACCTGCGGGTACGCTTACTGCTTCTGGTCCGTTGGCGTTTTGCGATGGTGGTAACGTAACACTGAAGACTGATACGGGTTCTTCTTATACTTATCAATGGGCGCACAACGGAAATGACATCAGCGGCGCAACGACTAATACTTATCAGGTAACTGCCGCTGGCACTTATCATGTCGTTATTACCAACGGTGCTTGTACCGCGACAACCGCAGATAGCACAGTGGTTGTAGATGCTGCGCCGACTCCGGTGATCACTGCAAATGGTACTACCTTAAGCACCGGGTCTTTTGTAAGTTATCAATGGCAGCTGAATGGTACTGATATCGCAGGTGCGACTGACCAAAACTATACCTATACACAACAAGGCACGTACACTGTAGTTGTTACCAATGCGAATGGCTGTTCTGCAACGGCGACTTATTCACCGGTAGGCGTACCAACGATTGGCGGTAAACAAGCCATTAGTATTTATCCGAATCCTGCTGCTGATCGCATCTCCATTGATGCGCCGAATGGAACAACTGCTACTATCAGCAGTCTCGAAGGTAAGGTGTTGATTCGCGCACAAGGCAACGGCGTTATTTCGCTTGAAAATATTTCATCTGGTATTTACATCGTGCATTTGTACGACAACAACAATGTTTTACTGACAACAATTAAGTTGGTGAAACAATAAATATCTCTGGGTTTAAATGCATCGCCGCTCTGCACAATTCCGTGCAGGGCGGCTTTATTTTATGGCCTTAGCATTGTTGAAGCACCGATGAAGCTGGTTTTGCGATCTCAGATGTCTGATTTGCTCAACCCCTTATTTTGGATCGATTGAACTCACAACTCAAAAGAAGTTTGAACGATTTTGGGTAAAAAATTATCGATTATCGATAATAAATAGTTGCTTTTCATTTTTCTTGTTTTACATTTGTCTCAAATCCTACAAAAAACAAAACATCAATTTTTATGAAAAAAGGAAAAGCATCAAACCTTATTTTTTTCATTGTCTACATGGCCGCAATAATGTTCATTTCGGCAAAATCTCAACAGACGTTCTATATCATTGGAGCTGTGATGGGCTGTCTTTTATTCTTCAGCGTATTTGTGCGCGGCAATTTTTATTTCAAACCTTATTTTACCAGCAGGTACAATATTTTTACCAGTAAAGTCAAACATCAGAAAGAATTCGATCTTCCTAAAGATATTTTAGTTGATAAAATGGCGGAAGTTTTGTCAGAAGCAGGTTTCAAGGTTCGACATGCCGATAAAGTATCTGGTGATTTGTTTGCTACTTCTAAAGCGACGATGTCTTCCTGGGGAGAAAATATTTATATCAAACTGCATGAAGAAAACGGAACCACCAAAGTTGATTTTTGCTCGGTTTGCATTTTCGGGATTATCTCCTGGGGAAAGAACGAACGCAATTATGAGCACATGATGGAAACTTTCGAAAATTCACTGATTATCTAAAACACAAGTATGGAAATGGCAATAATTGTAAATCTGGATGTGATGATGGCGAAACGGAAAATGAGTCTTACAGAATTATCAGAGCGGGTAGGAGTGTCTAATGTCAATCTATCTATACTCAAACAAAGCAAAGGAAAAGCAATCCGCTTTTCTACGCTGGAAGCTATTTGTAAAGTGCTCGATTGTCAACCCGGCGACATTTTGGAATACAAATGTGATGACCGTTGAATGGTAGGTTGTAGTAATGGATTATAAGTTCATTTCACCGTATTTTTTTCAGCTAAAAAAAGTCATTAAATAAAAAGCTGCCCATACTTGAGCAGCTTTTCGTTTGGCTGTAAATTATGATTTAGACTTCGTCGCATCTAACGCGGATTGGGCTTTTTGTAGCTCTAGACTTTGCTTGTCCAATTTCTTTTGTAAATCCTGTTCTTTCTTTTCCTGTTTGGCCAGTTCTTTTTGCCGTTCCTCTAAAATTAGTTGCTGTTGGTAAGCGCTGATATCTTTCTCCAGACCAACCAAAAAATCTTTGGTTTTGGCAGCCGTCCCCGAATCTGTTGTACTGCTGATAAAATTGTCATAGCCTTTTGAGATAAGTACATAAACCACCGCATTTTTCTTCGACCCTGATACCTTTGTATAAATGTCGCCTTTGGTATCTGTGATGCCGGTCCAGATTGTTTCTGAATATCTCTTGAAACCGCTTGTAGACTTTCCATGATCGAGACCTGTTGCTGCGAGACGGTCGGCAAGTACTTTTTCTACCATAGATTTTGGATAGTTATAGCTGCCGCTAAATGCTGCATGATCTGCTTTCATAAAACTTACAGTGGTTTCTTTTACATCCTGCGCCATTACGCATTGGCTTCCGGCCGCAATGAGCGCCATACAAGCAATGATTCTTTTCATTTCTAAAGTTTTTCACTTAGTACATAGCATTTTTCATGCCGTTTTTTATCAAAAGAAAGGCTTAAAAAAGATTTTATTTCCCTAATTGTTTGATTTGCTGATTAATATGCGTGTGTTTTAAAATTGGCACGGTTATTGATTTAGTAGGCTCTTAGAAGTGTGATAATACAAACAGAATAGAGATGAGGGTAATGAATAGATTCAATAGTATCCCGAACGAAAGCAATCTAACTAACCGAAAAAACATCAGGTCTGACGGAAGACTTGGTTGGGGGCAGAAAATTGCCACTGCACTTGCAAGGCAGGCGCTGCCTTTGTCGACAGAACAGCTGATCGATTTGCTTGAAACGGATTTTCCGGTTGCAGAAAAAAGTACAGACAGACGTGTTTACTATACGACTCAGATTTTTCACGCATGCAAACGTGAATGGATTTGCTTGCATTATAATTCCAGAAGAAAGGGATTTTACTGCCTGCCGGAATGGTATGATGAAAATGGTAATCTTCCTGATCGATTCTACGAAATTATGAATCTCTAAAATGGGCACTTAGCTATAGCGTTTTTAAATATGGCGCAGGCTGGCAAGATTGGCCCGGAAATTGATATATAAATTAATGATCGTTAAAACAATAACCAAATGAACAAAGGAAAACTTATCGACAAAGTCTCTAAAGACGCTGGCATTACAAAAACACTAACCGGAGAGGTTTTGGATTCTGTTATGGAAAACATTATGAAAGCATTGAAAGCAGGAGAACGCGTAACACTCGTTGGTTTCGGTACTTTCTCTGTTGCCGATCGCGCTGCACGCATGGCTCGTAACCCGCAAACCGGTCAACTGATGAAAATTAAAGCGACTCGTGCGCCTAAGTTTAAGGCTGGCAAAGATTTCGCCGAATTAATTGCTAAAAAATAAAAATTTTGTTCCTCTATTAAGGGGCGCGACTTAGTCGAAATGTAAATTTTTCGTTTAAAACTGGAACCTGCCGGGAATTCTTTCCTGGCGGGTATTTTTTTGTTTGTCGGTTGTGGAATCCGCTCTCCTTAAATCATATTATTATTATGTATAAATTATATTGTGGTAGAATTTAATAATATCTGTTGTTTGTTGGTTAATTCGGAATTGGATGCAATAGAAACTTAAAGTATTTTAGTCCCCACAACACATCACAAAAATGATTCGTAATTGTATGGTCCTTGCATTGGCAAGTTTGTTTTTGTTTTCCTGTAAGCATTCTGCTTACATGAGAAAAACATACGTTGACTTGAAGAAGTCCGTGAATGAAGCGGAAGTAAGCATTTTGAATGATACTGTAAAAGTCGTATTTGGAAACAATGTCTTGTTTGATTTTGGATCAGCTAGAATAAAAGCGGAAGTATTTCCCGCTTTCAAACGGTTTTCGGACGCGTTAAATAAGCATCCGGAAACCGAAATTCTTGTTTGCGGTTACACAGATACGGTCGGCGGGGAAGGTACAAACATAAATCTCTCTCAGAAAAGGGCCGACAGTGCCAAAGCGATGCTTGTTTATAACAATGTAGACGATAGAAGAATTTTTACATGGGGACTCGGGTTTAAAAATCCGGTGGCGTCTAACACAACTGAGGAGGGACGACAACAGAATAGAAGGGTCGAGTTTGTAATATTGCACAATTATAAAAATTAGTTTCGGAGTGCGATTTGTTGAGCGTTTGCAAAGGATGGAGAATGGCCACCAGCACTACTTTCTTTTCATTATAAGGTACACGCCGAGAATCATGAGTATCATGCCGGCCAGACGCGTAACATTTACAGGTTGTACGGTCGTTTTAAAAAGACCGAAATGATCTATGACGACGGCGCAGATTATCTGTCCGGTTACAATAAGGCCGATGGAAGTGCCCACGCCGATGCGAGGTACTAAAATCGTGATCATGATAATGTAGGTGGCAACAATTAATCCGCCAAGGTAACTATATCCGGGGGCCTCAGCTAATTGCTGTCTGGTGGGAATAGCAACTCTTGAAAGCAATGCAAATACAAACATGCCGATAAGTCCCACGATAAGTACCATTAACGTGGTGATTGTCGCGTTTCCGACGCTTTTGCTGAATGCGGCATTTGTCGCCGCCTGAATCGGAATTAATGCACCAGTGATTAGTGCCAGGACAAGAAATAGAATATCGCTTCTCATGTGTGAAGATATCTTAATCTAATTTAAGATATACTGAGATAAGCATTGGGCTGAAAAGCAAAAAGTCCCGCTTTTCAGCGGAACTTTGTAGCATGTACGGGAGTCGAACCCGTCCTTCCTCCGTGAAAGGGAGGCGTCGTAACCGATTGACCAACACGCCATTTTCTCGATTGGATTGCAAAGGTACGCAAGTTTTTCACTTCCGCAAGTTTTTCTGCAATTTTCATCGAAAAAATATTTTTATGATTTGATCATCGCGTCAATAATGCCAAGAAATTCTTCTGCTTTTAGTGATGCACCACCGATCAGGCCACCATCTACATCCGGACAAGCCATCAGTTCGGCAGCGTTAGCAGGTTTGCAGCTGCCACCGTACAGAATGCTCATATCATTAGCCACGTCATTTCCATACTGTGCAGCAACGATCTGGCGGATGTGCGCATGCATTTCCTGTGCCTGTGCAGCAGTAGCGGTACGGCCGGTGCCGATTGCCCAGATTGGTTCGTATGCAATCACTATATCTTTTAATGAAGTTGCGTCAAGATGGAAAAGTCCTGCTTTGATCTGTGCTGCAACATAATCGTTTTGTGTATCGGCATCACGGATATCCAGCGGTTCGCCACAACAGAAGATTACTTTGAGGCCGTTGTGTAAAGCGAGATCTGTTTTTTGTGCCAGCTGGCTGTCTGTTTCGTTGAAATACTCACGACGCTCAGAATGGCCGATAATTACATATTGAACACCTGCGCTTTGTAACATAGCTGCAGAAACTTCGCCGGTAAATGCGCCAGAAGCCTCAAAATGGCAGTTTTGTGCGCCCAGTGAAATGTATTGCTGGTTTTCGATTTGTACGCCTGTTTGCAGCAAATGAATGAACGGCGGAGCGATCACTACTTGTTTGCTTTCTGTCAGCGCCGGATTACCAGCTAAAATGCCCGCAACGAGATTTTTACCATCCTCAAGGTTGAGATTCATCTTCCAGTTGCCGGCTACAATTTTTTTACGCATTGTTGTATTGTTAGTTTGATTGATATTGTTTGAAAAGGAATAATTCTATTTCGCGAAAATATTACGTTGTTCGGTAGTTTGCTCGAAAATCCAGCGATACATTTCGATTTCTGCCGGAGAAAGTGATTTGTTTCTTCTGCCCATCATGCGATTTGCAGTGTCCATCGCGCGGTTGAAATCATAAGTTACCATACCCTCACTGCCACCCCAGCAAAAGGACGGAATGAATTTCTCCGGGAAATTGCCACCGTAAATATTGCAGGAAACGCCTGCTACAGTGCCCGTGTTAAACATGGTATTGATGCCGCATTTGGAATGATCGCCCATCAGCAGACCGCAGAATGTCAAGCCTGTTTTAATGCTTTTATTGTTGTATTCGTCCCAGATTTTTACTTCGTCATAATTGTTCTTTAGATTCGAACAGTTTGTGTCTGCCCCGAGATTACACCATTCGCCGATTACAGCATTGCCGAGATAACCGTCATGTCCTTTATTGCTATTGGCAAAGAAAACAACGTTGCTGATCTCGCCGCCTACTTTACAACCTTCGCCGATTGTGGTACCACCGTAAATTTTAGCGCCCATTTTCAGCACGGCGTGTTCGCCCAGCGCAATCGGGCCGCGCAACATACAACCTTCCAGAATTTCAGCATCTTTCGCCAGATAAACCGGTCCGGTGGCAGCATTGATAATTGTGCCGGCGTTAACGATTGCTCCTGGTTCGATAAACAGATTTTCTTTTCCGGTGACGGTTACACCTTCGGGAATGACATCGCTTTGTCTTCCTTCTGTGATGATTGCAAAATCTTCGCGGATTGCGCGGTCATTCTGTGAGAAAATATCCCAGGTATTTTTTAACTGGTTTATTTTTTCTTCGAAAGAAACGGTAGAGAATGTTTGCAGTGTTGCTGCCAGTCCGTCAAAAGAAAGTTCTTTCCGGGTAGTTCTTGCAGCAATTATAGTGTCATCTTTAACGAGTTTGCTTTCGGGCTGCAGAGCTTTAATAGCATTGGCCAGGGTTGACGAAGCAAAGATGCCGCCATTTACCAGCAGATTGTCGTCAGCTGCATCCGGCGGAAATACCTGTTGCAAATAAGCTTCAGTAATGGAACTGCTTTTTTGTCCCAGCAATTTTTCCCAGCGTTCACGCATGGTAAATATGCCACAACGGATATCTGCCGCGGGGCGGGTTCTGGTGAAAGGCATCAGGCCGAAGCGCGATTGGTCGTCAAAAAGTATAAGCTGCATATGGTCAGTTATAGTAGTTGTTTGTAAGTTGATAAAATTCGCTTAAAACAGGGACAACAGAATAGGGTACAGACATAAAAAAATCCCGGCAAAAGTCGGGATTTTTCATGCTTGAAGCAAGTATTGTAAAAGAAGAACTTATTTCTTCTTTGCGTAACGATTTTTGAATTTTTCGATACGGCCTGCAGTATCTACGAATACAGATTTACCTGTGTAGAATGGGTGAGACATATGAGAGATCTCCACTTTGATCAATGGGTACTCATTGCCATCTTCCCACATGATAGTTTCTTTTGTGTTCGTTGCAGAGCGAGTCAGGAATGCGTAGTCGTTAGACATGTCTTTGAATACGACCAGACGGTAACCTTTCGGATGGATATCTTTTTTCATGTATTGCCTTTTGTGCATGGATTTGGCCATGCGTGTTAAAACGAGGTGCGAAGTTAGTTAATTTTCAATATTTCTCCAAATAAAATCTGCTTTTACAGACTATTTTTTGCTCGCAACAAACTTTTCCAGATCAGCTTCTGCCGCTTCCGAAGTCATGTATTTTGCGATCACTTTTCCATCAGGACCTACCAGAAATGCCTGCGGAATGAACTGAACGCCATAGATTTCCGCAGCTTTGGATTGCCAGCCGCCCAGGTCGCTAACGTGATAAGGCCAAACCAGCTTGTCTTTTTCAATGGCAGCCAACCATGCGTCTTTATTCTGGTCCAGTGAAACACTCAGAATAACAAAACCTTTTTTGGCGTCTTTGAATTTCTGGTCTTTGTATTTGTTGTAAATATTTACCAGTGCAGGATTAGAGCGGCGGCAAGGACCACACCAGGAAGCCCAGAAATCAACCAGTACAAAATGGCCTTTATTGAGTTCCGACAATTTAACGGTTTCGCCGGTAGGATTATTGAAAGCCAATTCCGGAGCCGGTTCGCCTACTTTGATTTTAGTATTTTCATATTGTGCATGCGCGGCAGTTCCGATGCCCAGCGCAAATATCACTGCGGTAAGAAATTTTTTCATTTTTTGGTTTCTAAAGCTCTGTTTTAAAGCTTGTAAATATATACAGATTGCGATTAAAAAAAACTTAAAGCTCAAAAGAGAGCGTATCATAAGCTAGTTGCATTCCCTTAGGCAATTCTTCATTCAATTCTTCGTGAAGACCGAGCTGGTGGCTGATATGTGTAAAATACGTCTGTTCAGCGCCAACTTCTTTGGCAATAGCCACAGCTTCATTCAGGGTAAAATGGGAAATATGCGGTTCGCGACGCAATGCATTTAACACAAATACTTTGCTGCCTTTTGCCTTCGCGAGCTCTTCCGGCGCAATAAAATTAGCATCTGTGATATAGGTAAAATCACCAATGCGAAAACCGAGCACTTCCAACCGGTAATGTAAAACCCGGATCGGTATCAGTTCCAGTCCGTTGATGAAGAACGGCCTGTCTGGCGTAATTGTGTGAAGATTGATCTGCGGAATACCCGGATAATCGAGTCCCGCGAATATGTAAGAAAATTCACGGTGCAAGGAATCCTGCGTTTCTTTGGTTGCATATACATCCATGGCTTTCTGCTGGAAATAATTATAGGCACGCACATCGTCCATCCCGGCAATATGATCTTTGTGGCCATGTGTAAATACCAGTGCATCCAGTTTGCGCACATTAGCCCGCAACATCTGATAGCGGAAATCTGGCCCTGAATCGATAACTATACTTGCTTCGGGCGTTTCAACCCAAACAGCACTGCGCAGTCTTTTATCTCTTTTATCTGTGGATGTACAGACATTGCAGTCACAACCAATGACCGGTACACCCTGAGAGGTCCCGGTGCCAAGAAATGTTATTTTCAAGTGAGCCTTTTAAAATTTAAGATTTATTATTTATGATTTGGGCAAACGATGCCGGTACATTGACGTTGTGAATTTCACTTTCACCCATTTTATGCGTCCATTTCTGTTTGTACAGAAGGCTCATCATTCGAAAGTGATTTGCCTTTCAGCTGCGTGTACCATTTTTGCATTTCATCACTTAATTCTTCTTCGTTAATTGTAAGTGACGGCAATATTTCAATTAATGCATTGATGCGCCCTTCAGTATTCAGAAAGCGGTTGATTACAGCTACTCGTTTTGCCTCAAGAATACAAAACCCGGAATTGAAATTACCTTTCTCATATCTGACGATGTAGCGGGCCTCTTCAAACAACTGTTCCAGTTTTTTCAGGGTGTTTGCCGTATATTTGAAACTCATTAGCAACATTTAAGGTTTCGATGTCTAAAATTAGATATTTCGCGGCATTTATCGCGGTGGTTGTTTTCTCCAATACAGTAAGCGCGCAAAGAAATCCCTCTACATATTACGAAGAAGTTCCCCGTGTGTTTTATGGCGGTCTTTTGGTTGGAGCGAATTTTGCGCAGGTAGACGGAGACAGTTATGCCGGATATCATAAAGTGGGTTTGAATCTCGGGGGTATTATGTATGCGCGCGTCGCGGAACACGCTGCATTTAGCATGGAGCTCTTATTTTCGCAGAAGGGTAGCAATGGAAATAAACAACAGTTGTCTAATTCCGGCGCTTATGAAATTCAGAAATACGGCATCAATCTCAACTATGCTGAAATTCCTGTTCTGTTCAATTATTTTGATAAACAAAAAAGTCATTTTGGCGCGGGGTTCTCTTTCGCACAACTGATCAGCAGCAGCGAAAGTGTAACTACCAATCCGGAACCACCCGGCGGTAATGGTTCCTGGGCCGATACGCTAGGAAAATATCCTTTCAAAAAATCTGATTTGAATTTTGTGATCGGCGGTGATCTGCATTTGATCAAAGGTCTGTTCCTGAACCTGCGTTTTCAGTATTCCTTGATGTCAATCCGTAAAGATTATTATCCGGAATTTGGTCGCGCGCAGCAGTATAACAATACCTGGACGTTTCGTCTGATGTACCTTTTCCAGTAATGCCTCATCCCCTGAAAGGGGTGTCTTTGCACGAGTCTTATTCATTGTGGGTTTCGCATTGCGGGCTGATTTCGCGCAGGGAGAAGTCTTGTTGTATCAATTTTTGCTGCCAACATTCATTACTTCGGTTGTGCTTCGTTGCGTCGCACATTTCATCGACTGTACTCCTATGTTCCCGAGCTTCGTGAGGATATAACTTTTATCGTATAATGCTATAAAAAATAAGCGCCCTTTTGGAGCGCTTATTTTTTTATTTGTACTTGCTGATTGTTATACGAGCATCGTTACCGGATTTTCCAGATGTGCTTTCAGTGTCTGCATGAAACGTGCACCTACAGCGCCGTCTACCACGCGGTGGTCACAGCTCATGGTGAGTTTCAGCAACTGGCGGATCACAACCTGATTGTTTTCAACAACTGGCGTCGCTTCGATTTTACCGATAGCGAGGATGCAGCTGTCTGGTGGATTGATGATCGCGGTAAATTCATCGATATCCATCATGCCGAGGTTAGAAATGGTAAACGTGTTACCAGTAAATTCCTGCGGCTGTAATTTTTTATTGCGTGCTTTATCGATCAGCGAACCTGCCTCCTGAGCAATTTGCGACAGCGATTTCTGATCTGCAAATTTGATTACCGGAACGATCAGTCCTTCATCAACTGCAACGGCTGTGCCAACGTGGATATGCTGGTTTTCGCGGATAAAATCACCCATCCAGGAGCTGTTTACTTCAGGATGTTTGCGCAGCGTCATTGCCACGGCTTTAATGATCAGATCGTTGAATGAAACTTTTACCGGAGACACTTCATTGATCGCTTTACGGGCGGCAATAGCGTTGTCCATAGTAATCGTCATGCGAAGGTAGAAATGCGGCGCAGTGAATTTACTTTCTGCCAGACGGCGGGCAATTACTTTGCGCATTTGAGACAGCGGATGATCCACATGTCCTTCCTGACCCGTAACCACAGGTTGTGCAACGGTGGCAGGAGCTTTAGCAGCACCGGTTGCAGCCGGTTGTACGCTTGCAACAGCTGGTTGTGCAGCAGGCTGGTAATTATCAACGTCGCGTTTTACAATACGGCCATTGTCGCCAGAACCTTTTACCAGGTGCAGATCCACACCTTTAGCTTCAGCCAGTTTTTTAGCAAGCGGAGATGCTTTCAGTCTTTCGTCTGAAGAAGCAGCCGGTTGTTCTGTTGTTGCCGGAGTAGTTGCAGGTGCCGGAGTTGCTGTCGCAGCCGGAGCTGCCTCCTGCTGTGGAGCAGCAGCTGGTTGTGCAGTTGCTGCTCCATCTTGTGCAAGGTAAGGTGCAACATCAGTGCCTGGTTTGCCGATGATGGCAATAATTTCATTTACTTTGGCCGCCTGACCTGCAGGAATACCAACATAAAGTAACGTGCCGTCTACATAAGGAACCACTTCCATGGTTGCTTTGTCGGTTTCCACGTCTGCAATTGAGTCATCACTTTTTACTATATCGCCTACTTTCTTGTTCCACGCAACGATTTTACCTTCAGTCATCGTATCACTCAGCAACGGCATACGGATTACCGTAGCATCGCCGGAAAGTGGTTGTTGTGGTTGTGCAGCGGGAGCTGGTGCCGGAGTTTCAGCAACCGGAGCAGTGGCCGGTTGTGCCGGAGCTGCCTGTTCTTGTGGCTGAGCTTCAGCAGCTGGTGCACTTGCAGGAGCGTCCAGCAAAGACTTATAATCTTCACCTGGCTTACCGATGATGGCAATAATATCGTTTACTTTCGCAGCTTTTCCTTGTTCTACACCTATATACAGCAATGTACCATCTACATAAGGAGTAACTTCCATAGTGGCTTTGTCTGTTTCAACATCAGCCAGTACATCGTCAGATTTTATCGTGTCACCTACTTTTTTGTGCCAAGCCGCTATCACCCCTTCTTTCATCGTATCACTAAGCAGTGGCATACGTATCGCTTCGGCCATATAATTTTTCTCTGTTTATTTTGAGTTTCAAAAGTAATCAATAAGTTGATAGGTTGAATCGCTTTTTGTTTGGGAAAAGCACGGATTTAATAAAACAATGGTCTGTCAATGAAAGAATAGTGTTTTCTTTTAAAGTTTCCCTTGTCTTGTTAAATATTTAATTAATATTCGATCTGGAGATTTAATGCATCCTTCAGCTTTCCAAGATTCGGATTTTTACGAACCATGGCCTCATATATTTCCGGTTTGCTTAATATCGCCTTTTGTTCGTGTACGATGGTTACATCTTCCCGGATTTCTGTCGTCACCCGCACGCGGATGCCTGTATGCGCCCGGTAATATTCAATCAGGTCGTTTCGTTGATCGAGGGCGTACATTTCCGTAATCTCCGAAGGTGCTATAATGCGTACTTCTTCTGGTGGATGTACTTCCAGTTGCATCATTGATAATTGGGCAAAAAGGACCGATTTGCTTTCCTCGCGGGCTTTTTGTTTATACTGATTGTATAATTCTGTTGCCCATTCCAGCGTGAGTTCTTTTGTTTCCGCAGTGGTTGTATCAGCGCCTGCATTACTAAGTGAGGCATCAATGTTTTCGAGCAGATTTTTCCGGATACGTCTGCCTGCACCTTCATTCGCATTGCTACTTGTTGTAGTCGCTTTTGAAGATGGCATCATGTTTTGTGGGCCGAATGACTGCGGAACCGGTTGGGGTGGAGGAGGCGCTGCCGCACGATGGTATTGTGCCCCTGGTTCTTGCAGGTTCTGTCCGTTTGCAGGTGTAACTGATGTTTGCTGCGGGGCCGGCTGCTGATTCATGACAGGCTCCTGCATGACAGGTCTGGCCGGCGGTTGCGGTGTCTGAGTCTGTGGTATTTGTGCCTGAGGCATTGGAGCCGGCGGCGGAACTACATTACTGGAGTTTTTTTTTACCGCATCGCTGTTTTGCGTTGCATGTAATACGTAGCAGAGACGTATCAGACAAAGCTCAATGTGCAAACGTTTATTCGTGGCATTTTTATAGCCCAGCTCTGCTTCATTGATCACATTCAATGCAGAGAGGATAAATGCCGGCGGTGTCTGATTGGCTTTTTCGAAATAAATTGGTTTGTGGTCATTGGGAACATCCAGCAATTTGGCCATGCGCTGATCCTTACACAGCAGCAGATTCCGGAGATGTTCTGCCAGTCCGCCAATGATTACATCACCTTCAAATCCTTTCTCCAATACCTGATCGAGCAAAAGCAAAGTACCCGCTACGTCTTGTGCCAACATATGATCCGTAAGGCGGAAATAGTAGTCGGCATCGAGCAGGTTGAGATGCTCCATTGTAGCGGCATAAGAGAGTACACCGTTGGTAAAGCTGGAAATGCGGTCGAGCATAGAAAGCGCATCCCGCATACAACCTTCGCTTTTCTGTGCAATAACGTGCAGGCCGGCTTCTTCCGCATTCAAATGTTCTTTCGAAGCAATCGATTGCAGGTGATCGACGATATCGTTTGTTGTGATTCGTTTAAAATCGAAAATCTGGCAACGGGAAAGAATCGTCGGTAAGATTTTATGCTTTTCCGTGGTTGCAAGAATAAAAATTGCGTAGGGAGGCGGCTCTTCAAGTGTTTTCAAAAAAGCATTGAAGGCAGCGGCACTGAGCATGTGCACCTCATCTATGATATAGATTTTGTATTTCCCCTGCTGCGGTGCAAAACGTACCTGGTCGATCAGGTTACGGATGTCATCAACAGAGTTGTTAGAAGCGGCATCGAGCTCAAATACGTTAAAAGAAGTGTTGTTTTTAAAGGAGAGACAAGTATTACATTCACCGCAAGCCTCCATATCAGGCGTTGGGTTTTCACAATTGATCGTACGCGCTAAAATGCGGGCACAAGTTGTTTTACCAACGCCACGCGGACCGCAAAATAAATATGCGTGAGCGAGCTGTTGGTGCCTGATGGCATTTTTCAGCGTTGTAGTAATATGTTGCTGACCCACAACGGTATCGAAGGTCTGCGGGCGGTATTTCCGGGCAGATACAATATAGTTTTCAGCCATGTGCTATTCCTGAGAAAATCTCTGAGTTTACAAACCTACTGGAAATTTAAGAATCCGGCAATCTCTGTAGATAAGTTAAAGTTATTTGTGGATTATTATATAGTCTGGTAATAAATTATTTGTTAGTTAAAAGCTTTTTTTGACTTTTAAAATGCTTACTGGTAAAGGGTTTTAGATTCATTAACAATCGATTTGCAAAAATTAATTTGGTGTAAGTATATTTTATTCGCAATCTTTGCATCAGGAAATGTTAAAACACGAAAGCACCATTTAATTTATATTATTTGCATTTCCAAGTTTGAACAACTGGTTTTATATAATCACTGTTTACTCTAAAAACCGCCCAATGAAACGAAGCAAATTGAACGCTATGAGCGTATGTATGCCGTATAGGCATTCTCATGTTACTCATCCTCCATCCGGAGTAACGGAACTATTTCCTTTTACACAGCCTGAAATTAAAAAAGCGGATCTTATGCTGCATGTCCTGCATTTGCATGAGCGTCATTTTTGTTTTTAGCTGATGTAAAAAAATTCCCTTACATATTCGGAGCATTTGCTCGTTTTTTTCTGCTCACGTATTTGAATCAGAACCATATGGTATACTGGTCCGGTCGTGTCATAGCCCTAGGTGTCGGTAACCCTGTCGATATCCGCCCGTTTTTTTAAAACCTAATAATACGAAACGAAAACGCATGTAGAAAGCCATGCAGCTAAAAACCAAAAATTAAAATGAAAAAGAACATTTTACCCCGAAATGCAATTATGAACGCGTTGCTGGCCGCCGCGGTAATGAGCGCGCCCGCAACCTATGGTCAGAGAGCTTATAATCTGATCTATTCTCAGAATCTGAAAGGTGGTCACACAATGTTTGGTAATACCAGCATGGCCATCTATAACACTACTAGTGGAAACCTGGCTAGCGGTGCTACAGTGAACACTACTGCAATGAATGATTTTGGTAGTTACGGAAACGGCGAAACAAGCCAGTATGGTAACGATAATTCAAACATGCAGTTTGTAAATGTTGACTGGGTTGCTGCGTACACAGACACTCTTATTGATCTTGGTTCTACCTGGAAAGAAACGCTGCCAACATCTGAGCCATCCGGCTGGGAAGCACTTTCCTTCAATGACGCATCATGGTCTAATTACACAGGCGCTACACCTTTAACTGGCAGCTCAACAAGAAATACGGCCTACTTCCGAATTAAATTCAACGTAACAAATCCAAGCGCATACACCAACTTTACACTTAACCTGAAAGACCGTCAAGGTGCGGTTGTCTATCTGAATGGCTCTGAACTGAATGGTTCTGGTAACGGACGTGATAACATAACAAGCGGTAACGTTACTTTCAGTACAGGTGCAACGCTTGGTCGCGGTACTACTTCGGGCAACGTAAACTTCACAATTCCTTCTTCTTCATTGGTTGCAGGACAAAATATTATCACTGTTGAAGTTCACAGAAGAAATCAGGGGTCAAATGATCAGCTTGCACTGGATGCTCGTCTGACTGGCGCAGTTCCTGCTGGTTCAAGTGTAAACAATGCCTCTTCGGCAGATTTGGTTCTTCCGTCAACAGGTACAAACACTGTTAAATTTGCACGCCTTTATTGGGGTGGTCGTGTTGCAAGAACAGCCATCACTGCAAATGCAGCAAATCTGAAAACAGTAAAACTCCGTAAAGGCAGCAGTGGTTCTTACGCAAATGTTACAGCACTCGGTGTTGATACCATTGCACTGAATGAAGCTGCAGGCGTGGGTTACCAAAGCTATGCTGATGTTACTTCTTTCATTAACTCAAACGGTGCAGGTACTTATACGGTAGCAGATATCGTTGCTGCAACTGGTGGTGTTACCGGGGGGAATTTTGCAGGTTGGTCTATCGTAGTAGTTTATGAAAACAGCGCTCAGACCGATTATTACAGTACTCGCATTTACGATGGCTACATGAAAATATACTCAGGTGGTTCCTCTACTACGGTGCCTGTTACCCTGAACGGTTTCGATGCACCAAGCGGTACGCTGGCAGCTAGTGACGCTTACCTGACGGCTTTTGCATGGGAAGGTGATGCCAATCTCGCAGCATCTTCTTCAAACCCTGCGGGTGACTTCTTACAGATCAACGGTAATGCGTTTACAGATGCCAACAATCCTGCTTCCAATATATGGAACGGTACGATCTCTACGAACGGAACAATGGTAACAACTAAAAATCCAAATTATAAAAATCAGTTCGGTATTGATATCGATCAGCTGCAAGTAGGTACTGGTTACGGTATTCAGCCAAATGCAAGCCAGGTCGCCATTACTTTTGGTACAGAAGCGGATCAGTATTTTCCAAGTGGATTTGCTTTCAGCCTTCGTATGAAACCACCAGTAGTTTCTATCGCGAAAACGGCAACAGGTAACAAACAAACACCTCCAAACTCGCTCGCAAAAAATATCGATACAAGTGAAATCTTCACATACACGATTAGTGGTACAAACTCTGGTCAGGGTGTAGCGCTCGGTACAATGGTAATTGACTCAATTCCTGCAAACAGTACTTATGTTCCAGGTTCTCTGAATATCGTTACTTCAGGTGCAACTGGTGTTACCGGCACAATGTCTGATGCAAGCGGTGATGACTACGCATTCCTTGGTACCGCGGCAAACGGTCGTAAATATGTGATGTTCTATATCGGCTCAAGTGCAAGTGCAACTGCAGGTGGTATACTGGAATCTGGCGGCTCTTACAGTGTTCAGTTTAAAGTTCAGGCTCCGGCTACTTATCCGGCGCTGGGTACTATTGCTAACATCGCTTATGTTTCTGCTACTGCACAATCTGGTGAAGTAATCACTAATCAGGCAAGCTTCGTGATCAACCAATTGATTTCGGTACCGCTGGCAGTAAACCTGACTAACTTCGGTGCTACGAAATCTGGTACAACAGCGATCGTTAACTGGACAACGGTAAACGAGAAAGACAATGATTACTTCGAACTGCAACGCAGCACTGATGGTGCACATTTCAGCACAGTTGCTACAGTAAAAGGTAATGGTACTACAACTGTTCAACATAGCTACGAATATCGTGATGCACTGAACGAGGTAAAATCAAACACTGTTTACTATCGTTTGTATTCCGTGGCATTTGATGGTTCTAAAACTACCAGCAAAGTGATTGCAGTTAATAACCAAAGTAAAATCAGCGATATCAATATCTATCCAAATCCATTCGCCGGCAGTTTCAAAGTTGATGTCTATGCATCTGAAGTTGAAAATGTAGCGGTACGCATTAAAAATATGGTTGGTCAGATCCTTGCTGAGAAAAATATTACGGTACAATCTGGTCTGAATACACTGGGTATTGAAGAATTGAATGGCGTACCTCAGGGTATGTACATCGTGGAAGTGGCAGCTGGCGGTGACGTAGTAGCTAAAAAGATGATTAAACAATAATTGTTGCCCTAAGGGCTTCAATAAAAAGATATACCTAACGGTAACTTTTCTTTCGTGGGTAGGTTCAATTTCTCATTTTCTAATGAGAAATACACCCGGCGTAGCATTCTTGCCTCGCCGGGTTGTTTTTTTATACTAAAGCCAATGTTGAACGCTCAAAAGCTCAAGTCTGGAAGTTTGTTTGCATTTATCTGTTAAGCCTTTATTGTGTTTATTTAAACCAAAGCAGGTAGTTTGGCCGATGTGTTTTGGCCATCTCGGCGAAGGCGGCATTTCAGGAAATCCGCGTTTGCAATAATGTTTGTTGAACACAATTCGAACTTATATCTGAAAGTTTGTTTGCATTTATCTGCTAAACCTTTTTGTGTTTATTTAAATCAAAGCAGATAGTTTGGCCGATGTGTTTTGGCCACCTCGGCGAAGGCGGTATCTCAGGAAATGCACGTTTGCAATAATGTCTGTTGAACACAATTCAAACTCATATTCAAGTGGCATTTCACCGCGTCGAAGAGAAGTTGAAATGATATTAGTTGGTACGACTCTGCGAAGAAAATAAAAGACGCCTCTGATATTACAGAGGCGTCTTTTTTATTAAGTACTTTTTATTAAAATCAGATATCAGCAATTCAAGCATTGGTTCCATCCTGCAGAATCTCAGCTGGCGCTGACTCTTCGAGATTTAGCTTGTTACCTTTTAATGTTATCGGACCGTTCAGATTAACTGTCGTATTTCTTGAAATCTGAGATGGGTCACTGATTTGTATTTCAGGTTTCCCGATTTTTCCAGGCTGCGGACCCGAAACTTTATTTACCATTTTTCTGCGCATAACAAACAGAATGGCAAACAAACCAAACGCAACAAAAGAAAGACTTGCGACGGCCAGATTCATGTTATAATCCTGAACGAAGAAAGAAACCAGAATAATCAAAACGTTTGCTGTAAATAATACTGAAACTGCGCTGCTGTGTGATAAGCCCAGATCAAGTAAATAGTGGTGCAGATGCGTTTTGTCGGCGCGGAAAGGAGAGCGTCCTTTCATTGACCGGGTAGTAAATACGCGGAACGTATCGAAAACGGGAATTGACAATATCGCTAAAGCAACTAACAGTACCGCTTTTGGAGAGTGAACGACTCCGGCAAATTCGCCATGACCATGATAGGAATTAATAAACATGATACTCAGTACTGATATCGTAAATCCGATCAGCAGTGATCCTGTGTCACCCATAAATATTTTGGCAGGAGCAATGTTGTAACGTAAAAATCCCACGATGCCACCCATCAGGCTGAAGGCGATGCAAGCGCCACTCGTGTTGCCTTCTAATCCCAGTCCAATGCCGAGCATCAGACAAGAAAGAACTCCTATAGTACCGGCGAGACCATCGATGCCGTCAATTAAATTGAACGCATTGGTGACGAACATGCAACCGAGAATAGAAAAGATTGCGCTAGGTAAGTAGGGCAGTTCATAAATGCCGAGTAAGCCATGTAAAGAAGACAAACGAATATCAGCGAAAAACACGGTAATAGCTGCGGCAGCAAACTGGGCAACTATTTTTTTTAATGGCGGCAGGTTGAGCAGGTCGTCCTTTACACCCGTGACAAATAATATCAGTGCTGAGGCTGCAATGTAATTCCACTTCAGGAATTTTGAAGTATCAACAGTCAGCGAACTGATGATAATAAAGCCGAAAAAGATGGCTACACCGCCAAAATTGGGAATAATGCGGGAGTGGATCTTTCGGTTGTTGTCAGGTACGTCGAATAACTTTTTTCTCTTTGCTATGTAGATGATCCTGGGAATGCTCATCATACTGAGTATCAGCGCACTGACAAAGGAAAAAATGTAGATCACGTATGGTGGTAGGCTCGTCATAATACTTATATGAAGTCAGAACGTAAAGCAAAGTTATATGTATATAATATACTCAGGCACATAAAAAGTTCAATAGTTCCTAAAATTATTGTTCGGTTAATGCAGTTCAAAAACTATACCAAACAAGACAATATTTTAACTTTTATTTTCCTGCTCTATTTTATCCCTATAAAAACAGTGCACTTTCGGGGCTATTAAGCACAAAACTTAATTTCTCTTATAAAAGTAATAAATGAAAATCTATTTTATACATATTGCGAATTATTATTTAGAAAAGATTTTTTAAGATATGTACGATTCTTTTGGCAGTATGGCCATCCCAGAGTTCAGGAACCTCACCTTTTTTCCATTCGCCGCGGTACAGCTTGTCAAACGCTGGTTGTATAGCGGAAGGACTGGTCCCGAGCAACATACTCGTTCCTATAGTATAGGTTTCCGGCCGTTCCGTATTATCTCTTAGTGTCATGCAAGGCACTTTCATTACGGTTGTTTCTTCCGTGATACCTCCCGAGTCGGTAACGACTATTTTGGCTTGCTTTACCAGATAGTTGAATTCCAGATAACCCAACGGCTCGATGACATGCAGGTTTTCAGCCGAAACATTAATCTTGTCGAAGGCCTTCATCGTGCGCGGATGCGCAGGGAAGATAATCGGCAAACCGTTTGCCCCCTGAATGATCGCTTCTACTAATGATTTTAATTTTTGCGGATCATCTACATTCGACGGACGATGTAATGTAGTAACGATATATTGTTGCGGGGCTAAATTATATTGTTCCCACAGTGCAGGTTTTTTAAACCGCGGCATTTGTTTGAGCAGCGTATCGATCATAGTGTTGCCCACAAAAAATATTCGCTGTTCCGGAACACCGATATGTATCAGGTTTTCATTAGCTGTGTTCGTCGTTGTAAAAAAGAAATCGGTAATGGCATCGGTTACAATGCGGTTAATTTCTTCCGGCATCGTCAGGTCACCACTTCTGATTCCGGCTTCCACATGGGCAAGCGGAATATTGTTCATTTTCTTCGCGGTGATCGCACAAGCCATTGTTGATGTTACGTCGCCCACCACCAACGCAAGGTCGGGGCGGCGTGTCTGTAAAACCTGCTCATAACGGTGCATAATTGCCGCCGTTAGCTCTGCCTGTGTTTCTCCTTTAGCATGCAGATTTACATAAGGCTCGGGAATACCTAATTGTTCGAAAAAGGCAGAACTAAGCAATTTGTCATAATGCTGCCCGGTATGTATCAAGCGATACTCGATATCGGTACCGTTTTTCTGTTCTTCCTGGATTGCCTCAATTATTGGGGCAATTTTAATAAAATTTGGCCGCGCGCCGGCTATGAGGTCAACAAGCATCTTTTCAATTCAATTCAATAACGATAGTTGTGCTATTATCTGCTATACCTACCAATTTTTTTGCCAATTTTCTCTCATTGAAGGAATTATTAAATTGATATTCTTCTATATTAATGGATTTTACACCATATAACTTAATATGTGTGTTATTGGCCATGTATATGTTGTCAGCTACCTTATTTAATACAACGCTCGGATGAAAATGGAGTAATGTATAGATTTTTTCTTTATTTATTTTTGTTATTTCATCTTTTATTTCAATTTTATATTCATTCCACGAAATATTTCGCTCGTGAAAAAAGTTTAAATATTTATAACCGTCATGCACTGCGCGGAGTCTGTTTTTCGATTCCTCCAGTATTTGCACGATTGCCCTTCTGCCAGTTCTGAATGCAGACCAGACATCCGAGCTATTCTTTTCGCCAGCCGAAATCGTGTTATGAGCTGCGGTGCTGCGCTCTACTTGCCGGATTTGGTCATTTGCGTAAGAACTTATTCCTGTGTCCACTATAAACGGCTCGTTGTCAATATTAAGACAAAAACTGAACGTGTCCGCATGTGCGTGTCCCGGTTGATAATCAGGCTGTATATTGCCGATATCCAGAAGCATCTCCCAATTTGCTCCCTTTATTTTACGGTAGCCGCATTCTTTTAGTTCTGTTTCACGACTGCAAATATTTAAAAATTCCGCCAATCGGAAAATAGCGATGTTGTCCGGCGCAATATTTTCTGCGGCGTCATTCATTAAGGCGAAGCGGTTGTTTGCAAAAGAAAACGCTTTTAACCAGCCCAGCATAATTGCGGCTTTCTCTCTGAGAAAAGTATCAAGTGCTTCATCCTGAAACCTTTTTGAATCTTTTGAAACACCAATACAGATCAATAAACGGTAAAGCAATAGCGCATGATACATCGGACTGAGCTCAAAATGGCCGCCGTCGGGTAGCATTTGCTCTTTTAGTTGTTCGCTGAGTAATGTCTTACTTTTCAGAAACCACTTCTTTTCATTAAAAAAATGAGCGCCGCAAAAAAGTGCAAAGGCATTTTCTAAAAGATGATTTGCTAAAATATGGTGCTCCGGAAAAGCGGCAATACGTTGGATGTCCTGATGCAGTTCCTGAAGCAGGCTATTTTCTTTAAATCCGTGTTTCCCGGAAAATAAAATCCAATGGATGCTTCGGAGCGAAACAGGGTAGGGTTCTATGGCTGTTTGCCGTTGTGGTGCGGGCGTCTTTAGGAAATCAAGAATAGTTGCCCCGCGGTCCTGGATTGAAATATTTTCATCCAGCAACCATTCGAAATAATTTAGATTATAACACCAGAGGCGGCTATTTCCATTAAAATCCCAATCGATTGTTTCGCAAAAGCTATGACTGATGTTTAAAAAATGAAAGCTATTATCCGCTGGTTGAAAAAGACCAGTAACTGCGATAAACGGCATTTTAATCTCCGGGAAATCCGATGCAGCTGCAGATGCGGCAGCGGAAATTGCATTTGTACGGAAAAAAATGCGTTTCAGCGGATAGTAAAACCTGTAAAAGACTTGCTGCCATTTCAGATGGCGGATAGTTTCATACAGGCGTTGCAAATTCATTAGTGTGTGGCGGTAAATATGGGCAAATTTTAATAATAATTTTCTGAAAAGCGGTAAAGATTAAAATCTTTTTGCTGGAGAGCGTGTTCCAGCGCATTTTTTATGTCCTGGCGTTTCAGATTTTTCATTCGATGCGCCTGGATTAATTGCCAGCATTTCTCGGTGAGCAAGTGCAGTCGTTTTTCCGGATGCGTATTTTGTTCGGCGAAATAAGTTTCGATTGCGTCCGCCAGTTCGTCGATTCCTTTTTGCTGAATGGCGATGGTTTTGATAACTGGTGTCTCTTTTCCGTCGGTCGCGCGTTCATGTACCAGAATGCGGAGATTGCGGTAAAGGGTTTCGGCAGATTCGCGATCCGCTTTGTTGACTACGAAGATGTTGGCAATTTCCATGATGCCCGCTTTCAGTGTCTGTACTTCATCGCCCGCTTCAGG
Organism: Taibaiella soli; assembly: GCF_003236175.1. GTDB lineage: Bacteria > Bacteroidota > Bacteroidia > Chitinophagales > Chitinophagaceae > QKTW01. The sequence continues at coordinate 54,122 of NZ_QKTW01000010.1, read as the reverse complement.
AACGAGTCCGACAACAGTACAATCTGCGAGTCCCGCAATTTCAACTTCACTTTGGCCTACGCCTACGGTTTCTACCAGTACAAAGTCAAAACCTGCATTTTTTACGAGATCGGTTATTTCTACAATATTTGAATGCAGACCGCCTAATGCGCCGCGGCTAGCTAACGAACGGATGAATACATTAGGATTATTGTAAAAATCGGTCATGCGAATACGGTCGCCGAGCAATGCACCATAATTAAATGGTGAAGAGGGATCTACGGCGATTACTGCGATTTTTTTTCCTGCAGTGATCCAGTGGTGCAGCAACGCGTTTACAAGCGTACTTTTTCCGGCGCCCGGAGGACCTGTAATACCCAATACTCTGGCGTTTTGCGTGTCTTTCAATGACATGAGCATATCGCGGTAGCCAGGTAATTCGTTTTCTACTAAAGTGATGCCTCTTGCCAGCGCGCGAAAATCGCCCGCTTGTATCTGTGACAAAAGTTGTTTTATCTTGTCTTGCACTAAAATGGTCTTTGCGTCCGTTTAAGAAAATTGATAATCGTAACTAGTGGGCAAAATTAAATTTCTAAATCATAAACTGTTATCCAAAACTAATCTTGCTGTATTTTTTGCATTATGCATGATCGGTTCCTTTCTATGTTCCCGCAGCATATTGTCTATTTCGATGATCCTTTTTGGGCTCAACGGCATTCGTGATGTGCAGCCGAAGGAGTGGCTGAAACAGCGTTGGTGGCTATTTGGACTGATATGGGTGTTGCTGTATGCGGTATCCTGGTTCTGGAGTGATAATAAACATGAGTGGAATGTGCTCACCCAGGTAAAATTGCCATTTCTTATTATGCCGCTGGCTTTTGCATTCCTGCCGGCATTCTCACAGAAGCAGTTACGGGTGTTTACTGCGGTATTCAATTTGCTGATGCTGTGTGGAATCGCTTATAGTATGGGCGTTTTTTTGAGAGATTATTCCGAGTATGTGGCTGGTTATGGCTATTCGAAGGTGATGCCCACTCCGGCTTATAATGATCATATTACATTTAGCGCAGTCGTTACGCTTTGTATTGTCTGGAATGTATATATCTGGCGGGTGCTTGGCAAGGGGGGGAAGTGGTTGGCGGCGATATCCATTGCATTGCTGGCGGCTTATCTGCATGTGCTGGCGGCCAAGACAGGGCTGGTGGCGCTTTATTTATTCGTTATCTTTTTCGCTGTTTATCTGGTTTTGCGCAGGCATGCAATGGTTGGTATTTCATTGATCGCGGTACTGGCGATCGGTGTTTTTCTGGCTAATCGTTATGTGCCGACCTTTAATAAGCGCCTCAATTATATAAATTTTGCGTACGACAGGTACCAGGAAAATGTCCGTTCGGGCGACTATGGCGACATCGGTCGCATCATGTCTTATGAACTGTCAACGAAAATTATAGAGCAGCATCCTTTGACAGGTGTTGGTGCCGGCGATATGCTCGATGAAATGAAGAAGAGCTACGATCAATACTATCCGCAGGTACCTGACGACCAGCGTTTGCTGCCGCACAATCAGTTTCTGGTGATAGCATTGGGTGTTGGTATCCCGGCACTGGTGTTTTTTCTGTTGTGGATGTTTGCACCTTTCCGCCGTTTGCGAAAGAACCGTGAGAGTGCATTTTTCCTTTTTATTTGGTCTGTATTGATGGTGCCGCTAATGGTGGATCCTACACTTGAGATTCAGCTCGGCGTTTTTGTGTTTACATTTTTCTTTCTTTGGCAGCGACATCTGCTGATTTATCCGCCGCAAAAAGAATCCGTAGTAAGTTGAGAATGTACTTGCATTGGCGTATTTTCAATGTTCGGTCTGTTATGAAATTGTAACCGGCTGCTGGACTGATTTTGTTGCATTTTTAAAACCGATCTCATGACGAACTTTATTCCCATATTTCCCCTTGATGTGGTTGTTTATCCTGGTGAACGCCTCAATCTGCATATTTTTGAAGAACGGTACAAACAACTGCTGAAAGAGTGTATTGCCGAACAAAAACCGTTTGGCATTCCTTCTGTAATCGATAAAAAAATGGGCGACCTGGGTACGATTATGGAAGTAGAAGAAGTAGTGAAGGAATACGAAAATGGCGAGATGGATATCCGTACGCGGGGCACAAAAGTTTTTCGTGTATTGGAAACGGTGCGTTCGATTCCCGAAAAATTATACAGCGGCGCGATTGTGGCTTATCCCGAAAACAAGCTTTCACACCAGGATTCTAAACTTTCTACTTTGATTCTTGATGCGGTGAAACGTTTATACAGTCTGCTGAATGTGGATAGTAAATTTCCGAATGTGCAAAGTGAAATGATTTCTTATTCGATCGGCCATTTTGTGGGTTTTACGGTGCAGGAAGAGTATGAATTGCTCGGTATTTTTGATGAATTGCAGCGGCTGGAATATATACGCCGTCATCTTACCCGCATGCAGCCGGTGATTAAAGAGCTGGAGGACATGAAGGCCAGGGTGCAACTCAACGGTCATTTTCGCGATCTTTCTATCGACGATCTGAATCTGGACAAATAGTTTACTTGATTATTTGATACAGGCGGAATTGTTTTTTACTATTTTGTACCCATTCAAACCAGAAACGAATTTACAGGAATGGCAATCAACCTCTGTATCGACTGGGGCAACAGCCGTGTGAAAACGGCGCTCTTTGGCCCTAACGACACGCTGCTTGAAACGCAGCATTTTGATGAAGCCCAGGCGCATCAGGCATTACAGGAGCTTATTGAAAAACATCAGCCGCAGGCTGCTATTTTTTGCTCTGTGGTAAACGGAACCGAACAAACCGAGCAGATGCTGCGCGAACAGGTGCAGTATTATGTGAAGCTTGATGACAATGCTCGTCTGCCGGTGATGAATGCTTATCATTCTCCGGGTACACTTGGTGGTGATCGCGTTGCATTAGTAGTAGGTGCTTATGGTCTTTTTCCTGAAAAGAACAACCTGGTGATCAGCCTTGGTACCTGCATAACTTACAACTTCCTGCATAAAAATAAAGCTTTCCGTGGCGGTGCGATTTCTCCGGGATTGCAAATGCGTTTCAAAGCAATGAATGCATTTACCGATAAATTGCCGGAAGTAGCCCCGGAAGGTGATCTTTTGCTAATGGGCTATGATACCGAAACTTCCATGCGCAGCGGTGTTGTGAATGGAATGGCGTTTGAAATAGATGGTATGATTGATGCGTACAGCGCACAATATCCTGATTTTAACGCGGTATTAACTGGTGGTGATGCAGCTTTCTTTGGAACCAAACTTAAAAATAAGATATTTGCAGACCCAAATCTGTTGCTGGAAGGGCTAAATCTAATATTAAAACATAATGTCCCACAAATACGTTAGACATTTTTTTCTCGGTACTTTACTGATGGCCACCGGCTTTGCCGCTACGGCCCAAACCAATACAACAGGCAGTAGTCCGTTGTCTGGAAAGGAGAATGATCCTTATTCAAGATATGGCCTCGGTACGCTGAGAAATACGTCCAACATCGGTGTTAGGGGAATGGGTAGCGCTTCAACAGCCTATGCCAATCCTTTTGCCATCAACGCGGACAACCCGGCTTCTTATGCGAGTTTAAAGCTCACTACATACGAACTGGCCGGTGAAGCTGAAATGCTGGGCATTCACAGTAACGGTTCTAATTATAGTACCGGTACTGCAACATTGTCTTATCTGGCAATCGGTATCCCAATGGGAAAACACGGCGGTTTGAGTCTCGGTTTGAGACCGCAGACGAAAGTCTACTATAAAATGCTGGATAGTGTTACGATCAACGGACTTGGTAAAAACACTTATGTGTATTCCGGTGACGGTGGTCTGAACTATGCTTATCTCGGCGCGGCGTACAAAATCGGAGGTTTTAGCCTAGGCTTTAATTTCGGCTACCTTTTTGGTACAATTCGTAACTCAAGTGTATTGCAACAGGCTGATACTATTCCATTCCTGAGCTCTGAATTTACACGCTATAATAAAATCGGCGGTATTTACTGGAAAGGTGGTGCCATGTATGAAACTAAACTGAACAGCAAGCTGAAATTGCGTTTGGGAGCGACGGCAACTATCGGGCAGGATGTGAATGTTGCTCGTGATAACTACTATGTAAATTTCGCAATCATTGGCGGTACTACAGTTCAGGATACTTCTTATTACGATCCTGCTGTGAAAGGCAAAATTCATTTGCCGACATCTTACAGCTTTGGTGCACAGATATCAGGCAATGATCGCTGGGCCGTAAATGTTGACTATTCTGCTACTAAATGGAGTCAGTATACGAATTTTGGCGCGCCGGATTCGGTGCAGGATTCTTACAGAGTGGGCGTGGGTGCTGAGTTTACTCCTAATCCAAGTAGCATTTATAACTATTTCCAGCGTGTGACTTACCGCATTGGTGGTTATTATGGTAGTGATTATGTGAAGCTGAATAATACTGGTTTTGATTATTACGCGGTAACAGTTGGCGCGAGCTTTCCGTTCAAACGTAGTACTGACCGCCTGCATACAGCACTGGAAATCGGTAAACGTGGTACAGAAACCAACGGCCTGATTAAAGAAAACTTTGTTCGTTTCTCATTAGGCATATCTTTGAATGATAAATGGTTTATCAAACGTAAGTATGACTAAGCTGAGGCTACATAAAAATACTTTTAAGACAAATGCCCGGAGCGTATTTCCGGGTATTTTGTTTTTGTGCCTGTTCAGTGCCTGTCAGAATGATCCGAAAGAAATTGACGCGCTGGTAAATAAATCGACGCTGCAGATGGATCGTGCGACGGATGTAACGATTATGTACAGTGAGCGCGGTAAGGTAAAAGCTAAACTGCAGGCAAAGGAATTTGTTCGTAATGAACTAGCACGACCGCCGTACATCGATATGAAGAAAGGCGTGCATGTAGAGTTTTATAACGACAGCATGAAAGTGGAAAACACGCTTGATGCCCGCTACGCGCGCTATTATGATGCGCAGGGTAATGTACTTATCCGCGACAGCATCGTTATCGTCAATAAAAAAGGGGAGCGCCTGAATACGGAAGAACTGGTCTGGAATCAAAAGATCCAGAAATTCTATACTTCAAAATTTGTGCGCATTACCACACCAACTCAGGTAATGTATGGCGACGGTCTGGAAGCCAACGAAGATTTTACCGTCTATGAAATTAAAAATCCACGTGGAGAAGTGAAGGTGGACAAGGGTAGTGTGCCGCAATAATATTGGCGATTTAATATTTGTGATTGGAGATTGACACCTGTGATTTTAAGAATTTTGTTTTTCTCCGTGTCAATATTAAAAAACTTCAAGCCTCGATCTCAACATGTATTTTATTCCCTGCATATTCGGTATCTGCATTGTTATTTATTTTATTCGTGGCCTGTTCCTGAATCGTCGGTTTAAACTCAAAGGGACGCATACGAAAGGTGTCGTGTCCGATGTAGTCAGGGAAGGCAGAGCTGCCTATTTATTTGTCAGCTTTATCGACAAAAATGGCACTGAGGTTTCGGGAAATCCGGCAAATCTGAAACATGGTACGCTTGGTTATAGGAAGGGCAAAGAAATTGATGTCTGCTATGATGCAGAAACACCAGGTTCTTTTATTGTAGCTTCCAGTGTGCAAGCTATTTTTCAGATTGGAGGAATACTATTCGGGATGTTTCTGATCGGACTTGGCATTTTTGGATATATGCATAAATAATTTTGGCCTCCTTTAGCTCCTCCGAAGGAGAATTCCCTTTGCAAGTTTTTGCCCGTATTAGGTGAGATGTCTTCTTCGTCGATATGACATGCGCGAGTGCGTTTTTAAAGTTTATTTTCCTCATTATTTGAAGACGTTGTGTGCAACGTCTGTACTGCCACCACTGTATTTATTTTCTCCGGTCAGGAGACCGGGCGCCACTGCGGCAAAGTCAGAGACTTTGCCGAACGGTTGTTTTCTACGCGCTTTGGGTTTATATTTTATTCAGAACAGTGGTTAATAGTAGTATTGCCGATGAACGTACTGCGACGCAACGAAGCATGACCGGAGTTAAGACGTTCGGTAAAAAAAGTTTTGATTCTGAATTCAGCCAGCGACTAGAAAATCAGCCATCAGCCGTCTGAAATGCGTATTTTCGCGGGCATTAGAATCTTTTCGCAGATTATGAAAAAACTTTTATTGTCCATTCTTGCGGTTGCCACTTTCCAGATGGCACGCGCAGATGAAGGTATGTGGATCCCTTCGCTGATCGGTAAGAACTATAATGACATGGTTCGTATGGGTCTGAAACTTACCCAAGATGATCTGTACAACATCAATCATGCAAGCATGAAAGATGCGATTGTGCAATTTAATGGCGGTTGTACCGGTGAGATGATATCGGGAAGCGGTTTGCTGCTGACCAATCACCACTGTGGTTACGATCCGATTGCCAGCCTGAGTACGGTAGAAAAAAACTATCTCGATAATGGTTTCTGGGCATACAGTCACGATCAGGAATTGCCGGCGAAAGGTGTTTCTGTATTGTATTTGCAACACATCGACGATGTAACTGCTGAAGTAATGAAGGCGGTGGGCAAATCAACTGGTGAGAAATACGCAAAGAAATTTGAAGCAGTAAAAAAGAAGATCGAAGACCGCGCAGCGGAAGGTGGTAAATACGTTGTGAGTGTAAAAGATTATTTCAATGGCAACCAATTTTTCCTGCTGGTTTATAAAAAATATACAGACGTTCGCCTGGTAGGCACGCCGCCGAAATCACTCGGTAAATTTGGTGGTGATACCGACAACTGGATGTGGCCGCGTCATACAGCGGATTTCTCTATGTTCCGTGTATATGCCGATAAAAACAACGAACCCGCTGAGTATTCTAACAGTAACGTTCCTTATCAGCCTAAAAAATTCCTGCCTGTATCTATTAAAGGTGTTCAGGAAGGTGATTATGCAATGATCTTCGGTTATCCCGGCCGTACGAATCGTTACGAAACATCTTACGGTGTTGATCTCGCGATCAACGAACAAAATCCGGATATCGTAGCCATCCGCGATCTGCGTTTGTCAATCATGCGCCGTCATATGGCGAAAGACAAAGCGGTTTATCTGAAAGAAACAGGTTTATACGCACGTATCGCTAACTACTGGAAATACTATATCGGTCAGACGGAGCAACTGAAACGCCTGAACGTTATTTCTAAAAAGCAAAACGAAGAATCTGCATTCATCAAATGGGCGAAAGTTAATGATAAAGCAAGTGCCGATCTGATGAGCCGTTTTGCAAATATCTACGCTGATTACAAACCGTACGCAAAACAAACCATCTTCTATTCTGAGTGTTTCAAAGCTTCTGCTGTTGCACGAATTGCTGCTGCGCTGGATCCGTTGCACAAAGCACTGGATAAAGGTGATAAAGACACGGTAAAGAAATATACAGATGCACTGATTGCTGCGCGTAAAGCTGCGATGAAAGATTACGACCGCGGTACAGAACAGGAGATGCTGGCTGAAATGGCAAAAATGTATTACAAAGAAGTGCCTAAATCACAGCATCCGGATATTTACCAGAATGTAATCTTCAAAAAATTCGGCAGCGATAATCTGGATAAAACTTTCGTTGATTATGCAGATTATGTGTTCAACAACACAATGCTTTTGGATGATGCAAAATTTGATGCATTCACGAAAAATCCGAAGAAAGAAGATATCGCGAATGACGCTGCTGCACAGTATGCACTGAGCTTTGTACACAACTACACCGAATTTTACGAACCAAAAGTGCAGGCTTTCAGCGAAAAGAAAAGAGAACTCGCGAAAGCTTATGTAGGCGGTCTGATGAAAATGAAAGAAGGCAAATTGTTCTACCCGGATGCAAACTCTACGATGCGTATTACTTACGGTTCTGTAAAAAGCTATCGTCCGCAGGATGGTGTGAAGTATGATTATTTCACGACGCTGGATGGTCTGATGGATAAATATAAACCGGGCAGCGATGAGTTTGATGTTCCGAAAGAACTGATTGACCTGTATAACAAGAAAGATTACGGTCGCTATATGGATAAAGACAGCACGCTGCATACTTGTTTCATTACAACCGATGATATTACCGGCGGTAACTCTGGTAGTCCGGTGATTAATGCAAACGGAGAGCTGATCGGTGCTGCATTTGACGGCAACTGGGAAGCAATGAGCGGTGATATCGCGTTCGACAAAAAATATAAGCGCACCATTGTTTGTGATATTCGCTTCATCCTGTTCCTGATCGATAAAATGGGCCATGCCCAGAATCTGATTGAGGAAATGGACGTGCATAACTAAGGCTGAAAGCTCAACGCCTAAAGCTGAAAGCTTGTCCTCAATAGTGGATTCACGCAAAGACGCATAAGGGTGCTGCTCACGGAGACTCTATGACGCGAAGGTTTTCTGCATTACGTCTTTGCGAGGTACGAAGCAATCTGCATATTTTGACGGGGCGTTTGTGAGGTGGGTATCGCTCGCGTTTGTCAGGCTGAGCGGAGTCGAAGCCCGGCAACAATCATAGTCTGATACTTAAAAAGTGGTGCCAAACCCTGTAGGTTGTTGCGATGAGGAGGAACGACGAAGTGACAATCTGATTTCGCGTTTACAATAAATGCGGATCTGCAATCACAGCTTGATACTTACTACTTGATACTTAAAAAGTGGTCCCATAACGGGGACCACTTTTTTGTTTACATTTGGTCAGAATGAAATATATGCAGCGCTACCTGTTACCTTTCTTGTTTTTTGTATTCGCTTTCGCGGGAAAGTCCACAGCGGCTGATTCGCTGCATGTGATCAAGTCGATACCGATGAAAGGTAAACTGCTGACTGCAGACGAACTGGGCAATGTTTATGTGGTGCGCGCAGGTAATAATCTGATCCGTTTTACGGATGCCGGTGACAGCAGCGCTTTTTACCGGGTTATTTTCAATGGTAATATTGAGGCAATAGATGCGACGAATCCGCTTCGGTTAATCCTTTATTATCCTGATTATTCAAAAGTGGAAATCCTGGATCGTATGCTGGCTTTAAAGAATGAAATCAATCTCACGCAAATGGGTTTGACACATCCGCCGGTGGTGGCTAATAGTGCTGATGGTAATCTATGGGTGTACGATCAGTTTAATGCCCGTCTTCGTAAAATCGACGATCAGCTGCAGGAAATAGCATCCAGCAATGATCTGCGCCAGCAAGTAGGTGTGGTGCCGCAACCTGTATTTATGGTAGAGAAGGAACGCAAACTTTATATCTGCGATACTACCGAAGGCATTATGGTATTCGATCAATACGCCAGCTATATCAATACGCTTTCTATTCCGAACGTAAAGTTTCTGCAGGTTTACGGCGACCAGCTTATTTATCGTCGCGAGGATAGTCTGATGTCTTATAATTTGAAATCACTTCGTACCAATATCATTTTGCTTCCGCAACCAGAGCCGATTATCAATGCTGTCATTGCACGACATAACTTGTATGTATTGTATAATGACCGGCTGGTATTGTATAGAATGCCGGAGTAAATTAAAGTCAAAATTCAAAAGTCAAAACCTCACATACAATAATACGGGTTGTTGTGAGGAGGGACGACGTCAAACGGACAGTTAGTTGAAGCATCCTACATAATTAACGATACATCCCAGAATGAAAATAATACCTACTGTCAAGACCCACCATACTATCTCTTGAGTTAATGTGGCTTCCGGATTTTTTTGTCGGCCTGCTTTTTTTCGAGCCCATTTTGCCAGGATAATAATAGCGATCATTGCTACGGTAAACAGAAATATTTTACCAAGGTTCATCACATGAAATTAGCGAACATTCAGGATTTGTGATTTCCTTAAACTAAAACAACGTAAAGTTGCACTGCGTGGACGATTCACCATTCACCATTGACCATTGAAACATTACTTCTCCCTTCAGGTCCGCATGACCAATCGTTGGTTCAAGGATGCAGGAATCCATCCGCTGATCGGATATGTATTGGCGATGGCTGCCTTTGTTGGTATTTCAGCATATCTTTTTTACAAGACGCCCTATGCTGTCTATGTTTATCCGTTATTGGCGTTGAGCCTGGCTGGAAAATTATCGGAGCTAAAGCGAAATGATTTTTTAAGTCAATGCTTTCCGAAGCGGAAATTAAACCAGCTGAGAATAACGGAGAACGTGTTAGCTGTATTGCCTTTTGTGTTTTTTCTCTGTTATAAACAATATTTCCTTTTTGCGTGTGTGCTGCCGCTATTCGCTTCATTGCTGGCTTTCGCCAGATTTCGTACAACGGCGAATATTACCATTCCTACACCTTTTGCTAAGAAACCTTTCGAATTTATAGTTGGTTTCAGAAACAGTTTTTATTTGTTTTTGTTGACTTATGCAGTAAGTCTGATCGCGTGTTTCGTTGGCAATTTCAATCTTGGTCTATTTGCATTAATGATCAGTTTTGGTGTTTGCCTCTTTTTTTATGTGAAGCCGGAGCACGAATATTTTGTGTGGTCGTACAAACTAGATGGACGTCAGTTTTTGCTCCGTAAAATAGCTACAGCGCTGTTGCATGTTTCCGTTATCGTATTGCCAATCGTATTATTGCTCGGTTGTTTCTTTTACCATGATATCGGTATGTTGTTGCTGTTTTTGGCAATAGGCTACGCGTTTCTTATTTACATGATTGTTGCCAAATACGCGGCTTATCCGAGTGAAATGAGCCTGATGCAAACCATTTTGTTGGCTGTATGTATCGCAATGCCGCTGTTTTTGATTGTACTTATTCCTTATTTTTTCTGCGTTCCGCAAAACATTTAAACGAACTGTTGGATGATAAAGCTGCAAAATCTCTCTAAAAGCTACGGTAGTAAAACTGTGTTGCAGAATATTAATCTGCAGTTTGAACGTGGACATGTATATGGAATTGTCGGAAAAAATGGGGCAGGGAAGACAACCTTATTTCGTTGTATCGCCGGATTGGAAGATTACAGCGGAAACATTCAATCGGATAAAGACCGGCTGAAAGACCATCTCGGACTACTGTTGACGGAACCTTATTTTTTTCCGAAGATTACCGGCGCGGAGTATATCCGTTTGCTTTGCAATGCCCGGGACGTGAAGGTTGATAATTTAGACCAACGGAATGTTTTTGACTTACCGCTGGGTCAGTATGCAGCAACGTATTCAACCGGCATGAAGAAGAAGTTGGCTTTGACGGCTTTGCTGCTGCAGCAAAACGAATATTTTATTCTGGATGAACCTTTTAACGGAGTAGATATCCAAAGCAATATTGTGATCGTTGAAATTATCCGGAAGCTCCGGGAATTGGGTAAAACGGTTATTATTTCCTCGCATATTTTCTCTACGCTGAGCGAAACCTGTGACGAGATTCATTTGCTGCGCGAAGGCGAAATTGTCCGGTCTGTTCACGAGCAGGAATTTGCATCCCTGGAACAAGAAATGAAGGTAGATTTTGTAGGCGGATTGGTGGAGCGGATACTTGGTTCCGGTCAATAAGGGGTCTTCTCAGATTTCTAACAAGAAATCCTGTACAGGACCTGGGAAAATCCTGTACAGGATTTGTTGAACTTCTGTACAGGATTTCGGTAAGTTCCGTACAGGAGTTTGCCCGGTAGTCAGGTCTATTTAATCAGGTAATCTTGAAATTCCTGTCCTATGGAGGAGACAGCGCAAATTGAATCTCCAATCTTAAATAATCAATTGTCCAATTGCCGAGAGAAAAATATACTTTTGTGCTCTAAAAACATTTTTAGCCGTTTAGCTCTAGCCGGATAAATGAATAATACATACACTGATCTCGTTCATCAGACCTTCCACTTCCCGCAGGAGGGTTTTGAAGTTAAAGACAATTATCTCCAATTCAATGGATTGGATATGAAAAGGTTGATCGACAAATACGGAACGCCCTTTAAGCTGACGTATTTACCTAAAATAGGGATGCAGATCAACAAGGCTAAGAAAATCTTTAACGACGCCATTAAAAAGCATAAGTACGACGGTAACTATTATTATTGTTATGTTACCAAAGCTTCCCATTTCTCATTTATCGTAGAAGAAACCCTGAAGCACGGCGTGCATCTGGAAACTTCTTTTGCTTACGATATTGAAATTGTAAAGCAACTGTACAAGCGTCGTAAGATCAATAAAGAAACATTTATTATCTGTAATGGTTTTAAAACAAAAACCTATACACGTAATATCGCCCGTTTGATCAATGACGGTTTTAAAAATGTAATTCCCGTGCTCGATAATAAAAACGAGTTTGAGGATTACAAGCGTCTGATCCGCGCTAAAGATCCCGTGAAAATTGGTATCCGTATTGCGGCAGAAGAAGAACCAACGTTTGATTTCTATACCTCGCGCCTCGGTATCCGCAGTCGTGATGTACTGGAATTTTACGTAGATAAAATCAAAGGCAATGAAAAGTTCCAGCTGAAAATGCTGCACTTCTTCATGAATAAAGGCATCAAGGATGATGTTTATTACTGGAGTGAGCTGAATAAGGTGATCAACCTGTACTGCCAATTGAAGAAGATTTGTCCGGAACTGGATAGCGTCAACATCGGCGGTGGCTTCCCGATCAAGCACTCGCTCGGTTTTGAATACGACTACCAATACATGGCCAACGAAATTGTTTCTACCATCAAAAAGGTGTGTAAGAAAAATAAAGTGGACATGCCGGATATCTATACCGAATTTGGTTCTTTTACCGTAGGTGAATCTGGTGCCGTGGTGTACAGCGTACTCGACGAGAAAATGCAGAACGATCGTGAGATCTGGTATATGATCGATAGTTCATTCATCACTACATTGCCGGATACATGGGGTATAGGGGAGAAATTCCTGATGCTGCCGGTAAACCGCTGGGATGAAGAATACCAGGAAGTACACTTGGGTGGTCTTACCTGTGATAGTCACGATTTCTATACTTCGGAAGAACATATTAATGCAGTGTTTTTGCCGAAGGCTGATCGGGAGAAAAATCCGGAGCCTTTGTATATCGGCTTCTTCCACACCGGTGCATACCAGGATCAACTGGCAGGCTACGGAGGTATCAAACACTGTATGATTCCTTCTCCGAAGCACGTTGTTGTTGAATACGATAAAAACGGCGAGCTCGAAGACTGGCTGTATGCTAAGGAGCAAACGCCACAAAGCATGTTGAAAATTCTGGGTTATATCAGATAATTTAATTCATATCAGATAGAGAAAGGTCCGGCAAAACGCTGGACCTTTCTTATGGTTATGAGTTAGGAGTGTTGTTAATCGTCCACTATTAGCAGCTCTTTTTGTATGTTTGCGCATGTTTTTACCGAACCTTACCCGCCCTTGCAAGGTCTTTTTTTATTGTTTCTGGGCCTTATTATTTGCGCTTTTACTCTATTACACAGTTACGTTGCCATTGCACTATGATGAGACGTGGACCTATTACAATTTCACCAGCAGGGGTATTAAAGTATCGGCTACTTTTTATCCGCTTCCCAATAACCATATTCTTTTTTCTGTATTGACGGCCGTGATGGAACATTTTCCGGGTGATCCCAAAATAAAAATGCGTCTTATCAGTGTTTGCAGCGCCGTGCTCTTAAATGTTCTTTTCGTAAGGTTTGCATCGCGGTATTACAAAGAACAGGTCATCATTCTCCCCGCAGTTCTGCTTGCTTTTTCCCATCCAATGCTGAACTACGCTGTGCAGGCGCGAGGATATGCACTTTTGACGCTTATGGTCTGGTTGATGTTTATGGCAATCGTTGCACTGCTGGAGAAAAGGCAGATTTTCCGGAACAGTTTGTTGTACATAATATCTGTTTGCGGCGTTTTGTATACGATACCGTCTGGCGTCTATGCGATTTTTGCGGCAAATGTCGCGTTGTATTTACTGTTGATTTTCCGTCGGGAAAAAGCATTGATTGTAAGATTTACGATCTGCAATTTGCTTGCCGGCATGGGCACCTATCTGCTGTACCGGCCGGTTTTGAAACTTAATGGTACGGATGCTTTTAGTCATGTAGTTCATTTGTCTAAAGCTGAGCTGCTGCCGAAGGTGAATACACATTTGATATCAGTTGCAAAATGGATGGTAGGAATGCCTTGGGGAATGTCTTTCCTGTTGGTTGTTATCCTGGCTGTTGCAGTATTGGGAGCGACCGAAAAACGGGCAATGAACCGGACGTTTGACTGGTTTGTAGTGGTATTCCTCTTGTCGCCTTTCTTTATATTATTGTTGCACCGGGTTATTCCTTTTGAGCGCACCTGGATATATTTGGTTCCGTTCGTTTCTCTTGGTTTAATGGCGATACTTGACCGAGCTTTAATAAAAATTACTTCAGCAAATGGTTTTGTACTGACTACGATTATTGCTCTTTCTGTATGCTGTATATTTTTGCTAAACAACGCATTTTTTAAAGCATTCCGTGCCGAGCACGATTGTGATTTCGCCATCGCAAATGCATTTGCCAATATTCCGCATACGCCCGATGCGCATAAAATCGGTGTATTGGACTGGGGACAGGATCCTTATTCTTATTACACAGGTGAACGTCTTCAGTATGAATTGCTGCATAAGGATAAAATCCGGACCGACGTAACTGTATTAAATAAAGAGCAACTCGCGACGTTCGACTGGCTGATCATCAAAGACAAAAAAGCGCAGGATTCTCTGACATTTGGCAATTTTACCACGATCGACAGTAATAGGTATTTTGAATTGCTGAAACGGAATTAATCTTAATTTCGGGAAATGACGCTCATCGCCGTTCTTGTTCCCTGGCTGTCCTTCTTTCTGAGACGTAGAATTATTACAGGTTTTATTTGTCTGCTGTTGCAGATTACCATTCTTGGCTGGATTCCCGCTGCGATATGGGCGGTGGTTTCATTGCAGGAATCTCGGGAGAACCGGCGGAATAGAAAGCTTATTCGGGCGATGAGAAAAGGCTAGTGTAACGGTCTTCGTCAATCATGGCATCCTCTTTTAAGTCATTGCACAGTATAATTCCAAACGGCAATGCTAGCGTAATGATAAATGCCCCCAGGAATTTCAATAAATCCATATTGCGTTTTTGTTTGTAAGGCTCATCCGCCATTACAAGTATGGGCATTTTATCTTTGGGGAGGCCAAAGGGAATTATATCGCGAAAGCGTACGCGTTCATCCGTATTGCCGATGCGAATTAAATAAGGAAAGTTTCGGAAGGTTTGCTTTTCATAAATAACAGATGCCCGCTGCACAAAATCTTTTTCAACACTGTCTTGGTACGCGTCACCGCGGTTATTTTGCTCTTCACTGTAAATCCAACCTAGCCAGGCTTTACAGGTTTGGTTAGTGTCGGTAACAGTATTGTAAAGAGGAAGCAAAAAGTAATAGTCGAAATTTAAATGCTCACTGTGTTTGCCTGTTGTATAGGTTCTGAGAATCGTTCGCGGATGACTTTTCTTGACATAAAAATTCCCAACTGTGTAGAAACGATTTTGCGTGTTCTGGATGTCGTCGATATGCTGAAGGTGGACGAATTTCCCGTAGGTATCCCGTAAATAGTTTTGTGCGGTGACGATCGAAAAACCAATCGTTACAACAGATGCCAGGAAAATGGGCGCGTATGGCTCTAGTCTGGGATTGTTTTTGGGATTGAGGTCTAAAAGTTTAAACCTGCGGAATATGAAGATAGGCGAGAGGATCAGTGTAAATAGAAAAGGGAAATAATGATCTACTGTCGTGTCTGTGAAGACAGGAAACTCGTCATCATAGTCGTACAGGTTTAGCAACGAATAGAGCGCGATAGCACTTACCGTAAATATTGCATACGGCAGGAAGATTCGCCGCAGTTTAAATGAAAATTCAGGGTTCATTTAGAATACAGAGATCAGAAACATTAATTATTATTCGCAGCATGATTTTCTTCGTCAGTCGTGCTTTGTATGAAATCCGGAATTGGAGTTCCTTTAGTTTTAAACTTCAGATAAGGCACATAAAGCAAACCGAGCAAGAAGCCACTTATTAATCCGCCAACGTGTGCTGCGTTATCTACGCCGCCTTGCATTCCCGCAGTCAGATTGAATAAAACAAATATTCCTGTGCTGGCGAGAAAAGCTTTGTTGAATTCCGGCGGATAAATTTTTGTGAGCAACAGTGCGAGAAACACACCGTACATGCCCATGATAGCGCCCGATGCACCAATGCTCACCGTGTCGGCATGCCACCAGAGACTGGTAGCGCTGGCGATAATGCCGGTTATCAGGTAAAGTACCAGATATACACCACGTCCTAACGATTTTTCGAGGAACAGTCCGACAAATAGCAACGCATACATATTCATCAACAAGTGCATGATACCTCCGTGCAAAAAGGTACTGGTCAGTAGTCGCCACCATTCACCGTCTTTTGTAAGCGGACCGTAATTCGCACCCCATTTTACCAGTGTTTCACTTTGAATAGAAATCAAGCCTGCGCCGGTAAATACCATGATGATAAAAACGATGAGATTGAGATCTATCAGAATCGGTGTGATGAAAGATTCCTTCGAAGGAAGGAATAGGTTATGCCATTTAAAATCTTCCGCCTTTGCATTTACTGCTTCATTGCTGATGGTATGTTGTTCGTGTTTTTTCGCTTCGGGATAAAATGTTTTTTCTTTTACGCCTGGAATTAAAAGCATCAGGAATATAATCAATGCACCGCCAAGAAAACTTTCGCCCAGCCATATGGGCCTGTCGCCTACGCCGCCTTCAAAAGGTTCGTCTGATGCGGTCAGTACTGGTACAATTTTATCACTTCCAGCTTGTTTTATCGCTTTGTTGAAACCATCATGTTCATCAGTATTGCCAAGGCGCGTCAGGTAAGTGAATTGTTGAAAATCTGCCTGGTCAAATAATGCTTGCGTGTTTTGTGCGAACTCATGGTATAGCTCATCTCTCCGCTGATCGGTCTTTGGGTTGTCGACAGTTTTAGAATATTCTTTACCCAGCCAGGCAATAGGTTCTTGTGTGGTATCGGCAACGCTTTTGTAAATCGGTAAAGAAAGGTATATTCTGAAGGCTACATTTTCATTGTGCTTGCCTGTAATCTCCGCTTCAGAGTTAATGCCAGCGTGGATTTTGTCAACATAGTATTCTTTGAGCGTATAATATTTTGTAGCAGGTTGCGAGTTGATTTCGTTGATATTGTTTAGTGCAGACAATTTCGACGTAGCCGCAATCATAATGTTTTGCGCAATGACTGTCGGAATCGCGATTGCAATCATCATGATTATGAAATAAAGCATGCCGTAGCTTTTGCCTTGCTTGTTCTCGAGTTTTAGGTTCTTGAACTTCGGATTCACCCAAATTAATAAAGGTATTATAGCGATAAAGATTGGAATGAATAGGTTGGTAATATCTTCTTTTACGGAGAAAACATTAAACTTCACAAAGAGCAGCCAGTTCAGGAACGTATAAAGCACGATAGTGCTGATGCCAATTAATAAAAACGGCAGGAAGATCGATTTGAGTTTATAAGCGAGACCTTTCATTTGTTGTGTGTGTAGATATTGGGGTTAAAATTATATTTCTTCGGGAGAATTCAAACCGTTTTCGGATTGTTTACCATAGGGTGAAGAAATTTTGCTCCTTTCCGCAAACGGCGCTTAACGGATTGAATGGATTGAGGCATGGGTTAGATGTTGATAGAGTGATCGCGCTGATTGTTGCTGTTTCTAACATCGGGCTGAGCGGAACCGTTTTTTATTTTCATGTAGCGCACATAAGTCAACCCAAGAACAAGGCCACTTACCAGACCTCCAATATGACCTGCGTTATCTGCGCGGCCTAAGAAACCCATCAGCAAGCTGGTTGGGACGAAAATGGCGATGAGAATGAGTAGTAATCGTCTTGAGTCGGGAGAGATAAACCGGGTAACAATTAGAGCCAGAGATACGCCGTAAAAACCCATTATCGCACCTGAGGCTCCGATGCTCACACCTGCATTCAGCCACAAGCTGGTAATGCTTGCTATAATGCCTGTGATTAAATATAAACTTGTGTAAGTAGCTCTGCCCAAAAAAGGTTCCAGGATTACTCCCACAAAAACAAGTGCACAAATATTATTAGTCAAGTGAATAAAGCCACCGTGCAGAAACATGCCGGTGATCAGACGCCACCACTCACCATTGTGGATAGACATGGCATCATTGGCTCCCCATTTTATTAGGTCATCGATTCTGATACTGATAATGTCAGAACCAGAAAATATCATCGCAATAAAGATCAAAATGTTTAAATCGACCAGTATTGGAGTCACAAAAAAAGTCTTCGAAGGAATGAAAAATGTATACCATTCAAATTCGCTATATCGCTTTTTGCGGACGGTAGCGTATCCCGGGTATGATTTGTCGTAGATTACGTTTGCTAGTTTCTTTTTTACACCGGCAAATAGTAATGTCAGAAACACCAGTAAAATTCCACCAGATAACGTGATGCAAAACCAGAAAGGTTTTTCTCCATAACGCGCTTGTAATGGTTCGTGTGACGCTACCAAAATTGTCAGCTTAGTGTTTTTACGCTCTGATTCCAGTGCCTTTTTGTATTCGTCCGCGTCGTTTGTATTTCCAATTCGGGAGAGGTAGGTGAATTTTTGAACATCTTCGGCAGCAAATTTTTCTTGCGAAGCGGTAATAAACGCTGAAAACGAATCCACTTTATTTTGCTCAGATCCGGAGTTGCTGATTCTGTGCGAATATTGCTTGCCCAGCCACGCACTACATTCTTTGTTTGTGTCCGCAATTGTTGGGTAGATTGGGATTACATAGTATGCATTGAAGCCAATATTTTCGTTGTACTTGCCTCCAACAGCTGCTGTGGGGTAGAAAATAGCTTTACTCTTATCTATGTAATAATTTTTAAGCGTATAATATTTGCCTTCGGGTTGTGAATTGATTTCTTCAATGGAATGTAGGTTGATTTGTCTTCCCGATGCGCTGATCCAATCCTGCGCTATAGTGGTTGGCGCTAGAACTGTTATGAGCATCACCAGAAAATAGAAGAATCTTCTGCTTTTCCCGTTTTCGGTTTGCAGAATTAAAATTTCAAGCCGTGGATTGATAAAGAAATACAGAAGCACTCCTGCGAGAATCGTGGGCAAGAAGAAATTGGCTGCATCTTCTTTGATCGGAAGGAGTTTCAGCCGTATAATAAACAGCCAGTTAAAGGCCGAATAGACTCCGATGAAGCTAAAGCAGAAAAGTAAAAGCGGAAAGAAGATCGATTTGAGTTTATAAGTCAGATTTTTCATCTGTAGCAGTACTGAATTATCGCTCGAAATTACATTCTTTCCCTATATCACCACCTATTTTTCCATCGCAGGGTCATCATCCACTTTCAATTTTCCGGAACGGATCGCTTTCATAAAATCTTCGTAGTCGCGTTCAGTTTGGTCGGCATAGGCGATACCGAAATGACTGATGGCATCATCGAGCACTTCACTTTTGCCCATGTAGCCGGAGAGTAGTTTGGCGTTGCCGGTTTTTGCGTGTGCCCGCGCGAGCATCCGGCCGCAGAGGCGGGCATAAGCGTTGAGTAGGGTCTTGTCGAAAAGATCTACTTCCGGTGCAATCTTCCGGTCGCGAAGCTGACGGAAATAAAAATGCCTTCCCTGAGGACCAGTGCTCCAGCCCAGGAAAATATCACTCGCCGCCTGCACCAGTCGCTGACCTTCTACCACGCGCTGGCCATAATGTGCGTAACGGCTTTTTTCTGTGTAAGGCTCTAATACGCTACGGCGGGCTTCTTTTACCTGCAGGAAAAGAGGTTCATTGTTTTGGTTCATCAGTAATACCACATAGCAGCGCGTACCCACGCTGCCAACACCCACCACTTTCAGTGCAACATCCACTACGCGATATTGCTCAAACAACCAGCGACGGTCGCCCTGAAGCGTATCTGCATATTTATCGAGAAACATATTGATCGCGGTGATCTCCTTTTTTACATCCATTGGGTGATAGATCAGGGGCGGTTGATCAGTGATTTCGAAATTGCCCAAAACACTTTGGGTGATTTTGTAGAAGACTTTCTGGTGCGTTCCTTTTTGTGATTTGATCAGTGCTTCATCAATCAGTTTTTTTGCTTTTTCACTTTTCGCCTGATTCCTTATCTCTACCGCGTCAATTTTCATGTACCAGAGATCCAGCAAGCTGATTTCCGCAAATTCATGCATGAATTTGCGGTAGGATTGCGCGAGCGTAAAAGCAATCTCACGGGCGTCATCGTCACTCATGCCTTTGTCGCGGGCCGCCAATACAAAGCTCGTGGCAAGACGCTTCAGGTCCCAGCTCCAGGGGGCGATATGTGTTTCATCAAAATCATTCGCGTCAAAAATCATGCTGCGCTCCGGTGTGGCAAAACCGCCAAAATTCATCAGGTGACAGTCGCCGATTGCCTGTATGTTGATGCCGGCATGCGGCAAATAGTAAAGGTCCTGGGCCATAATACCGGCGGTACCTCTGTAAAAGGCAAAGGGTGAGGCGCTCATTCGCTTATGACGGATTGGAATCAGGTTTTGTAAACGGTCGTAGTTCGAATCTGTAATCATTTTCAAGACGCTTGGTCGCCTGGGGTTAAGCTTAAAGGTTGCATGCTCTTTGCGATTTGCTTTTTGACGGGCATCTTTTCCTTGCTGATAGAAATCCATGTGAAAGGTTTTTATATTAATTATCCTTCTAATTTAACGAAAATAATCCACTGATGCGAGCGTGAGTGGTTCGCACTACATAGGCCCACTCGCGTTGTTGCGAGGAACGAAGCAAACTGCACTAAAAAGGGAAACCGCGAAAATACGGGCCGCCCCGAGGACGAGGTATCCCCACAGTACTGCGGGGAGGAACAGGTTTCGCGTTTGATACTCGCGCCTGGTACTTTTTGCCACCAACTTCATCGCTCCGGTTAATCCTGAGTTGCGTCGCACATTTCAGCGCCAGAATATCTATCAATATACATTTCACTGGCGCGAGCGTTAGCGTAGCGCTCTCGTGTCTATAATTCAGTGCAGTCTTTGACTACGTCTCGTTTCTAGTCCAAAATATTTGCCAGTCGGGAGACTGGCTCCGTTCAGCAAAGTCTCTGACTTTGTTGTAGTGGAAACCGGTCTCCCGACCGGATTGCTGCGGTCAGGAGACCGCGTCCGCTGGAACGAAGTCGGGAGACTTCGCTCAACTGTACGTGTGCTTGCTCGTCGGGAGCATTAAGCGCGAAATCAGATCCTCACTTCCTCCTTCGTCGTCATCGGGATGAACTGTGTTTAAAAACAAATATTTTTTGTGTGATAGGCGTGTTGATACGTTGAGTTTTGTGTAGCTATTGCAAAGGCCTGTTTCAATAATATATTGAAATCTCCGTTCAGCAAAGTCTCTGACTTTGTTGTAATGGAAACCGGTCTCCCGACCGGATTGCTGCGGTCAGGAGACCGCGTCCGCTGGAACGAAGTCGGGAGACTTCGCTCAACTGTACGTGTGCTTGCTCGCCGGGAGCATTAAGCGCGAAATCAGATCCCCACTTCCTCCTTCGTCGTCATCGGGATGACCATGTAATTAAACACTTACGCTATACCAGACCCGACAATTTTGTTTATTGTCACTCAACCCTTTTTACATTATGTTTGCAGCTCCTAAATTATTAACCAATGACAAGTAAAATTCAACTTACACCCGTGTATGATGCGGGGAGGCGAAAGCCCCCGAACGCCGTTAATAAGCGTAGGACATCTAAGCACGGGCTTTTTTTATTCCTAAATTATTAACGATGGTACGTGCTACCGAAAACAAACTGATCATTGAGATCGACACCTGCGATCCCGCGGCTATGCTCCGCGATTTGCAGGAAAGCCTCATCACTGTGCTGCAACGGTACAATGAAGACGGCCGGCCAGATAGAATTGATGACGTCAATTGCCTGGCATTGCTCAAAGCATTGTTGCCCGAAACGGAGTTGTATGAGAAAATGTTGAATTAATAGTGAAAGTCCTCCCGAAACGGAGGACTTTTTTTATTTAAGTGCGCAGAATTGAGGTTAAAAGCTTCGACGTCGAGGTTATTTGCTTGGACGTTGAGGTTCTGAACACCAGACTCGGAGTAAAAAGCTCGGATGTTGATGCTATTTGCTCGAAGGTTGACTCTCAGAGAGTGGACGT
>NZ_QKTW01000010.1:0-31894 GCF_003236175.1 Taibaiella soli | reverse complement strand
GTGGACGTTGACTCTAAAAGAATGAAGATTGACTCTCAGAGAATGGACGTTGACTCTCAGAGAGTGAGCGTTGACTCTAAAAGAGTCGACGTCGATACAATTTGCATCGACGCCCACTCTCGGAGAGTGGACGTTGGCTCTAAAAGAGTGGGTGTTCATGTTATTTACTGGCGCGTCGCCAACACGTGATAATTGAGTAAATGATGATAGTCGGAAAAAATTACTGGCGCTCGTGTCTATAACTCAGTGCAGTCTCTGACTGCGTTACGTTTCTAGTCCAGAATATTTGCCAGTCGGGAGACTGGCCGTGTGCTCAGTCTCGAGAGCGCTTCGCTAACGCTCGCGGTAGCCCAATAGCCTTACTGTCGATGAACGGAGCGTCGCAACTATGTTTGATCGGAGCGGCAATGCTGGTAGCAAAAGTGTCCGATGCAATCGGGAGGAATTCTTTAGACACAAGTGGTCCTTCGGGACACTTGCGCCAGTCAGGGATTAGACGTCAGTCGGGAGACTGACACGGCACCAGTCATGAGCGCGCTATGCTAACGTTCGCGCCAGCGCAGATCATCAAATAAAAAAGGCAGTGGAGAACCACCGCCTTGTCATCTGTTATTTTGATTGTTTGCTTGGAGCCTTATGCTACTGTGATATTTTGAACTGGTTGTTCCTGGTTTTCTTTCTTAGGGATGGAAACCGTCAGGATACCGTCCAGGTATTGCGCTGTGATATGGCTTGCGTCTGCTTTTTCGCTCAGCGTAAAGCTGCGTTTGAAAGAGCGTGTGCGATATTCCGTGCGCAATGCTTTCGGGGCTTGTTCGTTGCTTTCGTCTTTGTGGTCGTAAGAAACAGTCAGAATGTTTTTTTCTACGTTAATCTTAAATGCTTCTTTTTTCAGTCCCGGAGCTACAACATGGAGTTCGTAACCCTTTTCGTTTTCGTGAATGTTTACAGGGACGTGGCCAAAGTGACGATCATCGCTCTTCAATTCTTCGCTTGCGGCTTTCAGGCCGTTTTGGAAGATGTCTTCAATAATACCGCCTAAGCTTTGTGGATTCATCTGGAAATTTTTTCTGTAGTACATAATGGTATTCTTTTAGTGTTTTGAAATCTTGTTTTTAAATGTGTTTTTGAAAAACCTTCGAATGGTATAGAACAAAAAAAAGACCACTCAATTTTTAGAGACAAAATGTCTGTAAAAAATATTTTTAAATGACAAATTGTCAAAACGAAGTTTCAAAGCTGGCAGCGACGATAAAAATGTCCTGAAGAAAAGTCAATGAAAATGACAGGGTAGCATACTCAAAACCTACAGTAACGGTTGTAATACAACCATGTGTAAAATTATATTTTCAAATGCCAAACCTTTTGCTGATATTTGTTCTGCTTACGATGGGTTAGTAAGTACAGTCCTACCGTCCCGGTTTATGAACCAGGACGGTTTTTTTATGCGCACTAAAAAAGCCCGTCTGATTTTGTCGTTGAAACAATTTCAGACAGGCTGTAAGTAGTCAATTCTAAATGAGCGCAGACTATTTTTTTCTCGCGAGGAGATAATCATCCACGTTGGAGAATAAAAACTCCGGATATTCTTTTCTGAATTTCATACAAACAAATCCGCCGATTAATGGACGTGCTGCAGGTTGTTGCAATGATGCAGTATCAAGTGGAATGAGTTGATATTTTGCACCAGGGAAATGTTTCAGCACGGTTAATGCTAATTCTACACGATTCATAAAATCAGTGCCCCCAGTGTGGTAGATGCCGCTTTTGCCGTCGCGCAGCAAAACGAACATGGCGCGTGCAATATCCCATGCATTTGTTGGTGATGCAAACTGATCGTACGGAAGTTTCAATGTGAGTTCTTTTCCTTCTTCGCATTGCTGTACGATACGCGCAATAAAGTTTTTGCCACGTGCTTCTTCGCCATATACATTGGTGATACGCAGTACGAGCGCACCTGGAATTTCATTCAGCACCATCTGTTCCGCTTCCAGTTTGTGTCGGCCATATACGCTGATCGGATTTACCGGAGCCTCTTCTGTGTACGGACCATTTTTTCCGTCGAAAACATAATCGGTAGAGATGTACACCATCTTGGCGTTACATTTTTTCGCAACGGCAATCAGGTTGATGGTGCTGGTAACCGTCTGCGTATAGCTTTCTTCCGGATGCTGTTCGCAATAGTCGACATGCGTCAGTGCGCCACAATGCACGATGACGTCTGGTGCAAATGCTGCAATGTCGAAATTGTTCGGATCTTCCGGCTGCAATGTGTTGTAGTAAACAGTATTGTCGGTTGCGTAAGAAAAATAAGATCCTTTCACGTCCCATCCCTGTTCGCTGAAATGTTTGAGGCAATTGCCGCCCAGTAATCCGGACGCACCGGCAATGAATACTTTCATTATTTATGATTTGTAATTTATGATTTATGATTTGCGTTACGCGGGGCCTCTCCTTACGTCGAGGTGACATGCTTCGTCCGTTAATTGTACTTCTGCTTGTCATGTCGACGATAGGAGACATCCCGCGATGACACGAGTCAGCATTTGTCAGTAACGAACGCCACGCAAAAAAACAAAATCCAAAGCATAATAAAAAAAGCCACCCGGAAAGGATGGCTTTTTCATGATATTTTAAAACAGAATTAAACTGTTGCTTCAGCAGCAATCTGTGGCATTTCCTGCGGATACAGTTTTTGTTCCAGTTTGTCGCGCAGCAGGCTGAATACTTCGAGTGTTTTGTCGATGTCTTCGTCTGTGTGAACAGCAGTTGGAATGATACGCAGAATGATGGTGCCTTTCGGAACTACCGGGTATACTACCACAGAGCAGAAGATACCGTAGTTTTCACGCATGTCGAGAATGAGCTGAGTAGCATCAAACAGACCGCCTTGCATGTGAACCGGAGTTACCGGCGTATTAGTTGTTCCGATATTGAAACCTCTTTCACGCAGACCGTTTTGGATACGGTTTACATTGTGCCAGAGTTTTTCTTTCAGTTCAGGATGCGTTTTCAGCAGTTCCAGACGTTTCAGGTTGCCCACTACGATTGGCATCGGCAGTGATTTTGCGAATACCTGCGAACGCATGTTGTAACGGAGGTAAGTCAGTACTTTTTTGTCAGCAGCGAGGAAACCACCGATGCTCGCCATTGATTTGGCGAAAGTAGAGAAGTACACATCGATTTCCTTCATACAGTTTTGGTGCTCGCCGATACCTGCACCGGTTTTGCCCATTGTACCGAAACCGTGCGCGTCATCTACGAACAGGCGGAATTCATATTTGCTTTTCAGCGCAACGATTTCAGAGATTTTACCCTGATTACCGCTCATACCGAATACACCTTCTGTAATTACGAGAATGCCACCACCGGTTTTCTTCACCATTTCGGTAGCACGCTGCAGTTGCTTTTCGCAGTCTTCCACGTCGTTGTGTTTGTACACATAACGGTGGCTTGGAATCAGACGCAGCCCATCGATGATACAAGCGTGTGATTCAGCATCGTACACCACCACATCGTGACGGCTGCAGAGACTGTCGATTGCAGAAACCATGCCCTGATAACCGAAGTTGAAGAGCATAGCATCTTCAGTGCCTACGAATTCAGCGAGCTGGCGTTCCAGTTCTGTATGGTTGTCAGAGTTACCGCTCATCATGCGGGCACCCATTGGCGTAGCCATACCATATTTCGCAGCCGCTTCAGCATCCGCTTTGCGTACTTCAGGATGGTTGGCAAGACCGAGATAGTTGTTCAGACTCCAAACGATACATTCTTTACCACGAAATTTCATGTGGTTACCGATTTCACCTTCCAGTTTAGGGAATGCAAAATATCCCGGCGCTTTTTCAGCGTAATCGCCGATAGGACCGAGGCGTTTCTCAAATTTGGCAAAAATGTCCATATTATTTTTCGAAAATGATTAGTTACAAAGTTTGTTCAAACAAATGATGCGCGAAATTAAAGAAAAAATAACTCCCATCGTAATGCCTCTTCGTTGCATTTTTGTGTTCTAAATCCGTTTAAATGAAACGTTTCCTGTTGTTTGCCGGCTCTTTTCTCTTTGGTTTGAGCGCTTTCGGGCAGAAAGTGATAAAAATCACCCGTCCAAAGCTGGTCGTTGGTATTGTGGTGGACCAGATGCGCTGGGATTACTTATATCGTTTTTATGATTTGTATAAGCCTGATGGTGGGTTCAAAAGACTCTTGGGCGATGGTTTTTCCTGCGATAATGCTATGGTGCCTTATCTCCCTACAGTAACTGCCTGCGGACATACCTGCGTGTATACAGGCAGCGTTCCGGCGATTCACGGGATTACGGGCAATAACTGGTGGGATAATAATCTCAACCGGGAAATGTATTGTACCGAAGATAAAAAAGTGACCACCGTAGGTAGCAGCAGTGTAGAACCGGGGCAAATGAGTCCGGTAAATGTGCAAGTAACCACTATTACAGACGAATTGCGACTGGCGACCAACTTTAAGAATAAAGTTATAGGCATGTCGATGAAAGACCGCGGTGCGATCATTCCGGCAGGTCACTCAGCAAATGCGGCTTACTGGTACGACGGCAAATCTGGTAATTTTATCAGCAGCACGTATTATATGCAGCAGCTTCCGGATTGGATGCAGCAATTTAACGGCCGCAAACTGGTGGATAGTTTTTATAAAATGAACTGGAATCTGGCGCTGTCGAAAGATAAATACAACCAATATTGTGATGACGACGCCAATCCATACGAAGCAAAACCATTTGGTGCAAACACGCTGACCATGCCTTATAAACTGGAGCAATTTGCCGGCACTGATTATAGCAAGATTACGGTAACGCCTTATGCAAATGATTTGCTGGCTTCACTCGCTAAAACTGCAATCGTTGCGGAACATATGGGCAAAACACCGGAGACAGATTTTCTTACGGTGAGTTTTTCTTCTACCGATTATGTAGGTCACTCTTTTGGTCCAAACTCATGGGAACTGATGGATACTTATGTGCGTCTTGATAAAACGCTCGGTGACTTGTTCGCTTTTCTTGATAAAACATTGGGTAAAGATCAGTATACGGTGTTCTTAACCGCAGATCACGCAGGTGCGCATATTCCGGAGTTTCTCGCAAAGCACGGTATTCCGGGTGGTCGCTGGGATGATAATGCAATCAAAAAAGAGTTGACAGCAATGCTGCAGAAGAAATTCGGTGTTGATAGTTTGGTCAATTATGTAGGTGAGTACGATGTTTATTTGAATCGCGCTTCATTGCGTCGTAATCATATTGATATCGACAACGTGAAAGCTTCCATCACTAATTATTTGCTCAAGAATGATAAAGTGCTGCAAGTGGTAGATCTCGCCAATGCAAATGCAGCAACGGTCCCGCTGCCCATCCGTGAAATGGTGATCAACGGTTATAATCCGGCGCACAGCGGCGATCTTCAGATCATCATGAAGACAGGTGTTATGGATTCGGGTCCGACAGGTATGAGTCATGGTGTGTGGAATGCTTATGATGCACATATTCCGCTGGTGTTTATGGGCTGGGGCATTAAAGCTGGTCATACAACGCGTGAAGTGCATATGACGGATATCTCTGCAACAGTTGCGGCGCTGCTGCATATTCAGATGCCGAGCGGCTGTGTGGGGAAGGTGATTACGGAGATTGTACCTTGATTAATGCCGTGATGCGATAATGAATGTGTGAATGTGAGGAATGTGGTAAATGTGATTTTTGATATCAGTAACAGGGAGCTGGCTTCGGTCAGTTCCTATTGTTTTATATGGTACTGAACGTGCCTGAGCGAACGTTAGGTCGCGTCATTGCGGACGAAGAGAAGCAATCTGATTTCGCGCTGGGTTGTTTTTACTGCGGTAACGCGATAATAAATGTGGGAGCGTGGTAAATGTGATTTTGGGTATTAGTAATAGGATCTGGCTGCGTCCAGCTTTAGCGTCTTCGCTTCTTATGCATCTTTGCGGGCAACTAATGCGTATTCTATTATCATGAGCAGTTTGTTTCGTGCAATGACGTTAGAAGACACAATTTTGTGGTGTTGCGTGCGTTGTAAGCAACTTAGCATCTTGACTTTTTATGCTTTTTTTCGGAAAATTAGTCGCGAAAACCCATCAATCTCCAATCTCAAATAAACAATCTTAAATACAAAAAAGGGTCGTGCTACGAACGACCCTTTCTGCTATATATTTTGCTCCAATTTCCCCGGTTAACCCCTCATGAAAACCGTTCGATTAATCCCCGCATAAATAACTGCTGCGGCGTAGCAAGCGCTAAGATAATAACAATATTTATCGAAGCAAGGTCAGGTTGCCCTGATATTTTTCCTGCACGTTATTTTCAAATGCAGCTTCTATCATATAAATGTATACGCCGGTTGGTTGTGAAATGCCATTCAGCTTGCCATCCCAGCCGCGCCCATCGGTGCTTGTGGTTTCAAAAATAAGTTGTCCCCAGCGGTTAAAGATTTGCATATGGAATGCAATTAGCGCACGTGATAATAATTGTCTCGGGAAGAAATAATCATTGCTGCCATCATCATTTGGTGTGAATGCATTTGGAATATCCACGTAGCAAGAGCGCCAGACAACGGCCGTATCTGTGCTGCTGCATTGACCATTAGAAGCCGTCAGCCAATAAGTGTCGGGTTGCTGTGTGGTAATGCGCGCACCAGTCGTTCCGTTGCTCCAGGTATAAGTGTTTGCCGGATTATAATAACGATCATAAAGCGTTACCGGTGCATTTCCCGGACATACAGATGTGTCCGGACCAATGTAGACTTTAGGTGCGTTTTTTACAAGGACATCGTGCTCGATGGTTTTCTCCGGACAAACCGAATAGCGTGCGGTTACTTTAATCGTAAATGATCCTGCGCTGTCGAATGCGTGCTGTGGATTTTGTGCTTTGGCGATGACGGTTCCGTCACCAAAATCCCAATCGGCATACATGTAGCCATCAGAGAAATGACTCGTGATTTGTGCGGCCTGCCCCTGGCACAGTAAGCTATCTGCAATAGCAAAATCGAACTGCGGTGTTGGAAGCACGAGGAAAGCCTTACTAATTGAATCTTTACAACCAGTATTGTCGGTGCTGATCAATTTGATGCCGTAATTGCCGGGCTGACTAAAGATGTGTGTGGTTTGTGCGCCGGTAGCAGTGTTGCCATCGCCAAAATTCCAGGTATAACCAATGGCATTTCCTTTGCTGTTATCAGCGAGGCGGATGGTATCGGCGGTACATAAAGAATCCTTGTTGCTGATATAATTCGCAATTACTTCATTGATCGTTACTGTGATGATTGCTTTGTCGCTTTCGCAACCGTTGATTTCTTGTGTTACATAATAGTTCGTGTTTCCTCCGGCAATAGTCTTTGGAACGATCGGGTTTAATACGCCTGAAAGTCCCGCCGGATCGGTGTACCACATCAGGTTTTGACCAATTGCAGCCAATGGTGCGGCAGATTCATTTTTACAATAAATAACCGGACTTGTTACCTGCGGCGGCGTCGGTCTTGGTTTTACAATGACGATGATCGAATCTTTTGGTGATTCACAACCGTTCATTGTTTGTGAGACATAAAAGATTTGTTTTCCATCGTTGGTAGTAGGTGGCGTTGGTGCTGTGCTGCTACCTGTTCCGCTTAAAGTTGTATACCAGAGCAGGTTTTGCCCGTTAGCTGTCAACGGTATTGAACTTGCTCCCTGACAATAAGTAACAGGAGATACAACAGACGGTGGATTTAATGCAGACTTTACTGTGAGGTGTAACGTGACGATCGAATCACATCCATGTATTGAAGTGAAATGCCCGATGTATGTGCCAGAAGTATTGTAGGTATTGCCGTTAAAATGATAAGGAACATTGGCACAAGTCGTGTCGTAAACTGTGTTGTTGATCGTGCCGCCGGAAACAATTTGCTTCAGGCTATTGATCCATGTCTGATTGGCTGTGTTGTTTGGTGCGCCTGGTGTTTCATAAGTTGGTGCTGCGCCGGATGTCCATCCTGCAGATGAATTAAACTGGCTGCCGGTGGCATAATATACCGTTTGTCCACCGGAGGCACCGATGTGTACGCCACCTGAAAGGTTGCCGTAAGTAATTGCAGAATACGCAGTGCTTAATGCCGTCGGGCTGATGGTTGCTACCGCATCGCCGTTATTATTCAATGCCATATTGGTCCAGCCTCCCTGAGACGTGAAGCCTGTAGTGGGGTAGGAAAATGCGGAGCCAGAGCTGGAATTGGGTGTAGATGCATTCATCTCTAAATAAGAAGAAGAGATCGGTAAAATGTAGACGCCATCGTGATTGGCATCGGTAGGATCGTCAGCTTGTGTTATAGCTGTGTTCTTATCGCCATCGTTGTAAATAAGAATGATGGAACCATAAGGGACCGCCGCCCAGTTTGCGATAGCGGGAAAATGATAACAACCTGCAGAGATAGCAGAAGTGCCATACCAGCCGCCATTGTCGTCAAAGATCCAGCCGCGGAGATCGGCAGCAGTATCATTGCAGGTATGCGTGCCGTTTACAACAAATTCTACATATTCTTTGTTGCCGCTGGTACCCTGCGATACTTCATTAATGGCAAGCTGAGCCCTGCCGCAGAATGCTGAGGTAAGCATTGCGGTAAGTAAGAACCCTAAATGTTTGAACATACTGAATATTTTTATCGGATGACTGTAACTTCTCCTTTGCGTTCTATCAGTTTTCCGCGGGCGCAACCAACCAGGATATCGTAGAAATAATCACCAACTTCTACAGGTTGCCCGCCAAATGTTCCGTCCCAGTCCGCGCCTTCAGAGCGGCTGAAAATGAGCTGTCCCCAACGGTTGAAAATATTAATCTGCACCAGCTTGTCGTCCGGGCCTTTTGTCACGCGAAAAACATCATTGCGTCCGTCGCCGTTCGGAGAAAATGCCGAAGGCACAAACAGATAGTCTTCGCAGCAGTGTGTTACCACTACGTCGATAGCGCTGCGCGGACCTTCACAACTGCCATTCGTTTCTGAAACGTAATAAGTATAAGAACCCGTAGCGTTTGTTGGCGGTTTGGGTGCATCTGTGCTACCAGTGCCGCCCGTAGGGCCACTATACCAAAGATGATTAGTGCCGCTTACAGAGTATACCGGCAATTCGCCGTTAAAACATACTGCAATTGGTGTAACCACTGTTGGTGCGCCCGGTACTGCATTTACCTTAATCGATACAGAATCTTTTATAGGTACGCAGCCGCTGGAAAGAACCGTAACAACGTATGCTCCTGATGCATTTGTCTGTGCGTTTGTAAAATCAATATTGTCCTGAGTTGAACTGAAACCATTTGGCCCATTCCACTGAATGCCATAATTCGCAGCTGGAGTAACTGAAACATTCAGGTTGAAATCACCGTTCTCACATAATGTCTGATCGGCGCTTACCGTGACACTTGGCTGTGGATTTACCGCAACATGAAATGAATCAACTTTAGGTGCGCAACCGCTGCCTGGCCAGCTTGTAGTCAATACATATGTCGTTGCCTGTGTAGGGCCCGCCATTGGGTTTTGAATATTGCTGTTGCTCAACCCAACTACCGGAGACCAGCTATAACTATAAGAAGGGTCACCCGCTACATTTACCTGAAAGCTACTGCCATTACAGATCGTAGTATCGCCATTCATGATTTTCGTTTGCAGTGCATCATAAATAGTAAGCGTGGCGCTGTCTACAATTTCAAGACCATTACAGCTGTAAGGCGAGATCACGAAAATCTTTACATCTCTGTTGCCTGAAGATGGCGTTACCAGCGGATTGATGATCACTGTTGCCTGCGTATCGTTTGCAGGAATAACCACACTGTCTGCGATAGGCGTATAGTCTACACCATTTACAGCAGTGCCGCCGATCTGGTATTTTACGGTTTGCGCAGTCGCTAAAGCAGCAGCTCTTTTAACAATAAAGTTGCCCTGACCGCAGCCTTTCACAATATATGGCGAAGAGGCGGAAGACGATACAAGTCCATGTGAGGTTACCGTAAACGTAGTTGTTTTTAAACTGCCTGCTTTGATAAATACGCCAGAGTCGAACAACGCATTGCCCGCATCGGCGATCGTCATTTTGAGATGGTAAGTATTGCAAGGCGTTACTGCGTGAATCGCTTTCAGCACCTTTGTAAAGCCGCGGTAAGTAATAGAAGTACCACCGTTATTATCTACATAATATTGTGTAAACGGAGAGCCGGCACCCATGCTCGTGCAGTTGGAAATATTACCACCCTGTGAGCCAGGAATACCGTTATTGATTGTATTTACTGTTACAGGAATATTGGTGCCCGGGACGAGTGCCATGTTTTGTTGTCCTGAGATACCGGGACCCGAGATGAAAAACGCAAACGCATCATTATAGATACCGCAAGTCGACGTATTATATTCTTCCGAACCGAAAACGTATTCAAATTTTACCGTGTCGCCTTTAGGAACCATGTCGAATTCAAGAATACAGGCGTTGGTCGTAGAGGCGTTGGCCAGTGTGTTCAGTTGCGGATCGCCGGCTGCGCCATTGTTGACGCTGGCATTTACCGATGCAGGTCCGTTGGCGCCATAGATGCTGCCTGATGTAGCTGCACGACCCGTAGTAAGTATAATACCGCTATCGATACCCAGATTACTGCTGACAATATTAAAAAAGCCGTTTGCCACAGTAGGGCAAGTGAGGGAAGGATTCTGGATAGTGATGCCGGGTCCTGCCAGTTTTTGCGCCAGTGCCAAGGCAGTTTGTCCGCCTGTAACATTTACCTGGCCGCTAACTGAGCCAAATCCGAATAATAAAGAGCCTGATAAAAACAAACTAAGGGCTTCCTTTCTTAAAAAACACATGCCATGAACTTATTTGTGCGCGAAATAACAATTTGAATATGTCCAAATTGTTACGGCTGTATTATTTAATCGCTGGTGGGTTAATTCAGCATTCAAAAGTCAAAATTCAAAAGCCGTGAATGCTGAATTGGTGCAGCTTTAAGGGTATAATCTGAATGTTATATCGACGGCAGGAAACATCCCGAACATCAGTGATCCAAAAACCTTCGATTTAACGGAAAGATAAATTATCCGCAATGCGGAGGTGACACTGCGATTGTTTTTTTGCGGCATATTTCATCACCCCAAAAACATTCGTGTTCATGAAAAAATGCTACGCTTTATTATTTACCCTTTTGGTTGGTGCAGTGATGTCGAAGGCGCAGATCAGCATCATCGGATCTTTGCCTTTTACCTATACACAAGACTTTAACACCTACAACGGCGCAGCTGCCACCAGTGCTCCTGCCGGCTGGACTACGACCTCCAATGTCTACAAAGGATATGGAACAGGATCAAGCAATGCAGGAGGTATCTACGCATTAGGTACATCGCCGGATTATGCAATGGGCGCACTTTGTTCCGGCTCTGCAAGCACCATTACTTTTAAAGTAAGTTTTACGAACAATACAACGACTACAATTACATCACTTGATATCGCTTACGATTTTGAACAGTGGCGTTGGGCGACTGGTAACAGTAATCCGCTTACCGTTACACAAACTGGTCTTGGCTCAGCTTCGGTTTCAGGTCTTACGCAAGCCAGTTCCTCAGCGAGTGGTCCAACAGGTACGGGAGTTACCACACATAAATCTATTTCGCTTTCCGGTCTTTCTGTTGCGCCGGCAGCAACGTTTTCACTGACCTGGACTATTACTGACGGATCGGGTTCTGATAATGCCGTTGGTGTTGACAATTTTGTAATCACGGCAGATGGCAATACGCCCCCTGCTTCTATCACACAACAGCCAGTAACAGCCAACGTTTGCGGCAGCGCCACTTCTTCGTTCAGCGTAACAGCAACGAATGCGGCGAGCTATCA
This sequence comes from Taibaiella soli, assembly GCF_003236175.1. Lineage (GTDB taxonomy): Bacteria > Bacteroidota > Bacteroidia > Chitinophagales > Chitinophagaceae > QKTW01. The sequence goes on along the minus strand of NZ_QKTW01000010.1, from coordinate 20,023 downwards.
GTGGCAGGAATTTATTAACAGCTGGACTAATATCACCAATAACACTGTTTTTACCGGTGCAACAACTAATGCTTTGGCGATCGCAAATACATCAGGTCTTGATGGACACGCTTATCGTTGTGTTGTTACTGGTGCAACAAATCAGGTAAACTCAGATAGTGTATTGCTGCATGTTGCTGTACCGATCGCGATCGCACAGCAACCGACTGACGCTATTGTCTGTGCTGGTAATGACACTGCTTTCCATGTGACAGCAACTGGTTCTGTGCAAGGTTATCAATGGCAGGTGAACTCTGGTACAGGTTATACTAATATTACCACACAGTTTCCTTACAGCGGTGGTGCTACAAATTCACTTTCGTTGAGCGCTCCGGCCATCAGCAATTTGGGCAATCTGTATCGTTGTATTGTTACCGGAGCTTGTGGTAACCCTGATACAACACAGCCTGTAAAACTGATGATTCACAATAATCCAGTAGCGCATGTGACACCAACAACGGTGGCTGCATTTTGTGCGGGCGATAGTGCGGTTCTGAAAGTAGATACTGCTGGTATTGCAAGCTATCAATGGCTGCAGGGAACGAGTCCGCTTCCTGGCGCTAACGGCAAAAGTTATAAAGCAACCACAACAGGTCTGTATACTGTGACAGTAACCGATACCAATCATTGCGCTGCAACTTCTGTAATGGTACCGGTGACAGTGAATGCATTACCAACAGCAAGCATTACACCAAACGGAAGTCTGAGCATTTGTCAGGGTAGCAGTGTGGTACTTAATGCGAATACAGGTACGGGTTTGAGTTACCAGTGGCAGGAAAATGGCGGCAATGTCGCTGGTGCGACTAATGCTAGCTACAATGCGAATCACAACAGTTCATATACCGTGATCATTACAGATAGCAATGCCTGTATGAAAACAGCAACCGCGCAAACGGTTAGTTTAATTCCATTTCCATCAGCTGCAATTACAGTAACTGGTGCGACGACAATATGCCAGGGTAATACAGTAGTGCTTACCGGCACAGCTGGCGCAGGTCTTTCTTATCAATGGTTGTTGAATGGGAATCCTGTCAGCGGTGCTACGAGTCAGGCTTATACTGCTACTCAGGCTGGCGATTATAAAGTTGCTATCGCGAGTAATAGCGGTGCTTGTGCTGATACCTCTACGCTGAAAACAGTAGCAATACTTGCTATTCCAACAGCACCACTTACAGCTGCTGCTGCAACTACTTTTTGCGCGGGCGACAGCGTATGGTTACATACAACCAATGCTGCGGGGCTTAACTATCAATGGCAACTTAACGGCAACAATATTCCGGGTGCGCATGATAGTTTGTTTAAAGCAACGGCAGATGGCATTTATGCTGTAGTGGTGACGAATGCAGCCAGTTGTAGTACTACTTCTGCGAATATGACCGTGACTGTGCATCCTGGTCCTGGTGCAGTGATTACTTATAATTCACCGCTTGTATTTTGTGAGGGTGGGGCTGTAGTGTTGAACAGCAGCGTGTCTTCCGGTTTGATCTATCAATGGTCAAAAAACAATACAAGTATTACTGGTGCCAGTACTAATAGTTACATCGCTTCTGAAACTGGTGCTTATACATTGAAGACAACTACCTCATTTGGTTGTAGCGCGGTTTCTGGTCCAATGAATATTTTAGTGCATGCGAAACCTCAACCGGTGGTAACACGTAATGCCGATCAGTTTTCCACGACTTCCTTCGCATCGTATCAATGGTATTTAAATAGTCAACCGATTTCCGGCGGTACTTCAAAAACGGTTACTGCTACGCAAAATGGTTCTTATTCGGTAGAAGTGGTGGATAGTAACGGTTGTCAAAACAGATCGACTGGTGTGTTTATCAATAATCTGGCGGTGACAAATATCAATGCTGTCGCTGGTACTATAAAAATGTATCCCAACCCCGCTACAGATCGCGTGATGATCGATACACCGTTTCCGGTTGATATGATTATTGTAAAGGATATGCAGGGTAAAACGCTCATTCAGGTAACGAATTCCAATACATTCGATGTATCGTCGCTGAGTGCTGGTCTTTACCTGGTAACGATATACAATGACGGCGCACCGATAGCGGTCGAAAAATTAATTAAATCGGCCAACTAACTACTAACGGCCCCTCTAAACCACCTCACACATTTAAAAAAAGCCCCTCTTCTGTGAAGCTGGGGCTTTTTTAATGCAACAAAGCGATAATGTGTTCAATGTGATGAATGTGTTTTAATGTGGATCACACTGTCAATTGTCCGTTGGTAGGTGGCTTGCATGCGTTTGTTGCCCTGACTAGGAATGCGGGACGCAATCAAAAGAGAATGACAGAAGTAATTGTCTATATTTTTGCGGGCTCCCTCCTTCGTCGGGAAGACATGGGATTATACGCTCTTATCGTTAAATAATGAGCCACTCGCGTTTGTCACCTCGACTGAAAGAGAGGTCCCGCGTAATCTGAATACTCGCGAAGTGTCATTGGCACGCAGGAAGGGGACCGTATAATCTGAATAGTGTTTCTTAACGTAAATGTTTAATAGTTGCCATGTTGATGAAGCGTGCGACGCAACGAAGTTCAATCAAAGATGCCGGTGCTGGTGGCCCAAAAAAAATGTTTTGGTGTATGGGAAAGTTTTGCGCTTTTGACTTTCGGCATTTTGCCAAATGATTTATTTTCATTATTTTAATATATAAATTTCTAACTCGTACGATCAATAATAACAATAATGCAGGTGCCGCTTTAGGACATTAACAAAATATCTTTGCACGTTCAAATGCCAATATCAAACATTGTTGGCTATTTAGGATTTTTAGTTCTTTAGTTTTTTAAAATCAGATCAGCTATCATAATATGTTAAGACGACTCAGTTGCTGGTTATTGTTGCTTTTGGCGGCGATACCCAGACTTGCCACCGGACAGACAGGGAATGCGGATACAATTTCGGGTGTAGTTTCACTTGGACAATGTATCCAGTTTGCGCTGCAAAATCAACCGGCGCTCAAACAATCACTTATCGATGAAGCCATACAGAAAGCAAATATTAATATCGCGCTTTCCTCCTGGCTGCCGCAGGCAAACCTGAATGCCAACCTTATTCACTACTTCGAATTACCTACCACTGTCACTACGAATTTTACCAATCCTTCTGCAGGTAAAATTGCATTTCAGAGTGGAGTTTATAATAATTCTACGCCACAGTTTTCGGCCACCGAAAATATCTTCAATAATGATGTGCTTTATGCGGCAACTACTGCGAAATACTATAAGGTTCAATCAAAGCAGGAGATAGAAAATACGAAGATCAACGTAGTGGTGGATGTAAGCAAGGCTTATTACAATGTACTGTTATCCATGCTGCAGATTACTATTTTGGACGAAGATATCGTGCGTCTGGAAAAGAGTTTAAAAGATGCACGCAGTCAGTATGAGGCCGGCATCGTTGACAAAGTGGATTATAAACGGGCTACTATTGCGCTCAATACTTCAAAGGTTCAGCTTAAAGCCGCAACAGAAGCATTGCCTGCAAAATATGCGCAACTACGCCAGCTGATGGGTTTGCAGGATGGTACTAATATAGAATTGCAGGTCGATACTGCTGCCATGTTGCAAGAGATCAACTATGATACAACTGCATCGCTGGATATCGCTAATCGTATCGAATATCAACAATTGCAGACTACGCAGACTTTGCAGAAGCAAAACACACGTTATTATAAAAACGCCTTTCTGCCTTCGCTTTCCGCGTATTATAATTACAACTGGGTGTATCAGAATGATAAATTTGACCAGCTCTACAACAAACAATATCCGAACTCACTGGTTGGGTTGAATTTCTCGCTGCCATTGTTTCAGGGTTTTAAGCGTACGCAAAATATCCGTAAGTCAAAGCTCCAGGAAGAACGGCTTGGCTGGGATGAAGTCAATCTGAAATTGCAGATTAATTCGGAATATGAACAATCTTTAGCGACCTACAAAGCAAGTCTCGAAGCATTGGGAATGGCTAAAGAAAACGTAGCGATTGCCCGTGAAGTATATGATGTGGTTTTTCTGCAATACCGCGAAGGTGTGAAAGAATACCTCGAAGTAATCACAGCAGAATCTGATCTGAAAACATCACAGGTCAATCATTTGAATGCTGTCTTTCAGTTGCTGGTCAGCAGACTTGACCTGCAAAAATCAACGGGCAGTATAAACGTTAATTATTAAACCATCCAAACAGCACAATAGTACTATGAATAAATCAATTGTAACCTGCGTCGGCGCCGTATTGGTGGGTAGCCTCAGTCTGATGGCATGTGGCGGCGGACCAAAGACGCCACCACTGCAAGGTCCGATTTCCGTCACGACTTATACCGCATCATTGCAGCCAGCAATTTATTATGATGAATATCCCGGCAATATCAATGCGCTGAATGAGGTTCAGATTCTGGGACAGGTGAGTGGTTACGTGACCGGCATTTTCTTTAAAGAAGGCGATCGTGTAAAGAAAGGACAGAAATTATATGAAATAGACCGCAGCAAATACATGGCCGGCTATAACCAGGCTGAAGCCAATGTGCGCGTGGCAAAGGCGAATGAGTCTAAGACACAGAAAGATGCGGATCGTTATATTTATCTCAACAAGCAAGACGCTATTGCCAAACAAACTTTAGATCATGCGATGACGGATCTGGAAAATGCTAAATCGCAGGTAGCTAGTGCAAACGCTGATCTGGTAAAAGCAAAACAAGATCTTAGTTATTCGCTGATCGATGCGCCTTTTGATGGTACCATCGGCTTGTCTCAGGTAAAACTGGGCGCTTTGGTTTCTCCTGGCCAAACTTTACTCAATACTATTTCGAGTGATGATCCGGTTGCGGTAGACTTTGTGGTGAATGAAAAAGAAGTAGCGCGTTTTACCCGCTATGAAAGCGGTTCCGCAAAGCAAATCGATTCTTTGTTTACGATTACATTGCCTGATGGTTCTCCTTACGGACAAGTAGGTAAAATTTATGTAATTGACCGTGCAGTAGACAAACAAACAGGCACAATCAAAGTAAGACTGACCTTCCCGAATCATGACCGGATGCTCAGAGCCGGCATGAGTTGTATTGTTCGTGTACACAGCGAAGAAGGTGCAGAACAACTGTTGGTGCCTTATAAAGCAGTTACAGAACAAATGGGAGAATACTTTGTTTTCATTGTAAATGGTAAAAAAGTAACAGAGCAGAAAGTATCATTAGGTACTACAATCGGTGATAAGATAATTATCAAAACCGGACTGAAAGCTGGTGACGTGATTGTAGTAGACGGTGTGCAAAAACTGCATGATGGTTCTGAGGTAAATACTTCAGGCGCACCGGCCGCACAACAGCAAGGCCAGAAACCTGCTGCACATTAATTTCTGTTTCTGTAACATGGAAAAATTATGATCGCTAATACTTTTATTAAAAGGCCCGTTACAGCCATTGTAATCTCGGTCGTGCTGGTGCTGGTGGGAACCATTGCTATCATGAACCTGGCTGTAGGGCAGTATCCGGACATTACGCCGCCTACCGTGCAGGTGACCGGAACATATACCGGCGCCGATGCGCAGACGGTAGAGCAAACGGTATCCACTCCTGTAGAAACACAGGTAAACGGTTCGCCGGGCATGGCTTATCTGCAAACCAACAGTACCAGTGATGGACGTATGACGATGAACGTCGTGTTTAACGTTGGTACCAATATTGATATCGCAGCGCTCGACGTACAGAACCGTGTAAGTATTGCCCAGCCGCAGTTGCCCGATGTGGTAAAACGCCTGGGACTTACTGTTCGTAAACGTAACCCGAGTATCCTGATGCTCGTTGCAATTTATTCTCCGAAGGGATCGCACAATGTTACCTTCCTCGATAACTACACCAACATCTTTATCCGCGACGCCTTATTACGTGTAAAAGGTGTGGGTGATATCTTCTCCCGTGCCGATGATTTCAGTATGCGTGTGTGGTTGAATCCTGATAAAATGGCGCAGCTCGGGTTGACGTCAAATGATGTGGTGAACGCATTGCAGGAGCAAAACGTACAGGTAGCTGCCGGTTCTATTGGTGCGCCGCCACAGCCAGGGGTGCAGGCGTTTGAATACACATTGTTTGTAAACGGTCGTCTGAGTAAAGTTGCCGATTTCGAAAATATAGTCGTTCGTACAAAACCGGAAGACGGTTCGCTGGTATATCTGAAAGATGTGGCCCGCGTAGAACTCGGTAAATTCTCTTATGCGAGCAACTCATTCGTAGATGGCAAACGCGCATCTTATCTGCTCGTATATCAGGCGCCGGGAAGTAACGCGCTGGAAACTGCAGAAGGCGTTTACACTGCGATGAATGAACTGAAAAAATCATTTCCTGCAGACGTAGATTATGTGGTTCCGTTTGAATCGGTGACCGTAGTAAAAGTTTCTATTCACGAAGTAATTGAAACCCTCGTGATCGCGCTGGGACTGGTAATTGTCGTAGTATTCCTCTTCCTGCAAAACTGGAGAGCGACGCTGATTCCGGTACTCGCGATTCCCGTGTCGATCATTGCGACGTTTATCTTCTTTATTCCATTAGGGTTTACAATCAATACACTTACGTTGTTTGGTTTCGTACTCGCGATTGGTATTGTGGTGGATGATGCCATTGTGGTGGTAGAGGCGGTCCAGCACTATATAGATCATGAGGGGCTGTCGGCCAAGGAAGCCACTTACAGAGCGATGGCTGATATCTCTGGCCCGGTAGTTGCGATTGCGTTGATTCTTGCAGCGGTGTTCGTTCCTGTTGGATTTATTCCGGGTATCGTAGGGCGTTTGTACCAACAATTCGCGATTACAATTGCGATCTCCGTATTGATTTCCGCGTTCGTCGCCTTATCGCTTACGCCAGCGCTTTGTTCACTGATGCTGCGACCAATGCATATTGATAAACAGTCGCGTGGCCTAAATAAATTCTTCTACAAATTCAACCGTTGGTTCCAAAACATAACGAACGGCTATGCCAAAGGCGTGCGGAAAGGTATCAGTACTGCGCCACTGGTGATTATTATCCTGGTTTGTATTTGTGTGGGCACTGTGCTGCTGTTTAAAACAAAACCAACAGGTTTCATCCCAACGGAAGATGACGGGCGTATCTATGTGACCTACGAGCTGCCGGAAGCCTCTTCTACAACACGTTCGGTAGAGGTGTTGCACCAGATTATGGATATCATGAAGGAGACACCGGGTATTGATCACTATGCGGCGCTGGGTGGCTTGAACGTTGTGACCTTTGCAAGTAAATCAAACTCCGGTACCATCTTTAGTCAGCTGAAACCTTGGGAGGACCGTAAAAAGAAATCAGAACAACTGCAAGGTATTATGGCTGAATTGCAGAAGCGATTCTCGGTTATTAAGAATGCGAATATTGTCGTAATTCCACCGCCGCCAATTCCTGGTTTGGGCCAAACAGCCGGTTTCTCGTTCATGCTCGAACAAAGAAATAGTCCGGATGATATTAAAGGTTTCGAAAAAACGGTGAATGCATTTGTTGCGGCTGTCAATAAGCGTCCGGAAATTGCACGTGGATTTACCTTCTTCTCTGCGCACACGCCGGGTTACAACATTAAAGTTGATCGCGACAAAGCCAAGAAAATGGGCGTTTCGCTGGCAGATGTTTTCGGTACGATGCAAACTTATATGGGTAGCTTCTACGTAAACGATCTTACTGTTTACGGTAGAAACTTCCACGTAGTAGCACAGGCTGATACAGGTTTCCGTAAAGCGATCAGTGACCTGGGCAAATATTTTGTACGCAATTCGGCGGGACAGATGATTCCGCTTAGCGCGCTGATTACAACAGAGGTCACAGAAAGTGCACCGTTAATTCCGCACTATAACCTGTTCCGTTCTGCAGAGATCAATGGTGGTCCTGCGCCGGGATATAGTAGTGGTCAGGCGATTCAGGCGCTCAAAGAAGTAGCAGCCGAGGTATTGCCAGCTGGTTATGGTTATGAATTCTCCGGTATGAGCCGTGAAGAGATTTCATCAGGTAACATGACGGTGTATATCTTCTCACTATCCATCATCTTCGTATTTCTGTTCCTTGCGGCATTGTATGAAAGCTGGGGTGTACCGTTCTCCGTAATGCTCGCCGTTCCGATCGGTGCATTTGGTGCGATCCTCACGCTCACATTTATTCCTTCGTTGACGAACAACGTCTATGCGCAGATCGGTTTGATTACGCTCATTGGTCTCGCTGCGAAAAATGCGATTCTGATCGTAGAGTTCGCGAAAGAAAGGGTAGACGCGGGAATGGAATTAGTTCCGGCTACTATCCATGCCGTTCGCTTGCGTCTCCGCCCGATCATTATGACGTCGATGGCCTTTATTCTTGGCGTATTGCCGCTGGCGTTTGCAAGCGGTGCAGGTGCTATCGCCCGTAAAACTATTGGTTGGACAGTGCTAGGTGGTATGCTTGCAGCAACCTTGCTGGCGATCTTTATTGTGCCGGTGTTGTTTGTTGTGATTACACGTATTTCTTACGGCAAGAAAAAACTGGATGACCTGAAATCGCATTATGAAGAGTTGAAAAAACGAGAAGAGTTCAACAGGGACTAGAGAAGTTGAATGCAGATTTATATTTAGAACGCCGGGTGTCTTTACGCCCGGCTTTTTTTAGTCAAAAGTCAAAAGTCAAAAGTCAAAAGTCAAAAGTCAAAAGTCAAAAGTCAAAAGTCAAAAGTCAAAAGTCAAAAGTCAAAAGTCAAAAAAAGGGGAAATAAGTTACGACTTAAAAACCTACAACTGTCACTTTTTGATTTTTTAATTTGATAACACGCAGTTTGATTAGAAATATGTATCGCTTTTTTGAAAGAGGCTTGGAAGTTTAAAGACGAGTTGTATCTTTGCAATCCGAAAACGGAAAAGGCGTGTTGGTCAATCGGTTACGACGCCTCCCTTTCACGGAGGAAGGACGGGTTCGACTCCCGTACATGCTACGAAAAAAAGCTGCTCACTGAGCAGCTTTTTTGTTTTTCGCTAATCTCTGTTTTGAGCGAGTTTTATTTTTCATTTAATCGGAACTGAAATACAATCTATTTTATCTAAAAATATAGGTGTCTTTTACGTGGTACGATTTGGAAGTTTAAAAACGAATTGTATCTTTGCAATCCGAAAACGGAAAAGGCGTGTTGGTCAATCGGTTACGACGCCTCCCTTTCACGGAGGAAGGACGGGTTCGACTCCCGTACATGCTACGAAGAAAAGCTGCTCAGTGAGCAGCTTTCTTTATTTTTGCCCAAATCGTGGCTAGCCAAATTAGGTTTATGAAAATTTTTGAGCGCACCCTGTTATGTCTGATTTTCTTCGCCGGAATAACCAGGTATTTCCACATGAGAGGCTCCACTGTTTTTCTGACTTTGTTCTGTCTGATTCTTGCGCTTTTTTATTTGCTGTTCAGTTTCGCTTTGTTAAATGAAATTCCACTGAAAAGAATCTTCTCAAAAAGCGCATACAACATGATTTCCGGTCATAGGATCTTTTCTTCGGTTTTAATGGGAATCTCTTCGATGATCGTCGTATTTGGTTTTCTGTTTTTGGCTGAGCGATGGAACGGAGGGCCTGCTATGGGAGTTTACGGACTTACCGCAGTCATATTGATGCTGATAATAAACGGACTTGTCTTTCTCGTTACCCGCGATAAGTTTTATGGCAAACTCTTAATAAGAGGACTGCTGTTTGGCGCTGCAGTTTTCGGAGCGTACTTTCTTTTTTAGCAATAAAATTAGTTGAGCGAAGTCTCCCGACTTCGTTCTGGCGGAAAGCGGTCTTCTGACCGCAGCATATAAATTGCGATCATTATTGTGACGCTGCACTTTTCAATTTCATTAAAAAAACCGTTTCACCACCAGATCCTTATCTTTATATCAATCATCTCTTGTCTATGAAAAAATCCTCACTAGTACTTGGTGCAACATGCTTGCTCGCGGCATGCCATAATCCTGGCGAAAAACCAACCCTTCAGGCATTTGCAGATATACAAGGTCTCGATTCGACGGTAAAGCCGAGCGATAATTTTTTCAGGTATGTAAATGGCAAATGGTACGATACTGCACAGATTCCGGCTTCGCAATCGGGCGTTGGTACTTATATGTTCATGAATTATCCGCAACGACTGCGTTTGCAAGGCATATTAGACAGCGTTTCTAAAGCTTCAAATGCTGCGGGAAGTATAGAACAGAAAGTAGGTGATTTTTATGCTTCGGGCATGGATACCGTGACGATCAACAGACGCGGTTATGATCCGGTGAAGCCTGTATTGGCCCGTATCGACAGTATCAGCAATATCTCTTCGTTAATGAAGTTTGTAGCAGACGAGGCGAAGCTGGACAATGTATCCATCATCTATTTCGGCGTTGCACCAGACAATAAAAACAGCAGCATGAATATTGCGCACGTTTCACAAGCGGGTATTGGCCTGCCCGAGCGCGATTATTACTTCAAGAATGATCCTTCAACCGTAGGTGTGCAAGAGGCATACCGTAATTATCTCGCGACACTTTTGGAGCTGACCGGAACAGATGCTGCCGCTGCTAAAAAGAATGCAGCGATTGTGTATGGTATCGAGAAGCAATTGGCTGCAGCGCATAGAAACAACGTAGAACTGCGTGATGTCAACGCTAACTATAATAAAATGCCTTTGGTGGCGCTTGCGAAAAAGCAACCGAATATCGGCTGGCTTACATTGATGGATAATCTCGGCGCTAAAACGGATTCGATTGATGTTTCTCAGCCTGCGTATTATGAGAAACTCAATGCAATGCTGAAATCGGTTTCATTGGCTGATTGGAAGGTATATCTAAAAGTTTCCACACTGAATACCTATGTCAAAGCGCTTAGCAAGCCTTTTGCAGATGCAGATTTCGAATTCAGCAAAGTGTTGTCAGGGCAGGCAGTGCAGAAATCGCGTGGTGAAATCATTGCCGATGCTGTGGATGATAATTTGGGTGAAGCGCTGGGTCAGCTGTACGTGAAGAAATATTTTACAGAGACGGCAAAGAAAAGAATGCTGGAGCTCGTAAACAATCTGCAGAAAGCATTTGAAGGCAGAATTAATAAGCTCGACTGGATGAGCGACAGTACGAAGCAAAAGGCAAAGGAAAAATTGTATGCGATTACCAAGAAAATCGGTTATCCGGATAAGTGGAAAGATTACAGCAGGGTAAAGGTTAGCAGAGATAAATATTTTGAGAATGTTGTTTCTGCTTCAGCCAATATTTATCAGCTGGACCTGGATAAATTAAACAAGCCGGTTGATAAAACGGAATGGTTTACCACACCATCCACTGTCACAGCATACTACAATCCATTTGCAAATGAAATCGTTTTCCCGGCGGGCATTTTGCAAGCGCCTTATTTCGACGAAGCAGCAGATGATGCGCTTAATTACGGTGGCATCGGTATGGTGATCGGTCATGAAATGACGCATGCATTCGATGATCAGGGCGCGCAGTTTGATAAAAACGGTAACGTAACAAACTGGTGGACGAAACAGGATTACACAAAATTCAACGCGAAAACAAAACAGGTCATCGACCTCTACAGTTCATTCGTAGTGTTGGATTCATTGCATATTAAAGGTGCATTTACTGTAGGTGAAAATACCGCAGATAACGGTGGTATCGCAATTGCATACGATGCATTCAAACTCACGAAACAAGGCCGGGACACTGCACGTATTGGCGGCTTTACACCAGATCAGCGTTTCTTTATCTCTTTTGCGCATATCTGGCAAGTAAAAATGAAAGACGAATACATGCGCCTTTGGATCAATAATAATCCGCATTCTACACCAATGTGGCGTGTTAATGGTCCTTTGATGAGCTTGCCTTATTTCTATACTGCATTCAACGTACAACCCGGAGACAAAATGTATTTGGCAGATTCGGCAAGGATTCGAATTTGGTAGCGTATTCGGAATTGCAGGTTTTAAGTTGTTAGTTGTACGTTTTAAGTTATAGTTGTGGAAAGTTGCATGTAGGGTTTCCATCAAATAGAAAAATGCCGCTCTGTATTATGCAGAGCGGCATTTTGTCGTTTGAAACATCTGATGTTTATCGCAGGAAGGCCTCGTTCATGAAAGCTAGAAAGGTATAAGCTACAATTTAACTACACGAATAGTGGCTCTCGAATCTCCACTTGCGGTAGAAAGAAAATAAACACCCGATGCCAGATTGCTCAAATCAAGTTCCGTTTTCTTCGCATGGATTGTTGTTTGAAAAACCGTGTGGCCCAGGCAATCAGCGATAATCATCTGATGATTATCATTGCTGGCGAGTTCAACAAAAAGTTTTTCTTTAAACGGAGAAGGGTAGACTTTCAGGTTTCCGTTGCGGGCGATACTGGTAACTCCTGTGGTGAATTGTGTCGAGTCCGATTTATTCGAACAGCCGTTTGCATCTGTTACTGAAACCTGGTACCAGCCGTCTGTTGTAATCGTATACGTTTGATTGGTTGCACCCGAGATCGCTGCACTATTCAGGAGCCATTGATTCCCGTTTGCGACGCTTGACGTCAATGTATTTCCAGAAGCTGTAATCGTTGGTTTAGCCGGAAGCGGATTTACCGTCATCGTCAGCGTTGTCGCAGTGACGTTTGCCGGACTAGCACATGCATCGTTGTTGGTGAGGACACAAGTGATGGCGTCGTTGTTTGTAAGCGCATTGTCTGTATAAGTAGTAGTGTTGGAACCAACATTATTTCCGTTTTTCTTCCATTGGTAAACAGGCGCTGAGCCTGGGTTTACAGGTGCAGCAGTGAACAATACCGGGATTCCTTCACAAACCGAAGTGCCGGAATTGTTACTGACAGAAATTGCGGGAACTACGCTGGCGTTTACAAACATCTGTAATGCGTTTGATGTTGTTGTTGCAGGGCTCGGGCAAGTAGCATTACTGGTCATGTCGCAGCTTATAATATCATTAGTGGCAAGTCCGTTGTCGGTGTAATTTGCACTATTAGTACCAACGTTGTTTCCGTTTTTCTTCCATTGGTAGACTGGCGTAGTGCCTCCATTTATCGGTGTTGCTGTAAATACCGTTGACGTGCCGCTACAGATAGTCGTGCCAGGATTTGATGCGATGGAAACCTGAATGGGAATGGTTGGGTTGACAACGACGATAGCCGCAGCGGACGCTGATGTGGTACCGCCGGAGGTAACGGTAACGTTGTAAGTGCCTGCGTTGGCTGCGGCGGCATTGGGGATAGTAATGGTCGCGCCTGTTGCCGTAAAGCTGTTTGGTCCTGTCCAGTTGTAGGTTGGATTGGTGGCCGTAGACGTCGCTGTTAGCGAGACAGTACTTCCTGCACAGACTGGACTATTATTTGCGGAGATTGTTGGCGTTCCGGCTGCTGATGCAATATCAAACCCAAATTCCAGCAGTCTTACATGATTGATGCCGGTTCCGATTGTGGTGCCATTGGTGGCAGTCACCGATGCAGAGATCAGTTTGCAGGTGGTGGTTTCAATCGTGTTATAGGCTAAAAATTGCGTGCCTGAATTTCCGGTCTCGCTGATTTCTAAAACCAAGTTGCTTCCCGCTGTAAAAGGAAAAGGTGTTGCCAGAGTAATTGCATACCATTGATCACTCACTACCGACAATGAAGCAGATGTGGCACTATAAACTGTAGTTAAACCTGTGATAAAGGCATCAGTGGATGACGTGTATTGCGAAGACGTTGTGGTTCCCAGCTTAATGGTAAGATCAGATAGTGTCACCGTGCCCGTTCCCGAGCCTCTGAAATAGATGGTAGAGATATTTCCGCTGGGGGCAGTGGAAAATTTAGCAGCGGGGTACAAACATTGAATTTTTGATACGAAATAGAATGGATACGCATTGCCATTAGCGCCTGTTGCGTTCGCGTTGGTGTACTGTTGTGCCTTTGCGCCGGCACCAAGCATGATAATGAAACAGAGGGAGAGGAGTCTTTTCATGTTAAACAATTTTGCGTGTTATAGTGTTATCCAAATATCGTTTTGGTTTAATGTCTCGGGTTAGAGGAAAACATTCATATTTATTATTTTAATTTGTTTTAGCCTTCGCGATGGATAACTTTAAGGGAGATGGATTGGATAAAATATTGGAAATCTGTTGCCTTTTGCCGTTCATTAGTTGGACCATTGCTGTGTTTGCTATTGGTTATTGCGAGCAGATCGGCGGTGAGTGCCCGCGCGTTGAAGAACCCTTGCATTCAGGAATTGCAGTCGATTAGTACGAACGCTCAAAAGATTTTTATGAATACCGGTTTCCGGGATTCGGTCGATGAAATTCATCGGGATATTGCGCAGATGAAAACAGCACACGATACGCAGCGTGTGCGGCAGGATTACATGCGATTGAGTGATCTGTTCATCAATTTCGGGCAGACAGATAGTTCGTTATATTTTTTGAATATAGCTGAAACGCTTGTGGATACTCATTCTCCGCAATTGATACTGGTTAATGTTTATCTGAAAAGATGTAAAACTTATTTTCAAAAAGGAAGTCTTGATACCGCTTTGTTGTGCGCGTACAGAGGGCTTCATATGCTCGATCAGACAGATGGGAATCCTGCAAAGGAGGCACGGTTGAGGGCACGTTTTTACATTTATATCTCGATGGTTTTTGTGGTAAATAATCATCCGGATCTTGCACTTGTTTATTGCAATAAAAGTGAGTCTATTGTTGCAAAGCTTGGCGATAATGTTTTGGCAGCAAATCTATTAATGTTGAAGGCCGGTATTTCAAGTGCGGATTCTACACTTTTCAAAGAACGGTCGATTGAGTTATATAGTCGTGCGGCGGAGTTTAGTATAGCGCATGACAATCCTGATGGTGCCGCTGTTGCGTTGGTGAACATGAGTGTATATTATTATGAGCATGATTCGCTTTGTGCTGCTGTAGCTGCGTTGAAAAAAGTTTTTACTTTAAGCGATGCTAAGTTTTCCTACACGATGCTGAGCGCATATAGTACAATCGGTGAGATCTATTTTACGCAGGGCGAATATGCGCGCGCAGAGCAGTGTTTTAAAATTGTCATCGATGCTTCGAGAAAATATAATATCCGCGAAGGCGAATATCATGCACATGATTTCCTCTATAAAATTTACAGAGAACAGGGGAATTATAATAGTGCGTTGGATCACCTGGAGCAATTTTATCTTCAAAAGGAAAAGCGAGAAGGGAACCAGCTAACGAGCGCACTGACCGAAATGGAAATGCGGTATAAAACCGAAGAAAAAGATAAGCAGATCGTAAAGCAGCAATTGCAGATTGCCAACCAGGAAAACAGGCTGAAAACCTATGCCATTGTAGGTGGCAGCGTTGTGGTTATTGCAATATTTTTGCTGCTGTTGTTCCGCATCAGGGGCGTTCGGCAGCTGTCAAAGATTCAGGTATTGCGAAAAGAGCAGCAGATCGGTAATCTAAAAGCTGTGTTGCAAGGCGAAGAGCAGGAGCGCGCCAGAATTGCGTCTGAGTTACATGACGGTATTGGCGCGAAAATAGCAGTCGCCAAACTGAATATAGATATGCTCACGAAGCGATATCCAATGATGGGCGATCTGTCGGAAGTTTTGCATATTCTGGAGGAAACATCAGACGAAATCAGAGAAACCTCACACAATCTTTTGCCAAATGTGCTTGCGAAAAATACACTGCAGGAAGCGCTGATACAATATTGCAACAGTATTAACAGTACGGCATTGCAAATGCATCTGCAATTTGAAGATGATATTGCGGATTATGAAGGGGATGTAAAATTGACGCTCTACCGGATACTACAGGAGCTGTTGCAGAACATTGTGAAGCATGCTCAGGCATCTAAAGTATATATACAAATACGGGAGCGGGGAGACACTTTAAGAATGACAATTGAAGATGACGGTAAAGGTTTTGATCCGTCGGAAATTTCCGGTGGATTGGGGCTGGAGCATGTCAAAATAAGGGTAAGATCATTGGACGGTACTTTAGTCATGGATAGTGACGCGCTTCACGGCAGTACGTTTTTTATAACCTTTCCACTTTCAACCTTAAGAAAAACCCATTTGTATGATCCGAATCGCATTATTGGATGATCATCCTATCGTTATCTCCGGTATTTCAAAAATGCTGGAACAATATGAAGATATTATCGTCGAACGTACATTTTTAACTGCTAAAGATTTGCTGCACGATCTCGATGTGCTGGAAATAGATGTACTCATTCTTGATATTCAGATGCCTGAAATGAGCGGCGATGAACTGACGCAAAAAATAGCGAAGAAGCAGGCATCATTTAAAATAATTGTGCTGACTAATTTTGATAGTCCGTTTTATCTGGAGAATATGTTGCGTTTTGGGGTGAATGGATATCTGCTCAAATCCAGTCCGGAAAAGGATATCATTCGGGCCATTCACGCGGTGCATGCAGGTAAACAATATATTGGCGCAGATCTGGAAGAAAAACTTAAGCAGGTTACAGACTTCAAAAAGAGAATGCTGAAATCGAAATTGAATCTTACTGATCGTGAAAATCAGATCCTGCAGCTGATTGCAGATGGATATACAACGCAGGAGATCGCCGGAAAACTCTTTTTAAGTTATCATACGATTGAAAATTATCGCGACAATATTCTTATTAAGCTGGATGTAAAAAATACTGCGGCGCTAGTGAAGAAGTCTGTGATGCTGGGATTGGTGCGGTGATCCGTTTTAAGTTATTGGTTTTAAGTTGTACGTTCTAAGTTGTACGTTCTAAGTTGTAGGTTCTGTGTAAAGAAAAGAGTGGCGCCCTACAGCATTGCAGGGCGCCACTCTTTTTTGGGGAAATTTACGATTGACCAATGACCACTCACAGGCTAATCTTGTTCCACCAATTCTTTCACATCCGCGTTGATCGCTTTTTTCTGTGCGGTGTAAGGATTTCTGTATTGTTCGAGGAATTGCTTTTTAGAATCACGGTAACTGTCTACGCCGCCAATGATATGCAGCATTTTTATGTAACAATATGCGAGATCAAGCTGGTAAGGTAAAAATCCAGAGCGGGCGCTGGCAGGATAGAGATGGTGATTGTTGTGCCATTCGCCTGCTACGTAGCCCGGCCAGATCTGGTTGATCGACATGTCTTTTCTGTTATAGTCAACGCCATCTACACGCTTGTCCTTTCCTTTTCCATGACCTTCGAAATTAAACGTACGAACGCCCAGCGTCCATACGAATGCGGAACCGAACATAGTGCACAACAATGCAATGCCTTTTCCGTCTAACGCATATTGACCGATTGCGTAAAATATCACACCCCAGAAAGTCCAGTTTAAAAACCAGGACAGCAATACTCGTCCCGGACTATCGATGCTGCCCCATTTTTTATAGGCTTCATAAGAATTAGCAGTAACACCGGTATGCTTCATGAGATGTACGACACGCTGATATTCTTCTGCAGAAAGGTTGCGATTGATCGGCTGGTGGTTGGCATCAGCAAGGAAACAATATAAAAATCCTGCGTTTGCATTGTAAGGATCGCCCGGTTCATCGGATTTAGCATGATGCACGTGGTGCGAAACCGTATAAATTTCTTCAAATACAGTTTTAATAACCAGATGCTGGGTGACAAACCGCCAGAAATTATTCTTAAAAGTATAGGCGCCGTGCGTACAATAGCGGTGATACCAAATGGTACCATGCGTGCCCATTAAAATCATGCTGTATACAAAACCCACCGCGAAAAGTCCAATGCTGAAATGAAACACCAGAAATGCAAGTAGAAACGGCAACAGACAGGCGAGTTGTATCCAACTGGTAAATGTCATCCAGTTTTTGCGGTCCCTGAAAATATTCAGCCGAGAGCGAAACTCTTTGAAAATAGCGCTATTCGAGGGTTTTACTAAATTACCTTCTGCGTCTTTCCAGCCGTAAGAAGGTGGTTCCAAAATATGATCGAATAATGCCATCCGGTTAAAATAAAGGTGTAAAAAAGGTAAAATACCCAAGGGTATCGAGCGAAAATAGAGATTATTGTCCTAATGTTATCAGACCAAACGCCAAAATAGCGTTATTTATTGCTTTTGAGTTGCAGGTCCTAAGTCATAAGTTGTACGTTTTAAGTTGTCTGTCATAAGTTTTACGGTCTAAGTTGCGGATTCACCACGCACCATTCACCATCGACAATATGCTGTTTTTGCAAAAAAGAGGTTGCCCCCGGCAACCTCTTTCTGTTAGCTAAATTTAATGCTTTAAAATCTCCCTGTGACTAGATCACTCCCCGGAGTTATTGATTAATGTAAAGGTACTTTGCAGAAGAATACATTGTTTGATGCAACTACACGGACCAGACCTACAGAATTGCTGTTAGAAATATTGAAATAGTTGTTGCCGTTGTTGAGTGTTACTTGTTCCTGGCTGAGGATCTGACCGTTGATGTTCAGGTATTGGATTGTTGCAGGTTCAGCAGAAGGTGCTTGTACAATTACTTTGTCGCCGGCATAATACAAACTCAGATTATCACTTGCAGCGTTCAGCGCTATGCGTTCAACAGTAGTAACCGTTTGTTTGCCATCCACGTCGATTTCTTTAATACGGTAGAATGCTGCGCCGCTGAAGTTGCTCTTTTGGAGATCATCTACATAAGAATAAGTAGTTTCGGAAAGATCAGCTGTTGTATAAATACGGTCAAAATTGCTGCCATCAAAAGAGCGTTCTACGGTATATTCAGAAACATTGATCGGATCAGCTACAGACCATGCTACAGAAACTTCGTTGTTATGATTGCTTACGGTAAAGCCGGTGAATTTAACGTCCAGCGGTGCAATCGGCAAGCTTGCAGGGTTGGCGATGTTCGCATTGCTGCTGCCGAAATCATAAGTGCATACTTTATAGTCAGAGATATTAGTAGGTGTTGCAAAACGGAAAGAGATGATACCTGCATTCGGCATATTGCCATTTCCGGAAGTGCCTGTATAAAAACAGTTAGGTACGCCGCTTGCAGATGGTGTGCCCGCAGGACCAGGATATGTATTCAGTGGAGTAGAAGCACCGCTTGCAGTAGCGTAAACTGCTACGATGGCAGGCGGATTAGTAGCCCATGCATCACCATTTACGTGTTTCCACACGATTTCTGCTGTTTTAGCACCACTCGGCACGATAGCGTAAGTGCCTGTCATGTCTGTTGCAACAGGGGTTCCGCTTACACCAGCACAACCGTTGCCGCCGCCATTACCATTATTTCTGCTTGCAATAGATGGACAAGAGTGCTGTCCGAAAGAAGTGCTTACGTTCAGTAAAAGCATGAAGGTTCCCGCAAAGGCCATAGCCTTTAAATTTTTTGTGCTCATCTTGGTTGGTTTTTGTGTTTTGTAAAAGTGTTTCTTTCGTTTTTTAAGGCAAGCGTTTCCCCATGCCCGATGGTCAGTCGGGTTGGCTTTCGTAAAACGCAGCCTTTTTATTTTGTTGTTCTGTTAAAAAAAATCGCTGTTTTTCTCCCTTAATTAAACTTCGTTTCTTTTTCTCTTTCGTAATTCCCTCGCTCTTTCTGATACAAGGTTAGATATTAAAAATTAGAAATTCATTGAATTTGAGGCGCTTAACAAGGGATTAGGAAATATAGGCCAAATTGATATGCTTTGTAGCAGTTAGCGTGTTTTGATTGGATATCTTAAGTTGTTTATAGACAATTAATTATATTCATTTTGGCCATGCCGTTTGTAAGCCGATAACTAACTATAATCGCTCGTTAATGAGGCCGTTATCATAACTAAAACACAGGTGAAAAATTCTATGGAACAGTATAAATGATGGATAGTGAATATTTATAGTTGGCGTTGTTGATGCTTTTAGAGCGTTGCTACACTAGTCAAAGATATGCTTCCCGAAAAAAGGTCGATGAATTAGCTATAACGCTTGTCAGAGGGGACTTTGGTCCTGTTAAATTACAGTGTTTACCTGTCCGGATAATAAAAAAGGCTGCCCATGCAGCCTTTCCATTCAATATTAATCTAAGTTGCCTCGTCCTAAAAAAGGTT
>NZ_QKTW01000001.1:27588-79623 GCF_003236175.1 Taibaiella soli | reverse complement strand
AAAACTTGATATAACTTGCCATTCGGAATCAGTTAAACTAGAAGGAAAACACATTTGCAAGATGGTGTTTGATTAAACCTCTTAGTTACAACACTGATTCCTTTTTTTATGCTTTTCTTTTTAAACACCCTCTGAGCGAAGACGAAGGATGGATTGGCACAGGCCGCACCATTTATAATAACAAAGGCAACGTGGTGATGCAGTTTGAGCCTTATTTCAGCAGTACGCATTTGTGTGATACCGCAGCACAAGCCGCCAGTCAGGGTGTGAGTCCCAGGATGCATTATGATCCGCTTAGCCGCGTGCAGCGCGTAGATATGCCGGACGGTACGTTTAGTAAAACAGAATGGACCAGTTGGCAACAGACAAGCTATGATGCAAATGATACCGTAAAAGACAGTGATTGGTACGCCGCGATACTGGCTTTGTCCACCACAGACCTTAACCTTACGCAGGCAGACATCGCGGATATACAAAAAAGAAAAGATACCGCCGCTAAAGCAGTAGTGCATTATAACACGCCAACAGTGGTCCATCTGGACGCGCTGGCAAGGCCTTTTTATACAATAGCCTCCCCCGGACCCTTCGGAGGAGGGGTGATGGATATCCATAGCTATGTTGTATTGGACATTTTAGGTAACCGGCTGGCTGTAGTTGATGGTTTAGGCCGCACGCAGTTGCAGTATCGCTACAATATGTTGAAGCAGGTATGCTATCAGCACAGTATTGATAGCGCCGACAGTTATACCCTTACCGATGTGGCAGGACAACCGCTTTACGCTTGGGATGCGGAAAAGCGTCGTTTTACGGTTGCGCATGATGTACTTCGAAGACCGGCGCAGAAAAAGCTGGCACTTTACAACAGTACGACGCAGGACTGGCATACAGATACTGTATTAGAAATAACGAACTACGGTGAAAGTGCAGCAAACGCAATAACGCTCAATCTGCGCGGACAGGTTTACGAACATTTTGATAGTTCAGGTAAAACATCGATGCCACTTGGATATGACTTTAAAGGTCAGCCGTTGCAAACCGCGTTGCAATTAATTGCAGATCGTACAGTAACCGATACGGATTGGAATACCAACCCTACATTGTCTACAGAAACATTTACCACCACTATACAGGCAGATGCACTGGGCAGACCCGTAACGCTGACCGATGCGGGCGGCAACCAGACACAGCATGTGTATGATCGCGGTGGGGCTCTGAAAACAGTGCGCCTTAATGGCGATAGTTATGTGAACGATATTCATTACGATGCCAAAGGACAAAGACAAGCGATCTGGTATGGCAATGGCACCAAAACATCCTATGTTTACGATTCGCTTACCTACAGGCTTACACGATTACTCACCGTCAATGTAAATACTGCAAGCACTCATTACAACGAAATACTGCAGGACCTGAATTACTATTATGATCCGGTGGGTAATATCGCTTTCATCCGTGATGATGCGCAACAGACCATTTTCTTCAAGAATAGCGTAGTAAGCCCCGATCAGGATTTTACCTACGATGCGTTGTATCGTTTGATACAGGCACAAGGTCGTGAACTAACTAGCCTGGCCACCTTAGGTAGCAGTGATAACTATAACGATAGCGATCACATCACTACGCAAAAAGGAAATGGCAGCGCGGTGCAGAACTATATGCAGACCTATGAATATGACGCAGTAGGTAATATAAAAACGCTGACACATGCCGCCGCCGCGGCAGGTTATACGCGTACCTATCAATACGGATCAGGCAGTAATCAGCTGTTAAGCACGAAAGTAAATGGTCAGACGTTTGACTATAGTCACGACGCCCGTGGTAATATGATCACGATGCCGCACCTGCAACAAATGCAGTTCAACGGACTCAATGAGCTGCACTACACTTCCTCCTCCTTTGGCGGAGGCCAGGTGGAGGCTTCTTATCAATACTCCGGTGGTCAACGCATCCGTAAGTATGTGCAGAAAAGTGGCATTGCAGAAGAACGTATTTATTTAGGCAGTTTTGAACTGTATCGTAAATACGACAACGGCACGCTAACACTGGAACGAAGCACCGTACATGTCTCTGATGATACAGGTCGTATAGCGATGCTAGAGCAGCGTAATCCAAACTATACAGACAGCAATGCCGCTACGTTACAACGATACATCTACTCCAATCATCTTGGTTCTGCCGCTTTGGAATTGGATGAATCTGCCGCCGTGATTTCTTATGAAGAATATCATCCGTATGGCACCACTGCTTACCAGGCAACCGATGCCACGATCAATGCCGTTGCGAAACGTTATCGTTTTACCGGCAAAGAACGCGATGAGGAATCGGGTTTGTACTATCATGGTGCGCGGTATTATATCCCGTGGTTGGCGAGATGGAGCGCGTGTGATCCGCTGGAAGGGAAGTATGCGCCGTTAAGCTGTTATAATTATGGGTTCAACAATCCAATAACTTGGACAGACCCTACTGGCATGGGACCAAATGATAAAAAGATCCAGTACACTGAACAGCCGACAACGGGCGTTCGCGAAAAGCATTCTGACAGTGGATATACTGGAGTGCCTGCACCGGATGTCCATCTTCCAGAAGTTGTTATACACGGTGGTTTTGCTCCAAGCGGTGGAGATACAATGCGGTCTGTCACTGAAGATGAAATGCATGGTTACAATCTCTGGTATTACATGAAAAATGGGAATTCTGAGATTTCAATTCCAACGCATATTGTTGATGCAGTCGCGAATCCCGCATCAAGATTTTTACAACAGGTTACGTCTGGGATCACAGGACAAAAAACTGTGCATAACCTTGATGGTACCGATGCATGGCAGACAAACGTTCAAGTAGGTGCTGGAGGAAATGTTTCTCCGGTAGATGCTGGAAACACCGGACTAATGATCGCATTGGAAGGGTTACCTCAGGTCAAAAATTCAGCGGCAACAGATCTAGTTAAAACAGAGTCCAAACAAACTTCAGCTAATGCAGTCACTCAAACAACTATTGAAACAACAACTCAACAAGCGATACCCGCTGCAGAAACACTACGAAGCGAATTAGGTATACTTAAAAATTCTGCGAGAACATTAAGTAAAGACGAAGATATATTAATTACACCTGCAGAAGGCTTACAATCTTCGCACTCTGGTAAATTTGAAAACGTAACTTTGGGAACAAAGGGTGATAAAGCAACGACATATTTATGGACAATAGACGAACGAGGTTTAAATGTTGCGTTAGAAAAGACGCCTATGACAACTGACCGAGGTAATATAGTTCATAGTAATATCAGCTCAAAAGCATACATAGCTGGCGAAGCATGGTTTGAATCGGAAAACACCGTAATAATAAACGCTGGATCCGGTAGATTTGGAGACGGTAATCCTTTAGTTAATGAAAAAACATGGGAAGCCGCTCAACAGTTTTGGAAGAGTTTAGGTTATGAAGTTAAAGCTATACCATTTAAAACACGATAAGTTATTATGAAACTTTGGCAATTATCCGCAGTTTTGGGATTTGAACAAGAAATTTCCGATCGCTATCTGGGCACATATAAACGAGAGGATGGCCAGAAGGAGCTCGATGAATTCATTATTGAAAAAGCTTTAACTGATAGTCAACTCCGTTATTATGTAGCATCGAACAATAGTCTTCGCTTAATGCCTGAGGATTTATATTTACAGGGTCAAGGCGTCAAAATTATAGAGATATTGAGTGTATTGGATGCATATAAAAAATATGGCGCTGATGCTATTACTGAAGTTGTTGACTACGGTAGTTACAATTTGTAATTATCCGCTGTTCGACATGTAAGTACAGCGCATGTCGAATGCTAAATGAACTGTAATTCCATTAATTTTGCAACTATTCAAAGTTGGCTCACTCAGTCGATTATTTTCTTCGCGTGTACAACTTTAACTTGTTGTCAATAAGAAAAACAACATGAAACGGGCAGCTTCTTTAAGCTGTCCGTTTTTTTATATTTCCCTTGGTGGGTTATTGAATATTTATATCGATTTTACATTGAATGGGATTACAAAATCCCAATTATTTATAGTTCGACATGCGCTACGCTAACATGTCGAACAGCAGGAGTGAATGAAAAAAAATAAGCTATGGATTCAGTTTATATTACTTGCAAGAAACCGCGGAATGATATTCAAAATTTTTATACAATAATAGATTGCCTGATAAATTACAAATACGACTTCCACAATACAAATAATGATGGTAAGCTGCCTGATTTGGTTATCTCAAAATATTTACAAAAAGGTGATGACATTGATGCAGGTAATTTACCTAATATATATGCTACTTGTTTGGAAAATGAGGATATTTATGAGAGAAACGAATACTATCCGGTCGAAGACAGTGGGGAAGAATATTTTCCAATTATTGATCTGGAGTGCAGAGATGAGATGTTTCTTTTGGAATTCATAATTAAATTGTTAGAACATAATGCTGATTTTTATGTAGCTAACACTCGGTTAAATACACTTGATTTATCAACATTGAAACGATTCCTTGCAGAGAGTAATCATTCATGGCAGTACTATGGTATTGCAAAAAAGCCAAGAAATTTTTAATCTGAATAGTCCTAAAAAAGTGACAGATTTTAAATAGTCCCGGTTGCTATCAAGTAGCCGGGATTTTTATGCCACGACGCCCGTGGTAATATGATCACGATGCCGCATCTGCTGCATCTGCAAACGATGCAGTTCAATGGGCTCAATGAGCTGCACTACACTTCCTCCTCCTTTGGCGGAGGCCAGGTGGAGGCTTCTTATCAATACTCCGGCGGGCAGCGCATCCGTATCGATTTTACATTGAATGGGATTACAAAATCCTAATTATTTATAGTTCGACATGCGCTACGCTAACATGTCGAACAGCGGGAACAGGGAATGTATCACCGTGACTACGAACGGAAATTATATACAAAAGGAGCAATAGATGCTGGAAACAAAGCTTACGAACAATAACAACAGTAATCATATATGAACCAGGAAAAAATAATAGCACTTTTAATTTTAGATAATAGAGATGAATTTTCCAATTCATATCAACTATGCAAGATTCTCGCATGGAAGTTTAAAATTATTTCTTGCGATAACTTAATAAAGAATCTATGCGACGAAAAGCTAATTGATGCTCAGTACACGAATGGTCTTGGCAAATTTACACTGACAACTAAGGGGAAAAATGCCATAACTCAACACTGGAAAGAAACTACAGATTATTACACAGCAGTATTTCCAGACGAAGCAATTTTTATTAACAAACTCAAATTGAACTACACAAACTAGAAGATATCGACATCTATACAAAAGGTTACAGAGTTTATTCTAACTTAGGTATGTTTTAAAACGGGTAAGGTTACAAAACGGGTAAGGTTACAATAGCAGCGGAAAGCCCACAGTGCAGCAACGCGGAGCGAGGACTTGCAGCGGATAGCGCGACCCGAAGGGGCACGCCGAAAAATAAAAAAAATAAAAGCCGTGGAATACAATACCTGTATGCTGAAACATCAGATGTTTGAGTACAACGTATAAAAAAACGGGTCCCCATTATGAGCGGACCCGTTTTTAGATTTTAACTTTTGCCTTTCTAATTTATTTCACCACAAAATTCGCTACAGACTGTTGTCCTTTTTCGTCGGTCATGCGGATATAGTACATGCCTTTTGCCCAGCTGTTCACTGCGATTGCAGCAGTTTGTGTAATGGTGCCTTTCCATACCGTTTGGCCAACACTGTTGATTACGGTTGACTGAAGTACAGAACGTGTGTTGTTGCTGATGTTTACAACATCTGATGCTGGCACCGGATAAATTTTGATATCAGCATTGTTCACGATTGTTGGTACACCAGCGGTCTGATTGTAGGTAAGTGTGATGTTTGTGTTGTTGATATTAAAGAACACATTGTTGTTGCCTTTCACCTTGATGCGACCCTTAGTGGTAGTGGCCACATTTGGAATCGTTACAGTTGCGGATCCATTATTCGGCACAGTAGCTACTGTGTACGGATAGTTATAACCACCATCTACCGACAGATAAATGGTCACGCTGTCACAGCTGATCGGGGCTGCATTTGTGCCTGATATATTCCATGTAATAGTTTGCTGCGTAGCACCCGTCCAGTTTACAGCTGTGTTTGGACTGGTAACTGTGAACGGTGTTGTTGTGTACACAACATTTAGATGGATGGAATCGGTAGGGAAATTAAAGCAACCAAGTCCATTGAAGATATCTCTGGTTGTAAGACGGAAGCAAAGTTTGCGGGAAGTATCCGGCAGTTTTTCACCCAGGTAAGAAGTGATATTCGCGAGCAATTTTACCGGTGTTGGAAACACGCGTGTGCTGGAGCTATCCGGAGTGAATGAACGGAAGATTGGTCCGAAGCGGCGAGTCGGGGCAAATGATGTATTGAAATCTCCGAGATCCCATTCTTCCCAGCAGTAGGTAAGCGTGTCTGCTGTTGCATCGATTGCTGCAGGAGCTGTTAATTCAAATGGTGTTTTGAACGGGATGTTGTACGATGCGTTGAATGCGCCAACAGTGTTCGGTGTATTACCTGTACTGCTTGCTACAGCACAAGTGCTGCCATAACCTGTTGTGATATAGTTGGAGATCTGATTCAGACTGGCTGCATGGAAATAGGCATCGCTGTGCTGCTGCAGATTATCACCTGCGCCGCAGATGCCTGCGTACGCCATGATTGTAGAACCGCTGCCTGGTTCATACGAGATAGTGGTGTCCGCATTACCCTGACAAGAACCCGTATTGGCATTGAATGTGTGACCGGCACCATATTGGTGGCCCATTTCGTGCGCTACATAGTCGATGTCAAAAGGATCGCCAACCGGGCTGCCAGAACCGGTTACACCTCTTGCTTTGTAAGATGCTGAGCACACGCAACCCTGAAATGCAACGCCGCCGCCGCCTGTGCTGAATACGTGGCCGATGTCATAATTGGCAGTGCCGATAAGGTTAGTGACGGTTTGTTGGTTTTCTGCCAGCATGGTGCCGCCACTGTTGTTGGTATAAGGATCGGTGGTTCCATCGAGAAATATCAGTGTGTCTTCATTGCCGATCAGCGTCATGGTAACCGCTACTTCGCGTTCGTATACACCGTTCACGCGGTTTATAGATGTTACCATATGGCTCAGTACTGCTGCTTTGGTGGGACTTGCGCCCGCAACTGCAACTGAATATTCGCCGGTACAAGCCAGCGCCAGACGGTAAGTTTTTTTCTGTGTACCGTTGGTGCGGTTGAGCGGTGTAAGATCAGGCAGACCGGTTTTGTTTAATGCGATTGGCTCGGCAGTCTGGCCGGCAATCTGTTCGCTGCCCACCGTACAAGCCATTGTTTGACCTGCAGGTCGTGTATAATCCTTTTTGTAGTAAGAGATATAATAACCATCGTTGGTATTGCTGTATGGATCAATGAAGGCTGTATTGGCACCGTCGAAGATCATCGCGTGAAAACCAGAAAGTGTGTAATCGATTTTCGCGGTAACAGTTTTATTGTCTGTAGCCACTGCCGTGAAGGTATTGATACCCGGATAGCGGTCGCTCAGGTTTTTTTCCATCATCGGTGTCTGCCAGATTCTGAACGAGCGGAATGAACCATCTGGCATTGGCAACTGAATTACCTGCGCCATCGCCGGATCTTCGGAAATATTCAGCAATTGCGATTTCAGTACCTGATTATTGGCGGTATAAACGAGAAATTGGTCAGGATGGAGCAGTTGTTTGCCTGTGCTGGCTACCTGGTTGGCATTTACATTTTGCCAGAGGCTGCTGTAATCGCTGGCGAAGACAGCTGGCGAAGTCAGGCCTGCACATAAAAGCAGCGTAATAATTTTCTTCATTGTGCTCTTGTTGAATTTTTATTAACTAAACTCGATTAGTAGTTGGCGTCATATTTTGGTTTCGTATTGTATTTCGGCTGGTCCTTTTTTTGCGGTTGCTGCTGCTTCGTCGGGTCCGATTCGAAAGAATTTTTCGGTACGGACGTATCATTTTTGTCGTATACGATATAGACTGTGCTGTTGCCGTATTTTACCGGATCTATGATATATACTTTACCGCTCCAGATTATCTGTCCGCGCATTTGGTTGCCGTCATAGTCCAGACGTAAATCTGCATCGGCATTTGCATCGCTTCTGCCTTTCAGTGATACGATCTCAGGGTATTTGGCCGCCAGCTCTGCAGACATAGTTCCTGATACCTGCGTTGTAAACGCACGACAATCGTCCGGGCCGGATAACGGCATGGAAAATGGCGCAGCAGTTGTTTTCGCTTTTATGAAAAAAGCTTTCAGTTGCCGGTCTGTTGATATAGCGTAGGTATTGAAGTGTGTTGGTAAGGTATAGGTGGGGACGTCTGACTGCAGCGGGTTGTTTACTTTGTACCATTCCAGTTGCAGACTATCCTTTGCGTTGTTGGAACATACAGGCACGCTGGATGGCCGCGTGGACTGGTTGGTCGTTTTCTTTGAAGTGCTGCATCCGCCCAATAAAAACGTCAATCCAGCCAGTGCCGGAAAAATTAATCTTGTATTCATTATTTATTTCAAAAAACTTAAAAGAATAATAACGAATATAGGCAAAAAATGGCCGTCAGGGCTTTGGCTCGCGAAATAACAAATACGAATCCTTAAAATCAGCCGTTCATATAGTGTTTTTCTGCTACAAGCGGCGAATGCCCAGCCTTAATGAGTTTAAAATCAGAACCACATCGCTCACGGCCATCAGGCCGGCACCCCATGTTGGTGAAAGCAATCCTACGGCTGCTATGGGAATGGCACAGATATTATAAAAGAATGCCAAGAATAGGTTTTGCCGGATGGTTTGATCTGTATAAATACCAAGACGTAAAGCCTTTGGCAAAGAAGAAAGTTTATTATTGGACAAAATCACGTTGGCCGATTGCATGGCGATATGTGTGGCATCGCTCAGGGAAATACCGACTGTCGCTTTTGCTAACGCCGGTGCGTCATTAATGCCATCACCAACCATTGCTGTCGGGGCCGATTTTATGTACGATTCGAGTCTGTTATTTTTCTGTTCGGGCGATTGTTCGCTGTACACTTCGTCAATACCGAGCGCTGCCGCTATTTTTTCGCATTTATCTTTTTTGTCGCCGCTGAGTAAAATGGTTTTGTAGCCATGACGGTGCAATGTTTCAATCGTTTCTTTGGCATCATCGCGAAGCGTATCACTGATACTTAACGCTCCGGTATAATGCCCGTTTTTTACCAGGTAAAGATCGTGGCCGGACGGTGCGCCAGTGCCCAGCCAGCGTTCAGATCCAAGTTGCCATACATCGCCGTTTTCATCTGTGGCCTGCATGCCCTTGCCTTTTATTTCTTCTATTGTGGGGAACGAAACAGGATGAACATTTTTCCATTGTGCAATAATGGACTTCGCGATTGGATGTGAGGAACGTTGCTCTATCGCAACAACGACGGATCGGAAGTTATTTTCATCAATGCCGTTTGTTACCACTTGTTCCACTTGTAATTGCCCGGTGGTCAGTGTGCCTGTTTTGTCAAACACAATCTGCTTTACCGTTTTCATGCGTTCCAAAGTGTCGCCGCCTTTTACCAGAATGCCGTTGCGCGCGGCGCGTCCCAGTCCTACAGCTACCGCAGCAGGTGTGGCAAGTCCCATCGCACAGGGGCAGGAGATAACCATCACAGCAATGGCACGCATCATTGACTGTTCAAAATCGATGGAGACCGCAAAGTAGTTGATCAGGAAAGTGATGAGCGCAATACCGAGTACCGCCGGAACAAATATGGCGCTGATTTTATCCGCCAGTTTCTGCATTGGCGGTTTGGTGGCCTGGGCTTCACGCACCATTCGAATGATGTTACTAAGCACAGACTCCGCCCCAACGGTCGTTGCTTTTACCCGTAAATTTCCTTCCTGTACTAATGTGCCACCAACTACGGCATCGTTGATTTCTTTTTGCACCGGCATACTTTCGCCGGTGATCATGTGTTCGTCGAGCAGGGCAGTGCCATGTACAATGACGCCATCCACCGGCACGCTGTCACCATGGTTTACGAGTACTACATCTCCGTTACGTACATACTTGCTTTCTACTTCCATCACGCTTTCTTTGCCGATGCTGTCGGTCATGACAATGCGCGCTTTTTGTGGCTGCAAACGAACGAGATCGTCGATTGCAGCTGAAGTAGATTTTACGGTTTGGCGTTCCAGCCAGTTGCCAAACATGACCAATGTAATAATGGCTGCAGTTGTTTCGAAGAAAAGATAGTGATGCGCCTGATTGGTCAATAACAAGCCCGCAAGTGAATAAATATAAGCCGCCGATGCACCGATCATAATCAGCACATCCATGTTGGGAATGCCATGTTTCAGCGAACGGAACGCACTGGGCATAAAAGAATAACAGCCGATGGCAAATACAGGGGTTGCTAAAACTAATTGTACCCAGGGATTGTGGAGAAACGGCCAGGAAATAAACATGTGCAGCAAAAGCGGAATGGTAAATGCTGCGCAGATCAGTAATAATGTATTGTCATTGTGTTTGCTCTGGTGATGATGATGGCCTGCATGTATGTCTGCTTCGTCAGTATCCCGTATGACGTGGTAACCAAGTCCGTCAATCGCATCATAAATCTTCACTACGTCCGTATCTCCGGCAGCCGTAAAATTTGCATCGCCGGAAACAGCATTAACAGAGATATTGGTCATTCCTTTTTTCTCCAGTAATTTTGAAACGGTTAATGCACAATTACCGCAGGTCATACCTTCTATCCGCGTTGCGTAGGTTTTGTTCATGAGCTTTAAATTTTCACAACCAGAATTTATCCAGTTATGACACCAGTTTTACAAATTTCCTATTCTTTGGTAACAATTAAAAATGCTGTCGAACAGTTTTGGCAATACGCGCATCACTACAGAGTATTGGCTTTCAGCGGAGAGCTGGGTGCAGGGAAAACGACTTTTGTTCATACGCTTTGTGAATATCTGGGCGTGACCGATGCCGTAAGCAGCCCCACATTTGCGCTTATTAATGAGTATCATTTCCAGGCAAATGCTATGGACAATAAGATTTATCATATGGACTGGTACCGTGTGAAAGATACGGACGAAGCCATCAATGCCGGAATGGAAGATGCATTGCTGAGTGATGCCTATTGTTTTGTAGAATGGCCGGAACAGGCGATCGAATTGTTTCCGCTTCCTTACTTATGGATCAGCATAGAAACATTGGAAGATAATAAGCGCAGCATGACGGTGAATCTGGTGAGTCACTAATTATCCCAGCCATCAAGGGTAGTGTCAGCGAATAGCCTTATCATGCTTCGTCTTCTGAGTTTGGTAAGGCTAAATATCATGTGCAGATTGTTTCGTTTGCTGTTGGCGGACGTTCTTCTCCCTCAGCGGACGTTAGATGAGGTTTCAATTTATTTTTATTGTTTTGCAGGGAATACGTTAAATATATGTTGTTGCGTAAATACTCTGTAATTCTTTATTTACTGATTATCTGCATAGTGGCGTTGCCTTTATTCGGGCATCTTAACGAAACGCCGCTGCAGTTGTATGATGAGCAGCGGCTGGCCAATAACGCATTTGAGATGGTGCAAAGCGGCAATTGGGTGACCACAACTTTTGATGGTCAGCCTGATTACTGGAATCCGAAACCACCACTATTGATCTGGCTCCAGGCTTTCAGTCTGCGCACGTTTGGTTATAGCGAACTTTCTTTGCGGCTTCCGTCGGCTATAGCTGCGCTGCTTACCTGCTTATTGATATTTGGTTTTTGCCGGGAGTTTCTGAAAAAACAATTGCTTGGTATTATAGCTGCGATCATACTGGTGTCATCATCTGGATATGTAATGCTGCACGGCACGCGGACCGGCGACTACGACGCGTTGCTCACTTTGACTCTTACTGCAACAGGTCTTTTTTATTTTGCGTTTCTGCAAACCGGAGAGAAGAAATATCTGAACAAGACGTTTGCTTTTTTGAGTATCGCTTTTCTTACAAAAGGTATTGCAGCGCTAATGATCTTGCCTGGTTTGTTTTTGTATACGCTCTGGAATAAACAACTGACAACTGTACTCAAAATGCCACGGTTTTATTGGGGCGCTTTATTGAGCATTGTTCCACTTACTGTTTATTTTGTTATTCGTCAGCAAGCTGATCCTGGCTTTTTCAAAGCTTTCTGGGGGCTGGATGTTTCGGGTCGCTTCTTCCATTCTTTAAATAATGATCCACTTCCGGTCAGCTACTATATAAATGACATTGCCAGGCGCGGATTTCTTTACTGGTGGCCGTTTGCGGTGGTTGGAACTGGTGTTTCAATATTTATAAAAAACAGAACGCTGAAACGTTTCATTGTTTTCGCTGCATTCTTTTCATTCAGTTTTCTGATTATCATTTCCGCCGCAGGTACAAAATTTTTGTGGTACGCATTGCCGGCGTATCCTTTTATGGCGATGCTCGCAGCTGTGCCCGTTTATTTGTTCACGGTTTTTTTGCAAAAAAGATTTTCGGAAAAGTTATGGCTGGCGGCGCTCGTTTCTGTGGTTGTGGTGGCCGCTATCAGTTTTGTGCCGTTTCGTAAAATGCTTAATGAAACGCTTAATCCACAAACAGAACGATGGGAAGCGGAAAACCAGGAAATGGGCTTCTTCCTGCAAAGCGCATTGCGTGGTAGTCGCAATATCCAGAATTATAAACTGATCATGGATTACAGTGAAACCAATCTGATCTGGTATATACGTGTGATGGAACTGAAGGGAATGAAGGTGACGCGCAGAGATCAGTGGACCCCATGGAATGTAGCGGCTGGTGATAAAATAGTCGTGTACAGTACGAGAAACAAAGATTTTGCAGAAACGCATTTTTATACGCATGTTCTGGAAGATTTCCGCGCCGTAAGAATTTATGCGGTTGACAGTTTGCGCGGAGCGAACTAAAGTCAAAAATTAGAAGCTGGTTTCTTTTGAAGAAAAAAAGCGTCTCCATAATTGTTATAGAGACGCTTTTAATCAAGATGGAAATTGAAGCAGGGCAGGAGTTACCCTTTAGGGGCTATGGGTGTGTAATATCTGATTTCAATTGTTTCTGCATTTTTTTACCCGGCAGGTAAATCTGAAAACCTACATTGAAGTCGAGTGAATTGCTTGTAGTGGCGTTGCCGAAACCTGCGGCAATATTATATTTCAGCAAGGCTTCCAGGCCAATGTTAGGTGTTACGAAATAGCTCCATCCCGGACCGAAACCAATTCCCAGACCGTTTGTGTTTGTTTTGCCACCATCCTTTACTGAAATATTTCTGCCTGCAAAACCTGCATTGGCTTCCGCGAAAAAGCAAGAACGTTTTAAGACCTGCACTTTTTTATCCTTCAGATAATAACGGCCGAATGCACCAACTCCATAGCCGAGGTCGGAGGCGCCATCGCTGGTTGAAAAATCGATATTAACGTAACCGCCAACAGCGATATTATCTTCGATGAAATAACCCAGTTTCGGAGAAATATTCATACTGAAAGCTGTATTTTCTTTTTGGAAATTCAGTTTGAAGTTCGAAACGTCAGAGCCAACGAGTAAATTTCCTTTCTCGGTCTGAGCATGGGCGGCAACGCCATTAAAAACAGCGCATAGTACAGAGAGGCGCAGTAAATGTTTTTTCATCTTAATTATTTTGTGAATGAAGTCGAGTGCGACTTCGGAGGATAACTCAAATTGTATTCCACTTTTTTTCTCTTTATGTATAAAAGTGTACAATGCGGGCTTGTTTTCAGATCGTACGGACAATGATCAATAGTAGTGCCGGAGATGCAGCGTGCGACGCAAGGGAGTTTAACCGGAGAAAGAATGCTGGCGGCAAAAGGACAAATCTGGCGTAACTGTTTCGAAAGGACATTTGTGTTTAAAGAGTTTCGCCGATTGAGTGACCCTTGAGAACACTCACGCTAATAACGTAGTAACGGCCGATGTTTTAACCCTTTAGATGTAATTGTTGAAAAGTTATTTGGCGAAGCTCTCAGAAGAACTCACTATCTTGCCACCATGCAAATAACCTCAGCTGTCGTTGGTGGCTTGTCACTTGGCCTGTTTATGGCCATTTCGGTCGGCCCAACTCTGTTTGCTATAATCCGTTACAGTCTTAACCACAGCTACAAAGCGGGGGTAGCGTTCGTATTGGGGGTTTCGTTCAGTGATATTATGTACGTGACTATTGCCAATATGGCTACGCCATGGTTGCAGTGGTTTCATCAATATGCACGTACGCTTTCTTATCTCGCAGCTGCTGCCTTGATGATTGCAGGAGCGGTAGGTTTATTAAAAAAATACAAACCCCAGCGACCGTCTACCAAAAAAGTTACTATCAATAAAAGCGAATATTTCAAGATATGGGGAAGCGGATTTCTGTTGAATACACTAAATCCCGCACTTATTTTGCAATGGATATTGGCAGCTACGGCTACTGCGGCTGAGGTCGGTTTTTACCGGTTTATATTTTTCGGTTGTTGTCTGGGATTGGTTTTAGGTGTTGATTTACTGAAAGTTATATTGGCGGATTCCATTCGCAGAAAGCTCACCTTGCGGAAAATTATGTACTTGCATAAATTCTCGTCGCTCTGTTTGTTAGTATTTGGTGTTGCCATTCTGATTCTCACAATACTTAATATTGAATTAAAGAATCCTGCCGAGCGAAAATCCTCATATAACCATTACCGATACACTGAAATTTTAAAGATTGCCAAAGCTTAGTATCTTTGCAGCCTCATGTCTGACGCGATACGCCACGAATGCGGATTAGCATACATCCGCCTTCTGAAACCACTGGCTTACTACCACCGCAAATACGGAACAGCTTTTTATGGCCTTAACAAATTGTACCTGCTTATGGAAAAGCAGCACAATCGTGGGCAGGATGGTGCAGGTATTGCAACCGTAAAGCTTAACGTAGAGCCAGGCCACCAGTTTATGCACAGAATGCGCATCAGCGGTGCGCAAGCTATTTCTAAAATCTTCCAGAACATTCAGCAGGAAGTAAGCGACCTCGAAAAAATGTACCCGGACATACGTCAGTATCCCGGTTTGCTGAAGGGGTATCTCAACTTTATGGGTGAAACCCTGCTGGGCCACCTCCGTTACGGTACACAAGGCCGCAACAATGTGGAGTTCTGCCATCCTTTTATGAAACCAAGCATCAACCCGACACGTACGCTTACGATGGCGGGCAACTTTAATCTGGTAAATACAGATGAGTTGTTTTCGATGCTGGATGCACACCCCACGACTACCATTCGCGAAAGTGATCTGGGCGCAATGATTGAGATGGTACACTACTATCTCTGTCTGGCTGATGATACAGATCCTGAAGCGCTTAATATCGAAGGTATTCTGAAACAGGCTACCGGTCATTTTGACGGCGGTTATGTATGCAGTGGTCTTATCGGTAATGGAGACAGCTTTGTGATGCGCGATCCGAACGGTATCCGTCCCGCTTATTTCTTCCAGAATGATGAAGTGATTGTTGCGGCGTCTGAACGTCCGGCAATCATGACTACTTTCAATGTTCCTTTGGAAGAAATTAAAGAACTGAGACCGGGTAGTGCCATCATCATTAAAGCTAACGGCAGTCTGACTAATCCTCAGATTCTGGAAGCGGGTGAACATAAAGCTTGTAGCTTCGAACGTATCTATTTCAGCCGCGGCAGCGATGCTGATATTTACCGTGAACGAATGGATCTTGGTCGTAACCTGGCACCAAAAGTGCTGGACATGATCGACAATGATCTGAAAAATACGATTGTTTCTTTTATCCCAAATACCGCGGAAATCGCGTTTTATGGTTTGATCAAAGGTTTGGAAGATTATCTGAACGAAATCAAGATCAGCCGTATTCACTCCCGTACATTGACAGAAGAGGAAACGCGTGAACTGATCAATCGCCGCGTGCGCATTGAGAAGATTGCGATTAAAGATGTGAAGATGCGTACGTTCATTACCGAAGACGCTTCGCGTAATGAAATGGTGCAGCACGTATACGATATCACTTATGGTACCGTAAAACAAGGTGACACGCTGGTAGTGATTGATGACTCCATCGTTCGTGGTACCACGCTGCGCGAAAGCATTATCAAAATGCTGGATCGTCTGGGGCCGAAACGTATCATCGTTGTTTCTTCCGCGCCACAAATCCGCTTCCCCGATTGCTACGGTATCGATATGAGTAGAATGGGCGATTTCATTGCCTTCCAGGCAGCTGTTGCTTTGTTGAAAGACCGTGGCATGGAAAATGTGCTGCAGGAAACTTTCCAACAGTGTAAAGATGCGGAAGCAAATGGTCAGTTGAAAGAACAAAACTTTGTAAAAGCAATCTACGCACCATTCACGCCAGAAGAAGTAAGTAAAAAGATCGCAGAATTACTCCGTCCGGAAGATGTGAGCGCTTCTGTGGATATTATTTACCAATCAGTAGAAGGTTTGTACGACGCTTGTCCGCACAATAAAGGTGACTGGTATTTTACTGGTAACTATCCGACACCGGGCGGTAATCGTGTAGCTAACAAAGCATTCATGAATTACATGGAACAAAAAGAAGGCAGAGGTTATTAATCGCTGCTGGTTTAAATTATAGGCCCCCACAGTACTTGCTGCGGGGGCTTTTTTATGTCAGAAATTGATGCTGATCAGATCTGTAGTGCTGTAGTAAAAACCAGGATCGTCTTTCGCTTTCGAGCCAAACGTAACTACTGAAATTTCTCTTACTAATCCTTTGGTGGAATAATATCTGTACCAGGATTGTGCGCCGCTGCTTTGTACTTTTAAAACAGCACAATCAAATGTCCCGGCTACAGTTGTAATTCTTTTAAAGGTTATCCATTGAGATTGATAATATTCCCCAAAATAATTTTCGCCGGAGGAAAAAGTGTCGTTGAGTACTATCGGGAATTTCATGAGCCTGATAGGGACTGCGTTCAGGCTATTGCCAACTGAATTCATATCATATAAATAGGCACTTAATCCTGCATTTCGAGGCGTGGCAGAATCAAGTGGGAACGCAAGATTCCAAAATCCATCGCTGGCATTCTTCAAATGATAATTGACGAGATTGGCCCCTTGTCCTATGCAGAGTTTGGTCGTTTTGCTGCCATTGATAATTGTGTCCGCAAGGGTCCTCATTGTGTCGCCGCTGTCATAAATCCAAACATGGCCCTGTGTAAGCGGAAAGCTGTCCAACAGCACTGGTGCACAATCTGAATCTGCCGGCAATACAAAATAATGTAACGGACCTGGATCTTCTTTTTTGCAGGCGGCAATGAAGATCAGAAAAGAAAGAAGATAAATAGAGATACGCATCTCGACAGGGATTTCTCCTAAGATATATCATAGATAAACTATTTGCAAGTAAAGCCCGCTGCTCCCGCAACCGGCTTACTATTCTTTTACAAAATCCTGACTGTTTGATCTACACTTCGCCTCTTCTGATGACACCCAATAAAAAAGATATAATGGCCAGTACGAGTAAGATATAAATGATGCTGCCTGCATTCCATACAAAAGCACCTAACAACCAGCCTATGAGCAAAATCACGGCGATGATATACAATAGCGATCTCATGATTATAGTTTTTGGTTCAATTAGAACCTCAAAAGACTGTGCCAACATTCCTCCCCAAAAACTATTATTTTCTTAAAAAGGAGTGAAACGTATTAAAGAAATAGCCTTTTTGTACAATTGCCCTCAACAGCGTTTTAACAATAAGAATGAGTTAAATCAAGGTTTTTGAAGAAAAAAACAACATAGTTGGGGTTGCAAATCTTAAAAAATACCTCTTTATTTACGCCACCAAAAAACACCTTCTAAAACATTTTTAAAATGAGAAAAGTATTACTCGGCGCCGCAGCCCTTTCCGTAATGTTCGCAACATCTTGCAAAAAGAACGACGATAAAAGCGGTCCATCTGGCACCAGCACTTATACATTAGCTGGTACTACCTACAATCCATCCAGCACTGTTAGAGGAACAGGCGGAAATCTGGGATCTCTTACTGGTCTTGATCAAAGTGGTAATTCATTTTCAACAACGTTCCAGACAATGCCTACAGCGAACGGTACTTACAAGATCGTTACTGTAGCACCAACTGCTGCTGATGAAGTGGCTATTTTGGCTACAGCAGTAAGTGGAACGGGTATGGCTGCTTACACAAGCCTGGCAACTTCCGCAGCGACAGCTACTGTTACCGTTAATGGTGGTAAAGTCACTGTAGTTGTTCCTGAAATCTCTGCAATGCGCAGCGTTAATACCGTACAGGATACAGTGAAAATCTCCGGTACACTGGTTGAAAACTAGTCTGTCAAAAAGATAAATAGGAAAGGTTCACACGGATGTGTGGACCTTTTTTTATGGCTGTGCATTTCCTGTAAACGTGAAACGCATTATGCAGATAATGTTTTCATAGACAGGCGGATGTTCCTTTTTTCAGCGCGGAGACAGTGCGAAGTATGTGTTGGCATGGGGCTTTTAACGGAAAAATAGCCTTATTAGGGGTTGGATTTCTTGGAAAATACCTCTTTATTTACGCCACAAAAAGAAACACCTCTAAATATTTTATAATGAAAAAGATCCTGCTTGGCGCTGCAACCCTGTCCGTAATTTTTGCGACATCCTGCAAAAAGGACGATAATGGCCCTTCAAATTCATTTACACTGGCGGGCGCCACTTACAATCCGACCATTGTGTCAAAGTCTGACGCTGCAGGTTACTCTGTGTTGGCTTCTACTGATCAGACAAACGTCTACACGATTCAGTTCAACATCGTACCTGTGATTGGTGGTACGTTTAATATTGTGGATGACGTTGAGGCGGATAATCAGATCAAGATTACTGCGGTTACTCAAGGTGGCGTAAAATCAATTTACGAGTCAATTGACAACGCAGGTACTGCAAATGTTACCATCAGCAATGGCAAAATGAGTGTGACGCTTTCTGATGCGTTAGTAAAACGTACCAACACTAGTTCAATGAAATCTGATACAGTAAGAACCTCTGCTGTATTGACGCAGCAATAATACTGCCAGATAAAATATCTATAAAGCAAAAGTCCCTCTCCATGATATCTTGGAGAGGGATTTTTATTTTAAGGTTGAGATCATTTAGAATGTCCTGTTGATACCGATTACATAACGGAATGTTGTGTATTGCGGATTGGCATACGGCGGACGATTCAGGAACAGCGGTACGTCAAAGCGCAGCGTTAATGGTTTCGCTTTATCGAAGATGCCCCATTTTTTAATAGTGAATGCAATACCGGCACCGGCATCAAAACGGATATCACTCCACATTGTCGTTGGTGTGATCTGGGTAAAATCAGAAGACTGGTAATTGCTCAATTCCATCAGGCCCGCGTCTGCAAAGGCGTACAGGTCTGCGTGCAGCCAGTTGCGCGTCAGGCGTGGCTTCAGCGGAATATAATCATCTACATCTACTTCCAGGTTTGCGGAAGCACCACTGCGACCTTTATAAGCTACCATCACATTGCCGTTGCGTTCGTCTGCCGCAAAATAGCCGGCGTAACCGCGAAGGTTTAGTCCACCGCCTTGCTGGAAATGGTTTACATCATAACGGGAATAACCTTGCCAGTCGTCCGGTACAAAACCCTGGCTGCGTGTGTACTTGTCTTCCATCATTTGCTCCGGATTTGCGCCAGCTAAGAACAAAGCGCTTTCATACGGAATATTGGAACCGGTACCATAACGGCCAAAGAGGCGAGTGCGGATTTCGAGTTTGTCAAGTTTGTTATAGTTCACGGCTTCGATCTGTGCATAGCTATAGTTAAATGCTTTGCTGTTGTTGCCGGTGAAGAAAGGTGCACGGAAGCTGAACGTATAGTTACCATCGCCGTGAACGTAATGATAGCGGTGATTCCATGCGAGATTCAGTGATGAATTCGGATGTGCCATTTTACTGCTCCATTCTTGTGGGTACAGCAGATAGTCCAGATCGTAATTTAACTGACGCCACATTGTTTGTCCGTATAGCTGCACGGTGTTTGCTGCATTCGGTAACCAGTTAAAACCTGCACGGTGATAATTCAAACCATCCAGAATACGGCTGTTGATTTGCAGTTGCAGTTTTGCATAGCGACGAGTAAGCGGCGAAACATAATTGAACGTATAACTCAATGGCAGGTAGCGCGCATACCATCCTTCACTTTTTAAGCTTTGGTATTGACCTTCCTGACCTACGTGCGTATTCCACCAAACCGTTGCATCTATTTTATGCAGGCTACCGAAATAATCTCCTTCAAAATGTACACCTGCTTTAACGCCATCTACTGAGTTCCACCAAAGATCAGGACGGATATACATGCGATAATAACGACGGTCATTCGGCATGTTGAAGCCGCCGTCCAGCTTTAGTTTGATGGATTGTGGCGCAACCGGTAATCCGCGTGATTTGTAATTGTTTTCATAATCTACATCGGCCAGGCGGAATGTGGTATCTAATTGTACACGACGAATGCCAGACGGAATGTACACATGTGCGTCGTAGGTTGGTTGAATCTTGCTCCAGCCATACCATTTCGGTAAAACCGTTGCATCTGTTTGTTTCGTAAACCAATCGTTGGAAACATAGAAGCTATGTTTCTCGCCATTTTTCGCAGTTACTGTAAAATCAATTGGCATCTGCATTTTGCCTACACGTTGCAGACGAATGGCAAAGCTGTCACGTCCGTCGATTTTGCGGATCTTACCAATTTTGTAATCGATCGTTTTTGTTGTTTCAAACCATTGATCGAAAAACCAGTTGAGATCGGCGTGTGTGAATTGAATCACGGAAGCGCGGAAATCTTCAAAGTATGGATGGCCGAAACGCCATTGTTTGAAATAATGTTGCATCGTTGCCAGGAACAATGAATCGCCCAGCGTGTATTGCAAATTGTACAGCATCGTCGCTGTTTTGAAATATACCTGACGGTAACCACCTTCATGGCCTAATGCATCGTTAAAGTCATTAGAATGTGTATTGATCGGCGTTTCGGTTTGGTTCAACGCATCATAAGTATAGGCACTGAAAACATTACGCTCTTCTGCAATTGTTGGCTCAGTCAGCCAGCGTTTGAATTTTGATTTCGGTTGATCTACTACCATTGTATCTCCATCAATACGACGAAGTCCATATGCAGTGAGGAATTGAGTAAAACCTTCGTCCATAGCTGCACGATAAGTTTCATTGCTGCCCACCATTCCATAAAACCAGTTGTGGCCGATTTCATGCACCAGCAAACCTCTGTAGCCAGGTTCGCGACCACCG
Source organism: Taibaiella soli (assembly GCF_003236175.1). Taxonomy (GTDB): domain Bacteria; phylum Bacteroidota; class Bacteroidia; order Chitinophagales; family Chitinophagaceae; genus QKTW01. Next base: position 58,311 of record NZ_QKTW01000001.1, on the reverse strand, counting down.
TCTAATGTCAGCATCGGGTATTCCATGCCGTCGTTGGCATCAGCAGCTACCATTTTCGGATACTGATACATGCCGATGTCTTCAGAAAAAGTCTTGATGATTTTTGCGACGTATTCAGCTCCGTTTTGCCAGCCTGAGGCGTGGGGCTCTTGCGCGATTGCTACACATTCTATACCATTCCAGGTTGTATCGCCAATGCGATAAGAAGGATCGGCAGTGAAAGCAAAATCATGCACGTTATCGGCGTGATAGCGCCATGTCTTACGCTCGTTTTTATTATATGGAGTAATAATGGATGGCGGTTCGTTCCATTTTTTATTCGCGAAATTTTTGATATCGAGTTTGGCGCGGAGTGCATCCGGCAATACTTCTGAACGGTTTTCCAACACGCCTGTAGCTTCTACTACATAGTTGGACGAGAAGTTGAGCGATACATCATAAGAACCGAAATCACCGTAAAACTCCTTGTTCAGATGTTGGTAAGTATCCCAGCCAAACTTGCGATCGTAAACGGTAATTTTTGGGAACCATTGTACACCGTTGTAGTGTGTAGCGCCCCAGGCGTTCCACATCTGCATGCGGCGGCGGGTGCTGCCTTTATCATACCAGGTGGTAAAATTCATTGCGAATGTAACCTTGCTGTTCGGCAACAAAGGTTTTGGCAGGTACACTTTCAGAATGGAGTTGTCCAGTTCGGATTTCACTTCAGCACCGTTTACTTTCAGATTTTCCACAATTGTGCCCAGTCCGGCTGCTTCGTTTTTCCCTAAAACCGTCTTTTGATGAAGCGTTTTTTCGAGATTATGCAGGTAGGAGCCTTTGATAAATGCATTTTGCCAAAGGTGGAAATACACAAAATGCAGCGTGTCCGGAGAATTATTCCAGTACTCCAGTTGCTCGGTAGCGTTGATGGAATTGTTGGTCTCATCAATCCTGGCGTCGATCGTGTAATGAACATCCTGTTGCCAGTAAGCCCCATCTGGCTTGCGATTCTGCCAGTAAAGCGGATTGGTGCTGCTGCGGTACGTGTTATCGTTGAGCTGCGCAAAACTTGTAATAGAACTAGCGGCAAAACCAATTGCCAGTAAAATTTTCTTCATGCGGTGGCAATAAAAAAGTGGGGTGAAAATACGTAATAATGCGGCAATGCGGTAATGTTGAGGAATGCGGTAATTTAATGTGCATAATGTGTTTAATGTGGGGAATGGTCAAACGTGAAACGTCAAATGTCAACTGTAAGTCCAATAATTCGATAATCCGATGATTAATGTGGATGTATAACCAGAATGTCATATCGACGTAGGAGATATCCCGCGAAATAATGGGGCTCACGCTCTTAAAAAAAATTTCGCTCAACTCTGTGAATATACTCGCGTAGGAATTCCCCTTCAGGGGCCAGGGATGAAACAAAAAAACGGCCAGCAGAAATCTGCCAGCCGCGTACGTTTATATTTTCATTTTTTGTGAAATCAGTGATTAAATGGTGTGGTGCACATTCTTCATATTAAACACATTTCACCAAATTAACTCAGCGATCTAAAGTTCCAGTTTTAAGTACTGCCCCGTATGGCTTTCCTTGATCTTCGCAATCACTTCCGGTGTTCCTTCACCAACGACTTTTCCACCGCCACCACCGCCTTCAGGACCCATGTCAATTACATAGTCCGCCACTTTTACGACATCAAGGTTGTGTTCAATGACTAATACGGTGTTGCCGCGATCTACCAATCTGTTCAACACTGTAAGCAGATGTTCGATATCCTGGAAATGCAGACCCGTTGTCGGTTCATCAAGAATATAAATCGTTTGACCCGTATCACGTTTAGATAATTCCGTCGCAAGTTTTACACGCTGTGCTTCGCCACCAGAAAGCGTTACCGCATTTTGTCCAAGCGTTACATAACCCAGACCCACATCTTCCAGTGTTTTTATTTTACGATGCAGGAATGGTACGTTGATGAAAAATTCCACCGCATCTGCAACAGTCATGTTCAATACATCAGCGATTGATTTTCCTTTGTAGCGAATTTCCAGGGTTTCACGATTGTAACGCTGACCATTACATTTTTCGCAAGGCACATAAACATCCGGCAGGAAGTTCATTTCAATCACGCGCATGCCGCCGCCCTGGCATTCTTCACAGCGACCGCCTTTTACATTAAATGAAAAACGACCTGCATTATAGCCGCGAATTTTTGCTTCCGGAACTTGCGAAAACAGCTGGCGAATTTCATTGAAGAACCCACAATATGTTGCTGGATTGCTTCTCGGCGTACGGCCAATCGGGCTTTGATCAATTTCAATTACTTTATCAATTTTTTCGAGGCCTTCAACCGATTTGTACGGCATGGGCTGTTGCTTGAAATTATGATAGCAATGTTTACCCAGAATAGGGTAGAGTGTTTCATTGATCAAGGTACTTTTGCCACTACCGGATACGCCGCTGATACAGATAAATGTGCCCAACGGTAATGTAATGCTTACATTCTTCAGATTGTTGCCGGTAGCGCCTTTTAGCTTTAGCTTGTTGCCATTCCCTTTTCTTCGTTCTTCCGGTACGGCGATTTTTAAAGTATGATTTAAGAAACCGGCAGTTGTGGTTTTGTCTTTGATTACCTCCGCAGGTGTTCCCTGGCTTACAATTCGTCCACCGTGAATACCCGCTGCAGGGCCAATATCGATGAGATGATCGGCAGCGAGCATAATATCTTTATCGTGTTCTACAACGAGCACCGAGTTGCCTCCGTCGCGCAGGTTTTGCAGCGCCGAAATCAACTTGTGATTATCTCTTTGGTGCAGGCCAATACTCGGTTCATCGAGAATGTACGTAATACCCGTAAGCTGCGAACCAATTTGCGTTGCCAGTCGGATGCGCTGTGATTCGCCACCACTCAGTGTTCGCGTAGCACGGTCTAGTGTAAGATAATGTAAACCTACGTCAAGCAGGAAATGCAGCCGATCGCGGATTTCTTTCAGAATATCTTTCGCGATCACACGTTGTTTTTCGCTCAGTCGTTCTTCGATGCCGGTAAACCATTGCATTAGTTCTTGCAATGATTGCTGCGAAAGCTCTGCAACATTTTTATTATCAACTTTAAACCAAAGGCTTTCTTTCTTCAGACGAGCGCCGTTACATTCCGGACAAGTGCTCAGCTGCATATAACCTTCAGCCCAGTCACGTATGGCTTCAGAAGTGGTTTCATTAAACCAGCGCAGCACCATATTGATGATGCCTTCGTAATTATGATGATGCTCTGCAAGCTGCTCGTGGTAAGCTTCTGATTCGTCATCAGTATAAGAAAGCACGCCTTCTTCATTGCCATAAAGCAGAATATTCATCTGTGCTTGCGGAATATCTTTGATAGGCTTGTTCAGCGGAATTTTATTCTTCTTCGCCAGAATCATTGCCTGTTGATAAGTCCACGCATCACGCTCAGAACCGAGTGGTGCAATACCCCCGTCATTGATCGATTTATTCCGGTCGGGAATAATTTCATCCATGTTTACGAGATACACACTACCCAGACCTTTACAACGTGGACAAGCGCCATAAGGTGAGTTGAACGAGAATGTGTTTGGCGAAGGTTCTTCATACGAAAGACCGGTGTCCGCACACATCAGTTGTTTGGAGTATTGTGCAAGGGTGTTTTTATCTGTGTTCAATACAAACATCAGATCTTTTCCCATTTGCAGAGACTTTTGAATGCTTTGGCTCAAGCGCGCCTGCGCGTCATCTTGCACAAGCATGCGATCTACTACCAGTTCAATATCGTGGATTTTATAACGATCCAGCTGCATGCGTTCTTTGAGGTCGGTGATTTCACCGTCAATGCGCACTTTCAGATAACCTTGTTTGCGCAATTGCTCAAAAAGTTCGCGGTAATGTCCTTTACGGCCACGCACTAATGGTGCAAGCAAAGCAATTTTCTTACCGGAGAAATTTTCATAGATATGCGATACGATTTCCTCTTCGGAAAACTTGGTCATTTTCTTGCCGGTATTATAAGAAAATGCCTCTCCAACACGAGCGTACAGGAGACGCATAAAATCGTACACTTCCGTTACCGTTCCCACTGTAGAACGTGGGTTGCGGTTGGTCGTTTTTTGTTCGATGGAAATAACCGGAGACAAGCCACTTACCTTGTCCACATCCGGACGGTCGAGATCACCCATAAACTGACGGGCATACGCGGCAAAACTTTCCATATAACGGCGCTGACCTTCGGCAAAAATGGTGTCGAAAGCAAGCGATGATTTACCACTGCCGGAAATACCAGTAATAACAACCAGCTTATTTTTTGGAATCCGTACGTCTAAATTTTTGAGATTGTGGACTTTGGCACCCAGCACTTCAATGAATCCATTCTGATCCTGCAATTGTTCTTTCTTAGCCATAGAAATAGTGATACGCAATTTACGTAGCTTTTGGGTTAATCCGTTAATAGGGCAATAGGTAATACGTTAATGGGGTGATACGTTAATACGTAAACGGGTTAATACGTCGTAACAACCAGATATAAAAAATCCGCTCACGGTATCTGAGCGGATTTTTTACTAGACTGAAATAACTGTCAATAGAATTAGTATTTCCGGTCAATCACATATTCCACCAGTTCAATCATTGCCTGGCGTGCCGGACTGTCTGGGTATTCCTTCAGAATTTGCAATGCTTCTGATTTGTATTCCATCATCTTTTGCGCTGCATATTCGATGCCACCTGATTGTTTTACCAGTTCTATCACTTCGTTTACTTTCTGACGATCAGTACTTTTATTTTTTACAATATAAATGATCTTGCGCTTCACATCTTTTTCGGCATGTTGCAATGTATATATAAGCGGAAGGGTCATCTTTTTTTCTTTAATATCTATGCCGGTTGGTTTGCCGATATTATCCTGACCATAATCGAAGAGATCGTCTTTAATTTGGAAAGCGATACCCACTTTTTCTCCGAACAGACGGAATCGTTCAGCAACAGATTGGTCTTGAGTTGTAGAATAAGCGCCGGCGCCACAAGCGGCAGATAAAAGCGAAGCAGTTTTCGCACGGATGATCTCAAAATAGACATCTTCGCGGATGTCGAGTTTTCTGGCTTTTTCCATTTGGAGCAATTCACCTTCGCTCATTTCTTTTACCGCTCGGGATACGAGTTGCAGGATTTGAAAATCATTGTTGTCGAGTGAAAGCAGAAGGCCCTTGGCGAGTAAATAATCACCGACAAGCACAGCGATCTTGTTTTTCCAGAGGGCGTTTATTGAGAAAAAATTTCTACGCACCATGGCATTATCTACAACATCATCATGTACAAGGGTTGCCGTATGTAATAATTCTATAAGTGAAGCTGCGCGATAGGTTGATTCATTAATGTCGCCCGCAATTCTTGCTGCCAGAAAAACGAACATCGGACGCATCTGTTTTCCCTTTCTTCGGATGATGAAACGCATGATACGGTCGAGTAAAGGGTTGCTTCCCTTCACATTATTCGTGAATTTTTTTTCAAATTCATTAAGTTCGTAACCTATAACGTTCTTGACAAGTTCCATTTGATTATGTATATTCGATCAGGGAAATGCAAAAGTCGTAGAAGATTTGATTAATAAAAGAAATTTTTTCAGCTACGCGGACTTGCTAAATATTGGCATAAAGATTGTATTATGATGATTGACAGAAGAAAGCATTATTTGACGTTTTTTTGTCATGGCATGAAAATTGCTAAATCAAAAGATGCCGGTTTGTGCTATAGGAAAATATTTTCCCTTTAAAAGGTCCCATTCGGGACGATTTTCAAACTTTGGCATAGTCTTTGATAAGACTTATGATGAAAGTAAAGTTTGTGAAAAAAGGGAATCATTTTTTGACTGGTAAAAGATTTCTTCTCGAAATCTCATTACAAATAGTTAATAATTATTCATGTTAAACGCATATAAATAAAGAAAAAACGTTTTGAGTTTTTTGTTTTTTTAAAAGTGAAGACTACCTTTGTCACAGTTTTACCCATTAATTTAACAAACTAAAGATTCTTTAAATAAATAATCTGTTATGGTCAACAAAAAGTACCTATTGCTTGCTGGCATATGTACCATTATGGGTGCTCAGTCAGCTTTTGCACAAGAAAGCGGATCACAGTCTTCTACATCACAGTGGGGAAATCGCGATATGACCTATCGCGGTGGCAGCTACGATGTATTAGATTCCAGCTATGTGCCTAAGTCACGTATGGAACAACATCGCAAGTTCCTTAACCACCAATATCAATTCCCTTCTAAGCCACGTAACATGTGGGAAGTAGGTGTTGGTGCTGGTCTGTACAATATCTCTGGTGACGTTCCATCTCTGATGCTGTGGCAGAAAGGTGGTTATGGTTTCCACGCGCACGTTCGTAAATCTTTGGGTTATGTGATGTCAATCCGTGCTCAGTACATCTACGGTAACGGTTTCGGTCTGCAATGGCAACCATCTACCAACTATTCTCTGAACCCAGCTTGGAATGGTACTAACTGGGGTGCAGCAGGATCTGGTGGTTACGCAGGTAAACCAGTATTCTACAACTACAAAACTGAAGTACACCAGGCATCTATCGACCTGATGGCTTCTACTAACAACATCAAGTTCCATAAAGCTCACACTGGCGTTTCTTTCTACGCTTTCGTGGGTCTGGGTGCAATCGCTCACCAAACTTGGATCAACTCTCTGAACGATCAATACCAAACGTATGATTATCAAGCTATCATTGATAAATACGCCGTTAATGGTACGATCCCTTACGACAAAAGAAATGATGTTCGTAAAGATCTGCAGAGCCTGATGGATAAGAGCTATGAAACTGATGGTGAAACAGAAGAAGGCGGTCGTCGTCCAAAACTGTTCAACAAGAAAACAGTTGACTTCGCCGGTAGTATCGGTGTTGGTGCTCAGTTCCGTGTAAGCAAACGCGTTAATATCTCTCTGGAAGATCGTCTGACTATGCCTTTGGGTGCTCAGGAAGATCTCCTCGACGGTCAACGTTGGGCTGAGCAGGTACCAGGTAACCCTGTACTGTCTCAGAACAGAGATGCGATCAACTACTTTAACGTAGGTGTTAACTTCAACCTCGGTAACGGTAAGAAAAATGTTGAGCCACTGTACTGGGTTAACCCACTGGATTACAGCTACGGCGAACTCAGCAATCCACGTCACATGGTACTGCCTGAACCAGTTCTGTCTGATTCTGACGGTGATGGTATCGCAGACCAATTCGACAAATGTCCAGGCACTCCTTCTGGTGTAGCTGTTGATAGCCATGGTTGTCCAATGGATACTGATGGTGACGGCGTTCCAGATGATCGTGATAAACAACTGATCACTCCAACAGAATGTCAACCAGTTGACGCTGATGGTATCGGTAAATGTCCATGTCCTCCAGGTTGTGGTACTGCTGCTGTAACTTGTGGTAACATCGGTGCTGGTTCTATCACTTTCGGTGCTAACTCTTCTAAAGTGACTCCTGCAATGCAAGCTCAGCTGGCTACACTTGCTGCTCAAATGCAAGCTAACCCAACTTGTAAAGTGGTAATCATCGGTCAAGGTAACACAAGCAAAGTTCAACAACAACGTTCTTGGGATCGCGTGAACTCAATCATTGAGTACATGAGCGAAAAGAATGGTGTAGATCGTAACCGTTTCATCTTCCAATATGGCCAAGCAGGCGATCCTAACTCAGTTATGTATCGTTCAGCTCAACCTGGTGAAGAAGGTCCTGGTAACGTACCTCCTCCATTCCCTAACCTGAGAAGAAACTAATATCTCTCGTTAGATAACATAAATTGAAAGCCTCCTGCAATTTGCAGGAGGCTTTTTGTTTTGAGACTGTTTGTAATTAGTTCATGAAATGAATTAACCAGAGGTATACGCTATATATTGTAAAAAAGAAATGTGCCTTTCCGCGTATTGCGGAAAGGCACATTTCTTTTTAAGGTCATTTATAATTAAAGCGAACTCTTATGGTAATTCATTAAACCCTGAATGGGGCTTTTTTCGATTTTCCCTAATTCAAGCTCATATTGATGAGAAATATCAAGAATGATATCCTGAAACAAGTAAGCTATAGAACCTGTGAAATGAATAGGCGATTTCCAGCTTTGGCGATATTTGAGGATATGATTGTGGAAAAAGTCATTCAGACAATCTTCCAGGATGTTTTCAACCATATAATGCCCGCGATTTTCCACCAGCAACTGCACAAACTGCGCCAGGTAGCGATTTGGAAAAGGTTCGCGGTATAATTTTCGGAGGATTTCTGGCAAGTCATTACCGAATAGCTTCTCAAATGCAAGTGTCAATTCCAGATCGAAGGTCTTATATGCATAATATTGCAGTACTCTTTTTCCTAGGTGGTTCCCACTGCCTTCATCGCCCGCAATATAACCAAGTGAAGCCTGCTGCTCTTTAATTGTTTTCCCGTTGTAAAAGCAGGAGTTACTTCCGGTGCCTAAAATACAGACAATACCTTTCTGATCGCCACATAAAGCTCTTGCAGCGGCCATCATATCGCTTTGCACTTCCACTGCACCGGAACCGAAGAATTTTTTCAATACTGCGGCGATTTCTTTTTGCCGTTGTGCGCTGCCTGCGCCGGAACCATAAAAAGAAATTTTTTCAGCTGCATGAATTTTAGGATTCCAGTGCAATTCATTGTGAAGAACGGACATGATTTCTTCGGTAGATTGCAGAAGCGGATTGATACCTGTTGTCCGGAATTCTACCGGTTTTTTTCCTTTTCGGATAAGGCACCAGTCTGTTTTGGTCGAGCCACTTTCGGCGAGAAGCAAAGAGGACATTAGAACGGCGATTGAAATACAAATTTGCATGATGCCGCCATAATTTCCTAATCTGTTTTGCCTTGTTTTTATTAAAATTCTAAACGGCTCTGTTCTTTTATTATAAAGCGATTCAACATTGCAATATTTAGATTCTATCTTAGTAACTTCAATATTACGGAGTACCTTTGTGCTCATTTTACACAGATGGATGGACAGAAATCCGGTGGCCTGAAAGTATGGCTACCGCTGCTTTTTGCTTTGGTCATGGTATTGGGGATGACTCTTGGTTTTAACCTGAGAGACACGTTGCGCAATAAAAGAGATATTCAGGCTGTCATTGAACGGAATGACCGTCTCGAAGAAATTATAGACCTGATTAATGAAAAATATGTAGACTCTGTCAATTCAAACCTTCTTTATAAAGACGCCATCACGGGCATTCTCAGCCACCTGGATCCACATACCGTTTATATCCCTGCCGATGAATTACAAGGTGTTAATGAAGACCTGGAAGGCAGCTTTTTCGGTATTGGTGTTGAATTTGCAATTGTTCGTGATACGATAGAAGTTACGTCTGTTGTGGAAGATGGACCAGCTGAACACGCCGGCATTCACGAAGGCGACAAACTGATTAAAGTTGATGATAAAGTAGTTGCCGGTACAAAAATTACATCTGAGAAGATCATCAAAATGCTACGCGGCAAACAACATACCCGCGTTAATCTTACGATCAAAGATGCACTTTCTGCGAAACTGAAACAACTGCCGATTGAACGGGATGTAGTGCCTTTGTACAGCATTGATGCGAGCATGATGCTCGACAATGAGACTGGTTTTATTAAGATCAATCGCTTTAGTGCCACCACTTACGATGAGTTCATGAAATCATTGAAATCATTGAAGGAAAAAGGCATGCGTCAGCTGATTCTTGATCTGCGCGACAATCCGGGCGGTTATCTCGATGCGGCAACACATATTGCTGATCAATTTCTCGACGACGAAAAGCTGATTGTTTATACACAGGGAAGGAAATCTGCACGTACCGATTATAAAGCAAGTGACCCGGGTATTTTCGAACATGGACGCCTGGCGGTTTTGATAGATGAAAATTCTGCCTCTGCAAGTGAAATTCTTTCTGGTGCCATTCAGGATTGGGACAGAGGTGTGCTGATTGGCCGCCGCAGTTTCGGTAAAGGCCTCGTGCAGGAGCAATACGATCTGGACGATGGCTCAGCATTGCGTCTTACCATTGCCAAATATTATACACCGTCGGGTCGCAGTATTCAACGTTCATTCGCCAAAGGCAAAGAAGCGTACGAAGAAGATTTCGAAAATCGCTATAAATCGGGCGAACTGACTGGTAAGGATTCAGCGGCAAAAGACGACGATCATAAAGTTTATTATACCTCTCAAAAACGAGTAGTGTATGGCGGTGGCGGTATTAAGCCAGATATTTATGTGCCTTATGATACAGCAAAGCTTTCGGGTGGTATTTTGTCAATAATCTTTAGCGATGAATTGAAGATAGCACTCTGGGATTATTACCTGTCGCACGTCACAGAGCTCCGTCAGTATAAAACGATTGCTGAGTTTGATCAGCATTTTGATAGCGAAGAAGCGATTGTGAAAGGATATTTGCAAACAGTAAAACCATCGGAAAAAGGTGCTGCCGAGAAAATACTCAACAAACCAGGTAGTCTTGCTTATTTCAAATTGCAGGCAAAAGCACAGCTGGCACGTATTCTGTTCCGTAATAACGGTTATTATTCCATTACGATGAAAGATGATAATGTCATCCAGAAAGCATTGGAGATTTTACGCGGCAATAAGTATTCAGACATTATAAAGCGGTAAATCAGTAAGCCAGGAAATGGCTTGTACGTTACGGGCATCAGCACAAAAGTGTTGGTGCCCGTTGCTCATTACCCAATAGTCGCACTGAATGGTGCGCTGATAATTGAGCAACTGGAAAAGCGTGGCCTGATCGATTACCACAAAAGGAGCTTTACATTCTACAAGCATCCAGGGCTCGTGATTACGATTGTATACGACAATGTCGAAGCGCTTATCCATCGAGCCTACTTTTATTTTCTTTTCGACAGCGATCAGTGTTTTAGGATAGCCTTTTACCTGCATCAGATAATGGAGCAGATATTGACGCACTTGTTCTTCAGGTGTAAGTACCAGCCATTTTTTCCGGAGTGGATCAAAAACAGTTACTTTATCATTTTCCCTTCTCACGGGAAGTTCAATTCCTGAAAAATCTATCGTTATCATAACTATAAGACGAAACTACAGCTTTTGACCGTTTTTGCGGAAAGAAGGCTGGTGAAGAAACTGATGTAAGTATATTTTTCGCTTGATATTGTATTCCTGGATATTTAAAAAGTCATCAACCTGTTTGCAATAGGTTTCATGTGGGTAACAAAGTTGTTGAAAATCTTATTTGTAGCGGCTTTCAACGATAGTTTCGCAGATTTTGGGGATAATGAAACCGCACTTGTAGGTTATTTTTGCCGGAGGATATTTTAAAAAGATTGTAGATACCGAATTACTTATCAATTGACACGTTTTCGATCAAAAGAAATAAATACATTTAGAAAAGAATACCCAACGAAAATTTCATCCGGTACCCATTCGCAAACCATTATCTACAGGCTCTCCCTGTAAAGCTTTTGTCACCAAATGCAAGTAAAAAACACACGCTATAATATCCTTGTCGTCGATGATCATCAACTTATAGTAAATGGCATCAGAATGCTGCTGGACGACAGGATTAATCATTTTCATTTTGCCCACACGATTCAGGGGGCAGCAGAGCAGGCATCTTTTCACCAGCCAGACCTGGCGATTATAGACTTTTCGTTGCCCGACGGAACGGGCGATATGCTTGTAAGGGAGCTTCGCTACCGTTGTCCGAATACAAGAGTCATCTGTTATACATTTCATGCGGATCAATGCACGATTTCTAAAATGGTAGATGCGGGCGTTCATGGCTACGTCACTAAAAGTTCAGATGCACAAATATTACGTACTGCAGTTGATACCGTACTTGACCGCCGTGAGTTTTTTTGTGAGGAAGCAAAATCATATCTCTTTAATCGCATCGGAGAAAATACCGAACGCGTCATGTTTCGTTATGGCAACGATATTGTACTCAACGACCGTGAAGTAGCGATTATCCGTTTGCTCTGCATGGGGAAGACTGCTAAAGAAACAAGCCAGGAGATTTTTCTGTCGGAGCGAACTGTTGAGCAATACCGTAACAATATTGCCAAAAAATTAGGCACCAAAAATCTGATTGGAATGGTGAAGTTTGCATTGCAAAATGGGATTATTTCGCAGGCAGAAATGTAATTTCAATTGACAATGGACAGTTGACAGTTGCTCCTGTTGTGCAACACATTGATCACATTTTAGCACATTTGTCACATTCCATTATCGCATCGTTTAATTGCCGCATCGACTATTTAACGATTTAACCATCTACCTTTCGTTGACAGCGTTTCGCAGAATAGTTATATTTGGTAAGTAAAAGAACCGTATGAAAACCAAATCAGAGATTGTTCAAAATTGGCTGCCGCGTTATACTGGAAAGGAATTAAAAGATTTTGGCAAATATGTGCTCCTTTGCAATTTCAGTAATTATGTGGCCCGCTTTGCGGAAATGCATGAAGTGGAGGTGGAGGGCTCGGACAAGCCGATGCAATGTGCCACTGCAGACGGGATTACGATTATCAATTTCGGAATGGGCAGCGCTAGTGCAGCAACAGTGATGGATCTGCTTTCTGCTATTTCTCCTAAAGCGGTTTTGTTTTTAGGCAAATGCGGCGGGTTAAAGAAAAAGAATAAAGTGGGCGACCTGATTCTTCCCATTGCGGCCATTCGCGGTGAAGGGGCGAGCAATGATTATTTCCCGCCAGAAGTACCGGCATTGCCAGCTTTCGCACTGCAAAAAGCTATATCTACAACGATTCGTGATTATTCGCAGGATTACTGGACTGGCACGGTCTATACAACTAACCGCCGGGTATGGGAACACGATGAAAACTTTAAGGAATACCTGAAACGGATTCGTGCCATGGCAATTGACATGGAGACCGCCACTATTTTTACGACAGGTTTTTATAACCGCATTCCAACGGGTGCCTTATTGCTTGTTTCTGATCAGCCAATGGTACCGGAAGGCGTGAAGACTGCAGAGAGCGATAGCAAAGTAACCAAAAGCTTTGTGGACCTGCATCTGCGCATCGGTATTGATTCATTGAAACAGTTAATCAATAACGGTCTTACAGTGAAGCATCTTCACTTTTAAGCGCTGATTTCCTGATCGCTGATTTTTGATTTTGTCCACAACGTTTTGTCATCCGGAGCGGAGACGAATGGTTGTAGGGTTTTGCACCTTTGCTTCTTATGCATCTTTGTGGGAAACACATCGTCGCGAGAGACCTGATTCTTTGGCTGAAACCTTTTAACTTAGAGGTTGCATGAGCGTTCTTGATGTATCACATTTGCAAATAGGTTTTGCTGGCACGCCGGAATTTGCTGCGGTGAAGGACCTTTCATTTACACTGAAAGCCGGAGAAACTTTAGCAATTGTTGGTGAAAGTGGTTCTGGGAAATCGCTGACAGCACTGGCTTTGATGGGGCTTTTACCGAAGACCGCAATTCTGCGCGGTGATGCTGCATTTGCCGACGGCGATCAGAAAAGAATCTTACAAGAGCTGAACGGAACCACCTGGCAGGATGTTCGTGGCAGGGTTGTGAGTATGGTTTTCCAGGAACCAATGAGCGCGCTCAATCCTGTGATGCAGGTTGGCAAACAATTATCGGAAGCTATCAGTGCGCATCAGCGAGTATCCCATGATAAAGCAAGACAAATTGCCATTGAGTGGCTTGGAAAAGTGCAGTTGCCGGAGCCGGAGAAAATATACGCTCGTTTTCCGCATCAGCTTTCCGGTGGGCAAAAACAACGTGTGATGATAGCGATGGCGATGTGCCATCATCCGCAAATATTGATTGCGGACGAACCTACAACGGCGTTGGATGCGACGGTACAGCAGGAGGTGATTTTACTGATGCAACAACTGCAACGCGAGCACGAAACCAGCATGATTTTTATTACACACGATCTTTCGCTTGCAGCAAGAATTGCCAGTGAAGTACTGGTGATGTATAAAGGTCAGGTGATGGAATATGGTGCGGCTGAAGTTGTTTTAAAACATCCGCAACATCCTTACACGCAGGCATTGCTGGCTTGCCGGCCTTCGGTAAATCATAAATCGGAACGACTGCCGGTTGTCTCTGATTTCTGGCAGCCTGAAAATGAGCTGTTGACATCGGAATCTGAACTTAAAAATATTCCTGCGGCAAAAAGGGAAAATTCACAATCAAACAAGTCCATTTTAAAAGTAGAAAATGTGCGCATCTGGTTTCCACAGAAAAAGAACTGGTTACGAAATGCTCTTGAGTATTTTAAAGCAGTGGATGATGTTTCTTTTGAATTGTATAAAGGTGAGACATTAGGGCTGGTGGGCGAATCTGGATGTGGCAAAAGTACTTTGAGTCGTGGTATTATGGGATTAGTACCGATTCATGACGGACATATTTATTTTGATGGTAAAGATCTCGCGAAGGCATCCCAGCAAGAATGGCTGACGGCGCGCCGCAAAATGCAGATGATCTTTCAGGATCCTTTTTCTTCTCTGAATCCTCGACTTACTGTTGGGGACATTGTTTCCGAACCAATGCGTGTTCATCGTATTGTTTCTCGTAGTGAATTAAAAAAAGAAACACTGCGCGTCTTTGACCTGGTGCAGCTTCCAGCTTCTGCATATGATCGTTATCCACACCAGTTTTCCGGCGGACAGAGACAGCGTATCGGGATTGCCCGTGCGTTGGGATTAAAGCCGGAAGTATTGATCTGCGACGAATCCGTTTCCGCATTAGATGTAAGTATTCAGGCACAAATTCTCAATCTGCTGCGCGATTTGCAGCAAGAGCTGGCACTCACTTACCTGTTCATCTCTCACGATCTTTCCGTCGTTTATTATCTCTGTGATCGCATTATGGTGATGCAAAAAGGTAAAATCGTTGAAACCGGCACTGCTGAGGCTGTTCTAAAACATCCGACGAATCCGTACACGCAAAGGTTAGTAGATGCGGTGTAACACCGTTCAAGGCAGATGGTTTGTTCCCTATGGTTTTGACTTTTGGCTTTCGACTTTTGATTTTTGTAGCAAAACAAAATTGTGGTAAGTAATTTCTTTATAAAGAAAATGAGCTTTCCATCCGGGATGATGGACTAATATTTCATCACTGATCGTGTATGGAAAACGAGTGATCACAAATACAGAGTCACGTGTTTGCAACAAGGAATCAAGCGAGTCTGCTTCATAATATTTCATTTGAAAGCGATCAAGATAATAGGGCATGTCATGGGGTTCGCTGTCGTGTAGTACCAGCACCGTGCCATCGTGATAATAATTGTCCTTAAAGTATTTTGCTGTCTTGTATGGCTCGAAATGACGGGCGAAATAGTTATTGTAAAGGCCCATTTCCATGTTGCCTACAAATAGGTTCTCATACAGTTTCTGATCGATCATTGCATTGACTTTCCAAAAGCAAAAACTACAATACACTGTTATAAATACAACTACTAGAGCTGGCTGCCAGTTTGTTTTCATCCGGATGAAAAGCTGGTGTACAAGCGGTAGACTCAGCATTACAAACAGCGGCGCAATGTAGGAGTATACACGTCCCGGCGGGGCTTCACCGCGCAAGTACCCCATGATAAACGGCGCAATCATTAGGAATATCAACAGGCAAATAAGCACGCGGTCTGTATGCTTTTTTACTGCGAAAACTGCCAATGTTAACGGCAGAAAAAACAGGTAACGATAGGATGTCATATCGGTGAATACATCGGGGAAATAATCTTGTATCACCACTTTATTAAACGGAGTTGCCGGTGTTACATTGGGATTGAAAAATACATCGTGCAGGATGGGTGCATACAAAACAAGTGAAAGCAAAACGCCGCCAACAACACTATAAATAAGCAGGCTCCAATGATTGGTAAATAATTTTATGAAGAAATTTCCTTTCAGGCTGCTGTCTTTGCGAAAGGCGACGGTCAACGCTGCGATGCCAATGAATAATACCAATGGGATAGCGAGATAAAAATTAGAAGGAATGGTGTAGATCGTTAGTGCAATTAAAAGCCCGATGATAAACAGCAACTGTTTTCGATTCGTATGCAGATAGCTGAATGTATAGTAAAGAATCATTGTGGTAAACAATATGCAAAGACTATATCCGCGGATCTGTAGGGCAAAATTGAAAAAGGGTACTGTAGTTATCAGCAGTACGACGCCTAGTATGGCAACTGGTAGAGAATAGAATTTTTTGCCGAAGGCATAAATATAGATGAGCGTTAAATAGGAAAATAAAAGGCCTGGCAGTCGCGCGATCCAGGGTTTGTCTAATAATAACATCAGATCTTTCTGATGGAATATTTTCAGAAAAAACTTTTCTGCAATGCTAAAGAAGACATGATTGTTGGGGACATGATAGTCGGTAACTGTATCATGGAAATACACTAGCACGAAATGTTTGAGTGTGTACATTTCATCGTTCCAGATGTCAGCGTGCAATTGCTGCCATTGTAGTGCAGTGTAAATAATTAGTGCAATAAAAAGGAGAATGCCGCCAATGACATTCTCCTTTTTCGCAGAAATAGGATTTGAGTTCAAGGCAATTCTATTTGTGAACCCAAATGTAAACTGCTTTTTTATAAATACTTTCCAGTCTGGCTTTCTTTTATCTTACTGATTCCTTCAGGAACACCTTCGTACAGTAATTTTCCGCCGCCAGAGCCGCCTTCCGGGCCCAAATCGATCAGCCAGTCTGCGCTTTTAATTACGTCAGTATTGTGCTCAATTACTATAATGGAATGTCCCTGATCAAGTAAAGCATTAAACGACTGTAATAATTTTTTGATATCGTGAAAGTGCAAACCCGTTGTTGGTTCGTCGAATATGAATAAGATCTTTTCCTTGTTATTATTTTTGCCGAGAAAAGATGCCAGTTTCACACGTTGAGCTTCACCACCGCTTAAAGTATCACTGCTTTGTCCCAGTTTGATATAGCCTAAACCTACGTCTGATAAAGGCTGCAGTGCTGTGGCGATTTTCTTTTCATCTTTGAAAAATGCGATGGCATCGTCCACACTCAGTTCCAGTACATCATACACATTCTTGGTTCTGTAGGTAACTTCCAGCACTTCATCTTTGAAACGCTTGCCTTTACAGCTTTCACAAACGAGATGCACATCCGCGAGGAACTGCATTTCCACTACCACTTCGCCTTCTCCTTTACAAGTATCACAACGGCCACCGTCTGTATTAAACGAAAAATGTTTCTCTACAAAGCCACGCATTTTTGCGAGCTGTTGTTTGGCAAACAGTTTGCGGATTTCATCCCAGGCCTTAATGTAAGTTACCGGGTTGCTTCGCGAAGATTTACCGATCGGATTTTGATCCACCATTTCTACCTGCGCAAAATTTTGCAGATCACCATCAATACCTTTATGTATGCCCGGTCTGTCTGTTCCTTGTCCGAAATGCTTCATCAGGGCAGGATACAGCGTTTGTTTTACCAATGTTGTTTTACCAGAACCACTCACACCTGTTACTACGCAAAGTACATTCAATGGAAAGCTCACATCGATATTCTGCAGGTTATTTTGACGACAGCCTTCAATGGTAATTTTACCAACGGGCTTCCGTTTGATTGCCGGAACCTCGATACGCAGATTGCCGGAAAGGTATTGACCTGTAAGGCTATCTTTATTTTTGATTAGTTCTTTATAATGTCCTGTAGCCACAACTTCACCACCCAAATGGCTGGCCAGCGGCCCCATGTCAATAATGTGGTCGGCTTCTTCCATCATCATTTCATCATGCTCTACAACCACAACAGTATTGCCGAGATCACGCAATGATTTCAAGACATTGATGAGTCGTGCTGTATCGCGAGGATGCAAACCAATGCTTGGTTCATCGAGTATATAAAGTGAATCAGTCAGATTACTACCGAGGAATTTGGTGAGCTGTATACGCTGGCTTTCACCACCACTCAATGTATTCGCCAGCCGATTCATGGTGAGGTAGCCCAAACCTACGTCCAGCAAGGTTTTTAGACGCTGATTGATTTCAAAGAGAATACGTTTTGCAATCGATTGTTCATGTTCGCTCAGTTTAATATTCTGAAACCAGTCGTTCAAATTTGAAGAAGGCATCAGCATTAATTCGCCTAGATTGGTGTTAGCTACTTTTACATATAGCGCCTCTTTGCGCAAGCGGGTACCCTTGCAGGTAGGGCAGGTAGTACGTCCGCGGAATCTGGCCTGCATGATGCGATATTGCACTTTGTACAGGTTTTGTGAAACCATGTCAAAGAAGTCCTGTATACCATTCACACGGTCATTGCCAAACCAAAGCAAATCATATTCTTTGTCTGTAAGATCACCTACTGGCTTGTGTATTGGAAAATCATATTTCGTAGCACTGCGAATAAACGCTTGTTGCCATTCGCTCATTTTCTCTCCACGCCAGCAAACCACAGCACCTTCATATACACTCAGTCTTTTATCAGGAATGACGAGATCTGCATCAATTCCCAATACTTGTCCGAAGCCTTCACATTCCGGGCAGGCACCGTATGGATTATTGAACGAGAAAAAGTTCGGAGAAGGTTCTTCAAACTTGATGCCGTCCGCTTCAAAACGATTGTTGAAATTGTGGAGTTTGTCACCGTCCGTTTCAATAAAACAATCGCCCTCGCTTTCGTAGAATGCAGTCTGGATGCTGTCTGCAAGTCGATGCAAATCATCTTCGTCAAATGTTTTTACAACAATACGATCAATGAGCAGGTACAGATTTTTTGCAGTTACTTTTACTTCACCGTTCAAAATTTCTTCAATACGGATCGGTTTTCCTTCTTTGGTTTTCTGATACACACGTGAAAAACCTTTCTGCATCAGAATATTCAGTTCTTCATCTACACTGCGGCCATAGCGCGTTATCAGCGGCACCATGATCTGCACTTTTGTTCCTTCGGGCAGCTTTTGCACAAAATCTACCACATCGGTAACGCTATCTTTCTTCACTTCTTTTCCAGAAACCGGTGAGAATGTGCGTCCGACCCGTGCATAAAGCAGACGCAGGTAATCGTAAATCTCCGTCATCGAACCAACGGTGGAGCGAGGCGTGCGCGTTGTTACTTTTTGTTCAATAGCAATCGCCGGACAAATACCATGAATGTAATCCACATCGGGCTTGTCCATACGCATGAGAAACTGACGTGCATATGCGCTCAGGCTTTCTGCGTAGCGGCGCTGGCCTTCAGCAAAAAGCGTATCCATCGTCAACGAAGATTTACCCGAGCCTGAAACACCTGTTACTACCACCAGTTTATTTCTTGGAATGGCAACACTTACGTTTTTCAGGTTGTGCATACGCGCGCCTTTGATGAAAATAGAATTTCCATCATGCGCTGTTTCTTCATCAGGCAAACGATCAATTTTCGCTTTGGAAGTTTTGGGAGATTTTACGGTTTCTTTTTTATTGGAATCTTTTGCGGCATCCGCAGTTTTCTTAGCAGCCATAAGTCGATAACAAAAATAATGAATAACCGGGGCATAAACATCGCTCCGTTTTGGAGAACTATATGCAAAAGAAAATCCCCACAATGATTGTGGGGATTGTTTGGGATAAACTATTGAAACAGCTGACTATGCTTTTTGTTGCGCAAATTCCATGTTGATCTGCATTCTGATTTCGTCACCGACAACTGCACCACCAGCTTCGGTTACTTTATTCCATTGAAGACCAAAGTCTTTGCGGTTGATGGTACCTGCAGCTTTGAAACCGGCTTTGGTATTGCCCCAAGGATCTTTAGTTACACCACCCAGGCTCACAGCAAATGTTACTTTTTTCGTTACATCGCGGATAGTAAGGTTACCTTCAACTGTATAGATATTACCTTTTACTTTCTTGAAAGAAGTGCTTACGAAGGTCATTTTCGGAAATTTCTCAGCGCTGAAGAAATCATCGCTCATCAGGTGCTTGTCACGATCAGCGTTATCCGTATTGATACTGTTCACATCTACAGTGAATGACACTTTAGCATTGGTAAAATCTGCTCCCGGAGCATCGATAGTACCGTCAAATTTTTTGAAATTACCGTCCACTTCAGAGATTACGAGGTGGTCTACGTTAAATTTCACAGCAGAGTGTGCCGGATCTACCGCCCATTTACCTGCTGCAGAAGAAGTTGTTGCTGTCTGAGCCGTTACGTTTAAGGCGCCGAAGGCCATAGCTGCTACGAAAAGTACTTTTTTCATTTTGTCGTTTTTTTGTTTTTTGATCGTTTGACAGTACAAATGTATGTACATACATGTAAATTGAAAATTAATTTCTTTTATACGGATATCGATGAATGTCTATTAATTCAAAAATCAAAAGTCAAAATTCAAAAATTAGGTTTCCCGCGAAGACGCATAAAAGGCAAAGGCGCAAAGCATTTATAAACGCTAAATAATAAGTCTTTTTCGCGTTACTGGTTATGGGTGCCATCAGGGCAGTAAGAAGTATTTTGGATTTTGACTTTTGAACAATTATAGAAACCGGAGGTATTTCGCAATATTTGTATTGTGCAAAAAAGTTAACTCCTAATGACTACCCGTCGTAAATTTTTAAGACTCTCCTTATTGGGGAGCGCTGGTGTATTGGCCAACAGAAAATCAGTTGCCGCCGCGCCGGCCAAAGACAATACTGTCAACAAAGAGCCGATTGTAATTTCTACATGGAACTTTGGTAAAGAAGCCAATTCTGCTGCCTGGGAAGTGCTGGCGAAAAAAGGCCGTGCGCTTGATGCGGTAGAAGCCGGCGTAAAAGTGCCAGAAGCAGACCCTAATAATCAGAGCGTGGGTTATGGTGGCTTGCCAGACCGCGATGGGCGTGTGACGCTTGACGCCTGTATTATGGATGAAAAATATGGCTGCGGTTCCGTAATGTGTCTGGAACATGTGACACATGCTATTTCCGTTGCGAGATTGGTGATGGAAAAAACACCGCATGTGGTACTAGCCGGCGATGGCGCTTTGCAATTCGCATTGGAACAGGGTTTCAAAAAAGAGAACCTGCTCACGCCGGAAAGCGAACAGAAATGGAAAGAATGGCTGAAGACTTCTAAATACGAACCACAGGTAAACGTGGAAAATCAATTGTACCATACAATGCCGGGTGGCAAAGACAATCACGATACGATCGGTATGATTGCTCAGGATGCGTCTGGTAATATGAGCGGTGCGTGTACAACGAGTGGTATGGCGTATAAAATGCATGGACGGGTGGGGGATTCTCCGATCATTGGTGCCGGTTTGTATGTAGATAATGAAGTAGGCGCTGCAACTTCTACCGGTGTGGGTGAAGAAGTAATCCGTATTGTAGGTTCTCATCTTGTGGTAGAATTAATGCGCCAGGGGTTGAAGCCAGAGGCAGCTTGTAAAGCAGCAGTGGAAAGAATTATTTCCCGCAACCCGGAGCAGGCAAAAAAAGTACAGGTCGGTTTTCTTGCGATGAATAAGAAAGGGGAATATGGTGCGTACGCATTGCAGTCAGGATTTACTTATGCGGTGAGAAGCGGTAAAGAAGAAAAGATCTATGATGCCAAAAGCATTTATTAAACTTTAAAAAGTATAGCTATGTCAGCGATCCTGGAAGTTTGTGCCTTTAATATTCAGTCTTGTGTAATTGCAGCCGCATCTGGCGCTTCGCGAATTGAATTGTGCGATAGTCCGGCAGATGGTGGTACAACCCCGTCGTATGGATTGATTAAACAGGCAAAAGCTATTCTTAATATTCCGGTATTTCCGATTATCCGGCCACGTGGCGGTAGTTTTTTGTACGATGAAAATGATATTGCTATTATGAAGGCAGATATTGAAATGTGCAAGGAATTGGGCTGTGAAGGCATTTCAATTGGTGCTGCAATGCAGGATGGTCGGATCGATACGGAGCTGATGGCCCAATTTGTGGCCTGTGCTGCCGGTATGGAAGTGACCTGCCATCGTGTATTTGATTTGGTTCCCGATCCGTTTGAGGCATTGGAACAATTGATTGCCTGTGGCGTAAAAAGAGTATTGACCTCGGGACAAAAAAGAACGGCGCTGGAAGGCGCAGCAACGCTGGCGCAATTGGTTCAATGGGCGAATGGACGCATTATTATTCTGGCTGGCGGTGGCGTTCGCGCGGCGAATATCGCAGAATTAATGGTGACATCCGGCGTTAATGAATTTCATACCGCAGCTAAAATGACGCAGCCCGATATCGTTCCCAACGAGCATCCTGGCGTATTAGATATTGGTTCTGAGTTTTTATCTGATGCCGAAGAATTGCAGAAGATGGTTTCCCTGTTGGGTTAATAAGGTAATATGTTAATTGGTTAATTCGTCTGGATTTTTCAAAAAGAAAGTCCCCCAACAATGTCGTTGGGGGACTTTCTTTTTATTATTAGTAGTAGTGATTGCGTTTGTCGCGCGTATTAACTTATCAACCTTTTAACTTATTAACGTAAAAGCGTCACGTTCCCCTGATATTTCTCCACAGGTGCGCCTTCTATCTGCGCTTCGATCATGTACACATATACGCCGGAAGGTTGTGGCTTGTCGTTGAATTTACCATCCCATCCACGGCCTGATGTACTGAAGGTTTCAAATATAAGTTGTCCCCAGCGATTGAAGATCTGCATATGGAATGAAACCAGTTTACTGCTGAGTAACTGACGTGGGAAGAAATATTCATTATTACCATCGCCATCCGGAGTGAATGCATTCGGGATATTCAGATAACAATTACGGAATACTTCCAGACTGTCAGATGTGGTACAACCCAGCGTATCCGAAGCTTTCAGCCAGTAGATGCCAACTGCGTTCGCCATGATAGACTGCGTTGTTTCACCGGTATTCCAGAGATAGCTTACATCCGGACCGTTTGTCCAGTGGTTGTAAATCGGAATTGGACCAGAGTTAGGACACATCGCCGTATCACGACCCACATATACTTTCGGAATTGGGAGTACATGAACATTTTTCGAAACAATAGCTGAAGGACAAACAGGATAGTCAACCGTCAGTGTAACAGTATAATCACCCGCTTTATCGTAAGAGTGCATTGTCTGTGTAATAGCCTGGATACTGTCTGCATCGCCAAAATTCCAGTTGAGACGCTTAAATCCGTCCGTCACTGTGCTTTGAAAATTAATGGAAGTACCCTGACAAATAACCGAGTCGCTCGCCAGGAAAGTAGCGGTAGGACCAGGTTGTACCACAATAGTAAGTTGTGTTGTGTCAGAACAAGGTACCTGATCTGTGACTGTGTGTGTCACCGTATAAACCCCGGCAGTACTGTACACGTGTGACGGACCAGACGTATTGTCGATAGGAGACCCATCTCCAAAATCCCATGAATAATTGAGTGCAGTAGTGCCATTATCAGTATTAGAGAATTGCACGCTACCGCCGGCACATACTGTGTCTTTATCAGAAGCTGCAGCAATTGTAAGCGGGTGACGCGTATCGATCGTTACACTGGCAGAATCAGCACAATTGTTTTTCTTCGTTACCAGTTTTACGGTATACTGACCCTGAGTAGGATAAACGTGCTGTGCATTCGCAGTAGTAGCGCCAGTACCGTCGCCGAAATCCCATACGTATTGGCTTGGTACATCGCCGCCATTGTTTTGTGCCTGTACATTTAAAGTATCGCTCAGACAGCCCAGATTTACGGTTTGGCTAATCTGTGGTTGCATATTGGTTACCGCGATATAGGTAGAATCTTCCACCGTACATACTTCACGGAATTCAATATCATCAATCGCAAAGTCATTACCACTTACAGCTGTTTGCTGATCGGTAATACAAATCTGAATGGAAGTATTGTTGCCGCTGAACCATGTGGTGTGGAACTGAACCCACTGAGCAGTGGTGCTAGGTAACGAAAGTGGCGTACCGAGCAGGTTACCGTTGATCGCAAATTGCAGAATCGCCGGACTGCTGTTGGTACAGGATGCGCCCCATGCAGAGAAATCATAAGTAGTATTTGGAACTACCGTAATTGTCTGACACCAGATATTTACGTTGGCAACAGAGGCACCATTTACCACCAGCATAGAGCCGGCGCTGGTACCAACAGTATGGTCGTAAAAAGAAGAAAAGTTGGTGTGCAGCAGGTTAGGGTTCGATGAAACACCATAGGTGCCTTCCAGAGAAAGCAATCCCCAGGTACCGCCCGTACCTACAACGTAAGATGTGGTAAAGCCCGTGTTACCGGCGCTGAAGTTACCATTGGTCACGAAGTTATTTGCGGTGAGCGCGTGTACGGTTAATTTATATCCTTGAGAGGTGGTACCGATAGATGCTACCGGATTAATAATATTTGGATTCGTAAGGCCCGTCGCCGGCGTCCATACCGTATCCAATACTTTAAAGAACGTTCCGGTCGAATTAATGGTAGCATCAAGCTGCACCTTGGTATTTTTACAGGCCGGAATGGTATCTGACAGGTTAGATATAAACGCGCCGCATTGACCCCGGCTTTCTGTCGTCAGGGCACTGATACCGGCAAGTATCAGAAATTGTTTGAGGAAACGTGGCATGATTGATCGTTGACTACGCTAAATTATTATTTCGTTTGTTAAATAGGTAGGATATTTTCTATTCATAAGACGGGTTTTCATCCCAAATAGTTTGAAATCCACACAAAAAAGATGTATTAACATATATTTTACAGTATTTTTACTTTTTACACAATTCATATTGGCACGAATACTAGCGATAGACTACGGAAAGAAACGGACAGGCCTGGCGGTAACAGACCCCTTGCAGATTATTGCAACCGGATTGGAAACAGTAGATACCGGTGAGCTGATCGGGTATCTGAAAAAATACATGCTGCAGGAACAGGTGGAGAAAGTTCTAATAGGTTATCCGTTGAACATGGATGATTCTCCCACAGATGCCACGCCGCTGGTAGAAAAATTCATCGGCAAGTTTAAAAACGTATTTCCCAACCTGCCAATAGAGAAAGTAGACGAGCGCATGACCTCCAGAATGGCGTCTCAGGCCATTTCCGGAATGGGCCTGAAGAAGAAGGACAGAGAAGAAAAAGGTCGTATTGATCTGGTAAGCGCTGTTATCATATTGCAGGAATACCTCGAAAGCCAGTCCTGATTTACTATTTTTACATTCTTATAGTAAATAGACAATTCATGAATTTACCGATTGTGGCTTATGGCCATCCTGTGTTGCGTAAGATGTGTGATGATATTACGCCGGAATATCCTGAACTGAAAAAACTCATTGCTGATATGTGGGATACCATGTATAACAGCAACGGCGTTGGTGTGGCTGCGCCGCAGATCAACCGCGCTATCCGCCTTTTTGTGATTGATACAGTGCAGATTGTAGAAAGCTTCGACGATCAGGATAAAAAAGATTATCCGAACGAAAAGGGTGTGAAACAAGTGTTTATCAACGCACATAAAATCGAAGAAAGCGGTGAGCCCTGGGCTTACAACGAAGGTTGCCTGAGCATTCCTAAAGTACGTGAAGATGTAAAACGTGCCGAAAAAGTGCGTTTGCGTTATGTAGATGAAAATTTCCAGGAACAAGAAGCAGAATTCGACGGCATCACAGCCCGCGTTATTCTTCACGAATATGATCATATCGACGGTAAACTGTTTATCGATCATCTGCCTCCGTTGAAAAAACGTTTGATCAAAAAGAAACTGGAAGATATCGCCGGCGGTAAAATCCGTGTGGATTATAAGATGCTGTTTGCAAAATAATTTTATATATTAGACTCCAACTTAATTAATTGCCTCCTGCTATTTCATATTCGGAAGACGAACTGGTTTATCTGCTTCAGCAGCGGAATCAGGAGGCGTTTAATTATCTGTATCAAAACTATTCAGCCGTGTTGTTTGGGGTGATCGCTCGTGTCATCTCTGATCAGCAGATCGCTCAGGACGTGTTACAGGAAGTGTTTGTGAAAATATGGACGCATATAGATTCATACGACGCCGGCAAGGGAAGAGTATATACATGGATGATCAATATTGCCCGTAATGCCGCCATCGATAAGCTTCGGTCGAAAGGTGAAATTATGAAAGGAAAAATCCATACGGGTGAAGATCACGTATATAACCTGCAACAAAGCCTGAAAACGGAGCAGCATACAGATGCCATCGGACTGAAGAAGCTGATCGCAGAATTAAAGCCAGAATATCAGCGAATAATAGAGCTGTCTTACTTTAAAGGATTCACATTAGACGAAATTTCGAAGATGCTTGAGGTGCCGCTTGGGACGGTCAAAACCCGCATGCGCCACGCTATACAATTATTAAGGGAAAAATTTAGCAGATAAACATTGGATATCAACGAATACATATCATCCGGAATACTGGAAGCCTATGTGCTCGGCGCCCTCACAGAAGAAGAGCGCAGAGACGTAGAGGCCAAGGTAACAGCGCATCCGGAACTTGCCGTTGAGCTCGAAGCCATCGAAAATGCCATGCAGCATTTTGTGGAAGAGCACGCCATTGCACCACCGGCCCATCTGCAAAATCAAATCTGGGAAGCCATTGAAGCTGCCCAGCCCGCCGCAGCCAGCACATCAAACACCGAAACGCCAACAGAACCCAAAGGCGCTGATGTTTACACAATAGCCCACCAGTCGCCCAGGCAACTGCATCCATGGCGATGGCTCTGGGCCGCAGCAGTGATTGTGCTTACAGGTAGTTTGCTCTTTAATTTTTATCTGATGAATGAACGCAACGCACTCCGCGAAGAGCAAGTAGCCATGCGTCAGGAAATGGATACGATGAAGCAGCAGCACGAAGCCCTGGCCGCAACCATGCAGCAATACAGCCACGAAAAAGAAATGATGGCCGATCCGTCTATGAAGTCTGTAGTGATGCACACCATGCAGGAAGGACACCCGATGGTAGCCACCGTGTACTGGAGCCCCAACAAAGGCGAAGGTTACGTTTCCATTCAAAAACTCCCCGCGCCGCCCACCGGTATGCAATACCAGCTTTGGGTTATGAAAGACAACAAGCCTGTGGATATGGGCATGATTTCAAACGATGTCGTTGCCAAAAGCGGTATGGAAAAAGTTCAGAAACCAATGACCGGCACCGCACAGGCATTCGCCATTACTCTCGAAAAAGCCGGCGGCAGCCCCACACCTTCTATGGACAAGGTGTACGTAATGGGAAAAATTCCTGCTTAAATCTCTTTAGATCTCGGATATCTGATGGCTGATGTCTGATTTTTTTCTTGTGTTTTAATACAAGTTTATTTCTCGCATAATTAATACTCGCGTCACTGCGAGGTACGAAGCAGCCTGCACCAAAATACGAGCCGCAATCACACGGGGTCGCTCGCATTTGTCACCCTGAGCGGAGTCGAAGGGCTCGCGCACCCACTTGCGTCACTGCGAGGTACGAAGCGGCCTGCACCAAAATACGAGCCGCAATCACACGGGGTCGCTCGCATTTGTCACCCTGAGCGGAGTCGAAGGGCGCTCACGCCACTCACTCGCCCGTCACTGCGACGAAGGAAGCAGCCTGCACAACAACACGGGCAAGTCATAACCACACGTGCGTTTGGAGGTCAAATTTGTTGCCCTGAGCGAAACGTGAGGGTTGCCACCATCTTCCATCGCTCCGGTCAAACATAGTTGCGACGCTCCATTCATCGACTGTACAACTATTGAGCAGTTTCACTAAAGTAGTCCGATACAATCGGAAGGAATTCGTAGACACGAGTGATCCTTCGGAACACTCGCGCCAGTGTTATAAAACACCACCGCGCCGTTGTGCCGCCATGAGCAACCTTCACAAAAACACGAGCTTGCATAACATGAGAGGTTCTCCTCTTTCGAAGGAGCTAGAGAAGCCTTTTATCCTATATTTACCAAATGAATGTACGGCTGTCTAAAGAACAGAAGGTTACGATCCTCAACTCAGAAGATATCTACAAAATAATGCAGCAAGTGCTGCTGCGCGAAAACAAGATTCGCCGCAACCAGGAGCATTTCTGGGTGATAGGGCTCGACAACGCCCACAAGATTTTATTCATAGAGCTCGTAGCCCTCGGCTCCAACAATATAGTAAGCGTAAAGCCGCCCGAAGTATTCCGGATGGGCATTTACAAAACAGCCATCAAAGTAGTGCTGGTGCACAATCATCCCAGCGGCGTAGTGCACAACGTCTCCGATGCCGACATGCACCTTACCGATCGTTTTTACAAAGTAGGCAAGCTCATCCAGATCGAAGTACTCGATCACCTCGTCATCTCCGAAACAGATTTCTTCTCCTTCCGCGAATACGGCATCATGGAGCAGATCGATAAAAGCGGCCGTTATGAAGTAGATGGAGTAGAGACTGCAGAGATATTGAAATTTGAATTGAAGCTACAGAAGGAACTAGCTGCGAAACGAAGAGATATTGAGATTGCGAAGCGAATGAAAGGAGAAGGAGTATCAGATGAATTCATTCAGAAAATGACGGGATTGACGGAAAAGGAGATGAAGAAATTGTAACCATTTTAAACCATATAATATGAACGGAGGCGAATTTCCTAAAAAAGTTGGTGAGGACGGAGAAAAGATGATGAGAGAATTTTTGAAATTAGTAGGTTGGGGTGCTTTGGCCCCTGCTAGTTCTTTTTCCTGTAGTTTAGGTGAAAAGCATAAGCTTTCAGATTCCGACAGACAAGGGCATAATGTGGACGGAATATTTCATTATGCGAATCCTTTAAATCATGATGAAACTGACGTTGTGTTGTGCTCGGCAAAACATAATCAAGACGCCTATTCTGCTAAGAGCAAAGCTTATTCCCACATGAAAGATCTAGCTCAGTCTCTTGAATGCGCTCCTAAAGACTTTAGCTTTAACAGTGAATTTGAAAACTGGGATAGAAAGAAAGTTTATAAAGGTCTTCTTTTTTGGATTTCATCGAATCCAAGCGAACGAAATGAGAGTATGGTAGATAAAATTAGTGACGGTTTTCTCAAAGAGGACGATCCTGATGGCAAGCCAAGATTACGAGGCATAAATTTTGATAGCATTTATGTCTTAGATAATAAGAAGGTAACTTTCATTTACAGTTCAGTTAAAACTGCGCAACAACTCTATCCAGGCAACCAGATTAATTTTCTTTATCCTCATACTGGTTTGAATAATTCGCCGCATGACTTACAGCCATACGGTAAAATACTGCCTATTCAATTCATGAATACTTCGATTTTACCAATCGTAGTTGATGACGCAAATTCCGTTAAGGTTCTGATATTTTGCGATATTGATTTTGATAAAGAATATTTGAAAAGAATAATTTGGCTCGCTCACAAAACATGTGGATTGGCAAACAAAGTGGATATTTTCTTCAATGATTATGACGTTACATCTGATTCGAAAACCGAGGCAGTGGTGAAGCAAATGTTTCCAGACAGTCAATTGATTTCTAAAACGACAATTAGAAGAATCAATGAATATGATTTTGTGACGTTGAAGGAAGATCAGGTGGAACAAATAATCGTCAATCAAATTGCAGAAGTCAGACCTCAGATACATGCTAAAGTGTCCGATGATTTGGATCGGATGCTACCGTTCGGTGAAATAATTAAGCCAATTCTTGCTTCTTCAATTCTTTCTGAAACAGACTTAAAATCATTTTTGGTCCGAAAAGGAATTTTTATTGGAAATAAAGACAAGCAACATACTGTGCCTTTGATGTCAACGATGCTTTTTTCTCCTGAGGAATTAAATACATTGAAATTTCTTTTAAAAGAGAAGGAAGATAAAATAAAAACTGTCCTTCGTAAGACAAACTTGGCACAAAAAGAGATTTCTCGGGATGTGCTTGCGAGCAATTTACAAGAGGTGATGGAGAATTCTCTTGATTCTGTTTTTCCCCCAACAAATTGCAAGTTCCATAAAAAGCCAAATATTAGTATTGGTTCTAGTGACGAAATTGTTATATCCTTTGTCTTAGAAAAGAGAAATTCTACAAAAGACTTAATAACAGGAACGCAGCATAATAATGGAGCATTAATATTTAAAATAGAAAATGACGAATTGATTGGACGTATAGACTATACTTCCAAAGAAGTTTATACCTACGGAACAAAATTGTTTAAAGAAATAGAGCAAGAATTGCTCTCAAAAGCGGTCATTAAGGATGAGTTTTTAAGTATTTATTTTAATGACTTTGATAATAAAGGAAGGATTGAATTTTTTCTAAATTTTATGACCACTTCGGGGATGGTTCATTTTAGTGATGCCCGGCTCGAATATATTTTGGTAAAACCCGATGGAGACTTGCCAGAAGTTCTTCCTTTTGATTTAGAATCCTTGAAAGGTAAAGTTAATGAGCTTGCACTCAAAGGGACTTCATTAGATTCTGTTCACTATTTCACAGATGAGTATAAAAAGTCACTTTTAATGCAAAAAGTGCGCATAAAATATTCTTATGAATTTGGATTGCATCAGGGGACTTGCACCATCGAATTAGATTTTAAAGGAGCATTGGAAATGGGAGCGAATACTGAGCTACATTTTAACTTGGAGGTGTCGAAAAGTAAGTCTAACAAAGGATTGGACCAAGAGAAGTTAAATAATGATTTGGCTTCTAAATTTAATGCAATCATTCAAGAACGCTACAAGAAAAAGAAGGAATTGCTATTGCCGAGTGGAGACTAGTGTACTTGAATGCGAATGACGGCTCGAATATAATTGAATTAAAAAACATCAATGCCAACGCTTTGAAGTTCAACGCTCGAGCTCCGAGCTCCAA
>NZ_QKTW01000001.1:12261-27437 GCF_003236175.1 Taibaiella soli | reverse complement strand
GCTCGAGCTCCGAGCTCCAACGCCCGAGTTCCGAACTCCAACACCCGAGTTAAAAACCTCAACACTCGAGTTCCGAACTCCAACACCCGAGTTAAAAACCTCAACACTCGAGTTCTGAACTCCGACATCCGAGTTAAAAACCTCAACGCCGGAGTTCTGAACACCGACAACAGGCTATAAAAAGAAATCCCGCCACTTGGGCGGGATTTTCATTTCCGTAAACGTTACTGATTATTTAGCTGCGTCGTCAGCAGATTTCATTTTTCTGCCGGGAAAGCGTTCCGAAAGGTCTTCAAAAACCACTTTGGCGTGTGTTTCGCCATTTTTCGCCGCTGTACGCACCGCGCTGTAATATACCAGAGCGTTTGTAAAAGCTTCACTGCCGGCCAGCACCACCGTATCGTCAATCAGCGTTGTCAGTTGATTGCATTGCTCCAGAATAGGGCGGAGGCCTGCTACCATGGCAAAATCAAGATTTAAAGCGCCTTCGTCCATATAGCCGGGCTTAAACTCAGGGTTGTTGGCGCAGTAGTCTACCACTTTGCTTACGAAGGTGTAAGACTTGTTGCTCATTTTTAAGATCTCATGTCGCTCGGTGGCGGTGAGTGTGTGCATGTAAGGCGCCAGCAGGGCTTTCAGCTCTACGATCTTTTGAGCTGCCTCAGTAAGGACGGTTGAAGGGATTCCTTCGGTAATTCTGTTTTCCATTGTATTTCAGATTTTATACTTCTGGATACAGAGCATTTTTGGTGCCAAAGTTTTTAGGGGAAATGTTAAAACGAGTGCAACGCTTGTTTTGTACTCGCGCTTGTCACCTGAGCGGAGACGAAGGGCACTCAGGCCACTCACTCGCGTCACTGTGACGAAGGAAGCAGCCTGCACGAAACATGAGGTACTCAAATTATGTGCAGATTGCTTTGTTCGCTCCTAATGTCGCTCCGCGCAATGACGCGAGAAACACCCATGTTGGGCTACATCGGTAAAACTGCTTAATAGTAGCAATATCGATGAACGGAGCGCCGCAACTATGTTTGATCGGAGAGAGGAAGGTGGTGACATAAAGATTTACCCGTCCAAGAATACGCGAAATCAGATCCCCACTTCCTCGTTCCTCGTCATCGGGATGGCAAATGCTAGTGGGCCCGTGTTGTTGTACCGCTCCTATTTTGTGCGGGCTGCTTCCTTCGTCGCAGTGACGCGAGTATTAACCCTTCGTCTCCGCTCAGAGGGTGTTTAAAAAGAAAAGCATAAAAAAAGGAATCAGTGTTGTAACTAAGAGGTTTAATCAAACACCATCTTGCAAATGTGTTTTCCTTCTAGTTTAACTGATTCCGAATGGCAAGTTATATCAAGTTTTTTACCAGCCAAAACCAAAGGCAAATATTGTTTAAGATCCATCATTGATGCTTTGCTCTATTTGGTAAAAACTGGTTGTCCCTGGCGGTATTTGCCAACCTGTTTTCCGCCGTGGCAGGCGGTTTACTATCATTTTCGTCGATTAAATAGCATTGGTGTATTCAGTCGGCTGAAATGGCGGCTTAGAACACAGATAAGGCAAAAAATGGGAAAAAGTCCTCAACCTACCGCTGCGGTGATCGATTCTCAAAGTGTTCGTACCGCCGCGGGTATTAATTATCGTAAAGGATGGGATGGCGCTAAAAAACTTGTCGGTAGAAAACGACATCTTGTCACCGACACATTAGGGCTTCCTTTAGCGATATGTGTTACCAGCGCAAAAGTTTCTGATCGGGAAGGTATGGCTGTAATAGCCCCATATCTGGATAGGGCATACAATTTAAAAACATTGTTTGCAGATAGTGGCTATCTAGGCATGCACCTCACAGAGGCAATGCTTACAATCATTACCAGGAGCGACATTTCCACGAAATGGAATCGTCGTGCCAAAGGTATTCCCAGGGTATTTGAACCTGTGCCCAAACGCTGGGTTGTTGAAAGAAGCTTTGCCTGGATGGGATTACATAGACGACTATCAAAGGAATTTGAGCGACGTGTTGATTGTTCTGAGGCTATGATAAAAATTGTCTTTATCAAAATCATGCTTAAAAGATTAACTACTTCTTTTTAAACACCCTCTCAGGGTGACAAACGTGAGCAATATATCTGTGCCTTAGCGAGCGTTGCGCCGCCGTGAGAAATAAAGACACGCTACACCAGTCAGACGACTCAGAGTCGTCCGCCTTTACCAAACACGAGCTTGCGCAATATGAGCGTTCTCCTCCTTTGGAGGAGCTAGATGAGGCTTTTTTTCTGCAGGCTGCTTCCTTCGTCGCAGTGACGCGAGTATTAACCCTTCGTCTCCGCTCAGGGTGACAAACGCGAGCAATATATCTGTGCCTTAGCGAGCGTTGTGCCGCCGTGAGAAATAAAGACACGCTACACCAGTCAGACGACTCAGAGTCGTCCGCCTTTACCCAACACAAGCTTGCGCAATATGAGCGTTCTCC
The DNA here is from genome assembly GCF_003236175.1 of Taibaiella soli. GTDB lineage: Bacteria > Bacteroidota > Bacteroidia > Chitinophagales > Chitinophagaceae > QKTW01. Next base: position 24,972 of record NZ_QKTW01000001.1, on the reverse strand, counting down.
TCCTTTGGTGGAGCTAGAGGAGGCCTTAGCCTCTCAGCAATGTGATGGAAACCGTATCTAAAATAAAGTGATTAATGATCAGCACATGGCGGATCTCTTTGCGATCGCCTTTTTGGAGAATGGTGCTTTCCGGAACGGAAGCTTGTGAAAAGATGTGATGCGCCAGCCAGAGCGCAAAGCCTGATGTGGTTTCGTATTCGCCGCAGAGGTGTTTAAAGCCTGCGATGGTTTGTGTGGTGAAATCTTCCAGCACATTGTACCATGCTTCAAAACGCACGTCGCCACTGCGACCACAAAGTACTACGTCGATGTCATCTGTAGTAAGACCATTCGCAGCAAGCACTTCATGCACCTTGTTGCGAATCATAGTTGGCGCCGGCTGATGAATAATTTCCAGTGATTCTATAGAACAGGTAGCGCCTTCTTTTTCGCCCGACACTACAAAAAATGCAGCGCCTTCACCGGCAATGGTGCCCAGCGTTTCATTGTTTTGGTACAGGTGTTCGCTCGCTACTGTTTCCTTTTTCCAGTAGTTGAGTTTTTCCTTTACAACGAAATAATCTGCCGTGGTTTCATCATAGCTGCCAATCAGGATATTTTGATTGTCGCCTGTTTCTGTAAGCAGTAATTGTGCATCGAGCAAAGCGAGTTCTAAGGAAATACCACGGTGTACAAAAGTCTGGTTGTAACCTGTGCTCTTTGATTGCAGCGCAATCCAGCCGTTCGGCGCGTTGTAGGTAGATTGAATGAAGAAGGTAGGATTGAGCGCTTCCTCTTTCATCATTATCATGTCTTTCAGGAAATGTTGCATATCGCCCGCGCTGCCGCGACCTGTGCCGGTAATGATGGCATCCGGCATAGAAACACCTGCATTTTGCAAGCATTTCATCGCTGCACTGATACTCATTTTCAGCAGGCGGCTCATGCGGCGAATGGCCACAGGGTTAATGAATGCACGGTAATCCACATCTACAGCTACAAACCTGTTGCCTTCGCTTGGTACCACGGGGTCCAGCACCGGCGTATCGCCAAAGCTGTGTTGCGGAGATATCGCACAAGCGGCTTTTATGTAGAGCGGATGTTTTATCATTTGCTGAAGATCAGAGAAACGTTATTGCCACCAAATCCGAATGAATTGCTCATCACATGCTGTACTGGTACGTTTTCGAGCGTATCGGTAACCGGCGTGATCGAAAGTTCTTCCATCGGTGTGGTGAAATTGAGATTGGCAAATACGGCTTGCTGCTGCAGGCTGATGATGCTGAAAATCGCTTCAATAGCTCCGGCTGCTGCCAGTGTATGCCCGGTAAATGCTTTGGTAGAAGAAAAATAAGGAACTTTTTCGGCGAATAATTGCTGAATGGCCAGTCCTTCGGCCGCATCATTATTGATAGTGGCCGTGCCGTGTGCGTTGATATAGCTGATGTCTTCCGGTTGGAGTTTCGCGTGTTTCAGCGCCTGCTCCATCGTGCGGAAAGCACCTGCGCCGTCGGGCGATGGTGCCGTTGGGTGATACGCATCGTTGCTATTGGCATAGCCACCGAGGTAGGCTAGTATTTCAGCGCCACGAGCTTTGGCGTCTTCTTCTTTTTCGAGTAAAAGATAACCGGCGCCTTCACCAAGATTTAACCCAAAACGGGTTTGATCAAACGGACGACAAGGTCCTTTGTCTACATTTTTCAGTGAATTGAAACCGTTGAGCGTAAAACGGCAAAGGGCATCGGTTCCGCCGCAGATAGCGCGTTTTACTACGCCTTGCTGAATCAGCCTTGCGCCCATGATCACAGCATTGGCCGATGAAGAACAAGCGGTGCTGATCGTTGCCATCAATGGTTTCAGTCCGAAGTAACGCGCGGCACGTTCGGTGCTGTCGCCACAATCGGAACTGTTAATGTATTGGATAAAATCGCCTCTTTTGCCTGGTTCAATAAAATCGAGATAATGGTCTTCAACCGAGCACATGCCACCCACGGTACTGGCATTAATCAATGCCACGGGTTCATCGCGGAGCAGCGCACGGTCTATTTTGCCCATGAGTTCCTGCAAGGCCACCAGACTGAGTAAGGTGGTACGCGTGAGGCCCTGCATGTTTTCCTGCAAGCCCACCAGCATTGCCATTTCTTCATTGCTGAAGTTGACCTCGCCAAGTAGAAACTCCTGCGCATGTACCGATTGCAGGTGCACAGGAAAATGCAGGCCCGACTTTTTCTGAAGCAGGGCCTGAATATTTTGATGCATTCCGCAGCCAAGTGCGGAGAGAATCCCAACGGAGCTAACTACGATTTTTTCCAAAGCGAAAAAAGCAGATTATACAGTGCGGTGTTGCTGGATGTATTCTGCCATTGTCTGTACAGAACCCAGTACTTTACGGCCTTCGCGTGCATCTTCGATTTTGATGCCATAGTTGCGTTCCAGCAATACCATCAGTTCCAGAGAGTCAATACTATCCAACCCCAGACCGTCGCCAAACAAAGGTGCGTTATCGTCAATATCTTCCGGTTTCATTCCCTGCAGGTTCAGGGACTCAATAATTTGTTGCTTGAGGGTTGTTTTCAAATCTTCCATAAAACTTAAAAATACATGTGCCGCAAAAATAATCATATCACGCAGTTTATTGCATACTTGTTTCCCGCTTTCAAGGCAATTAGTTGGCACAGTTTTGGACCGGTAGTATAGCAGCCTTTGTTTTCAGTATATTAGAGCTAATGTCGTTTCCTTATGATATAATTGCTTCGCACAATGACTCAAGGCTCATTGTCTGGCAGTACAGTAGTGCCACAGTTAAATCAGGGCGACCCGAAAACCCATGCAGTAATGGGTTTTCGTGCCTTTTTTGCCTACTTTTTGGGCAAGCAAAAAGTAGGAGAAATTTGATTCTGGCGCTTGACAGCGCTTTGTCGTCAAATCAGGGAAACAATGTTGATATTAGACCTACGATTATTCATTAAATAAACGATACGCTGGTTTTATGAAAAGACTGCTACTATTTGGCTCAATACTTGCTAACGTTTTTAATACACCGTTTTCTTTTGCTCAGACCGCAACAACCGATACCTTAAGATATCCCGAAGAAAAACACTTCAAAAACATGCGCCAGCTTACGTTTGGCGGCGATAATGCAGAAGCTTATTTCGGGTTTGATAATACACACATCACCTTTCAGCGCACGGCTCCGAAAGATGGAATCAAATGTGATCAGATATTTTATGCTTCTGTTCCAATGAAAAATGCGGAGCCTTTCAATTATCAAATGGTGAGCACGGGCAAGGGCCGCACGACTTGCGCCTATTTAATGCCCGACAAAAAGCATTTTCTGTATGCTTCCACGCATAAAGCCGCTGATACCTGTCCGGCGGTGCCAGATCGCTCTGTGATTAAGAAGTATGTGTGGCCGATTTATGATAGCTATGATATTTTCGTGGCCGATTTTAAGGGCAATATTACCAAACAACTCACCACAGAAGCGGGTTACGACGCGGAGGCCACCATTTCCCCGAAGGGAGACAAAATCATTTTTACATCTACCAGAAACGGCGATCTCGACCTTTATGTAATGGACATCGACGGTAAAAACGTCAGGCAGATTACCCATGAATTGGGCTACGATGGCGGCGCGTGGTTTTCGCACGATGGTAAAAAGATTGTGTGGCGCGCGTCACGTCCGAAGGCAGAACAGGAAGTAAAAGAATACAAAGATTTGCTGGCAAAAGGGCTGGTAATGCCGACACAAATGGAGGTATTTGTAGCCGATGCCGACGGCAGTAATGTGCAGCAAGTCACACATCTCGGCAAAGCCAACTGGGCACCCAACTTTACACCGGACGATAAACAAATTGTTTTTGCATCAAACCACGAATACGAACGCGGATTTCCGTTTAATCTTTACCTGATTAACCTTGATGGCACGGGATTAGAGCGTATTTCACATGACGGCGGCTTTGATGCTTTCCCAATGTTTTCACCTGATGGCAAACGGTTTATTTTTAGTTCCAATCGCCATAATGGCGGCGGGCACGATACCAACCTGTTTATTGCCGATTGGGTAAAGTAAAAATAACATTGGCGGAACATAGGCTTAGCCTACATTTAAAACTCGTAATCACAAGAAAACCATGCAGGAATTTAATTTTCCATATCAGCATACCATTGTGGCGAAATTGCCCGAAAACATGCAGCAACTTATAAAGGCTGCCGAACAAGCGGCGGACAAAGCATACGCGCCTTATTCCAATTTTAAAGTTGGTGCGGCGGTATTGCTCGATGACCAAACTGTAATGACCGGGGCCAATCAGGAAAATGCTTCCTTCCCGGCAGGGATTTGTGCGGAACGAGCTGTATTAGGGAATTTTGATATGAATTCGGGAAAAAAAGTGCTGGCCATCGCCGTGGCCTATAAAGCTAAAACAGAAGATCACCGTCCGCTTTCGCCCTGTGGTATCTGTCGCCAAACAATTTTAGAAGTGCAGCTGCATCAAAAACAAACAATTGCAATTTATATGTGCGCACCTGACGGACAGGTAGTTATGGTGGAGGATGCCCGTTATTTGCTGCCATTTTACTTCAGCAATGAATTTCTGCCTGCCGAAGATTTTTAGGCAGTAGTATATAATAAAGAAAATGATTTTATGGGGACTTATATCAAAATAAAATCCTTGTTTTTAGATTCCCCCGTTAATTTCCTAATTTAGCAGCCCGCAAACGTCTTAATTCCAATGATTGATATTAAAGTGCCTACAGTAGGCGAATCTATTAGCGAAGTAACCCTGGTGAAATGGTTGAAGAAAGATGGTGAATGGGTAGATCGCGACGAATTGATCTGTGAACTGGAATCCGAAAAAGCCACATTTGAACTTAATGCCGAACAAGCCGGTATCCTGCATATCGTGGCTGAGGAAGGCGCTACGCTCAATATTGGTGATCTGGCTTGTCAGATCGATGAAACTGCTGCACGTCCGGAAGGTGCTGCTCCAAAAGCAGAAGCACCGAAAGCCGAAGCAAAACCAGCTGCTGCTCCTGCCGCTCCAAAGGCTGAAGCTCCGAAAGCTGCCGCTCCTGCATCTGACGTAAAAGCAACGCCGGTAGCACAAGCTATCATGGCTGACAAACAGGTAAAACCTGCTGACGTTAAAGGTTCAGGCTCTATGGGCCGCATCATGAAAAATGATGTACTGGAAGCGTTACAGAACCCGGGCCGTAAAGGTGGTGCTGAGGCATTCTCCCGCGAAGACAAACGCGAGAAAATGAGCAACCTCCGCAAAACTGTTTCCCGCCGCCTGGTAGAAGCAAAAAATACTACTGCAATGCTTACTACTTTCAATGAAGTGGACATGGGCCGCATCATGGAAGTACGTAAACAATATAAAGACGTGTTTAAAGAAATGCATGGTGTAAACCTCGGTTTCATGTCTTTCTTTACCAAAGCATGTTGCATCGCGCTGGAAGAATGGCCTGCGGTAAATGCATACATCGATGGTGACAATCTGGTTTACCACCAATATTGCGATATCTCTATTGCTGTATCTGCTCCAAAAGGTCTGGTAGTGCCGGTGATCCGCAACGCAGAAAGCCTGAGCATGGCTGAGATTGAAGGTAAAGTAGGTGAGCTGGCTAAAAAAGCACGCGAAAACAAACTGACGATCGAAGAAATGACCGGCGGTACGTTTACAATCACCAACGGTGGTGTATTCGGTTCCCTGATGTCTACACCAATCATCAACATTCCTCAGTCTGCAATCCTCGGTATGCACAAAATCCAGGATCGTCCGATGGCTGTAAACGGTAAAGTAGAAATCCGTCCGATGATGTACATCGCGCTGAGCTATGATCACCGTATCATCGATGGTCGTGAGTCAGTAAGCTTCCTCGTTCGCGTAAAAGAACTGCTGGAACAACCAGAACTGCTGCTGTTCGGTAAAGACCCGATGAAAGCGCTGCTGGAAGTGAAATAAGAAAATTTGGTTTTGAATGATATTGAAAGCCTCTCCCGACAGAATTGTTGGGGGAGGCTTTTGTTTTACGGGCTTCGACTCCGCTCAGCCTGACACTTATTTTGCCACAGTTCTTGTTTTTCTACATTTTTTATTTCTGGCGCGAGAGTTAGCGCAGCGCTCTCGTGTCAAAACTTCATGTCAGTCTCCCGACTGACCTTTTTGTGCTACAAGCTACTCTATGACTGCATTTAAAATAGTTGATAGACTCCAGTCAGGAGACTGGTGATGTACTTAGACACGAGAGCGCTGCGCTAACTCTCGCGCCAGTGCGTATTTTTGACTTTCTCACATGAGCACTATCAAAGAAACACTCGCCTCAACCACACATCGCCCATTCGCGATGCCTTCTGGTCGCTGGGTCTATTATCAGGAATGGAATCACGCCTTGTTCTTGCATTGGGAAGTTTCGCTAGAAACATTACAGCCGTTGATTCCCGAAGGCGTGACGTTAGATCTGTTTGAAGGGAAAGCATGGGTTTCTCTTGTAGGATTTACAATGAATAAAATTCGCCCGCGACATTTGCCCGCGGTTAGTTTGTTGTCCGATTTTCACGAAATCAATCTGCGCACTTACGTAACGCACGAAAATAAGCCAGGCGTTTATTTCCTGAATATCGAAGCCGAGAAATTATTGTCCGTATTAGTGGCCAAAAGTATGTCGGGCCTGCCTTATGAAAAAGCTGAGATGAGTAGAAAGGGGCTGAGCGATGGGGATGTGTACCGGTCGCATAATCCGCAGAAAGGTTTTCGGCTTGATGTAAAGTATAAAATTGAAACTGTCTCATACCGAAAAACGCCATTGGATTTCTGGCTGACTGAAAGGTATTGTCTGTATGTTGACAGTCACAAAAAAATATACCGCTACGATATCCATCATGAAGAATGGGGAATAGCACCGGTGTCATTAGTTCAGCTGGAAGTAAATTATCGGAAAGGAAATCTGGAGCTTAATGCCCAACCGGATCGCATGCATTATTCGGAAGGCGTGAAAGTACTGGCGTGGCGGCGACGGAAGATTGGCCTCCTCTAGCTCCTCCAAAGGAGGAGTACTTCCAGCGCGAGTTGTTGCGTGTGATTTTATGAACGGTGATTCGTGTGGACTTTGGCTTAGTGCCAGTCAGGAAACTGGCTATTTGTACCGACACAGGCGATCCTTCGGAACACTTGCGCCGGTATTTTTTAGTTTTTGATTTTGGATTTACCCACAAACTTCCTCATCTCCCTCGTTCGTTTCATAACGTTCCACCGGCACAGTTAATGTAACAGTACAACCCATTTCCGGTGCGGTTTGAATATTTATTTTGCCTTCGAGAAAGCGGGCGCGCTGAAAGATGTTTAAGAGACCAATGCCTTCCAGCTCAAAGATTTTATCCTTATTAAAACCGACGCCATTGTCGGATACTGCAAGAATAAAATTGTCTGATTCGTAGATCAGACTAATCTTGATCAATGTAGCCTGTGCGTGTTTGAGCGCATTGTGTACCACCTCTTGCGCAATACGGTAAATATCCAGCGACTTTTCAGGAACTAGTTCACAGTATTCACCCGTAATCGCCACTTCACAAACAATTTCCTTTGTAGCATTGATATGATCCGCTTCTTTCTGCAGCGCTTCTACCAGGCCAATATTTTTGATATAATCGCTATTGAGCGTATGGCTGAGATTACGGATGTCTTTGTGTACACTGGTAAGTAATTCGCTTGTCTGTGAGAGCATTTCCACTTGCCGTGGAGCTGTAGCCAGTCTGGTAATCATGTGCATATTCATCTGCACAAAACCCAGCGTCTGCCCGATATTATCATGAATCTCCTTCGAGATATTTTGCAAAGTATTTTCCTGTTCCTCAATTCTTGCACGCAGCAGTTTACTCTCATGCTCGAAGATCATCCTGTTTTTCTCCACCAGAAACTTATTCTGTTTGTTTTTATGAACAACCATATAAGCAATGAGGAAAAAGATAAAAATGACAAAGAGAATGGTTCCGGCAATAAAGAGGGAAACAATGGAAGGATCAAACATATCTAGGTTTCATTTTCGGATATAGGAAAAAAATGCCCGTGATGGTAGCATACGTTAGAATATTGACCGATATATTGGATATGCTCACAATCCATGCTTTCGCCTTTTCATGGTCATAAAAATAATCGTATAGTCCCCAGTTCAAAAACGTAATACTCCAGAAAAATGCTAAAACAGCAGCAAACCAGAAATGCGGATAGGTATAAAGCACCAGTCCTTCTTCTCGTAGGAGCATTCGGAAAAATGAGAATAGACACATTGTGATGATACCTATTGCTTCAAAAAATAGATAGTAAGAGTTATAGCTATTTAAAGGTTGAAGAAAAATAATGTTGAGGATACCGAGTAAAATTCCACCTATTGCAATGTAGATTCCAATGTTTCTTGCTTTAAAAGAATCAATACTGAAATTAAAATAAAGAGAGAGAACACCGAATTCTAGTAGACTGTAAATGCTGTAGATTGGCATATTTCCTTTCCACTTCATACTACTTATATATCCAATGATCTCAGTAAGGCAAGCCGCACAAATAAAAAAGTAAAAAAATTTGGTTGGCTTATCAAACTGCTTATATCTGTATCCGCCAATGACAGATGCAAGAAGCAGCAACGCCATGTATAAATATTGCAGTTTGAAAACAATGTCCATCTTTATTAGTAAGTTAAAGTGGATCCAGCTGCAGCCCCGGTCGCACAGTCATGAGGGCAAGGCATTGCATGCTCGAGTACTTTATTTCCGTTTTTATAGACATATGAACCATTCATATCATAACCTGCAACAATGATTGTTAGATTGCCGCTTGTATAAGCTGTAGGTTTTCCATAATTACCTTCATTAATATACTCAAGCGTATGTCCGAACATCAACTTTACATTTGTTATGCGAGGATCATTTAGGTAAGATCTAAGTGAGTCCGCATTGAAGATAAAGGAGTGGATACTGGAATCGTCGTTATCACTAAGACTAGCCAAATAGCTTTCCAACATTTTATTTCCTGAATCAATGGAAATAAAACTAGAAAACGGATAATTATCCGGATAATTTCTTTCCAATGCTCTTGGATTATTGCTTGGTGCAGTAGGTTGCTGTGGTTTTGCTGCTTCTGTTTCGTGTTTGTTACAAGCCAATAGCATAAAGCCAAGAATCATGGCAGTTAACAGAATTGTGGGCTTCATATTTTATGTAATTAAGTTTCCAAATACTTCCATAGGTGTAATGCCTGCCTGTACGGCATACAGAGCAAGACTCACGCGACTGTTTACTTTTAATTTCTTAAATAAACTGTCCCTATATCCTTCAACACTCCGGGAGGTGGTATCCATTTTCTGGGCAATCTGCGCATAGCTCAGGTCCGTGCAGCAGAATTTCAGCACCTGTAGTTCTTTCTCTGTAAAGTGAGGCAATTTCACCTCTTTATTTTTAATAGCAAAAAGGAGTTGGGTATTCACTAGTTCCGAATGGTAAAAACCATTTTGATAAATGGAAGTAAGCGCGCGTTTGATATCCTCGGGGTCGCAGCTTTTCAGCAGATATCCATTGGCGCCGTGTTTGATCATGCGGATGATATAAAGTTCATGATCGAAGATGGTCAGTACAAGCGCCCGCATCTGCGGCCAGCGCTCTTTAATTTCAATTAATGTATCGAAGCCGTTTAAATCCGGCATATTAATATCGATCATGCAGATGTCCGGAAGTGTCTCCGCTTTTTCAAGCTGGTTGATCAGATCGCGTCCATTGCTCGCCTCAATATCCACTTCAATACCACCCATCTCTTTGATGAAGGTAATGATGCCTTTTCTGACGATCGTATGATCATCGGCGTATGCAATGTGGATCGTTCTTTCTTCTTTCATTTTATAAGCTTCGAAACGGTAAATGTATATTCCTCAGATAAGAAAAAATACAGGTAAAAAACTGAAAAATAGTGTGTTTTTAACTGTATGAAATATCAGAAAAATGATAAAAATTTACATGTAGAATTAGTGATTAAGTATAATGATAGGCGGCTTAGTTTTCCCCAGGGCAATATTAAGCATAATAAACGACGTAGAACTCAACAACAAACCTTTGCATATTAAATCTCCGGTGGCTTCTGGATTAAGCCCTATCGCAATGCCGGACGGGATTGGTGGTCCTCGAACTTTATTCTGGCATTGATTTTTGAAGCACAGCACGGCTGTGCTTCTTTTTTTCACTTATAGATAATTGTCTTTTTTAACTTTATAAAAATTTAGTTGCGTATATGTGGCAGGAAAAAAATAATGCGCTGTATAAAAAATTCGCTTTCGCCGATTTCTCTGAAGCTTTTGCATTCATGACCCGGGTGGCGCTTCTCGCGGAAAAAATGAATCACCATCCGCTTTGGACTAATGTCTGGAATACGGTAGAAATTACCTTAAATACACACGACGCCGGTGACATCATCACCGAAAAAGACCATAAACTGGCCAATGCCATTGATAAGCTTTTGGCTTAAAATGGCCGTTCTGGACTGCGCTTAACATTGCGTTTTCATGTGTTATCTTCTTGCAAACGGGCTGCTGCAGCGGTTTATAACTCGCCGCAGCAGCTTTTTTATGCCCGTATTTTTCCCCCTCTTCTTTCGGGTAGTTTTTGTATGTTATTGATAGGCAGTTTATTGCAATGCTAATAATGCCCCCAAATAATCACATTTTTCAGGGTCGACTTTTTGAATAAAAGTGTTATCTGCTCGTTAATATATTTTATAGTTAATAAGATGTAATTCGATTGATTTTCTGTGGTTTAGTGTGTTTGTGGATCTAGTTTTACGATGTAATTCAACGCTCAACGTAAGCTAAATCTTAATCACATGTCAAGTATGAACCGCCGCGATTTCCTCAATTTCCTTTCTTCAAATGATGATGGCGGAATAGCTGAAATCACAAAAACAGATGCTGTTTTCACGAAGTATGCCAATAAGGAAATTCCGAAACTGGAACGCACTACTGCTACTTTGACAACATACAGCGGTTCATGGACCAGAGCTGAGATTATTCACCTGCTGCGCCGTACTATGTTTGGTGTTCGCGAAGCTGATATCCAGACGCTGCAAAATATGAGCATGAGTCAGGCGGTTGATTATTTACTTACGAATATTCCGGCTGCACCGGCCCCTCCGGTTAATAACTATGAAACAGCAAGCTACACTGATCCTACAAGTGTGCCTGCCGGACAAACGTGGGTAAATGCGCCTTTCGGCCCCGGCGGTTATCTGAACGGTCTTCGCATGACGTCATTAAAATCATGGTGGACTGGTCTGATGTTGAACCAAAACCTGAGCATCCAGGAGAAAATGACGTTTTTCTGGTACAATCATTTTTCTACAGAAATCACTTCTATTTTCGACGCTCGCGTTTCTTACAGTTATGTAGCAATGCTGCGCCAAAATGCACTGGGCAATTTCAAAGGACTGGTAAAAGAAGTAACCAAGCATCCGGCAATGTTGAAATATCTGAACGGTTATGTGAACTCTCAGGTAGCACCAGATGAAAATTATGGCCGCGAGCTGCAAGAGTTATTTACTATCGGTAAAGGCAACAATCCCAACTATACAGAAGATGATGTAAAAGCTGCAGCAAAAGTGCTTACGGGCTGGCGTATCAACAGCAGCACGCTCGCCAGCTATTTCGATCCTGCAAAACATGATACAAGCAATAAGCAGTTCTCTTCTTTTTACAACAACATGGTGATTAATGGTCAGACTGGTATGAACGGCGCTGGTGAAGCTGATGCACTGGTAGATATGATCTTCACCAAAATAGAAGCTGCAAAATTTATCTGTCGTAAGCTGTACCGTTTCTTTGTGTACTATGTAATCGATACAGATGTTGAGAATAATGTAATAGAGCCATTGGCACAGATTCTTGTTTCCAACAATTTTGAAATTGCACCGGTGCTGAAAGCATTGTTCAAAAGCCAGCATTTCTTTGATACCGACAATCGCGGTTGTTTTATCCGCACGCCGTTAGATCATATCCTCGGGTCTATGCGCACTTTTGAAGTAAGCGTTCCGAATACGGCCACTGTAGGACAAGTTTACGGTATCTGGAATTACCTGCGTACAAGATCTGCAGATCTGGCGCTGGATCTCGGAGATCCGCCAAACGTGGCAGGCTATCCTGCATTCTATCAGGTGCCTGAATATTATGAGCTCTGGATCAACTCTAATACATTTCCTAAGCGTCTTGAATTTACGGACAGACTTATAGGTGTTGGTTTTTCAGCTGTGAATACCGGTATTCTTACAAGAATGGATGTATTAAGTTTTGCAGCTAATTCCGGACAGGCAAACGATCCGGATGCATTGGTTAACTACTGCGTGGAAATGCTGCTGGGTGTAGATCTTTCTGCCGCACGCAAAGATGAATTGAAAGCAATTTTGCTCGGTGGCCAGACTACTAATTCTTATTGGACTGCTGCCTGGACAACCTATACAAATGGTCCTACTGTTGGTAATACCAACGTTGTAAAAACAAAGCTGGTTACCATGATTACGGAAATCATGCGGATGCCGGAATATCAGCTGTGCTAGGTCTTTCATACGTGAATGTGGGGAATGTGATTAATGTGATTGCTCGCGTTTGTCATGTCGACGGGAGGAGACATCCCGCGTAATGTGATATTTTTTCGTTGCTAGGTCTTTCATACGTGAATGTGTGAATGTGATTAATGTGAAGAAT
>NZ_QKTW01000001.1:0-12145 GCF_003236175.1 Taibaiella soli | reverse complement strand
AGGAGACATCCCGCGTAATGTTGCTAGGTCTTTTATACGTGAATGTGTGAATATGATTAACGTGAAGAATGTGATTGCTCGCGTTTGTCATGTCGACGGGAGGAGACATCCCGCGTAATATCGGGAAAAGCCTGATAGCAGCACTGCCGATGAACGAAATGCGACGCAACGAAGTTTAACCGCAGTAATAAAGCTGGTATCCCAAAAATTTAAACGTTGGTCAAACGTAAAGCGTCAATTATCAAACCTCCATTTACGATTTGCAAAAAATCACAAATCGTAAATATTAAATCACGAATAAATAATCTATTTTGTCCTTCATCCCGCTTCTTAGGGAAAGAGCAACTATTGTGCCCCTCCGGCAAACGAACGCAACTCATACATAATGGTTAATTAAATGAAGCGTAGAAAATTCTTCAAATTATCTGCGGCTGCAAGTGCGGCTGTAATGATGAATGGTTTGCCCGTACGTAGCCTTGCAGGGAATCAGGCATTGCGGACACTTGCCCGTCAAACGGAGCACTCGGGCAGGGTACTAGTTTTAATACAGCTTATTGGCGGTAATGACGGACTCAACACCATCATTCCCCTTGATCAGTATAGTAATCTCAGTGCCGCGCGTTCCAATATTTTAATTCCGGAAACACAAGTGCTGAGCATTAACGATCGGAAAGACGTAGGTTTCCACCCGGCGATAGATGGTTTGCGCAACATGTATAACGATGGCATGATGAACATCGTGCAGGGAGCAGGTTATACGAATCCGAGTTTCTCGCATTTCCGTTCTACTGATATCTGGAACGAAGGCGCCAGTGCTACGGAATACCTCGATACCGGCTGGCTCGGAAGATATTTGACACAGCGTTATTCGGGTTTCCCTACAGGTTATCCTAATAACGATATGCCTGATCCGCTGGCGATACAGATTGGCAGCGGTGTTTCTCCGGTTTTTCAGGGAACGAATGTATCGATGGGCATGGCAATTTCAGACATCAGTAGCTTTTACAATCTGGTAAGCGCCACGGTAGATGCCGCTCCGGCCACACCTGCAGGGCACGAGCTGACTTTCCTCCGGTTTATTGCGCAGCAAACACAATCATATAATAGTTCACTGCAAACAGCAGCATCAAAAGCCAATAATCTTTCTTCTTTATACACTACCGGAAATACGCTTTCAGACCAGCTCAAAATTGTAGCGCGATTGATTGCCGGCGGATTAATGACTCCCGTGTATCTCGTAAGCATGACCGGGTTCGACAACCATTCTAACCAAACAGATAGCAGTGATCATACCATCGGCGCGCATGCTACATTATTGCAAAAATTATCGGACGCAGTAACCGCGTTCTTTGACGATTGTAAACGATTAAAGATTGACGATAGAGTAGTGGCCATGACTTATTCAGAGTTTGGGCGTCGTATCAAATCAAATGGCAGCCTGGGTACCGATCACGGAACGGCAGCGCCAGTAATGGTTTTCGGCAATGCCGTTAATCCGACAATCATCGGCAGCAACCCTTCGATTGAGCAAAATGTTTCGGTAGATGACAACATTGCAATGCAGTATGATTACCGGTCTGTTTATTCGTCTGTATTGGCGGATTGGTTTCAGCTCGATAAAAATTCTGTAAGTGATGTCTTACTGAATTCATATGATGTCTTGCCGATCTTCCGGGAAAATTCTGCTACAGTGCCAGCGACAGGAAGCGTTGCAAACAGTCAGGAAGCGCTGGGTCAAAACTATCCGAATCCTTTTTCGCGCAGTACTACCATCAATTTTACCAGCAAAGGCGGCACTACGGTTATTCAGTTATTTGATGTTTCCGGTCGTGCTATAAAAACACTCACACAACAACAATACGGCAGCGGCCAGTTTTCAATAACTGTGGATCGCGACAATCTGCCGGCGGGCAATTATTTCTACCGCCTCATCAACAGTGAGGGGCAATGGAGTAAACAGATGGCGGTGGTGGATTAGGCCTCCTCTAGCTCATTCAAAGGAGGAGGACGCTCAACGCGAGTGAAGCCCCAGGTATGTAATTACGCGATAACCCTGATGCCGGAGGGGCCCTACGAGATGCCTGTATGTTATCACAGGATGTTTTACTCACGTTTGTCACCCTGACGAAGGAAGGGTCCCGCGAAATGTGTGCACGTTATCACAGGCATCGCGATGTTTGCTACAGGATGTTTTACTCGCGTTTGTCACCCTGACGAAGGAAGGGTCCCGCGAAATGTGTACCCTCATTTCGCATTGGGAAAAAAATCCTTTGCCACCAGCTTTGCCGCTCCGGTAAAACATCGTTGCGGCGCTCCGTTCATCGGTACTGCTACTATTAAGCAGGACCATATTTCCGCGGGCCCCCTCCTAACCTCGGGGAGACATAAAGTTATACGCTGGTGTTGTCGCATATTTATCTTACTCGTGATGGTCACCCTGACGAAGGAAGGGTCCCGCGAAATGTGTACCCTCATTTCGCGGGATGTCTCCTTAAGTCGACGTGACATGGGAAAAACACTGAGAAAATACTTTCGTACAGACATTGCATGCAACGTTTATCGAAATCCGAGTAAAAAACATCAACGTCCGAGTTCTGAGCTTCAACGTCCGGGTTCGGAACTCCGACATCTGAGTAAAAAACATCAACGTCCGAGTTCGGAACTCCGACATCGGAGCAAAAAACATCAACGTCCGAGTTCTGAGCTTCAACGTCGGAGCAAAAAACATCAATGTCCGAGTTCTGAACATCAAAATCGGAGTAAAAAACCTCAACGTCCAAGCAAAAAGCATCAATCTCCGAGTTCTGAGGTTCAATAGAAAAGCTATAAAACAGAAATCCCGCCACTTGGGCGGGATTTTCATTTTGTTTTGTATTCCGTTGCTACTATTTAGTTGTGTTGTCGGCGGGTTTTGTCCTGCGACCGGGGAAGCGCTCCGAAAGGTCTTCAAAAACCACTTTAGCATGCGTTTCGCCATTTTTCGCTGCAGTGCGCACCGCGCTGTAATACACCAGCGCATTTGTAAAAGCTTCATTTCCTGCCAGCATCACCGTATCGTCGATATTTACAGCCAACTGATTGCACTGCTCCAGCACAGGGCGAAGGCCGTCCGCAGTATCAAAGTCCATTTTTAGCGCTGCTTCGTCCAGATATCCCGGTTTAAATTCAGGATTCTTAAAACAGTAGTCTACTACTTTGCCTACGAAAGTGTAAGATTTGTTGCTCATCTTCAAGATGCTTTGTCTTTCAGCTGCTGTGAGCGTGTGTGTGTAGGGAGCGAGCAAGGCTTTCAGTTCGTTGATTTTTTGAATGGCCTGGTCAATAACTGCTCCCGGAATCGGGGTGGTGATTTTGTCTTCCATTTGTTTATCAAATTTTAGAATTCAGCCATACCAAAACATTTTTGATGCCAAACTTTGTTAAATAATATAGAAATGAATAACGAGTAGATGAAAATTTAAAACGGCCGCTGATAGTCAATGCATCGTTATGTTCGTGAATCATAAATGCGAAATCAGGTTGCGGTCCGGTTTAGGCGGGAGAGCGGCTGTCATGCTTTTCATAATGACTGCATTATTTAAATATGCTTCGCCGTAGCCGCCGCCAGAAAAAATCTTCGCGCTTTTGCCTCTTACGCATATCGTCCAGAGTGAAGCGTTGGGTCTGCGGAAAACCTTCGTCTCCCGACAATCACAAATCTTCAATCGAAAATCTTCAATAAATGTATCTTGTGTAGTATCTAACTATTTTTAATAGACGGCCGTCTATATATTCAGACCACCAAGCATGATGAAGCCATCCGTCTGCCCCTTGATTAAAAGCAAGATGAGAAAAATCCCTTTTCTCGTCCTGATCATCTTTTTGTTGATCACCTCCGCAACGCAAGCACAATTAACACTCAATACTTCTGTAACGGCAACCCAGCTGGCTCAGCGACTAGCCGGCCCGGGCGTGACGGTAATGAATCCTGTGCTCACGTGTCCCAGCGGCGCAAGCGCTATTTTTACCGCTACCAACAGTAATCTGGGCTTGGGCGGCGGCGTGCTGCTGACCACGGGTTATGCACAGACCAATGCCTCCATATTTCAGTTTGGTGCCGACGGTCCTGCTGCTTATGTGCCCGACAATCCGCGCGGCGCAGCCGGTTCTTCAGCATTAGGGACAAATACCTTTGATGCCTGCACATTAGAATTTGATTTCGTGCCTATCGGCGATACAATCAGTTTCCGCTACGTATTTGCTTCGGAAGAATATTCCATGTTTAACTGTACCAAGTACAACGACCGGTTTAAGTTTTACATTTCAGGCAATTCCGCCTCCGGCGATATGGCGGTAGTGCCGGGTACAAGCATTCCCGTTGCAATCAATAGTATTAACTCCGGTGTGCCCGGGCCGAACGGTGATATATCGAATTGCCAGAGTATGGGCACCGGTTCGCCGTTCCCACAGTATTATGTGGACAACACCAACGGAACCACTATTACTTATGATGGTTTTACTGTACCGCTGATTGCAAAATCGCCCGTGCAGAGCTGTGATACGTATCACCTTGTGATGGTCGTTGCTGATGTGGTAGATGATATTGTAGACTCCGGTGTTTTTCTCGAAGAAGGAAGTCTTACCAGCAAACCCGTTACGCTCAGAGCAATTGGCGGTGCCAACGGCGTTTTAAATACACCAAAGCCTTATTGTGTGCGAGGCTGTGCGGCTGGTAAATTTGAAATCAATCGGCATTCCGCTTCACCTTATCAGCAAAAAATCCGCTACGAACTTTCGGGAAGTGCTGTAAACGGATATGATTATACAGCGATACAATCGCCCGGGCGGGCAGTCATCCCGGCCAATGATTCTTTAGCCTATATCATTATTAATCCGCAGGCAGTTCCGGGCGGTAGCAAAAAAGTTAAGATCAGAATTTTCCAGCCTTGCGATACATTGAACGTGCTCGACAGTACTGAATTGCTGATCATGGATTCGGTTTATGCAAAGATTCAGACCAACGATACCGTTATCTGTAAAGGGGACACGGTACATATTTTAGCTTCCAAAGATCCATCCACAACATTTACCTGGACACCAACGCTTGGCCTGATTGATCCAAATGTTTTATCACCTTTCGCGAAGCCAGATCAAACAACAAATTATCAGTTGACAGTATCAGTTCCCGGCTGTCCGGATAAACATGATGGTATTGCGATCACGGTGCGGCAACCCGCGCATGTTGATCTGGGCCCCGATAAAATTGTTTGTCTGAATACGCAAATTCTGATGGATGCGGTGGTGACGCCGGCTAATCAGCAATATCAATATCTATGGACGCCCTCTTCAGGACTCAATAACAGCAATGTGCAGAATCCGGAATATACGCCTACAACGGCCGGCGATTATTCTTATGTACTCAGTGCAGACCCCGGCGCATCCGGAAGATGTGTAGGCAGAGATACGGTAAATATTCATGTAATGCCTGATGATTTTGTCGTTTATCTGGAGGATACTGCGATTTGTAAAGGTGATATTATTAATGTTTCAGGCAGCGCCGATCCTAATTTCAGCTGGCATTGGTCACCGGCGACAGGCGTTTCAGATGTAACTGTTTTTGGAACATCTATTACCACTGACACCACTAGAACGTATACCGTTACCGCGCACTATGGCAATTGTCCGGATGTGACGAAAGCGGTGCATATAGAAGTGCAGCCAAATCCGACTGTTTACATCGGCGCCGATGTTCAGAAATGTTATTGGGATACCGTTCATTTCCATCCGGTCGTAGGTCCGTCCTGGTATCATAATTATACATACAGTTGGCAGCCGCCTTACGAAATGGCGGATCCTGATCAACCGGATACTTGGTTTTTCGGGCACACAACCACCAATCTCACATTGGTTGTCACAACGCCGGCAGGGTGTAAGGGGAGTGATGATGTTTTGGTAACAGTTTTCTCCAATTCGTTTGCGAGTGTGAATCCTGCAGATACCGGCATTTGTCCGCGCGACAGTGCACAATTGCATGTTAGTGGCGGCGTTTCGTGGCAATGGTTTCCGGCCGATTATCTGAGTGCAACTAATTTGCAGGATGTAACCGTGACGCCGTGGGCTGATATGCATTACACTATTGTGGTAAAAGACGAACATAATTGCCCGGATACGCTGCAAGCCAATGTAGCTGTGCACTCCAATGCGGTAATCAACTTGCCGGATACGGTGATCGCTCCGGAAAATGTAGCCGTGCAATTGGACGCGGGTGGCAATTGTCTGTACTATAATTGGTTTCCTCCATTGGGATTGAGTGATGTGACGATTGGTAATCCGATGGCGATGCCGCCGGTCAATACCAGATACATTGTAGAAGGGAGAACGGAAGCGGGTTGTGTGGCAAAAGATTCGGTAACGGTTCTGGTTGATCCTACTGTTTATGTAAAATTGCCTAATGCTTACAGTCCTTTATCGCCTTCGGCAAATGAACTCAAACTAATTTATCAGGGCGATGTGCAATTGAAATCATTCCGTATTTATAACCGCTGGGGACAAAAGGTTTTTGAAACTACTAATCTGAATCAAGGCTGGGATGGCCGTTTGAATGGTGAATTGTGCGCGATGGGGGTATACGTTTACATCATCGAAGCAACGGGTAAAAACGGAAAGTCATACAATACCCAGGGCAACGTAACACTAATCCGGTAATTGAGCTGAAGGCCTAAAGCTCAACACAGAAAGCTTTCCCATGTTATTTTGCAATGAGCTTTGTGTCTCCGCATCCCAACACGAGCAATTTTATTGCATGAAATTACTTGCTACCATGAGCGGAAATTTTGTAACAACACGAGTAGCTTTAAGCCTTACGCTTTTGGCTTTTCAGCTTTCACGTAACTTTACGGAACAGATTTTGCTTCACTTCCCAAAAGTATACTTATGAGACGTCTCTTTACTGTTAGTTGTCTTGCCCTCGTTACAATCTTCAGCCAGCAGGCAAATGCACAAATGTGCTGCGTGAAGAAGACAGGCACAGACATGCAGGCGCTGGCATTCAACGATGAATTTAAAAAAGCGCATCTGGCTCCCGAACCATTTACCTACGTGCCCCAAAGCGGCGGACAGGATATTAAATTTCCGACCACCGATGGCAAAACAGGTAATGCATTCTACGTTCCGGCAAAAACAGCTTCCAACAAAGTGTTGCTCCTGTTCCACGAATACTGGGGACTAAACGATTACATCAAGCGTGAAGCAGAGCGCTGGCAGCAGTTGCTTGGCGACGATATTTCAGTATACGCAATAGATCTTTATGATGGCAAAGTCGCTACAGATCCGGAGGCTGCGGGCAAACTAATGGCAGGCCTCACGCGCGAGCACGGCGAAGCAATTGTAAAAGGTTTGCTGAATAAAATAGGTAAAGGCAAACAAATTGCAACATTGGGCTGGTGTATGGGCGGTACCTGGTCTTTCAATGCAGCATTGCTCGCAGGCACAGAAGCGAAAGCCTGCGTGATGTACTATGGTTTTCCGGAGAAAGACAAAAACAAAGTAAAAACCTTGCAGGCTGATGTACTATATATCCGTGGTGACCGTGATCAGTTCATCAAAGAGCAGGATGTAGACCAGCTTGAAAAAGAAGTAAAAGCCGGCAGCCATGTTTTTGAATTGCATCATTATGATGCCAACCATGCCTTCGCCAATCCAAGCAATCCAAAATACGATAAACAAAACGCCGACGATGCGCAGATCAACGCGGTAAGATTTATTCAGGGACACTTTAAATAAGTCAAAACGTTGATTCATTAACAGGTTTATACGTCAAAGGTTTATTGTCAAGTGCAAAATCCTCCGAAATATCCCAGTTTTCAAAGCAGTTGTTAGCATGTTTAAAAAAACGGTCAGACGACTCGAAGCCGTCCGACCGTTTTTTTATTCGATTAATTTTCAGTTACAAATCGCGACGTATTAATCTGTTGACTTTTTAACGTATTAATGCGAAGCACTACCACCCATCTCCATCCAGTAAATTGCCCAGACCGCCGAGCACACTACCTTCCTCCTTCTTTTTATAAGTGCCGTATTGCAAAATGCGGGCTGCAAGTCTGCTGATTGGCAGTGTTTGAATCCAAACAGTTCCCGGTCCACGCAGCGTTGCAAAGAACACACCCTCGCCACCGAAAATAGTATTCTTGATGCCGCCAATAAATTGGATATCGTATTGCACATTTGCCGTAAAGCCGACAATACAGCCCGTATCTATTTTCAACACTTCACCTGGTTGCAAAATCCGTTCCGTTACGTGGCCACCGGCATGTACAAACGCCATTCCATCGCCTTCCAGTTTTTCCATAATAAAACCTTCACCACCGAAAAGGCCGGTTCCCAGTTTCTTCTGAAACTCAATACCGATGGCTACTCCTTTCGCAGCACAGAGAAAAGCATCTTTCTGGCAAATCACTCTTCCGCCAAGACGCTGCAGATCCAGCGCGATAATCTTACCAGGATACGGTGATGCAAAACAGACCCGTTTTTTACCCTGACCTACATTCGTATAGGTAGTCATAAACAAGCTTTCACCTACCAATAGCCGTTTGCCCGCGCTAAAAAGTTTTCCCAGCAGTCCGCCGCCTTGTTGCTGACTACCGTCGCCGAATATCGTTTCCATTTGTATGCCATCATCCATCATCATAAATGCTCCGGCCTCTGCTACAGCGGTTTCCTGCGGATCCAGCTCTACTTCCACATATTGCATTTCCTCACCGATAATTCGATAGTCTATTTCGTGATTATTACGCATGTTCCTCAGTTTTTCATTTTGGTTATTAAAATTAGAGCGCAATGGTCAAATAACCCACGTCATTTTTCACGGGTAGTTTTGTGCATTTTGTCGGCAGCTAACGGGCTAAAAAAGCAGGTAAAAACCGTTGAAATACTTGATATTAAATGAACAGGTCTATAGATATTTGTATTCATAAACCCTTATTGACGAAAGCAAGCAACCCACCCACAAGATCTAAAGCGAAAATGAAAACAAAAACAAAGAGGTACCCCTAATATTGAAACGTAAGCAAAGGATGAAATCCATCCGCCCCTGATTGGAAGCGGTATATGAAAGCACTCAGGCCCTATGACCATGAAAGCTGAATATGCCGCTTTTCTTTTGTCTCTTCTTAAAAAATTATGCTATTAGAAATAATCTTCTTAATCTTGCACCCATGAAAATGATGCACCATACTTCCTGCTGTAACATAAAGTGGCCAAAAACACTTGTGAAGGGATTTGCATTATAATCGCACGGAAAACATTCTGAAAGAAATACAGATATATGCGCCCTTCGGTATTCCCGAGGGGCTTTTTTTATAGCTTGTTTAAAACAAACCGGCTCCAAACAACGGCAAAACAAAATATGATGAAACTGATCAACAAGAAAATCTGCATGACCAAAGATATTGGTATTCATGGCAACGTATTCGGCGGTATCCTTATGTCGTGGATCGACGAAGCGGCAGCTGCATACGCTACAGAATTCTGTTGTACGCCAAATATGGTCACACTGAGAGTGGGGGAAATGTTGTTTAAAAAACCGCTGAAAGTAGGTAATCACGTGCGTGTGTACGGAGAAGTCGGCCACTTGGGTAATACATCCATTACGCTGAATATAGAAGCAAGGAAGTACAATGTGTATAGTGGCGAAGATACCGTTGTGTGTACTACTTCTATCACCTTTGTGCGCATCGACGATGACGGCAATCCTACGCCAATAGGTGAATCTGTGCGGAAACGTTACCTGGAGCAAAGCACCGAGACATCATTCACTGACTAGAAGTATAAACTAACACTGTATTTTTCACGGTATGCCAACGGGGGATTACGTATGTAAAACGAGTAAAAAATGCTCAAAAAAACAGTTGTTTAACTGCTTGAAATTCTTTACAGACAAGCGATCTTTGTATCAGAAAGCAACCGTGAGATAATCTCACCCCTAGATCGGACGAAGAGTCCATTTGAAACGAAAAGCACGGATCTCAAGATCCAAATTTACAAAGCGGTGAATCGGCGCAGCCCCTAAGGAACGACGTGTCATCGCTTTCTTTTTTATTTATTGCTCGGGAACTTCAGTTTGTATGTTGTTGTCCTCAAATTCTTTGTCGAGGTCAGAAAGGCGGATCGGTTTTTCTATAAGCCGTACACGGGCATCTGCAGGCAAATCTGGTAAACTGGGGTGGTAGGCGCTGATGAGATTAATACGGATATCGGGGTGCAATCTGCAAACTTCTGGTGCAATACGCCAACCTTCACCGTCCGGTAGATTATTATCCAGAAACAGAATATCTGGCTTTACCTCGTCAATTTTCTGCATTCCATCGGCTACGGAATGAGACAGGAATACTTCAAAGTTTTTTCGGAGAAAATAACTTTTTAAAAGCAGGGATAAATCAATCTCATCATCAATAATCAGAACAACTTTCCTTCCATTCATAATTACCCAGTTTATAATGCCGTTTTAAATTACGTGCCCCGGAACAGGGAGCTGCATTTTATGATCTTATACATTAGCACTGCAAATACAATGCCGGAAGCCCGCATGTACGTGAACTAACTCATCGGCATAGTGCCAACGTTTATCCAGTCATTTCTCAGATCTGCCACGGTTTGCATAAGCGCCTCAAAACTGGTTGGTTTAGTGATATATCCGTTAGCGCCGAGCTCATAACATCGCTTTTTTTCCTGCTCATTGCTGGTTGTACTGAATACAATAACGGGAATCATACGCAGCCCAGGACTTTCTTTCAGCTCTTTTAACACCTCGCGACCGTCTTTTTTAGGCATATTCAGATCCATGAGAATAAAACTCGGCAGATACGACGTGCTTTTAGTGCCGGATAAATTGTGTAAATAATCCAACACTTCTACGCCATTTTCTACAAATTCCAGCTTTTCCGTAAAGCCGTTTTCCTCAAATGCCGCCTGTAGCAGAAAGCGATCGTCCGCGTCGTCCTCGGCAATTAAAATGAAAATATCCTCCATTCCTCAAATGTGTAGGGTAAAGATAAGTAAAATAGACCACCAAGGCTCCGATGCCAATAATAGATCATTTTTGAATTTAACAACCAAACGCCTGCCCTATATAATATATACACTGTTTGTTAAAAGATTCTCTTTATGACCAGCATTCCTACTCCGGTTAAGGTTAAGTTGCGACGCTCCGTTCATCATCAGTGCTACTATTGAAGACGTCTATATATAATATGCGATTTGGTGCGTTTTAGTTGTGAGTCCCTCCTATTGTACTCGCGTTTGTCATGCCGAGGAACGAGGCATCCCGCGCAATGTAGGAGCATGCGATAGCAATTGCACTCTGTAGGGCTTGCACAACACCCCGGCCTGAGGTAACTACGGCGTTAAGAAATGAAATACATGCAGTGAGCATAATGGTGTTTGGATTGACATATAAGAGGTCAGGCGTCATTGTCCGGCAGCACAGTAGCAATGTGGTTAAATCAGGCGCCTGTCTGAACCCCGGCGTGATCGGGTGAAGACTGCCTTTTTTGCCCTACTTTTTGGGCATGCAAAAAGTAGGAGAGAAGGGATTCTGGAGCCGAATTGCGGTTATAGCAGCTCAATCAACACTTAAAAGCCAACATTTCATGTGTTCGGACATATATTTTGAAACGCATGCCAGGCCACAGTGCTGCATTCCGTCCATTACAAGGAGGTTTTCATCAAAAAACTTGCGCCAGACATTTGGAAGTGAAGAGACTTTATCTACCTTTGCACTCCCAACAAAAACGGGACAGTTCTTAAAGAGGTTGCCAGAGGTGATGAAGCGGCTGAAAGGCTTGCACAGCAAGCGATTCGGCGAAAGCGAGACTTGAAAAACTTTTTCAAAGAAAGTTTGGAAGTTTGAAAACAAACACTACCTTTGCACTCCGCTTCTGAAAAGGGGCAAAGAAAAAAGAAGATCTTTAAAAGGCGCGGTTGTTTCAAACAGAGGCTGAGTGAGTTGTGAAAATAAGTCTTGAAAAAAGATTTGGAAGTTTGAAAATAAAAAGCGTACCTTTGCAGCCCGCTTCGCGGCGGAAAGCAACAAAAAGATAACACAGTTCTTAAATAAAAAGATGCGCAGGTTAAAGGCCTGAGAGAAAAAAGCGGTTCAATTCCGATAGCA